>NZ_CDBL01000052.1:0-382224 GCF_000820005.1 Aeromonas piscicola | reverse complement strand
GCCTTGCAGAAGAAGCTGACGCCACAACCGCCGAGCCGCTTGGAGAGCAGGCCCGCATGCTGGCTGGAGTCCACCGGGCAGTCGGAGAGGATCATGTCGAGCTTGTGCTCGCTCAGCTGTTCCAGCAGCAGCTCGTGGGTCGATTCGAAGCAGCGCAGGTGGATGGAGCCATCGTTGGGAATAACCGAGAGCAGTACCCGGCTGGCGAGGCGTTTGGAGAGCGCATCGGCGATGCCGACGTCGAACAGTATCTGGCTCTCCTTACGGTAGTTGACGATATCCAGCATCTCGTAGGAGAGGCTGAACATCTTGTCGGCATAGCGAAACACCAGCTGGCCCAGCTCGGTGGCCTCGAGGGAGCGCCCCTTGCGCATCAGCAACTTGCCGCCCAGGCGCTGCTCCAGCAGCTTGATCTGGCCGGTGACTGTCTGCGGGGTCAAGAAGAGGGCTTCCGCCGCCTGGGTGACGGAGCCCTTCTTCTGAGTCATCCAAAAATAGTAGAGGTGGTTGTAGTTAAGGTGTGACATCCGATGGGGTTCCCGCGGTACGCGGACTCCGGTAGCAGCTGAGTTCAGCCGCCAGAATGTCATACATGTCGCTGATCGAGTCAACCTTGTTTGCGGTGAACTGCGCCTGCAGGTTGGCCTTGAGGCGCACCTTGTCAGGCATCCGCTCGCCGCAGTAGCGCTTGTTGGACTGCTTGACCCGCTCACCAGCCCGACTGCTCAGGGCCCGCTCGGCGAAGGTCTCACCGAATTGGGCCTTGGCCTGCTTGTCCCCCAGCATGACGGCGCTGTCGACCACCCCGTTGAGATAGGCGGAGCAGCTGCTTGATGCCGCATCCTGCTGACAATCTTCCAGACTGGCCGCCCAGAGCCCCGGGCTCGCCAGCATGACCAACCCTATCACTCTTCTCATAACCCCTCCGTGCTTTGATCCGCCTCCCGGTTGGGAAGCGACATCCGCAGGGCGAGATAACCGACCACTGCCGCCAGGGTGGATCCCACCAGGATCCCGAGGCGTGAATAGCTGCCGTAATCCAATCCGCCGTGCTCGAACGCCAGCGATGCGATGAACATCGACATGGTAAAGCCAATGCCACACAGTATGCTGACCGCAAAAATCTGCTTGAAGTTGACCCCGCCCGGCAACTGGGCGATGCCCAGCTTGACCGCCAACCAGCTGATGGTGAACACCCCGAGCGGCTTGCCCACGAACAGCCCCAGCATGATGCCAAGAGGGACAGGGCTCAGCAGGGATGACAGGCCTATCCCGTCCAGCGAGACCCCCGCATTGGCAAAGGCGAACAGCGGCAGTATCAGGTAGGCGCTCCAGGGATGCAGCGAATGCTCCAGATGCTTGAGCGGCGAGGCATAGCGCTTGCCGTTGAGCGGTATCATGAAGCCCACTATGACGCCAGCCAGGGTCGCATGGACGCCGGACTTGAGCACAGCCACCCAGAGCACCAGCCCCACCAGCATGTAGAGGCCGATCCTGTCCTCGCCGCGGCGATTCATCCACAGCAGGGTCAGGGTCGCCAGTATGCCGACCGCCAGCGCCGTCAGCGACAGCTGCTGGGTATAGAAGAGCGCGATGATGATGATGACCCCGAGGTCGTCCATGATGGCCAGCGCCAACAGGAATACCTTGAGGCTGACCGGTACCCGCTTGCCCAGCAGCGCCATCACCCCGAGGGCGAAGGCGATGTCGGTCGCGGCGGGGATAGCCCAGCCGGCACGCGCCACCTCATCCGAGTAGTTGAAGAAGGCGTAGATGAGCGCGGGGGCCAGCATGCCGCCGACCGCGGCTATGGCCGGGAAGGTCGCCTGTACCCGGGAAGAGAGCGCCCCTTCCAGCATCTCGCGCTTGACCTCAAGCCCGACCAGCAGGAAGAAGATCGCCATGAAACCGTCGTTGATCCAGAGCAGCAGCGGCTTGTTGATGTCGAGCGCGGCGATGCGCACCTGCACCGGCGTATCGAGGAATGCCTGATAGCCGCCTGCCAGACCCGTGTTGGCCAATACCATCGCCAGTATGGCAGCCATTATCAGAATTATTCCGGAGGCGGCCTCCAGCTGCAGAAACTTCTTTATTACGTTGCTCATGGTTAAATTATCCACAGTATTACTTTGATTTGAGTCTATATCCCATAACAATTAATGGAAAATCGTTTCTTACTGCTGAATACAACGAGAAAACCGAAGGCAAAACAGAAGGTGTCTGCTATAAGCAGGTTTTACTGCACTCCGGCCCCCTTGATGACGCAATCAATAAAATGCATTTTCAGTTATTTTTATGCATAAAAAAGGCGCCCTGAGGCGCCTTTCGATCAGATGGCGACGGGCGCCTTGATGCCGGGATGGGGGTCATAACCCTCAATCTCGAAATCCTCGAATTTGTAGTCGAAGATGGAGTCGGGTTTGCACTTGATCACCAACTGCGGCAACGGACGCGGCTCACGGGAGAGTTGCAGCGCGGTCTGCTCCATGTGATTGGAGTAGAGGTGCACATCACCACCGGTCCAGACAAAATCGCCCACTTCCAGATCGCACTGCTGAGCCATCATGTGGGTCAGCAGGGCATAGCTGGCGATGTTGAACGGCAGGCCGAGGAACACATCACAGCTGCGCTGGTAGAGCTGGCAGGAGAGTTTGCCGTCCGCCACATAGAACTGGAAGAAAGCGTGGCAGGGAGCCAGCGCCATCTTGTCCAGCTCGCCCACGTTCCAGGCGGAGACTATGATGCGGCGCGAATCCGGATTGTGCTTGATGTCATCCACAGCCCGCTGGATCTGATCGATGACGGTGCCATCGGCCGCCGGCCAGGAGCGCCACTGGGCGCCATAGACAGGCCCCAGATCGCCATTCTCGTCGGCCCACTCATCCCAGATGCTGACGCCGTGTTCTTTCAGATAGGCGGTGTTGGTGTCGCCGTTGAGGAACCAGAGCAGCTCATGAATGATGGAGCGCAGGTGGCACTTCTTGGTGGTGACCAGCGGAAAGCCATCCGCCAGGTTGAAGCGCATCTGATGGCCGAACAGGGAGACGGTACCGGTGCCGGTGCGGTCGGATTTGACCGTGCCCTCATCCAGGATCTTCTGCATCAGGTCGAGATAAGCCCTCATTGCTTGGCCTCCTTCGCGGCGTTGCCGAACAGCTGAGGACGCTTGTAGGCGACCCAAATCATGATGGCACCGACGATGATCATCGGCATGGAGAGGATCTGGCCCATGCTGATCTCCTGGAAGTAGAGACCAAGCTGACTGTCCGGCTGGCGCACAAACTCCACCAGGAAGCGGAACAGGCCGTAGCAGAACAGGAACAGGCCTGAGATGGCGCCACGGGGCGGGTTCTTGCGCCAGAACAGGTTGAGGATGATAAACAACACCACACCTTCCAATGCGAACTGGTAGAGCTGGGAGGGATGGCGCGGCTCCGGGCCAGCCTCAGGGAATATGATGGCCCAGGGCACATCAGTGACCCGGCCCCACAGCTCGCCGTTCAGGAAGTTGCCGATGCGACCCACGCCGAGGCCAAACGGGATCAGCGGTGCCACAAAGTCGGCCACGGTGAAGAAGTGGCGCTTGGTCTTGTGGGCGAACCAGATCATGGCGGTGATGACCCCGATCAGGCCACCGTGGAACGACATGCCGCCGGTCCAGATCTTGAACAGGTAGAGGGGATCGGCCAGGAACATGTCGAAGTTGTAGAACAGCACGTAACCGACCCGGCCACCCAGGATCACCCCGAGGAAGCCGTAAAACAGCAGATCGGAGACCTCGTTGCGGGTCCAGCCGCTGTTCGGTGTATCGGCGCGACGCCCCGCCAACCACATGGCGAAGGCGAAACCAAACAGATACATGAGACCGTACCAGCGTACCGATAGTGGCCCCAAACTGAATGCTACAGGATCAACCTGCGAGAAAACCCAATATCCATCGTGCTGCATATGCGGCCCCAGTCATAAGAAAAGCCGCATTTTCCGATCATTCGTCAGCAGGGACAAGGCATGATTATCAATCAGTCTGTTTCGTTTTGTGACCGGCCCGCAGCAAGCCGCCCAGACCGTGCTCTTCCAGGTAACGGGCGAACAGACCGCGCAGCACGTGAGGATTGTCGTGCTTGAGGCCGTCGGCCATCAGCGCGGTCAGTTCGCTCAGGGTGGATTGACGCAGCACGTACTTGATGCGGGCAATGTTGTGGGTGTTCATGCTGAAGCGCCGATAGCCCATGGCCAGCAGCAAGAGCACACCGACCGGATCACCGGCCAGCTCGCCGCACACGGAGACAGGTTTCTGGTAGCGATGGGAGGCATCGACCAGCAGTTGCAGGGCGCGGATCACCGCGGGATGGAAGGCATCGTAGATGTTGGCGACACGGGCATTGTTTCGATCCACCGCCAGCAGGTATTGCGTCAGGTCATTGCTGCCCACCGACCAGAAATCGATGAGCGGCGCCATCTCGGGCAGTATATAGAGGGCGGAGGGCACCTCTATCATCACTCCCAGGCTGGGGTAGCGGATCACCGCATCGCGGCTCGCCGCCTCTTCCGACACTTCTCGCCAGGCCTGATCCAGCAACCGGCGGGAGGCTCTGATTTCGCTGACGCTGCTGATCATCGGCAGCATGATTGCCAGGTTGTCCAGCCCCTCGCTGGCCCGCAGCATGGCTTTGAGCTGAACCAGAAACAGTTCGGGGTGATCCAGAGTGAGCCGGATCCCCCGCCAACCAAGGAAGGGATTTTCCTCGACGATGGGGAAATAGGGCAGTTGCTTGTCGCCCCCCACGTCCAGCGTGCGCATGCAGACCGGCCGGTTGCGATAGGTTTCCAGGATGCCGCGATAGCGCGCCGTCTGCTCCCACTCGGAGGGAAAACTGTCCTGCAGCATGAAGGGGATCTCGGTGCGATAGAGCCCGACCCCGTCCGCCAGATGATTGAGGGAAATCTCGGTATCGGCGCTAAGGCCCGCGTTGAGCAGCAAGGAGACAGGGGTGCCGTCGGCGGTTTCCGATGGCTGGTTGTCGACGCTGCGCACCAGGGTATCGAGCGCCCGCTCCTCGTTGAGCAGTTGCCGATACTCGGTCAGGATCACCTGATTGGGCTCGATGAAGAGATCGCCGCTGTAGCCGTCGACCACCAGCATGCGACCGCCTATGTCGCCGAGCGGCAGATCCACCCCCATGATGGCCGCCACCCCCATGGCACGCGCCAGTATGGCCGCGTGGGAGTTGGTGCCCCCCTTGAGGGAGACCACCCCGGTCAGGAATTCCCGCGGCACCTCGGCGAGTATGGTGGCCGTCACCTCGTCGGCGACCAGCACCACGGGCTCGCCGACCGTGATGTGTTCAGGTTCATTCTGCACCAGCCGGCTGATGAGCCGCTGGGCTATGTCCTTCACATCGGTGGAGCGCTCCTGCAGGTAGGGATCCTTCATCCCCTTGAACTGATCGATCAGCCGGTCGCTGATGAGCTTGACCGCCGACACGGCCGTCCAGTGCTCCTTGCTCACCTTGTTGCGAATGGGCTTGATGTAACCGGGATCGTTGAGCAGATGCAGATAGATGTCGAAGATGGCGACCGAATCCTGGCTGTAGCTCTCGCGAAACCGCAGCGCCAGACTCTCCAGATCGTGGCGAACCTCTTCCACCGCCACATTCAGCCGCTCCAACTGCTTGGCGTGCTCCTCATCCTTGCGCGGAGTGATGGTGCTGAGCTCCTTGCGGGGCCGCCACACCCAGGCCTTGGCCATGGCAATGCCGCTGGCTCCGGCGATACCGCGCAGCGGCTTGCTCCAGTCGGTCTTCTGCAACCAGCCCTTGGCCTGCGCCTGGGCGATGCGGGCCGCCAGCTGGGCCGCCAGCGTGACCATGAAGGATTCCTCCCCCTCATCGAAGAGGCGACTTTCCTTCTGCTGCACCACCAAAATGCCCACCACCTGGCGCTGATGCATGATGGGGGCGCCAAGGAAGGAGCGAAATGCCTCTTCGGCAACATCGGGCAGGAATTTGAAACTGGGATGGGAGGGTGCATCGGCCAGGTTGATCAGCTCTTCGCGCTGACCCACCAGACCGACTATGCCCTGCTCGAATGGCAGGGTCGCCTTGCCCACCGCCGACTCGGCCAGACCATCGGTCGCGGCAAGCCGGTAGCGGCGCATGTCAGGTTCAGAGACATAGACGGAACAGCAGTCCACCATCATGGCCAGCCGGGTCTGGCTGACCAATGCCTGCAAGGCCAGCTCCAGGGTGTTGGCTTCGGCCATGCTTTCGACGATGCGTCTGAGTTCCGTCAGCAACTAGGTGTGCTCCTTAGCGAGAGCGGTTGCGCCGCCCATCTTTCCGATTAACTTGCACCACAGGCACTGGCATCGCCAGCGGAGCAAACTCCTTCATCACCCGTCGATAGACTTCTCGTTTGAAGGAGACAACCTGGCGTACCGGATACCAGAAGCTGACCCAACGCCAATCATCAAACTCGGGGTGGCCATGACAGCCGAACTGGATCCTGGACTCCCTGCCCGGATCCAGCTGTAGCAAGAACCATTTTTGTTTTTGGCCAATACAGACCGGTGAACTGTCCCAACGAACAAGACGTTTTGGCAAGCGGTACTTCAGCCAGTTGCGACTGGTGGCCATGATGGTCACATCCTCGGGCTTGAGGCCTATCTCCTCATACAGCTCACGATACATGGCCTGCTCAGGCGTCTCACCGTCATCAACCCCCCCCTGCGGAAACTGCCAGGAGTGCTGCCCATAGCGCTTAGCCCACAATACTTGCCCGTCACGGTTACAGATCACGATTCCGACATTGGGACGAAACCCGTCGCCATCTATCACGTGATCACCTTATAAAGGCTGAATCTATAAGGAGATTGTTCCACATTCACCCCGTGGCAGCAAACAAGGACTGCAATCCCTCACTCATGAATAACTTTCAATTTCAAGCCGACTTATAAACAAACCCGAGGATCAAGCCCCGCAAGTTGCCCACCCAGACTGTGCATAAGCCTGTGAGCAAGCGGGTATATACAGTAGTTTTGTTTATCTGCTCTACTCAGGACATCAGCATACAGCATGGTGATAAAAACTAAATATGTATTTAAATACATGATGTTAAATGCAGGGTGCTGGATCAAGATCCATGTCTTTCCCAGCCAGCGATCCGAGATCCAGATTGTGAACAAGTTCGACTGCTCAAAGATCCACCATGACTAATTTATCCACAGGAGTGGCACACTATCTGCCCTGTCATCACAGTAAAAATCGGTGTAGTTTCACATTTTTTTGTAACAACACCCCGACTATCACCACTTTGAGCCAGTTATCCAAGATTTCTGTGGATAACTGTGTGCAACAGCATGAGCAAACCCTTGGACAACTATTTCAAGTCGGGATCCTGCGTGGGAATGATCGGTGCAACAAAGACAAATCCGTTAAAAATCATTATGATAAGTGCTTACACACAAAACCGCCTACCCCGTGCAACCCCTCGGCCAGATCGGTTATAAAAACAGCGATCCTCACCAGGGATCAGACTTGCTAGAATAATCCCCCTTTGTAGGAGTCATTCATGCCCACCCAGCCCCAGTCCGAGCAGGAGTTATTGAGCCGAGCCCATGCCATGGCGGGCTTCACGCTGGCACAGCTGGCTGCCGATGCCGGCCTCGCCGTCCCGCGGGATCTGAGGCGGGACAAGGGCTGGGTCGGTCAGCTGATCGAATGGCAACTGGGCGCCAGCGCCGGCAGCAAGCCAGAGCAGGACTTCCCCGAACTTGGCATAGAGCTCAAGACGATCCCCATAGATCCTCATGGCAAACCGCTGGAGACCACCTTCGTCTGCGTGGCGCCGCTGATCGGCGTCAGCGGCCAGCGCTGGGAGCAGTCGAACGTGCGCAACAAGCTCTCCCGGGTGCTCTGGATCCCGGTGGAGGGCAGCCGCGACATTCCCATAGGCGAGCGCCGGATCGGCATGCCGCTGATGTGGAGCCCGAATGAGGAGGAGGATCGGCTGCTGCGTCAGGACTGGGAGGAGCTGATGGACATGATAGTGCTGGGCGAGGTGGAGCAGATCAGTGCTCGCCACGGCCAGGTGATGCAACTGCGCCCCAAGGCCGCCAACAACAAGGCGCTGACCCGTGCCATCGGTCGCAATGGCCAGCCGATCCTGACCCTGCCACGGGGCTTTTACCTCAAGACAGGCTTCACCCACGACCTGCTGCAACGTCACTTTGCCCTGCCCCTTTGATCTCCGTTATAAACATCCTTGCCATAAAGTGATATAAAAATAGCCAGAAGCTATTTCTTCGTAATCAATGACAAGGAGGCGTCATGCCGATCAACAAGCAGTTCCTCAAGTCCCGTCCCGAGGTCAAGGTGACCTTCGCAGTGGAAAAAATGGCCGCAGGTGAGGCTGAACAGGTACTGCTGCTGGGGGAATTCAGCCAGTGGCAACCCATAGAGCTCAAACGGATGAAGAGCGGGGAGTTCAGAACCACCCTCAACCTGCCCACCGATGGTCCCAGCCATTTCGAATACTGCTACCAGCTGGTGCAACCGAACGGGGAGACTCACTACGATAACGACTGGGAAGCGGACGACTATGTGCCCGGCCCCTTCGGACGGGACAACTCGGTGGTGTGGGTCAGTCAGTAGCGACGAGCAGAATACTGGCGTGTCTGGCCGGCACCCGAATTGCAGACACAAAAAAGGCTCGCCATTGGCGAGCCTTTTCACTACCTGTCGAGCTTTTCGCCGACATACCGACACCAATTCGAATCGAATTAGTTGAGCTTCTCTTTGATACGAGCAGCTTTGCCGGACAGGTTGCGCAGGTAGTACAGTTTGGCGCGGCGAACATCACCACGACGCTTCAGTTCTACACTGTGGATCAGCGGAGAGTGAGTCTGGAATACACGCTCAACACCTTCGCCGTTGGAGATCTTGCGAACGGTGAAAGCAGAGTGCAGACCGCGGTTACGCTTGGCAATAACGATGCCTTCGAAAGCCTGCAGACGCTCTTTGCCACCTTCTTTAACACGAACTTGAACACGTACGGTGTCGCCCTGGGCAAATGCCGGGATGTCGGTACGCAGTTGCTCTTGTTCAAGCTGCTGAATAATCTTGCTCATTGTCTTTCCTTACCTAGGATAAACTGAAAACTCTACTTAACGCTGTCACGCACTTCGCGGACATACTCGGCAAGAAGTGATTCTTGCTCGTCAGTCAGAGCTAGGTTGTTAATAAGTTCCGGCCTTCTTTGCCAGGTTCGTCCGAGCGACTGTTTGAGACGCCAGCGTCGAATCACTTCGTGATTGCCGCTTGTCAGCGCCTCTGGCACCGCCAATCCATCCAACAACTCCGGCCGAGTGTAGTGGGGATGATCCAGCAAGCCATCCGTGAAGGAGTCCTGCTCGGCACTGGCCTGATCGCCCAAAACCCCGGGGACCAAACGCGAAACCGCATCGATCAGGGTCATGGCAGGCAACTCGCCACCACTTAACACGTAATCACCGATAGACCACTCTTCGTCGACTTCGGTTTGTATTACGCGTTCATCGATACCTTCGTATCGACCGGCTACCAGAATCAATTTCTGACTCGTCGCCAACTCGGTTACGCCAGCTTGAGTCAGCTTGCGTCCCTGAGGAGAGAGATAGATGACTTTCGCCCCGTCTCCCGCCGCTTGCTTGGCTGCATGAATCGCGTCACGCAGCGGCTGAACCATCATCAACATGCCGGGCCCACCACCATAAGGACGATCATCGACCGTACGGTGTTTGTCGTGGGTAAACTCCCGGGGGTTCCAGCACTCAATCTGCAGCAGGCCACTCTTGACGGCCCGACCCGTTACCCCGTGCTCGGTAATGGCTCGGAACATTTCAGGGAAGAGGCTAATGACCCCAATCCACATAAGAAACCTCCGGCACCCGTGTTAGCGCGGGAAACTAGAAACCAGGATCCCAATCAACTTCGATTGTTCGAGCAGTCAGATCAATATGCTTGATCACCTGCTCTTCCAGGAACGGAATCAACCGCTCCTTTGCGCCAAAGGCATCTTTTACATTGGCCTCAACCACCAACACATCGTTGGAGCCGGTTTCCATCAATTCGGTCACCTTGCCCAGGTCGTATCCCTTGGTGGTCGATACCGAGCAACCAATCAGGTCACGCCAGTAGAACTCACCTTCAGGCAACGCAGGCAACAGATCGGCGGGAACGCCAATCTCGACATTGGTCAATGCCAGGGCATCTTCACGCAGATCGATACCATCGATCTTGCAAATCAGACCCTTGTTGTGACGCTTCCAGGCCGAAACCTTGAGTTCACGCCACACCCCGTTCTGATTGATCAGCCAGGGGTTGTAATCGAAAATCGCTTCGGCAACATCGGTGAAGGAGTTCACTTTAAGCCAGCCCTTGATGCCATAAACGGTACCCAGGGTGCCCAGAACTATAGGTTTTTCCACCTTAACTCCTTACCGTTGGGCTGATTAAGCAGCTTTGGCAGCGTCTTTGATCAGCTTGGCAACGCGGTCAGAAACAGCGGCACCAGTAGCAACCCAATGCTCGATACGAGCCAGGTCCAGGTTCAGCTTTTCGGCAGAACCAGAAGCAACCGGGTTGAAGAAACCAACGCGCTCGATGAAGCGACCGTCACGGGCGCAACGGCTGTCAGAAACTACTACCTGGTAAAACGGACGCTTTTTCGCGCCACCACGTTGTAAACGAATGGTTACCATATCGTCCTCATTAACATCTAATGAACAAGGCCCGCAAACACGCGGACCCTAGCTTAAAATAAGCCGCGTAATTCTACTTGGATTCGTAATAATTGCAACCAAGCCAGCCATTTTTTGCACAAGGCTCACAATGAAAAGGGCCCACCTCTGGTGAGCCCCTGGCCTGGCTGAAACGGTCGGGATCAGAAGGGACCGCGACCACCACCGAATCCTGGTGGCAGCATGTTCTTCATCTGCCCCATCATCTTGCGCATGCCGCCCTTGCCGGACATCTTCTTCATCATGCGCTGCATCTCGGTGAACTGCTTGAGCAGCTTGTTCACATCCTGCACCTGCATGCCGGAACCTGCAGCGATACGGCGCTTGCGGGAGCCCTTGATGAGGTCTGGATGGGCACGCTCCCTGGGCGTCATGGAGCTGATGATGGCCTCCATCCGCACGGTCAGCTTGTCATCCATCTGATCCTTGACGTTGTCCGGCAGACCGGACATGCCCGGCAGCTTGTCGAGCATGCCCATCATGCCGCCCATGTTGCGCATCTGGGCCAGCTGTTCGCGGAAGTCTTCCAGATCGAAGCCCTTGCCACTCTTGACCTTGTTGGCCAGCTTGGCGGCTTTTTCTTTGTCGACATTGCGCTCCACTTCCTCGATCAGCGACAGCACATCGCCCATGCCGAGGATGCGGGAGGCGAGGCGATCTGGATGGAACGGCTCCAGCGCATCTGTCTTCTCGCCCATACCGATGAACTTGACCGGCTTGCCGGTGATGTGGCGCACCGAGAGAGCGGCACCACCGCGAGCGTCACCGTCCGCCTTGGTGAGGATCACGCCGGTGAGCGGCAACGCCTCGTTGAAAGCCTTGGCGGTGTTGGCTGCATCCTGACCCGTCATGGCGTCCACCACGAACAGGGTCTCGATCGGTTTGATGGTGGCGTGGAGATGGATGATCTCGTCCATCATGTCGCTGTCGACGTGCAGACGACCGGCGGTATCCACTATCACAACGTCATAGAACTTCTTGCGCGCCTGATCGATGGCGGCGGTGGCGATGTCGACCGGCTTCTGGCTGGCATCGCTCGGGAAGAAGTCGACGCCGATGTCGCTCGCCAGCGTCTCCAGCTGCTTGATCGCCGCAGGGCGATAGACGTCGGCACTGACCACCAGCACCTTCTTCTTGCTGCGCTCTTTGAGCAGCTTGGCCAGTTTGCCGACCGTGGTGGTCTTACCGGCACCCTGCAGACCCGCCATCAGTATGATGGCCGGTGGCTGGGCGGCCAGGTTGAGCTGCTCGTTGGCTTCGCCCATCACCGAGACCAGTTCACCGTGCACTATCTTGATGAAGGCCTGGCCCGGACTCAGGGACTTGGCCACTTCCTGGCCGACCGCCCGCTCCTTGACGCGAGCGACGAAGTCACGCACCACCGGCAGGGCGACGTCCGCCTCGAGCAGCGCCATGCGGACTTCGCGCAAGGTATCCTTGATGTTCTCTTCGGTCAGGCGACCGCGCCCACTGACATTGCGCAAGGTGCGCGAGAGTCGTTCAGTCAAATTCTCAAACATGACGGATTCCGGTTCTTGGCGTAATAAATTGGGGGCATTATAACCCAGAGCGGACGCGAGGACGATTATTCACCGCACGGCAGCAATGGGGACCTGCTCCCTATATATGGGCAGATCGGCGGTAGCACAACTGGCGAGCACATCTTGTGCAAGGTATACTGCCTCTCCTATTCCCAACTGCCTGTTCAACAACGACCTGGTTATGATCGTGATCTCTGTTCTGGCCCTGGCGTTCTATCTGCTGGCCATCATCGCTTCGCTGCACCTGCTTCTCAGTGCCAAACCTGTGGGGCAAGCTCCCCTGTTTGCCTCTATCGGACTGGCCCTGATCGGGCACGGCGCCGCCGTGGCCGGCGAAGTGCTGGTGACCCATTCAGGACAGAATCTGAGCATGCTCAACGTCGCGTCCCTGGTCAGCCTCATCATCAGCTGCTTCATGACCTGCGTCACCCGCCGCTTCAACGGCTGGATCCTGCTGCCCGTGGTCTACAGTTTCTCCGCCCTGCTGCTGGCCGCCAGCGCCCTGATCCCGGGTCGCTATATCACCCATCTGGAAGCCCATCCCCAGCTGCTGCTGCACATAGGGCTCGCGCTGATGGCCTATTCGGTACTGATGATCGCTTGCCTGTTCGCGCTGCAGCTCGCCTGTCTGGACAGGCAGCTGAAGTCGCGCAAGATCAGTCAGTTGCCGGCCATGCCGCCCTTGATGACGGTCGAGAAACGGCTGTTCCAGCTCATCTCGGCGGGCCTGTTCCTGCTGACCCTCTCCATCGCCTCCGGCCTCTTCTTCCTGGAAGACATGTTCGCCCAGGGCAAATCCCACAAGGCGATCCTCTCGATCCTGGCCTGGTGCGTCTACGTGTTGCTGCTGTGGGGTCATCACACCCGTGGCTGGCGCGGTCGCAAGGTCATCACCCTGAGCCTGATTGGCAGCTTCATCCTGACCCTGGCCTACTTTGGCAGCCGCTTCGTCAAAGAAGTCCTGCTGAGCTGATACTCACCCCCCTTTACTTACCCAGCCCCCACAGGAGCCCTTCTTGGACAGCATATCAACGAGCACATTATTGATTGTTCTCGTTATTTTGATCCTCTTGTCTGCTTTTTTCTCAAGTTCTGAAACTGGCATGATGTCGCTCAACCGCTACAAGCTGCGGCATCTGGCTCAAACCAAGCACAAGGCTGCCCGTCGGGTAGAAAAGCTGCTGTCCCGCCCGGATCGTCTGCTGGGCCTGATCCTGATTGGCAACAACCTGGTCAACATCCTCGCCTCGGCCATCGCCACCATCGTCTGCATCAGGCTGTTTGGCGCCTTCGGGGTGGCCATTGCCACCTTCGGCCTGACCCTGATAGTGCTGGTGTTTGGCGAAGTGACCCCCAAGACACTGGCGGCCATGTACCCGGAGAAGATCGCCTATCCCGCCTCTTGGATCCTCAAGGGGCTGATGGTGCCGCTCTACCCCTTTGTCTGGCTGATCAACGGCATCACCAGCGGCCTGCTCAAGCTGCTTCGGCTCCATCCCAACAAGGATGACTCCCTCAACACCGAGGAGCTGCGCACCATAGTCAACGAGGCGGGCAGCCTGATCCCCCAGCGTCATCAGGAGATGCTGCTCAGCATTCTGGATCTGGACAAGATGACGGTGGAACACATCATGGTGCCGCGCAGCGATATCTACGCCATCGACATCAACGATGACTGGAAGACCATACTGCGTCAGCTGGCGCACTGCGCCCACACCAAGATCCTGCTCTACCGCGACAACATCGACGATGTGGTGGGCTTCCTGCACGCCCGCGATGCGCTGCGGCTGATGGCCAGGGATCAGTTCAACAAGTCGAGCCTGCTGCGGGAAGTGGACGAGATCTACTTCATCCCGGAAGGCACGCCGCTCAACGTGCAACTGGCCAAATTCCAGCGCAACAAGGAGCGGATCGGCCTCATAGTGGATGAGTACGGGGATATTCAGGGGTTGATCACCCTGGATGACATACTGGAAGAGATAGTGGGCGACTTCACTACCTCCATGACACCGGCGCCCAGCGACGAGATCCACCCTCAGCCGGATGGCTCGTTTCTGGTGGAGGGCTCGGCCAGCATTCGCGAGCTGAACAAGGAGATGAGCTGGCGGTTGCCCATCGACGGGCCCAGAACCCTGAACGGTGTCATCCTGGAATACCTGGAGGAGATCCCCCAGCCCAACATCAGCCTGCGGCTCGCCGGCTATCCCATCGAGATCCTGGAAGTGGAGAACAACATGGTGAAGATGGCGCGGATCATGCCGGATTTATACCACAACGAGTCGGGATTCGAAGATTGAAAAAAGGCTGCCGATGGCAGCCTTTTTTATCTCACTCGCTCTCCTCGTCCGGCTCCAGCACCAGGGTCGGGATCAAGTCGCCGAACACCTTCTGCAGCTCCTCGCGATTGGCCAGCAGGTCTTGCAGGGTATAGCTGTCCATCACTGCCAAAAAGGCGTTCATCGCCTCCTTCAGGGCATTCTTCAACAAGCAGACAGAGACTATGTGGCAGGCGGGCGAGTTGCAGTCGATGCCGTCCAGATTGCCCTCCAGCGCCCGGATCACCTGGCCGATGTTGACTGTCTCCGGCGCGCAGGCCATGCGGATCCCGCCATTCTTGCCACGCTGGGATTGCAGATAGCCCAGCTTCACCAGTTGATTCACCACCTTGACCATGTGGTTGCGGGAGACGCCATACAAGGCGGAGACCTTGGCCACGCTCGACAGTTCGCCCTGTGGCAGGGTAGCCAGATAGAGCAGGGCTCTCAATCCAAAATCGGTATAGCTAGTTAGTCTCATAGTGCCTGTGTCGCATAACGCGGAAAATTGATTATTGATTCAGATCAAATAAACATCTAGGATGCAGCTTATTAAGTGACATTTTAGATATTCAATTAGCAAGGACCTCCTATGTTAGACCAAGCCACCATCGCCGTCATCAAAAGCACCATCCCTTTGCTCGAATCGGCGGGGCCTGCCCTCACCCAGCATTTCTACCAGCGCATGTTCAGTCACAACCCGGAACTGAAGGATATTTTCAACCTGGCGCACCAGCGCAGTGGCGGTCAACCGCTGGCGCTGTTCAATGCGGTGGCGGCTTACGCCAGGAATATCGACAACCTGGGAGCCCTGGCCGGCGCGGTGGAACGTATTGCCCACAAGCATACGGGTTTCATGATCCAACCGGAACAATATCACATTGTAGGTAGTCATCTCTTGGCCACGCTCAAAGAATTGGGTGGAAGTGCGGTCACCGAAGAGGTGCTGGATGCCTGGGGCAAGGCTTACGGTGTGCTGGCCAGCATCTTCATCGGCCGGGAGAGCGAGATCTATCAGGAGAAAGCGAGTCAGACCGGTGGCTGGCAGGGTCCCCGCCCCTTCACCATCAAGGAGAAACGGGTCGAGAGCGAGCTCATCACCTCCTTCGTACTGGCGCCGCTCGATGGCAAACCGGTACTGCACTTCAAACCGGGTCAGTACCTCAGCATCAAGCTGGCCCACCCCGAGCTGGAGTATCAGGAGATCCGCCAATACTCCCTCTCCGATGCGCCGAACGGTCGCGATTACCGCATCAGCGTCAAGCGCGAGCCCCAGGGCCAGGTCTCCAACCTGCTGCACGACCATCTGCATGCTGGCGATCAGGTGGAGTTGATGCCGCCGACCGGCGACTTCTTCCTGCAGGCCGATGCCACCACGCCCGTGGTGCTGCTCTCCGCCGGCGTAGGCCTCACCCCCATGCTGAGCATGCTCAACCAGCTGCTGACCAAGGGCCATGCAGCCGACATCTGCTGGCTGCATGCCTGTGAACAGGGTGCACTGCACGCCTTCAAGGAGGATATCCGGCACAAGCACGAACAGCACGAGCAGCTGCAGTGCCGAGTCTGGTATCGGGAGCCGGAGGCTCAGGATGAGCAGGGGAAGGACTACGACTTCCACGGCACCATGGAGTTGAGCCAGGTGGCCGAGTTGCTGGCGCCGCAGGCCCACTACTACTTCTGCGGTCCGCTTGGCTTCATGCAGGCAATCAAGGCGCAGTTGAGCGCGGCGGGCATACCGGCCGATCAGCTGCACTATGAAGTTTTTGGTCCCCATCAAGATCTTTAAACGGGGTTGCCCCATATAAAGCAAGGAGGATCCAGCCTGTCATGGCACGGCGGCCGGATCCGGACCCACAGATGCAGATCTGTGGGTCATTTTTATTCAGTGCATCGCCTTGGCACGGGCGATGGCATTGGCCGGCATGCGGTTGGCCAGGCGGCTCAGCAGGCTGGTCGCCTTCTGATGCAGCGCCTTGTCACCGATCACCGTGCTGTGCAGCCAGTGGTAGGCCTCTTCATAATCCAGCGGGCTGCCCATCCCCTGCAGCAGCATCTCGACCCACTCGACCTGTGCCCGTTGAAATCCCAGACTGGCGGCTTCACGCATCAGGGTCTCGGCCTTGACCAGATCCTGCTGCACCAATGTGCCCTTCCAGTAGTAACGGCCCAGCTGTTCCAGCGCCGGTGCCAGCCCTTGATTGGCCGCCTCCCACATGAATTTGACCCCGAGCTCGGCATCGGGCTTGATGCACACCCCCCAGGCCAGCATGTCGCCCCACAGAAACTGATAGGCCGGCACCTTCATCACCTCTGCCCGCACCTCTATATCCTGAGTGAGCTGGCACCTGTCCTGCTTCACCTGCTGCAAGTGACGACCCTGTTCAATCCAGTTGAGCAGCTCGTCCTGGCGATAGAGGGGGACCGCCTGCAAATTGCTGCTGTCGATACCCAGACCGCCACCACCCGATGGCGTGCTGGTCATGGGCCGGCTGGTCGGAGAGAGCCCGCTCTCCGCTGTGGCGGCGGGGGATGGGGTCGCGGGCGCAGATCCCGTTGCAACGGGAGCAGGCTCAGCTGCTGGTGTCGACTCGGACGCCACAGGCAAGGGTGCGGTAGCGGGGACAGCGCCGGATCCGGCAGGCTGGACGGCAGCGATTGACGGCTCGGCGGCAGATACCGCGCTCTGGGTTGCAACCGCTGGCGACTCGGCGGCAGACACTGCACTCTGGGATGCCATCGCCTGCTCGGCAGCGGAAACCGCGCTGCTCGCTGTGGGGGTGGCGGCGGATGCCTGAGGCTCCGCGCCCTGTACCTGGGTGGTCAGCAAACAGACAAGGCCGACAAGGGTAAGTGGTTTCATCATAAGGTTCTCCTGCTGCTCTCTGTTATCGGCAGCCGGCCCCATCCCCTTAGCCCGTCGCCATCTGCATCTGTCACCCATGACAAAGGGGAGCCGAAGCTCCCCTTGTTTGCCAGCTATACGGCTTACTTGACGAAGTCGACACCCAGCTGGATATCGGCTTTCAGGGTGGCCAGCATGCCATCCATAGCCGCTTGCTCGAAGGCACTCAGCTTGCCGTAGTCCAGTATGGTTTCGACGCCGTTCTTGCCCAGCAGTATGGGTTGCGCGAAGAAGGTGGCGTGTTTGCCGTCGCCTTCCACATAGGCGCACTCGATGACGTTGGCTTCGCCCTGCAGACCCTTGATCAGCGACAGACCGAAACGGCAGGCCGCCTGGCCCATGGAGAGGGTGGCAGATCCGCCACCGGCCTTGGCTTCCACCACTTCGGTACCGGCGTTCTGGATACGCTTGGTCATGGCAGCCACTTCTTCAGCAGTGAAGGAAGCGCCTTCGATCTGGGACAGCAGCGGCAAAATGGTCACGCCACTGTGGCCACCGATCACGTTGACACGCACCTTGTCGACGTTCAGGCCCTTGGCCTCGGCCACGAAGGTCTCTGCACGGATCACGTCCAGGGTGGTGACGCCGAACAGGCGGCGCTTGTCATAGACACCAGCTTTCTTCAGCACTTCGGCGGCGATGGCGACCGTGGTGTTGACCGGGTTGGTGATGATGCCGATCAGCGCTTTCGGGCAGGTAGCGGCACATTTTTCCACCAGGTTCTTGACGATACCGGCGTTGATATTGAACAGATCGGAACGATCCATGCCGGGCTTGCGCGCCACACCGGCGGAGATCAGCACCACATCGGCGCCGACCAGAGCCGGGCTCGGATCTTCACCGCAGAAACCTTTTACTTTCACGTCAGTCGGGATATGGCTCAGATCGACCGCCACACCCGGAGTGACCGGGGCAATGTCATACAGGCTCAGTTCGGAACCAGCAGGAAGGCGATTTTTCAACAGCAGAGCGAGGGCTTGGCCTATGCCACCGGCGGCACCCAGAACGGCAACTTTCATGATCAACTCCATGTTTAAGCGTAGGTTTAAGGTTGTTTCTTGTTGTGGGCCCAACCTTAATGGATCCCCCCCTAAAAAACAATCTGATAACAGTTGCAATCACGGGTTCTGTGAGCCAAGAAACAGGCGGCGAATAAAAATGGGGGAAAATGCAGAAAATCAGAGGGGAAGCACAGATTTCCTGCACTTCCCCCTACCATAAATAGGTAGATCTACCGAACTCAGGCCTGGAATGCCAGGGCTCGCCGTTCACACCAGCGGAACCCAATTGTTAACAATCCGTTCATGGTCAGATAGAGGCCACCGGCCACAGTGAACACCGCCAGAGTGTCATACGTCTGGGCGTTGAGGCGCTGGGCCAGACCCATCACATCCATGATGGTGATGGTGCTGGCGAGCGAACTCCCCTTGAGCACCAGGATCACCTCGTTGGAGTAGGCGGGTACCAGACGCCGGGCGGCGTGGCGCACCGTCATCCACAGGGTCTGCCCGGCCGAGAAGCCGAGCGCGCGGCATGCCTCCACCTCGCCGGATGGAATGGCATCGAGCGCTCCCTTGAACAAGCGGGTGGAGTAAGCCGCCGTGTTGAAGCCAAGGGCCAGCACGGCGCAGAACCAGGGCTGCTTGAGCAGCGGCCAGAGCGGTCCGGATTTGAGCCACTCGAACTGGCCCGGCCCGTAGTAGATAAGGAAGATCTGGATCAGCAGCGGCGTGCCGGTGAAGATCAGCACCCACAGCTGTACCAGCTGGGTCGCCACCGGAATGCGCTGCTCCAGCACCCATGTCATGGCAGCCGCCATCAGTACGCCGAGCAGCAGACTGAGGGCAGTTAATTGCAAGGTGATCGCCAGACCACCCAGCAGAGTCATGAAATAGTCCTGCATGGTCAACCTCCGTAGCGGCGGGTATGGCGGGCTGTCTGCTTAAACCCGAATTCACTCAGCTGACTGAAGACGGTCGGTTGCAGGGTGATCACTAATCCCCCCAGCAGAGTCATGAGATGGTCCTGCATGGTCAACCTCCGTAGCGGCGGGTATAGCGGGCAGCCTGCTTGAGGCCGAACTCGCTCACCAGGCTGATGGCCAGATAGATGAGGGCCGCGGCGGCATACCAGGTAAAGGGTTCATAGGTGCTGGCCGAGGCCATCTGGGCCTGACGCATCATCTCGTTCACCCCTATGAGGGAGACCAGCGCAGTGTCTTTCAGCAGCACCAGCCACTGGTTGCCGAGGCCCGGCAGGGCATGACGCCAGGCCTGGGGCAACACGATGCGAAAGAAGATGTGGCTCTTGCCAAGACCGAGCGCCAGCGCCGCCAGCCGCTGCCCGGCGGGCACCGCATTGAGCGCGGCCCGCAGGGTCTGGGTGGCATAGCTGGCAAACAGCAGGGAGAGCGCCAGCACGCCACAGGCGAACGGGCTGAACTCCACATACTCACCGGTGATGAGGAACAGCACCTGGGTCGAGCCGAAGTAGATGAACAGCACCACCAGCAACTCGGGCAGGCCACGGATCAGCGTGGTGAGTGTGGCCACCGGCCACACCAGCGCGCGCTGCTTGCTGAGCTCGGCGGCGCTAAATGCCAGCGCCAATACCATGCCCCCGACCAGTGATGCCAAGGCCAGCCCGAGGGTCATCCAGGCTGCATCCAACAACAGGCTCAACATGGCTTAGTGCGCGAAGTATTTGTCGAAGATTTTCTGATAGGTGCCGTTGGCCTTGATCTCGGCCAGCCCCTTGTTCAGCTGAGTCAGCAGCTCCAGGTTACCCTTGGCCACTGCGATGCCAAAGCCGGTACCGAAGTACTTGGCATCGGTCACAGGCTCACCGATCACGGCATATTCCTTGTGCTGCTTGAGCCAGTCGGCCGCCACGGCAGTATCGGCAAAGACACCATCGGTACGGCCATTCATCATGTCGAGGAAGGCACTCTGGTAGCTGGCATAGGGCACTGTCAGCAAGCCTTTGCTGATCCAGTTATCCACCAGATAGGACTGATGGGAGGAACCATTCTGCACGCCGACCGTCTTGTCGACCAAGTCTTCCGGCCCCTTGAAGGTCCCTTTCTTGGCCACGAACACGGCGGAGTTCTCGTAATAGATGTCGGAGAAGTCGACCTGGGCGGCCCGCTCCGGGGTCACGTCCATGGCGGCGATGGCGGCGTCATAGCGACGGAACTTGAGGCTGGGGATGAGGCTGTCAAAGGCCTGGTTGTGGAAGCTGCACTCCAGCTTGGCCTGGGTGCAGATGGCACGGGCCAGATCGATGTCGAAACCCTGGAACTCGTTCTTGTCATCCAGGTATTCGAACGGAGCATAAGTGGCCTCGGTGGCGAACTTGATCTCCTTGGCCAGCACCGAGGTGCTCAACAGGCCCATGGCAGCAACCAGCAATAGACTCTTTTTCATGACAGCTTCCTTATCGATTTGAATATCAATGCATCAAGAACTCGGCAAACCGGCTGGTTTGCGGGGATGTGAAAATGGCGGCGGAGCCGGATTCGATGATCCGTCCCTTCTCCAGATAGATCACCTGACTGGCCACCTTGCGGGCGAACTCCACCTCGTGGGTCACCACCACCTGGGTGATGCCGGTCTGGCCCAGATTGCGGATGATCTCCGCCACTTCTTTGGTGATCTCGGGATCGAGGGCCGCCGTCGGCTCGTCAAACAGCAGCACCTGCGGATCCATCATCAGGGTACGGGCGATGGCCACCCGCTGCTGCTGGCCGCCGGAGAGCCGGGCAGGCCAGGCATCGCGCTTGTCCGCCAGTTGCAGCTGGGTCAGCAGGTAGGCGCCCTTCTCGATGGCCGCCGCCTTGCTCATGCCGAGCAGCTTGACGGGGGCCTCGATCAGGTTCTCCATCACGGTCAGATGTGGCCAGAGATTGTACTGCTGGAACACCATGCCCACCTTGCGGCGCAGCGCCTGTGCCTGACGGTTGAATTCGGCGGCAGAGAGGCTGGACGGGAAAGAAAATTCACTGTCACCTATGCGCAATACACCGGCATCCGGGGTGTCCAGCAGGTTCATCATGCGCAGCAGCGAACTCTTGCCGGCACCACTCGGGCCCAGCAGCACCAAGGTTTCACCGGGTGCAGTCAGAAAGCTGACATCTTGCAGTACCGGCACCTTGTGCCAGGATTTTTCGATACCGATTAATTCAATACCCATACAGCCCAATTGAATAAGTTTTCAAAATTTCGTCCCGATTTTAGCCACAAGATGGGTGGATGCAAGCTAATTTTGAATCAATATGCAGAACAAGCGCCGCTTCCTTGCAAAAATAGGCACATGAATGCAAAATGGGCACGCTGTTCATATCTGCCGCCTGAGCGTGACAGGCAGCCACACCTCCTCATTCGTGAGTCCAAGATGAAGCATAACGACAAGCAAGAAAAACTGGCCAAGGCCTTTAAAGCCTTGCTGAAAGAAGAACGATTTGGCTCCCAGGCAGAGATAGTGACTGCCCTGCAAGAGATGGGCTTCGAGAACATCAACCAGTCCAAGGTATCGCGCATGCTGAGCCGCTTCGGCGCCGTTCGCACCCGCAATGCCAAGATGGAGATGGTCTACTGCCTGCCGGTGGAACTAGGCGTGCCCACCACCTCCAGCCCGCTCAAGAACCTGGTACTGGACGTCGACCACAATGGCGCCCTGGTGGTGATCCACACCAGCCCGGGTGCGGCCCAGCTCATCGCCCGCCTGCTCGACTCCCTCGGCAAGGCCGAAGGGATCCTCGGCACCATAGCCGGTGATGACACCATCTTCATCACCCCGACCAGCGACACCGACATCGAAGAGCTCTACCTCTCCGCCCTCGAGCTGTTCGAACAGACCCCTTAATCAGGCACGTCCGTCACGCAGTGGTGACGCCCCCTGAACGAAAAATCCCGGCCAAGGCCGGGATTTTTGTTATCTGCATTGTGCAACGGGTCTATTTGCCTTGAGCCAGCAGGAAGTCTTCCGAAGGTGCGAAGAAGGCCGCCCCGGTCACGGCCTTGGTGAAGCGCAGCAGGTGGTCGAAGTGACTGCCCTCCCCCTTGTACATGCTGGCCAGCATGGCGTTGAAGTGCAGCTGCGTGCGGCAGCAGGAGATGAAGTAGAGCCCCTGCTCGGTCATGGTGCCCCAGGGCATGCTCTGGCGCAGTATCTCCATGGACTCGCCCTTGGGGGTCTTGAGGTTGACCCGCTTGATGTGGGCAGTCAGCGGCTTGTCGGCCGATTCATACTCTATGTTGTCGGCCTTGGTACGACCTATGATGTCTTCCTGCTCCTTCAGGGCCAGCCTCTCCCAGTCGCTCATGGCGTGCACCCAGCGCTGGACGTGGATATAGGAGCCGCCGGCAAATTCGCCGCCCTCGAGCAGCGCCACTTCGGCCCTGTGCTCATCCTGCGGGTTTTCGGTGCCGTCAACGAAGCCGGTCAGATCCCGGCAATCCAGATTGCGGAAACCACGCACCTCTTCGGCCAGTACCACCAGCCCCGCCAGCAAGGCCATCACGCGCTGACCGGCGTGGTGCAGCACATCGACCCGATCGGCGCGCAACTGCACGAAGAGATCGAACGGGGTATTCGGCGCCTGCTGACCATTGGCTTCCTGAGCCATAAAGCCACGGAACTGGGGCGGACGGGCGGCAGGGTAGAGACCATCCCAGGCATCGGCGCCGATGGCGACCAGACCGCTGAAGCCGGCATCGGGAAAATCGGCGGCAACCGCTTCCCACAGGGCAGGCAAGCTGGCCAGACGGGCCACCAGTTCGGCTTCGTCGCCAGTGCGATTGAACATCAGATAGAGGGCGTGCAGATTCGGCTCTGCACAGATCCCGGCTTGGGCTTTCATATATCTCTCCCCTGAACAGGCATTAGCTATGTTGGCGTTGCGTTGCGCGATTATAAACCAGAGTGAATCCAGTTCCTTGATTTCACAACGATATCAGGTCTGTCACAGCAATGGTTCAAACAGCACGAGCGCATGCGGGGCAAGGTTGACCCGTGCCCGCGTCCCGCCAAGCGGCTCGCCAATGCTGGCCTCGAGCCGCTGGCCGCCACACTCGAACAACACCCGGCAGTGATGGCCGAGGAACTGCTGCTCAAGCACCGCCAGCTCACCGCCGTCGACGGCCTCCAGCAGCAGCTGCTGGGGTCTGAGCATCAATTGCAACAGCTCACCCACGGCGCGGCCGTGAGGCTCGGTGCCGCACACCACCCCCAGCGACGTCTGCACACAATGGCTGTCCACCACCTCGGCGGCCAAATAGTTGACCCCACCGAGAAACTCCGCCACGAAGCGGTTCTGCGGGCGGCGATAGAGCTGCTCCGGCTGACCCACCTGTTCTATGTGGCCGGCACGGAACAGCGCCAGCCGGTCGGCGAAGGCGAACGCCTCCTCCTTGCTGTGGCTGACAAAGATGGCGCCTATCCCCTGCTGCTTGAGCAGGGCGCGGATCTCGAGAATAAGCTTCATCCGCACCTGGGTGTCGATGTTGGAGAAGGGCTCATCCAGCAGCATCAGCCTGGGCTTGCACACCAGGGCGCGGGCGATGGCGACCCTCTGCTGCTGGCCGCCGGAGAGCTCATGCGGATAGCGCGCCCCCAGACCCTGCAGATTGACCAGCGTCAGCGCCTCATCCACCCGCTGCTGGCGAGCGCTGCGATCGAGCCGGGTCAGGCCGAAGCCGACGTTGTCGGCCACCGTCAGGTGTGGAAAGAGGGCGTAATCCTGAAAGATCATGCCGATGTTGCGCGCCTCGGGCGGCACGCAGTCCCCGGGCCCATCAAGCAGAGTATCACCAAGACGGATCTTGCCCTCCGCCAGCGGCAGCAGACCGGCGATGGCCTTGAGCAGCGTGGTCTTGCCACAGCCGCTAGCCCCCAGCAGACAAACGATCTCGTTGTCGGCCACCGTCAGGGAGAGCTGCTCCAGCACATTGCGACCGTTGTAACGGCAACTGACATTTTCAACCTGCAAGCAAGACACGGCTGACTTCCTCATCATTCTTTTGGTTCGGACCGACCTGCGGCCGGACAAGATTGCAGAAATTGATCTGCCCGTTCAGTGACCCGGACTATCCAGACTGCGGTTGACCCAGATAAGCGGCAGCAAGCCCACCAGTACGATGACGATGGCGCCGAGCGCTCCCCGCTCCAGCATCTCGTCCGAGACGAATTGATAGACGTGGGTCGCCAGGGTATCGAAGTTGAAGGGCCGCAGCAGCAGGGCGGCGGGCAGCTCCTTCATGGATTCGATGAACACCAGCATGGCGCCGGCAAACAGGCCGCGCCGCACCAGTGGCAAATGCACCCGGCGCAGCATGCCGGTATCCCCCTGCCCCAGCGAGCGGGCCGCCATGTCGAGGCTGGGGGAGATCTTGCCCATGCTGCTCTCCACCGAGCCGATGGCGATGGCCACGAAGCGCACCAGGTAGCCGAACACGATGGCGGTGATGGTGCCGGTCAGCAGCAGGCCGGGGCCCTGGCGGCCGAGCCACTCGGCCAGATCATTGATGGCAAAATCGAGGGCAGTGAGCGGCACCAGCACGCCGATGGCCAGCACTGTGCCCGGCATGGCGTACCCCATGGCAGAAATGCGCAGGGGCAGCAGACTCTTGATCCCGCCATCGAGGCGGCGGCAGAAGCCGAGCAGCAGGGCTATGCCCATGGCGAGCAGGGCGGTCAGCGTCGAAATGAGCAGACTGTTGCCGGCGAAGCGGACAAACTCCGGCGTCCAGGAGAGTTCGAAATAGCGCACCCCGTAATCGAGCAGGATGACAAACGGCAGGCCGAAGCCAGCCAGCACCAACCCCCAGCACCAGAGACCGGCCAGCCAACGACTCACCCCCTTGAGCGGGTAGCGCAACGGCGGCTCATGGCCCATGGATTTCTGGAACACCTGCTGACGGCGACGGGAGCGACGCTCGAAGGCGATCAGCAGCACCACGGCCAGCAGCATCAGACAGGAGAGTTTGGCTGCGGTGGCCAGACTGCCGTAGCCGAGCCAGGTGTCGTAGACCGCCGTGGTCAGGGTATTGATGGCAAAGAAGTGAACGGTGGCGAAGTCGGCCAACGTCTCCATGGCCACCAGCGACACCGCCACCATGATGGCGGGACGTGCCAGCGGCAGGCTGAGGCGACGAAAACTCTGCCAGGGGCCACACCCCAGCAAGCGGCTGGAGTGGATCAGGCTGACCGACTGCTCCAGAAAGGAGGCGCGCGCCAGCAGATAGACGTAGGGGAAGAGTACCAGCGCCAGCACCCAGGCGGCGCCGCCGAGGGATCGAATGGCCGGGAACCAGTAATCTGCCGGTCTGCTCCACTCAAACAGGGTTCGCAATCCCGCCTGCAGCGGCCCCGAGTAGTCGAGCAAGTCTGTGTAGACGTAGGCAACGATATAGGAGGGCATGGCCATGGGCAGCATCAGCGCCCACTGCAGGGCACGCCGCCCCGGCACCTGACACATGGCGACCAGCCAGGCGGTGGGCACCCCGAACAGCAGGCTGAGCAGCACCACACCCGCCACCAGCCCCAGCGTATTGGCAAGGTAGTCGAGCAGCACAGTATCGGCGAGGTGGCGAAACAGGTCTCCATCTGCCGAGAAGGCAGAGAAGATCAGGGCGAGCACCGGCAAACCCAGCAGCAGGGCGGTGGCCCAGCTGCCGGTAATCCATCCAAAATTTTTCATGAGACCACAGAGGTTGATGGGGCCGTTGGCCCCATCTGATTACAAGTCGAATTTCACTTCATCCAGCAGCTGCAAGGCGTCCTTGCGATGCTTGGCATAATCGCTGACCGGCATGGGGTCAGACTTGAAACTGCCCCAGGACTTGACCATGGCGGACGGCTCGACCCCGGCCTTGACCGGATACTCGGCATTCACGTCCGCATACATATGC
Organism: Aeromonas piscicola; assembly: GCF_000820005.1. Classification (GTDB taxonomy): domain Bacteria; phylum Pseudomonadota; class Gammaproteobacteria; order Enterobacterales; family Aeromonadaceae; genus Aeromonas; species Aeromonas piscicola. The sequence goes on along the minus strand of NZ_CDBL01000052.1, from coordinate 355,780 downwards.
TGGGCGGTGTCGCCAGCCAGAAACTCCATCAGCTTGCGGGCTTCATCTTTGTTCTTGGCGTACCTGGTCATGGCCACGCCGCTCACGTTGACGTGGGCACCGCGGTCAGCCTGGTTCGGAAAGTTGATATAGACCGCATCGGCCCAGGACTTCTGCGCCGGATCTTTCAGCATGGCGCCCAGGTAGTAGCTGTTGCCGAGCGACAGGTCACAGATGCCATCCTTGATCGCCTTGACCTGATCCCGGTCGTTGCCCTGCGGCTTGCGCGCCAGGTTGGCCTTGACCCCTTCCAGCCAGGTCTTGGCATCCGCCATGCCATGATGGGCGATCATGGAGGAAACCAGCGCCACATTGTACTCATGCTTGCCGCTGCGGGTACAAATTTTCCCTTTGAATTCAGGCTTGACCAGATCTTCGTAGCTGATGGTGTCGAGCTTGCCGAGGCGTTCCTTGCTGGAATAGATGGCGCGCACCCGGGTGGTCAGGGCGAACCAGCGATTCTCCGGGTCACGATAGATGGAAGGGATATTCTCCTGCAGTATCTTGCTGTCCACCGGCTGCACCAGCCCCTTGTCCACCAGATCGGTCAGCCGGCTGATGTCGACGGTCAGCATGAGATCGGCCGGGGAGAGCTTGCCTTCCCGCTCCAGACGCTCGTTCAGCCCCTCTTTGGCGAACACTACGTTGACCTTGATACCCGATTCCTTCTCGAACTGCTGGATGATGGGCTTGATCAGCTCATCCTGACGGCTGGAGTAGACGTTCACCTCCCCTGCCGCCAACGCGCCCTGAGCAGCCAGAGTCGAGAAAGCCAGAGCCAGCATCTTCATTTTCATCATCCATTCCTTGAGTTGCTATATCGAGTGATAACCATTGCTGTTTGTATTTTGCATTGGCCTCGACAGCGGGATCAAGAAAACATCGAGTGCGGGATCACATATTTAAACGCCGTGCAAACAAAAGGGCCGGATAGAATCCTATCCAGCCCCACCATGGAGTCTATCCGCGACTTCACATCGGCAATCTGTCCGGTCTGGCCAATCCGCAACAGAGTGCCCTTGCTCAAACCGGCATCAGGCGCAAGGGATCAGAGCGCCTCGTCATCGCTCTCGCCGGTACGAATGCGCACCGCCTGCAGCAGGTCGTAGACGAAGATCTTGCCGTCACCGATCTTGCCGGTGTAGGCCGCCTTGCAGATCGCCTCTATCACACCTTCGACATTGTCATCGGCCGTCGCTATTTCCAGCTTCACCTTGGGTAAGAAGTCGACCTGGTACTCGGCTCCCCGGTATAATTCGGTATGCCCCTTCTGGCGGCCAAACCCTTTGACCTCGGACACGGTCAAACCCTCGACCCCCAGGTTGGCGACGGCTTCGCGCACATCGTCCAACTTGAACGGCTTGATAATCGCAGTAATCAGCTTCATCTGGTTGCTCCCAATCCATGGTATGTCATGAATTGGGAATCAATTCTTGTGCCAAGTCTTTTTATTGTTTAATTTCAAAAGGATAGTGTTTTTATCCGGGATAGATACCCCCCAACATCACCAAGGGAGCGCATCTCGCCCCATAATGAGGCACCAAGCTGAACCAGCCTCTCCCGATGCACCAAACAAGAGCACAGCAGTATGTTAGTCATCTCCAACAGCGTGACCCTGCCCTGGCATGAGCTGCAGTTTCAAGCCATGCGGGCTCAGGGTGCCGGCGGCCAGCACGTCAACAAGACCGACTCGGCCGTCTGGTTGCGCTTCGATTACCGCAGCTCCCCCAGCCTGCCGGATCTCTACAAGGAGGGGCTCGACAAGCTGAGCGACAGCCGGGTACACGACGGTTTTATCCAGATCCGCGTCGAGACCCATCGCAGCCAGGACATGAACCGCAAGGAGGCCATGAGCCGCTTGGTGGAGCTGCTTAAAAAAGCCGCCTGGCGCCCCAAGGCCCGTCATGCCACCAAGCCGACCCGCAGTTCCCAGCGCAAGCGGGTCGACGCCAAGAAGCGCAAGGGCGACATCAAGTCGGCCCGCGGCAAACCCGTGCTGGAGTAATACCGCCAGCCTTACGACTTGCCCACGCCAAGGATGAGAGAAGATGAGATACAGTTTTTGCGACAGCGCCCACGGCCCCCTGCTCATCGCCATCGATCGGGATGGCCTGCGCCACGTGGAGTTCATGCAGGGTGAGCGCCCCATCATGCCAGCCCCTCAGTGGCGTCAGGATGATCTGGCGCTGGCGCCCTACGTCGAGCAGTTCGCCGCCTACTTCGCCGGCCGGCTGCAGCGTTTCGAGCTGCCGCTCGCCGCCAAAGGCACCCCGTTCCAGCAATCGGTATGGCGCGCCCTGTGCGACATTCCCTACGGCGAAACCGTCAGCTATCTCGAAATAGCCCAGTCCATCGGCAACCACAAGGCGGTACGGGCGGTTGGCGCCGCCAATGGTCGCAATCCCCTCAGCATCATAGTGCCCTGTCACAGGGTGATTGGGCGCAGCGGCCAGCTGACCGGTTATGCCGGCGGCATCCCCATCAAACGCTGGCTGCTGGCACTGGAGCAGCAAACCGCCACTTCATTCGAGTTGACCCCTGATGGGATGGCAGCGGCATCCCTGTAAAACACTGGCTGCTGACTCTGGAGCAGCAAACTGACGGTTCATTCAGGCTGACCCCCTGCCAACAGCGGCATCCCTGAAAAACTCGGACTTCAGCCGCTGGGTTGGCCCCGTTTCGCGTTTAGCAAAATGAATACAGTATGAAGAATCGCCTCAGAAGGGCTTCAGACAGGGTCAGGCATCATGGCTTCACACTTGGATGGCATGGCTCATCCCTCATTCAAGTGGCACCCATGTGACGCTTCCAATCTGTCTTTTTCCCCGCGCCTCCTCTGAGGCGCTTTTTTTTGCCTGAACGCGGCCACAAAAAAGCCCGCCGAAGCGGGCTCTGACCGGAAGGTGCCAGTTTCGAGGGCAATCAGAGGGCGAGGAACAGCCCCGCCAGCGAGGCACTCATCAGGTTCGCCAGCACACCCGCCAGTATGGCGCGCATGCCGTAACGGGCGATGAATGACTTGCGCTCCGGCACCATGGCACCCAGACCACCGATCAGGATCGCCATGGAGGAGATGTTGGCGAAACCGCACAGGGCGAAGGTGACTATGGCCTTGCTCGATTCGTTCAGGGTCTGATCCTGCACTAGGGCGATGAAGGCGACGAATTCATTGATGACTATCTTGGTCCCGATCAGGGCGCCAGCGGCCTGGGCCTGATCCCATGGCACGCCGATCAGCCAGGAGACGGGGGCGAACAGCCAGCCCAGGATGATCTGGAAGCTCAGCTCCAGCCCCACCAGATCACCGGCCCAGCCCAGCAGGCCGTTGAGCATGGCGATCACCCCGACGAAGGCCAGCAGAGTCGCACCGACCGCGACCGCTATGTTGAGGCCAGCCATGGCGCCATCGGCCGCCGCTTCGATGACATTGGTCGCACGAGGGATCTCCACGTCCTGATGGTGATCCACCTCGCCGATTCCGGGCGGCACCAGGATCTTGGCCATCGCCAGACCGGCGGGGGCCGACATAAAAGCCGCAGCTATCAGGTATTTCAGCTCTACCCCTATGCTGGCATAGCCCACCAGGGTGCCGCCGGCCACGGAGGCGAGGCCGCAGCTCATCACGGCGAAGAACTGGGAGTCAGACATCTTGGAGAGGTAGGGTTTGACCACCAGCGGTGCTTCCACCATGCCGACGAAGATGTTGGCGGTGGCGGAGAGACTCTCGGCACGGCCGGTACCCAGCAGCTTCTGCAGACCGCCGCCCAGCAGGGCGATGACCCGCGGCATCAGGCCTATGTGGTAGAGGATGGCAATCACCGCGGAGAAGAAGATGATGACCGGCAGCACGTTGAACGCAAAGATGAAGCCCAGCTTGAACTTGGCCAGATCGCCGAACAGGAAGGCGATCCCCTCCTGACCGTAACCGATCACGCTGCTGACACTCTCGCTGACCCCGTTCAGCACATGCTGACCGGCAGGCAGCCAGAGCACCAGGCCGGCGAAGAGGACTTGCAGGCAGAGGGCGAGTCCCACTGTTCGCAACGGGATACGACGACGATTATCAGAGCAGAGCACGGCCAGGGCCAGGATACTCAGTATGCCGAGCAGGGCTATCATAGGGACTCCATCAAGGGGGGCAAAAGATGGGCGCGGATTCTGCGCCCCATGCTCCGCCACTGCAAGCCCGCTTGGTTACAGCCCTGTTAGCAAAAACGTTTGCACGATACCGGTTGCGCCAACCTGCTGATTTGGTTCAATTTTGGTATCACGCGAAAGCCAGCGTTCTTATATGGAAACGATCATTCCTCCGCACCGGACAATTTACCGCCTAGCCAGGGAGCAAGTCGCTGCTCCCAATAGGGATTGGGGCCGAAGCTCTCCTTGAGGAAATCGATGAACAGCCGGATCTTGGGATCCAGATGTTCGCGCCTGGCGTAGACGGCGTGCACCGCCATCTTCTGGTTCGGTCGCCACTGGGGCAGCAGGGGGATCAGCTGACCGGACTGCAACTCCTTGTCCAGCAAGTAGTTGGCGACATAGGCGATGCCGAGCCCGGCCAAGGCGGCATCGCGCACCGCCTCCGCCAGATCCACCCGGTAGTTGCCGGCCACCTGCACCGTCTGGCGTTCCTTGCCCTGGCGAAACGACCACTCGTGGTAGCGCCGCTCCCGGCTCTGGTAGGTGATGCAGTTGTGCTGGGCCAGATCTCTTGGGTGCAGCGGGGTGCCGTGGCTCAGCAGATAATCCGGCGAGGCCACCAGCACGAAGTGAATGTCCGCCAGCCGCTGTCCCACCAGCGCCTCTGGCTTGTCTTCATAGGTGGTGATCCAGAGATCCAGCCCCTCATCCACCAGGTTGGTTCTGTGATCGAACAGGGAGACTTCCAGCTCCAGCTCCGGGTAACGATCCTGAAACGCCTTGAGGCGCGGGATCACGTGCAGCCGGCCAAACGACTGACCGACCCCCAGATGCAGAATTCCGCTCACCTTGCCACGGCGCTCCGCCACCATGGAGTCCGCCTCCAGCGCCACCGCCACCAGGGCGCGGCAATGCCGGGCATACTCCTGGCCGAGTTCGGTCAGGGAGAAGCGGCGAGTGGTACGCTGCACCAGCTGGGCACCGAGTTCGGCCTCAAGCTGGGCCAGCTGCTTGCTGATGTGGGATTTGGAGACGCCGAGCCGCCGCGCGGCCGCCGAGATGCCCTGTTCACGGACCAGCGCATCGAAGATCACCATTTGGGGCAGACGTTGCAGCACGGGATTACCAGATAGGAGAGCGGGCCTCCATTATTCCAGAGCGGCCCGCAGCGGGGTAGACCTAAAGTCCGAGCGCCCGTTTGACCTCTTTTTGCAGGGGATCGTCGGCCGGATTCTGATTCGCACCATAACTCGCGACCAGCTTGCCATCGCGCCCTATCAGGTACTTGTGAAAGTTCCAGCCCGGCGCCTCGCCCGCGGCCGCGGCCAACCCCTTGTAGAGCGGGCTGGCATCGTCACCGCGTACCGCCAGCCGGTTGAACATGGGGAAGGTCACCCCGTAGTCACGGCGGCAAACAGCGGCGGTTTTGTCCTCATCCCCCGACTCCTGCCAGAAGTCGTTGGACGGAAAACCCAGCACTATCAGCCCCTTGTCTTTGTAGGTCTGGTAAAGCGTCTCCAGATTCCCAAACTGGCCGCGATAGCCGCAATAAGACGCTGTGTTTACCACCAGCACCACCTTGCCTTCGGTCAGCTGGCAGAGGTTGTGGCGCTGGGTGCTGTTGAGCTCCCGTTGCTCCACATTGAAATAATCAGGACAGGCAGCGGAGGCCGTCCCAACACCAAGCAGCAATAACAGAGTGAACCATTTCATCGGGCAACTCCTTTTGAACAGATGAGCGTCATACGCACAGGTGGCGCAGCCGGTTCATCCCCATCATTTAGCGCAAGGGTATGCCGGTCAGCCAGCCATGACCCCAGAAGATCAAGACAGCCGTGACCGCAAGTCCAGCTCCCACACTGATACCAGTACCAACCCAGTTCGCTGCGGGACGGGGATGACGCTGCCAGTCCCGTACCGAAATCCAGATGATGCTGACAAGCGCCCACAGACCTATGCCACCGAACAGCACCAGGGAGCGGGCCTCGCTGTTGACCGCCAGATGGGCGCCGGCCCAGATCAGGGTGCCAAGCAGCTGGGGATGCACCAGCCAGCGCCGCAGGTGATTGGGCCCCTGGCCGGAGAAGAACAGGATCAGTGCGACCGGCATTGCTGCCATCATCAGGGTCGGGCCCCAGGCGGGCAGAAAGTAGAGCGGCATGGGGCTGGACGAACGCCAGCCAGCCAGAATCAAGCCGAAAGCGACGAACACCAGCAGCGAGAAGAGCCCCTTGTAACGATTCTCCCCCAGCCGCTCGCGCAGGCGGTCCCTGTGGGCAGCGGCGAAGCAGGGATAGAGGTGGATAAGGGTAAACAGCAGTACCCCCAGGGTCAGCAAGATCATGGGTTGCTCCTTGTACTATGGGGGATCACTATGCCGCAAAGTGCGCAACCGGAACACAGAAACCGCAGAAAAGCGGTGGGGATACAGCAGGATAATGAAAAAAGCCGATCGACAGATCGGCAAGGTGTTTCGGGCAGACCGGCAACAGATACCGGTCATCACCGCGACACGGGGCAGGGTTTGGCCGGCGCCAGGCACCGGCCAGAAGAGGGTTAGCGTCGCAGCATATAGAGCGCGGCCACGTTGCGGGCCGTGAGCTGCAGGTTGGTGGTGGCAGTGGCCAGCGCCTCCGGCAGCGACATGGCACGGTTGACCACGGCGAACACCGCATCCAGTCCGTGTTCGTGCACCACACCGTAATCGTCGGTGAGGCAGCCCGAAATACCTATCACCGGCTTGCCGAACTGCTTGGCGCAGCGTGCGACACCGATTGGCGTCTTGCCATAAATGGTCTGGCTGTCGATACGCCCCTCCCCCGTGATGACGAGATCCGCATCGGCCACCGCCTCGGCCAGTTTCAGCGCCGCTATGACGATCTGGATGCCGGGCTTGAGCTCGGCACCAAGCAGACCCACCAGGGCCGCCCCCATGCCACCGGCGGCGCCGGCCCCCGGGATCTCCTTCACCTGGCAGCCGAGAGCGTGCTCGATGCGGTCGGCGTAGTGGGAGAGGTTGGCATCCAGCTGGGCCACCATGTCGGCGTTGGCCCCCTTCTGCGGGCCAAACACGGCGGAGGCGCCTTTCGGCCCGCACAGCGGATTGTCCACATCACATGCCACCTCTATGGTGGTCCTGGCCAATCTGGAGTCCAGCCCGCTCAGGTCTATGGTGGCCAGCTCCGCCAGCCCGGCGCCGCCCGGTGCTATGGGGGTGCCATCACTTCTCAGCAGCTTGCCGCCGAGCGCCTGGATCATGCCGGCACCGCCATCGTTGGTGGCACTGCCGCCTATGCCGAGGATCAGGTGTTTCACCCCCATGTCGAGGGCTGCCAGGATCAGCTCGCCGGTACCGAAGCTGGAGGTGTGCAGCGGATTGCGCAGCTCGGGGGGGACTAGGTGCAGGCCGGAGGCCGCCGCCATCTCGATGACGGCGCGCTCGCCATCCCCCAGCAGGCCGACGAAGCCCTGCACCTGGTTGCCGAGCGGCGCTGTCACATAAAACGGCAGTATGCTGCCACCCGTGGCATCCACCAGGGATTGCACTGTGCCCTCGCCGCCATCGGCCATGGGCAACTTGATGTAGGTGGCCTCTGGCAACACCTGCTTGAAACCCGCCTCGATGGCATCGGCCACCGCCATGGCGCTCAGGCTCTCCTTGAATGAATCCGGTGCGATAACAATTTTCATATCAGTTCCTCAGGCGAGACCAAACACGCCAAACATCAGGGTGGAGACGGCTGCTATGGTCAGACCGACGGCTGTTTCATAAGGGATGAGCTTGAGGCGCTCCCCCACGCCCATGTGGACGCTGCCACCGGTGGCATGGAAGAAGGAGCCGTGGGGCATGTGGTCAAACACGGTAGCACCGGCATGGATCATGGCGGCCCCCGCCAGACTGCTGATGCCGAGCTCGATCAGGGTGGAACTGAACACGTTGGAAGCCACCACAGTCCCGGCCGTGGTCGAGGCGGTCGCCAGCGACATCAAAGCGCCCGAGATGGGGGCCAGCAGGTAGGAGGGCAGACCGGAGGCGGTCAAGCCGCTGATCAGCACATCCTTCAGACCCGAGTTGGCAATGATGCCCGCCAGGGTACCGGTACCCAGCAGCATGATGGCCACCGGCGCCATGCGGGCCAGACCCGAGACCGCAAACTGGTTCACCTTGCTGAACTTGCCCATCATAAGGGCCCCGACCAGGCCGCCAAGGGGCAGGGCAATCAGCGGATCCACCACTATACCGGCCAGCGGACGCAGGGCCAGCAGCAGTATGGCAACCAGGGGCGCACTGATGGCGGCGGCAAAGCCGGGCAGCTTGCTGCCACTGAAGCTCACCACCTCGTCGGCGGCGACCTTGCTGCCCTTGTTGTTCAGACGCTTGGCCAGCCAGTAGGCCATCACCAGCCCGAACAGGCCTGGTATGATGCCGGCCGCCATGACGGAGGTGAGGGGGAGATGGAAGGCATCGGACGCAGCGATGGCGTTCGGGTTGGGGGACATGACGTTGCCCGCCTTGCCGCCGCCTATCATGGCCAGCAGTATGGCCGCCTTGGAGAGGTCGGCACGGCGCGCTATGGCCAGCGCTATGGGGGCAACCGTGATGACGGCCACGTCCACGAAGACGCCGACCGCAGTCAGGATCAGGGTGGCGAGCGCCAGCGCCAGCAGGGCGCGGGTCTCGCCCAGCTTCTTGACTATGGTCTCGGCGATGGTGGTGGCCGCGCCCGATTCGATCAGCACGCCCGCCAGCACACCGGCCGCCAGGATCCGCATCACGGCCGTGGTGATCCCCTGGGCGCCACCTATCATCAGGGCGACCGTCTGGGTCAGATCGGCCCCGCCGATCAGGCCACCGGCCAGGGCGCCGACTATCATGCCGTAGGCGGGCGGCACCTTCTTCAGAATGAGGAAGATGGCGATGGAGAGCGCGGCGAGAGCGCCGAGCGCGGATACAGGGATCATGACGGGCACCTTGAATGGGAGTGAGTGGTGGCCATTATGGTGATCCGGGATCGGAATGCGTTGGCTGAAAAGCCAAATAAGGTCTCTTTAAAGAGAGATTTTTTGTTCGTTACAACAAATCAGCTGTCGAGATTGAGCCCGAGGTAGAGCAGGAACTTGTCGTCTAACTTGTTGAAATTCAAACCGGTTATCTGCTCGATCCGGGTCAGCCGATAGCGCAGTGTATTGGGGTGAATGAACAGGGCTTCGGCACAGGGATGCAGATCACAATCCTGCAAGAAATATTGGCGCAGCGTCTTTTGCAGCGTTCCTTTTGTGTCCTCCTGCGCCAGCTTGAGCAAGGGGGCCCGCAGCTGATCCGCCTGCCAGGAGTCCGCCAGACTGCCGAGCAGTACCGGCAACCGGTAATCCTCGAAGAAGTAGACCTGCTTGCGCGGAGCCTGCCGCATGCCCCGGCGCAGAGTATCCCGCGCCGTCTGGTAGGAGCGTGCCAGACCATCTATGCCGCCGAAGTAATCACCCACCCCGATGCGTACCTTGAAGTGGGGAATGCGGGCCAGCAACTGCTTGATGCGGCTGCGCTCCTGCTCCGATTGCCAGACACCCTCGCTCAGTTGGGCCGGTTTGAGCACCACTATCTCGTCGAGGCCGTTGATGGCCACCAGATTGTCCCGCTCCGGATTTTCCAGCAGATGCACCAGCTCCCGCAGCCGGGCGGGATCCGCCTCCTCCAGCGCCAGCACGGCCACCACCCGAGGCTGGTCCAGATCCAGCTCGAGGAAACGGGCCGCCTGTTGCAGCTGATCGACCCGCCCCTCACCACGAATGAGCTGCAATACCAGCTCCTCCTTGTGGCGCTTGTCCCACTGCAACTGCTCGGTGAGCGCTGCCTGCTCCAGAATGAGTTCGGCCGTCATCCGCACCAGCTCGGCGTAAGCACGAACGATGTCCGGATCACCCGAGATGCCGATGACCCCGAGCAGTTCCCCCTGATAGGCAATGGGCAAATTGATGCCGGGACGCACCCCCTTGAGCTGCTGGGCGGTCGCCTCGCTTATCTCCACCACCCGGTTCTCGGTCAGCGCCAGCACGGCCCCTTCGTGGCGCTGATGCAGGCGCTCGGGATTGCCGGAGGCGATGATCAAACCGTGTTCATCCATCACGTTGACCGAGAACGACAGTATCTTCATCGCCCGGCTCACTATCTGACGGGCCAGGGTATCGTTTAGCTGCATAACATCTCCGGACAACAAGCTGGCATGACGCCTGGTGGCCCACAATCACAAGGGCCGACGTGCAAAGATCCCACATCATCAAGACAAGCGCGGGAGGGATCGCTAGAATAGGTCACTTTACGCTATATGTGCCCCACCATGGATCATGGATCTGGCGTTATGCCGCTGTGTGGCGTGGTGGCTTCATCCTTCCGATATGGACTCCGCTATGGACTATGAATTTCGCCGCGACCCGTTCGGTGGCTATCGCGCTCGGTTCTCCATGGGCCATGAGGCCATCGGTCAGTGGTTGATCGATGAAGTTGGCAAGGATGAGGAGAAGCTCGACGAGCTCTTCTCCATCATCGACCAGCTGTCCAATCGCACCCGCACGGAATACCTGCTGCACGGCGGTGACTATTCACTGCTGCTCACCCATGAGGAAGCCGAGGTGAAAGCCAACGTCCTCAATATCGAGCTGGATGAGGATCTCGACGATCTCGCCTACTACGATGATGAGCAGCTGGCCATGTGCGGACTGGAAGACTTTGCCCAGGTGCTCGGCTCCTGGCGCGCCTTTATCCGCAACGAGGATATGGGCTGAATACCCACATTTCGGGCGAGCATGCCCCTTGCAACCCAACAGGATTGACTATGTCTATTTACGATTTTGACGGCGAACAACCAGAACAGCCGGAAGACGAGCAGGACCAGGCCAAACAGGCCGTGCCTGCCAAGAAGAAAGGCAAGCAGGTGATGAACACTCAGGTCAACCTGAGCCCGCGCGATGCCAGCCGTCTGAACGGCCTGCACGTCGAAGCCATCACCACCCTGGACGACGTCAGCCTGCCGAAGAACGTCATCTTCAAGGCCGGCCTCATCGCCCTGGGCGAGCTGGAAGCCACCAAGCGTGCCGACATCATAGCCCGCGTCATCGCCGAATCCGGTCGATAAATCCCGGGTGATTGCCGGGGCGGGTCGCTAAAACGCCCCCAACCTGGCAATGCCGTATCAGAAAAGCCGGAGCCTCAGCTCCGGCTTTTTCATGGCAGCTCCCCGCCGCAGACTTACCCTTGCAGGGATCCGACCAGCCTATTAAGCCTTGTGTCATGATGTGACGACTTGTTAAGGTGCGGGACTTTTATCGGCCTTGGAGACTCAATGTTACCTCTACCTGATTCGCTCATCTGGGGAGCACTGGCGCTGGCCGTCTTGCTCTGTCTGGCCCGGCAACGCCTGCCCGGCCTGATCCTGCTGGGGGTCGCCCTGCTGGCCGCCCTCTACCTAGACCACCTCAGCCCTTCCGCCCTGCTGATCACGCTGGCGGGCCTGTTGCTGGCCTGGCGCACCCCCAACCTGCCCCAGCCCTGGCGTGGTGCAGCCTTGACCCTGGTACTGCTGTGGGCCATAGCGCTGATGCTGCACCTCATCCCCGGCTTCAGTAATCTGAAGGTGCTGGATCAGGTGCAGGCCGGTCCCGCCAGCGTGCCCTTCAACATGTACCTCAACCTGGACAAGCCGCTGGTCTTCTTCGGCCTGCTGATGGCCTGGCCCGCCTTGCTCGGCCAAGGCGGTGCGATCCGCTGGCGAGCGCTGGCCCTGCTGCTGTTGCCGCTGGCGGCCCTGCTGATCACCGCCTGGCAACTGGGGGCGCTCAAGCCCGAAGCGGGCCTTCCCTACTGGTGGTGGCTGTTTGCCCTCAACAATCTGCTGTTCACCTGCGTGGCGGAAGAGGCGCTGTTTCGCGGCTTCATCCAGCAAGGGGTGGCCGCTCGCAGCCGGCTCTGGCTCGGCATCCTGGTGGCCAGCCTGCTGTTCGGCGCAGCCCACCTGGCCGGCGGCCCGCTGCTGATGCTGTTTGCCGCCCTGGCGGGCGCCTGCTACGGCCTGGCGTTCCAGTTCAGTGGTCGCCTGAGCGTCGCCATCGCGATCCACTTCCTGTTCAACTTCGCCCATCTGGCCCTCTTTACCTACCCCCTGGCCAGCCGCTGATCCCAGGCGCCCCGCCCGGGGCGCCCTTGTTTTCCCTTCCTCCGCCCCCTGCCTGCGATCTGTCCGTTCGATTCAAATTTTCTATCTGCACTTTTTTGCCAGGCTCGCGTGTCGATTAATTGACCCAAGCCAAGATAGCGTCATCTTTGCTCCATAAAATGGGCAGGTAACCACCACAAAAAATAAAAACAAAACTATCAGTTACTTGGCTCACTTAGGATGCTCACATGACCACAAGCCAACGGGAGGGGGAGATACGCTTCCCCGACCATCTATCACTGATCTCGACCACGGATCCCGCCAGCCACATCACCTATGCCAACCAGCACTTCTGCGAGGTGGCCGGTTACAACGCCGACGAGATGGAGGGGGTTCCCCACAATCTGGTGCGTCACCCCGACATGCCCAAGGCCGCCTTTGCCGACATGTGGCAACGACTGCGCCAGGGCAAGAGCTGGATGGGACTGGTAAAGAATCGCGCCAAGAGCGGCAGCTTCTACTGGGTCAACGCCTACGTCACACCGATCCTCAACGACCAGCGGCAGATCATAGAGTACCAGTCGGTGCGTACCCGTCCGAGCGAACAGGACATCGCCTGGGCTGAGCAGCTCTACGCCCGCATCCGGGCGGGCAAGGCGCTGCCCTGGCTGAGCCGGCTCACGCTGGAGCCGGGCCAGCTCACCCTGCTCCTCTCCGGCACGGCCCTGCTCGCCCTGCTGACGGCCCTCGTTACTGGCCATCCCTTGTGGGGGGTTATTGGCACAACGACCCTGCTGGCTCAGATGATCCACGGCTGGCGGCTGCAACAGCGGCTCAACCGCCTGGCCACCACGGCAGGCGAGGAGATGGGCACCCCGCTCTGTCAGGTGCTCTACACCAAACGGCGGGACACACTGGCGGCTCTCGAGCTGGCCCTGCGCATGAAGCGGGCCGAGCTCAAGGCGGTGGTGGGGCGCAGCGCCGACACCAACCAGCAGATACTGCAGGCCGCCGAGGATGACAGGGGCAATATCCAGACCATAGACACCCACCTGCAACAGCAGCGGGCCCAGAGCGAGCAGCTGGCCGCCGCCATCACGCAAATGAGCCAGTCGATCCGTGACGTGGCCAACAGCGCCCATCAAGCCAACGCCCTGGTGGGCGAGGTACAACAGGTATCGGCCGAGGGATTGCAGGCGCTGGCGACCACACAATCATCGGTCAATCAGTTGCATGAAGAACTTGATGCCAACCATCAGGTATTGGCGCAGCTGACCGGCGACAGCCAGAAGATCAGCGGGATCCTGGCGGTGATCAGCCAGATCGCCGATCAGACCAATCTGCTCTCCCTCAATGCGGCCATAGAGGCGGCGCGGGCCGGTGAGCAGGGGCGCGGTTTTGCGGTGGTGGCCGACGAGATACGGGCACTGGCCCAGAAGACCCGCAGCTCCACCGGCGAGATCCACGAGATGATCCAGGCGCTGCAGCAGACCACCCGCCAGCTGGCTGATGGCATGACCCAGGGGGCCCAGACCTCGGAGCGTTGCCAGCAGCACGTGAGCACTACAGCCGAGGTGCTCAACCAGATCAACCGCATGCTGACCCAGGTCACCCACACCAGCGACGAAATTGCCCAGGCCGTCAGCCAGCAGGCGGATGTCACCAGTACCCTGGATCACGGCATCCACCAGATCCACCAGCTGGCCAGCCACACAGCCGACAACAGCAGGCAGGCCCTGGACGGCATCACGCTGTTGGTGGAGCGGCTGCATGCCCTCTCCCGCCTGATCAACCAGTTCCGCCACTGACCCGTCACCCGGGGTGCGTGCCGACCGGTACGCGCCCCCTTGATTGCCAAGCCTGATCTAGATCCTCCGCTTGAACGGCCACTGACCCGCAGCCTTCCCCTCAATGTCCCCCCTCTCCCCATATGGGGCCTTTCATTTATTTGTAACAAAAATGTAAATGAAATGACCTCTCTGCCCGCCATAACAGTCACTTTCCATCGTGCCTCAACCAAAAGGACTTAATGATGCACAAGCCCCTCAGTTATGCCGCCCTGCTGCTGGTCAGCCAGTTTCCATTGCTGGCGCTGGCCGATACCGATGTCTACCTCACCAACAACGGCCCGGAACCCTTGCAGCTGGCAATCAGCCAGAGCGGCAGCGGCCAGCTGCAAGCGGGCAGCCAATGGATCCAGCACAGAACGGAGCTGGGCCCCTGGGAAAGCGCCATGGTGCTCAGCTTCAATCGCTACGAGGGGGTGAAGGCGGGCAAAAGCTATCTGTTCGAAACCCGTGTCACCACGGCCGGGGGCGACACCTATCGCCTCAACCAGCTGATGGAGGGCACCTGGTGGAACACCACATTGCAGCACGGTGGCGACACCCCGACCGCCAGCTCGGGCTGGCAGAGCGACCGCGCCCTGCATCGTACCCAGGGGCCGCAGGAGCTGGCCTTTGCCGCCAAATTCACCGGCCGTTACGACGATCTGCACTACATGCTGACGCCGCCACAACCACGGGAACAGCCGGAACCGGCGGAGAGCAAGCTCAAGGTCGCCAGCTACAACGTCTGGGCGCTGCCGGTGATCGCCTCCAGCATAGGCGAGCGGCTGACCCTGCTACCAGACCATCTCAAGGGTTATGACGCCCTGCTGCTGCAAGAGGTGTTCGACGGCCGCCGCGAGGGCTTCCTGCAGGCGCTGGCCAAAGAGTACCCCTATCAGACCAAGGTGCTCGACAAGCCGGGGGTCAACATCCACGACGGCGGCGTGGTGATCGTCAGCCGCTACCCAATCGTGCGCGAGGCCCAGCTGGTCTATCCCCAGTGCACCGGCACCGACTGCTTCGCCGACAAGGGGGTCATGTATGCCGAGGTGATCAAGGGGGGCAAAGCCTGGCATCTGTTCGCCACCCACACCGCCAGCTTCGACACCGACGAGGCAAGACGGCTGCGCCAGATCCAGTTCGGCCAAATGCGTACCCTGGCCGCCAGCCTCAAGATCCCGGCCAGTGACACCGTCATCTATGGCGGCGACTTCAACGTCAACAAGCGCAAGTTCGCCGACGACTACGCCAACATGCTGAGCAACCTCAATGCCCATGAGCCTGTTTATGGGGGTTACACCGAAGCCACTTTCGATCCCAGGATCAACCCCTACGCAGGTGGGCCCCTTTCGGGTGGCGCCAACGTCGAGTACCTGGACTATCTGGTGGTGAGCCGGGAGTACGGCGCCGCCAGTCATAACCTCAACAGCGTCTGGATCCCGCGCAGCAGCGATGGCAGCCTCTGGCCCGCCAGCAACCTCTCCGATCACTTCCCGGTCAAGGGAGAGATCAGCCGATGAAACGCCGCTACGGGATCCTGGCCCTGGCAGTCCTCTCGCTCTTGCTGCTCAACCTCGGCTGGCAGTATGAGCCACCACAGACGCCGGCCGAGGCACATTCCAGCCTGCGCGGAGCACGACAGGCCCAGCAGGTGCCAGCCACCCCTATGACGGCCCTCATGTCCCGGCTCACCCCTGAGGCCAGCGGGGGCAAGCCCACAGCCCCGCCCCCCAGCTGGCGGGAGATGCCGCAGGAGATGAGCCAGCAGCTCGCCAGCGAGATCAGCGACAGCGAGCAGCCGCTCGCCGATCGCCTCGCCAACCTGAGTGAACTGGAGTCACAGTGGATGAGCGAGGGGGAGAGCCTGACCCGGTTGCAGGGGCGTTACGCCCAAGCTCTGGAGCAGTTGGCCGCTGACAGCGAACAGCTGGCACTGGCCGAACGGCTGGCCACCCTCACCCGCTTGCAAGATGAGTGGGTGGCGGATCACCCGGATCTGGCGGCGGATCTGTTCAACCCGGACGCCCGCCTGCAACAGGCCCGCCAGCTGTGGGGAGACGAGGAGCTGGAGACATTGGCCCGCCACTTCCTGCCCGCCGATCGGGCCGAGGCCAGCCTGGCCTTTGCCGCCACCCGTCAGCAGCAGCTGGATCAGCGCGGCCGCTACCAGCAGCAGCTGGCCGAGCTGGAGCAACAACTGGCGGCCAGTCAGGGGAGCACGGATCCCGAGCGCTGGCAGCAGCACAGAGAGGAGGTACTCGGCCAGTTTCGGCGCGACTTCTTCGCCCGGGAACAAGGCAAGCCCTGAGCATGAAACGGCCCAAAGAGCCTGACGTGGAAAAGAAAAAGGGCCCGCTGGGGCCCTTTGTGTTTGTCCGACCATCAGGCCAGCGGATAGCTGGCAGCCAGCCCGTTCTCACAATGCCAGTTGACCCACAGCTTGTGGTCGCTGCCCATCAGCAGGGTGGCGAAGTTGCGGGTGCGCAAGTAGACGGGGGCGCCGAACGGCTTGATCAGCTCAGCGCGTATCAAGCGGTTCTCGTCGAGGTATTCGGGATTGTCGTTGGTCATGGCGAGGATCCCCATCCACTGAAACTGGGTGGGACAGGGATGGACTATGCCGGAGGAGACCAGCTGGTGCACATTGGTGACCCCTTCCCGCTTGTCCTGAATGACGCCCAGGCAGCCCACGTGCACGTCGCCGGAGAGGATCAGGGTCTTGCTGCCCTGATCCTGCTGGCGCCGCAGTCGGGCGTTGTCCAGCAGCCGCATGATGAGCCGCGCCCGCTCCCCCTGATGGGCCTTGGCCCGCCAGTGATCCTTGAGATCGTCGGTCAGCTCCTCTTCCCAGGGGGTGGCATCCAGCGCCGCCTCGGTGAAGGAGAAATCCCGATAGACCACGGGCACCCCCGCCATCACCAGCAGGTGGCCCGAGTCACAGGCGGCCAGCGCGCCGTTGACCTGATCCCATTGGGACTGGCTCATCACCTGGGCCTGGGTGCGGTTCGCCCGGTTGTCCAGCGCCAGGATCCGGTAGCCCCGAAAACTGAGCAGCCAGGAGTAGTGGGTCAAATTGACCGGGTCCAGCAGAGAGGCATTGGCGCTGCTGCGCAGCTGGAACAGCCGGAAATAGCGGGACGCGGCGGCATAGATGACCCGATAGACATCACAGCCCTGCAGATCCTCGGGATAGCTGCCCCAGCCATCGAAGATGTCGTGGTCATCCCACATCATGGCGCTTGGCACCCGGGCCAGCAGGCGGGCCACCTCGGGCCGGCTCCACTGCTTGCAGTAGAGATCGCAATAGAAGCGATCGAGCTGCTCCTCCATGGTGCGGGTCGCCTTGCGCTTGACCTTCTCCGTCCTGTCCAGCTCGTTCCAGGCCTTGAGGCTGGGCACTGTGGTCCAGAGGGAGTCGGCATAGACCTGATCACCCCCCATCAGCAGCAGCGAGAAGGGATGCGCGGCGTGCTCGGCGGCAAGCCTGCCCCACATCACATAGGGTTGGGGCGTGGAGGTGAGCAGCTTGAAGTCGGAAAAACCGTTGCAAGAGGCATAACCGATGCGCACCTGCTCCGCCAGCCCCGGCAGATGAAACTGCCAGTGGTCGTCCCCGGCCAGATCCCGGGCGGGCTCCCCGTCCAGCAGGATCTGGTACTCCACGCTCGTCCCCTCGGCGGCCGGACCTGCCGTCCAGCTGGCTCGCCAGAAACCGCCCTTTGGGGTATCCGCCTGCTTGCCGGCAGGCAGCAAGGCGCCGTTGATCCTGATGCTGGCACCCTTGCAGCCGGGCCCCGCCAGAAAACAGATGCTGTATTGCGTCTCAGCTTCGAGCCCCAGCAAGGGCCCCATTACCAAACTCGCCATTGCCTATCCCTCCGTGGTTGAACCCATGGAGCATAGTGAAACCGGCGTCCTTTGGTACTGCCCAATCGGGCAGTCCATCCTTGAACTAAGCCTTGCCCTTGAACTGCTTGACGCTGCGCTTGTTGGCGGTACGGCGGTTCGCCTGCTTGTCGCGCGGGGGGCGCTTGCCCTCCCCGCTGGCGGGCAGATCGGTCACCGGGAAACCGGCGAGTTCCCCCAGCGGCAGCTCGCGGCCGGTGAGGGTGCGGACCGCCGCCAGGATATCGCTCTCGCCGTGACACACCAGCGAGATGGCCAGCCCCTCGCACCCGGCGCGGGCGGTACGGCCGATACGGTGAACATAAACGGGGGCGCTGGCGGGCAGGTCCAGGTTGATCACCACAGGCAATGCCTCCACATGTATGCCCCGCGCCATCAGGTCGGTGGCCACCAGTACCCGCACCTTGCCGGCCTTGAAATCGTCGAGCGCCTGCTCGCGCACCGCCTGCTCCTTCTCCCCATGCAGGGCGGCAACCGGGATCCCCGCCCTGGCCAGCTTCCTGGCCACGCCGTCGGCATCGTCCCGCGCACTGATGAACACCAGCACCTGCGGCCAGGCCTGCTCCTTGAGCAAGCTGATCAGCGCAGGCACCTTGCTGCTCTTGTTGACCAGATAGAGTCGCTCCTCGATCTCGTTCACCAGGCTGTTGAGGGGATTGGCCTCAATGCGAGTCGGTTCTGTCAGCAGGCTATGGGCAAGGGCATCCAGCTCGGCAGGCAGGGTAGCGGAGAAGAGCAGGGTCTGACGCTCGGCGGGCATCTCATTCATCAGCCACTGAATGTCGGGCAAGAAGCCCATCTCCAGCAGGCGATCCGCCTCATCCAGCACCAGCTGTTGCAGGCCATCCAACCCCAGCACTTGCTGAGTAAGCAGATCCCGCAGTCGCCCCGGCGTCGCCACCAACAGTTGCGGCCCCAGCGCCAATTCGGCCTGTTGCCGCTCCTGTGCCACGCCGCCGCACAGGGTCAGGACGCGCAGCCCCAGCGCCTCGGCGATCCCTTGCAAGGCAGCGCTCACCTGCATCGCCAGCTCGCGGGTCGGTACCACTACCAGTCCCTGCACCAGGCTGGAGGCAGGATCCAGCCGTTGCAGCAACGGCAACCCGAACGCCAGCGTCTTGCCGCTGCCGGTCTGGGCCAGCGCCAGCAGATCCTGCCCCGCCAATACCACGGGTATCGCAAGCTGCTGGATGCGGGTCGGGGTATGCAGGGTGGCAGGCAGGGCCGCCAGCAGGGCGGGATTGAGGTCGAGTTCGCTAAAGGTCATGGGGCTACGCAGATATCGGCTGAATAAAGAAGTGGGAGGCGAAGTCTAGTGAGCAGGGAGCGATAAGTAAAATCTCATCCATCGCGGGCTCTGCAATCGAGCCCGGTTCGATATGACCGGAGCAGCCCAGACTACACTTCTGGAACCATCACCCAAGGGTGTGACCAGATCATGACCAGATATACCTATATCTTGCTGTTTACCCTGCTCGGTCTGCTGGGGTTGACCACCCAGAGCCTCTCCCGGACAGGCACGCCGGCCACGCCTTCGGACAAACCGGTTCGCATCCTCAATGCCCATCTTGGCGAGCTGCCGGGTCTTATCAACGCCGACAAGACGGGTCCCTTCGTCGATCTGGTGCAGGCGATTGATGAACAGTCTCCCGAGGTCAGCATCCGTATCACCATATACCCCATTGCCCGTGCCATGGCCGGTGTCATCGCAGGTAAAGCCGACTTCAGCCTGCCCGCGATCCGCAATCTGCACGATGCGGATATGCTGCCCTATCGCTTCAGTACCCGCAGCTTTGGCAAAGTCACCCATGTCATCTACAGCAACACGGCTCACCCCGTCACCACCGACATGGCCTATGGGGTTGAGCCCACCGAACGGGATCTGCTGATCGAAGCCACCCCGGGCTTTCTGCCCATTCCACTGCAAAGGTCCATGAGCATAGAGCAGTCACTGCGCAAGCTCTCGCGCGGCCGCATCGATGCCTTCATATGGGCCCAGGAGGAAGCTGACCTGATGCTGCGCCAGCTGGGGCTGACCAACATTCATCGGGAACACTTCGGCGATTTCGAGGATGTCTTCATCATCGCCAAGGGGGCGGCGGGTGATGAGATGGATCTCTTCCTCGGCACGGCAATCGACCGGCTGGCCGCGTCCGGCAAGTTGACCGAGATCTACTCCAGGCTTCATCGCCCTTATGAGGCGTGGCAGCCCCATCCCGAGCCAGTGGCGTCGGCGGCGTCACCCAGCACGCCCTGATGGCCAGACGCCATCCATAAAAAATCCCGCCACGGCGTGCCGTGGCGGGATTTTTGCACTCACAAACTTACAGCGCGGCCAGGGCAGCGGCGTAGTTCGGCTCGTCGGCCACTTCGGCCACCAGCTCGCTGTGCAGCACCTTGTCGTCTGCATCCAGCACCACGATGGCACGGGCAGTCAGGCCCACCAGCGGACCGGAGGAGAAGGCCACGCCGTAGTCCTGCAGGAAGGCAGTACCACGCAAGGTGGAGAGGGTCACCACCTTGTCCAGACCTTCGGCGCCGCAGAAGCGGGACTGGGCGAACGGCAGATCGGCGGAGATGCAGAGCACGACTGTGTTCTCCAGCGCGCTGGCCTGTTCGTTGAATTTGCGCACTGAGGTGGCACAAGTCGGGGTATCGACGCTCGGGAATATGTTCAGGATCTTGCGCTGACCGGCGAAGCTCGCCAGGGTCACGTCAGACAGATCCTTGGCAACCAGGGAGAAGGGCTTGGCCTGCTCACCGGCAACGGGGAAGTGACCGGCGACGGAGACGGGGTTGCCTTGCAGGGTAACGGAATTGCTCATGTTATGTCCTTGATTATCGAGGGAGGATAGGGCTCCCCAGTATAGGCGCGCCGGGCGGTGACAAACACCTGCCAATCACAAGGATATAAGGGCGTTTTATTCAGACTCGGACAGCTAGCCCCTGCTGGCTCAGACAGCAAGAGAAATAGGCTTGACCTTGGACTTAACACCAAGGTTTACACTCGCCTCAGTCATCGAAGATCTCGCACCGGCGGGATCCATCCAAGAGGGACTCATCATGAGCAAATCCTGCTGCAGCCATCAAACTGCCGCCGCCCCCATCAAGGCCGTCAGCAAGTCTGCCACCAGCCAGAACGAGCATCAGCACGACAGCCACTGCTGTGACAATGTCGAACAGGTAAGTTGCTGCGCCAGCAAGGCCCCCCATGATCATCAGGATCAGGGGGGGAGTGAATCGCCGGGGGATGAAGAGCCCCCCAGAGCAGGCTGTCACAGCCAGCGCTGCTGCAGCACGCAGCCACCTCATGACCATGACCATGACCATGACCATGACCATGACCAGCATGATCATGATCACCATGAGCAAACCGCCAACACCGCCGAGCCGTTAATCGCGCCGGAGCAGGACAGTCGCCGCCACAGCTGGCAGGTGCTGGGGATGGATTGCCCCAGCTGTGCCCGCAAGATCGAGACCGCCGTCAGCCGGGTGGCGGGCGTGCAGCAGGCCCGGGTGCTGTTTGCCACCGAGAAGCTGGTGGTGGATCTCGCCCCCGGCCTCTCCCCCGATCCCGTCACCGCCGCCGTGCTGGCCGCCGGTTTCCGGCTCAAGGACGCAACTCAGCCCGGGGACGACAACACCAGGCGGCGCAGCCCGCAGATGAGCCTGCTCGCCAAATACTGGCAGCCGCTGTCGCTGGCCGGCCTGATGCTGGTGGCGGCCCTGCTGCCGAAAGAGTTCGGTCAGCCGCTGTTTACCCTGGCCACCCTCTGGGGCCTGTGGCCCATCTCCCGCAAGGCCTGGGCCCTGACCAAGAGCGGCTCCCCCTTCGCCATCGAGACCCTGATGACGGTGGCTGCGCTGGGTGCCCTCTTCCTCGGTGAAACCGCCGAGGCGGCCATGGTGCTGCTGCTCTTCATGCTGGGGGAACATCTGGAGGCCTATGCCGCCGGCCGTGCCCGCGCCGGCGTCACGGCCCTGATGGCGCTGGTGCCCGACAAGGCGCTGCGGATCCGCACCACGGTCGACGGTGACGTGCGGGAAGAGGTGGCGGCCGACCAGCTGCGTCCCGGCGACATCATAGAGATAGCCCCGGGCGCCCGCCTGCCGGCGGATGCCCGTTTGCTCGATGCTCTCGGCGCCTTTGATGAGAGCGCCCTGACCGGTGAGTCCATTCCGGTGGAGCGTCGCCAGGGTGACAAGGTGCCCGCCGGCAGTCTGGCGGCGGATCGGGTGCTGCGCCTCGAGGTGGTGTCCGAGCCCGGCAACAACGCCATCGACCGCATACTGCACCTGATCGAGGAGGCCGAGACCCAGCGCGCCCCCATAGAGCGCTTCATCGACCGCTTCAGCCGCTGGTACACCCCGGCCATGATGCTGGTCGCCCTGCTGGTGGTGATAGTGCCGCCGCTGGCCTTCGGCCAGAGCTGGGACGAGTGGGTCTATCGCGGACTGGCGCTGCTGCTCATCGGCTGCCCCTGCGCCCTGGTGATCTCCACCCCGGCGGCTGTCACCTCCGCCCTGGCGGCGGCGACTCGGCAGGGAGCCCTGATCAAGGGCGGCGCCGCGCTGGAGCGACTGGCCCATATCGATACAGTCGCGTTTGACAAGACAGGCACCCTGACCCTGGGCAAGCCGCAACTGACCGAACTGGTCAGCCTCAATGACCAACCGGAGGCCGAACTGCTGGCACTGGCCGCCGCCATAGAGCAGGGATCCCATCATCCGCTGGCCCGCGCCGTGGTAGCCAAAGCCAAGGAGCAGGGGCTGACCCTGGCTGCGGCCCGGGATCTGCGCGCCCTGCCGGGCATGGGGGTGGAGGGGCGCATCGACGGCACCCTCTGGCAACTGCTGGCACCGAGCCGGATTGACTCGCTGAGCAATGCCCTCAACGCACAAATAGCCACCCTTGAGCAGCAGGGCAAGACGGTGGTCGTGCTCGGCCAGCCGGGCGCAGCACCGGCGGCCCTGTTGGCCCTGCGGGACCAGATCCGGCCCGAAGCGGCAGCGGCCCTGGCGGAGCTCAAGGGGCTGGGACTGCGCAGCATCATGCTGACCGGGGACAACCCCCGCGCCGCCGAGGCGATTGCCAACGAGCTCGGCATGGGCTGGCGCGCCAGCCTGCTGCCGGAAGACAAGGTGGAAGAGATCGCCAAGCTGGCCGCCAGCCAGAAGGTCGCCATGATAGGGGATGGCATCAACGACGCCCCCGCCATGAAGCGGGCCAACATTGGCATCGCCATGGGTGGCGGCACAGATGTGGCACTGGAGACGGCCGATGCGGCGCTGACCCACAACCAGCTCGGCGGCATCGCCGCCATGATCCGCCTGTCGCGGGCGGCACTGGCCAACATCCACCAGAACATAGCGCTGGCGCTGGGACTCAAGGCCATCTTCCTGGTCACCAGTCTGCTCGGCATCACGGGTCTGTGGATTGCCGTGCTGGCGGATACCGGTGCCACCGCCCTGGTGACGGCCAACGCCCTGCGTCTGCTGCGCAAGCGCTGATCCAGCCTGCAAGGGAGATCTCCATATGCAAAGCCGTCCCCGACAGGGACGGCTTTTCTCTTTCCCCCTTCCTTCTCCTGACACCTGCAAAGAAAAAGCGCGGCTGCCGGTTGGCAGTCGCGCTTTGCTTACTCTCTCGGAGTTATCCCACCCTTGGCAAGGTGGAATTCAACCCGGGGCTGCCGAGCCAGCCCCGGACTCTATGGGTATGCTTACTTGGCGCTGCACTCCTGAATGACGGCGGTGCCGGCCTTGGTACCAGCCGGGTCAACCTTCACCAGCACGCTCCACAATCCTTGCGGCAATGTGATGCTGTTGTTGGCACTGCCAGCCTGGGAGAAGCTGAGAGAGTAGCCCGTCTCGGCAGTGACAGCGCCACCGCCGTTGAGCAGGTACTCCTTGCTCCAGTCTTCATTGGCGACCTTGAACTCACTGGTGCCCATGTAGTTGAATGCGGCCTGATAGATGGCGAGGTCGCCGTCCATCCCCTTGTAGCTCAGCTGATACTGGGGCTGGGCAGCCCAACCGGACAGCTCACCCTTGACGAACAGGTTGTAGCCGAGCGGATTGCCCGCCACCGTATCCAGCACCTTGCAGCTCTGCACCGGCTCGGTGAAGCTGACGCTCAGGGTCGGTTTGTCCTTGTTCATTGCCGTGAACACAAACTTGTAACTACCCGCCTTGGCCAGTTCGAGCCCGACGTTGCCGGTCGATCCACCGGCGCACAGGGTCAGCGGGGTGCCGACCACCAGCTTGTCAGCGGCATTGCAACTGCCGTAGTTGACCGGCCCCCAGGAGGCGTCCGCAATCTTGACGTTGGTGGTGCCAAGCTTGTCGGTCGTCACCTCTGTGGTGAACTCGTACATGAAGTTGCTGCTGAAGCTCATCTGGTTGGTGTTGCCCCACTCGTCGAGGAAGCCCTTCAGATAGACTGCGGTATCACCAAACGGCGGAACCGTGCTCAAGTCTATCTTCTTGCTCACCGGCAGACCCGCACCCTGGGCACCGGCCTGCGGTTTGACGAACACGGCAGCAGACCAGGCTCCCAGGGTCAACTGACCACCACTGGCAACGGCGCCATCGGCGATGCTGCTACCTGCATGATGGGCCGGGCTCAGCTGCAGTGTGCTCAGATCGATGGGCTGATCCTTGCCGTCACGGAAGTCGCCGATGCTCTGGGGCTGGTTGGTGGCGTTGATCATCACCACCAGGCCCTCGATGGCGGGATCCAGATCCGCACCGGCATTGACGCCATCATCCACCGTCATCACGATAAGCCCCGGCACCTGGTCAGGCCCGGTATTGCGGAAATCAACCCGCTTGATCACCTCGGCGCCGCTGCCAAGGCGCAGCAGACGGGAGGATTGACGCAGCTCGGCCAGCTCCTGATAGAAGCCCACCATGGTCGCCATGTCGGCCCCGCTCGGCTTGACGTGCTGGCCGAGCACCTGCTCGATCAGCGGATAGTTGTCGCCATCCTTGTCCTTGCGCGGCAACCCCTTGTCGAAGTTGTTGTCGGCCAGGGTGTAGTCGACCCGGTTGTACCAGTCACCCGAGTCGTAGCTGTCCCGCTCCATGGATTTGGAGCGCAGCAACTCGACACCGGCATGGGTAAACGGAATGCCCTGCCCCAGCATGGCGGTGGCCAGCGATACCCCCTGCATCCGCACCAGATCGGCTCCTTCCGGCGCCTTGTAGATCAGGTTGTCGAACAGGGTCTGGTTGTCGTGCTTGTCGACATAGTTCTGAATTTCGGTCGGATCCTGGGCATAACCCGCAGGTTGACCGTTGTAGTCGATGTCGGAGCCCTTCTTCGGCATGCCGTCCTTGTCAGTCAGCACGAAATCCTTGAGGTTGCCGGCCATGCCGAGGCGAACCAGGTCGGATTGGTGCAGCGCCGTGGCCAACTCAACGCCGTCCATCTCGTTGGCATCCACCAGAGCGCCGTTGCCAAAGCCCTGGGTCTTGCGAATGGTGTCGCCGCCGTCAAACGGACTGCCGCCGCGCACCGCATCACGCAACCGGTCGGAGAAGGAGCCGATGCCGGTGCCGCCCAGGTGCTTCTGGGTCGCCTGCACGAAGCGCTTGTCATCCTGCACCTCGCCGAAGTTCCAGCCCTCGCCGTAGAAGTACATCTCGGGGTTGACCTGCTTCACGGCGGCCAGCGCCTGCACCATCTGATCTTTCGGGTGGTGGCCCATCAGATCGAAGCGGAAGGCGTCGATCTTGTAGTCGCGGGCCCAGGTCACCAGAGAGTCATCCATCAGCTTGGCGAACATGGCGTGTTCCGGCGCCGTGTTGGAGCAGCAGGTGGAGTTTTCGACCGAGCCGGTCTCCGGATTGAGGCGCTGATAGTACCAGGGCACTATCTTGTCGAGCACCGACTTGGGACCGAGGCCGGCTTCGTTGGTGTGGTTGTAGACCACGTCCATTACCACGTTCATGCCGATGTTCTGCTTGATGGCCTTGACCATCTCGCGGAACTCCAGGATGCGCTGGCTGCCCTCGGCGTTGGTGGCGTAAGAGCCTTCCGGTGCCGTGTAGTGGTAAGGGTCATAGCCCCAGTTGAAGGAGTCCGCCCCGCGCAGATAACCGTACAGCTCCTGTACCTGGGGGTTCTCCTTGCTGTCGGCCCCTTGCAGATCAGTGAGCACGGCCTCTATCGTCTGGCCACCACCGCAGTAACCGCCAAACTTGGACCCCTGCACCTCCGGGTTGACCTGACACAGCTTGCTGAAGTCATCGGCAAGGTTGGCCACCTTGGCCGGATCCTCGTTGACGGTGGCGATGTCGAACACGGGCAGCAAATGCAGGTGGCTGACACCGCTCTTGGCCAGCGCCTGCAGGTGCTTGACCGGCACGCTGTCGCTGTCGGTCAGGCCGAGGAACTTGCCGCGGTGCTCGGCCGGGGTGGAGTCGTCGTTGCCGGTCAGATCGCGGACATGGGCCTCATAGATGGTGATGTCGGCAGGGTTCTGCTGGCTGTGGGGCGCCTTGAGGCTGTCCCACCCTTCCGGCTTGAGGGCCGGATCGTTGAGATCCACCACCTGGCTGAACTCTGAGTTCATCGCCAGGCTCAGTGAGTAGGGGTCTGTCACCTGATAGGATTCCAGCTTGCGGCTGACCGGGTGATAGACCTGGATGTCGTAGCGGTAGAACTTGCCTACCAGCTCGCTGCCACCCTGCACGCTCCAGCTGCCGCTGGCCTCGTCCCGAATCATGGTGCGCTCGCCCAGCGCCCTGTGCTTGTCATCGAACAGTGCCAGCTTGACCGACTTGGCAGTCGGCGCCCACAGCCGGAAGGTGACATTGCCCCCCTCGACGATGGCGCCATAGGCCAGCTTGCTCGCTGCCTCGGCGTAGAGGGCATCGAGGGCACCGGCGCTCTGCACCAGGGTCGCCCCCTGCAGTATGCCGTCAGCATCAGTGCCTATGGCCACCAGCTCGCCCTTGAGCAGCGGCTTGAGATCTTTCCCCGCTGGCAGGGCGAAGGCGGCGGCATCCTTGAGGTGCGGATACTTGGCCTGTTGCTCGGCAGTGAGACTGGTAGCCGTTAGAGTGATGTAGGGGAAGTCGAATACCCCTTCCGCATTGGCCTTGATGGTGCCCGACTCAGTGTAATAGAGGCGCACATGGGGCTTGTCCTTGCCCCCTTGCCAGATCAGGGTGCTGCCATCGATCAGATGGGCACTGGCCCCCGCCACGCCAAAGGCGGCGGTGAAGGCGTCGGCACGACTGCCGAAGACCTCGCTCTTGCCCGCGACGATTGCCACGGTGCGATCCGGGTGATCGCTGAACACCACCTTCATGTCGGCACCGGTCAGGTTGGCCAGATCGCCGTTGCGGGCGATAAAGTTGATACAGCCTTCCAGCTTGGCCAGGGGAACCACCCAGCTGGGACCGAAACCGTCGGCCGCCGCCGGGGTATTGACCTTGTCATCCCAGCCCGCGTTGAGACCGCTCTCGGCGGTGGCATTGCAGGCGTCGTTGTTCCACAGGTGCAGGCTGTAGTTGGCGAAGGGGCCATCCACCCCGCGTGCCGCGCTGGTCTGGGTATCCACCAGGGCGATCACCGCCTGATCGGGCCCGGCCACCAGTTGCTCGGCAGGGGGTTGCACATTGGGCAGACGGGCAACGGGGCCGTCCGTGGGGCCAGGGGTGGAGGGGGAGGAGCTGTTGTCATTGCAGCCGGACAAAAGCGCGAGCAGTGAGGCTGTTACCAGCGCCACTTTGGTCTTTTTCATATCCATTTTTTTATAATTCCCGCTGTAGTTAGTCTCGATATCCGAGTACCCGGTCATTGCCGAGCGGTGCCATATTAATCAGCGGCAATCGTTTCAAATGTGAGCAGCAGGGCAAAAAAACCAACCATTTTCAACAAGATAACGTTTTCATAACGAAAATTGGATCGGGCTCACAGACCCGGCCTCACTTTCGGCCCATACCAGCAGACAGACGAGTCCATACCGGAAAAATCAATTTCCGATCAAGTGGATAGAGAAGGAGTCACGGCATATGAAGCGAATTGAGGAACAGGCCAAACGGCTGGATCAGGAGTATCAGGCGATCGCGCAGTTGTTTGACCAATTTTGCCAGCAGGCGGGCGTGCTCGCCGAGCAGTACCACTTCTTCAACTGGCCCGACTATGAAGACACACCGCCCCTCTGCCGAGCCTTCACCCTGCTGGGGGAGCCGCGCGAGCTGCGCCTGCGCTGCCAGCCTGGGGAGCGTGGTACCTTGAGCGGTCTCATCCAGGTGCGTAGCGAAGATGGCACAGTCCACGCCAGCCTGGGCTTTCGGGCCGATGGCCACCTGCAGCTGGAGTCGGGATCCTTGCTGGACAACCCGCCCCAACTGCTGCTCAAGCTGCTGCTGGGAGCCATCTGGCAGCACAAGCCGGACGATGATCACGGCCAACACCACTGATTCAAACCACAAGAAGGGGCCTGGGCCCCTTCTTCATGTCTCGTGTTGCCGACCGGGAATGATCAGGGCTGGGCGATCTCTATGGTGACGTGAACCAGCTCCTCGTGGATGGCGAGCCGCTCACGGATCTGGCCAGCCGGGATGGGCGTCGCCATCAATAGAGAGAGTACGCAGGCATACTGCTCCTGCCCCACCCGCCAGACGTGCAGATCGCGGATCTCGGCGTCCGGCAAGTCGGCTATCACCTCGCGGATCTCCGCCACCAGCGGGGTATCCATCTCGGCATCCAGCAGCACCCGGCCCGAGTCGCGCAGCAGACCCCAGGCCCACACGGCCACCAGCACGGCGCCCGCTATGCCCATCAGGGGATCCAGCCAGTCGGCTCCCCACAGCATGCCACCCACCAGCGCCAGGATGGCCAGCACAGAGGTGGCCGCATCAGCCAGTACGTGGATGTAGGCGGCACGCAAGTTGAGATCCTGATGACCGTGATGATCAGCATGGTCATGATGATCATGGCCGTGATGGTGGTCATGGCTGTGACCGTGATGATGGCCATGATCGTCCTTGAGCAGCCAGGCGCAGGCAAGGTTCACCAAGAGGCCCACCAGCGCGATGGCGATCGCCTGTTGATAGTGGATCGGGCTGGGATCCAGCAGCCGGAACACAGATTCGAACAGCATCAACCCGGCCACCCCCACCAGCAGCAAGGCGCTGGTGAAGCCCCCCAGCACCTCGATCTTCCAGGTGCCGAAGCTGAATCTGTGGTCGCGAGCAAAGTGGCGGGCGGCGCGATAGGCCAGTACGGAGAGGCCGAGCGCCAGCGCGTGGGAACTCATGTGCCAGCCATCCGCCAGCAGTGCCATTGAGTTGTAGAACCAGCCGCCGCTGATCTCCGCCACCATCATGATGACGGTAAGCAGCACGGCCCAGCGGGTTTTCTGTTCCGCCAGCGGATTACCCTGGTGCACGACGGGTTGATGGCAGTGGGATGAGACGAGGGATGACATGGATTTCTCCTGAGGGCGATGATGCAATATACTATACCCCAGTATAGTTTTATTGATCGAGAGGATCCTCCATGTCACACACCATTCACGGCAAGAAGAAGCTGCTGGCGCGGGTGCGCCGCATCAAGGGCCAGACAGGTGCACTGGAAACCGCACTGGAGCAGGAGGGTGACTGCGCCGCCATTTTGCAGCAGATCGCCGCCATCCGCGGTGCCGTCAACGGCCTGATGCTGGAGGTGCTGGAGGGTCATATGCGGGAGCATCTCGGCGCCGAAGAGGCCACCCCGGCAGAGCGGCTGGAGGATCTGGATCAGGTGGTGCGGGTACTGAGATCCTACCTGAAGTAAAGGCTCACCGGCCTGCTCGCTACTGGCGCCAGCCATGGGAGCAAGTCCGGACCCTAACCCTTTACAGCAAAGGGGGCCATGGCCGTGCACGGCAGGTCCGTTTCAGACTTGAGCCCTCGCCCGCTTTACGCCATCATGACCGCCGATCATTGATCCCCTTACCCTGGATTCCACTTCGCAAGGACCCCCCATGTTTGAACACGTCGATGCCTACGCTGGCGACCCCATACTGACCCTAGTCGAGACCTTCCACAAAGACACCCGTGAGCAAAAGGTGAACCTGGGGATCGGCCTCTATTACGACGAGCAGGGCCGCATCCCGCTGCTGGCGTCCGTGCAACAGGCTGAAGCCCGGCGCGCCGCTGCACCAGCTCCGCGCCCCTATCAACCGATGGAAGGGGCCGCCAACTACCGCACCGCGGTGCAGCACCTGCTGTTTGGCGCCGACCATGAAGCGGTCAAGGCCGGCCGCATCGCCACCATCCAGACCATAGGCGGCTCGGGCGCGCTCAAGATCGGCGCCGACCTGCTCAAGCGCTACTTCCCGACCTCCGAGGTGTGGGTCAGCAATCCGACCTGGGACAACCACAAGGCCATGTTCGAGGGGGCCGGCATCCAGGTGCACGACTACCCCTACTACGACGCAGCCACCGGCGGCGTCCAGTTTGATGCCATGATCGACTGCCTGAGCGCCCTGCCGGCCAGGAGCATAGTGCTGCTGCATCCCTGCTGTCACAACCCGACCGGCGTGGATCTCTCCTCTGCCCAGTGGGACAGGGTCATTGCGCTGGTAGTCGAGAAAAATCTAATTCCTTTCATGGACATCGCCTATCAGGGCTTCGGTGATGGTCTGGAAGAGGATGCCTACGCCATCCGCGCCATGGTGGCCGCCGGCGTCAGCTTCTTCGTCAGCAACTCGTTTTCCAAGAACCTCTCCTTCTACGGCGAACGCTGCGGCGGCCTGTCGGTCATCTGCAAAGATGCCGAAGAGGCGAGCCGGGTGCTGGGCCAGATGAAGGCGACCGTGCGTCGCAACTACTCCAGCCCCCCCACCCACGGTGGCCAGATCACCGCGGCCGTGATGAACGATGCCAGCCTGCACGCCCTCTGGGTCGACGAGGTTAGCGAGATGCGCATCCGCATCAAGGCCATGCGCCAGAAGCTGTTCGAGGTGCTGAGCGCCAAGGTGCCTGGCCGTGATTTTGGCTACTTCATCAGCCAGCGCGGCATGTTCAGCTACACCGGCTTC
Source organism: Aeromonas piscicola (assembly GCF_000820005.1). Classification (GTDB taxonomy): domain Bacteria; phylum Pseudomonadota; class Gammaproteobacteria; order Enterobacterales; family Aeromonadaceae; genus Aeromonas; species Aeromonas piscicola. The sequence continues at coordinate 324,676 of NZ_CDBL01000052.1, read as the reverse complement.
ACGCCGGAGCAGGTTGACCGCCTGCGTGAAGAGTTCGCCGTCTACCTGGTGCGCTCGGGTCGCATGTGCGTGGCCGGCCTCAACAGCCGCAACGTCGACTATGTGGCCGACGCCATGGCCGCCGTGCTCAAAGGCTAACCCGTGCAAGCCCCGCTCAAGCGGGGCTTTTTGTCTGTTTCATTCGCTGTGGAGTCTCTATGGATCTGAGCGCGCTTTCCCGGCTGAGTGTGAGCACGCCATCTGGTCACCCTGCTGCCGCAGCTCAATGCCAGAACCTCATTCCGTTTCTGGAGCCGCTATGGACGTGATCGCACTTTCCCGGCTGGGAGGCCGTCATCTGGTCACCCTGCATCTGCTGCTCGACAGCCAGAGCGTCACCCGCACGGCCGAGCGGCTCTGCACCACTCCCTCCACCGTCAGCAAGACCCTCAACCAGTTGCGGGATCTGCTTGGCGATCAGCTGCTCTACCGCCAGGGCAACCAGCTGTTGCTGACCCCCTTTGCCGAGCGACTCGGCCCTACCCTGCACCGATTGCTGAGCGAGCTGAACAACCTCACCAGCCAGGGTGGTTTTGACCCCGAAACCTGGCAGGGACAACTGAGGTTTGCGCTGCGGGAAAGCAGCATGGTCTGGCCGATAGGGCCCATTCTGGGCCAGCTGATGCAGGAAGTACCGGGCCTGGTCCCCGACGTCTGGAACAAGGATGAGCAAGGTCTGGCTGCGTTGGCGGCGGGCAAGCTCGACTTTGTTATCCTGCCCCACGATCAGAGCCAGCCCCTGCCCCGCCAACCGGGTCTGGTATGGGAAACCCTGCGGGAAGACAAGCTGGTCTGCCTGCTGCGCGTGAACCACCCGGCGCTGGACAAGCCCTGGGATCTGGATGCCTACCTGAGCTGGCGCCATATCGCCATTCGCGATCAGGAACTGGCCAACCCCTTCTTCGAGCAGAGCCTGGCCCAGTTGCAGGTACGCCGCCAGATCAGCGCCACCCTGCCGGATTTTGGCAGCGCGGCGGCCCTGCTGCGCCAGAGCGATCTCATCCTCACCGCCGTCGAAGGCTGGGCCGAGCAAGTCATGAGCCGGGATCTGGTGATCCGCCCGGTCCCGTTCGACTATGGCGCCGTCACCCACAGCCTGGTGTGGTATGGCCCGGCCGGTGAAGAGCCGGCGCGGCGCTGGTTCCGCCAGCGGATCCTGCAACTGGCCCGGGAACTGGGTTAGCGCACCCAGGCGGCACGCATTGCAGATCCTGCGGGCGCCATTGCCGACCCCAAGAGAAGCGAGCCTCGCCAAGGCAATCCCCATGGCAAGGCTCGCAGAGAGGAGAAAGCCTCAGGGCTTCCTGGTATAGATGGGGCTGGGAAAGGGCGCGACGTTGTTGCCCAGCTCTGTGATGCGGGCCGCCCCCTGCTTGCGCACCTGATCGACCCGCAGCACATGGTGCATGGGAATCATGGTGCGGTTAACGTCGGCAAATTCACTCTTCAATTTCTCGTGGCTGGGATCGACGATCAGCGCCGTGTGAGTGTCCCACACGAAGTTCGCGATCTCGATGAAGCCGAACAGCTGACCCTGGCTCACTTCCCTGACATAGACTTCGTAACGCTCGTTGTGGCAAATGAACTGCACTCGGTATAAGGCGTTGGATTCACTCATGTTCGTCTGTTGATAGTGGGCGAATGCCCCATTCTAGCCGCCCCTTCCCAGAGCTCAAATAGACAGCAATCACAGTTACGTCATCTTGAGACTCACAGTGCCAAAAACCCGGATCCAGGCCACAAACTGGTCACCTGCTCGCCGGATATCGACCCAGAAATCACACCAAATACCTTTGCGATCAATTGATTAGAATCCAGTGATCCCTCAGCAGATCGCCGGCAGGGACACAGGCCCCAGCCCCCTTGCGCTCAGCTCGGCAGCAAGCCGGGTCAAGGCCTCCCTGTCCGCCTCCTGCCAGCTCGTCGCCACCCCGCGCACCCCGTGATGGCGAAAACCGTTGAGGCGAATGGGCACTGGCCCCAGGCTCTGCAGAAAGCTGGCCAGACCCGTTTCCAGCTTGCCGTCGGCATCCAGAAAATCGCTGCGCCCCGGCACATGGAGCAGCCGCAGTTCGGTCAGCTTGCCGTGGCTTGCCAGCAGTTGCAGCGATGCCAGCACCCGCTCGCGGCCATAGCCGGTCAGAGTATGATGCACCGAATCGCGCCACCCCTTGAGATCGAGCATGGCCCCGTCCAGCACCGGCAACAGCCGCAGCCAGCCGGTCGCGGCGAGCGAACCGTTGCTGTCGAGCAGGCAACTGAGATGGGCCAGATCAGGCGCCCCCTTGATGGCGGCAAATAGCGCAACCACAAAAGGAAGCTGGGTGGTCGCCTCGCCGCCGGAGACGGTAATGCCAGTCAGCAGCGGGCCGTAACGGCGCAGCAAAGCCAGCACCTCGGCCACCGTCATGGTGGCTGTTTTGGGATTGGCACTGCGGGGGCAAGCATCCAGACAAGCATCGCAGTTGGTGCAGAGCGCCGCCTGCCAGCGCACTCTGCGCTCGCCAGGGCGGTCCTCAGCAAGGGTGAGCGCGCCACTAGGGCAGACCGCAAGGCAGTCGCCGCAATCGTCGCACAGCCCTATGGTGTGCGGGTTGTGGCAGCCGGGGCAGCGGAAGTTGCAGCCCTGCAGGAACAGCACCAGCCGGTTGCCGGGCCCGTCGACGCAGGAGAACGGCAGCACCCTGCTCACCAGGGCGCTGCGTGTTGGCAAGGCATCAGCCATCAAGAGCGAACTCAATACTCGCAGATGGTCGATTCGTGGGCGACCACCCGCGGAGCCCGCTGACGGATGGCGGTCACTTCACTCGCCTCGGCACCCAGACAGGTGGTCTGCAGCCGCGAGCCTTCCTCTGCGAAACGGGCCACGTCGCTCTTGCGGATCATGTAGCCGGTCACCCGCACCAGATCGCTGTCGGCCACGTTGGCTGTGAACTCGCGCATGCCGATGGCGAGCGCCCCCTTGCAGAGCTGCAGCAGCGCCTGCGGGTTCTGGCGGATGGTGGGATCCAGCGTGAGGATCTCGCTGATCCCCGAGTGGTAATAACTGTGGTGCGGCGCCAGCGCCAGCACATGGCTGGCCGGATCCGGCTCATGACCGTAGGGAATGCGCACCCCGGGCGTGACAGCCACATCGATGCTGAGGCCGCCCTGCGAGTGCAGCAGAGCGCGGCCACCCCAGGCGTGGGTCTGCGGCGTGCTGGTCACAAAGGCGGAGAGCTGGGCCGAGATTCGATAGCCAAGCTGGTTCGCCTCCTCGTCATGGCCGTAGCGATCCGGCAGATTCTCTTTATCCATCAGGATATTGACCGCTTCCGCCATGCCGTAGATGCCGAACATGGGAACGAAACGATCCTCATCCAGCAGCCCCTCCTTGACCAGGAAGCTGTCGAAGAAACCAGACTCATCATGCAGAAAGGCGGCACGCGCTTCGATCAACTGGGAGGCCAGACGGCAGTAATGGGGCAGCAGGCAGCCGAGGAAATCATCGATACCCTGTGCCTGCTCGGCGACCCGCTTGAGGGAGATGCGCACCAGGGTATTCGCGCCACCGGCCTGCGGCAGGGCGTTGTAGCAGCTGACGATGCCAAAACCGCGGTTGTCGAAGGTATCACGGTGAATCGGGTAGTTGGCGATGTGCGGCTTGCTGCACTCGGCGATGTTCTTCACCGCCTGCAACAGCAGATCGTCCGGGGTCTGCTCGGGATCGTGGAAGAAGGTGAGGTTGGGCGCCACCTGCTTGAGCTCATTGTCGATGCGCAGGATCAGGCGGCAGATACGGTTGTCATCCGGCCCGATGTTGACGTGCATGAAGGCGTCCGGCAGTACCCTGTCCAGATAGACCCAGAACCCCTTCAGCTTGCGATAGAGGGTCTCGTCATCCAGATCCCTGACAAACGGCAGCAGCAGATGGTCGAGTCGACCCAGCCAGACCGGCATGCCGGTGACGGAGGGGACATGGTGATAGAGGATGCGCAGGGCATCGAGCGCCTCATCGAAATCCTGCGACGCCGCCAGCTCCAGCCAAGGGGAGCCCTGACTCAGGAATTTTTCATAGTCCGGCAGCACATAGCGCGGCTTGTAGGGGGCGTGCCCTTCGAACATGTCACAGAGAAAACCCTGCTCCATCGCCTCGGCGACTGCGGCAGGCAGGTCGGGGTAAGGCAGCGCGTTTTCGGCGGCCAGCGCCAGGGCATGACTCTTCTGGGCGGCAGAGAGGTGGTGATCACGCACTATGCGCTGACAGGTTTCGGTGAAAGACATGGGGGAGCTCCTTGGCGGATGGTCCCTAAATCCTCACACTTGGGAGGTGTTTTTTGAAGTGACATTCACAACATGGCGGATATCCATAAAAGACATCCACCATACGGGATCACGGCTCAGCCGAACCAGGGCAACAGCGCCGCCAGTCCCCCCTGCCAGCGCAGCAGGAAGAAGCCCCCCATGCCCACCACGACCACCAGCAGGGTCGGCAGCCGCAACAGGGTCAGCGTCGTCACCAGCAGGGTGGCGGCCAGGTAGTCCGGATCCCACGTCAGTCCTTTGCCCGGCTCATAGCTGAAGACGATGGGCAGCCAGATGGCGGTCAACACCGACTGGGCCGAGAAGCTGAGGAAGGCCCCCATCTCGGCGCCCGGTTGATAGCGGGTCAGCCGCGAGAAGAAGGCAAAGCGGTTGAAGAAGGTGATCAGGGCCAGCAGGCCTATCATCAGCCAGCTCATGGTCATCTCCTCATCCGGTGCAGCACATAGCCCACCACCATGCCAGCCAGTGCCGATATGATGATATGGATCTCCGCCAGCAGCGGCTTGGTGAGCAGCGCAGTGCCGCCGCTCACCAGGGTCGCCGCCACCATGGGCAGGTTCTTCATGGCGGGTATGGTCATGGCGATGAAGGTGGCGGCGATGGCAAAGTCCAGCCCCATCTTGTCCAGCCCGTCTATGTACTGACCGGCGGCGATGCCGAGCAGGGTCGCCAGATTCCAGAACAGATAGAAGACGAAGCCCGCGATCAGCGCGTAGGCAGGGTTGAAGCTGCCGCTGCGCTCCCTGTCTTTCAGCGCCACCGCGAACATCTCATCGGTCAGGAAGAACGCCAGGCTGGCACGCCAGCGCAGGGCGAGGGGCAAGACATCCCGGCGGAAGGTGAAGCCATAGAGCAGATGCTGGGAAGTGATCACCATGGTGGAGCCCATGATGGGCAGCAGGGGCGTGCCCGCCCCGAACAGGGTAGTGGCCGACAGCTGGGCGGCGCCGGCGTAGACCAGCAGCGACATCAGCTGGGCCTGCAACGGGCTCAAGCCCACCTGCAGCGCCAGGGCGCCACACAGGATCCCCCAGGGAATGACGGAGATGGAGAGCGGCAAAATGTCGATGGTGGCGCGCCACCAGAGCGCGCGGGTACTCTCGGCCCCGACTGATTGGGTACTCGTTGCTGACGGCATGGGATCATCCTTGTTGCATCCACGGCGAGCCGGAAAAACTAGCACAGCACGGGGACAGATACCAAGAGGTACCGCGGGTAAAGAGAGGATGGAGACAGAACAGGGGGAGGCGCAAAGCAGCGCGCCACCCCTATGGTGGCGCGCGAGAAACAATCAGGGCTGAATGACGATGGGGGTACCGGGTTCGATGGCGTTCCACACTTCGTCCAGATCCTTGTTGAGCATGGCGATGCAGCCATTGGTCCAGTTGGACGGCTGCAAGCGGGTGTTGCCTATGCTGTTGCGCTGACCATGGATCATGATCATGCCACCCGGTCGCACACCCAGCTCGTTGGCCGTCTTGATGTCGTCCAGGTTCGGGTAGTTGATGTGGATGGCCTTGTAATAGTTGGAGTTGGTCTTCTTGTAGTCGAGGATGTAGCGTCCTTCCGGCGTACGCTGATCCCCTTCCCGCTGCTTGTGACCCTTGGGGGCAGGCCCCAGGGCGATCCAGTAGCGTTTGACCTCCTTGCCATCCTTCATCAGAGTCAGGCTATAGGAAGACTTCTTCACCACTATCATGTCGGCAGACAAGGTGGCAAAACTCAGTGCGGGCCACAGCCCCAGCAAACACAGTAATACGGCTCTCATTCCATCCCTCGACAAGCCTCTGGTAAGGGCTTTTCTTGTTACCAAATCATCTGAATTGCACCGCCCCGAGTGGCGGGCGAGCGCCATCATATTGGATCGCCATCAATACTCAATATATCCAGAGAAACATATCCCGCGCCATCTTTTATAGATTGTTACAATTAACAGCCAAAACAAAGGCATACCCCCCTATATCGGGATAGTACCCCCTTGGTGATTAGGGGAAGATGAAGCGCTTTTCACGTCTTTGGGAACCTTGATGATGCGATACCGACTCTCCTTGCTGATCCTGCTGATCTGCGCCCCCCTGCAGGCCGCCGAGCCGCGCTGGGTACGCGAGCCCGCGCTCTCCCCCGACGGCAAGCAGCTTGCGTTCACCTGGCAGGGCCGCATCTACCTGAGCGCGGGGGACGGCGGCCTCGCCACGCCGCTCACCGGCAGCGACTACCTGAGCCAGCGCCCGCTCTGGTCACCGGACGGCAAGCAGATTGCTTTCGCCGCCAACCTCTATGGCAATGAAGACGTGTTCGTGGTGCCGAGCGAGGGGGGCGAGATGGTGCGGCTGACCCGGGATTCGCGCCCCGATCTGCCCCAGGCATTCAGCGCCGATGGCAGGCAGCTGCTGCTGAGCAGCCAGCGCCTGACCAGCCCGGAGGCGGATCACTTCGTGGCAGAGGGGCTGCAGGCCAGCGCCCTCTACTGGACCTCCATAGATGGCGGCGCCCTGACTCCGGCTCAGCCCCTGCCCGCGACCCTGGCCCGCCCCCACGGCAGCCAGCTGGCTTATCAGATGCCGGGCATGGATCAGCCGTTTCGCAAGCACCAGCGCTCCTTTGCCGTCTCCCGCCTCTGGCTGTTCGATGGCAAACAGCATCGCCAGCTGACCGAAGACAGGGTCGCCGCCAGCGATCCCGTCTGGGATGACAAGGGCGAGGCGCTCTATTACCTGAGCGAGCGCAGCGGCGATTTCAATGTCTGGCAACGGGATCTGGCCAGCGGTCAGGATCGCCAGCTCACCCACTATCAGGGCCATCCGGTGCGTGGCCTCAGTGCTTCCCGCCGCGGCGATCTGGTCTGGTCCTGGCAGGGTGAGCTGTACCGGCTCGATGCCGGCAGCGAGACGCCGCGCAAGCTGACGCTCCGGCCGCTCTCGGCCCAGGCTCCCGACGAGCAGAGCGACACTCCGGTCGTCATCGACGAGGCCATCGTCCGCCAGGATGGGGAGGAGGTGATCCTGGTGAGCCAGGGAGATCTGTTTGCAGTCGACACGCGCCGCGAGCGGGTACGCCAGCTCACCCGCCACCCCAGCGAACAGTCATCGCCGCGCTACGTGGACAAGGAACAGGGGCTCATTTATCTCTCCGAGCAGCATGGGCCGGCTGGCCTCTATCGCCTCAAGAAGGCGCAGCCGGGCCGACTGTTCAGCGAGCCCGGTCCCCTCATCGAAGAGAAACTGCTGGCCATGCCGGGCGTTGCCATCAGCAAGCCGACCCTCTCCCCTGACGGCAAGCAGCTCGCCTTCGTGGTGGATGCTCAGGCCGTGCACCTGCTGGATCTGGCCAGCGGCAAGCAGCGACCGCTGGTCGCCGCCGAGTTCAACCCCTCCCGCCATGCGGTGGAGCTGGCCTTCGCCCCCGACTCCCGCCATCTGGCGCTGACCATACAGCCCGACTCGGCCCAGCAGGAGATCGCCGTCATCGACACCCGGGACACCAAGGCCAAACCGGTCAACGTCAGCCTCAACGGCTATCGGGATGGAGATCCTGCCTGGAGTCAGGATGGCGGCATCCTCTACTGGCAATCCACCAAGTACGGCGTACTGGGTGCCGATGGCGAGCCCCTCGGCGGCAGCCTGCTCGGCCTCTACAGCAGCCGCGCCGCCAAGAGCGACTTCATCGCCGAGCAGGCACCGCCCAAGGCCGGTTACGGCTTCGAGGCCGACCGGCTGGCACACCGGGAGGCCCTCCAGCTGCAGCCAGAGGGCACCGTCCTCGCCAGTCGCCTCGTCGATGATCACCTGATCTATCTGGTGGAGGTGATGGACGCCAACGGCGAGAGCGAGATCAAGGGCTACGCCCAGGATCTGCGCAAGGGTGAAACCAAGCTGCTGTTCGCCGAACAGCCTGGCCCGGCGCTGGCCAGCCTCAATGACGATGCCAGCCTCGCCACCCTGGTGCGGGAAGGGGAAGTGACCCTGATAGACACGGCCTCCGGCGAGGCGACCCCTCACCCCTTCGCCCTGTTGCAAAACGGGCGCTGGCAGGCTCGGATGACAGCCGCCTATGACCAGCTGGCCAGGCTCACCCGGGACGAATTCTATCGGGCCGACATGAACGAAGTGGACTGGGATGGCTATGTGGCCGCCTATCGCCGCCAGCTGCCCGGCATCAGCAATGGTCGGGACTTTGGCAACCTGCTGGCGGAGCTGGCCGGAGAGCTGAACGTCTCCCACACCTGGGGCTATGGCCCGGCGCCCTTCCCGCGGCTGCCCGATGACACCGCCAGCCTCGGCGGCTACTGGCGCGAGAGCAAGGCCGGAGTCGAACTGACGGCTCTGCTGGCCGGCGGCCCGCTGGATCAGGAGACGGATCTGGTGCCGGGCGCCCGCCTGCTGGCCATCAACGGTGCAGAGCTGCACAGCCTGAACGAACTGGATGCCCTGCTCAATCACCAGGCAGGCCAGCGACTGGCCCTCACCCTGCTACCCAAGGGAAGCAAGGATCCGGTGCAGCTCGATGTCACCGCCATGGACTTGCCGCAGGAGTATCGCCTGCAGCTGGATGGCTGGGTCGCCAAGCGCCGCGCCCAGGTGGCGCAGCTGAGTCAGGGTCGAGTCGGCTACGTCTATCTGCCGGAGATGAGCAGCGCCGTGTATGAGGAGATGGTTGCCGATGCCCTCGGCCGTCAGCGCAATCGCGAGGCATTGATCGTGGACGTGCGCTTCAACAAGGGCGGCTACCTGGCCAACACCCTGGTGGAGTTTCTGACCGGCAACGGCAGCGCCAAGGGGATGGCCCGCAGCTGGCCACGGCTCGGCAAGGGGGAGACGGACGCCGCCACCCGCCAGTGGACCAAGCCCTCCGTGGTGTTGGTCAACGCGGGCAGCTACTCGGAAGGCTCGGCCTTCCCCCAGTACTACCGCACCCTCAAGGTGGGTCCCATCATCGGCGAGCCAGTGCCGGGCACGGGCACCATGGTCTATGCCCACGAATCCAGACTGATCCCGGGGCTTGCCTACGGCATCCCGACCCTGGGACTGCGCAATCCGGACGGCAGCTTCTACGAAAATCAGGAGCTGATCCCGGACGTGCAGGTGGCGCTCACCCCGACCGACATGGTTGGCGGCCGAGACCCCCAGCTGGAAGCCGCAGTGCAGGCCGCCCTCGCCCAGTTGTCAGCGAAAGCGAAATAGCTCGCGGTGCAGGCGCCCACCCGGCAACAGCCGGGCCAGGGCGTCTGCCATCCCTTCCGGCCCGCAGAACCAGACGTCAGCGTGCTTGTTCTGCGCAAGGCTGGTCAAGTCCAGTCGCCCCGCCTCCTTGTCCAGATGCAGCTGATAGCGAACCCCGGTACGCTGACACAACTCGGCCAATCGCTGGTGATAGACGGCGCCGGCCAGATCCGGTGCACACTGGATCAAGGTGATCCCCTCCCCTCGTTCACTACGGGCTACCAACCCCTCCAGCCAGGCGACGAAGGGCGTAATGCCGATCCCGGCGCCAAGCCAGAGCGACTGCCCATGTCGAGCGGGACAGACAAAGGCGCCATAAGGCCCTGTCACTGTCACAGCGTCCTCGATCCGGGCCGCCTCGACCAGCTGACAGGTATGGTCTCCCAGCGCCCGCACCGCGATCACCAGCTGACGCTTGTCGGGTGACACCCGCACCAGCGTGAAGGGATGAGGGCCCTCACTCGCATCAAACTCGAAGAAGGCAAACTGGCCTGGCCTGTAGTGCGCCAGCGGCGTCTCCAGCTGCAAGGTGAATTCACGGGTACTGTCCGCCAGGGTGCGCAGCGCCACTATGCGGCCCTGATGACGATCCTGCTGACCAGTCAAGCCCAGCAGGGAGTAGACAGCAGCCACAGCCCCTGCGCCACCCAGCAGAGATATTCCGAGCCCCACGGGTGTCAGCAGGCCAACCTGGGGCAACAGGCAGAGACCGTGTACCCACCCCGCCAGATAGATGAGCGGCGCCAGACGGTGGATCAGCCGAAAACGGCCATAACTCACCAGTGACAACAGGCTCACCACCACCAGGGCGATCAGCAGATAGAAGCTCCACTCCCCCAGCGTATTGCCAAGGGCATGCAGGGAGAGGCCATTACCGGCACCCGCTCCAGCCCCGCTGCCAGCCCCTCGACGTGCCGGCCGGGTCAACCAGCCGGCCGTCACCGCCCACTTGGGCGCTTCCACCAGCAACCAGTGACTGGTCAGGGCCAGGGTCGCGGCCATGGCGCTGTGACGATGGAATCGCAACATGCGATCCAGCCCGCCACACCAGACTTCCAGTCTCGGCAGGCGCAGTGCCAGCAACAAGGTCAGCGCCATGTAACCCAGCCCCAGCAGGCCGGTCAGCAGCAACATCTCATGGCGCCAGGGCCAGATGCCGTTGGCATCTCCTGCATATCCCGCCCACCAGATCAGTGCCGCCAGCACCGGCAGCACCGGCAGCAGCCATAACGCCCGCTTGGTCACCATTTGTTGCTCCTTGTCCCGTCATATTGTGCATTGCTCACCCGGCTCGCCCAATGACCACGCCGGTATCCTTGCCCCATTACACGCCAGTGCCATGACAAGACGTTGCCAGCCACAGGCGACTTGGTGACAGAGTGTGACAAGAGAGGAGACATAAAAATGGGGCCTTATGGCCCCATGGTTAACCGCCTTTGCGCAATGCCCGCCTGCGCATCAGGCGATAGAGCAACCGATTGTAGTTGGCCCAGGAGTGGATCAGCAGGAAGATCCCGAGCAGCAAGGCCAGGAACAGTTGCCCCGCACCCTTCGCATCCAGCGAACCGATAAAGCTCTCGCCTTCCTCGTTATCCAGATAGTTGAGCACCGGCTGCAACGCCAGAAACAACCAGCCAACCCAGGTCACCAGCAGGATCAACAGATCTCGTAGTCGGTACTGCCAGCTGCAACGGGCACCGTTGCGTATGATCATCTCGTTGGCGAACTTATTTTTTGTCACGGAAGGACTCTCCTCTGTCAGGGCTTTCCCATACGGCAAGCTGGCCACGGCGACGCAGGATCGCCTTGGGCACGGCAACGATCACCGTCACCAGATTGAGCAGCCAGTAGATAAGCGGATACCAGATACACCAGACGAAGCTGCGGGCCATGGTCTTGTCATAGTGGTTGTCGATGAAGATGCTGACCCCGAACTGCAGCAGGCAGATAAGGGTCATCATGACCCCGGTCCACTGGAACAGATGCCCCCCGGCCAATCCGCTCAGATCGGGCCGGGTCAGCCAGATCAGCGCCAGCAGCAAGATGCTGTAGCACCAGGCAACGCTGGAGAGATACTCCAGCAGCAACAGCCAGAAGCGGCGGTTGCGCCAGCGCAAGGCTTGCAAACCGTAGTGCAAGAACACCTCGGCGCCCCCCTGGGCCCAGCGCAGCCGCTGCTTGTAGAGGCCGCGCACCGTCTCCGGCATCAATACCCAGCAGAGTGCCTGGGGCTGATAATGGATCCGCCAGCCCGCCAGCCCGCCAGCTGCAGCTTCCAGCTGATGTCGATGTCTTCGGTGACCATGTCGGTACTCCAGCCCCCCACCGCCTCGACCGCCGCCTTGCGAAACGCCACCACCACCCCGGAGACGGTGAAGACGGTGCCGTAGATGCGCTGGGCCCGCTTGATCAGGCCTATGATGGAGCTGAACTCGCCGGTCTGGATCTTGCCGATGATGGTGGAGCGGGTGCGCACCCGCGGGTTGCCGGTGACCGCCCCCACCCTGGGGCTTTCGATGAACTGCTTCACCATCCAGCGCACAGCGTCATGATCGAGCACCGCATCGCCGTCTATGCCGACCAGTATCTCCCCCGTTGCCACTTTGAGCCCATTGTTGAGCGCCATCGCCTTGCCCTGATTGTGCTGGTGGAGCACGGTCAGCCGCCCGTCCTGGGCCGCCAGCCGATCCAGCCGCTCGCCTGTGTCATCCTTGCTGCCATCGTTGATGGCCAGCACCTCGAAATCGGGATAACGCTGGCGCAGCAGGTGGCTGATGGTCTCCTCCACGTTGGCTCCCTCGTTGTAGCAAGGCACCATCAGGGTCACCTTGGGATAGTGAGGCAGTACCAGCCCGGTTCTGGCAAGGGTGATGTCCCCTTGCTCCCACTGGAAGTAGTAATAGAGGCCGCCACAGATCCACACCAGTGCCATCAGGCTCGGATAGGCCAGGGTGAAGACGGCAATACCTGAGAGAAAGGCGCTCACTGTAACGCCTCCCGTGTGGCCGGGGTGGCGCTCAGGGGCAGCGGATTGACCTGGGCCACTGGCTGCTGGACTGGCTGAGGCTGGGTCTGTACCGAGAAGACGGGTTTCAGCACGGCGGGATCCGGCTGGTTGTTGTGAAAATCATCCGGGTAGTAGCCGAAGTTGGTCACCCCCTTGCGCTGGATGATCTGCATCCAGCGCGCCAGCTCGGCATCAGGGATGGGCTGGTCGGTACGCCAGTTGCGGCTCTGTAGCTCGAACACCAGCCGATTGGCCGGCACCTGTGCCAGTGAATCTTCCGCCAGCTTGGCCAGCCACTCATCGGGGTTTTCCGCCTGCTCCATGTAGGGCATGGCCATCACGGCCGTGTAATCATACGCCCTGGCAAACGCCGCCATGCTCTGGGCAAACCACTGCTGGGCTTGCGGCTCGGTCACCAGCGCCGCATAGATGTTGCGGGCAGTCTTGAGCTCGCCGGCGCCCCCCTGGCGGTAGCGGGCGGCGGCATCGCGCAGCGCCATGGTGAAGTCGATCAGCAGATCCGTTTTTTGTTCCCCTTGCACCCGCAGCGCATCCGGGGTACGTGCCAGCGGCATGGGCCCCTCGTAGTCGCTGAAGAAGGCGTCGTCGTGGAACAGCAGGCCATCAAACTTGGTGTAGAAGCCGAGATCTTCGTAGATGTCCAGCAGCAGCTGACGGCTGGCGGGATCCCAGGGCGAGAGGCGCAGATACTGCCCTCTGGCGGGGGCGCCGGTGCGGCTGTCGGTGACATAGGCGTGATTGGGCCCCATGTCATAGGCCATCACCGGCATCCAGGCGAACACCTTGACCCCGGTCCGGGTCTTGAGCTGCCAGGCTACCCGGTTGAAGAGATCCGCCTTGACCGGCATATGGCGGTTGGCGAAGTAGAGCGCCTCCGCCACCCCGTCGCCATTGTCATCGGCATAGGCCTGCAGATAGACGGTGGTGATGCCGTAGCCCTTTATCCGGTCCAGCAGCATGTCGATGTTCTTGTTCATCTGCTGCGGATCCTGGTCGTAGACATAGTCCAGATCCACGTGCACCAGCCGCTCCACCTGCCGCTCCCAGGTATTGCCCCCCATGATCTCGTCCAGAGTTTCGAGGCTGGTGTCCTCCTCCAGCAGATAGCGGCGCACCGTACTGCCCGAGTCACTCCGCTTGTTGAGCCCCTCATCCAGCGTGAAGGTGTAGGGCATCCCTGCCGCACCGGCCAGCTCCAGCGCGGCCTGGTTGAAGGCGCCGTAGGGCCAGACCAGGATCCGTGGCGCCCGACCGGTCTGCTCCCTGAGCTGACTGGCCGATGCGTCGAAGTCGGCTTTTATCCGTGCCCGGTAGTCGGCCATGCTCTCGTAGCCATTCTGGCTCCAGCCAGCTGTGGTCACCGCCGGTTGCACGTTGCCCTGCGGGTTGGCGAGCAGCCCGTAATGGGAGGTGAAGGTGTGGGAAGCCAGCTCCACCAGCCCGGAGGCCTGCATCTCGCGGATCTGCGGCCAGCCGACGAAGTAGCTGCGCGGCAGCTTGTCATTGCCGTACGGGACCATCTTGTCATCCGCCACGTCCAGCCAGCTGCCCACCAGCGCAAAGACCGCCGGGTAGTTGTAGAGCTTGAGCAGCGGATAGACCAGCCGGTAGAAGCTCTCGTAGCCATCGTCGAAGCTAAGCAGGATCGCCTTCTCCGGCAGCGGTGTCTTGCCCGCTTTGGCATCCAGGATCTGCTGGAAGCTGACCGGGTGATAGCCCTGCTGTTTGATCCAGTTGAAGTGGCGGATCAGGGTATCGCGCCGGATGGTCTGGGGGTAAAGCTTGAGGTTGGGGGTCAATTTCAGATCGACGATGTCGTGGTAGCAGAGCACCACATAGTCATCGGGTTGCCGGGCCGCCTGCGTCAACGAAGGCAGCAGAACAAGCAGTAGAACGAAAGAAGCAAGCCAGCGTCTCATCACATGAAACTCCATTGCAGATTGGCGAAGATGAAATTTCCGAACTCCGGGTTGCCGTCATAGATGGCCTGACGGCGGCCAAGGCCATAGCCCAGACTGAGCGCGGGGGAGAGTATCCAGTCGTGGCGATAGCTGAGCTGCCACCCCTGATCGCTGCCATAGCCCTGCTGCCAGTAGTGGTTGCCACTCATGATCAGGCTCTGCAGCAGGGAGCGACGCCCATCCAGCGGCAGCCGGTAGCGCCCCGCCAGCTCCAGCTCCAGATTGCGATCCTGCAGGGGATTGAAGTAGTCGACCTCCACCGCCTCATTGCGGGAGGTGGCGCTGCGCAGGGTGGTATCGAACCACCAGCGATCCCGGCGCCAGAGATCCTGACGCAGCCAGCCGGAGGCCGTCAGCCGCCGGTTGCCGTCGCTGAGATCCATCCGCTCCAGCCGTAGCGCCCCCTCGCGGGTCTCATCCTGACGCCAGCCCAGATCGAGCTGGTATTGATCGGCGTAGTTGCCGCGCGCCAATGCCCGCAATGGGGTGTCGGCACTGTTGAGGTTGATGGCAAAGCCCTGCGTCCAGTGATCGCCCAGCCGCCAGTCGAGGCGACTCCACAGATAGCCTTTGTGGTTGAGCTCGCTGCCCGAGCCCCCCTCCAGCGTCAGTTGCAGCGGATAGAAGGAGATCTCGGCCCCCAACCCGGTATAGGCGGCGCGCTCAGGCTGCTGGTCGAACTCGCCAAAGCTGCCCTGACGACGGACAAACAGCCGATCGCCGCCGTCATTGCGAGCGCTGTAAAAACGGCTGTCGTAACTCCAGTCACGGCTGGCTTGCACCGAGCCCCCTTCGCTTCGGCCATGGGTCAGCTCGGTGACAAACTGGGGAGCCTGCTCCAGGGTCAGCCGCTGCTGCAGCTCCTGACGATCCCGGGTCAGGTTGCCAAGGGTGCGCACGGCCTGTGGCGTGCCCTGCCAATCGCCCTTGTCGAGCAGGGCATTGAGGCGACCGGGCTCGGCCAGCACTGTGCGTCCGGCAGGCAACCAGCGCACTGCCTGCTGATAAGCCTGCCCGGCCCCATCGGGATGACCACGCCAGCGGCGGATATCCCCCAGTTGCAGCCAAAGCCAGGGGTTGGCTGGCGCGGTTTTCAGCCAGCCTTCCAGCTGTTTCTCGGCGGCGCCCGCCTCACCACGCCAGGCCTGCAGCAGGGTTTTCAGCTGCAACACCTTCTCGTAGTCATCATTCTCCATCCGCATGTTGCCGGTGAAATCCCAGCGAGTCGGCGGCTCCCGCCAACCGGCCAGCAGCCCCTGCGCCGCGCCATAGCGCTCGCCATCCGAATAGGCGTAAAAGCGCTTCTCCAGCAGCCGTTTGTCTTTGGCTCGCGCCGGGGTCGCCAGTTGCCGGTAAATCAGGGAGGCCTCATCCACGCGCCCCAGCCCGGCCAGCGCATCGGCTCGCGCCTCCAGCACATAATCGGGCAGCGGCCCCTCGCCCTGCAGCGCAGCGGATTCCTGTTCGGCCCGGGCAACGTCGCCGAGGGCCACCAGGGTCACCACCAGATCACGGCGGGCGCTGATGTAGAGCACATGATCGTGAGGTGCGCGAGCCAGGATCCTGTCCTGCAACGCCAGTGTGTGAGTGAGGGAGCGGCGTGCCAGCACAGGATCCTCGGTCTGGGCCGAGATCCGCAGCAGATTGACCGCCTGGTAGTAGTCGAGCCAGAGCCGATCGACCGGTTTGAACAGCTTGGGGTAACGGCTCATCAGATCCGCTGCCGCCGGCCCCGCTCCCAGGCTCACCGCCACTCGATAGAGGGCCAGCACCTGCTCATGGTTGTCCGGCTCCAGCGCCAGCCACTGCTGGCGGGCCAGCAGCTCGCCCATGGGATCTTCACCCTGACGAGCGGCATAGATGCGGGCATCAAGGATCGCCTGATCGCGGCCGAAACGGGCGTCATATTCACCCGCTGCACGGCGAGCCAACTCGCGGTTGCCCTGATCGCTGGCGGTAAGAAACAGTCCGAGCCAGCCATTGGGGTTGGCGGGATCGCGCCCCTGCAAGATACGGTAATAGCTGATCGCCTCGGCATAACGCTTTTCATCGCGGGCGGCACGGGCCACCGCTTCCAGCGTACTGTTGCTGATGGGGCTGAACTCGCACGGTTCACAGACGGCCAGCGCCCCCTTGCGATCCCCCCGCCACAGCTGCACGGCGATCAGGTCATCGAGCACCTTGCCGTCGCCGGTTTGTCGATAGAGGGCATCCAGTCCTTGTGCAGCAGCGTCAAGCTCCCCCGCTCTCGCCTTGATGACCCAGTTTTCCCGCTCTTGATCCACACCGCCGGCAAAGGCCAGCAACGGGAGCAGAGTGAACAACAACACAATACGATACATTCGCAACATTCCACCTTTGACACCCATCGGGCAGCTCGCTCCTTGAATGCCCCGACGGCTACGCACATGTGTCTGACCCTGCAGCCATGGCAAAGCAGGGTAACTTCCTGACGGATGTGCCGTTGTGATGGTGAAAGGCGAGGGATGAACCGACGCCTTCCTCAATGCGCGGTCCAGCTGTCTCCAAGAAGAGACCTGTGACTTTCCGAACCCGATTCACATCGGGGGTGGCAAGGTGAGCAATAGTGAAGTGGCGAAAAAGTTAGTCAATCGAGACAGATGGGAGCCATTCTCGGTAACGCCCTGCCAGAGGCATCGCCACTCTGCTCATGACGGCCGCTTTTACATGAGAAATAAAGGAGCTGGGCGCCGTTTTGACAGGTCTGCATCAGAGGTCCACCGCAGACGGTGTCCCTCTCCTTGCCAGGCAGGTTCATGCCGCCAACTTTGACGCACCCGGAACCCACTCCCTGCTGACTACGACAAGTAGCGTCACCACCACAAAAAGATCCATGTGATAACCATCGTAACTTGATCGAACCCACCAGTGCTGACCCCAGACCAGCGGTGAAAGACAGGCCGGAACGAGGCAAGACAAGGGAACAATACAGCCTGTACCGTGGGGAAAGAGGGGCAACTCAGGATCAGGAGGGCAGTTTTGCCATGGCAGAATGGCGAGGATATGGCAGGCAGAAATAACGCGCCCCTGACATTGTGCGGCCAGGGGCGCGGCTCATATCAGGCCGGCAGCGTCTCGGCCGGTTGGCGGGTCAGCGCCAGCTGATATCTGTGCTCGGCCAGCTCCAGCTCGCGGCGCGCCTCGTTCACCTTGCCTTCGGCCCCCTTCACCGCCGCCGTCAGCTGGTTGTAGCGATCCCAGCTGCCATTGTACTCGGCCACCTCAGCGTTAAAGCGCTGGCTGATCTCGTTGGACTGGCGGATCAGGGCATTGTTTTCATCGTGCAGCTGATCGATGCGGGCACTCAGGCTCGCCTGGATGGCGCGGATCCGCCGATACTCGTCCGGGCTGTAGCTGCCGTTGTTGCTGTTGTAACTGTTGTGCTCCCGCACCAGCCGGTTGATCTCCTGCACCGTCTGCCTGTTGCGCTGGTTCAGGGCTCTCAGCTCGCGATCGTAGCGATCGAAGTTGGCCTTGAGCGCCTGCTGCCGATCCTGCAGCGCGGTACTGGCCGTCACTTGCTGGCTGTAGTGGACCTGGGCCGCAGCCAGATCCTGACGACGCGCCTCAAGCGAGCGTTCCAGCTCGCCCAGATCCGGCATCGCCTCCGTTACCATGGTGGGATAGAAGCTGGCGATCTGGGGCGTGGTGACCCGCAGCGCCCGCACCGCATCGGCACCATTGGCCTGATCCCGATGATCCACACCACAGGGCTGGCCCTTGCAGACCAGATCCGGGCTGGAGAACTTGTACTCGTGGCTGTAGACCCCGAAGCTGGAGGGATAGGCCATCACGGTGGCGAAGGAGCCCTGCACCCCGTGGCCCAGCGCATAGTGGTAAGTGCCGCCCATGCCATTCTGCAGCCGGGAGTGGTTGAGCCCCATGTTGTGGCCCAGCTCGTGCGCCAGCACCACGTCGCCGCAGCCGGTGGCGGTGACATGGCTGAACATGTTGTTGGCTTCCTTGGAAACATCCCCGTCGGCATACACCTTGCGACCACCGACATAGGTGGCTGAACCGCCCACCCAGGCCAGCCCGCAACTGCCGTGGTCACCCGTGTTGGGCCGCATCAGCACCACCATGTCGGCGCCATAGCGGGCGCGCAGGGTCGGCACCGCCTTGAAGGCCTGGTCGCTCTGATGGGTCACCGCATTAAGCGCGGATTCGTCCGTGCCGCCATCCGGATAGTTCACCTGCTGGCTGTGCACGGCCCGCACCGTCAGATCCAGGCCGCTGGCGGCATAGATCTGGTTGGTGACGTTGATCATGTGCTGGATCCGGGTCTGGGCGTCCCCCTGATAACGGGCCGCCAGTCCGGGGCTGTGCAGCACCATCAGATCTATGGTTTCCGCCAGCACGGGCGTGGCGCCGAGCAGACCCGCGATCATGATCCCCAAGGTCGTTTTCTGCATGTGATTTTCCTTCTTCTGTTGTTATTGATGAGTCGGGATCAGGGCGTCGCTGCCGCCATGACCCCGATCCAGTGGCGGGTTCTTGTAAACCCAGCCCTTGCCCCCCAGAGTCTCGACGGAGTAACTGCCTTGCGGCGTGCCGATGAACCCGAAGGTGGCTTGCTTGCCGACGGTGAAATTGACCGGATAGCTGTCACCGTCGACCCGTATTTCGCCCTGCCAGTTGCGCTCCCCACCCCGCTGCAGCTCAACCTTGGTCACCCTGGCCTCCAGCGTGCTGCCATCCGGCAGCGGCAGGGTCACGCTGTCGCCGACCTGGGCCTGTCCCAACTCGCCGCCCTGCAGGGCGATCGGCTGGGGTTGTTCGGCCCCCTCGCCGGGCTCCGCCAGCGGAAAATCGGCATCCACCTCGGCCGCCTGCCAGGGGGGCTCCAGCTGCTGGCTGCCGTCTTCCCGCAGCCGATCCGGCTTGGCGGGGGCAGTGACCGGCGCCGGCTTGAGCACGGGGGCAGGCATGGCGGCGAGCGGCGTCAGCTCCACCAGCGTGCCTGGGTCCGCCGCAGGCGCCTCCCCCTCTTCCGTTACCAGGCCGGGCGCCACCGGCTGCGGCCACAGGCACCAGCCGATCACCCCGGCCAACAGGGCGCACAGCCCCACACTCCATTTCGTCGCCTTCATACTGATACTCCAGTCAAAAACAATCCTTATAAAACAATGAATTGCATTCAAAGTGAGCTGGCATGCTAGAAACTGGCGGCAAGGCTGACACCCCCCTATATGGGGCGTCTTAAAAACGAGCAGCGGTAAATCCCGGCCCCTGTGCGGGTCGATGACGCCAGTGCTGGCGGGGGCTCAAGAGGGGTTCGAATGATGCTTTTTAGTCGAAACGGAACGACTCAAAAAACGGCTGGCATGATGCCATTCACCCCATATGGGTTAAGCAGATTTGGCTGTACCGGGGGGCTGGCAACGGCGTACCCTGATGCCATCAATCAGGCCAAGGATGTTGAATGAAGGCTTTACAGACAAAGGCGCCAGCACTGGGCTGGCTGCTGATTTCACTGCTGGCGCCACCGCTGGCAGCCGCCCCCCTGACGCTGCAGGGTGAGACGCAAAGTTACAGCATAGATCCCGACACCCTGGCCATTTCGGTCAACAAGATCCCGGTCAGCGCCGGCCAGCAAGCCCGCCAGGTCGATCAGTTGCAACAAGGCGAACAGCAGGCCAGCTGGCACTGGCCCGCCCAGGATGCCAGGGTGGAGGTCAAGCTGGACGGCAATGACTTGCTGCTGACACTGGTCAGCGACAGTCCCCGTCAGCTGGCCTGGTACAGCCTGCCAAAAAACCAGACCCACCTGTCGCTGGCCTTTGGCGAGGGCAGCCGCTTCTCGGTTCGCGACAGCGACTGGCTCGGCTATGTCGGCGACGAGCTGGCCGAACTCAACACCCACTACGACCTCAAGCTGCCGCTCTGGAGCCAGGACGCGGGCAAGCAGACCTACAGCTGGATCCTGCAGACCCCCTATGACAACCAGCTCAGCTTCACCCGCAAGGGAGGACGACTGCAGCTGAGTGCCCGCCACGAGTTCAGCAGCTTCAACCAGCAGGCCCCCATGGTAGTGCGCCTGAGCGTGGGGGATGACTGGCTGGCCGGCGCCCGCCGCTACCGGGAGTGGCTGCAGGGCGAAGGCGCCTGGCAGTCCCTCGCCGACAAGTTTGCCCGCATTCCGACCGGGCGGCGGCTGATCGGCGCCAGCCATGTCTATCTGTGGGGCGATGCCCTGCTCGATCGGCAGGATGTGAAAGATTGGCCCGGCCTGCAGGACAAACTCCGGCAAAAGCCTGAATGGCTGCAAGACTTTCACGCCGAGGAACGGGAGGCGCTGGCCGCCAAGGCGCCCGAACCCGGGCAGCAGACGCTGATCATGGCTGGCCTCAACCGGCTGATTGCCAGCCAGCTGCCCCTGCCCGCCCAGCAGAGTCCACTGGTCCAGAGCAAGGTGCTGGCCTTGCGCCAGCAGTGGGTCAAGGGCAGGTTCGGCGAGCAGCTGGTGGCGCAGGAGCGTTGGGGCCAGGGGCTGTCGCTGCCTGTGGTCGAAGCGCTGCAACAGGCGGGGCTGCGCAAGCTCTGGCTCGGCACACCGCAATGGACGGCAGCCCTGCAGCAGAGTTATGCCCTCACCGCCGCGCAGCGCCAGGGCTATCTGGTGGGCAGCTATGACTCCTACGATACCGCCATCCCCCCCGGCAGCAACGACAGCTGGCTCACCGCCCAGCTGCCGATCGAGATCGGCAAGCGCTGCGCCATCGTCGAGGCCAATGGCAAACCCAAGCCGGGCTTCGGCGGCGAGGGGGTCTACCTCAATCCGGGCTGCACCCTGCCCTTCGCCAAGAGCCGCATGAGCGAGCTCGCCAAAGCCAGCGGCATCAACAGCCTGTTCCTCGACGTGGACGGCACCGCCATGGCCTCCAACGATTACAACCCGGCCCACCAGCAGGGCAGCCAGGCCATGATCGCCGACCGCAACGCCCGTATGAGCTGGGTGGGGGAGCGACTCGGGCTGGTGCTGGGCTCGGAGGATGGCAATGCCCTCACCAGCAAGCCGCTGATGTTTGCCCACGGCATCCAGAGCTGGGGCTTCGGCTGGGAGGATGCCGCCATGCGCAAGCAGGCCAAGTCACCCTACTACCTCGGCAAGTGGTGGCCGAACGAGGCGCCGCAGGTCTTCTTTCAGCCCGCCCGGCTCAAGCCGCGCTACCTGAAAACCGTGTTCAACCCGGCGGATCGACTGCCCCTCTACCAGGCGGTGTTCCACGACTCGGTGCTCAACAGCCACCACTGGCTGCTGGACAACCTCAAGTTCCTGGGCATCAAGGAGGAGCGCGCCCTGCTCGGCCTGCTCTACAACACGCCGCCGCTGGTCAACCTGAGCCGCAGCACGCTGGACAGTCGCCTGCCGGAGCTGGTGAGGCTCAACAGCCAGTTTGCCCCGCTGCACGAGGCGCTGTGGGACAAGGCGCTGGTGGGCTTTCGCTGGCGCGACGGGGTGGGCCGGGTGCAGGAGACCCGCTTCTCCGATGGCAGCCGGCTGGTGGCCAACTTCAGCCACAGCACCATGATGATCGATGGCCACAAGCTGCCGGGCAGGCAGCTGCTGGTCGCCCTCAAGGGCAAGCCGGTGACCTTGCTGAAGATGTGACGCATCCACTCGTCATATAAAAAGAGAGAGCCCTGCCAATTGGCAGGGCTCTTTTGCAAGCGGGTTTCCTAACTCTGGGTGGCAGGCTCGACCTCGCCATGGCGCCGGATCCAGGCCTCGAAGTCGGCCAGCATGGCCGCCTCCGAGTGGCTGTTGTCGGCGACCAGCAGATCCCCGTGCACCACCCGGATGCGGGCATTGAGCGGCGTGCCCTCGCCTGCCGGCGGCCGCTGCTGCACCGCCGCCATGCAGGCTTGGGCCTGCGCCCAGGCTTCGGCCACGCTCTGGTTGCATGCACGTGCCAGGGGGGCGGCGCTGAAGCCCTCGCCGGTAAGGCTCTGCAATGTCTGGTCGTGGGTCATGCCGTTGCCCGGCCCCCAGTAGTGGGCGGCCAGATCCGGCCCGATGCGCGGGTTGTCGGTGAGATAGCCGTCGCGTCTGAGGAAGTAGGCGCGGGTCTGCTCCACCGCCATCAGCGCCAGCAGATAGCCGTGGTAGGCACAGGCCGATTCCTGATTGAGCAGGTGCGGAATGGCCAGCAACGGGCGCGGGCTCTCAGTCCCCAGGATCTTGCGCTCCCACTGGCGGGCCAGCGCCAGCACGGCGGCCGGGGTGCGATCGCCATCGGCCATGGCGTAGAGATCCTGCTCGAAGTAGGAAACCAGCGCTATCTGGCGCTCATTGAAGGCACGAAACGGCTGACGCGCCTCTATCATGGCCTTGATGAGCGAATCGGGGATCGCCTCCCCCGCCTCGTTTCTGGCATAGCGCTTGAGCCAGTCGGCATCGTCCAGCAGGCTGTCGCAGAACATGGACTGGGTCTCGGCATAGGCCATGGAGGTAGGCGGAAACTCCTGGGAGAAGCAGGGGGCGTTGCCGGTCACATTGGCAAAGTGGGCGGCGTGTCCCCCCTCGTGGAACAGGGTGTTGAGGCCGCTCCAGCCGCTGCCCACCTGGGACGGGTTGGCCAGACTGGTGAAGTTGACCACGGCGGGCACCCACTTGCCCTCCTGCCAGAAGCTCGGCACCGGGCCGTGGCAGAAGCCGTTCTCGTATTTCCCCTCCCGAGTCAGCAGATCCAAGGTGAGGGTCGCGTCCCGATACTGGATGCCGAGCCGGCGGAAGCTCTCGACCCAATCCTTCAGCGCCCGGGAGAAGGGCACATAGGGATCGAGCTGACGGGTCACGTCGCCACTGACGAAGTAACGCAGGTTGTGGGGCAGCAGCGCCGCCTCCCCCTTGGCTGCCTTGAGTTCCGCCAGGCTCTGCTGCACCCGCTGTTCGGTACGGGCGATGAAGTCATCCAGCACGGCAAACAGCTGCGCCGGGCTCATCTGCTCGTTCTTGCGCACCTTGTAATCGAAATAGTCGCGATAGCCCATGGCGCGGGCGAAGCGGTTGCGAAGCCGAACTATCTCCAGATAGCCGTTGTCGACCACCCACTGCTCCAGGGTATGGAACATGGCGAGCGCACTCTGGCGCACAGCTTCATCGGCGCTGGCAGCCAGTGCCGTGCTGGCGGCTGGCAGGCTGCCGGCCACCTGGCGGCCCTGCTCGTCCAGTAAAGTCAGCTTCAGCTCCCGGCGACGGGCGAACAGCGCCGCCTCTGCCGCCACCAGCTCATCCATCAGGGCGGCCGCCGCCGGATCCTCGATGACGTTGCATTCGAAGAAGGCGATCCAGCCCCCCAGACCCCGCTTGAGCTCCGTCTCCTCGGCCAGGGCCTGCATCTCCCGCAGTACCGGCAGGCGGGCAGGATCGGCACAGAACGCCTTGTAGGCCTGCTCGGCAGCGGTGAAGCCGGCCTGATCATCGCTGGTGCCCATGTAGGTGGACCAGAACAGGTCCTCCTTGCGCCTGTGTACCTGCAGGTAGTCGGCGTTGAGCTGGTTCAAGTAATTCCTGGCAATGGAACTCATAAATTCCCTCTTGTTATGGGGCTGGCCTCTGGGGCGCCCACTCCTTTTTTGGTGAAATGCCAACTCATTCACACTTCTTGCAAATAGGGCAGACAAATAGTGCGCCGGGATGCGCACAACCACGCTACCAAAAGCGAGGGTTTCTGTCTGCTGGCTATACTGGTTGTCAAAACTCTCAATTAGCATTCATTGACCACAAGCCATTGAAAGTTAATTAAATGTTAATGATGAAATAATCAGGGCCATCATCATGACCGGCCACAACCAGACCCGCACGGGAAAGAAGGAAGAGATTATGTTCAAGCTCGGTGATATCGCCGTGAGCCGCAAATTGATGCTGCTGCTCTCACTGGCACTGGTCGGCTTCATCGCACTGCTGCTCATCTCGGCCAGTGCCTTGAATCGCAATCTGATGAGTGAGCGGGAGGCACGGCTGCAGGCTGTGCTGGATCTCGCCATGAGCCGGATCCAGGCCCTCGCTACCACGCTGCCCGCCGCCCAGGCCCAGGCCGAAGCCAAGGCCATGCTCAACAGCATGCGCTTCGATGGCGACAACTATCTGTTCGTGATTGATGAGACCCGCCACGTGGTGGTGCACCCCACCAAGCCTGAGCTGGTCGGCCAGCAGATGGGAGAGAGCGGCGCAACCGCCGGGGCCCACTGGCAGCGCATGGTGGATCTTGGCAAGGGGGGCCAGCATGGCCGGCTGGAATATCAATGGATTGCCCCCACGGGTGAGGCGGCCCAGAAGATGTCGCTGGTGGCGGGCTACCAGCCCTGGGGCTGGATCCTGGGATCCGGCGTGCTGCTGCAGGACATAGAGGCCACCATCTGGTCCCAGTACCAGCTGATGGGAGGCGCCACCCTACTGGTGATCCTGCTGATGGGGCTGCTGGGGTTTGCCATCAGCCGCTCCATCGTCAATCCGCTGGCCGAAATCAAGCGCGCCATGCAGCAGGTGGCGGCCGGAGATCTGGTAGTCAGCATACCGATACACGGCAAGGATGAGCTGGGGGTCGTCGCCACCTGCACCAATCAGGGGCTTGACGCCATTCGCCACGCCCTGATCGAGGCCAGCCAGGGTGCCCGCAACGTGGCGGATGCCGCCCTGCGCATCGCCGCCTCCGCCGAGCAGACCAATCAGGCGGTCAACAGCCAGCGGGATCAGCTGGCTCAGCTCGCCACCGCCATGAACGAGATGAGCGCGACCATCTCGGATGTAGCGGGCCACGCGGAAAATACCGCCCGCGATACCCAGGATGCCACCAGCGAGGCCGGGCTCGGCAACCGGGACGTGCATGCCAGCGTGCACGGCATCCAGGCGCTGGCCACCGAGGTGGAGCAGGCCACGCTGCAGGTCAATCAACTCAAGGAGGGGGTGATGCAGATAAGCGAGGTGACCGCCGTCATCAGCGCCATCTCGGAGCAGACCAACCTGCTGGCTCTCAACGCAGCCATAGAGGCGGCCCGCGCCGGGGAGCAGGGCCGCGGCTTCGCCGTGGTGGCCGACGAGGTGCGCCAGCTGGCGAGCCGTACCCGCCAGTCCACCGAGGAGATCCAGAGCACCATAGCCCAGCTGCAACAGCGGGCCGTCACCGCCGCCAGCGCCATGGATGCCAGCCGCAAGCTGGCGGAGAGCAGCGTCAGCCAGTCGGAGAAGGCGGGGCAGGATCTCTCTCTCATCGTCAACCATATACAGCACGTGAGCGACATGGCGACCCAGATAGCCACCGCCGCCGAACAGCAGAGCATGGTGGCCGAGGACATGAACCGCAACGTCAGCGGCATCAACGACTCGGCGCTGGAAATGTCCCAGTCCGCCTCGCAACTGGCCCAGGAGAGCGAGCTGCTGGCCGGTCTCTCCCGCAGTCTGGACGAGCGGCTGGCGGTGTTCAAACTCGGCAGCGCCATCGACCAGCAGCTGGAACAGCGGCTGGCACCGCTGCACCAGCAGACCCGTCAGGCCGAACGCCCCCGCGCTCGCCACTGATCCGTCCCGCCCTGTCGCCCCCCCCATCCCTGCCAGCCTGGCTGGCAGGGATTTTTCATTGATAAAAATGTCGTATTTTTGCATCTTATCGACGTAATCAAGGATGTTCAGCAAGGTGCGCAGATTAAATAGACATTCAAAAACATAAAGTTAAGTGTTTGCACTACTCCGATGAGATCAAGCTGCAAACATTTACACTTAATTATTTAATCAAAACTAGTCATGATGGGATTGTCGTCAAACACGACACCATGACCCTTTATGTAGTCATTTGGCAAACTGGTTGAAAGGCCAGGACGCAAAGCCTCCGGTCTAAAGACACATAGTCCAGGATAGCGGGGTTGCCACACGCAAGTGTGTATCGGGGTACTCCCCTGCCAACTTGACTGCCCACATCTATCGAACAGAGGAATGTATGGCAGCAAAAATCCAACTCAATCACGTCGCGGCGGCGCTGGCACTGCTGGCCAGTGGCGGCGTGCTCGCCCACGGCTACATCAACAAGCCCGAGAGTCGCAACTACCTGTGCAATACAGGCGGCAACAGCCAATGTGGCGCGGTGCAATGGGAACCCCAGAGCGTGGAAGGCCCCTCCGGCTTCCCGCAATCCGGCCCCCAGGATGGCCAGATAGCCTCGGCGGGCAGCTCCCGCTGGAGCGAGCTGAATGCCCAGACCAGCGATCGCTGGACACGCAAGGAAGTACAGGCCGGCCCCTTCGCCATCAGCTGGACCTTCACCGCCAACCACGTCACCCGCAACTGGCGTTACTACCTCACCAAACAGGACTGGAACCCCAACCAGCCGCTGACCCGTGCCGCCTTCGATCTCACCCCCTTCTGCGTGGTGGATGGCAACATGGTACAGCCACCCAAGCAGGTCACTCACCAGTGCACTCTGCCAGAGCGCACCGGTTATCAGCTGATCCTGGGGGTGTGGGAAGTGGGCGACACCAGCAACAGCTTCTACAACCTGATCGACGCCAACTTCAAGGGAGGCACCCAGCCACCGCTGAGCTGGAGTCAGGGCGGCACCATCTATCCCTCCACCGATCTGGCGGCCGGTGACAAGGCCAGAACCCTGGTGTTTGATGCCAATGGCGTACGCCCCGATCTGCAAACCGAGCTGACCATCACCACCACGGAGCAGGGCCAGAAAAACAACTGGGCCCATGCCCTGGCCAGCAAGATCAATGCAGAGCAGAGCCAGATCCGCGCAGGTCAGCAGAACGCCGACGGCCAGTTCAACCCTGTCTACGGCCAGAACCCCGTCTACCTCAAGGCAGGCAGCGCGCTGGAACGGGTCGAGATCCAGCTCGAACAGTTGCAGCCGCCAGTGGGCAACGACATCAGTGTGAGCGGTCTGGAGAGCGAATACCTGCTCGACAACGGCAAGCTGACCCTGAACTTCACCGTCACGGCGCAAGGAGATCTCACCGTCACCAACACCCTGTATGACCACGGTGGTGTGGCCAAAGGCCAGTCCTCCGCCGACATCAAGGACAGCAGCCATAGCTTCACCATGCCGCTCACCGGGCTCAGCGCCGGCCACCATCAGCTGGTGATCGAGGCCAAGCCGAAGGCGGGTGGTGAAGCCCTGCAGCAGACGCTGGACCTGATGCTCAAGGATCCGTCCGGTGGTGACTACCAGTTCACCTTCCCGGAAGGGCTCAAGTCCTACACCAACGGCACCAAGGTGCTGCAGCCCAAGAACGGCAAGGTCTATCAGTGCAAGCCCTTCCCCTACAGTGGCTGGTGCACCATCTGGTCGAGCACCGCGACCCAGTATGAGCCCGGCGTGGGTTCCAACTGGCAGGATGCCTGGACCCAAGTGAACTGAACCCGCAACACCTGAGCAGAAGAGGCCCGAGCGGCCTCTTTTTTTGCGCCTGTTATCCGGGATCACGGAGCCCTGGGCACCGCGAGATCCCCCTGCCGGACCAACACTATGACGAAAAACTACTATGACCCTCTGAGTCGCCTGCTGCACTGGCTGATGGCTGTCGTCATTCTCTACGCCACCCTGGCTGGTTACCTGATGCACCTGGTGATCGACAGCCATCCCCGGCTGTTTCAGTTTCTGTCGGTGCTGAACATGTCGATGGCCACCCTGATAACTCCGCTCTTCCTGCTGCGCTGGGGCTGGCAATATCTGAGGCATCCTCTGCCCGAGAACGGTGCCGACCATCATAATGGGTGGGTCAAGCTGGCCCATGCCCTGCTCTACGGGCTGATGTTCGCCGTGCTGCTGAGCGGTTTCCTGATGCTGGAGCAGGGTTACCCCCTGTTCTGGCTCTACCCGATCGCCAACCCCATCAACACTCCCGAGATCAACCGCTTCTTCTTCGATGTTCATCGCCTCGCTTGCCTGTCGCTGGCCACCCTGGTCATGCTGCATGTAGTCGCGGCCCTGTATCACCACAGGATCAAGGGCGATCGCACCCTCTACCGCATGCTGGGGCCCCACACCGGCAAATAGGCAGACGGCGCTTCGCCGCAGAGGCGGCTTTCCATCGATAGGCAGATAAAAAACAGGGAGCCCATGGCTCCCTGTTCTCTCATCTCGCAGCAGGACTCAGATCTGGAAGTCGAGGGCGGGCTCGCCGCCCATGGCGCGCGCCTGGATGTCTGCCAGCGCCAGCTCGGGGTTGCAGAGCTGGATGAACTGCCAGGCGAAGTTGTGCTGGAACTGCCCCTGCTTGAGGCCGATCCAGGCGGTGTGCGGCGCAAACAGCCGGCTGCCGTCGAGCTGCACCAGCCCCTTGTCGCGCTGGGTGTCAAACGCCATGTCCGCCAGTATGCCGACCCCCATCTCCAGCTCGACATAGGTCTTGATGACGTCTGAATCCTGTGCCGTCAGCAGGATCTGCGGCGCTATTCCCGCCTCGGCAAACGCCTCATCCACCCGTGCCCGTCCGGTCAGCCCGGCCTGATAGGTGATGATGGGCCAGTTCGCCAGCGCCGCCAGGGTCAGCTCCCGCTCGGCGGTGAGGGGGTGCTGCTCAGGCACCACTATGTTGTGGTGCCAGCGGTAGTAGGGAAACGCCACCACACCTTCGCTCTTGTCGAGCTGCTCGCTGCTGATGCCGATATCCACCTCGCCGGTCTGCACCAGCCGTACTATCTCCTCCGGGCTGCCCTGGCGCAGCTCCAGCTGCACCAGCGGGAACTGCTCGCGAAACGCCTTCACCACCCGTGGCAGGGCATAGCGCGCCTGGGTGTGAGTGGTCGCCACCAGCAGCCGGCCCGACTCGCGGTTGGCAAAGGTGCTGGCCAGTTTGCGGATGTTGTTGGCGTCATTGAGAATGCGCTCGGCAATCACCAGCAACTCCTTGCCCGGCTCCGTCATGCCGAGCAGCCGTTTGCCGTAGCGGATGAACAGCTCTATCCCCAACTCCTCCTCCAGCTCGCGAATATGGCGGCTGACCCCGGACTGGGAAGTGAACAGGGCATTGGCGACCTCGGTCAGGTTGTAATCCCGCCGCGCTGCCTCCCGGATAATACGTAACTGCTGAAAATTCACGTCATCGCCTCCTGCGCTGACTGGCCGGTCGGGGTTTACCCGCCGCCGTTTTCTTGTTATCTGCCTGGCCGGACTCCTCATCGAGTCCGGCAACGGCCTGACACCCTTGTATCCCAGGCGGGCTCACACCGCCATCATATCTGTCCATTTCAATCGGCAATGACCGTCAGATCTGGTAGTCCGGATAAAGCTGAGCCTGTTTGGCAACCAGTCGCACCCCTTGCCCCGGCATGAAGGCTCTGGCCGCCTCCTTGCTCAGTTCGGCCTCGAAGTGTGCACCGTTTGTATCCCCATTGCCACGCAGTTCCACCCGGATGCGCGGCCCCATGGGCAGCAGTCGGGTGATGGTGGCGCTGATCCCGCCGGGCGCATCCGCCGGCAGTATCTCCAGCTCGTGGGGGCGCACATAGGCGATGGCCGCACTGCCCTGGGCCAGATGATGGGAACTGATGGGACCGCCCAGCAGCTGCTCGCCAATGCCAAAGCCCTGCTCCGCCACCCGACCGCGAAACAGGTTCACGCTGCCGAGGAAGCTGTGGACGAAGGAGCTGGCGGGCTGATCATAGACCTCGGCCGGAGTGCCGATCTGCTCGACCCGGCCGGCGTTCATCAGCACCACCCGATCCGCCACCTCCAGTGCCTCCTCCTGATCGTGAGTCACGAACAGGCTGGTAACGTGCAACTCGTCGTGCAATTCGCGCAGCCAGCGGCGCAGCTCCTTGCGCACCTGGGCATCGAGGGCGCCGAAAGGCTCGTCCAGCAGCAGCACCTTGGGCTGTACCGCCAGGGCACGAGCCAGAGCAACCCGCTGGCGCTGGCCACCGGAGAGCTGGGTCGGATAGCGCTCGGCCACGTGGCTGAGCTGCACCAGATCAAGCAGCTCCTTGACCCGGGCGCGGATCGCCGCCTCGGCTGGACGCTCGCTGCGCGGCTTGACCCGCAGGCCGAACGCCACGTTCTCGAACACCGTCATGTGGCGAAACAGGGCGTAGTGCTGGAACACGAAGCCGACGTTGCGCTCGCGCACATCGAGATCCGAGGCATCTTCCCCGCGAATGATGACGCTGCCGCTGTCGGCCTGCTCCAGCCCGGCGATGATCCGCAGCAAGGTGGTCTTGCCGCAGCCGGAGGGGCCGAGCAGGGCCACCAGCTCACCATCGTGAAAGTCGAGGTTGATGTCGGCCAGGGCCGCGTACTGATTGAAATGCTTGTTGAGTTGTTGAACCTGAATGCTCATGGCTGCCTCTCTGAACCGTTAAATCGGGATGGATGGAGTCTCGGAGCTGGCCAGAGCGTACGGCTGGCCATGCTCGCCATCACACCCCAATCCATATCAATGGGGTATCCGGGTCGGGCTGACCGCGCAGTCAGACCCGTGTCGCAATAACATCAATGGGACTTGGTAGGCTGGCCACGCAGCCGGGCCAGCAGTGTCTCTCCCAGCAGGGTGAAGATCCCGAACAGCGCCAGCAGGCTGGCCACTGCGAAGGCGGCGCCGGTCTGGTACTCGTTGTAGAGGATCTCGATGTGCAGCGGCAGGGTATTGGTCTGGCCGCGAATATGGCCGGAGACCACGGAGACGGCACCAAACTCCCCCACGGCCCGGGCGGTACAGAGCAGCAGGCCATACATCAGGCTCCAGCGGATGCCGGGCAGGGTGACCCGCCAGAACATCTGCAGGCCGCTCGCCCCCAGCATGATGGCGGCTTCCTCCTCTTCCGGGCCGCGCGCCTCCATCTGGGGCAGCAGCTCGCGTACCACGAAGGGCACGGTAATGAAGGTGGTCGCCAAAATGATGCCAGGTGTGGCGAAGATGACCTTGATGTCGTGCTCGCTCAGCCAGTCGCCAAACCAGCCACGGCTGCCGAACATCAGCACGAACATAAGCCCCGCGATCACCGGCGAGACCGAGAATGGCAGATCTATGATGGTGATGAGCAGTTGCCGACCAGGGAAGCGGAAGCGGGCTATGGCCCAGGCCGCCGCAAGCCCGAACAGCAGGTTGAGGGGGACCGCGCAAAGCGTGACCAGGGCGGTGAGCCCGAGCGCACTCAGGGCATCCGGCTCGCTGATGGCGTGCCAGAAGAAGGCCAGCCCAGGTCTCAGCGCCTGAATGAAGACGGTGGCCAGCGGCAGCAGCAGCAGGGCGGCAAACCAGCCCAGCCCGAGGGAGATCAACAGCCACTTGACCCAGACGGGTTCACGGGTCACCGGGGGGTGACGAACCAGGGTGGCCGGTGCCACGTCGAGGGCAAGGTCCAAGCTTGAATGTGAGGCGTTCATATGCGGCTCCCTCCGATACGGGCCCAGCTCCAAGCCTGCAGCTTGTTGATCAGCAATAACAGAATGAAAGAGATGAGCAGCATGACCACGGCGATGGCGGAGGCACCGGCATAGTCGTACTCCTCCAGGTGACTCATGATCATCAGCGGCGCAATTTCCGACACCATGGGCAGGTTGCCGGCGATGAAGATGACGGAGCCGTACTCCCCCACGGCGCGGGCAAACGCCAGCGCAAAGCCGGTGATCAGCGCAGGGACCAGGGTCGGCCACAGCACCCGCAGGAAGGTCTGCCAGCGGTCAGCCCCCAGGCTGGCGGCGGCCTCTTCCTGCTCAGTCTCCGCTTCCCGCAGCACCGGCTGCAGGGTGCGCACCACGAAGGGCAGACCAATAAAGGTGAGTGCAATCACCACGCCTATGGGGTTGTAGGCGAGCTCTATGCCAAACGGGGCGACCCACTGCCCGATCCAGCCGTTGGGGGCAAAGATGGCGCACAGGGCAATGCCGGAGACAGCGGTGGGCATGGCGAACGGCAGATCGATCAGCGCATCCACCAGCCGGCGACCGGGGAAGGTGTAACGCACCAGCACCCAGGCCAGGATCAGGCCGAACAGGCTGTTGAGCAGTGCCGCGATAAAAGCGGCCCCGAAACTCAGACGAAAGGAGGCGAGCACCCGTGGGGAGCCTATCACCTGCCAGAACTCGGCGAGGGTGAGGTTGTTCACCGCGAACAGCACCAACGCCGAGATCGGCAGCAGCACCAGCACGCCCAGGTAGAGCAGGCTGAAGCCGAGGGTCGGGCCAAAGCCCGGCAAGACGGAGTAAGAACCAAATCGCATAACGCTTCCGTTTGTTATGAAAAACATTCGATAGAGCGATTCTGCGCATTCCAGTTAGGGGCAACAAACACCAATAATGCCTTTGCTAAGCACTTTTTTATCTAACAACGGCGGATCAGGCTTTTAGAGCCATAAAATGAAAAAAAGGTCTTTTATATAAATAAAAGACCTAAAAAATGGAGCGTCGTGCAATGTACCAAGCCATCAAAAATCAACTGTTGTGGTGTCGGGTGCTATCTCTCTCCTTGTCAGCGTATTGAACTGGATCAGCGAAAACATCAACGGAAACTGAGGGCTGCGCGGCGCTCCCACACGGCCGGCGCCGGTTCGACTACCATCTCGGCCCGCCGATAGAGGGTGCCGAGCAGATTGAGCCCCTGACTCCACTCCCCATGGCCGGACTGGGCATTGATATGGCCCACCTCGCCTGCATCAAACAGCGGCACCTGCCACTGGCGACTCCAGTATTCGGCCCGCTCGAAGCTGAGCCAGGGATCGTTGCGACTGGCGATCAGCTGGGCCGATACCTTGAGCGAACCGGCCAGCGCCTCATCCACTATGCCGAAGTGCGCCGGATCCGCCGGCGCCACGATAAACAGCGAGGCCACCTTGTCGGGCTGCTGGCGCGCCGCCGTGATTGCCGCTAGGGCGCCGAAGGAGTGAGCCACCAGATGGGCCCGGCCACGCCGGCTGCGCAGCTTGCTCGCCAGCTTGGCGCTCCAGACCGTCAGGTCCGGCTTGTCCCACGGCAGGCCAACCATGCGCTGCCAGTGGGGGAAATATTGATGCCAGCGGCTCTGCCAATGATCCGGCCCACTGTTGTGCAGACCGGGAACCAGGAGGATCTTGTTCATCTTGGTGCTCCTATCAGCTGGCACAGGGGCCAGTGCGGGGTGAACGTGCCACAGGGAAGCGGGGGCCTTAGCCGCCCGGCTGGTAAATCTGGTCAAACAGGCCACCCTGGGCGAAGTGTTTCTGCTGGGCCTTGTCCCAATCCCCTTCCAGATCCTTGACGGTAAACAGGGTCAGTTGCGGGAACTGGGCCGCCGTTTCCTTCTGGATCGCCGGATTGCTGGGACGGTAGTGATACTTGGCGATGATGCGCTGCCCCTCGTCGGAGTAGAGGTACTCTAGGTAGGCTTTGGCGACCGCTTCTGTGCCGTGCTTCTTGGCCACCTTGTCCACCACGGCTACCGGCGGCTCCGCCAGGATGGAGACCGACGGCACCACCAGCTCGAACTTGTCGCGGTTGCCTGGCTGATTGAGCACCAGCAGGGCTTCGTTTTCCCATGCCAGCAGCACGTCGCCGAGACCGCGCTCGATGAAGCTGGTGGTGGCGCCACGGGCCCCGGAATCCAGCACCTTCACGTTCTTGTAGAGATCGCCGACGAACTGTTTGGCTCCCTCCTCACTGCCACTTTTCTTCAGGGCATAGCCCCAGGCAGCCAGGTAGTTCCAGCGCGCCCCGCCGGAGGTCTTGGGGTTCGGCGTCACTATGGCGATGTCCTTGCGCACCAGATCGCCCCAATCCTTGATCTGCTTGGGATTGTCCTTGCGCACCAGGAAGACGATGGTGGAGGTATAGGGAGATGCGTTGTTGGCCAGCCGGCTCTGCCAGTCGGCGGCGATCAAACCCTGCTTGGCAACGGCGTTGACGTCATAGGCCAGCGCCAGCGACACCAGGTCCGCTTCCAGCCCGTCCACCACGGCACGCGCCTGCTTGCCGGAGCCACCGTGAGACTGGCTCACCACCACGTCGTCACCCGTCTTGGCTTTCCACTCCTTGGCGAAGGCGCCGTTGTACTCCTGGAACAGCTCGCGAGTCGGATCGTAGGAGACGTTGAGCAGGCGGATCTCGGCGGCGTTGGCCTGGCCGAGGGCCAGCAGAGAGAGCAGGGTGAGGGCGGTCATTCGCAGTTTCATGGTGATACTCCATATCGTTGGGTTGAATGCAGCATGCCGTGGGCTTGTTATGCCGAGAACCAAGAAATAACGCTTTGCTTATCTCTTTTGCTCATATCAACCCGCCGACCGGCGCCACTCCCACACTCTGTGAGCCATGCCTCCCTGCCCCCCCGTTGGCTGTGCCATCATGGGATCAAGGCCATGACACAGCGAAAAGGAAGTCGTTATGTGGATCAATGCAGACCCCGTCAATGGTGCCCTGGTGTCGCTGGCCATCGGCCTCATCATAGGGCTGGAGCGTGGCTGGCAGGTGCGCCAGCTGGGGGACAACCAGCGCATCGCCGGGATGCGGACCTACGGCCTCATCGGTCTGCTCGGCGGTGTCTGCGCTCTGCTGCTGCCGACCCTGGGCCCCTGGCTGCCGCTACTCGGCCTGCTGGCGGTGGTGATCGGCTGCGGCCTCTCGGTCTGGCTGGCCCAGCGCTGGCAGGGGGAGTTTGGCCTCACCAGCTCGGTGGCCATGCTGCTCACCTACCTGCTGGGGTTGATGTCCGTGCTGCTGAGCCCGAGCGAGGCGGTGGCCTGCGCCGTGCTCGCGGCCCTCTTGATGGGGCTCAAGGGCAAGATCCAGCAGGGAATGCTGTTTCTGAGCGAAACCGAATTCCACGCCACCCTGCGCTTCCTGCTCATCTCCTTGGTGCTGTTGCCGGTGCTGCCCAACGAGGAGATGGGGCCCCTCGATGCCTTCAACCCTTTCAAGATCTGGCTGATGGTGGTGGTGATCGCCGGCATCTCGTTCTCGGGCCACTTCGCGGTGCGCCTGCTCGGCACCCGCTCGGGACTGGTGCTCACCAGCATACTGGCGGGGCTCGCATCCTCCACCGCCCTCACCCTGCAGTTTGCCCGCCTCAACAGGGAACAGGGCGGGCTGGAGCGGCTGCTGGCCACCGGCATACTGATGGCCGGAGCCACCATGTGGCTGAGGCTGCTGGTGCTGGTATTGCTCATTCACAGCGAGCTGGCGATGCGCCTGGCGGCGCCTTTGCTGCTGCTGGCGGCCACCGTCTACGGCTTCGCCTTCTGGTTCTGGCGCCAGCGCGAGGAGCTGACCGATGGCCCTGTGCAACCCCAGACCAGCAACCCGCTCGATCTCGCCACCGCCATCAAGTTCGGCCTGCTGCTGGCGCTGATCGGCTTCATGGCCACCCTGCTGCAGGGCAAAGTGGGCAACTCAGGCGTCTATCTGCTGTCGCTGGTCTCGGGGATCACGGACGTGGACGCCATCACCTTGTCGCTCTCCCAGCTCTCACACAAGGAGCTGGCGCTGGAGGTGGCGGCGCGCGGCATCCTGCTCGCCGGGCTGGTCAACTCGCTAGTGAAGGGGCTGCTGGCGTTCGGGATAGGCGGCCGCCGGCTGGGGCTGAGGGTGCTGCTGCCCTACTTCGTCTCTGCCCTGCTGATCCTGCCGCTCATCTGGCCAGGCGCCTGATGTTGCAGCAAGTGACAGCCTGACGCCGCCGGAGCGCTGGCGTATACTGGCTCCTCTTGGCACATGAGGAGAGGTGAGCATGGCAAGCGATTGGGACAAGGTACTGGCGGGCGGCGCCCTGGATAGCCAGAGCGAGGAGATAGCGAACGACCGGATCCGCGGCCAGGCGCTGCTGGCACAACTCAACGCCTCCCCGGCCGGGGATCAGCCACTGCGCCAGCGCCTGTGCGGCGAGCTGTTCGGCCATTGCCCCGACTCCTGCTGGATCAGTACCCCCTTCACCTGCGAGTTTGGCCGCAACATCCATATCGGCGAAAAGACCTTCTTCAACTTCAACATCACCATACTCGACGTGGGCGAGGTGCACATCGGCAACCATGTGCTGCTGGCCCCCAACGTGCAGATCTACACAGCCACCCACAGCACGGATTATCTGGAGCGGCGCCACTGGACCGCCTACAACAAGCCGGTTCACATAGGCGATGACTGCTGGATAGGCGGCGGCGCCATCATCTGCCCCGGCGTCACAATCGGGGCGCGCTCCATCATAGGCGCTGGCGCCGTGGTGACCCGCGACATACCGGCCGATTCAGTGGCGGTGGGCAACCCCGCTCGCGTGATCCGCACCCTGACGCCGGATGCCCCCCGCGGCTGGGAGCTGGCACTGTGATCTGGCTGGCCCTGTTTCCCCTGCTCTGGACCGCCTGGCTTGGCCTGGCTGACGCCAACTGGTGGCCGCTGGCCATTGTCACCGCCATGAGCCTGCTGACAGCGCTGGCCTACGCCCACGACAAACGGCAGGCCATTCGCGGTGGCTGGCGCATCCCCGAATCCCGCCTCCACCTGCTGGAACTGTGCGGCGGCTGGCCCGGGGCCCTGGTGGCCCGTCACTGGCTGCGTCACAAGACCCAGAAGGGCAGCTACCGGCTGGTGTTCTGGTTTATCGTGCTGCTGCACCTCACCCTGTGGGGACTCTGGCTCGGCCGGCCCCTCTGGCAAGGGGTCTGAGGATCGCCAAGGCGCCAGCACTACCAGCATGGCTGGCCAGACGATCAACGGAGTGAGGCGGCTTGCGCATCGGCGCGGGGCTGAGCCGAGGGCTCATACTCCCCACCAGCGCGGGCATTGCGACCCCTTCCGGGGTATGAGACAACAAAGGATCTGCAAGGCGGTTTTTCGCGGATTTATCGACAAGGAGTCACCCATGACAATGTGGACAGGCATAGTCCTGATCGTCTTTATCAGCATGCTGTTCGGCTATCTAAGCAAACGCGCCCGCTACCAGCTGGGGGATATCCGCATCACGGATCGTCTCGGCAAACAGGATGTGCTCATCCAGGAGCTGCGGGAGCGGATCGCCAATCTGGAAGCCATCGTCATCGAAGAGGAGAAGCGCCGCCCGTTCAAGAATCTGTGAGCCAGCAGCCACGGCGGCAAACCGGCCAGCTTCCGGGCTGCAAGGGGTTGCCGCTTTCCCCCACACTTGCCCCTCCCCCCTGCGGCCTTCAAAACTAAATTCACAGCAGGATCAGCAGCCTGTCCACGACTGCTGCATTCTTCACCAAACTGGCCCAATCCCTGCTCTGTCACTGTCATCAGCCGTACCGGAGAGTGACATCATGATCAGCACCCTACTTCCCATCGCCTCGATCGCTCTCAAGTTGGGCAGCCAGCTGCTGAGCGGCAGTGCCAAAACGCAACAGGCGCAGCAGCCCGCGCAGGAAGATCGCCTCACCCCCACAGTCCAGAGCCTGTTCCAGCGGCTCGGAGTCAAGGATGCCGATAGCGAGCAGAACCGCCCCGCCATCAACCAGTTTATGAGCGAGCTGATGCAGACCCTGGGGCAGGAGAACAATGGCCAATCTCTGACCGAGGCCATAGACACAGCCCGCAACCAGCTCGCCAACGGCACCCAAAGCACCCGCTTAGATGCCCTGCAAAGCAGACTCGATACCCTCAAGGGCACCCTGGGCAGCAGCGATCTGAACCTGGATCAGCTGCTCGGCGCCTTCAAGCAGACCCTGCCCAATGGCAAGGGCGAAGGGGTCGGCAAGCTGCTCAATGCCAGTGCCTGATTGAAAATAAACACATAAAAACGGCAACCTCGGGGGTTGCCGCTTTTATTGAGACCAGACGGGATAATCTATTGCTGTGGCAGCGACTGTGGTGGACTCAGCATCGCCTCCGCTATCTCTACCAGCCCACGATCTTGCAAGGTATTGGCCGCGCCATGACGATCCGCCGCCTCCTTGTTCTGGCTCAGTTTGAACTTGCCGACCAGCTCGGTTATCTCGATTTCAATGCCGACCACGGCCTGCACTCTGGCCTCGATGTAGTCTCTCGGCGCATCCGCCATCTTCCAGGGGGCAGGCTCAGCGGCCTCATGTAGCCGCGTCAGGTTCGCCAGCAGCCGGCGCACGAAGCGCGCATCATCGTGGATACGAATTCGGCCGTGGGCGTGTACCACGCTGTAATTCCAGGTCGGCACCTGCTGGTGATGCACCTGCTTGCTCGGATACCAGCTGGGGGAGATATAGGCATCCGCGGCCTTGAAGATCACCAGCACCTCGTCACCCTCCTTAGCCTCCTGCCAGAGCGGGTTGTTGCGGGCGACATGGGCGCGTAATACGCCCTGCTCGCCACTGCCGGCGTCCAGCTCGAACGGCAGATGGTTCGCATCCAGCCCCCGTTCACCGTGGGTGATCAGGGCCCCCAGCGGATGGGCCAGGATCAGTTGGTGCAGCGACGCGAGGTCGGGCGTTTCGAAATGGGATGGCAGATACATGCTGGCTCCTTTATCCGGGGTGGTGTGTCCGTACGCAATGTCTCGAGATCCTGCCCCGCTTGGCAAGCGCCGTCATCTCGAATCTGCCTGCCGATATCCCACGAGAACCTTGATCGTATGGGGCTGGCAACGACCATCAGGCGCTAAACACCAGCACTTCACTACACACCAGGTTTAACGCCGTATGCAGGTGAAATGACGAGTGAGGACATAAATCTCCCTCATGTCGTCGTCACCCACTCAGGCTGGAACTCCTTTGGCGAGATAACCAATGTGATAGACGTCGGCCCCTGCCGGTATCGTCGGCGGGAGCGACGGCAGGAGATCCACCTCCAGCCATTGCCAACGGGAAACATCCCATCCGCTCAGCATGGCCCCGGTGTGCAACTCGGCCAGGCTGCAATGCGGCGCAATGCGGGTGCGCCACAAGATGGCCACCCTGGCCTGGTCAAGCGCCTCCATCTGCGGGGCTGACAGCAGATGCCAGGTCTCGATATGGGGCCAGCCAAACTGCCTTGTGAGCGCCGCGAAGCCCTCGCTGACAAGGAAACTGTGCATCGCCTCGACGCTTTGCCACACATAGAAGGGGGCATAGCGATTCTCCCTGCATGGCAGCGCGGCCTCGTCATGGCGGCCATAGAGATAGGCCTTGAACAGCAAGCCGGGGAAGCCGTCGAGTTTGGCGCCATTGCTGGCGATGCGCTCTTCGATGAGCCCCATGTCGTAGTCCGCCGGCAGGGTGAATCTGTAATGCATGGCGATCATAAGATCACCTCCTGCCGAAACATCAGACCCCGCCCGAAACTCCACTCCTCGCAGCCATTCAGCTGAATGACCACCATGAGGTTGTCGGGGTGAATGCCCATGTCTGCGTGCAGACGCTCGGCAAGCCGCTCATAGAGCCGCTGCTTGACCTCAGTGCTGCGCGGCTTCCCCGCCAGGATCTGGAAGAGGATGAAGTCTCCGTCCCGGCGGCCGGTTTGATAGTGGGGATGATAAACAAGCGCCTTGGCTGGCAAGGCCTCCAGGATTTGGAATTTGTCCTCCCGCGGTACATCAAACACCTCCACCAGGGTCTCATGATAGAGGTCGGAGAGCTGCTGCAGGCGCGCGTCACTCATCCCCTCGCGCAGAGTGATACGCGTCAGCGGCATGGGTGCGGCTCCTCACTGCTGGGCAGGTAGCTCACGGCGGTGACCGCCGCAGGCAATCCGGCGTAGAAAGCGAGATGGGTGAACAGCTCCTCCAGCTGCTCCCGTGTCAGGCCGTTTTGCTGGGCAAACGCTATGTGCCACGGCAGCTGTTGCACCCGGCCCAGCGACGCCAATATGGCCAGGGTGATCAGGCTGCGTTCGCGCGCAGACAGGGCGGGCCGCTGCCAGATATCGCCAAACAGCGTCTCTTCCGTCAGCTGGGACAGTCTCGGCGCTGCCAGCGCCAGGTCGTCACGATCAAGAACAGGATGGGTCATGGCAATCTCCTTGGTTGATGAAGCCACTCTCTATCACTGCTACAATTTTAAAAATCAAAACGTTCAAGACAAACAATCCCGATTATCAGGACTATCATGCAACCCCTTCCCCTGAACCTGGATCTCGATGCTCTGCGCAGCTATGTCCTTGGGCTGGACTGTGGCAGCTTTGCGCTGGCGGCGCAGCGGCTGTGCCGTTCCACCTCGGCGGTCAGCGCCCAGTTGAAAAAACTCGAACAGCAATGCGGTACCGAACTGGTCATGAAGAGGGGCCGCCACCTGGTCCCGACGGCCAGTGGCGAACGACTGCTGGGATATGCCAAACGGCTGCTTGAGCTCAATGACGAAGCCGTGCTTGCCCTGAAAGGGGAACTGCTGCAAGGGGAGATCAGGCTGGGGGTTCAGGAAGACTTTGGTGAATCCCTACTGCCTGCCGTGCTGGGCCCCCTCTGTCGTCAGCATCCCGCGCTACGCATGACGACGCGCATCGATCGCAATGCGCAGCTGATGAAAGGGTTCAGGGAGGGAACCCTCGACATGGCCCTGGCCTGGCAGCACCCGGAAGAGAGGATGGACGCCCATCTCATCGACTTGGTGTCACTCCAGTGGATTGCTCACCCGAACTGGGATCCGGCACCCCTGCTGGCACGCGGAGAGCCCTTGCCCCTGGTGCTCTTCGATGCCCCCTGCCTGATGCGTTCACGGGCCATCAAGGCTCTGGACGACGCAGGTATCCCATGGCGCATCGCCTTCACCAGCCAGAGTCTGGGCGGGATCTGGGCGGCCTTGCAGGCAGGGCTCGGGATCACAGTGCGCTCTGCCATCGGCATGCCGGCCTCTCTCTCCCGGTTGGCCGATGTGCTGCCGTCGCCGGGCACGCTGGGGGTCGTACTGCTGGGAGCAGGCAATGGACCCGGTGAGGCCGAACGTCAGTTGCAAAGCCTGCTCATCCATGCGGTGCAGCGGGCCCATGCCATGCACCAGGGCTGAGGATTCGGTCTCTTTTTCCTGGCATCTGCGCAAGCCATCTCCCTCCCCTTCATCATCAGGCAAA
Source organism: Aeromonas piscicola (assembly GCF_000820005.1). Classification (GTDB taxonomy): domain Bacteria; phylum Pseudomonadota; class Gammaproteobacteria; order Enterobacterales; family Aeromonadaceae; genus Aeromonas; species Aeromonas piscicola. Next base: position 283,239 of record NZ_CDBL01000052.1, on the reverse strand, counting down.
CAAAAAACGGCAACCTGAGGTTGCCGTTTTGCTTTCTATTTCGGGTGACGATTCCCGCGAATTAACCCGCCCGCTTGGCCAGCCACTGTTCGGCGGCAGTCAGTGCTGCATCCACCAGCTCGCGGGCGACGCCGCCTTTGGCGACTCGCTTGGCCAGCGTCGCTTCCAGCTCCAGGTTGGGATAGACATCCTCGCCGATAACGGGACTGAAGCGCTGGAACTCTGGCAGCGAGAGATCTTCCAGCGGCTTCTTCACCTCAAGCGCATAGACCACTGTCTCGCCGACGATATGGTGCGCCTCACGGAAGGGTATCCCTTTGGCCACCAGATAGTCTGCCAGCTCGGTGGCATTGGCATAGCCGCCCTGGGCCGCCGCCTTGGTACGCTCGACGTTCACCTTCAAGTCGATCAGCACCAGCGCCGCCATGTCGAGGCAGTCGTGCCAGGTGTCGAGGGCATCGAACAGCCCTTCCTTGTCTTCCTGCATGTCCTTGTTGTAGGCCAGCGGCAGCGCCTTCAGGCTCATCAGCATGCCCATCTGGGCGCCAACTACCCGCCCTGTCTTGCCACGAATGAGCTCAAGCGCATCCGGGTTCTTCTTCTGCGGCATCAGGGAGGAACCCGAGGTGACCGCATCGGAGAGCTCGACAAAGCCCGCCTCGCCGGTGTTGTAGAAGATGAGGTCTTCGGCAAAACGCGACAGGTGGGTCATGGAGAGGGACGCCACGTGCATCAGCTCAACCACGTGATCCCTGTCCGACACCGAATCCAGGCTGTTGCGGGTCGCGCCACTAAAGCCCATATCCAGCGCCAGCGCTTCACGGTCGATGGCATAGGCGGTACCGGCCAGGGCGCCGCAGCCGAGCGGGCTGGTGTCGAGCCGCTTCAGGGCATCCTGCAGACGGGAATAGTCCCGCTCCAGCATCTCCACATAGGCCAGCGCCCAGTGGGCGAAGGTGACCGGCTGGGCGCGCTGCAAGTGGGTGTAGCCCGGCAGCACGGCAGCCTGATTGGCACGGGCAGAGGCGACCAGCCCGGCTTGCAGGGCAGTGATGGAGGCGAGCAGCAGCTCCCCTTGCGCCTTGCACCAGAGTTTCAGGTCGGTGGCGACCTGATCGTTGCGCGAGCGGCCGGTGTGCAGCTTCTTGCCAAGATCGCCGACGGCGGCGATGAGCTGACTTTCGACCCAGGAGTGAATGTCTTCGGCATCGGAATTGAGGATCTGGTGGGGATCCTGCTGCACCGAGGCGAGCAGCACTTCCATCGCCTGTTGCAGCTTTCCTTGCTCGTCGGCTGTCAATACGCCCACTTTCACCAGCGCCTTGGCCCAGGCCATGGAGCCCTGGATATCCTGCTCCGCCAGCCGGTAATCGAACCGCAGCGAATCGTTGAACTGCTTGAACCTGCTATCGGCTCCCTGACTGAAGCGTCCACCCCAAAGTGCCATACTGCTCTCCTTGAATGCGTTGTCGGCGGCGTCTTGCGCCGTCGAGCTTGAAATCGTGCCCTGTTTTTCTGCGAGCCTGTTATCTCACAGAAGCGGCCGAGGCGCTGCCGCTCTGCTCACACCCCGCCATATGGGAGGGCTGATAAAAGAGGGGGCCATGCCCCCTCACCGGTATCAACAGGTCATGTCTTCAGATCAACCGTGGGTGTGGTCACCACCGATCGCCTGATGCTGCTCCTTCATGGCGCGGATCCGGCTGGCCAGGGTGTAGAGACGGATAAAGCCTTCTGCGTGGCTCTGGTCGTACACTTCGTCGGCGCCGAAGGTGGCGAAGTCTTCGGAGTAGAGGCTGTTCGGTGACTTCTTCTGCACTGCTGTGACCTGACCCTTGTACATCTTCAACACCACTTCACCATCGAGATCCTCGGCGATGGCATTGGCGGAGGCGACAATGGCCTTGCACAGCGGAGTGAACCAGCGACCGTCATAGACCAGGTGGGAGAACTCGGCACCCAGCTTCTCGCGCCAGGCGCGGGTCGGTCTGTCCAGTACCAGCTCTTCCACGGCGCGCAATGCCGCCACCATGACGGTGCCGCCCGGGGTCTCGTAGCAACCACGGGACTTCATGCCAACCATGCGGTTCTCGGTGATGTCGATGCGGCCGACGCCGTGCTTGCCGGCACGCTCGTTCAGAGTCATCAGGATCTGGTGCGGAGTCAGCGGCTGATCGTCAACGGCCACCACTTCCCCCTGGGCAACTGTCAGCTTGACGTATTCCGGCTCGTTCGGTGCCTGCTCGGCAGAGACTGTCCACTGCCAGACCGCTTCGGACGGCTCGTTCCAGGTGCTCTCCAGCTCGCCACCTTCGGTGGAGATGTGCCAGGCGTTGGCGTCGCGGCTGTAGATCTTCTTCAGGGTCGCCTTGCAGGGGATGTCGCGGGCTTCCAGATAGGCCAGCAGATCTTCCCGGGAACGCATGTCCCACAGACGCCAAGGGGCGATCACTTTCAGCTGGGGGGCCAGCGCGGCCACGGCGCCTTCGAACCGCACCTGATCGTTGCCCTTGCCGGTACAACCGTGGGAGATGGCGTCAGCCCCTTCCGCCAAGGCCGCTTCCACCATCGCCTTGGCGATGATGGGACGCGCCATGGAGGTGCCCAGCAGGTAGGTGCCTTCGTAGACGGCCCCCGTCTTCAGGGTCGGATAGACATACTCCTTGACGAACTCTTCGCGCAGATCCTTGACGATGCACTTGGTGGCGCCGGAGGCGATGGCCTTCTGCTCTATCCCTTCCAGATCGTCACGCTCCTGACCCACGTCGGCGACGAAGGCGATGATTTCCGCATCGTAGTGCTCCTTGAGCCAGGGAATGATGGCCGAGGTATCCAGTCCGCCTGAGTAAGCCAATACGATCTTGTTGATTCCGCTCATTTTACTTCTCTCCATGATGATTCGATAAAAGGTTGTGATTCAGGTTCGGTTGCCGCGTTACTTGTGACCCTGTCCAAACAAGGTCAGCAGCACGGCATTCTGGATATGCATACGGTTCTCTGCCTCGTCCATGATGAGGGAGGCTGGGCCATCCATGACCTGGGAGGTGATCTCCAGCTCCCGGTGCGCCGGCTGGCAGTGCAGCACATGCTGGATGCCGGTGCGGTCGAGCAGAGCCTGGTTGATCTGATAAGGCATAAAGATATCTTTTACCTGCTCCATTGGCGTGCTGTCACCCATGGAGACCCAGGTATCGGTGTAAACCACGTCAAACCCTTCGATATCCGCCACGTCATCGCTGATGTGAATGGTGGCGCCGGAATCGGCCGCCAGCGCCTGGGCCTGCAGGAAGATCTGGGTATCCGGACCGTGGCCCTTGGGGCAGATCAGGGTCACGTCCGTGCCCAGCGTCGCCCCCAGCAGCAGCAGAGAGTGGCTGACGTTGTTGCCATCGCCCAGATACGCCAGCTTCACCTTCGACAGATCCGCATAGTGCTCGGCAATGGTCATAAAGTCGGCCAGCCCCTGGCAGGGGTGGTAGAGGTTGCACAGGCTGTTCACCACCGGCACTGTGCCGTGCTCTGCCAGTTCAACAAGCGTCTGGTGGTCGAATACCCGCGCGACTATGGCGTCACACCAGCGCGACAGGTTGGCGGCGAAATCCTTCACCGACTCGCGCTTGCCCAGGGCGCCGTTCTGTTGATCCAGATAGACGCTGTGGCCACCGAGTCTGGCGATGCCGATGTCGAAGGTGACCCGGGTGCGCAGGGAGGGCTTCTCGAACAGGGTGACCACGCTCTTGCCCGCCAGCGCCTGGCTGTACTTCTTCGGGTCGGCCTTGACCGCTTTGCCCAGCGCAATCAGCGCCTCGATCTGGGTTTTGTTCAGATCACTGTCTTTCAGAAGATGTTGCATCGGATGTTCCTTGTTCCGGTGGAGATCAAATAGCGACTTGGGTGCCGACCGCGCCGCCGGCCAGCAGCTTGAGCAGCTGATCCGGGTAGCGCCAGCTGGCGACACAGACCGGTTTGCCGAGCGTCTCGGCAGCGTGCAGGGCGGCTTCTACCTTGACCGCCATGCCGTCGCGGATCACGCCCTTCTCCATCAGATCCAGCGCGGTCGCCTTGTCCAGCTGCGGCACCAGCTTGCCCTTGCCATCCAGGATGCCGCTCACATCCGACAGCATCACCAGATCGGCGCCGAGCGCCTCGGCAATGGCGGTGGCCGCCTGATCCGCGTTGACGTTCATCAGCTGGCCGTCGGCGGTGATGCCGATGGAGCTCACAACCGGCAGGAAGCCCTGCCCCAAGATGCCGGTCACCAGCGCCGGATTGCCCGGTTTGCAATCGCCCACCGCACCGAGATCCGGGTCGAGCTGGGTCACCTGGCACAGACCGCCATCGGCGAGGCACAGACCCACGGCCGGAATGCCGGTGGCGATGGCCTTGGCCATCATCTGCTTGTTGGCGGTTCCAGCCAGCGCACCCGCAATGAAGGGGATCTGCTCGAACGGGGTCACCCGCAGGCCGTTCTTCTTGGTGGAGCTGAGCCCCAGCCCCTTGAGCAGGTCATCCACCAGACAGCCGCCACCGTGCACCAGCACCAGGGGTCTGTGTTGCTCATCCAGAAAAGTTTTGAGGGTGGCGAACAGGGCGGTCAGCGCCTCGTCGTTCTCGATCAGGGCACCACCCAGCTTGATTACCAACGTCTGCTTGTCCATATCTCTCAATCCTTCCTTAAGTCCTTAAATCAGGCCGGTGGCCGGTTCAAATCCGAATTTGATATTTATGCATTGCACAGCCTGGGAGGCGGCGCCCTTGAGCAGATTGTCGATGGCGGAAACCACCACCAGCATGTTGCCCTGCTGTTGCCAGGCAATATCGCAGTAAGGGGTGCTTGCCACGCCACGGATGGAGGGCATCTGGCCGGTGAGGCGCACCAGCGGCTTGCCTTCGTAGGCCTTGAGGAAGGCCTGATCCACCTGGGTCGGCGTCACGCCGTCCGCCAGCTGCACATAGATGGTGGCCAGGATGCCGCGCACATAGTTGCCGAGGTGAGGCTGGAACAGCACCTCGCAGCCCAGGTGGTGGCTGATCTCCGGCTGATGCCTGTGGTTGAAGGTGCCGTAGGGATTCAGGCTCACTTCGCAGAAGCTGGTGTTGATGGCGGCCTTGCGACCGGCGCCGGAGACACCGGACACGGCGTTGATGATGGGCTGCCACCCCTTGGCGATCAGGCCGGCCTGCTGCAGCGGCTTGAGGGCACACAGGGAAGCGGTCGGGTAACAACCTGGCACAGCAATCAGCTGGGCGGCGGCAATGGCATCGCTGTTCCATTCCGCCAGACCGTAGACGGCTTGATCCAGCCACTGCTCGCTGTCATGGGTGAAGCCGTAGAAGTTGTGGTAGAAGCCTTGATCCTTGACCCTGAAGGCACCGGAGAGATCGAACACCGGCAGCCCCTTGGCCAGGAACTTGGGCGCAAGCTCGGCACTCACCTCGTGGGCGGTGGCCAGCAGCACCAGATCGGCCTGGGTCAGGATCCGGCTCATGCCATCCTCGTCCAGCGGCAGCAGCGGCTGATCCAGCGCGCCGACCCACTGGGGATGCAGAGAAGAGAAACGCTTGTGTGCATCCTGGCTGCCGGCCGACACATAGAGACCGAACAGCTTGAGTTGTGGATGGTTCTGGACCAGTGCGGCCAGTTCGGCTCCCGCGTAGCCACTGGCACCGACGATAACGGTGTTAAGCATTATTGAGTATTCCAAGTCAGGGTTCGAAATTCACAGCATGGTGCTGCAGATGGTGCAGATGGTGCAAGGGGTGAGAAACCGCCCCTTTGACGCAACGCGTGCGGAGGGGCAATTCAGGCGGGTGTGTGTCGTCGGTTATAGATCAGGTGACAGAACATTAACTTTCCCTTACAACTAGAAGCCTTGTCGATGAGCCAGATATTCAGGCAAACTTACAGAATATTCATGCACTCACTTTGCATTTGTATTTTCTAACAGAAACATTCCGGGGACGCAAGGAGGAGCTGATGGCCAATCTGGATTTTTTTGCACTTTATAAGAATATTATTGCGATTCCCTCCATCAGCAGCACGGATCCCCGCTGGGATCAGAGCAACGAGGCGGTGATCCGGCTGCTGGCCGACTGGTTCGGCCAGCTCGGTTTTCAGTGCGAGGTGACGGCGCTGCCGGATCTGCCGGGCAAGTTCAATCTGGTGGCGACGATCGGCCAGGGCGAGGGCGGCCTGCTGCTGGCGGGCCATACCGATACTGTCCCGTACGACGAAGGCGCCTGGAGCAAGGATCCCTTCAAGGTCACCGAAGAGGGCAACCGCCTGTACGGCCTCGGCACCATCGACATGAAGGGCTTCTTTGCCTTCATAGTGGAGGCGCTCAAAGAGATAGATCTGACCACCCTCAGCAAGCCGCTGCGCATCCTGGCCACCGCCGATGAGGAGACCACAATGGCGGGGGCCCGCGCCATCGCCGCGGCGGCCGAGCTGAAACCCGACTACGCGGTGATTGGCGAGCCCACCGGACTGGTGCCCGTGGTGGCCCACAAGGGGCACATGTCGGAGGCAATCCGCATCACGGGCAAGAGCGGTCACAGCTCGGATCCCGCCAACGGCGTCAATGCGCTGGAGATAATGCACCAGGCGATGGGCCAGGTGCTCAGGCTGCAGCAGGATCTGAAAGATCGTTACGCCGACCACCGCTTTGCCGTGCCGCAACCCACCCTGAACCTTGGCTACATCCAGGGGGGCGACAGTCCGAACCGCATCTGCGGCTGCTGCGAGCTGCACATCGACATGCGCCCCACCCCGCAGGTGGGGCCGGACGAGCTGATGGGTATGCTGAAGGAGGCGCTCGCCCCCATCGAAATCCACCAGCCGGGCTGTCTGCACCTGCAACACCTGCATGAACCCATCCCCGCCTATGCCTGCGCGGACGACTCAGTGCTGGTGCGCGAGGCCGAGAAGGCGAGCGGCCGGGCGGCAGAATCCGTGAACTATTGCACCGAGGCGCCCTTTATCCAGCAGCTGGGATGCCAGACAATCGTGCTGGGCCCCGGCCATATCACCCAGGCCCATCAGCCGGACGAATACCTGGATCTCTCCTTCGTCAAACCGACCACGGCTGTGCTGCAACACCTGATCCGCCGGTTTTGCCTCTGAATTGACGGGAATGTAAGTAAGTTACATAACATGCCGCCTCGGGACAGGTGAGGGAAATACATGTTCTGAATCGGCCTGTTATTTGACCTTGCGCAGACAATCTGGGTAGATTGTCACCCTAAGATGACGGAGCATATGTTGTAATCACACAACAATAAGTGAGGCTGTCTCTCACCTCGGATGGAGAGAGACACCAACCAGATAAGGATGTGGAATGAACGAAAAGTACGCCGCGCTACGCGCCAACGTAGGCATGCTGGGTCAACTGCTGGGCAAGTCCATCAAGGATCATCAGGGTCAAGCCTTCCTCGACAAGATCGAAACCATTCGCCAGTTGGCCAAATCCTCCCGCAAAGGCAATGAGGCAGACCGGGAACGTCTGCTCGATACCCTGCGCACCCTGAGCGATGACGAGCTGCTGCCGGTGGCACGCGCCTTCAGCCAGTTCCTCAACCTGGCCAACGTGGCTGAACAGTTCCACACCATCTCCCGCCGCTGCGAAGAGCAGGTCTGTACCCCGGATCCGCTGGAGCAGATGTTCGCCAAGCTCAAGGCCTCCAACCTGTCACAGGAAGCCATCATCCAGGCCGTGCGCGAGCTGGATATCGACCTGGTACTTACCGCTCACCCGACCGAGGTGACCCGTCGCACCCTGATCCACAAACACGTGCAGCTCAACGACTGCCTGGAAGCGCTGGAACTCTCCGATCTGCTGCCCCGCGAGCGGGACAAGATCCTCAATCGCATTGAACAGCTGGTCAATCAGGCCTGGCACACCAACGAGATTCGCGAGCAGCGTCCGACCCCGGTCGACGAAGCCAAGTGGGGCTTCGCAGTGGTGGAAAACAGCCTGTGGCCGGCCATTCCCGAATTCATGCGCAACCTGGACGAGCGTCTGCAACAGCATCTGGGTGTGCGGCTGCCGCTGGATGCCGCGCCGGTCAAGTTCACCTCCTGGATGGGCGGTGACCGTGACGGCAACCCCTTCGTCACGGCCAAGGTGACCGCCGAGGTGCTGGAGCTGGGCCGCTGGATGGCAGTGAGCCTCTTCTACAAGGACATCAAGGAGCTCACCTCCGAGCTCTCCATGTCCGACTGCACAGACGCAGTGCGCGAGCGGGTTGGCGATCACCCCGAACCCTATCGCGCCCTGGTGCGCGAGCTGCGTGAAGCGCTGCGCGAGACCCAGGAATACCTCACCGCCAAGGTGCAGGGTCAGGTGAGCGAGAGCCGCGACCTGATCACCACCACAGCCCAGCTGCGCGAGCCGCTGGAGCTCTGCTACCACTCAATGCACGCCTGCGGCATGGGCAACATCGCCGATGGCATGCTGCTGGATGTACTGCGCAAGCTGGCCTGTTTCGGTATCCATCTGGTCAAGCTGGACATACGTCAGGATGGCGAGCGCCACGGCCAGGTCTTCTCCGAGCTGACCCGTTACCTCGGCATGGGCGACTACGCCGAGTGGAGCGAAGACGACAAGCAGGCCTTCCTGCTCAATGAGCTCAACTCCCGCCGCCCGCTGATCCCGACCGACTGGGAACCGAGCGACGAGACCCGCGAGACCATAGACACCTGTCGGGTGATCGCCCAACACGACCCGGATGCGTTCGGCATCTACATCATCTCCATGGCCGGCGCACCGTCCGACGTGCTGGCGGTGCAGCTGCTGCTCAAAGAGGCCGGCTGCAAGTTCCGCATGCCGGTCGCTCCGTTGTTCGAAACCCAGGAAGACTTGATGGCGGGCACCGCCGTGATGGAGCGCCTGCTGTCGGTGGACTGGTATCGCGGTTACATCCAGGGTCGCCAGTACGTGATGATCGGCTACTCGGATTCCGCCAAGGATGCGGGCATGATGGCCGCCGGCTGGGCCCAATACGCGGCCATGGAATCCCTGGTGGCGCTGGCCGAAGCCAGCAATCTGCGCCTCACCCTGTTCCATGGCCGTGGCGGCACCGTCGGCCGTGGCGGCGCCCCCGCCCATCAGGCAATCCTGTCACAACCGCCGGGATCCCTGCGCGGTGGCCTGCGGGTGACCGAACAGGGCGAGATGATCCGCTTCAAGTTCGGCCTGCCAAAAGTGGCCATCCACAGCCTGAACCTCTACACCAGCGCCGTGCTGGAAGGGAACCTGCTGCCGCCACCCAAGCCGAAGGAGTGCTGGCGCGCCGTGATGGAGCAGCTGGCCACCGTCTCCTGCGATCACTACCGCAGCATAGTGCGCGGCCACCCGGACTTCGTCCCCTACTTCCGCGCCGCCACCCCCGAGATGGAACTCGGCAAGCTGCCGCTCGGTTCCCGCCCCTCCAAGCGCAAACCCAACGGCGGCGTCGAGAGCCTGCGCGCCATCCCCTGGATCTTCGCCTGGACCCAGAACCGGCTGATGCTGCCGGCCTGGCTCGGTGCCCACAAGGGGCTGCAGCAGGCCATCACAGACGGTCAGAAGAGCGTGCTGGAAGAGATGAGCCGCCAGTGGCCCTTCTTCCGCACTCGCCTCGAGATGCTGGAGATGGTGTTCCTCAAGGCCGACCTCTGGCTCGCCGAGTACTACGACACCCGTCTGGTACCCAAGGAGCTGTGGGGCCTGGGCAAACAGCTGCGCCAGGAACTTGCCGACTCCATCCAGGTGGTGCTGGAGCTGCGTCCGCAGGGCGACTTGCTCGACGACCAGCCCTGGATCAAGGAGTCCATCAAGCTGCGCAACCCCTATACCGACCCGCTCAACGTGCTGCAGGTCGAGCTGCTGGGCCGCTCGCGCAACCATGCCGAGATCCTGCACCCCGAGCTGGATCAGGCGCTGATGGTCACCATCGCCGGTATCGCAGCAGGTATGCGCAACACGGGTTAATGGCTGACAAGCTGCAACGCAGATAGAAAAAGGGCGCCAGATTGGCGCCCTTTTTCTTCTTTTGTGCTCAAATAAGAACACCTTCACACTAAGAAACGAACAATATTAAGTCGACAATGTAACTTCAAATTAAATTATTATTTTGCTTCTTGAATAAGTAAAAAAACACCGCCTGTGTTGTCCTGACAATAACTATCACTGACAAATGCAATGAGATCTTTAGGCCCTTCAACAGGAACATCAACCACAATTGGCGTGGATGTCACTGAAACTCCCCATCTGCTGTTACCGAAGCTGCCCTGGACAAACAATGTATTAATTTTACAGCCGTCCATTTGTCCATATGAACAACTCATACTGTTGTTCACCAATGAGAGTACATAGCGACCTTGTGCTAGTTTGAACTTAGCAGCGGTACCACCTGATGCACTTTCCCATGGGGTTGCAAAACAGTTACGTTGAGCATCGACCGAGACCATAGTGGCAGATTCAGATGCTGCGGAGAAAAACATGAGAGGGAAAAGTAAAACCTTGATACCATTTTTAAAAATTTTTGCCTTATTCATATTGAGTTCCTTTTTTAAAAAGGGACTTTTAACACTCTGTATACTCAGCGTCTAGTACAACTATGTGCACCATACTCCATATGGGGGGCTTATACATGCAACCAACAAACTATTTATTGTGTGGAAACAGGAATACTTAAACGTTAACCTAGAATATTAAAAAATAGCTTGGCTATCTGAAGTTTAAAATCACATATTTATCATAACTTTAATTAAAATAATATATCCGCTATCGAAACATGAAAAAGGCGCCAACATGGCGCCTTTTTGCTTTTCAGTTCGGCGGCTTGTAACAAAGCCCGCCCATATGACTTAGAGTGCCGCGCAAATCTGCCAGAGGTCGTACTGGATGGCGGCAGCCGTTACTTCCCGGCCAGCCCCCGGGCCCTGAATGACCAACGGGTTGGTGCGGTAGCTGTCGCTCTCGATGGCGAAGATGTTGTCGCACGGCAAGAGGTTGGCAAACGGGTGGTGCGGCTCCAGCGCCTCCAGCCCGACCCGTGCCTTGCCGTCGTGCTCGAAGCGGGCGACGTAGCGCAGCACCTTGCCGAGGCGCTTGGCCCCTTCGAAGGCTGACTGGATCGGGCCGTCCAGCTCTTTGAGCCTGTCCATGAACTGATCCGTGCTCACCTTGCGCAGAGGCACGGGTACCAGGTTCTCCAGCTCGATATCGGCGGAGTCGAGCTCAAAACCCGCCTCTCGCGCCAGGATCAGCAGCTTGCGGCGCACATCCTGGCCGGAGAGATCCTCGCGGGGATCCGGCTCGGTCAGGCCGTGCTGCCACGCTTCGTCCACCAGCTCGGAGAAGGGGCGTGTGCCGTCATACTGCTGGAACAGCCAGGAGAGGGTGCCGGAGAAGATGCCGGAGACCCCCTGAATGCGGTCGCCACTCTGGCGTAGCATCTGGATGCTGGACTGGATTGGCAGCCCGGCGCCCACGGTGGCGTTGTAACGCCACTGCACCTGATGGTCGCGGCAGGTCTGCTTGATGCGCTGGTAGAACTCGCTGTCGGCGGCACCGGCAAACTTGTTGGCGGCGATGATGTGGATGCCGAGCTGGGCAAAATCCGGGTAGTAGCGGCTCACCGTCTCGCTGGCGGTCATGTCGAGGGCTATCAGGGTATCGAAACTGTGCTGCTCAAGCTGGGCCAGCAGCTCGGGCCAGATCAGCGGTTTGGGGTTGAACTTGTCCTGCACCTTGAGGGGATCCAGTCCCTCTTCGTCCAGCAGGCCCCCTTCCGAGCTGAACACCCCGTAGAGAGTCAGCGCCAGATTGAGTTCATGTTCGAGGCGCGCCTTCTCGCGGCCATAGAGGCTCAGCCAGTGACCGCCTATGTTGCCCTTGCCGAACACCACCAACCCGACCCGGGTCGGGCGGCTGAACAGGGCGCTGTGCAGGGCGATAAGCAGCGGCTCCAGCACCACCTGACGCACTACGGCCACCAGACTCAGGCCATCTCTGGCCACCTGCACGAACTCCAGCGGCTGATCCGCCAGCAACTGATAGAAGCGGTGGCACTGCTCGGCGTTGTCGGTGACACCTGCGCCCACCAGGGCCACCAGACTGAATCCCTCTTTCTGGATAAGGCCGGTAAAGCTGCCCTGCAGCTGGAAGTCGCGCAGTATCTCGAACGCCCCTTCCGCCACTTCCAGGGTGTAGGCCAGACGCAGTACCCGCCGATCCGGCTGACGCTGCAGGGTGAGCGGGTTGAGGCGGTGGCGGGCCAGATGGGCCTCGATAGCCGCCACCGTCTGTTCATAATGGGTCTGCGGCAGCACCTTCAGCTCTATGAGGGCGATCTGGTCCACCGAGGAGACGATGCGGGCACCGCCGGAGCGCGGCGCCCGGCGCAGTATATGGGTACAGCCCTCATCCGGGTTGTAGCTGCAGCGCAGGGTGAGGCGCTGGCGGCTGTCTGCCACGGGTTGCAAGGTGCGCGAATGCAGCACGGAGGAGCCGAGGCGGGCCAGTTCGTTCGCTTCGGCCAGACTGAGGCGCTCCAGCAGACGGGCCTCTTTGACCCGGCGCGGATCGGCGCTGTAGACCCCGGCCACATCGCTCCAGATGGTGGTGGATTCGCCGTCCGCCAGCAGCGCCAACAGGCTCGCGCTGTAGTCGGAGCCGTTGCGACCGAGCAGCAGGGAGCGTCCCTCCATGTCGGCGGCGATGAAACCTGTCACCACTATGCGGCCAGCATGTTCGGCCAGCCGCGCCTTGAGCAGTTCGCTGGAGAGGGCGGTATCCACCTTGACCAGGGCACCGTCCTCGGCGCGCAGGAAGCTGCGGGCATCGAGCCAGATGGCCTTTTCGCCGCGGCTGGTGAGCAGGGCCGCCAAGAGGCGCGCCGACCACACCTCACCAAAGGCGAGCAGGCCGTTGCGGGCGAAGCGGTCAAACTGCCCCTCCAGGGTCTTGGCGATCAGCTGCATGTCGTCGGCCAGTTGCTGGCTCAAGTCGAGCTGCAGCTCCCCCTCCAGCAGGCCGTCGATCAGGCTCTGCTGATAGGCTTGCAGGGCGGAGATGGCTTCACCGGCGGCCTCGTCCCCCGCCTCGGCCAGCTCCACCAGCTGGATCAACCGGTTGGTGGTCTTGCCGGCGGCAGAGACCACGATCAGCTCCTGCCCGCCGACCTGTTGTTCGACTATCGCCGCGACCCGGCGGTAGCAGACCGGATCCGCCAGACTGCTGCCACCAAACTTGTGCACATGGCGCCGCTTCAATCCTGCTTCTGTTGCCACCGCGATCTCTCCTTGTTGCTGCTGTTCCATTACTTCGCTACCTGCTCTGCCTGCTGCGCCTGTTCAAAAGCCTGAGCCAGATCGGCCACCAGGTCTTCACCGTGTTCAATGCCGACCGACAGCCGCAGCAGCTGGGCGCTGATGCCCGCCGCCTGCTGCGCCGCCGGTGTCATGGCCCTGTGAGTCATGCTGGCCGGATGGGCCACCAGACTCTCCACCCCGCCGAGGGACTCGGCCACCGAGAAGAGAGTGAGGGCCGCGAGGAAGGTGCGCAATCCGGCCTCGCTGCAATCGAGTTCAAAACTTAGCATGGCGCCGAAGCCGGACTGTTGACGGCGCGCAATATCGTGGCCCGGATGGGTCGGCAGGCTGGGATGATAGATTTTTTTGACCAGCGGCTGTTGCTGCAGGAAGGCGAGGATGCGATCCGTGTTCTCCTGATGGGCGCGCAATCTGGGAGCCAGAGTGCGCAGGCCGCGCAGGGTGAGGTAGGAGTCGAACGCCCCGGAAGTGAGCCCCAGGCAGTTGGCCCACCATACCAGCGACTCGGCCAGTGCCTGCTCCTTGGCGATGGCCACCCCGCCCACCACGTCGGAGTGGCCATTGATGTACTTGGTGGTGGAGTGCACCACCAGATCGGCACCGAGCGCCAGCGGCTGTTGCAGCAGCGGGGAGAGGAAGGTGTTGTCCACCACCACCTGGGCACCCACTTCATGGGCGGCGGTGGCGATGGCGGCGATATCCACCACCCGCAGCAGGGGGTTGGAGGGGGTCTCCACCCACACCAGTGCCGGCTTCTGTGTCAGTGCCTCTGCCAGCGCGGCTTCATCCCCCTGATCGACAAACTGCACCCGGTAGTGGCCCTTGGCCGCCAGATACTCGAACAGGCGCCAGGTGCCGCCGTAACAGTCGTGGGGGGCGATCAGCAGATCCCCCGCCTTGAGCAGGGCCGTCGTCACCAGATGGATGGCGCCCATGCCGGTGCCGGTCACCACGGCACCGGCGCCCCCTTCCAGCGCAGCCAGCGCATCCGCCAGATTGGTGCGGGTCGGGTTGCCGGATCGGGCATAATCGTATTGACGGGGCTCGCCAAAGTCGGCAAAGGTGTAGTTGCTGGAGAGGTAGATGGGCGGCACCACGGCACCGTGCTGTGTGTCTGTCTCAATCCCGGTGCGTACCGCCTGGGTGGCCTTGTGGGTCATGTCACTCTCTCCTTGAACTGTCGCTGGGCGATGGCCGCTCTGCCTCTGCCACGGCTATCCTGCCATTGCTGGCCTATGGTGAACTACCTTACGCCAGCATAAAAAAGCCGTCAACACTTCTAGACGTCTAAATGGCTTTGCTGTTGGATTGCCATTAATTTCCTTAAGGGTTAAAATCCGCGCTCACGGCCAAACGAGAACAGGTGGATCATGGGTACAGAGTGGAACGGCGACTACGTCAGCCCCTACGCGGAACACGGTAAGAAGAGCGAACAGGTCAAGAAGATTACCGTCTCGATCCCGCTCAAGGTGTTGAAGGTGTTGACCGACGAGCGCACCCGTCGCCAGGTGAACAACCTGCGTCATGCGACCAACAGTGAGCTGCTCTGTGAAGCCTTCCTGCACGCGTTCACCGGCCAGCCGCTGCCCTGCGACGACGATCTGCGCAAGGATCATCCGGACAGCGTCCCCGCCGAGGTGCGCGCCATCATGGAAGCGCTGGGCAAAGAGATCGAAGATTTCGATGCAGAGTAATACCTGCGACCTATGCCAAACAGCAATCCCTCTTTGAAGATGACGCGGCCCAGTGCCGCGTCATTGCTATCCGCCGCCTCCCCCTTCAGCCTGCGCCACTACCAGAGCGACATCAGCAGCCACAGCCACGACTTCGCCCAGCTGGTGATCCCTCTCGGCGGTCCCATTGAGATCGAGGTGCAGGGCCAGGGACGTCGGCTCGCCCCCGGTTTTGTCTGCGTGATAGCCCCCGGCGAGCGGCACGACTACGCCGCCGACCCGGCCCTCTCCTTCCTGGTGCAGGAGAGCGACTGGCTCCCCGGCGATCTGGCGGCCCGCCCCTTTATCGAGCTGGACGAGCCTCAGCGCCACTACCTCGCCTTCCTGCACCGCATGGTGGCAGCGGGTCGCCAGGTGGCGGGCATGGAGCAGGTGTGGCTCTCCCTGCTGGCACAAGGGCAAGGAATGCACTCCTCTGCTTCCCCTCGTCTTGCTGCCCGTATCCTCAAGGTGCAGCGCCATATCGAGGCCCACCTCGCCGAGCCCCTTGGCAATGAGCGGCTCGCCGCCATCGCCTGCCTCGGTCAGAGTCAGTTCAAGCACGCCTTTCGCCAGCAGCTGGGGATGAGCGTCTCCCACTACATACGGGGGCGGCGCATGACGCTGGCACGCACCCTGCTCTCCCATACCCAACTGCCCATAGGCGAGATCGCCAATCGCTGCGGCTACCAGAATCAGGGGGCTTTCGCCGAGCGCTTCCTGACCGAGAGCGGGCTGACCCCTTCCCTCTGGCGCCAGCAAAACGGCCTTTTACCGTAACAGGGCGGCCAGTCACCGAAGACAGCCAGCGCCGTTTCGAGGCATGCTGAGGCCAATGCAAGGTGTATGAAACGAGGAGCCAAGATGCAGACCATAAGCTGGCAACAGTTCGAGATGATAGAGCTGAGAGTGGGCACCCTGGTGCGAGTCGAGCCCTTCCCCGAGGCACGCCGGCCCGCCTACAAGGTGTGGGCGGATTTCGGCCCCGAGCTCGGGGTACGCAAGAGCAGCGCCCAGATAACGGATCTCTATCAGCCGGAGGATCTGGTGGGGCGCCAGATAGTCGCCGTGGTGAACTTTCCCCCCAAACAGATAGGCCCCATCCAGTCGGAGTTTCTGCTGACCGGTTTCTACCGGGCGGATGGCGCCGTGGTAATGGCCATCCCGGAGCGGGCGGTGGAGAATGGCGCCAAGCTGGGCTGATGCTGTTGGCCCCATGAAATGAGAGAGGCGACCATGGGGTCGCCTCTCTCATTTTTTACCGCCGCTCGCCGTTACTTCAACAGGCTGAAGATCAGCGCCGACACAGCAAGCGACCCGGTCAGCAGGATAAAGCCGTTGGTCCAGCCCTGGCGGAAGCGGGCCAGCGCCTCCACCTTGTAGATCGCTATCACCGGCATGATGAAGAGGATCATGGCGATGACGGGGCCGGAGAGGGTCTCCATCAGACCCAGGATGCCAGGGTTGATGACGGCGGCACCCCAGATGGCGAAGAACATCAGGACTATGCCGAGCCGGTCCGCTTTGGCCAACGATAGGCCGGTGGGCTTGGCGATCAGGCTTTTCAGGCTCTCGCGGGCACCGAGGAAGTGGCCGAGGAAAGAGGTGCTGATGGCGATAAAGGCGATGAGCGGCCCCAGCGTCACTATCACAGGGTTGTCTGTGATGTTGGCGAGATAGGAGAGCACGGAGACGTTCTGCGCCTTGGCCTCGGCCAGCTGGGCCGGGGAGAGGCTCAGCACGCAGGAGAAGACGAAGAACAGCACGAAGCCCACCAGCATGACGGTGGTATTGCGCAGGATCAGGCCGCTCTTGGCCTCCGCCTGCTCGCCATATTCCCGCCGCTGCACATTGGCAAAGCCGGAGATAGCGGCGGCATGGCTGAAGGCGAACACCGTGACCGGCAGCGCCAGCCAGATGGTGTTGAGGAAGCTGCCGCCCTCAAAGGCAGTGACTTCCGGCCACTGCCACTGGGGAATGAGATAGCAGGAAAGCGCCGCCAGAATGGCCGCCAGCGGATAGACCATGAAGGCAAACGCCCGCAACATCGCCTTCTCCCCCGCCATCATCACGGCGATCATGGCGAACACCAGCAGGCCGGAGAGCATCACCCGGTTCGGGGTGGCCATGCCGAGCTGGTTGACCATGAAGCTCTCCACCGTGTTGGTCAACCCCACACCGTAGATGAGCAGGATCGGGAAGATGGAGAGGAAGTAGAGCGCCGAGATGAGGCGACCGGCCATCTTGCCGAAGTGCTCCTCGGCTACCTCGGTGAAATCGGCGTGAGGACGGGAGGAGGACAGCACGAAGCGCGCCAGCCCGCGGTGAGCCAGGAAGGTCATGGGGCCGGCCAGCACGGCGACTATGACCAGGGGCCAGATCCCGCCCAGACCCAGGTTGATGGGCAGAAACAGTATGCCGGCGCCGACGGCGGTACCAAACAGGCTGATCGCCCAGTGGGTGTCATGACGACGCCAGCGGGTGGCGCTGGCAACTGCGGGCTGGGAACCGGACAAATCCTTTACGACGTCTACAGATAAACTCATTACTAATCCACATTTTGTCAGTATTTTAATCTGAGCTTATTGTGGTTTATCAGGATTTAATTCTCAAAAAGCGGCACTGAAACATATCACTACCATAACGGGCTTCAGCCAGTGAGATTGGGAATCCAATCGGGATCACATAATCGAGTAAAACTACAAACTACAACTTTAATGAAATATAAAACCAAATTTTCATTCATACTCATTTTTTTATTTTGCCCAATGGATCCTTTTCAGAATTACCTGAAAAATCATGCCAATTACCCCGGAAGGATTGTGATCATCCACTGTCATTCTCGTGCTTTGCCAGCGAATACCCCTCCTCATCTGCGATAAAACCAGCGGATCACACCAAGCAAACAGGCGGCCCAGAGGCCGCCTGTTTGTGTCGTCTGGCGACAGAGGATCAGCCAGCCTGGTGGGCCAGGATCTTGCCCCAGGCGAGATCCGGATCCCCCATCACGATGAAGTCCGGGTTCTCCAGCGACTCGGTTTCGTTGTAGCTGAGTGGTTGCAGCGCCAGGCTGAGGATACGACCGCCAGCCGCCTCGACGATGCACTGGGCAGCGGCGGTATCCCACTCGCCGGTGGGACCGAGCCGCACGTAGCAGTCGGCCGCCCCTTCCGCCACCAGGCAGGACTTGAGGGAACTGGAGCCGAGCGGGATCAGCTCGTAGTTGATGGCCGGATTGAGGCGACGGGTCAGGTTCTCCAGCTTCTGGCGACGACTGATGGCCACCACCAGCGAATCGGGCTGATCGTGTTCGTGGTGCATGGCGCTGATGGGCAAGGTCTCGCCGTTCACCTCCTTGAAGGCGCCGTGACCACGCACCGCCCAGTAGAGCACGTCCGACTCGGGGGCATAGATGACACCGAGCACCGGCACATTGTCCCGCACCAGGGCGATCAGGGTGGCGAAGTCACCGCTGCCGGCGATGAACTCGCCGGTGCCGTCAAGGGGATCCACCAGCCAGTACTGGCGCCAGTTGGCTCGCAGGCTGAAGGGCACATCTGCCGCCTCTTCGGTCAGCACGGGCACATGGGGAGTGAGCGCCGACAGCGCCTGTTTGAGGTAGGCATCGGCAGCAAGATCGGCACTGGTGACCGGGGTCGCATCCTCCTTCAGCTGACGCTCGAACTGACCGCCGTGATAGATTTCGTGAAGGATACGTCCCGCTTCGCGGGCGATCTCCTTGACCCCTGGAACCCAGGCCAACAACTCCTGCATCTTGTTATCCTCTGTTTTTATTTATTGCCTTTGCCCACGCTTGGGCTAGTTTTCCTGCTCCGCCAGCCACTTCTGGGCCAGCAGCAGGGCACTGATGCTGCGCGACTCGCTGAAGTCGGGTCGCGCCAGCAATTCATCAATCCGGTTGAGCGGCCAGGGGATCACCTCCAGGGGCTCGGGCTCATCGCCGATCCGCTGCTCGGGGAAGAGATCCCGCGCCAGCAGTATGTCCATCCGGCTGGAGAAGTAACCCGGCGCCAGCGACACCTGCTTGAGGGGGATCAGGCTGTTGGCGCCAAAACCAGCCTCCTCCATCAGCTCCCGGTTGCCCGCCTCGAAGGCGTTCTCGCCCGGATCTATCAGCCCCTTGGGGAAGCCCAGCTCGTAAGAGTGGGTGCCCGCCGCGTACTCGCGCACCAGCAGCAGGGTGTGGGCATCGAACAGGGGCACCACCATGACGGCGCCCCGGTTGCCACCGCGCATCCGTTCGTAGACCCGCTCTTCCCCATTGCTGAATTTAAGATGCAGGGATTCCACCTTGAACAGCCGGCTCTCGGCCACTATCTCGGCCTTGAGGATCTCCGGCTTGCTCTTGTCATGCGCCATGTTCTCGACACTGAGGATCTCCGGTTTGCTCTTGTCATGTGCCATGTTCTCGACACTGAGGTATTCGGGCTTGCTCTTGTGGTGGTCACTCATCGGGCGCTGGCTGCTCGTTAAAAAATCGTGCTTCAAGAGTAAACGACTCCCCGAACGAACACCACGGGGCAAAGCGGCGAAAGCGGACGGAAAAATCCGTTATAATGCCGCCCCGTTTTCCTCCCCAATATTGACACCAAGAGACCCCATGCCGACCCAGCTGCCCTGGCACCAGATAGATACCGTTTTGCTCGATATGGATGGCACCCTGATCGACCTTCATTTTGACAACCACCTCTGGCAGCAACTGGTGCCGGAGCGTTACGCCGAGCGCCTCGGCTTGCCGCTGGACCAAGCCAGAGAACGGATCGATGCCCACTATCACGCCGTCAGCGGCACCCTCGACTGGTACTGCGTGGATTACTGGAGCCAGACCCTGGGGCTGGACATACGCACCCTCAAGCAGGAGCTGCTGGAGAAGATCCGGTGGCGGCCCAACGCCATCCCCTTTCTGGCTGAGCTGCGGGCGGCAGGCAAGCGACTGGTACTCTTTACCAACGCCCACCCCGCCAGCCTGTCGGTGAAGGATGCGCAGCTGGGGCTGTCTGATCATCTGGATCTGATGGTGAGCACCCACGAGCTGGGCTGGTCGAAGGAGAGCCAGCACTGCTGGCAGGCGCTGGCGGAACGGCTGGCATTCGATCCGGCCCGCACCCTGTTCGTGGATGACAGCGAGCGGATCCTGCGCGCCGCCGCTGACTACGGCATCGGCTATCAGCTCGCCATCCAGAATCCGGACAGCCGCCAGCCCGAGCAGCACATCACCGCCTTCCCGGCGATCCGTGACTATGCCGAACTGCTGCCGCTGACTACTTGATACCGATACGGGAGCAGAATTCACCGCCCTCCTCGATGTATTCCGTGACTACGCAGAATTGCTGCCGCTGACAGCGTGATTCGGCTGTTGGGGTAGAGACGGGGAACCATTGACCGTCTTCCCCTGCATACCGAGCGGCTGACCGGCGGGGACGCACAATGGAAAGGGCTGCCCAGGCAGCCCTTTCTCGTTGCTATGGCGCTGCAGGCTAGGCCACCCACGCCACCAGCTGGTACTGCTTCTTGCCCCGGCGCAGCAGCAGATAGCGGTCAAACAGCCGATCCTCTGCAACCAGCTGCTCATCCAGCTTGATGACGCCATTGAGGCTGATGGCTCCCGCCGCCAGCAGTTCGCGGGCGATCCGCTTGGAGTTCGCCAGACCGCAGATGACCAGCAGGCTTACCAGATCAGTCTCGCCGCGGACTGTGCTGCTCGGCATGCCATCTTGCGCCAACTGGGCCAGATCGCTCTCACCAAGGCGCGCCACGTCGCCGCTAAACAGCAGCTCGCTGATGCGCTGCACCGCCGCCAGCGCCGCCTTGCCGTGCACCAGTTCGGTCAGCTCGTTCGCCAAGACCTGCTGCGCCTGCTTGCGCCCCTGCCGCTTGGCATCTTCCGCCTCCAGTGCATCAATCTCGCTCAGCGACATAAAGCTGTAGTAGCGCAGGAAGCGGTAGACATCCTCATCCGCGGTGCCGAGCCAGAACTGGTAGAAGGCGTAGGGCGAGGTTAGCGCCGGATCCAGCCAGACGGCTCCACCCTCGGTCTTGCCGAACTTGGTGCCGTCCGCCTTGGTGATAAGCGGCAACGTCATGCCGTGCACCTGCGCCTGATGGAGGCGGCGGGTGAGATCCATGCCACTGGTGATATTGCCCCACTGATCGTTGCCGCCAATCTGCAGGGTGCAGCCGAGTCGCTGGTGCAGCACCGCAAAGTCGTAGGATTGCAGCAGGGCGTAGGAGAACTCGGTGAATGAGATGCCCTGATCCGGACGAGCCAGCCGCTGGCGCACCGACTCCCGCGCCAGCATGGCGTTGACCGAGAAGTGCTTGCCGATATCCCGCAGAAAATCGAGGGCTGACATCTGCCCCATCCAGTCACCATTGTTGACCAGTTGCGGGGCCGACAGGCCCTCATCAGCGGGCAGCAGCGCCCTGATCTGGGCCGACAGGCTGGCGACCCAACCCTGTACCGTGTCGCTGCTGTTGAGGCTGCGCTCGGTCGCCTTGAAGCTGGGGTCGCCGATAAGGCCGGTCGCCCCGCCCACCAGCGCCACCGGGGTGTGGCCCGCCAGCTGGAAGCGGCGCAGCATCAAGAGCGGCACCAGATGACCGATATGCAGGCTGCCAGCGGTGGGATCGAACCCGCAGTAGACGGTGCGCGGTGTAGCGAGGTGGGAGGCCAGGGCCGCCGGGTCGGAATTCTGGGCCACCAGGCCGCGCTCGGTCAGCTCATCGAGCAGGTGGGGGTTGATCATGGGTTCTCCAACAGCAGGGGGGAAAGCCGTCATCCTCGCCGTTCTGGTCGGTGGCGGATATGTCCCCTGAGGGACAGTTTTGCCACTCTCGTGCTAGCATCCAGCCATAGTGGGGAGGTGCTCCCCGCCACCGGGAACCCTCCACCGTGACTCAATAACCATGACCCAGCCATTTGCCACAGATGCCTTGACCCGCAGCATGACCGAGGTGGTCGATTCCCTGCACAGCAGCGCCTTTCCTGCGGCGCTGGTGCGGCTGATCCAGCAGCAGGTGGCGTTTGATTGCGCCCTGCTGCTCGGGGTGGGGCAGCGGCCCGTCTACCTCTACGACAACCTGAGCCACCAGCGGGCCCTGCTGTTTGATCGCTACCTCACCAGCCACTTCAGTCAGGATCCCTTTATGCAGGCGCTGGAGCAGGGCTTGCCTGCCGGCGTCTGGACGCTGGCGCAGGTGTCCCAAGGGCGGCTTGATCCTGAATATCGCCATCACTTCTATCAGGCCACCGGCTGGCAGGAGGAGGTGGGGCTGATCCTGCCGGTGCGGGACGGGCTGACGCTGATGCTGTTTCTCGGCCGCCTCAACAAGCGCAGCTCCCTGAGCCAGAACGAGCTGGCGAGGCTGGAACAGCTGTTTCCGCTGGTACATTCGCTGTGTCGCCAGCAGTGGCAGCAGAGCCAGCCGCTGCTGGCGGAGAGCCCGGCGCTGCCTGACAGTGCCAGCCTGAAGGCGGCGGTGGCGCAGGCCATCGCCAGCGTGGGCGGGGATCTGCTCACCCGCCGGGAGCGGCAGGTAGCCGGGCTGCTGTTGCAGGGGCTGGATACCGAGGCGATCGCCACCGAGCTGGGGATTGGCAGCGGCACGGTGAAGAATCACCGCAAGCATCTTTATGGCAAGCTGCGGCTCTGCTCGCGGGCCGAGCTGTTCAGCTTCTTTCTGAATCACCTGATCACCGCGCCGGTTGGCGACATACAATCCCCATAACGACATAACCCCGCCGAAGCGGGGTTATTTTCATCATACGTCCACAACACCAGACAATATCGTCAGATACGCCCCTGGTAGCGCAGCGGGAAACGGCCCTGACCATCGGGTTGACCGAGGAAGGGCAATCCCTGCTTCATCTCTTCCGGCAGCTCAGGGCCAGGTTTGAGGGTGCCCTGGAACAGATACTGGCGATTGGGCTGCAGCTCCAGCTTGCCCAGCACCTGCACCGCCTCCGAGCCCTGCTTGAGCTCGGCCACCAACCGGGAGTCGATGCAGGTCAGCTTGAGCTCGGGATCCCCCAGCTGCAGCTTGCCGGCCGGGGTATCGGCATCGGCACCATACCAATGGAGGTTGCCGTAGAGGTTGTCGCACCAGGGATTGCCCTGAGCGAACTGATCGACCTTGAGCTGCAGCTGGCCCGCCACCGTCAGCGGGAACGGCAACCGCATGGGCACCCGATCCAGCACCCAGGGCGCGGGCACGTTGAGGGTGATGTCGCGACCAAAGGCGGCGCCGTTCCAGCCGACCACGCCCTGACCATTGAGGCCGCTGCGATCGCCAAAACGCAGGGAAACCTCGGGGGCGAAGCGCAGCAGCGACCAGCCGTTGAGCTCCCAGCGCAGCTGGGTCAGCGACTC
Organism: Aeromonas piscicola; assembly: GCF_000820005.1. Lineage (GTDB taxonomy): Bacteria > Pseudomonadota > Gammaproteobacteria > Enterobacterales > Aeromonadaceae > Aeromonas > Aeromonas piscicola. The sequence continues at coordinate 259,819 of NZ_CDBL01000052.1, read as the reverse complement.
GCTGGCATATTGCAGCCGGGCGACCTGGCCGCTCCAGAGGGTGCCGCTCACCCCTTCCAGCTGCACCAGGTTGGGCGGCAACGGCAGATGGCGCACCACCAGGGTGGCTGGCAGTTTCACCAGCAGAAAACCGAGATAGGCCACCAGGAACAGGGCGGCGATCAGTACTTTTTGCTTCATAGAAAACGACTCGATTGCAAATATCTGGCCTTGGCCAGGCCCGGCACCATACCGGGACGAGATGCCGGAAACCGGACCGCGCTAGGCACGCCTGGCGTCATTGGGGACGACTCAACTGCAGACGCCTGACCTTGACCAGACCCGGCGCCAGATTCTCGCGGGCCACCTCGATCACCTGCACCTGTACGCCGTGCTGATCGGCCAGGCTCGCCAGCCAGATCAGCAGATCATCGAACTGGACCGTATCGATCCACACCTGCAGCTCCTGACCCTGGGGTTGCAGACGGGCAATCTTGATCTTCTGGTTGAAGGCGGTGCGGTTCACCACTCCTTCCAGAGTACCGCTGGTGTCGATCTGGCGGCCCTGACCGCCCTGCATCGCCAGCACCTCTTCCCCCTTCTCTTTCAGCCAAGCGAGCGTCTGTTGCTGACTCAGCACCTGCCGCTCGCGCTCGGCGATGCGGTTGGCGATGGGTTGCCAGACAATCCAGTAGCAGAGCCCTATCAGCAGGCAGCTGCCACCCACGGCCACCAGCCGCTGCTCGCGGGCGCTGATGCTGCGCCACCAGCCTTGTAGTTTGTCCATCATGATGATTTACCCTTCAGCACCAGTGCCCCTTCAACCTTGCCCTCTGTGCTGCGCACCTCGCCCTGCTGCACCTCGAAGCGCTTGCCCGCCAGCTCGCGAAAACGCTCTATCTCGGCGAAACCGGGTGCCGTCACCTGCAACCTCAACTCGCCCCTGGCGGCGTCGAAACGCAACACCTGCGGCTTGAGACCCGGCACCTCGGCAAAGGTGGGGGCCAGTTCGGTCAGCAGCAAGAGCACGCCATCCTGCGGGGTCTGCCCCAGCAACTTGAGATGCTGTGCCATCTGGCTGCGCACGTTGACGATGCGATTCTCCCCCGGGAAAATGCGGGTGTAGACCTGCCTGATCTCGGCCTTGAGGGCCTTGTCCTGCTCCGTCAGCTGATACAGATGCACACCGCGCTGGGTCAGTGCCACCAGCAGCAAGAGCCCGGCCACCACGGCCACTTTGCGCCACTGCAGCCAGTAGCGAGAGTATTCGGTCTGCGGCCGGTAGGGGCCCTGCAACAAGTTGGCCTGGCAGTTCAGCGCCCCTTTGGCCAGCAGCAGCATGGGCAGTTCGGGATCCGCCGCCAGCCAGTTGGCCGCCGGGATCGCCGGCAAGGGGGTATGGCTGTGGATGGTAACGGGTTCGGCCTCGGCCGCCAGCAACATGGCCAGCAGCGACTCGTCGGCCACTATGCCCTGACAGGGGCCCTGACGCAGCAGCCACTCCTTGCCAAGTTGCAGGGCAGACCAGCCGTCGGCGGCGGGCGGCAGCGCCAGCACGTCCGGCAACAGCTGCTGGCTCTTGAGGCCCGCCTGCTGCAGCCAGCCCAGCCAGATCTGCATCTTCTCCTTGTCGACCGCCATCAGGTCCACCTCGTGGCCCTCGTGGCCCAGCACCACCAGATGCAGCTCATCCACGTCGGATGCGATCTGCTCCTCCAGCAGGTAGGGCAAGGCGGCCGCAGACTGGCGACTGTATTTGCCCGGCAGGCTCACCCGCCGGAAGATAAGATCGCTGCCCGGCACCAGGGTCACCACGGGGCGGCCACCGGCACGCTCCCGCAGCTCGCCGAGGGCATGGGCCGAGGCCAGGGTGCCGGAGGCAATGATCTCCTCCTCCTTGGCCGACCACACCAGCCACTCGACCGGTTGCTGCGCATTGGTCCCCAGACGGATGACCAGACTCTCGCTCACAAATATCTCTCCTGCCATTCCCGTCCGCATCCCTCTGGATGGGCGGGAGCGCAGCCTTTGGCTGCTGTCCAATACGGATTCAGAGTGGGTTCGGCCATCAGCCGTCACCCACGCCTGTTTGTTATTCGGCGCCACCGCTGAGGCGGCGCAGCATCACCAGCTTGTTGTCCTTGCCACGCACGAAGACACTCTCCAGCCTGGCCCGGGTATCACCGACTTCGGCGATCAATTTGGCTTCGAAATAGCTGCTCTTGACGTCCAGCGCCGTATCCAGCCCGGTGATTGTGCTCGCCTGCACCGGCATCTGATCCGTCATCGCTTTTTTATCCTTCCACCCCTTCTGGGGGCGGCTGGTCAGCACCCGCTTGGCGTCATCGAGCCCCACCTTGTCCAGATAGAGCGCTACCAGCAGCGCCGCCTGTTCCGGCTTGATGGTGTTGATGTTGACCACCAGTTTCTCGCTCGGCAGGGCGCACACATAAGGCGCCAACCGGGCATACAGCTTGGCGCTCACACCGCGCACCGCCCTCAGCTCATCCGTGCTGAGCATCCACTGGTTCGCGGTCAGATAAGGGGGCGTCAGCCCCTCGTAATAGGCATCTTCGGCACCGTAGCTGGAGACCAGCGCCGTATCCTTGTCGGTCCAGTCGCGGATGGCATCGGTCAGCTGCACCGCCTCGTAATCCTCGACTTCGAGCTGCTTGAGCAGGGAGCGAAACGCCTTGACCGGATAAGGCTGCTTCTCGAGGTCATCGCCGCTCACCCCGTCTTTCAGGGGCACGCTCAGGCTGTTGAGGTTGAAGCAGGATTGCAGATCCCGCACCCGGCCGGTCAGTTTGCCGTCATCCACCGGGAAGACCGCATCCTGCCTGGCCCAGTTCTGACCCAGGTTCACCACATTGGGGTCATCCTTGAAATCCTGAGCCAGCACCTTGCTCACCAGCGCCTCCGCCGACATGGCATACCACCAGGCCTGCTTGCCGGCGGTGAGGTTGCCGGTACGGCGCAGCTCCAGCTGCAGGCGACCGCTCATGTTGCTGGCGATGATCACCATTACCGACAAGATGAGCAGCACCACCAGCAGGGCCATGCCCCCCTGGCGGCGGCAAGATGGCATGCTGCCAGACGCTGTCCGCTTAGTTCGCATTTTCTGCTCGCTGGCCACCGGCCCCGATGAGGAACTGGCGGCGAAGGGTGCCGTAATCTTCCAGATCCAGCTCCACCGCCAGGCCGTAAGGCAGAACGTTGCGCTGGGTCCACTCTTCCTTCCAGGCACCCTTGTCGTAGAAATAGAGCCGCAGCGCCGTCACCCGATCCAGCATGGGCTGAATGCGCGGCTCTGTGCCGATCACCGGATCCGGATAGAGGTAGCTCAGCCGCTCCAGCTTGTGATCCTTGAGCCGCCAGCCAACCCGCTGCAAACCGGAGCGTGGCAGCATACCATCCGGATTGAGCCAGCCACCGCGAATGAAGGCCATGCCCCAGTCATCGCTCTGCTGGCCAAAACGGGATGCCGCCAGCAGCACCTTGTTGTTCTCGCCGTCGATGCGGCCACTGCGGGGCACCATCTGGGTGATGTCCCGCTCCATCAGGGTGAAGGCAAGCTGCAACTCGGAGAGACGGGCCTCTTTCTTCTTGGCCACCTCGTCGCTGGTGAGCACCCCCTGCAGCACCTGATAGGCGCCCATGCTGAGGCTGGCAAAGATGGCGATGGCCACCAGCATCTCCAGCAGGGTGAAGCCGCCCTGACGGGACTTCATTTGAGTGTCGTTGGCCAGGCTCATCGGCTGATATAGGTCCGGATCATGGCCACAGGGCTCTCGGCCTTGGGTGCGGTACGCACTTCCATATCCAGCGCCTTGAAGTTGTTGTCAGCGGTGGCGACACCGCGATAGCGCCAGTACCAGGTCTGCCCAGCCATCTTCTCGTCCCCTTCCACCCAGCTATCGCCGGGCCACTTGGCTTCGAGTTTCTGCTGCACCAGCTGGTTTTCCACCACCCAGGTCGCCAGCGTCTTCTCTTCCAGATAACTGAGCGCAGAGAGGTGTTCGCTGGCGGTTTTCATCACGGCGAGACCCGCAATGGCAAACACCGCCAGCGCGACCATGACTTCCAGCAATGTCATGCCACGGGCGTTCATTCCTCTTCCTCCTCGTCCTGCAGCAGTCGCAAGCGGCCGAATTCATCCGCCTTGACCGTGCGCAGGTAGCGCACATCCTCATCCTGCTGGGTCAGGGTCAGCACGAAGGGGCTGAGCTCGCCACCGGGGAAGATCAGCACTTGGGGCGTGCGCTCCTTCTCGTCCCGACCCCGCTCGGTTTTCTCGTCGGACTCGGTTCGCCAGCTGAACCCTTCGAGTTCGATGGCCAGCAGCATGGTGTCGGGCAGTTGTACCTGTCCCAAAATCTTGTCGCCGGTCAGCGCCTGCCACTTGCGATCCTTGGCCTGACGCTGCATGAACTGCCAGCCGTGATCCTCGATGCGAAGCCCCACCAGCCGGCCATCCATCACCGAATACTCCTGCGCCTGTTGCAGGGTCGCCATGAAGCGGCGCGCCTGCTTGTCGAGCTCGCGATCGCCTCTGGCGCCCCCCATGCTGAGGGTGACGGCGGTGGCCACCAGCCCCATCAGCATGGCCACCAGCAATACCTCCAGCAGGGTGAAACCGGCTTGGTGATGACGAGACAACGGGCTCCTCACGGCAGCCTCATCCACAGCACCTTGATGGCAGCGCAATCAATCACTTATTGGAAATCCTTCAGATTCCAGTTGCCGATGTCGTCATCGGTACCGGCTTCGCCATCCAGCCCCATGGAGAAGATGTCGATCTTGCCAAACTGGCCCGGACTCAGCATCTGGTACGGGTTGCCCCAGGGATCCTGCGGCAGGCGCTTGATGTAGCCACCGTCACGGTAGCTGCGCGGCTCGGGGGCGGCGGTCGGCTTGTTGACCAGCGCATCCAGGCCCTGCTCCGTGGTCGGGTAACGGTTGTTGTCCAGCTTGTACATGTCGAGGGCATTTTCCAGCGCCACTATATCGGAGACGGCTTTCTGCTGGTCAGCCTTCTCCTTGTTGCCCATCAGGTTGGGCACTACCAGGCTGGCCAGGATCCCGAGGATCACTATGACCACCATGACTTCCAGCAGGGTAAAACCGGATTGACGACGCTTTTGCATGACTTACTCCCTAACGAAATGAGATGGCATGAACCATCAACGATTAACTGTTAAACCGCGATCGTTCGATTACGCCTGCCGGCTAATCGAACCTGCGAGTTCGATTGGATTTGTAGGTTCGAATAGCGAAGCGTATTCGGACACCCGAACCTTACAGATTCACCATGTTGTTGAGCTCGAGGATCGGCTGCAGGATCGACATCACGATAAACAGCACGACCCCGGCCATGGAGACCACCAGCAGGGGCTCGAACACGCCGAGGGCGATGTTCACCTGGGTTTCGAACTCCCTGTCCTGGTTGTCAGCCGCCCGCTCCAGCATGTTGTCGAGCTCGCCGCTCTGCTCGCCGGAGGCGATCATGTGCAGCATCATGGGCGGGAAAATCTTGGTTTCATCCAGTGCCTTGCGCAGGCTGGTCCCCTCCCGCACCCGTTCAGTGGCCTCACCGATACGAGTACGGGCGAAGTCATTGGAGAGCACCTCGCCGGCGATCTTCATCCCCTCCAGCAAGGGCACGGCGCTGGCGTTGAGGATGCTCAGGGTGCGGGCGAAGCGGGCGGTGTTGAGACCACGGCTGACCCGGCCTATGACCGGCAGGCGCAGCACCACCTGATGCCAGTGACGACGACGTTTCTCGTCGGTCAGCCACCAGCGCCAGACAAACCCACCGATAAACAGCAGCAGCAGGAACCAGAGGCCGTAGTGCTGCATCAGCTCGCTGGTGCCAATGAGGAAACGGGTCGTCGCAGGCAGTTGCTGGCCCATGTGTTCAAACTGGGCCACTACCTTGGGCACGACTGCGGTGAGCAGGATCGAAATGACCCCGACCGCCACCAGGGTGAGGACTATGGGGTAGATCATCGCCTGCAGCAGCTTGGTGCGCATGTGCTGGCGCTGCTCCGTGTAGTCGGCGAGCCGGTTCAGCACCTTCTCCAGATGACCGGACTTCTCCCCTGCCGCCACCATGGATCTAAACAGCTGATCGAACACGTGAGGGAAGGCCCCCAGCGAATCGGCCAGCGAGTAACCTTCTACCACCTTGCTGCGCACGGTTGCCACCAGACTGCGCAGGTGGGCCTTTTCGCACTGCTCGGCCACTGCCCGCAGCGCCTCTTCGATAGTCAGGCCTGCACCAACCAGAGTCGCCAACTGGCGAGTAATAAGGGCCAGCTCGGAAGTGGAGGCACCACGGCGAAACAGCACGAAGCGATTCGCTTCACGCTTTGCCTTCTCTGTGGTCTCGTTCACCTCGAGCGGGGTCAGCCCCTGCTCGCGCAGTTGCTGGCGTACCTGACGGGCCGAGTCACCCTCGGTCACCCCCTGCTTCTGGCGCCCCTTGCTGTCGAGGGCTTTGTATTCAAATGCTGACAATACTCTTGCTCCTCTGCCCTAGCACAGTGACGTCTCGTTATCCCGATTCAAATCGCTTGCCTGACCGAACATCAATCTTCCCGGGTCACGCGCAGCACTTCTTCGAGACTGGTCTGGCCCTTGAGCACCTTGTCGATGCCATCCCGGCGGATGCTGGGGGTATGGCCGCGGATCAGCCGCTCTATGGCCAGTTCGCCGCTGGCGCTGTGGATCGCCTCGCGCACCGCCTCGTCGATCACCACCAGCTCGTGAATACCGGTCCGGCCGCGATAACCGGTGTGGTTGCACTGCTCGCAGCCCACCGGGCGCCACACCTGCTGATCCGGTGCCAGCTCCATGCCCATGGCAAGACGCTCCTGCTCCGTGATGGGGCGCGGGGTGCGGCAATCCGGACAGAGGGTACGCACCAGCCGCTGGGCCAACACTGCCAAGAGCGACGAGGAGAGCAGGAAAGGCTCTATCCCCATGTCCCGCATCCGGGTGATGGCACCGATGGCAGTGTTGGTGTGCAGAGTCGACATCACCAGGTGACCGGTCAGCGACGCCTGCACCGCTATCTGGGCGGTCTCAAGGTCGCGAATTTCCCCCACCATTACCACGTCCGGATCCTGACGCAGGATGGCGCGCAGGCCGCGGGCGAAGGTCATGTCCACCTTGGTGTTGACCTGGGTCTGGCCCACCCCTTCGAGGTCATATTCGATAGGGTCCTCCACCGTGAGAATGTTGCGATCCCGCGAGTTGATCTCGGAGAGTGCCGCATACAGGGTGGTGGACTTGCCCGAACCGGTCGGGCCCGTCACCAATATGATGCCGTGGGGCTTGCGAATGAGTTCGCTGATGATGTTGCGGTTGGCCAGCGTCATGCCGAGCTGCTTGAGCTCGAGGCGCACGTTGTTCTTGTCGAGCAGACGCAATACCACTCGCTCGCCGTAACTGGACGGCATGGTCGACACCCGCACGTCCACCGCCCGGCCACCGATACGCAATGAGATGCGGCCATCCTGCGGCACCCGCTTCTCGGCGATGTCCATCCGCGACATGACCTTGATGCGCGACACCAGCAGGGAAGCCAGCTTGCGATGGGGGCGCAGTATCTCCCGCAGCACGCCATCGATACGGAAGCGAATGACCAGCACCCGCTCGAAAGTCTCGATGTGGATGTCGGACGCCTCCTCTTTTATCGCCTCGCTCAACATGGCGTTGATGAGGCGAATGATGGGGGCGTCGTCATCGGCGTCCAGCAGATCCTCGCTCTGGGGCAGCTCTTCGGCCAGGGCGAAGAAGTCCATCTCGTTGCCGAGATCTTCCATCAACTGGCGCGCCTCGGAGGAGTCGCGCTGGTAGTGTGCCATCAGCAACTCTTCAAACTCGTCATTGCCGAGCTGCTCCACCTCGAAGGCGCAACCCGCCACCCGCCGCACCTCGAGCAGGGTTTGCGGTGCCACCCCCGGACGGCACAGCAGCAGGGGGGTCCCTTGCCGCTCGGTCAGGACGACACCGAAGTTGCGGGCAAAGGCGAACGGCAGCTCGGGCAGGGCTGCTGGCAGATCCGTTCCGTCAAGCTGGTACGCCGCCATTACTTGTTACCCTGTACGAATGGCTGCACTCCGTCGGCCGTCGCCTGCTGGTGCGCTTTCATCAGCTCGATCTGCTTCTGCGCCTCGGGCGACTGGATAATCTCCTGGCCATATTCAGGCAGCACCTGGCGTTTGGGCGAGGTGAGGTAACCCTCCTGTGCAGCTGCTTCCAGCTGCTCGGCCCGGAACAGGGTGTACTTGTTGCTGGATATGCCGGAGTAGACGTTGGCATCGCGCAATATGGTGGGCCGGATAAAGACCATCAGGTTGCGCTTGGCAGTGCTGTTGTTGGTGGAGCGGAACAGGTAGCCCAGCACAGGGATATCTCCGAGCAGCGGCACCTTGGAGACGGTTTCACTGGTCTTCTCATCCATCAGACCACCCAGCACCACGGTTTCACCGCTTTTCACCAGCACGGCGTTCTTGATGGTGCGGGTATCAAACGTCGGACCCAGTGTTGCAGTGCCCTCCGCAGCCTTGCTCGCCACACTGGAGACCTCCTGCTCTATGGTCAACAGCACAGAGTCCCCTTCGTTGATCTGTGGTGTCACAGTCAACTTGGTACCCACCGTCTTGCGCTCTATGGTGTTGAACACCTGATCGCTGGTGGTGGAGCTCTGGGAGCCGCTCTGCACCGGCACTTCCTGACCGACGTTGAAGGAGGCTTCCTTGTTGTCCATGGTCACGATACTCGGGGTGGAGAGAATATCGCTCTTGGTGTTGGTAGCGAGCGCCGTTACCAGCGCGGCCCAGTTGCCCTTGTAGAAACCTGCAGCCATGCCGTTGAAGTCTTTCGCCAAGGCAGCCAGCCCCGTGGTGGTGCCGTTATTCTGGTAATCCTTGGCGGCGATGGCCACCGAGCCGATGGGCAGAGTCGTATTGGTAAACTGGGTGCCGCCACCGTTGGTATTGGCCCACTGGACACCCAGGTTGAGGCCGTCACCGTCGGCGATTTCGACTATGATCGCCTCCACCAGCACCTGGGCACGACGGATATCCAGCTTGGCGACCACCTGCTCCAGCTCGGCCATCACATCCGGCTGGGCCGTGATGACCAGCGCATTCGTGGTCTCGTCGGCGGAGATGGCCAGCTTGCCACCGCCGATGCTGGCGCCACCACCTGCGGTCGTGGCGGTGCCGCCGCCCTTCTTGTCCGCTTCTATGCTGGAACTGACGCCCTTGAGCACCTCCACCATGTCCTTGGCCTTGCCATATTTCAGGTAGAAGACCCGGGTGTTGCCCTGGCTCTGCAGATCCCGATCGAGCTGGCGCACCATCTGTATGATGCGGGCCCGCGCCTTGGGTTCACCACTGACCACCACAGAGTTGGTGCGCTCGTCGGCCACCACCTTGGGAGCCAGCAGCAGGGAGGTGTTGCCACCCTGACTGTTGCCATCCTTGTTGAGGTTGGTCACCAGCCGCACCATCTCGCCGGCGGAGGCATATTTCAGCTTGATGATGTCCACTTCCTGATCGCCCGCCTTGTCGACCCGGCGCACCACTTCCACCAGACGGTTGACCACGGCGGCACGGCCGGTGATGAGCAGCACGTTGGAGGGATCGTAATGGACCACGTTGCCGCCACCGGCGTTGTCATTGAGCTGACGCAGCAGGGGAGCCAGTTCACGCACCGAGACGTTGCGCACCGGTACCACCCGGGTCACCATCTCGTCGCCTATGCCCGGGTTGGTCTCATCCACCACGGGGATGGCCGAGGTCTTGGCGTCCTTGGAGCGCACCACCTTGAGCACACCGTTATCCATGGGCACCACGGCAAAGCCATAGACATCCAGCACGCTCAGGAAGAACTGGTAGTACTGCTCCTCGTTGAGCAGGTCGTAACTGCGGACGTTGATCTTGCCGCGCACCGAAGGCTCTATGATGATGGTCTTGCTCAGGTTCTTGCCGACCGTGTTGATGAACTCTTCGATGTCGGCATTCTTGAAACTGGCAGAATACTCGGTGGCCCAGGCAGAGCCCGCCATCATCAGCGCCGCTGCAACCGTGGCCAGACGCCAGCCCTTCCCTTTATTTATCATTCTTGGTGCTACTCCAAATCATTATTCTGACAAGCCGACATAAACGTCGTAGAGCTGTCCTTGCCGCTCGACGGTGACGGTCATTTCCGTGGCGCCCGCCACCTGCTGCATTGCCTGCATGGCCTGAGCGTTATCCCGCAAATCCAGGCCATTGATGCTGACCGCCATGTCGTTGGCGACCAGACCGAGTTGATTGAACAGCTCTGGATTGCTGCCCGGATTGAGGCGATAGCCGACCATGCGACCATCCACCCGCACCGGGGAAATATTGAGGTAATCGGTGATCTTGCCGGGGTTGCCCAGCAGTTCGCTGCGCACCGAAGAGAGCTTGCCATCCTGATTGCCCGGTTTGGGCAGGGGCTTGCCGTACTCTTCCCCGTCCAGCATCAGGGTCTCGTCCCGCGCGTCACGTTCTATGATGACTCGGTCGGCGAACACCTGACGGATCTTGGCCTGGGTGCCATCGATGAAATCACCGATGCCATAGGAGTTCTGCACGCCGTTGTGAGCGATGATGGCGATGGATTTGGCCGGATCCGAACTGGCCAACACACCGTTGAGCTGGGCGTTGAGCTGAGTCTTGGGAGCATCGGCTGCGACAGCATCGGCCGCCTGGGCCTGTTGCTTCGCCTTGCCAAACAGCGCCAGCCGGCTGATGCCGCCGAGATCGAGCCGGGCCGAGCCTTGGCCCTGACTGGTGACCATGGCCGGTTGCCAAGGTTGGCTGGCCTGCTGGCTGCCGAGATCCAGCAGACGCCAGGTGAGACCCGCGCACTGGTGGGCCAGCAACAGCAGCAGAAGCCAGAACAGGGGCTGGCTGAAACGGGAGAGCGGCACGGTTTTGCAACGGGCCAGAAGGGAGCTCAACAAGTCATCCCTGAACGGTAGCGTCATGTTTATCAATATATTCTGGCATCCAAATCGGTTGGCTATTGTGTACGGCAATGGACCCAGAGACAACCGACCGGATGGGATGAAGCTGCGAAAATTGACATTCCGTCACACCATCAGCCCCCCCGTTTCTATCCCGAGGCCTGCCTCTGGTATAATCAGGCTCCCCTTTCAGCCATCCCGGAGTCGATTCATGCCGAATCCCGCAGAAACCACAACCCAGGTCCGCCTCGACAAATGGTTGTGGGCGGCGCGTTTTTACAAGACCCGCAGCCTGGCCCGCGATCAGATTGAAGGGGGCAAGGTGCACTACAACGGCCAGCGCAGCAAGCCGGGCAAGGCCGTCGAAGCCGGTGCCCTCATCCGTGTCTGGCAAGGCCAGGACGAACGGGAGGTGCGGGTGCTGCAAGTGAGCGAACAGCGCAAGTCCGCCCCGCTGGCCCAGCTGCTCTATGAAGAGACGGAAGCCAGCCTGAAAAAACGGGCCGAGAACAGCGAGGCGCGCCGCTTCAACAGCCAGTTTGCCCCCAGCCCGGAGCGTCGTCCCGACAAGCAGGAGCGGCGCCAGCTGATCAAGGTCAAGCAATATTGACTCGCCAACGTGGCCCTTTTATGACGACAGGAGACGGGATTAGTTCCTAACCACCTGTTTAATAATGTTTTTGTCTATTTACCTCACCTAAGAACCCAGGAATGCATGATGAGTAACCAAGATCTCCTGTATCGCTATCTGTTTGAAGAGTACGAAGTCCGGGGTGAGCTGGTCCAGCTGGACCATACCTACCGCCACGTGGTGGAAGCCCAGAACTACCCGGTGCAGGTGCAAAAACTCCTGGGTGAGCTGCTGGTCGCTACCAGCCTGCTGACCGCCACCCTCAAGTTTGAAGGCTCCATCACTGTGCAGTTGCAGGGCGATGGCCCGGTGCGCCTCGCCGTCATCAACGGTGACAACAACCAGCAACTGCGCGGTGTGGCCCGTTTTGAGGGCGAACTGCCAAACGATGGCAAGCTGCAGAGCCTGATCGGTGAAGGCCAGCTGATCATCACCATCACCCCGGAGCAGGGTGAACGCTACCAAGGCATCATAGCGCTGGACGCCGACACCCTGGCAGGTTGCCTGGAGCACTACTTTGCCCAGTCGGAACAGCTGGCCACCAAGCTGTGGATCCGTACCGGCTACCACCAGGGTGAACCCCGCGCCGCCGGGATACTGCTGCAGGCGCTGCCCGCCCAGAGCGAGGATCACAGCGCAGATTTCGATCACCTGACCCAGCTCACCGCCACCATCAAGGATGAAGAGCTGTTCGGCCTGGAAGCGGAAGAGATCCTCTACCGTCTCTACCACCAGGACAAGGTGCGGGTGTTCGATCCGCAGGCGGTCGAATTCCGCTGCACCTGCTCCCGCGCACGCTGCGAAGGGGCCCTGTTGCAGATAGAAAAGGAAGAGGTCATGGAGATGGTGCAGGAGCTCGGCAAGATCGACATGCATTGTGATTATTGCGGCGCCCAGTACCAGTTCGATGGAATCGACGTCGAAACCCTGTTCAGCAGGGCTCCCGATAATGATGCAAACAAGTTACACTAATTGAAGGCGGGCAAAACCCGCCTTTAACTTAAATAACAAAAAAATACCCTATTTTATAAAGTTTGATGGCGATCTCTAAACTCTACCACCTAAGTGATAGGATGAATGCCAGATAGAACCCTACAAACCTCTGAACCCAGGAGAATACAATGACAATCGTGGCAGAACCCACCCTGGCCCAACAATTAGGACTGGACCAGTACGGTATCAAAAACAGCCAAGAAATCGTTCGCAACCCCTCTTACGATCAGCTTTTCGCGGAAGAGACACGTTCTGACCTGGAAGGGTTCGAGCGCGGCGTGGTGACCGAGCTGGGCGCCGTCAACGTAAACACCGGCATCTTCACCGGCCGCTCCCCGAAAGATAAATATATCGTCAAAGACGCCACTACCCAGAATACTGTGTGGTGGTCTGACCAGGGTAAAAACGATAACAAAGCTATTACCCCGGAAGTGTGGTCACATCTGAAATCCCTGGTGACCAAACAGCTCTCCGGCAAGCGCCTGTTTGTGGTCGATGGCTTCTGCGGTGCCAACCCGGATACCCGTCTGGCCGTGCGCGTCATCACCGAGGTGGCCTGGCAGGCTCACTTCGTCAAGAACATGTTCATTCGCCCGAGCGATGAAGAGCTGAAAGCCTTCAAACCTGACTTCGTGGTGATGAACGGTGCCAAGTGCACCAACCCGAACTGGAAGGAGCAGGGTCTCAACTCCGAGAACTTCGTTGCCTTCAACCTGACCGAGAAGATCCAGCTCATCGGCGGCACCTGGTACGGTGGCGAGATGAAAAAGGGCATGTTCTCCATGATGAACTACTTCCTGCCCCTGCGCGGTATTGCCTCCATGCACTGCTCCGCCAACGTGGGTCAGGACGGCGACGTTGCCATCTTCTTCGGCCTCTCCGGCACCGGCAAGACCACCCTCTCCACCGATCCCAAGCGTCAGCTGATCGGCGATGACGAGCACGGCTGGGACGATGACGGCGTGTTCAACTTCGAAGGGGGTTGCTACGCCAAGACCATCAAGCTCTCCAAGGAAGCCGAGCCGGACATCTTCAACGCCATCCGTCGCGATGCGCTGCTGGAAAACGTGACCGTTGCCGCCGATGGCACCATCGACTTCGATGATGGCTCCAAGACCGAGAACACCCGGGTCTCCTACCCCATCTATCACATCGAGAACATCGTCAAGCCGGTCTCCAAGGCGGGTCATGCCAACAAGGTGATCTTCCTGACTGCCGATGCCTTCGGCGTGCTGCCCCCAGTCTCCAAGCTGACCAAGGAGCAGACCAAGTACCACTTCCTGTCCGGCTTCACCGCCAAACTGGCCGGTACCGAGCGTGGCATCACAGAGCCGACCCCGACCTTCTCCTCCTGCTTCGGTGCGGCCTTCCTCAGCCTGCACCCGACCAAGTACGGTCAGGAGCTGGTGAAACGGATGGAAGCCGCAGGTGCAGAAGCCTATCTGGTCAACACCGGCTGGAACGGCACCGGCAAGCGCATCTCCATCAAGGATACTCGCGCCATCATAGATGCCATTCTGGACGGTTCCATCGAGAAGGCCGAGACCAAGGTGCTGCCAGTCTTCAATCTGGAAGTGCCGACCGCGCTGCACGACGTGAACCCGGCAATCCTCGACCCGCGCGACACTTACGCCAACAAGGCCGAGTGGGATGCCAAGGCCCAGGATCTGGCCCAGCGCTTCATCAAGAACTTCGAGCGCTTCACCGACAACGAAGAGGGCAAGCGCCTGGTTGCTGCGGGTCCGCAGCTGTAACACCAGCCTCCTTTCTCTTGCCGACATCCATACCGGTCAGCCCTGCTGACCGGTATTTTTTTGACCAGAGGGCGGCGTTTGATCCCCGCCAAACCTTGCCTTGTGGGCAGTTGCGCGTTAGATTCAGCCCAACTTTATACAATATACAATTTTGTAACGATTCCCCTGTGACCCGACCATGACCCCACCCTACAAGACCCGTACCCAGATGGTGATGGAAAATCTCCGTGGCCGGATCCTGCGTGGCGAATTCCCCGCCGGCGCCCCCCTGCGTCAGGACGCCATCGCCAAGGAACTGGCGGTGAGCCGCATTCCGGTGCGCGAAGCCCTGATGCAGCTGGAGGCCCAGGGGCTGGTGAAATTCGAGGCCCATCGCGGCGCCGTGGTCACCATGCTGGACGCCTCGGCCATCGAGGAGCTCTTTTATTTGCGAGCCCTGCTGGAAGCCGATACCCTGTTTCACGCCGTGGATATGATGACGGAGGAGACCTTCGTCAAGGCACAAGCCATCCTCGCCCAGTTTGATCAGGCGCTCGAGTCAGGCACCCAGATCGAACACTGGGCCGAATTGAACCACAGTTTTCACGCCACCCTCTATCAGGCTGCCGGTCGCCCCCAGGCGCTGGAGCTGATTGCCCAGATCAATCTGAGCTGTGACCGCTATGTACGCTTCGAGCTGCTGTTTGCCAGCGACGGAGTGGACAAGGCCGAGCGTGAACACGCCCAATTGCTGGAACTGTGCCGCGCCCGTCGCAAACACGAGGCCGTGGTGTTGCTCAAGCAACATATCGAGGCGGCTGGCCAGTCGATCAAGCGGATCCTGGACAGCGGCCACCACCACTGAACACTCACATCACAACAATCTGGCATTAACGACATGAATCATTTCGAGATTATTGAAACCCGCGTCGCCCAGGTCAGGGCCACACTGGCCACACAAGAGCTGGACGCCTTCATAGTCCCCCACGATGACGAGCACCTGGGCGAGTACATTCCCGCCTACGCCGAGCGTCTGGACTGGATCACGGGTTTCAACGGCTCCGCCGGGCTCGCCATCATAATGGCGCAGCGGGCGGCCCTGTTCATCGACGGTCGTTACACGGTGCAGGCGCGCATGCAGGCACCGGCCGAGCTGTTTGAGTTTCTCCATCTGAACGAAGATCCCCACGTCCAGTGGCTGGCGGATCAGCTGCCGTCCGGCTCCCGGGTCGGCTTTGACGCCCGCCTGCACAGCCTGGCCTGGTATCAACACGCCAAGGCCCTGCTGACCGAGCGTGGCATAGAGCTGGTGCGCGTGGAGCAGAACCCCATCGACCTGCACTGGAGCGATCGCCCCGCCCCCACCAAGACCCCTGTCATCCTCTACAGCGAGGAGCTGGCTGGCCAGTCGAGCCAGGCCAAGCGTGAACTGCTGGCGAGCGATCTGCGCAAGCGCGGGCTGGATGCGGTACTGCTGACCCAGGCCGAGCCCATCAACTGGCTGCTCAACCTGCGTGGTCGCGACGTGGAGCGGCTGCCCGTGGTATTGGGCTTTGCCGTGCTATACGCCAACACCAGCATGGATTTCTTCGTCGACACCGACAAAATCGACTGCATCGCCTTCTCCCGTCACGTGGGGCAGGATGTCTCCGTTTACCCCATCGACAAGCTGGGTGACGTGCTGCAACGCATAGGTGAAGACCAGCAAAAAGTGCTGGCCGACCCCAACACGGCCAACGCCTGGACCCAGCTCATCATGGAAGAGGCAGGCGCCATCCTGGTGGCCGGCCAGGATCCGACCATGCTGCCGAAGGCGTGCAAGAACGCCGTTGAGCTGGCCGGCATGCAGCGTGCCCACCTGCGCGATGGCGTCGCCGTCACCCGCTTCCTCGCCTGGCTGGATCGGCTGATCGCCGCCGGCGAGTTTGAAGGGGTGGACGAAGGCACGCTGGCGGACCAGCTGGAAGCCTTCCGCCACGAGCAGGAGCACTACGTCGAGCCGAGCTTCGATACCATCTCGGCACTGGGCCCCAATGCCGCCATGTGCCACTACCGTCACACCAACGGCACACCGCGCGCCTTCGGTCAGGACAGCATCTATCTGGTGGACTCCGGCGCCCAATATCTGGACGGCACCACCGACATCACCCGCACCGTCAAGGTGGGTGAGGTCACCGATGAGCACAAGGCCATGTTTACCCGGGTGCTGCAGGGCCATATCGCGCTGGATCAGGCCCGCTTCCCGCGCGGCACCGCCGGTATCCAGCTCGACGTACTGGCCCGCATGCCGCTGTGGCAGGCCGGTTACAACTATGACCACGGCACAGGCCACGGCGTCGGCCACTTCCTGAGCGTACACGAAGGCCCGCAGCGCATCGCCCCCAAGGGCAGCCTGGTGGCGCTGCAACCGGGCATGGTGCTCTCCAACGAGCCGGGTTACTACCGGGAAGATGCGTTCGGCATCCGCTGCGAGAACCTGGTGGTGGTGACCGAGCAGGAGCAGATCGGCGAGCTGTCCATGCTGGGCTTCGAGCGGCTGACTTACGTGCCGTTCGATACCCGCCTCATCGAGCGCAACCTGCTGAGCCCGGCTGAGTTCCGCTGGATCAACGAATACCATATCGAGGTGTTCCGCCGCCTGAGCCCGCTGCTCGAGGGCGAGGATCTCGCCTGGCTGGAACAGGCAACCAGCCTCATCTAACTGCAGACAATCGAGGTTGTCTGATGAGACAGGGCCCAAGGGCCCTGTTTTTTTGTCCCCCGGCTTGACCTGTATCAAGGCCCCGCCGGGGCAGGTCAGGACAATGACCCCCCATGAAAATCCATCACCCCGATCCCGTGCGCCAGCCCCGTGCCCGCAAGGCACCCGAGCACCCCAGGCTCAAGCGGGAGCAGCAGACGGTCAGCGCCATGATCCGCCTCTACT
The DNA here is from genome assembly GCF_000820005.1 of Aeromonas piscicola. Classification (GTDB taxonomy): domain Bacteria; phylum Pseudomonadota; class Gammaproteobacteria; order Enterobacterales; family Aeromonadaceae; genus Aeromonas; species Aeromonas piscicola. The sequence continues at coordinate 242,549 of NZ_CDBL01000052.1, read as the reverse complement.
GCGACCACCATCATCAGGATCCCGCCTGCCGCCACTGCCAGCAGTTGCAAGCCTTCGCCCACCAGCGCCTGCGGCGCTGCCGCTATGGCCACGGCCACAAACCCACCTGTGCCAACTGCAACATCCACTGCTATGCCCCGGCCATGCGCAAACAGATACAGCTGATCATGAAGTGGAGCGGCCCGCGCATGCTGTGGCATCACCCTTGGCTCGCCCTGCGCCACCTGCTGGACCGCCGCCGCAAGGCCCCCAGATTGCCCAGCAATCGGCCCCTGCCGCCCTGAATCGGGCAAGCTGCCACGCCCGGCTCCATTACCAGACCCGCTTGCATCAGCCCGGATGGCCTACTAACCTGTGACTTCTTTTTTGACTGCCGCACGGCAGCACGCACGCAATGACAGGAGCCCGGATGCATCAGCCCCCCGTTTTGAGAGTGGCACGCCACGCCGACATGCACGCCATCTGGCAGATAGACGTCGCCGTCTTCGGTAAGGATGTCTACCCCGGTTTCTTCTTCCGTCAGGCCATGGATCTCTGGCCCGAGCTGCTGCTGGTGGCCGAATACGAGGGGCATCTGGTGGGTTATGTGCTGGGTGGCGTTGGTCAGCAGCGGTCGCAAGGCTGGGTACTCTCGCTGGCGGTACTGCCCGAGGCGCGCGGTTTCGGCCTTGCGGAACGAATGATGCGCCAGATGGAGGCCAACCAGCAGGCGCTGCAGATCAGCGAGCTGCGGCTCACGGTCGATCCGGCCAATCCGGCCCAGCGCCTCTACTACCGGCTCGGTTACACATTGCAGGAGGAGGTAGCCGACTATTTTGGCCCCGGAGAAGACCGTCTGCTACTGGTCAAAACCCTCTCCGGTACAGCTGCAATTCAAGGACAAAACCGGTTACAGAACGCATAATTGGTTACATTTTGCCGATTTCATGTGTGACGGGGTTGGAGTAGAGTTCATCTCATCAACCGAATTGTTCAAATTGCATGCAGCCCAGGAGGCCCATCATGTTGAAACGTATCACCCTTATCGCCTTGTTGGCCGCCACCACAGCCACCACCCTCAGCGGTTGTGCCAATAGCGACGTCTACTCCGGCGATGTCTACACCAAGGATCGTGCCAAGCAGGTCCAGACCGTCAGCTACGGCACCATACTCTCCACCCGTCCGGTCAAGATCCAGGCCGATGACAACTCCCTGGTCGGCACCATAGGCGGCGCCGTGGTCGGCGGCCTGCTCGGCAGCACCATAGGGGGCGGTCGCGGCAGCGACATCGCCGCCGCCGGTGGCGCCATCGCCGGGGCTGCCGCCGGCAAGGCTGCCGGTGACAAGTTCAATCAGGTCGATGGCGTCGAGCTCGAGATCAAGAAAGAGAACGGCGAATCCATCGTGGTGGTGCAAAAAGCCAGTCCCACCTTCGTGCCGGGCGCCCGGGTACGCATGACTCAGGGCAACGGCAGCATCAACGTAGCTGTGGTGAACTAAGCACAGGCCACCAGCCGCCCACGAAAAAGCCCTCGCACTGCGAGGGCTTTTTTTATCGCCGGTGTCAGTCAGGCATTACTGACGGATCAGGCGGAAGATGGCGTAGCCGGGGTGTTTGGCATCGTCCATCGGCAGGGTGGACTTGTACTCCAGATCCGCGCCGGCCAGCTGTTTGGCCTCTTCGCGGGGGGAGGAGTAGAGCCGCACGTCCACGTTGGCCGGCAGTGCCTTCATGTGCCAGTTGTTGTTGGCCGCCGGGCTGAAACCACCCGGGTTGTCGGCAGACTGGGCCTTCAGGTACTGAGCGATGATCTCCCGCGTCTCGGAGGGATCTTCATGCACTATGTTGCTGCCATCTATGCCCGGGAAATGGCCACCACCGCTGGCGCGGTAGTTGTTGGTCACCACGTAGAACTTCTGGGCCGGATCCATGGGCTGACCGTTGAAGGTGAGCCCGCTGATGCGCTGACCATCGCTGACCTTGGCCCCTTCCTTGCTGTAACGGGCCGGCTGGGTGATATCCACCTCGTAGTTCACCCCGTCGATCACGTCGAAGTTGTAGGTGGGGAACTTCTCATTCACCAGCCACTGCACCTCTGTCTTGCCGGTGTCGATCTGGTTGAACTGACCGGCGCTCATCTCCAGCCACTCCTTGACGGTGGCGCCGTTCACCTCGACCACTTGCAGGGTGTTCGGGTAGATATAGAGGTCGGAGACGTTGCGCAGGGAGATGTCACCCTGGGCCACATAGGTGAAGTCGTTGATGCCGTTGCGACCGCCACGGAAGGGCGCCGCCACCGACAGGATCGGGTAGGACTCCTTGAGCAGACCGTCTTGTTGCAGCTGTTCGGCGTAGCGGCGCTGGGCATCGCTCACCAGTTGCACCGAAGGGTCATCCTGCACCAGGGCGAAGAAGCTGTGGATGGAGGAGGTGATCTTGCCGAGCGGCTCATCCAACCACTGGTTGGTGGCGTCGTGATCGGCCTGCACCAGGTCCACGACCCGCTGATCCACGGCGCTGCCTTCGCTGGAGTCGATCTTGCGCAGGCTGGCCTGGCTCTGTTTCACCTGCCACTTGCCGTCTATCTGCTCCAGCTTGAGGTCTATGATACCGAGGTGGTTACCCCAGTAGCCGGGCATCACGGTCGGCACGCCGCTCAGGGTGCCGGCCTGGTTGTCCACCTCCGGCATATCCGGGAAGTCGCCCGGGAAGTTCTTGTGGGCATGGCCCAGCATCAGGGCATCCACCCCTTTCACCTTGGCCAGATGCCAGGCGGAGTTCTCCATCATGGCCTCGTAACTGCTGGCGTTGATGCCGGTATGGGCCACCACTACGACTATATCGGCGCCCTTGGCGCGCAGCTCGGGCACATAGTGGTTGGCGGTCTCGACCATGTCGGCCACCACCACCTTGCCCTCCAGATGACGCTTGTCCCACTGCAGCACTTGCGGCGGGGTCAGTCCCAGTATGCCCACCTTGACGGTTTGCAGCTGGCCCTTGTCATCCTTCACCTTGCGCTCCAGCAGCAGGTAAGGCTTGAACTTGTTGCCGCTCCAGTCGATCTGCCCCTTGGCATCGCGCTTGAAGGCGCCCGCCTCGAACACGTTGGCGTTCACATAGGGGAACTTGGCGCCCTGCAGTGTCTTGGTGAGGTAATCCAGCCCGTAGTTGAACTCGTGGTTGCCCAGGTTGCCGGCGTCATAGCCGATCTCGTTCATGGCCTTGAACACAGGATGGGCCTGCTTGTCGAGGTAGCCGGCACCGGATTGCTCGAAGATGTAATCCGCCAGCGGCGTACCCTGGATCAGGTCACCGTTGTCGAGCAGCAGGTTGTTGGGGTTTTCGGCGCGGGCCGCGCGGATCAGCAGCGCGGTGCGGGAGAAGCCAAACTTGCAATCCTCCTTGTTCTGGTAGTAGTCATACCCCAGCACGTTGGAGTGGATATCGGAGGTCTGGATCAGACGCAGGGCAACCGCTCCCGGTTGCGCCTTGCTATCGTTTTCGTTGCTACAGGCAGACAACAGCACGATGGCTGCAATAGCACCCAGCTTCATGGTTTTATTCACTGTCTTGTCCCTTTTATTATGAGTGTCGCTTTACCAGCGACGGGAATTTAACAGACGAATATGTCAGGGCATGAAACCGGGATTAATTTTTATGAGGTACGGCACAAAAATAGCCTTATGAGGCCAGCAAAGCCCCGCTCGCCAATTGCAATGCCAACCCCAGCATGATGAAACCAACAATAGTATCAATAGCTTGCTGTACCCTGCCGCGGGCAAGCCAGGGCGAGAGCGCGGCCGCGCCAAAGGCGAGACTGTAGAACCAGACCAGGGAGGCCAGCATGGCCCCGGCCGCAAAGGCCGGCCGCAACTCCTCGGCAAACTGGCTGCCAAAGGAGCCGAGCAGCATCAGGGTATCCAGATAGACGTGAGGATTGAGCAGGGTCACCCCGAGCGTCATGGCCAGCACACTCTTGACCCCCATCAGCTGGGGTGAATCCGCAAGCGCAGCCCCCTGCCCCTGCCAGGCACTGCGCAGAGAGCGAATGCCGAACCAGCAAAGAAACAGCACGCCACCCCAGGTCAGCAGCGCCAGTCCGATAGGGCTGGCTGCCAACAGGTTGGCCCCGCCGAACACCCCGATCCCGATCAGGATGAGATCGCACAGGCAGCAGAGCGTTGCCGCCAGCAGATGGTGGTTGCGGTGTATGCCCCGGCTCAGCACGAAGGCGTTCTGGGCACCGATGGGAATGATCATGGCAAGGCCGAGAGTGAAGCCTTGCAGGGTAGTTGCGAACATGGAGTGAACGTCCAGAAGAGGAATTGGACGGCACTATAAAGGGTGGCGGGGTGTCCAGAGAAATTCATAAATCTGCTGATGGATTCATTTTCCTAATCAGCTCGATTCCTGAGGGCAGGGATGAATTCCATCCGACACCAACTGTCAATTGCATGATCTGACAATTGTGAGCCTGTCGCTCTGCCCCGAGAATCATTGGGTTTTATTGCATCAGCTTGGGGAAGTTGGTGACAACGACCTGCTCCAGATTGGGCAGCAAAATGCCACTGCTCACCCCCTTGGCGATGGCCTGGTAGCGATTCATCGACCCCGTTTTACGGGTGACCTGATTGAGGTGGTAGTTCACGGTTCGTTCCGTGATCCCCAGGATGCAGGCAATTTCACCCGACGTTTTCCCTTCACTGGCCCAGAACAGGCATTCCGTCTCCCGGTCAGTCAGGGCCTCCTGAGGGTCATCTTCCCGCAGACTGACCCGCACAATCCGGATCGCCGCCTCGAAGATGTAGTTGGACATCCAGGAGAGGATGGGCGAGGACTCCAGCAGCAGATCGCTCGACGCCCGCTCGGCGGTGATGAACGACAGTATGCCGTTTTCCCCCGCCGCACCGTGCAGCGGAAACGAGATGCCGTTGCGTAGCCCGAACTCCGCCGCCAACCCCATCACATCCAGACTGCCCTCTTGCAGAAAACGCGCCCGTCCTTCCAGCCGGTTCCAATAAATGGGCAAGGTCTGCTTGCGGGCCAGCTGAATGATGGGATCACAGGCCAGCATATGGTTGGCCGTATAGGCCTGCACCCAGGAGTCGGGGCACTGATTGAACAGCACCACCTTGGGCCTTTGCATCGACATGGGAATGATCAGCGCGAACCGGTAGTAGTCATAGCCCATACCGAGCGTGAATCGACCGATCAACTCGGCCAAACGATCCCCGTCTGTTACCGAAGTGAAATGTTCGAGGTACTCAAGCAGTTGGTCTTGTTTCATATGCTAGCCCCCCTGGCCAGGGCCTCGATTATAGCGCCGAACACTGAAATGGAGACATCTGAATGCTTGTTTTCAAAGGAAAATTAAAAGAACACCCCAGATGGGAGGTAGAAAACGAGCTTTATCGCTTCCGTAATCGCGTCTTCTCCGATCGCCTCGGCTGGGATGTGGAGTCCCACCGTGGTCTGGAGCAGGACAGCTTCGACACCCCGGACACCCATTGGGTGCTGATCGAGGACGAAGAGGGCCTGTGCGGCTGCATCCGGCTGCTCAGTTGCGCCCAGGACTACATGCTGCCCAGCATATTCCCCACCGCTCTCGCCGGTGAGGCACCGCCGCGCAGCAACGACGTGTGGGAACTGACCCGCCTCGCCATCGACGCCAACCGGGCGCCGCGCATGAGCAACGGGGTGAGCGAGCTGACCTGCATCATCTTCCGCGAGGTCTATGCCTTCGCCAGGGCGAAGGGGATCCGGGAACTGGTCGCCGTGGTCAGCCTGCCGGTGGAGCGCATCTTCCGCCGTCTCGGCCTGCCCATCGAGCGACTCGGTCACCGTCAGGCAGTGGATCTGGGCGCCGTGCGCGGGGTCGGTATCCGCTTTCATCTGGATGAACGTTTTGCCCGTGCCGTCGGCCACCCCATGCAGGGCGAGTATGCCGATGCCAGGGAACTGGTCACCGAGTAAACGCCACATAAAAAAAATCCCGGGATAAGGCCCGGGATTAAAAGTTCTCGCTATGGCCCGTTTCCACCCCATGCAAAAACGGACGCAAAAGAGTATCCACCGAATACCTTTTGACCACCACTGTCACATCTCGCAGTGACAAACCCGCTTTCACCCCGCACACCACGCCAACCGTGCCTCTCGGCGATCCGGTCAGAGTTACGTTGTCGTCCTGCCATCTCTCCAGTAGCATTTCTTCTAAATACTTTCTCTGATAAGGAATGCTGATGAAGGCGTTGGACTACAAGCTGCTGCTGGCACTGGATGCCGTGATGCAGGAGCAGAACTTCGAGCGCGCCGCCCAGCGCCTGCACATCACCCAGTCCGCCATCTCCCAGCGCATCAAGCAGCTGGAACAGCAGTTTGCCGAGCCACTGCTCATTCGCAGCCAGCCACTACAGGCGACCCCTCTTGGCCAGAAGCTGCTGGCCCACTACCGCCAGGTGCGCCAGCTGGAACTGGAGCTGGCAGGCGAGATCGCACCCGACGAACCGCAGGCCCCGATACGGGTCAGCATAGCGGTCAACGCCGACAGCCTGGCGACCTGGTTCCTGCCAGCCCTCGCCCCTCTGCTGGAGCAGCACCCCATAGAGCTGAACCTGCTGGTGGATGACGAGTGCCGCACCCTGGACCGGGTACGCGAGGGTAAAGCCTTCGGTGCCGTCAGCCTGCACGGCCAGCCACTGGCGGGCTGCTGCGTCGACGAGCTCGGCGAGATGCGCTACCTGCTCACCGCCAGCCCCGCCTTCGTCGCCCGTCACTTTCCCGCCGGGCTCACTCCGTCGGCACTGGCAAAGGCACCTGCAGTGGCCTTCGATCAGCGCGACGACATGCATGTGAGCTTCATGGCGCGCCACTTCGGGCTGGAACCCGGCGGCTATCCCTGCCACACGGTGCGCTCGTCGGAAGCCTTCGTCGCCATGGCCGAGCAGGGGCTAGCCTACTGTCTCATCCCTGAACTGCAGATCCGCCAGCAGCTGGCCCAGGGGAGACTGCTCGATCTCAGCCCCTCATATCACCTCATCGAGCGCCTCTACTGGCACCGCTGGGTGCTGGAGCGCGGGTTGCACAAGCAGATCTCCCAGCGTCTGATCAGCGAGGGGCGCCGCGCACTGCAACCCGGTTGACGGGGCCATTCACCTTGGCTTTGAGGGGGTAAAAACGTATAGTGCTGGGCGTTTCTTCATCAGGTCTCCACTCAGGTTCCTCACTTATGTTCCAAGACAATCCGCTGCTGGCCCAGCTCAAGCAACAAATCCGCGAAAACATCCCCAAGAAAGAGGGTGTTATCCGCGCCTCGGACCGGGGCTTCGGCTTTCTGGAAGTCGATGAGAAGACCAGCTATTTCGTGCCGCCCCCCTACATGAAAAAGGTGATGCACGGTGACCGGGTGAGCGCCCTGATCCGTACCGAAAAAGAGAAGGAAGTGGCCGAGCCGGATGCCCTGCTGGAGCAGGCGGTGACCCGCTTCGTCGGTCGCGTGAAGATGTTCCGCGACCGCCTCAACGTGGTGCCGGACCATCCGCTGATCAAGGACGCCATCAAGGCCCGCGCCAAGAAGGGTCTGGATGAGAAGTCCTTCAAGGAAGGGGACTGGGTGGTGGCGACCCTCAAGCGCCACGCCCTGAGTGATGGCAACTTCTCCGCCGAGATCAGCCACAAGATCGCCGATCAGGAAGACCACAACGTGCCCTGGTGGGTAGTGCTGGCGCGCCACAACCTGGCCCAGATTGAACCGGCCGACCTGCCCGAGTGGAACGTCATCGAAGAGGAAGAGCTGCCGCGCACCGACCTGACCGCAGTCCCCTTCTTCACCATAGATGGCGCCAAAACCAAGGACATGGATGACGCCCTGTCCATCCGCAAGCTGGACAACGGCTGGGAATTGCTGGTCGCCATCGCCGATCCGACCGCCTATGTGGCCGAAGGCAGCGAGCTGGACAAGGAAGCCGCCCAGCGCGCCTTCACCGTCTACATGCCGGGCCGCAACGTGCCCATGATTCCGCGCACCCTCTCGGATGAGCTCTGCTCCCTGAAAGAGGGCGAGGAGCGCAACACCCTGTGCGCCCGTCTGCTGATCGCCGAAGATGGCCTGCTGCTGGAAGAGACCGAGTTCTTCGCCGCCCGCATCTGCTCCCACGCCCGCCTCAACTATGACGAAGTCTCCGACTGGGCCGAACATGGCAAGGAGCTGACCATAGACGCAGGCGTCATGGCCCAGCTGCCGCTGATGAAGGCCATGACAGAGGCACGCATCGCGTGGCGCACCGAGCATGCCCTGGTGTTCCCGGACAGACCCGACTACGACTTCGAGCTGGGTGAGAACGGTGCCGTGCTGGCCATCCACGTGGAGCCGCGCCGCATCGCCAACCGCATGATCGAAGAGTCGATGATCGCCGCCAACATCTGCGCCGGTCGCGTACTGGGCAAGAGCGTCGGCTACGGCATCTTCAACGTCCACACAGGGTTCGATGAAGAGTCCCTCGACGGCGCCATCGACCTGCTGAAAAGCGCCGAGGCCCCGTTCGAGAAGGAAGAGATCGCCAGCCTGACCGGTTTCTGCGCCCTGCGCCGCTGGATAGACAACCTGGACACCCGCTGGCTGGACGGCAAGATCCGCCGCTTCCAAAGCTATGCACTGATGTCCGCCGAGCCGGGCGCCCACTACGGCCTGGGTCTGGATGCCTACGCCACCTGGACTTCCCCGATCCGCAAGTACGGCGACATGGTCAACCATCGCCTGCTCAAAGCCGTCATCGCCGGCAAGACCCCGGGTGAGCGCCCAAGCCAGGAGCTGACCGAGCACCTGACCGAGTGCCGCCGCCTGCACCGCAGGGTGGAACGCGACATCGGCGACTGGCTCTATGTCCGTTACCTCAAGGCCGATGCCGGCACCGACAAGGTGTTCAATGCCGAGATCATTGACGTGATGCGCGCCGGTCTCAAACTGCGCCTGCAGGAAAACGGCGCCGTGGTCTTCATGCCCGCCCGCCATATCCTGGACAACAAGGAGCGACTGGAGTGCAACTGGGACAACGGCCGCGTCTACCTGGACAAGACCGAAGTGGTCTATGAGCTGGGCCAGATCATCGAGGTCAAGCTGACCGAGGCGGTAGAAGATACCCGCTCCCTCATCGCCAAACCGGCGGTGGATCTGGTGCCGGGTCCGGCACCGGAAGCCCCTGTGGCCGACAGCGCAGTGACCGAGAGCACTGCAGCCGAGAGCACTGACGCTCCTGCAGAGGCCGCCCCCAAAGCGGAATAAGCCCGGCGTCAGCAACTGGATATCTATAAAGCCCGCAACCCTGCGGGCTTTTTTATAGCCGTTGTTCACGGCCAGCAGAAAGAGAATGCCCCCGCCCGCAACCAGCCTCCATACTCCCTTGAGCCAGCAGGCGAATGCTCTGTGATGAGCAGGCGGCCCGACGAAGTAATGGCCAGGGGAGACTCACCCTCTGCCACGGGGAGGCCAGCCATGACGCCGACCGGCCTGGGGACCGGGTTATTCGAGAACGTCACTGGCCGCTCGGCGGACGCATGGCTCGCCCTGGAGTCTTCCGACCAAGGAGATGCCTCCTCTTGGCTAACTGTGGCTTGCTTCTTTTTCACACCGGAGATAAGGTGAACATCACAAATGAACGAACGTTCGCTCACTAAATATCGACCAGCAGAGAGGAAGCCGACCATGTCCATCAATCACAACCGCCTGGAGCAGCGGCGGGAGCAGATCATCCAGGCTGCCCTCGGCTGCTTCATCGAGCGGGGCTTCCACCAGACCGGAATGCGCGACATAGCCACCGCCGCCGGGGTGAGTCTGGGCAACCTCTACAACCACTTCGCCCGCAAGGAGGAGCTGATCGCCCTGATCGCCTCGCTGGAGGCCGCCGAGCTGCAACCCCTGCTGGATGAGCTGACCCTGGGACCAGCCCGTGCCGCTCTGGCCCGCTTCGCCGCCGGCTACCTGGCCTGGTCGCTGATCCCGGAGAACCTGCTGCTCGGCACCGAGATCCTGGCCGAGCTGACCCGCCACCCCGAGATGGCCGCCACCTTCGCCAGCAACCAGCGCCAGCTGTGCGATGCCCTTGCCAATACGGTACGGCGGGGACAGCAGGAGGGATGTCTGGAGGCAAGACTGGACCCCGCTCTCACCGCCCAGCTGCTGCTGGACGCACTGGAGGGGCAGGCCGTGCGCGATGCACTTGCTCTCCATCCGGATCAGCCCTCAGCGGCGCAACGGCTGCCACAGCTGCTGGACTTGCTGCTGGGCCCGGCCAACTGAGCCATGGATTCATCTCCTGCGAGGCAAACCGCTCATGACATCGTCATCCAACCGACTGGAAGGAGTGGATCTGGCCCGTGCCATGGCCCTGCTCGGCATGGTACTGGTGAACTTTCGCATCGCCATGGGGGTGCTGACGGGCGGGCCTGACTGGCTCAAAGCCCTGCTGGATGCGCTGGAGGGGCGCTCCGCCGCCAGCTTCGTGGTGCTGGCAGGCATAGGCCTGGGTCTCTCGACCCGCAAGCTGAGCTGGCCGGCAGCCATGCGCCACACGACCAGGCGGGCTCTGTTCCTGCTGATCCTGGGGCTGCTCAACTATCTGGTATTTCCCGCCGATATCATCCACTACTACGCCGTCTACTTCCTGCTGGGGACCTGCTGTCTGCGGCTGCCCTCCCTCTGGCTGCTCGCCCTGATCCCACTGCTGGCGGCGGGCTTCGTCAGCCTGCTGTTTCACTTCAATTACGATCAGGGCTGGCAGTGGCACAGCTTCAGCTATCCCGAGTTCTGGACCCTGCACTGCTTCGTCCGCAATCTGCTGTTCAATGGCTGGCACCCCGTGGTGCCCTGGCTGGGCTTTCTGCTCTACGGCCTCTGGTTGAGCCGCCAGGCCCTCGCGAGTGCAACCGTACAGCGCTGGCTGCTGGTCGGCGGGCTGAGTGCCATGGGGCTGGCCAAGGGGCTGTCGCTCTGGCTGCAGGCACTGTTTCCCCTGCCTGAGCTGGCGCCTCTGCTGGCGACCCAACCCATACCTCCGGCCCCGCTCTACCTGCTGTTTGGCATGGGAGCGGCCAGCACCCTGATCGCGCTCTGCCTCTGGCTTGACCGCGCCCTGCCCCATGCGCGCTGGTGGCGGGTCTGGCTGCCGGTCGGACGGCAGACGCTGACCCTCTATATTGCCCACATCATGCTCGGCATGGGCGTGCTGGAGGCGCTGGGCTGGCTGCAGGGGCAAAATCTGCCCGAGGTGGTGCTGGCCGCCGTCCTCTTCGCCCTGGCGGCACTGCTGTTTGCCAATCTGTGGAGTCAACGCTTCGATCGGGGCCTGCTGGAAGGGGTGATGCGCCGGCTGTGCGGCTGAAGGAGCTGAGTGGAAAGCTGAAAGTGGGTTACAAAATAATTGACTCATTGGTTATTAACGACATAAATCGAAGAATCCATCGCTCAGACTCGCCGATTGGAGGTCACTACGATCGCCCCATTTGAATACAAATAATGTATTTGTGACTCAAATCACATTGACAGCTGGTTTGCGCAAACCACATAAGGTGATATTGCTCACATTAAATCTGTGTACTTAGCAGGAAAGATCGAAATGTAGCCAAACTACAGCGCCTGAATGTGATCTACGTCACCATGAAGGGAGGGGGGTGGCCTGGGTATTTGAGAGGTGGGTCACAAGACACCCCGTTTTCAGCCTAATTTGATCACAAGCTGGTAGATTGAAGTTGCTTAGACGACTGGGATGGGGGTTCGGCAAAACCCGTCATCCCGACTACCACTTTTAATCAAACAGGCTTAAAACGGGGTCCCGACATGTTATCACCGGATACCAAAGTCAAGATACAGAATTTTGGACGCTTCCTGTCCAATATGGTCATGCCCAACATAGGCGCCTTCATCGCCTGGGGCTTCATTACCGCACTCTTCATCCCCACCGGCTGGCTGCCAAGTGAAACCTTGGCCAAGCTGGTCGGCCCTATGATCACCTACCTGCTGCCGCTGCTGATTGGCTATACCGGCGGCAAGCTGATGGGCGGTGAGCGCGGCGGCGTGGTCGGTGCCATCACCACCATGGGTGTCATAGTGGGGACCGACATCCCCATGTTCATGGGTGCCATGATGGTCGGCCCGCTGGGTGGCTGGGCCATCAAGCGCTTCGACAAGGTGATGGAAGGGCGCGTCAAAAGCGGCTTCGAGATGCTGGTCAACAACTTCTCCGCCGGCCTCATCGGCATGCTGCTGGCGATCCTCGCTTTCTTCGTGATCGGTCCCTTCGTCAAGGTACTTTCAGGCGTACTGGCCGGTGGCGTTGGCTTCCTGGTGGACAACAATCTGCTGCCGCTCACCTCCATCTTCGTCGAACCGGCCAAGATCCTGTTCCTCAACAACGCCATCAACCACGGCATCTTCTCGCCGCTGGGGATCCAGCAGGCGACCGAGCATGGTCAATCCATCTTCTTCCTGATAGAAGCGAACCCGGGCCCGGGCATGGGCGTGCTGCTGGCCTACATGGTGTTCGGCCGTGGCGCCGCCAAGCAGTCCGCCGCCGGTGCCTCCATCATTCACTTCTTCGGTGGCATCCACGAGATCTACTTCCCGTATGTGCTGATGAACCCGCGCCTCATACTGGCGGTGATCGCCGGTGGCATGACCGGGGTCTTCACCCTGACCCTGTTCAACGCCGGTCTGGTCTCCCCTGCCTCGCCGGGCTCCATCTTCGCCGTGCTGTTGATGACGCCGAAAGCCTCCCTGATCGGGGTCGCTCTCTCCATCATCTGCTCGACCCTGGTCTCCTTCCTGGTCGCCGCCGTGTTCGTGCGTGCCCAGCAGCCGGAAGCCGACGAGGCCGATGCCCTGGGTGAAGCCACTCGCAAGATGAAAGCCATGAAGGGTGCCAAACCCGAAACCGCGGCGGCCAAGAAGCCGGGCGGCGAACTGATGGCGGTGCGCAACATAGTGGTTGCCTGCGATGCGGGCATGGGTTCCAGCGCCATGGGTGCCGGCATGCTGCGCAAGCGGGTGCAGGCCGCAGGGCTCGACATCAGCGTCACCAACCGCGCCATCGATCAGCTCGACGATCAGGTGGACTGGGTCATCACCCACAAGGATCTGACCGAGCGGGCCCGTCGCCATGCGCCGAACGCCCACCACATCTCGCTCACCAACTTCCTCGACAACGGCCTCTATCAGGAGCTGGTGCAGAGCCTGACCCAGGCTGCCAACGATGACGTCGCCAACCCGCAGTTGCTGGTCGCGGCCAACGACGACCACTACGAGCCGCAGGCCAGCGAGGTATTCACCCTGAGCCGTCAGGACGTGCACCTGGGGCTCAAGGCCGACAACAAGGAGGCCGCCATCCGCGCTGCCGGCAAGCTGCTGGCGGAGCGGGGCTACGTGGCGCCCGACTACGTCAACGCCATGCTGGAGCGCGAGCAGCTGGTCTCCACCTACCTCGGCGAATCCATCGCCGTGCCCCACGGCACCATAGCCGCCAAGGAGTTCGTGAAGCGTACCGGCATCGTCATCTGCCAGTATCCGGCCGGGGTCGCCTTTGGCGATGGCGCCGATGAAGTGGCACGCCTGGTGATCGGCATCGCCGCCCGCAACGACGAACACATGCAGGTGATAACCCGCCTGACCAATGCACTGGATGAACCCGGTCTCATCGACCGGCTGGCCAGCACCCAGGATCCCCAGGAGTTTCTGGATCTGCTGGGTGCCGAACAGGCTGCGTAATCGTCCTTCATCGTCTTTGGTTGTAGAGGTTAATATCATGAAAACATTGCATTTTGGTGCCGGCAATATCGGTCGTGGCTTCATCGGAAAACTGCTGGCGGACGCCAGCCATCAGGTCACCTTCGCCGACGTAAACGAGACCCTTATCGATCAGCTCAACCACCGTCAGGAGTACAAGGTGCACGTGGTGGGGGCGGATCAGAAGCTGGACGTGGTGCGCAACGTGGCGGCAGTCAGCTCCGCCGGTCACGAGGTGATCGCCCGCATCATCACCGCCGATCTGGTCACCACAGCGGTCGGCCCCAATATCCTGGACAAAATTGCCAGCACCCTGGCCAAGGGGCTACAGGCCCGCTTCGATGCCGGCAACCTGAGCCCGCTCAACGTCATCGCCTGCGAGAACATGGTGCGCGGCACCAGCCATCTCAAGCAGGAGGTACTCAAGTACCTGCCGGTCGCGTATCATGCCACGCTCGAATCCTGCGTTGGCTTCGTCGACTCGGCGGTGGATCGCATAGTGCCGCCTGCTGCGGCCAACGACGATCCGCTGGAAGTGACGGTGGAGAGCTTCAGCGAGTGGATCGTCGACCAGACCCAGTTCAAGGGCGAACTGCCCCAGGTGGCGGGCATGGAGCCCACCGACAACCTGATGGCCTTCGTCGAGCGCAAGCTGTTCACCCTCAACACCGGCCATATCGTCACCGCTTACCTCGGCAAGTTGCGGGGCTATCGCACCATTCGTGAGGCGATCGAGGATCCGGTGATCCGCAGCAAGGTGCGCCGCGCCATGGAGGAGAGCGGTGCCGTGTTGGTGAAACGCTACGGCTTCGATCCTCGTCTGCACGCCGCCTACATCGAGAAGATCCTCTCCCGCTTCGCCAACCCCTATCTGGTGGACGAGATTGACCGGGTCGGTCGTCAGCCGCTGCGCAAGCTGGCAGCGGGAGACCGGCTGGTGAAACCGCTGCTCGGCACCCTGGAGTACGGCCTGCCCAGCGAACAGTTGCAGGAGGGGATCGCCGCGGCGCTGCACTATTGCAACGCCGATGACCCCCAGGCGGTGGAGCTGCAGAGCCTGCTGGCGGATCTTGGCCCGGCCAAAGCGCTGGCCCGCGTCACCGGACTGGATGAAGAGAGCGAGATCGTGCGTGCCATCGTCGCCCGTTATGACAGCTTGAAGTGACCCTGATGGGGCGTACTCATCGCCAGGAAACCGCCTCAACCGGTTGAATGGCATGGAAATTTGCCCCATATGATAAAAACCGGGAGAGAGGCACTCTCTCTCCCAGTCAGCTGGACCCTAAGCACCTATGACCACACACCAGGAAGATGAAGTACTGGAACGACTGAACGAGCAGGATGGCCCCCGCGGCTTCTTTCTCGAAGTCGTGACCATCCTGGAAGAGGCGGTCGACTCCCTGATGCGGCGCGCGTTCCGCCAGGAGGAGTATGCCGTCAAATACGCCATCGAACCCCTGCTCAACCAGAGCGGCCCCCTCGGCCAGCTGGAGGTGCGCCTCAAACTTATCTTCGCCCTCGGTCTCATCTCCCTCGAGCGCTATCAGGATCTGGAAGCCTACCTGAAGATCCGCGATTTTCTGGTGCGCGATCCCAAGGATTACCGCTTCAGCGACAAGCCGATCCGCGATCTGCTGAATCGTCTGCACGGTCTCAACCAGGGCAGCATGATGCCGCAGGATCCCCCGGCCAACGAGGAAGACTGGCCCTTCTACCAGATGCAGCTCAACCGGCTCGATCAGGTGGTGCGCTCGGCGCTGGTGCTGGCGGTGGCCGACTGCGTCACCGATCTCCACAAAGAGAGCCCCATCTAATCCGGCTGGTGACGACAGGTCAGCAGCCTCCCCTTGCCCACCCCTTCTTCCCGACGGCCATGACGCCGGCTGTCGCGCTTATCCCCGCCGCCCTTGCTCCCGCCGCCGCAGGGTGTCAATCTGGCCATCTTCCCCGCTACACTTCCCCTAGTCCATTAGCTGAATCGAGGTCTGCATGACTGCTCTCTCCCTGGCCGGGATCGCCCTGGTCTCAGTGCTGGCCCAGTGGCTCGCCTGGTCGCTGCGAGTACCCGCCATCCTGTTTTTGCTGCTCACCGGCTTGACCCTGGGCCCGGTCAGCGGCCTGCTCGACCCCGATGACCTGCTCGGCGACCTGCTGTTTCCGCTGGTTTCCCTCTCGGTGGCCATCATTCTGTTTGAAGGGGCCCTGACCCTGCATCTGGCCGAACTCAAGGGAATAGGCAAGGTGGTGCGCAACCTCTGCTCGGTGGGCATGCTGGCCAGTTTCGCCGTCATCGGCAGCGCCAGCTACTTTCTGCTGGGGCTGGACTGGCGGGTCGCCATGGTGCTCGGTGCCGTGCTGGTGGTGACGGGGCCGACCGTGGTCGCCCCCATGCTCAACGTGATCCGCCCCACCCGGGAGGTGGACCGCATACTGCGCTGGGAAGGGATAGTCATAGACCCCATCGGTGCCCTGTTTGCGGTGCTGGTGTTCGAGGCGGTGCGCCTCGGCAGCCAGGGGGATCTCATCGGCCACACCCTGCTGGCACTGGCAAAAACGGTGGGGGTCGGCTCCTTCATCGGGGTGGCCGCCGGCTGGCTTACCACACTGCTTATTCGCAAGGACTGGCTGCCGATCAGCCTGCACAAGTTCGGGGTGCTGGCGCTGGTGCTGGTCACCTTCAGCCTCTCCAACTGGCTCAGCCACGAATCCGGCCTGTTGGCGGTCACAGTGTTCGGCATCTGGCTTGCCAATCAGGAGGGGCTGGACCTGGAAGAGGTGCTGGCCTTCAAGGAGGATCTCGCCGTCATCCTTATCTCCTCCCTGTTCATCCTGCTGGCGGCCCGCCTCGACCTGGCCCAGCTCTGGCAGCTCGGTCCCATGGTGCTGGCGCTGCTGTGCGTGGTGCAGTTCGTGGCGCGCCCGCTCTGCATCCTGGTCTCGACTTGGGGCTCGGATCTCTCCTGGCGAGCCCGCGCCCTGCTCAGCTGGATAGCACCGCGGGGCATAGTGGCGGCGGCGGTCAGCGCCTCCTTCGCCATCAGCCTGCATCAGGCTGATATTCCCGATGCGGACAAGCTGGTGCCCCTGGTGTTCGCGGTGATCATCTCCACAGTGGTGCTGCAGAGCCTCACCTCGGCGCCACTGGCGGGCCTGCTCAAGATGCGCCAGAGCGCCCCCAACACCTGGCTCATCATAGGGGCCAACTCGGTGGCGCGGGCCATAGGCCGGGCGCTGGCGGAGCAGGGGGTGCCGGTGCAGCTCTGCGATCCCGCCTGGGAGTTCTGCAAACAGGCGCGGATGAGCAACCTGCCCTGCTACTTCGGTAACCCCCAGTCGGAGCATGCCGAGCTGCACCTGCCGCTCACCAGCATCAGTACCGTGCTGGCGCTCTCCCCCAACCGCCACAACAACGCCCTCGGCGTGCTGCACTTCGCCCATCTGTACGGGGAGGAGAAGGTCTACTCCCTGCGCTCCAGCGAGCAGCACGGCAAGGCGAACCGGGAGAGCGCCACCTTCCGCGCCCGCCAGAACCTGTTCGGACCCGAGGTCAACTATGCCCGCCTGAGCGGCCTGCTGAGCCGGGGCGGCCAGATCAAGGCGACCCGCCTGAGCGAGGCGTTTGACTGGGCGCAATACCAGGCGGCCAATCCCGGTGCCATCCCGCTGTTCGTGCTGGATGGCAAGGCCAGGCCCCGCATCGTAACGGGCCCTGTCACGCCGCTGGCGGGGGAGCTGCTGATCGCCCTGCAACCGCCGAAGGAGACAGCCAGCTCATGAGCGAGACGTCACACCACCACAATCCGCTGCTCGCACCGCTGCTGGCCCTGCTGCAACAGGCCAGGGGCGGCTACAAGGTGCATGAGCTGCTGGCCGCCCTGCGCCGGCAGGGGGCGGTTCCAACGTTGGCGGAGGATGAGCAGTTGCAGCTGTTTCGGGTCAATTTCCTCATCATGAACGCCCTCTACCAGCTGCAGGCCGAGCTCCATGACGAGGGCTGGTGGCTGGTGATCAGCACCCTGGATATCCGGCTCGAACCCCTTGCCGGGGCAACAGATACTCGCCAGAGGCTGGCCCTCGGCCAGCCTCTGCGCAGTTACTACCTGGACTGGCGGGTGTTCTGGCAGACAGACAGGGAGGAGGTGGAGGCCCTGCTCACCCGTTTCTGGCGCGCTTATGACGGAACAGGACACAGAGCGGAGGCGCTGGCCCTGTTCGAGCTGACCGCAGATGCCAGCCAGGAGACGGTGCGCCGCCGCTGGCGGGAACTGGCGCTGCAACACCACCCGGATCGCGGTGGCGATGCCGAGACCTTCATCCGCATCCGCTGGGCCTGGGAGTGCCTGAACACGGCCAAATGAGCCGGGCCGCCACCGGTACCAGCCACTAGACTTGAAGAGGCGCTATGAGTCACAGGAGGACGTCATGACAGTCAGTGAACTTCGCCTGCTCTACCAACAGCAAGCCTTCAAGGAAGCCGAGATCCTGCAGGATGCCATACTGCCGGGCTGGATCGTGGAGTTCAGGGGTCAGGATGGCAGGTTGTACGAGATGACAGACACCCTGGGTTGCCCCCGCTATTTCGGCTCGATCGAGGAGGCCCGCCAGCACGTACATCTGGTGGCGGACTGCCCGATCCAGGTCGAGCATCTCTACCGCTTCTTCGAACGCTGAGTGGCATTCAGGATCAAGAAAGGCTCCCGAGGGAGCCTTTTCTCATTCCGGTTGCAGCGGTTCCGCCCCCTTGCCCTCCAGCCGCCTGACCGGTTTTTGCAGGATCAGGTTGGCCGGATAGGTGACCAGATCGCCGTTGTCATCACGCACCCGCAGGTAGAACAGACCTATCTCAGTAATGACGCCGGTGACTGAGTCATCCTTGTCGAGGATGCGGATCCGGTCGCCAATCTTGTAGGGGAAGGCGAAGAAGATGGTGATGCTGGCGGTGATGTTGGAGAGGATCGACCACTGCGCCACCATGGCGACGCCAAGCACTGCAAAGAAGGAGGAGGCGAGTACTACCAGCCGGGAAAAGTCGAGCCCCCACACCCCGGCCAGGATCAGCAAGGTGGCGCAGCCGAGCAGGAAGTGGAACACGTGCTCCACGTAGAGCACCCGGTTCTCGCTCACCTGCCGGCTCTGGGCCAACGCCAGCAGACTCTTGTGAATGAGGCTGCGGATCAGGGTGTGACCCAGCAACAGCAGCAGGGTCACGCCAAAAGATTGCCACATGGTCATGACGGCTCCTTACCACCAGCGTCTGTGTTTGAGCCAGACGGCCAGCCCGGTGGCCAGTGCCACCAGCGAGCCGCAGAAGACCCAGAAGGCGGTCGGGCTCTCGGCCCCCGGAATGCCTCCCAGGTTGATGCCAAACAGACCGGTCAGGAAGCTGGCGGGCAGAAACAGCAGCGCCATCACCGACATCTGGTAGGCCCGCCGATTGGTCGCCTCCGCCATCAGGTTATTGATCTCGTCCGCCAGCACGGCGGTGCGCGCCACCCCGGCATCCAGATCGTCCAGCCAGCGCCGTAGCCGATCGGCGATATCGAGCAGGCGGCGCCTGTCATCCTCGTCCAGCCAGCTGATCTTCTCGTTGGCGAGGCGCGCCACCAGATCCCGCTGGGGGGAGAGGTAGCGGCGGATCATGATGAGCTGCTTGCGGATCAGCGCCAGCCTGCCGTTGGCGGGCAGGTCGCGCATCAGCACCATCTCCTCCAGATCTAGGATCTGATCGTGCAGCTCCTCGACAAATTCCCCCGCCCGGTCGGTCAGGGCATCACAGATCTCCACCAGCCAGTCGGCCGGGGTATCGGCTCCGCCCCCCAGCTTGAGCTGGCCATACACGTCCTGCTCCGACAACAAGGCGCGACGACGGCTGCTGATGATGAGGTCCGGGGTGATGAAGATGCGCAGCGCCACCATCTCTTCGGGCCTGTGATCCTTGTTGTGGTTGATGCCGCGCAGGATCAGCAGCACGGTTTCCCCCATCCGCACCAGTTTGGGCCTGTTGCTCTGGCCGAGCAGGGACTCGCGCGCCGCGTCATTGAGCAGCGGGGTCTGCAGCAGCCAGCGGGCCGCTTCCGGATTGCCGTAATCCAGATGCAACCAGCCGGGTTTATCCCCCGGTATCTCGCTCCCCGCCGCCAGCGGCTGCATGCCGCCCTTGCCATCCAGGGTCAGGCCATAAATCACGTCACTGGGCACCCGATCCATCTGCTCGTCCTTCTCGTTCCGATTCATCGGCCCAGCTTACACGAAAGCTGGGCCTGACTCAGCCCCGGGGCAGCCGGCCCGCGCTGGCCATGTTAAGATGCGGCCTCATTTCAGACACAGGAAGCCATGCCATGCCCATCTGGGTCGATGCCGATGCCTGCCCCCTCCCGGTCAAGGAGATCCTCTACCGCGCCGCCCACCGCGCCCAGGTCGTCACCACGCTAGTGGCCAATCAGGGGCTGCGCGTGCCCCCCTCTCCCTTCATCAAGACCCAGCAGGTGGAGAAGGGATTCGATGTGGCGGATCATGTCATCGCCCAGCAGGTCACGCCGGGGGATCTGGTGATCACGGGCGACATACCGCTCGCCTCCTGGGTGATAGATGCCGGTGGCGAGGCGCTCAACCCCCGCGGCGAGATCTACACCCGCGAAACCATTCAGGCGCGGCTCGGCATGCGCAACTTCATGGAAGAGCTGCGCTCGGCCGGGGTGCAGACCGGTGGCCCGGCCCCCTTCAACGCCGCCGACAAACAACGCTTCGCCAACGCCCTCGACAAGTGGCTGCTAAAGGGCAAGCTGAGCTGATTGCGGCCTCCCCGGCATCCAGCCGGGGATATTCATTCCTACCCCCTTGTACTTAATTTTTCCTTAAGTTTGGTGCCCTAACCTTGTGGCTGTTTCACACTCACCCGCAAGGAGCACACATGAAACTGACCCCTCTGTTGTTACTGATCCCCCTGTTCAGCGGCGCCGTTCTGGCTGATCCCCAGTGTACCCAGACCGACAAGAGCCAATGGCTGAGCGAGGCGGATGCCCAGCAGCAGATCAAGGCGATGGGCTACGACATCAAGAAGTTCAAGGTGACCAAGACCCACTGCTACGAGATCTACGGTTGGGACAAGGACAAGCGCAAGGTCGAGATCTACTTCGACCCGACCGATCTGAAGAAAGTGAAAGAAGAGATAGACGAATAACCCAGCCATGGGCCGGTCTGTCGCCGGCCCCCTTGATGGAGCCTTGCCATGACAACCCCGTCTGAAGTGAAAGTCTGGGATCCCCTCATCCGGGTGTTTCACTGGGCGACCGTGATCCTCTGCCTGCTCAACTTCTTCGTACTGGAAGAGGGCAGCAAGAACCACAGATACGTCGGCTATACCTTGGCAGCCCTGCTGCTGATCCGGCTGCTGTGGGGTCTGGTCGGTCCCCATTATGCCCGCTTCCGCCAGTGGTGGCCGACACCGGCCCGCATTCGTTATTACCTTCGCCAACTGGCACAGGGCCGCCACCCCTATTATCTCGGCCACAATCCGCTCGGCGCCCTGATGATCTGGCTGTTGCTACTGTCACTGGTCGGCACTATCACCACCGGCTGGCTCACCACCTGGGATGCCTTCTGGGGTGAAGACTGGATGGAAGAGCTGCACGGTGTCATCGCCAACACTCTGATGGCCGCCGTCGGAGTCCATGCCGCCGTGGTGATCCTAACCGACCGCCTCACCCGCAGCGATCTGCTGCGCGCCATGGTGCTGGGCAAAAAACGGGTGCCCGCCGATGCCAAGGTGGAAGATCCGCGCAGTTAATGACCGGGCCGGTCCGCCGGCCCCGGTTTTTTGCTGCAATGGCCCGCGACACTGGTAAGATGCGCCGCCATTTCTCCATGCCGTAGCCACCATGACAGCCCAAGGGCACCTGCTGTTTTCCGTCACCTGCACCCTGCTCGCCCACAAGCTCCAGCTCACGCCGGCCCTGGCCGATGCCAGTCTGTGGCAGACCATACCCGCCGCGCTGGCCAGCGCCCTGCTGCCGGATCTCGACCACCCCAAGTCAGTGCTGGGTCAGCGGCTGCCCTGGATCTCCAAGCCATTGTCACGGCTGTTCGGTCATCGCGGCTTCACCCACAGCCTGCTAGCGGTGGCCGTGGCCGTATGGGGGCTGGATCAGAGCCTGGCGCCCGAACTGCTGCCCGCCGGGGTCAAGGATGCGCTCATCATCGGCTACCTCAGCCACCTGCTGGGGGACTGGCTCACCCCCGCCGGCATACCGCTGTTCTGGCCCCTCAAGCGCCGCTACCGGCTGCCGGGCTTGCCCCTCAAGAGTGGTGGCGCCATCGAAACCGGCTTTTGCACCCTCACCCTGCTGGCCGCCGGTTACTGGAACCACTGGGCCGGTTGAGCGGGCCCAGACCGGCACCGCTGCGGATCAACGGGAGGCTCTTTTGCTCCCCCCTGAAAAAAACAAACCCCTGCCGAGGCAGGGGTTTGTCATGGTGATGGCGAGGTGCGATTAGATCATCACACCGGCAATCACGGCGGAGAGCAGGCTCACCAGGGTAGAACCGTACACCAGCTTCAGGCCGAAGCGGGAGACCATGTTGCCCTTCTCTTCGTTCAGCGCCTTCACGGCACCGGCGATGATGCCGATGGAGCTGAAGTTGGCGAACGACACCATGAAGATGGAGAGAATGCCGACGGTGCGCGGGGAGAGCTCGGCAGCGATCTTGCCCAGATCCATCATGGCCACGAACTCGTTGGTCACCAGCTTGGTCGCCATGATGGAGCCGGCTTGCAGGGCCTCACCACTCGGGATACCCAGGATCCAGGCGATCGGATAGAAGAGGTAGCCCATGACGTACTGGAAGTTGACGCCAAACGCCAGCTCGAACAGGTAGTTGACCAGGGCGATCAGGGCGATGAAGCCCACCAGCATGGCGGCCACGATCACGGCCACGGAGAAACCGGCCATGATGTACTCGCCCAGCATCTCGAAGAAGTTCTCTTTCTTCGGGGTATGGTGCTCGTCGCCTTCGGCGATGGCTTT
Organism: Aeromonas piscicola; assembly: GCF_000820005.1. Taxonomy (GTDB): domain Bacteria; phylum Pseudomonadota; class Gammaproteobacteria; order Enterobacterales; family Aeromonadaceae; genus Aeromonas; species Aeromonas piscicola. The sequence goes on along the minus strand of NZ_CDBL01000052.1, from coordinate 219,778 downwards.
CAGGTCGGTGACCGAGTTGTCCGGCTCATACGGGTTGATCAGTGACAGCACAATGAAGGTGCTGAACATGTTGAGCACCAGCGCGGCCACCACGTAACGCGGCTCGATCAGCTGCATGTAGGCACCGACGATGGACATGGAGACGGTGGACATGGCGGTCGCCGCCAGGGTGTACATCTGCTTCTCGTTCAGGTGCGGCAGTGTGTTCTTGAGCGCGATGAAGTTCTCGGACTGGCCGACGATCATGGAGCTGATGGCGTTGAAGGACTCCAGCTTGCCCATGCCGTTGATCTTGGCCAGCACTGTGCCGATGCCACGGATGACGATGGGCAGCAGACGGATGTACTGCAGGATCCCGATCAGCACAGAGATGAAGACGATGGGCATCAGCACCATCAGGAAGAAGGAGAAAGCCCCTTCGTTGACCAGGCCACCGAACACGAAGTCGGTACCCTGTTTGGCAAACTCCATCAACTTGGTGAAGCCGGCAGCGAAGCCACCCACCACAGCCAGACCCACTTCGGAGTTCAGCATGAACCAGGCCAGTGCCAGTTCGACCACCAGCAGTTGGCCGATATAGCGCAGTTTGATCTGTTTCCAGTTGTGGCGGTTAGCCAGCAAAGCGAGAGCGAGGACCATCACGAGTCCGAGCACAAAGTGGACGTATTCCATACCAGTAGCACCTGAGTGAATTGTTATTTTTGACCGGCGCCATCATAGACATTTGCATATTTAAAAATCAGATAGCCATCACAATCTGCGGTAAAAATATGCATGCTGGATAATACAAACGTTTTTAAATTAATTAAACAATCAGCGCGACATCTAATCACTGTTCAGTAAATATAAAAACAGATAATAAACAGCCAATTACAAATAAACATCTCAACCAGCAAGAGCCAAAACAACACAATATTAACATTCACTTAAAACGCTGACCGCCCCGTCGTAGCGGTCAGGTTAAATTTGAGACAAAAATATTTAATCAAACCAGAGTGACAAACGTTTATCTTATTTGCGATGAACGGCGCCTTCGTAGTCGCACTATTTTTGACGCTGTTTTGCATTCTGTTCCGTGCACACAAGCAGGAAAGGCCCCGCTTTTTCCTGCACGCACCTCTCCAGGTCCCTTTGCTCAGGCGTTCAAAAATCCGCCACACCCGAGGCCGCATTCTGGTACAATGCGCGGCCTTAGCGTTAGCGCATCCCCGTTTTCTCCGAAATAGAGTCCTTTTGTGAACAACAGCGAATTTAGCAGCCTCAACCTCTCCCCCGCCCTGCTCGAAAACCTCGCCAGTCTGGGTTATCTGCAGATGACCCCGATCCAGGCCCAAAGCCTGCCCCTGGTGCTCGATGGCAAAGATCTGATCGCCAAGGCAAAAACCGGCAGCGGCAAGACGGCCGCCTTCGCCCTGGGTCTGCTCTCCCGACTCAACGTCAACCGCGTCGACGTGCAGGCGCTGGTGCTCTGCCCGACTCGCGAACTGGCGGATCAGGTCGCTCAGGAGATCCGTCGTCTGGCCCGCGCCCTGCCGAACGTCAAGCTGGTGACCCTGTGTGGCGGTACCCCGACCGCGCCGCAATCGGCCACTCTGGGCTTCGGTGCCCACATAGCCGTCGGCACCCCGGGCCGCATTCTCAAGCACCTAGAACAGGGCACCCTGGAGCTGTCCAGCCTGGAGACGCTGGTGCTGGACGAAGCGGATCGCATGCTGGACATGGGCTTTGGCGAAGACATCAACAAGGTCATCAGTTATGCGCCCGAGCGCCGCCAGACCCTGCTGTTCTCCGCCACCTACCCGGAAGGGATAGCCCAGATGAGCCGCGGCGTGCAGCGCAACCCGGTCGAGGTGAGCGTGGAGTCACTGCACGAAGGCAGCGCCATCGAACAGAAGCTATATGAAGTGCCGGCCGGCCAGCGCCTCGACGCCCTGACCTGGCTGCTGAGCCACTACCAGCCGAGCTCCTGCGTGGTGTTCTGCAACACCAAGCGGGCCTGCAACGACGTGGCCGACCACCTGGCTGCCAAAGGCTTCTCGGCGCTGGCGCTGAACGGCGACCTGGAGCAGCGCGAGCGGGATCAGGTGCTGGTGCGTTTTGCCAACGGCAGCGCCACCATACTGGTCGCCACCGACGTGGCCGCCCGTGGTCTGGACATCAAGGAGCTGGGCGCCGTCATCAACTTCGAGCTGACCTATGATCCCGAGGTGCATGTGCATCGCATCGGTCGTACCGGTCGTGCCGGCCAGCAGGGTCTGGCCCTGAGCCTGTATCAGCCGAACGAGGCCCAGCGCGTCAACTTTATCGAGGAGTACCAGCAGGCTCCCATCCCGCAAGGGGATCTGGCCGAGATTGGCCGCGAGATCAAACCGATCGCGCCGCTGATGGCCACCCTCTCCATCGATGCGGGCCGCAAGACCAAGGTGCGCGCCGGTGACATCCTGGGCGCCCTGACTGGCGAAGGCGGCATTGCCGGGGCCGATGTTGGCAAGATCCAGATCTCCGAGCAGTACTCCTACGTGGCGGTGAAGCGCAGCGTGGCGAGCGCCGCCCTCAAGCGGTTGCAGGAAGGCAAGATCAAGGGGCGCACCTACCGCGCCCGCAAACTGGGTTAACGATGCAGTCGGGCATGACACCTGCCCGACTCGTCACGAACCACAGCACGGGCGCCTTTGCAGGCGCCTGTTTTTTATCGCACATGTGCCATTCCCATGGCATGGACAACACAGATGAACAGAGAACCCCAAGCCGACGTCAGCTGCCAGAACTGCGAAGCCTGTTGCTGCCGCCTCGAAGTCATGCTGTTTACCGATACCGGCGTACCGGATCGCTACGTGGACGAGATAGAGGGACAGGTGCCCGTGATGCACCGGCTGGAAGATGGCTGGTGTGCGGCGCTGGACCGAAATACCATGATGTGCCGCATCTATGAGGTTCGCCCCCTCATCTGCCGCGAGTTCGAGATGGGTGAGCCCGACTGCATCGACGAGCGAGACAAATGGTTTATCAACCTGAGTTGACCAAGGGATAGCAAGCCTATTAACGACGGGCGGCTTCTATGAAATACGACCGCTGATCTGCCGCGAGTTCGAGATGGGTGAACCCGATTACGTCGACGAGCGCGACAAATGGTTTATCAAGCTGGAGTGAGCGGAGCCGGATCGGCGGCCAGCCGCTGCTCCAGCCAGCACAGCGCCTCGTCGGCCTGCTCGAAGTAGCGGATCGCTTGGAATGGCAGCTCGCTGAAGACCTGATCGGCCAGGTATTGCTTGAAGCTTCCCGCCAGCACCACCGCCAGAAAAGCGCAGCCATTGGCGGCGCACCAGCCGAACTGCCGACGAAAGCGGGCAAGCACCTCGGGCCCTGCTGCCTCAAACTCGGTCGCCACCTCGACGATCCCCCAGGGCGCATCGCGCAATTCCGCTATCTGTCGGCTGAAGGCGGCCTCATAGGCTATGGCCCCCGCCAGGTTGAAGGGGCCGCTCGGCTGACAGATCAGCACCTGTCCACGCCGCTGCATCTCAAAATGGCCGTGTGGTTGCAACTTCACGCCAGTCTCCTTCCTTGGATCCTTTCCCACTGCACCAAAACGGTGACATGTTGCAACAAGGTAAGGATTTATCTACCAAAAGTCCACGCCACCACGCATGGCCAAGCCCAGGCTCCATCGCCTGAAAGCCCCTGACCGGCACAGCTACCCCGGCAATTTTGATCCGCCGCCCCTCCCATCATGTTCTGTTGCAGTTAACAAAACGTTGCTGTTATCATTCGCGCCGCCATAAACATTCCACCAGCTGAAACGTTGGTCATCAACGCAAGGATCAGAGATGAAAAACCGGGACTCGAGTCACTACCAGCGGATCTGGCGCTGGCACTTCTACGCCGGCCTCTTCGTCGCCCCCTTCCTGATCCTGCTCTCGCTCACCGGCATTGTGTACCTGTTCAAGCCCCAGCTCGACAATCTCATGTATCCCGAGCTGATGAAGGTGACGCCAGCCAGCCAGACCCTGAGCGCAGATCAGTTGCTGGTCAAGGCGATGGTGGCCATGCCGGACGCCAGCCTGAGCAAGTACCTGCCGCCAGTCAGCCAGGATGCCAGCGCCCAGTTCATCGTCCGCCAGGGCGGCCGCGAGCTGACCCTGTTCCTCGATCCTGCCAGCGGCGCCCTGCTCGGCACCCTGGACAACCAATGGAATCTGCAGGCGGTGGCCCGTGCCCTGCACGCCGAGCTGCTGCTCGGCACCACGGGGGATAGATTGATCGAGCTGGCCGCCGGCTGGGGAATCGTGCTGCTCGTCAGCGGCCTCTATCTGTGGTGGCCACGCAAGGGGCCGGGGGTGGGCGGCATCCTCTGGCCCAGAATGAACCAGCGCGGACGCCTCTGGTGGCGCGATCTGCACGCCGTAGTCGGTTTCTGGGGTGCGGGCTTCCTGCTGCTGTTGCTGCTGAGCGGCATGACCTGGACCGGTTTCTGGGGGGATCAGTTCGCCAACGTCTGGAACCGCTTCCCGGCCGCCATGTGGAACCAGGTGCCCGCATCCACGCCGCTTGCCCGCAGCCTGAACCAGGCCCACGACCAAACTGTGCCCTGGGCGATGGAGAACACCCCCATGCCGAGCTCGACACAGCCCGATGAGATGGCCTCCATGGCGATGGCTGACACGGCCATGCCGCAGAGTGCGGAAGGTCACGATCACAGCGCCATGAACCATGGCGGGGAACACGAGGGGATGGTGATGGCCGAACACCGCATCCCGCTGCAACAGGTGGTGGACATTGCCAACGAACGCCAGGTCACCCCGGGCTACAGCATCACGCCGCCGGCCGGCAAGAGCGGCGTCTACACCATAGCCCTGTTCGCCGATGATCCGCGCAACGATGCCACCCTGCACATAGATCAGTACAGCGGCAAGGTACTGGCCGACGTGCGCTGGCAGGATTACGGCCTAGTCGCCAAGACGGTGGAAACCGGCGTCATGCTGCACACCGGCAAGCTCTACGGCTGGCCCCATCAGCTCGCCATGCTGCTCATCTGCCTGATGGTGTTGCTGAGCGCCGTGAGCGGCCTCTGGATCTGGTGGAGCCGCCGCCCGCAGGGCCGTCTCGCCGCCCCGCCGCTGCCGGCCAAACTGCCCCCCATGCGCGGCGCCATCGCCGTGCTGGTGCTGCTCGGCATCTGCTTCCCGCTGGTGGGCGCCTCCATGGTCATCATCTGGCTGCTGGACAACCTGATCTTCTCCCGCCGCGCCACCCGCCTGGCACGGGCCAGCTGAGGGCACTCGCCGACGATGGCGGCAAACAAGAAGGGCTCCTCATCAGGAGCCCTTCTTGTTTCATCCCCCCTATTATTCCATCGCCTCGACCAGCGCGATGATCTTCCGCGCCTTCTCGAAATGGTCGAGTCTCTGGGTCTGGATCCACCAGGTCGCCGCCTCCATCAACAACTCGGGATCATCATTGCGGTTGGCAAAAAACGCATAGAAGGAGACGCCCACCGCCTCCCCCTTCTGCGCAATCTTCTGGTGGCAGACCTGGATGATTTTCTTTTTCAATGATCCGCGCATGTGCTTTTTCCCCTCATGCTTGCGTGCGGGCAAACCCCGCCCGCAGCGCCTCGACGGGCAGGTAGCGGCCGATGATCACCAGCCGAGATTGAGGAGGCGTCTCCTCCCAGGGAGAGCCGTAATCGAACCCCGCCACCCTGTGTACTCCCTGCACTATCAGCCGGCGCGATTCACCCGCGATGGCCAGCACTCCCTTGTAGCGCAGCATGTCATTGCCATGCAACTCGATACACTGCTCCATGAAGGCGCCTATTTGCTTCAAATCCAGCTCGCCCCCCTCGAACAGATGGGCCGAGATGGCATCCTGCCAGGAGCGCGGTCGGGCCGAAAGCGGGCGAAACGCCTCGAAGCCCTGCTGCCCTGCCCGCACAATGCAAAGGCCTGAACTCAGCGCCAGCTCGTCGCTCAGGCTGAAGGCATCCAGATCCAGCCAGAGCTCCGCCGGGCACTCCCCCTGCACTATGTCGAGGATCTGCGCCTTGGGGTTGATGCCGTGGACTCGCGCTATGGCCGCCTCCCGCGTCGCCCCGTCCACCCGGTCTGTCTTGGTGAGCAGGATGCGATCGGCAAAGCCTATCTGGGCCGCCGCCACCGGATGCTCGTCCAGCTGGCGGCCTATGTGTTCACAATCGACCAGGGTGATGACAGCATCGAGGCGCAGGGCATCGCACAACTCTTCTTCGACAAAGAAGGTCTGGATGATGGGGGCCGGATCGGCGAGCCCTGTGGTCTCGACAATCAGCCGCTCGAATTGCAGCTCCCCCGCCGCACGTCGGGCCAACAGATCGCTCAGGGCGGCCCGAAACTCACCGCGCACGCTGCAACAGACGCAGCCGTTGCTGAGCTCGACCACGCTCACCCCCTCTCCCCGCAGCAACAAGTCGCCATCTATGTTGGCGGCACCGAACTCGTTCTCCAGGATGGCCACGGAGGCATCGGCGTGGTGGTGCAGGAAATGGTTGAGCAGCGTGGTCTTGCCGGCGCCGAGAAAACCGGTCAGCAAGGTGACCGCTACAGCATTCGTCATGATGGGGATCCTGTGATGTGAAACCTAGCAGCAGCGCCCGCCATTCTTGCCGCCGTAGCGGGCATCCTGGCGTTCGCGAAAGAACTCGTCATGGCTCATGGGGGTCTGCTCCGGGTGAGTCAGCCGCATGTGCTGCACGTAGTTGTCGTAATCGGGCACACCCACCATGAGTCTGGCGGTCTGCCCCAGATACTTGCCCGCCTTGGCCAGGGTATCGAACATGCTTGCTCCTTGTTCGCCATCGATGAGGGGCCGACACCCTGGGGTGCCGGCCTGCTGACTTACTTGAGGCTGGGGGCCAGCCCGGCGTCGTCGTCAGACGTGGGACGGGCGGAACCCGGTTGTTTCGGCATAGCCTGATACGGCGTCTCGTTGGCGGTCGGCTGCGGATTTTTCAGCGCCTTGAGGGCCGTCTTCAGGGAGAAACCGGCCAGCACCACCACCACCAGCATGAAGAAGATGGTCAGCCCCGCATCCAGCCGGTTGTTGAACACCAGCTGAGCCAGCTGGGATTCGGTGTACTGGGCCGGGATGGTGCCGCTGTCGATCATGGCCTGGAATTTGTTCGCGATGGCCAGGAAGCCGAGCTTGGGATTGTCGCTGAAGGTCTTCTCCCAACCCGCAGACAGGGTGCAGATGAGCAGCCAGCTGGTGGGCAGCAGGGCCACCCAGGCATAGGCCTGACGCTTCATCTTGAACAGCACCACGGCGCAGAGCATCAGCGCCATGCCCGCCAGCATCTGGTTGGCGATGCCAAACAGCGGCCACAGGGTGTTGATGCCGCCGAGGGGATCCACCACCCCCTGATGCAGAAAGTAACCCCAGGCCAGCACGCACAGGGCGGTGGCAAGCAGGTTGGCCGGCAGGGAGTCGGTACGTTTGAGGGCCGGGGAGATGACCCCCAGCAGATCTTGCAGCATGAAGCGCGCCGCACGGGTCCCCGCATCCACCGCAGTGAGGATGAACAGGGCCTCGAACAGGATGGCGAAGTGATACCAGAAGGCGACGTTCATCAGGCCGCCGAGGGCACCGTGCAGTATGTAGGCCATGCCGACCGCCAGGGTCGGGGCACCGCCGGCACGGGAGATGATGCTCTGCTCACCCACCTCGCTGGCGATGCGGGTCAGGGTCTCGGGGGTGATCTGGAAGCCCCAGTTGCTCACCACGGCGGCGGCGGAGACCACCACGTCTGTGGTGCCTGCCGGCGCCAGCACCGCCATCGGGCTGTTCATGGCGAAGTAGACACCCGGATCGATGACGCAGGCGGCCACCAGCGCCATGATGGCGACGAAGGACTCCATCAGCATGCCGCCGTAACCGATGAAGCAGGCCTGATTCTCGTTGGCCAGCATCTTGGGTGTGGTGCCGGAGGAGATGAGCGCGTGGAAACCTGAGACGGCACCACAGGCGATGGTGATGAACAGGAAGGGGAAGAGATCCCCGGCCCAGACCGGGCCTGTGCCGTCGATGAACTGGGTCAGCGCCGGCATCTGCAGGGTCGGCTGGGTCACCAGTATGCCGATGGCGAGGCCAACTATGGTGCCGATCTTGAGGAAGGTGGAGAGGTAATCACGGGGCGCCAGCAGCAGCCAGACCGGCAGCACCGAGGCGACGAAGCCATAGCCCACCAGCATCCAGGTCAGCTGCACGCCGTCGAAGTCGAAATAGGGTGCCCAGGTTTTGCTCTCGGCCACCCAGCCACCGGAGATGATGGCAAAAATGAGGCACACCAAACCGATCACAGATACCTCGCCGATGCGACCCGGCCTCAGGTAGCGGATGTAGATCCCCATGAAGATGGCGAGCGGTATGGTGAAGGCCACCGTGTAGGTGCCCCATGGGCTGTGGGCGAGCGCCTTGACCACTATCATCGCCAGCACCGCCAGTATGATCACCATGATCATGAAGGTGGCGACCAGGGCGATGACACCTGCCGTGGGCCCCATCTCCGCCCTGACCAGCTCACCGAGGGAGCGACCATCTCGACGAGTGGAGACGAACAGCACCATGAAGTCCTGCACAGCCCCCGCCAGCACCACCCCGGCCAGCAGCCAGAGCATGCCGGGCAGATAACCCATCTGGGCCGCCAGCACGGGACCGACCAGCGGGCCGGCGCCAGCAATGGCGGCGAAATGGTGGCCAAACAAGACCTTCTTGTCGGTCGGCACATAGTCCAGACCGTCGTTGTGACGCACCGCCGGGGTCATGCGCGTGCTGTCGACCGCCAGCACGCGCTTGGCAATAAACAGGCCGTAATAGCGATAGGCGATCAGATAGACGCACACAGCCGCGACCACGATCCAGAGTGCGTTTATCTGTTCGCCCCGGTTGAGGGCGATATAGCCGAGCGAACTGGCGCCCACCAGCGCCATCAGCCCCCATCCCAGGTGTTTCCCTAACTTGTCCATCAGTCTGCTCCCGCCATCATTTTTTACATGTGCAACCAGATACGGTTACATCTCTATAGCAATCGCTCTGGCGCTACAATCGGGGCCTGTCACAACTCAACTCGCTGGCCGGAAAATTTCTCAATATTGCCGACCGGATCACGGCCGTTTGGGGAATGGTGAACTTGATGAGACTGAAATGATTGGAAAAACCGGCGGAGATGCCTATAAAAAAGGCCCCTGTTCGGAGCCCTTTATACGTCATCACCTCATCAGGAGAGCGCCAGCCCGATGGAGAGCAGCAGGCTGAACAGGAAGGCGCTGATGGCGGTCTTCTTGAGGGCGCCGGTCAACACCTCGCCATCGAAGCTCGTGCGCAATGTCTTGGCGGCGTCCGTGAGCGGCTTCATGGCGGGCAGGAAGATCCAGGGCCAGAAACTGGCGGGCTGGGTCAGCAGAAAGGCGATGGTGCTGACCAGCGCCGCCCCCAGCAACAGCCAGTGATAGGCGATGGCGCGGTTGCGACCGAGCCGCACCGCCAGGGTGATCTTGCCGCTGACCGCGTCCGTCTCTATGTCCCGCACGTTATTGATGTTGAGCACCGCAGTCGCCAGCAGGCCGCAGGCGGTGGCGGGCAGCAGCAGATCCCACTGCAGCGTCTTGGTGAACAGGTAGTAAGAGCCGAGCACCCCCAGCAGACCGAAGAACAGGAACACCGAGATATCGCCGAAGCCCCGATAGCCGTAAGGGGTCTTGCCCACCGTGTAGGTGATGGCCGCCACTATGGCCGCGCCACCCAGCACCACGAAGGTGAGGATCTGCAGCCACTGATCGCCAAAAGCACAGCCCAGCAGGGCGAGGCCGCTCACCACGGCGGCCAGGGCGGTCAGCCCCATGGCCATGCACATCTGCTTTTGGGTGATGAGGCCCGAGACCACGGCGCGCTGGGGACCGATCCGTTCGCCATTGTCGGCACCGGAGACAGCATCCCCGTAATCGTTGGCCAGGTTGGAGAGGATCTGCAGCAGTATGGCGGTCAGCAGGGAGAGCACCATTATGGTGCCATCGAAGGCGCCACGGCTGGCCGCGAGCCCGGATCCCAGCAAGATGGAGGAGCACGCGAGCGGCAGTGTTCGCAAACGCGCCGCCAGCAACCAGATAGAGAAGGTATTTGTCATATTGTGATGGCCAAACAATCAGATATTGATCGTGTTAAGGGTTATCGAACCGGATTTCGGTATACTTGGCCCCTCGGGAGTCAGCTCCCCGGGCGATTTACATGGACGAATGGGCAGATAATATATAGGAATAATCGCTCCTTTGGCATAAACCAACGGCATCCTTCTGCAGGATTGACCGTCACTATCGGCTCATAGACGAAATCCATGTTGGCTCAGACCCATATCAAGCAACAACTGGACGCCCTGCGTCATGGCAACGCCAGCGGCTTCGTGCGGCTGCGCGTGGCGATCGAGATCCGCTCCTTCCTGGGCTGGCTCGCGGCGCAGACCCTCTATCCCCGTATCTATTGGCATGCCAGAGGGCACGACAAGCCCGAATACGTGGCGCTGGGCTGCATTCGCGAGCTGACCCGGCCGCAGGACATACAGCAGGTCTGCGCGCACACGGGCCAGCCCCACGACGACAGCCCGCGCTACTACGGCGGACTGGCGTTCGATCCCGCTCAGCCCGGCTGGCAGGGTTTTGGCCCCTGCCGCTTCGTGCTGCCCCGCATCGAGCTGGTACGCCGGGGCGAGTGTGTCAGCCTCTGCCTCAATCTCTGGCTGACCGACGGCAATCTGGATGCCGAGCTGCAGGCGGCCGAGACGGCCCTCGCGGCCCTGCAACCGGAGGCGCCCCTGCCTGCGTTGCAGCCCCACAGCTGGCAGCGCCAGGATTGCCCAGGCCCCACCCAGTGGCAGACGCTGGTCGAGCGAGTGACGGCGCCCGATTTTCAGGCGCACACCCCCAAGGTGGTGCTGTCGCGGGAAAGCCTGCTCTCCCGCCAGCTGCACGACGATCACATTTGCCCCTGGTCCCTGCTGGCGCAGTGGGCGCAGCACGCCCAGGACTGCTTCCACTTCGGTTTTCAGTTCTCCCCCGAGCAGAGCTTCATCTCCTGCTCCCCCGAGCGGCTCTACCGCCGGGAAGGGAGCCACCTCTTCACCGAGGCACTGGCGGGCACCATACGCCGCTCCGGCGACGAGGCGACCGACGCGGCCCTGGCCGCCGAGCTGCTGGCCGACAGCAAGAACCGGCTGGAGAACCGGCTGGTACACGCCGACATCCTCAGCCGACTGGCACCGCTCACCACGGGCGCCAGCCTGACCGAGCCGCGCATTCTGAAACTGCGGCTACTGCAGCACCTCAAGTGCGACATAGAGGCCGAACTCAAACCCGGGGTGTGTGACTGGCAACTACTGGACGCCCTGCACCCCACCCCCGCGGTGGGCGGCGCCCCGCGCGAAGCCGCACTGGCCTTCATCCGCGAGTTCGAGCCCCATGATCGCGGCTGGTATGCCGGCGCCTGCGGCATGCTGAGCCGGGAGACCTCGGAGTTCTCGGTCGCCATCCGCAGCGCCCGCGTCACGGCGCAGACCATCACACTCTATGCCGGGGCTGGCATAGTGGCGGGATCCGAGCCCGCCGCCGAGTGGGCCGAACTCGACAACAAGATCGCCAATGTGCTCTCCCTGCTGGGATAGCGTTTTCTCATCGACCCCTCATTCAGCGAGAGCCTCATGTTTGCCAGTCAACATGCCACCTTCAATCACGTCTGGTCTTCCCTCTTGCTGGAAGAGCTCTATCGCCTCGGCGTGCGAGACATAGCGCTGGCCTCGGGCTCACGTTCCGCGCCGCTCACCATGGCCGCGGCCGCCCATGCAGGCTTTCGCCGCCACCTCCATTTTGACGAGCGGGGCTTGGGGTTTATGGCGCTGGGGCTGGCCAAGGGCAGTGGCCGACCGGTGGCAGTGATCATGACCTCAGGCACAGCGGTCGCCAACCTTTGGCCCGCAGTGGCAGAGGCGCAACTCACAGGCGTGCCGCTGATTATCCTCTCGGCCGATCGCCCGCCCGAGCTTATCGACAACGGCGCCAACCAGGCGATCGATCAGCAGGGGATCTTCGGTCGCTACCCCGTCTATCAACAGAACCTGCCGAGCCCCACCCCGACCATACCCGCGGCCTTCGTGCTGAGCTCGGTGGATCAGGCGCTGGCCCAGCAGGCGCTGACGCCGGGGCCGGTGCACTTCAACTGCATGTACCCGGAACCGCTCTACCCCGGCGACGCATATCAAGACTTCAGCGACTACCTGGCCCCCCTCGGTGACTGGCTGCATTCAAGCGAACCCTGGAGCCCCTGGCAGCAGAACGAGCAGATCTGTCCCCGCCAGCCCGATTGGGCGGCCTTGCAGGGCAAACGCGGCATCATAGTCGCCGGACGCATTCAGGATCCCGCCCAGGCGCAGGTGGTGGCCGAGCTTGCCGAGCGCCTAGGCTGGCCGCTGCTGGCGGATCTGCAGAGCCAGATCCGCTTCGATGCCCGCAACCTCATCCACATGGATCTCGCCCTGCAAAACAGCTGCTTCGTGGCCGAGCTGGCCCGCGCGGAAGTACTGCTGCAATTCGGTGCCCGCCTCATCTCCAAGCGGCTCGGCCAGTTCATCAAGCAGCACCCCTGGCAGGATTACTGGCTAATAGACCCGCAGCCGGCGCGACTCGATCCCGATTACCGGCTGCGCCGCCGTCTGGTGTGCGAGCCCGCCATCTTCGCCGCGACCCACAAAGTGAGCACTCGCCACCTGCCCTGGCACCGGCTGGCGGAGCGCCAGCAGAGCGCCACCCGCCAGATCCGCAGCGCCTGCGATCGCTTCTCCGAGCTCGGTGTCTGCCATCGGTTGGGCGCCCTCATTCAAGGTCAGCTGTTTGTTGGCAACAGCATGCCGGCCCGGCTGATGGACATGCTCGGCGAAGCGGGCAAGGGACCGAGCCGGGTGATGACCAACCGCGGCGCCTCCGGCATCGACGGCCTGATCGCCAGCGCCTATGGCTTTGCCCAGTCGAGCGAGCAGCCAACGACCCTGTTGATTGGCGATCTCAGTGCCCTGCACGATCTCAACAGTCTGGCCCTGCTCGGCAAATCGAGCCGGCCGCTGGTGGTGATCCTGCTCAACAACGACGGCGGCAGCATCTTTCGCATGTTGCCGGTGCCCACCGGCGATCGGCTGCTGGAGACCTACTACTGCCTGCCCCACGGCCTGCACTTCGAGCATGCCGCAGCCATGTTCGGCCTCCATTATCGGGCGCCAACCACGCTGGCTGAATTCGAGCAGGCCTACACCGCAGCCCTGAAAAAACCGGCGCTGGAAAAGAAAGTAACCCTGATTGAAATCAAGGTACCGAGCAGTGAAGTCGCCGAGGATCTCAAGGCGCTGGGAGCGGCTATTCGTGGCCTCTAACCCGAACAGCCGCGAACTGCCTCTGGTACTGCTGCACGGTCTGCTCGGCGATGGTCGCGACTGGCAGCCAGTCATTGAAGCCGTGCCAGGAATAGCTTGCCACGCGCTGGATCTACCTGGCCACGGCAGCAATCAAGGGCTGAGCGTGACCGGCTTCGAGCAGGCTCATCAGTGGCTCTGTGATGCGCTAAAGGCACTCGGCATCGAGCAGTACCGACTGGCCGGCTATTCGCTGGGCGGGCGGCTCGCCCTCTATCACGCCAGCCAATCCCCTGCCGGATTGCAGGCCCTGCTGCTGGAAAATTGTCATCCCGGCCTGCCGCTGGCCGAGCGGGCAGCTCGCATCGAACACGATGAGGGCTGGGCCCGGCGCTTTGAGCGCGAACCGCTGACAGAGGTGCTGGCCGACTGGTATCAGCAGGTGGTCTTCGCCGACCTCGATGAGGCGGCTCGTGCCCGCCAGGCAGCTCGTCGCCTTGGCAACCAGGGCACTGCCATCGCGACCATGCTGCGCGCCACCTCGCTGGGCCAGCAGCCGGATCTCGCGCCCTGGCTCGTCAGCACCCGGTTGCCAGTGACCTGGCTCTCCGGCAGCCGGGATCACAAATTCCATCAGCTGGCTTGCCAGTTGGTGAATCAGGGCTGCAATATCAATCACTTGACCCTGGATGGCGGCCACAATCTGCACGCCAGCCAGCCCGAGACTTTTGCCCAACTCCTGCGGGAGTGGGTTGCGAGTACGCCATAAAACGGCATGACACCCTTTACCCGAGCCGGCATTGCGGGCTTATTACCAACAAGAAAAAGAGCGTGCACATGATTGAAGCAATGACGAAAGCTGAACTGTATGCCCCCGTTCAAATGACGCGATTGCTCAATCTGGGTTCGACCAGACCAGAAGGAAAAAAACATGATTGAGGCAATGACGGAAGCGGAACTGTACGCACCTGTCGAGTGGCGCGATTGCTCCGCCGGTTACGAGGACATCCTCTATCACAAGTCCGGCGATGGCATTGCCAAGATCACCATCAATCGTCCCCAGGTCCGCAACGCCTTCCGTCCCCGCACCGTCAAAGAGATGCTGCAGGCGCTGGCCGATGCCCGCTATGACGATCATATCGGCACCATCATACTCACCGGCTTCGGCGAGAAGGCGTTCTGCGCCGGTGGCGATCAGAAGATCCGTGGCGACTACGGTGGATACCAGGATGACGAAGGCACCCATCATCTCAACGTGCTCGACTTCCAGCGCGACATCCGCACCTGCCCGAAACCCGTGGTGGCCATGGTGGCCGGTTATGCGGTCGGTGGCGGCCACGTGCTGCACATGATGTGCGACCTGACCATCGCTGCCGACAACGCCCAGTTTGGCCAGACAGGCCCGAAAGTCGGCTCCTTCGATGGCGGCTGGGGCGCCTCCTACATGGCCCGCATCGTCGGCCAGAAGAAGGCCCGCGAGATCTGGTTCCTCTGCCGCATGTACGATGCCCAGCAAGCGCTCGACATGGGGCTGGTCAACACTGTCGTGCCGCTGGCGGAACTGGAGCGCGAAACCGTGCGCTGGTGCCGCGAGATGCTGCAGAACAGCCCGATGGCACTGCGTTGCCTGAAAGCGGCCCTCAACGCCGACTGCGATGGCCAGGCCGGCTTGCAGGAGCTGGCGGGGAATGCCACCATGCTGTTCTACATGACCGAAGAGGGTCAGGAAGGGCGCAACGCGTTCAACGAGAAACGCCGTCCCGACTTCTCCAAATACAAGCGGAATCCCTGATGAAACTCGCTCTCTATCGCTACCAACTGCCTTTTACCCAGCCCCTGACCTTTCACGGCAAGGTGGAGGTGGCGCGAGAGGGCCTGCTGGTTCGCATCGACAAGGGCTGGGGGGAGATAGCCCCCCTGCCCGGTTTCTCCAAAGAGACCCTGGCCGAGGCGCAAGCCGAGGCCATCGGCTGTCTGGAGCAGCTGGCTCAGGGGCAGCCCATCGCGCCCCTGTTGCCCTCGGTGCAATTTGGTCTGGACTGTGCGCGGCGGGTCTGGCCCGAACAGACGGCCACCCTGCCCGAGCCCTATCCCCTCATTCAAGGCTCCCCCCAGGAGCTGCTCAAACACTGGAAGGACTGGCTGCATCAGACGCCCAGCAAGGCCAAGCTGAAGGTGGCCCGTTATCCCATGCGCGACGAGCTGGCGCTGATCCGCCTGCTGTGCGATCGCATCCCCACCCTCAAGCTGGTGCTGGACGCCAACCAGGGCTGGACCCGTGAGGAGGCCTGGGCCTTCTGCGGCCATCTCGATCCGAACCGGATCGAGTATCTGGAAGACCCTTGCGCCAACTTTGACGACATCGCCTTCGTGGCAAACCGCACCGGCATGCCGGTGGCCATCGACGAGCTGCTGGCACAGGGCAAACCCTGGGAGCCTATCCCGCAGCTGAGAGCCCTGGTGCTCAAACCCACGCTGCTTGGCTCGCTGGCCAACAGCGAGGCCCTGGTGGCCCGCGCCCGCGAGCTGCGCCTGAAAGTGATCGTCTCCTCCTGCTTCGAGTCCGGGGTCGGCCTCGGCCAGCTCGCCCGTCTCGCGGGTGAATGGGCGCCGGATCAGGCGCCGGGGCTGGACACCAAACGCTGGCTGGCAAGCGATCTGCTGGACAAGCAAGGCAAACCCGACCTTGGCCTGCTGGAGCCCCTGTTTCACCGTGATTGAAGGGGCCTTAATGCTGCCGACATCTGACCATCACTCCCATTTAGAGCCATGTCCGGTGCGCCACTGGGCACAAGCCGCGCCCCACCGGATCGCCATCCACACAGCAAGCCCCCTCAGCTATCAGCAGCTGGATGCACGGCTCAACAGCCTGTGTCGGCAGCTGGCGCTGGCTGACTTGAAAGCCGGCGACCGGCTGGCTGCCGTGGTACGTGGCGCCCTGCCGGACGTATTGCTGGCCTGGGCTTGTGTGCGCAGCGGCATCGTCTTCTGCCCGCTCAATCCCGCCTTTCCATTGACCAGACAAGCCGAACTGGCGCAGCAGCTGGACGTGGCCGCCTTCTGGTCGGCGGGCGAAATTCCGGCGGGAAGTGGGTGCTCACTGCGACTGGATTTCAACACTGAACTGGTGGCGGCCGATCAGCCCTGGCCGCTCGCGCCTGCTCAGTTGAACAACATGATCCTCACCTCGGGCTCCAGCGGCACACCGAAAGCCGTGGTGCATCGCCTCGCCAATCACTTGGCCTCGGCGCGAGGCTCAGCCTCTCTGATCCCGCTGGATGAGAAGTGCGGCTGGCTACTCTCCCTGCCACTATTTCACGTCGGCGGCTACGCCATCCTGTTCCGGGTCTTTCTGGCGGGCGCCAGCCTGGTACTGGACGATCGCAGCCAGCCCCTCAAGGCGCGCCTCGAGCACCAGTCCATCACCCACCTCTCGCTGGTGCCGACCCAGCTCTGGCGGCTGCTGGCGGAGGGCTTCGACCCCGCCCGCACCCGCTTGCGCGAGCTGCTGCTCGGCGGAGCCGCCATCCCGCAGCCGCTGGTTGCTCGCCTCGCGGCCATGGGCTTCACCCCCAAGTCGAGTTACGGCCTCTCCGAGATGGGCAGCCAGGTCTGCACCGGCCAGCCATCCGCCGCCGGCGTGGTTGGCAAACCGCTGCCGGGGCGGGAAGTCTGCATCAAGCAAGATGAAATCTGCGTGCGCGGTGACACCCTGTTTGCCGGTTATTTCAAGGAGGGCGTACTAGAGCGGCCCCTCGACGAGACTGGCTGGTTTCACACCCGCGACAAGGGGTATGTCACCGCCGACGGCGAGCTGGTGGTGGAGGGGCGGATCGACAATCTGTTCATCTCGGGCGGGGAGAATATACAGCCCGAAACCATAGAGCAGCGGCTGGTGGATCATCCCGCCGTGGCGCAGGCACTGGTAGTGCCCATGCCGAGCGACGAGTGGGGGCAACGCCCCGCCGCCTTCATCGACTGGCACGGCGAGCCTGTACCCTATCCTGAGCTGGCCGCCTGGATCCGCGCCACTCTGCCCGGCTTCATGGTGCCCGACCTCTGGCAACCCTGGCCCGACATGGGCGGGGCTCTCAAGCCACAGCGAAAGCTGCATCAGCCATCTATCTTCAAGCAATAAGGTGTCATACGACAGTTTCCGACACGGCAGGAGCCGTTGGTACGCACCTTATTCAAGAGAAACCCCGCTCAAGGCCAATATTATCCTTCTATCTTCATCCTGAGTGAGAACGATTACATAAATGGTCATCTTTTTGAGCATTTTTTGAACCAAATTAATAACCTGTAGTACCATACCCGCTGCCAGGCACCTCAATGGAAACATAAACGATTGATAATTAAAGATATTGTAGTTTTTTCATTATTTGAACAACTGCGACATGGTGGTAAAATGCACTCCTTGGCGGTAAGACGAGTCACACATGAGTAACAAAATTTATAAGATTGCAGAGGATATTTATTTCTCCGCTGCAATATTCAGGCTCTCAAAGAACGAGAAAGACATCAAACTCAGTAACAAAGAGGCCGAGCTACTCGAAATGCTGTGTGATGAGGCAGGCAGTGTCATTCCCAGAAACATACTGCAGGAAGCCTTGTGGCCAAATCAGGATAATACTGACACCAACCTTAATCGACAGATCCTCTCCCTGAGGAGAAAACTGGAATCATTTGGTTTGCTGGACGCAATTGATACCATCCCCAGGGTAGGTTATATCTTCTGTGCCCCGATTGAGGTCACCGGGGAGGCTGAGAATACGGAGGCAAGGGCAGAAACACCAGCAGCCTCACCGCTGGCCAGAAGACAATACTCTCGCAGAAAATACGATCGCTATTTCAACCCAAAGCGCATCATGCTGTTTGCACTGCTGATTGTGGTGGCCTCCTCGCTGGCAGCGTTTATTTATCATTACAGCAATGAAAATACCCTCAGAACGATTAACCTCGGCCATGTTTCTCTGTATACGACCAGCGAGACAGAGAATGCGTTGAAATTGAAGATTGATACGCTGGCACCGCTTGTCAAAAGAGTGCCGCATTATGAAGACGAACGTGTTTCCATTCTCATCGGAAAGGAAGCTATCAGCTACTTTTCCATTGATAATAAAAACAAAGAGTTGTCAGAAAATGTCTTCCTGCTGAGAGCTGGCCATTCAATCGCCGAGGAATTGCAATGCGTCATGACTACCATTGCATTGCAGGGAAAGAACGTTTCCCATAATTACTATAACTATCCGAATGCCACCGTCAGATATCACAGCAATTGCCAGGCCCCGGATAACTGGGTCGAGATCACCAGAAAAAGCAAAATCATAGTGACCATGAACAGAGAAATTGTCGTGGCCACTGTGATAGCAACGGATCATCAGGGGCAAACCCTGTTCAATCTGGATTCCGTTGGCGATATAGAGCGGGATCAGGATGATATTGCGGTCGAAATAAAGAATACCATAGTCAACTTTATCGACCAGAAGGCACTGATCAGCAATGGTATGGTCGCCACTCTGGTAGCTGCCCTGACCCCACCCAAACAGAAGTCGCTGTTTATTCAGCTGCCAGGCGGGATATATCTGTCCAGCTATATGGGCGGTGTTATCTCCTGGCCCAGCAGAGATAATTTAAAGGTCATCCAGCGCAATGACCTTTGAGGTTATTCATAGGAGACGATGAAGTTGGCCACGGCTGTATAGTCACCGGGCTGGATATTCTTGGCAGCCAAGGCTGCCGGGTACCCTTCCACCCGGGCAGAGAATTGTAGTTCATTCTCCGTCGTGCCACCCAGCAGATAACCACGGGAGGGCGTTCCCAGCGTCAAGGGGGACTGGGTCACGTCATACAGGCGGATGCCGGCGCCCTTGGCGGAGCCTGCCGAAAATGCCAGGCCGCCGCTGAGCTGGGCATCCTGTGCACCGGTAAAGGTCACCTTGGCCATGCGGAATATACCCGGCTTGCAGTTGGTCAGGCGGATGACAAAGGGCACCTGAGCCCCAGCCCCGTTGGCATAGAGTTCCCTGACATCGACCACCCCCATCTCGACCTCCTGCTCAAGGGATTCAGGGGCAACCACACAGGGCTGGTCGATGATCCGGCCATGGAGATGGACCGTATTGCCAAGCAATTCCAGGTCATTGCTGGCACGGGGAGCTGCCGTTACCGCCAACAACGGGCACAGCGCCAAGCCTATCCACAATGTCCGTAGCATAAAACAACTCCTCATTGGAACTCGGCAACAATAGTAGCAGTAGCATAAAAGTCACCTGCTGGGATATCCGCACCTGCTAGTGTTACCGGCGCGGCAATAAAGCCCCAGTCACCAATATTTCCCTGCATGGAAACCGGATAAAACGTATTCAAATGCAGCTGAGAACCATCCAACTGCTTGAACTTGATCCCCAAATCGGAAATGACATTTCCACCTTGATAGCCATCCCGGGTTGTCCGCAGATAGTCTTGACTGAAAGAGGTCGGTTTTCCAGAAATACCAAGATTGATCTTCAAGGCATCCCCTTCGAAAACACCACCACGGCATTGAAATGTCAGAGGGACCGTCTTTTCAAAATTATTCCCATCCAATCCCGAGCCCGGCAAATCACCAAACTCTACTTCAATAGTCTGCCCACCATTAATCACGCACTCTTCTGGCACATATAAAATTGCAGATGTAATCGTAATTCGAGACATTGGCAAATTATTGAAATCTGTAGTGGTAGACCCTAAGCGGCCATACATCTCTACCACTTGACGATCTGATATTTGTACGCCGTTAATTATTTGTTTTCTTACACGGAAGGTTACTCGCCCGCGGCTACCACTTTCGAAATTACTTATTCTTGTCTCTTTCCCCTTAGTACAAGAGTAATTTGGGTAATCGTTACTTTCATTCGGAAATGGGGCTGTAACAAATTTTTTCTTCCAACCGGCTATCCAAATTTCGACCTTCATATCCAGAAAGTCATTTAGTTTTACAAAACCATCACCAGCTTGAGGCAAGCCATCCGTCATAGTTGACTTATAGTACACAGGTGATTGTGGAATGCTTCTATCCGGGCAGGTAACGATACCTGAATATTGCCCACCCAAGTTCCACTCAAATGCCTTGGTAGTAAAACCAGGTTTGTTTTGAATATCAGCCTTGTCCAACGATATATAGTAATCATGGGTTGGGTTGGGCGTCACATAGCCATTTGCCAATACCGTTCCTGCAAACAGCATAAGGCTTGAACAGAAGATGGAACGTAGCATAGGCCTTACTCGCTCTTGATGGCTTTACAGGCATTGCCTGCGCACTGGTATTTGATATCCATATATCCGCCGTAGTCATTGACGTAGCTGATCACAAATTGGTTGCCCAACGCTTCCGGGATGGTGACCGTCTGCTCTGACTTGGGTTCAACCATAAAGGCGGAGAAACCCTTGATGGTGGTCCGCTCCTTGCCCTGCGGATGGCCGAGGCCCACGTAGGTGATGTAGTAAGGGGTCGGGTTGTTGACCTTCAGGGTCGTGCCCTGCTTGGTGATCAACACCTGATCCTGCCAGACGGCGCCGCGCTCCGGGATGATGGCCTCGGGGCGGTAGAACAACTTGATCTTGGACTGCACGGCAATCTGCATCACGTTGCTCTTCTCGCTCTTGGGCGGGATCTCGCGCAGGTTGAAGTAGTAGATGGATTCACGATCCTTGGGCAGCGCATCAATGGCGGGCACGCTGGCGATCCTGACGATCGACTTCTGATTGGCATCCACCCGTTGTACCGGCGGCAATATCACGAAGGGAGAAGATATCTTCTGGCCCTGGGTGTCTTCAATCCAGGCCTGCGCCAGGTAGGGCAGCTTCTGGTTCTCGTTCTTGATGTTGAGGCTGATGGATTTGGCACCGCCGGGATACACAACACGGGTACGATCCAGCACTATGGCAGCACTGACGTTGAGCGAGGTCATGCCCAGCACGGCCAGACAGGTATAAGAGAGCAGCTTTTTCATCGGTATCCCATTACTTGCAAGTGAGAGTCTTCATCGACAGATCGGTTACTTGTTGCGGCGCCACTATCTTGCACTGGCGAGCCCCGCCCCAGGACAGTTCAAACGCTTCATTCGGTTTCACCCCGGTCAGATAGACCAGGCCATCCTCATCCACCACCGAGAGCACCCGACCGGAATCCTTGACGACTGTGGCGCCAAACGGCGGAACTGAGCCATCGGGCAGTTTGACATTGGCCAGCAACTTGAACCCTTCGGCCATTTCGAAGGCATTATATCCAATTGCACCCTCGGTCAGGGTCCCCTGCTTGATGGCATTCATGGCATCTATGTCATCGCCCAGCTGATCCACGTCTATCCGGGTGTCGCTCTTGCGATAGTCGGTCATGTCACTGATCACAGCGACGCCAAAACGGTTGGTCACGGCGCGGCCGTTGTTGAAAGAGACGCCGGAGGTCTTGTCGGTGTCCACCATCATGCGGGTGCCACCGCGTCGGGTTGCCTGGTGCAGCGCCGCCCCATGCTCGGTCGCCGTCAGACCGCCGCGCAGGCTGGCTCCGACCGAGGTGTACTCGCTCTGCACGCTGTAGGCGTTGAGGCTGACGGCACCTACATCTCCGTTGTGGTTATAGTAGCCACGCGCCACGGCGTGGCCATTGCTCTGCACGCCCGCCCCCAGCTGATAGGTATCATCCGGCCGACTGTAATCCTGATAGGTAGCCAGATGGGTTACCTTGCCATTAGAGGACTGCACGCTGTATCCCGCGCTCTTCCTGTCCCCGATCGGCATGCTCAGGGTCAACATGACGCTCTTGTCATCCTCGTAGTTCTCGGTCTTGGTCTTGTAGGCTGATACATAGACGGAGATATCCTTGAAGCTGCCGATGCTCACGTTCTTGTTGATGGAGAGGCCGTAGCGATCCTCTGCCTCGTGATCCCAGTACGTTCTGTGGGTGTAGTCCAGATAGATTGTCAGAGCTTTGGCCGCATCATCCGCCCAGAAGGTCTTGTTGGCAGTGATGGTATATAGCTCCTTGTCACCCCAGGTGTTGTAGTCATCGCTCGAGGTCGTATTGTTGTTCTCCAGCCGATCCTTGTTGCTCAAGAATTGCGACATGGTCATGAAGTTATGCTGGGAGAAGCGATAACCCGCGAAGGTGATCGAGCTGTTGTATTCATCGAACTGCTTGGCGTAGTTCACGCGTACCGACTGGCCAATCTTGGTCGACAGGCCCGGCAATTTCGAAATGGATTGGGTCAGGTCGGCAGAGATGGCGCCGAATGCATAAAGGTCGCGACCAATCCCCAGGCCCATGGAGTTATATTCGCCAGCGACCAGGCTGCCACCGTAAAGTGACCAGGAGTTCGCCACCCCCCAGGAGAAATCGCCGGTGACAAACGCCGGGCCATGCACGTCGTGGGCGGAATCCCCCAGCTCGGAGGGAGCACCGACGGCCAGATTGTATCTGACGTAGCCGGGGCGAGTCAGGTAGGGGACGGTCGCTGTGTCTACCTGGAACGAGCTGACGCTGCCATCCTGCTCCTCCACCCGTACGTCGAGACGACCGCGCACCGAGCTGTCCAGCCCCTGAATACGAAACGGGCCGGCTGGCACGTTGGTCTCATAGATGATGCGGCCGGACTGGGAAATGGTGACCTTGGCATTGGTCTTGGCGATGCCGCTCACCTCGGGCGCATAACCCTGCAGGCTCGGCGGCAACATGCGCTCGTCATTGGCCAGATTCACGCCCGTGTAGCGAAAGCCGTCGATCAGCTGGGAGTTGAGCTGCTGCTCGCCGACCGTCAGCTTGGCCGCCATGTCGGTCAAGGGGCGATAGGCATAGATACGATTCAGCTCGGCTGACGACCGCTCATCATCACCCCAATAAGAGCTGGCCTGATAGTCACCACGCAGGCGCCAGGCGCCATAGTTGGCCCCCAGGGTGCCATAGCTGCTGATATTGCTATTGGAGTAGTCACTCCCTTCATTGACCTGGGCGTTGATGTTGTAATCCAGCATCAGACCGGTAATACCCACGTCCCACTGCTCAGGTGGAATCCAGTTGGGGTCGCTGTATTTCATCCACGCCTGGGGCACGGCAATCCTGAGCAGGCCATTGCCGATGTCGTTCGAGATCACGACCCCGTCCAGCGCCAGCAGGTTGGCACACTGGCCATCGTGCCAGGTATCTATCTTGGCCATGGCCTCATCGGTCAGCGCCAGCTTGGGGATCACCTCTTGCGGCAGACAGGCAACCCCGCCTTTGCCCTTGCCGCCATCGGTCTCGTAGAAAGGGATCTTCTGCAGGGGCAGCTTGTTCTTGTTGACCTCGATCTCGAGGTAGTAGTCACCGGGCAGAATGTAGCCTTCATCGGCAAACTGGGAGAGGTCGATCTTGGTCCGTTCGTCCAGATCGAGCGCGTCAATATTAAACTCCGTTTCTGCCCATGCGTGGTTTGCCACCGCCATCAGGCCGGGCACGCATAACATAAAAGCCATCTTTGAATAATGTTTTTTTCTTGCAGAGTTTGATGTTGAAACGCTCATAAATTTACTCTAGGGATGGCATAACGGTCTCACATTAATGAGGTATCTACACTAAGCAATGAACTTGCTTACATATAATCGAGTTCAAACAGCGCCGTTCTATCTGAAATAAACAGCTGGTTGCCATTTATTTTCAAATTGAATTCCAGATCGCTGTTGACAATATCCGAGACAATAAAGCGTTCGCCGGATACCTTGTAATATTGGCCATTGCTGATGATGCTCAATTCATCGTTCATGGCACTGCGCACGGACATGGCAATAAAAGGCAGTGATGTGCCTTCAGCCTGACACCCGCTGATTTTCAGCGTGCCCTGGTGTTGGGCTTGCTGAGGGATACTGTGTAAAACATCCAGAGTACACCCAGATTCAGCCAGGCCATCCGTTATCTCATTGGCAAGAACAGGCCCCGCCATCATCACCATCTGCAGCACTACCGGCACCATCATTGAAGTTTTCATGATCAAGGTTCGATACGAGGAAACAGAATGTGTGAGGTTGTGGTGGCTTGCACCACCACAACCCTTGTCACACGTTAAGGCAGCCAATTACTCGTAGGAGAGAGTAAAGTTGGTCACTGCAGTGAAAGCACCGGCTTTCAGCGGGTTGGCAGTCTGATCGGCATAACCTTTCAGCACGGCGCTGAAGGGCAGCTCGTTGTCACCGTTTACCAGACCAAACGCAGCAGTGGGTTCACCCAGTACGATATCTGCGCCAGTACCTGGAGCAGTCATCTTGATGCCAGCGCCGGCAGCTTGACCACCACCGATCAGCAGCAGGCTGGAATCTACCGGATCTTTGGCACCACTGAAGGTCACCTTGACGGCATCTTCCTTGTCGGAGATTTCGCAGTTCAGCAGCTTGATGCTGAACGGCTTGGAGTTGGACTCACCGCCACTGACCAGCTCTTTGGTGCTGATCTGGCCCATCTCTACAACCTGGTCAACAGACTCGGGAGCAACGGAGCAAGGAGCATTGATGATTTCACCGTTGAAAGTGACTTTGCCTGAACCAGCGCCACCGGCAGCAACAGCGGAGCCGCACAGCAGAATGGAACCAACACCCATAGCAACCAAGATTTTATTAGCGTTCATTCGTATATACCTACATTAACGTGTGTTGTTGTGCGGCATCATCTGGATCAAGCTGGAGTCATGATTTTCGATGATGCCGCGATATTATTGCTCAGCAACTGTCAGCAGACCGACGCCTCATTAATGAGATATGGCCACTGGTGCAATTATCTGTGCATATCAAACAAGCAAAGGCTGTTTACAGTATTAGAGGCAGTTCCCGCCACCTCTCATCTGCACGACTGCATACATCCATGTCATCTGCACAGAAAACCGAATTCAACTTTTGCTCGGTGGATAAATTAACGACACATTTGATGCACATCAAATACATTTTGATTTTTATAAATTCATTTATAAACACTTTAAAATCATGGACTTACAAACATACATGACATTTCAAAACAATGAAAAATAATTAACCACCATACAAGTCATTCGACCAACAATAGTGAATTTCACAACCAACTCACACTGCAAACCAAATTAACAAAAAAACAACATCAGCCAATAAAAATAAACGTCTCTGACCAATCAAATTGTCTCTCTCATCTTCACCAAGTAGCTGGGTAATCAGGTAATCAGGTAATCAGGTAATCAGGTAATCAGGTAATCATAATGACAGCCTATGGCATATGAGCAGTAAATGGCCGCTGTTACGTACCTGGTATGAATAACCTTCTCATTAATACCTACATGGCTCAATTGATGGGAGGGGGCACTATCGCGCTGTTTTATGACGATTATGTTGACACTCAACAATTCCATTCCCGCAGTAGGTCAGCAATATATACCCAAATCAGGCATTCATTATTCCTGCTATCTGTGACCCATATCTCATGCTTTTTTATGCCGATTGATTTCTCAAAGTAGGGTGTTATCATCTAAACATAGAGTAAAGGGCAAACCGGTCGAAAGGTCGGGACGCAAAGCCACCGGTCTAAGGGTTTAAATGCCTAAGACAGCGGAGCTGCCATCTGAGAAGAGTGATGTCATAAGCTGTATGCCATTCTCTTTGATTGCGTTGCCCTTTTCGTACAACAACATGTAACGAAAAGGACATAAAATGAACACCTCCAACACCTCTGCCGGTTCCGTCCGCAAAAGCATTCTCAGTTACGCCTCCTCTGCCGCCACCGCCTTGCTGCTTGGCGCCGCACTGCTGCCCGGCACAGCCTCGGCTCAGAATGGCAGCGTGACCTTCACCGGGACCATCTACGAAACGCCGTGTGATTTTTCCGACAACAGCGTGACCTGCTATTCCGGCGTTCAACGCCAGACCCTGGATTTGGCCAGCCTGCAGCAAGCTGGCAACCTCAACACTCTCAGCAGCACCCTGAATTACAAATTGTCAGAGGGCAGCACCAAGATGGCCATAGTGACAGTGAGCTACCTCTAACTCACAAGGATCGAGCCGCAGCGCCAAGGCGCTTGCGATTCCGGGCAAGTGCGTCAGCTTGCCCACGACCTGCTGACCAAGCGCTGTAGACAAGAAGGACCCAGGTCCCTGCTCCATCTTGTCGGACTCTTGTCGGCGTTGCGCTACCGCTTACTGACCTCCCGTACTGTTATTTTCCCCTGCGCCAGGGGGCCCTCTATGTTGTGCCTTTTCTCCACGCACCCTCAATCGCATACACCTGCCTGCTTTTCCTATTCCTATGCACTATGCGGGCACGGGATCCATGGTCCACGCCGTACCGTCCACACTTGGAACCGAGCCTTCACCGACTGGATGCTGAGATCCCCCCCAGATGGCAGATGAGTCCTTGCTATCACTACAGCCCCCAATGGGGCTGACTTTGTTATGAACCAAGCTAAATAAATGATTTATATGGCCTGATTGGTGAGTTGATACCCTTTTGGAACTGAGTACATTGCCCGCGATAACCACGCAGACTCTCATCCAAAGGGATAAAAATGAACAATCTGGGTACAAGGTTGCTGCTTCTGGCAGCACCGGGCCTGCTCGCCACCTCGGCGCTGGCCAATTATTCCCCCGCCGACTGGCAACAGTACCGGCTGAGCGGTGAATCGAGCCGCCAGCTAAGCGATCGCGTCACCGAAGTCACCTACGAGCTCAGCGCCCGCAATGACGATGCCCCCTATCAGCAACTGCGCGTCTACCGCCGCTTCGACTGGAGCGATGTCAATCTGACCGCGCAGGCAGAACAGCAGTGCGGCGAGCCGCAGCTCAAGATCGAGCAGGGCTGGCAGATCCGTTACCTCAGCTGCGAGCAGGTGGTGCCGGCAGGCAAGGCCATCCCGGCCAGCAGCTATGACTATGGTTACGGCCTGGAGCAGGGCCGCTGGGAGCCATTGACCGGCACCCCGACCGCACCGCGCCAGGATCGTATGCCGCTGGCCGAGCGCATCATACTGGGTCACAGCGAGCAGGAGCTGGATCGCTGCGAGCTCAACGCCCAGGGTCGCTGCGCCGAGCAGGTTTGGCAATATCAGCCACAAAACTGGCAGCAACTGAGCGTGCTGGAAGAGACGCCCAACGAGCGGGACGGCCGCCTCGAGCGGATCTTCTTCCGCCTGCAACCCGTGCCAGGCAGTCAGGCCGCCAGCCAGGTGAGCGAGATCCACGTCTGGCGCCAGTACAGCTGGCAGCTGGACGAAACCAGGGCCCAGCAGGAGTGCGATGAACCCCAGACCCGCCAGGAAGGGGACAAGACCATCAGCTATCGGGTTTGCCGCCAGACCCTGCCCGCCGGCAGCGAGGTGCAGGTAGTACTGAAAGACACCGGCTATCAATACCCGGTCGGTGGCAACGAATGGCAGACACTGCCACAGACCGACGAGTGGCAAGAGAGCCGAGTGCTCAATCGCCCCATAGTGCTGGCCAGCAAAGAGGAGCAGCTCGATTGCCGCCGCGCCGATGGTCGCGCCTGCTCCGAGCCCGAGCAACCGGGCACGGATCTGCTGGATGCCGACGCCGCCAGGATAGTGCAGGACGCCAGCGGCCAGCCCGCTCCCGTCTGGCAGGAAAACTATGGCCACGATGACACCAAGCTGCTGGCCGTGTCGCGGGGTATACAAAGCCTGCTGGCGGCCAATCAGCCCGCCCATCCGGCCATGAAGCTGTTGCTCGAGTATGTGCGCGCCCACAACTATCACAACTACGGCAAGCACAAGGAAGATGGCCCGGCCGCCGCCGAGGCGCTGGCCGAAGCCCTGACCGCGCTCGGCGCCCATCCGCTGCTCTATCCGGAGCAGGCCAGCGATGAGGTGGGAGCCGTCATGGGTGCCTGGAGTATCGCCCTGCATGGCCAGTTCAAGAGCCCGGCGGTACAGAGCCGGTTCGGTACCCTGCTCGGCCAGTTCAACCAGATGCTGGCTTACAGCACCCGCCACGCCAGCGAGATCAATGGTCAGCATGCCTGGGCAACGGGTCTGTTCGATCTGCTCAACTTCCTCGACTTCGCCAGTGACTACAGCGATGCCTTCGCCGCCGATTTCCGCCAGCAGGATGGCGAGTTGCGCAAACAGCTGCATGCCCTCGGCATGAGCGAGCTGTCGCTGTGGCAAGGACGGGATGGCAAGGATCTGTTCCTGCTCAACAACGTGCTGGATGCCTACACCCGCCTCTATCGGGTCGCCCGTTATACCCGTCCCGACGAGAGCGAAAACTATCGCAAGCTGCTGGATGGTTCAGTCATCGACCTCATCCGTCATCACAGCCTGATCCCGGGTGGCCAGCAGAGCCAGGATCTGCTGGAAGACATGTCACTGACCCTCTCCACCTACTATCTGACCTACACGGACCGCACCAGCGAAGCCTGCATCAGCGGCGAGTTTGCCGGTCTCTGCACCCCGATACGGCTGGAGGATGTGCTGCCGTTCGAGCACACCTGCTCGCCGACCCTGCGCCTGCGGGCCCAAGAACTGAGCCAGGATCAAGCCGACGGCATCTGCCGCGAGCTGGGCGCCGAGGAGCAGCAGTTCCATCAGCAGATGGAAACCGGCTGGCAGCCGGTGGCGGATGACAACAACGAGGCACTGGAGCTGGTGATCTTCAACTCCTCCGCCGACTGGAAACGCTACGGCGGCGCCCTGTTTGGTGGTGTCTCCACCGACAACGGCGGCATCTATATCGAAGGAGATCCGGCTCGCCCCGGCAATCAGGCCCGCTTCTTCGCCTATGAGGCTGAGTGGAAGCGCCCCGCCTTCCAGGTGTGGAACCTGCGCCACGAGTACGTGCACTATCTGGATGGCCGCTTCAACCAGTACGGCAGCTTCGGTCACTACCCGCTCAATCGCACCACCTGGTGGTCGGAAGGGCTGGCGGAGTTCATCGCCCACGGTCAGTGCTTCGCCCGTGGCATGGACAATGTGGCGGGTCGCCCAGCGACCGAACGACCGAGCCTGGCCGACATACTCCACCTGGATTACGACAAGGGTGGCGAGATGGTCTACTCCTGGTCCTATACGGTGCATCGCTTCCTGAACGAGACCGGCCGCGGTGCCAACTGGCTTGCCATGGCTCAGGCCCTGCGCAACCCGGACCAGCAGCAGGCGATGAGCGCCTTCGAAGCCGAGCTGGATCAGTTGATCGCGAGCGACAGCGAAGCCTACCAGAGCTGGCTGAGCCACGATCTGCTGCCCTGGTGGGAGGCCAACAAGGAATCTGACGAGTGCAAGGCCAACGACTCCTCCCACTGAGGGTGAGGCGTTAGCGGCAGAGGGCAGCCACGGCTGCCCTCTGTTTTTATATGAGTACTTTATATGGGTGAGGGATCAAGCGGTTAGAAGACAGCCAGATGCGACAGCCTCTGCCCGAGTGACGCCATAGGCAGTTATCAAGCCTGACGTGCAGCGGCAACTTGTAATAGAATGACCCTCTGTCACCTCCTACTTCAGACCCGAACTGCACCGCGCATGAAGAAGTTTGCCAAGATCCTCCTCGCCTGCTTTTGCCTGTTGCTGGTAGCTGCCGCCATGCTGCTGGGCTACAGCGAGTGGACCGTCTCGGACGCCCGTCATTACACCTATGACGACGTCGATGCAGTGCCCTACAACAGGGTCGCACTGGTGCTCGGCACCTCCAAGTACCTGATTGGCGGCAGTTCGAATCACTACTTCAAGTACAGGATCAAGGCCGCCGCCGAGCTCTACAACAATGGCAAGGTGGACTACATACTGGTGTCCGGTGACAACGCTACCGTCCAGTACAACGAGCCACGCCAGATGCGACGGGCCCTGATCCAGGCCGGCATTCCGGCCAAGGTGATCTACAGCGACTACGCCGGCTTTCGTACCCTGGACTCCATAGTGCGCGCCAAGGAGGTGTTTGGTCAGGCCCACTTCACCGTGGTGTCGCAGGCCTTTCACAACGAGCGCGCCATCTTCATCGCCCGCCACTTCGGCATCGAGGCCGTCGGCTTCAACGCCAAGGATCCCAGCGCCTATCAGGGCATCAAGACCCGGGTACGCGAGGTATTCGCTCGCCTGATGGGGCTGCTCGATCTCTACGTGCTGGACAAGGGGCCCAAGTTCCTCGGCGAGCCCATCGTCATCGGTGGCCCCACCCCCTGTCAGGCCCTGAGCACCATAGGCGCAAGCCAGCCCTGCCTGCCCATCCCGCCCGTAGCCCACAAGCCGCCGCTTGCGCCTGCCGCCAGCACGGCCACGGCGACCAGTGCAGCCACCGCCACTGACGCCGCGCTCACCGCCAGTTCCACCATGTCGACCAGCGCGGCCACCGCAAGCAAGGAGGCGGATACAGCCAAGGCTGCCGCCGCAGCCAGCGCGGCGCTCTCGACCGGCCCGGCAACCAGTGGCGCCGCCCCCGCTTCGACGCCCTGACAAGAGAGAAACAAGAGACCCGCAATCAGGCGGGTCTCTTTCATTTGGCTGAGTGCACAATCCTGCCGGCGGTCATGCCAGCGCGGCACGATAGCGGCGTGCCACCTCGTCCCAGTCGATCACCTGATAGAAGGCGGCTATGTAATCGGGCCGCTTGTTCTGGTACTTGAGGTAATAAGCGTGCTCCCACACGTCCAGCCCCAGTATGGGTACATGGCCCTGCATCAGGGGGCTGTCCTGGTTGGCGCTGCTCTCCACCCGCAATCTTCCCTCCTTGTCCACCACCAGCCAGGCCCAGCCGCTGCCAAACCGGCTCAGCGCAGCCTGGGTAAACGCCTGCCTGAAGGCATCCAGTCCGCCCAGTTCCCGATTGATCGCCTCGGCCAGCTCGCCGCCCGGTTCACCGCCGCCTTGCGGGCTCATCACCAGCCAGAACAGGCTGTGGTTGGCGTGACCACCGCCGTGATTGCGCACCGCCCCCTGCACCTTCACCGGCAGGTTGTCGAAGCGGGCAAGCAGCGCATCCACCGACAGGGCCGCCAACTCGGGGTGCTCGGCCAGGGCGGCGTTGAGATTGGTGATGTAGGTCTGATGGTGACGGCTGTGATGGATCTCCATGGTCAGCGCGTCTATGTGGGGTTCCAGCGCATCGTAGCCGTAGGCAAGGGCTGGCAAGGTATGGCTCATGATCACCTCTTTTTATTGTGGTTAATGGAGTTGATGGGCGGGCTCGGTCTGACATAGACACTGGCCGAGACAGCGCTGAATGGCAGCCTGGGTACCGTGCTTGCGCACGAAGGCGAGCAGCTCGGTACGGGTGCTGCGGGTGTGGCGCAGGGCGGCATCCCGCAAGGGGCCGGGGCTGGCGGGGGACTGGCTGGTGGCAAGCAGACAGTCGTGGATATGGCACAGCAGATCGGCGGCGCGCTCCGGCAGCGCCATGGCCACCAGCAGATCCGCCAGATTGTGGTGAGCCACCACCAGTGCGGCCACCGCCTCGTCCGCATCGTGCCAGCAGGCAAACTGCTGGCGCGCCAGCCACAACGCCTGCTGGTAATAGGAGAGCGCCTTGGCGTGCTCGCCGGCATCGAAGTGGCGATTGCCACTCAGGGTCTGCACTTTCCAGTGCACCATGCTGCTGTCCGCGTCGTTCGTGCCGACCCATCCCTTCACCCAGGTTCCCGTCATGATCCCGACCACTCAAATGATAATAATTATTATTTAACTTATGTGGATGCCGAACACAAGGGATACTTGTGCCAGCGCCCCCGACTACCCTGCCCATATGGGTAAGGCTTTTTTGAATCTGTCTGTTTAGTGATCACTTGCACAGATGCAAGTCGCCCGATTCGCCATGCTGGTTGGCACTGGCATGAAGCCGGTGGCTGTCGGAGCGACAGCCTGTTTTCACAAGGATGATGACGATGAAAAGATGGCTATTGGTGCTGCTGTGCGCCCTGCCCATGCTGGGCCAGGCGGTAGGTTATACCCAGACCCGTTACCCCATAGTGCTGGTGCACGGGCTGTTCGGCTTCGACAGGTTGCTCGGGGTCGATTACTTCTACGGGATCCCCCAGGCGTTGACCCGGGACGGCGCCCAGGTCTACGTGGCGCAGGTCTCCGCCACCGAGAGCTCGGAGCTGCGCGGTGAACAGCTGCTCAAGCAGGTGCAGCAGGTGCTCGCCATCACGGGAGCCGACAAGGTCAACCTCATCGGCCACTCCCACGGCGGCCCCACCATACGCTACGTCGCCTCGGTCGCCCCCGAGCTGGTCGCCTCCGCCACCAGTGTGGGAGGGGTCAACTATGGCTCAGAAATCGCCGATCTGGTGCGCGCCAGGGTGGCGCCTGGCTCGGTGGCCGAGAAGCTGGCGGTGGCCGCCGCCTCGGCGCTGTCCGGCGTTATCTCATTGCTCTCCGGCGGCAGCCAGCTGCCGCAGGATCCCCTCGCCGCCCTCGATGCCCTGACCAGCTCGGGTGCCCAACGCTTCAATCAACGCTACCCCGAGGGGCTACCCGGCCAGTATTGCGGTGAAGGGCCGCTGCAGGCCGCCAACGGCGTCTACTACTTCTCCTGGAGCGGGCGCGGCAACATGACCAACATCCTGGATCCGGTGGATCCCGCGCTGGCCCTCACCGGCAACTTCTTCAGCGAGCCCAACGATGGGCTGGTCGGGGTGTGCAGCAGCCATCTCGGCAAGGTGATCGGCACCGGCTACCGGATGAACCATCTGGACGAGGTGAACCAGTCGTTCGGCATCCACCACCTGTTTGAAACCGATCCTGTCACTCTCTATCGCCAGCACGCCAATCGCTTGCAGGGGCTGGGGCTATGAAAAGATCCCTGCTGATCGCCGTGTCTCTGGGGTCGGCCCTGCTGCTGGGAGCCGTTCTGTTCTGGCCCGACCCGCCGCCAGATCTGACGGCAGCCCCCGAACAGGGAGTCCTGCGCCACCAGCTGGCCCAGCGTCTGGAACGGGGGGAGACGAACGCGGAGGACGAACTGCTGGCCCGCTACCAGAGCTTTCTGGCGGCGGAGGGCAGCCTGACGGTGCCGGCGGATCCAGGCCTCGCCAGTCTGCAGGTGCTGTTTGACGAGCGCGAGCAGCTGCGCCAGCAGAGCTTCACCCCGGCAGAGCAGGAGCAGCTGTTTGCCGAGGACAGGTTGATGGAGCAGTGGACCCTGCGCCGCAAGGCGCTGGCAGAGACGAGCGAGGCCGACAAAAAGATGCTGGCCGGTGAGCTCGATCTCTGGCTGGCGGAACAGCCCCAGTGGTTCAGGGAGGCCGAAGCAAACAGCCGCCTGCTCGGCGATCTGCAGGCGCTGGAGCCACTGGCGCCCGCCGAGCGCGACACAGTGCTGCTGGAGAGGCTGGGGCCTGAGGCGGTGGATCGGCTGCATCAGCTGGAGCAGGGCCAACAAGGGTTCGAGCGACAGCTGGCGGGCTATCTGGCCGAGCTCAAGCCCTTGCCCACCCTTGATCGGGTCGAGCAGCAGCAGGAGATACTGGCGCGCTGGTTTCCCGCCGAGCAATGGCGGCGGGTGGAGGCGTTGACCCGGCTGCGGCTCGGGGAACAACCATAAACAACAAGGGGGCCCTGACGGCCCCCTGTTTTCATGCTGCAACCGTGCTTATTGCGGCTTGTTGGCACCGGGCAGCGGCTGCCAGGTGAGGCGGGTCACTTGTGTGCCCTGCACCTCGCACTTGAGGCAGAGATCCTGCCACCCCTTATCCTGGCGCAGGGACACTTCTCCCTCTACACCCTGTTTGGCAATCTTCAGCTTCGCCTGCTCGAAGATCACCTTGTCCCCTCTGGCGAGATCCATCAGCTTGCCATTGCAGAGCCAGTGGGCGAGGTCCGCCCCCTTCAGCTTGACGCCCCCCTTAGCCGCCTTCTGCTCGGCCGGGCTCTGGGCAAACAGCTGGCTCAGCTCCGCGGCCCGTTTGGTGAGCCAGGCCTCGCGCTGCTGCATACTGATCTTGCTGACGAACTCTGCCGGTTGGCCCTTGTTGTCCAGCCAGCGGGTCAGCTTGCCGCTGTCGTCAAAGGCGAACTGTGCCGCTGGTTCCTTCACCCCGAACAGCTTGCCGCCCTTGAAGTAGTAACGGCTCTCCCCTTCCAGCTTGCCCTGCTCGTTCATGATGGGCACGGCTATGATAACGGGGGTGCCATCGATCCAGGCCTTGATGTCGACGCCATCGTGGCTGAACAGGCGAGTGTCGAGGGCGCTCTCGGCCCCCCGCTCCATCAGGGTGAACTGCTCCGCAAGAGAAGCAGCCACGGAAGGCAGGGAACAGAGCCCCAGTCCCAAGCCCAGACTCAGGGCGATCACGGTATTGCGCATTAAGTGTCCTGTGATTGGCCGGAAGGCCAAGGTTAACTTTCTATCAACCAGGCCCGCAGTGCGTCCCTGTGCTTGTCACTCAAGGGCAGGGATTGGCGGGTCTGATAGTCAAAATGGATCAGGGTCGTTTCGCCGGTGACGGCCAGCTCACCGCCCTGCCAGGCTTCCTGCCAGAGCGTGAAGGAGCTGGAGCCGATGCGGCGCACCCCGGTGTTGATCGATACCTGCTGGCCATAAAACAGCTCCCGTTTGAACTGTACCGTATAGCCCGCGATGATCAGGTGCCAGTTATGCACATCCAGCTCGGGAGAGAAGATGCGAAACAGGGGATCCCGCGCCGCCTCGAACCAGACCGCCGGCACCGTATTGTTGATGTGGCCGAGGGCATCTGTCTCTTGAAAACGGGGTTGGATCTGCATTTCCAGCATGGGCGACTCCTTGTCAGCAAGGGCTTGGCAGCTAGCCATCATCAATGAATCAAGATGTTACCTGATATCCCGCCCAAAAGGACAGGGGATGCGCTTACCCCGGTGCTGGCCAATTTTTGTCGCAACCCCTGGCAAGCCTTGGTTCAGGACAAAAAAATACCCCGCACACCCGGGTGTGCGGGGCCGTCGGGTCAGCCTTAACTCACCAGATCAAAGCGGTCCGCATTCATCACCTTGTTCCAGGCACTGATGAAATCGCAGACGAACTTCTCCTTGTTGTCATCCTGGGCATAGACCTCGGCGTAGGCACGCAGTACCGAGTTGGAGCCGAACACCAGATCGATCCGGGTCGCCGTCCATTTCAGCTTGCCGCTCTTGCGATCGCGCACTTCATACAGACGCTCTCCCGACGGGTGCCAGGTGTTGGCCATGTCGGTGAGGTTGACGAAGTAGTCGTTGGTCAAGGCCCCTTCCCTCTCGGTAAAGACACCGTGCCGGGTGCCGCCATGGTTGGTTCCGAGCACTCGCATGCCACCTACCAGTACCGTCATCTCATGGGCCGTCAGCCCCATCAGCTGGGTACGATCCAGCATCAGCTCCTCCGCCGTGACCGCATAGTCCTTTTTCAACCAGTTGCGGTAACCGTCGGCCAACGGCTCAAGCACGTCGAATGACGCCACATCGGTCTGGGCCTGAGTCGCATCACCGCGACCCGGCTTGAAGGGGACTGTCACCTCGACCCCGGCGGCCCTGGCCGCCAGCTCAACACCCAGGTTACCCGCCAGCACTATCACATCCGCCACGCTGATCTGGCTGGCGGCGGCGATGGGTTCCAGCACCTTGAGTACCCGCGCCAGTCTGGCTGGTTCATTGCCTTCCCACTCCTTCTGCGGGGCCAGCCGGATACGGGCACCGTTGGCACCGCCACGCAGATCCGAGCCCCGGAAAGTACGGGCGCTATCCCAGGCAGTACTGACCAGATCGCTGATGGAGAGGCCACTGGCGGCAATCCTGGCCTTCACCGCAGCCACGTCATAATCGGTACGCCCGGTGGGCACCGGATCTTGCCAGATCAGCTCTTCAGCCGGCACATAAGGCCCCACGTAGCGGGTTTTCGGCCCCAGATCCCTGTGGGTCAGCTTGAACCAGGCGCGGGCGAAGGCATCGGAGAAGGCCGCCGGATCAGCGCGGAAACGCTCGGCGATCTTGCGGTACTCGGGGTCGAACTTCAGCGCCATGTCGGCGTCTGTCATGATGGGGTTATGGCGAATGGCGGGATCTTCCACATCCACCGGCTTGTCCTCCTCCCGTATGTTGACGGGTTCCCACTGCCAGGCACCGGCCGGGCTCTTTTTCAGTTCCCACTCATAGTTGAACAACAAGTAGAAGTAGCCGTTATCCCAACGGGTGGGGTGGGTGGTCCAGGCACCTTCAATGCCGCTGGTCACCGCATTGCGGCCAATGCCGCGCTGGGTCTTGTTGAGCCAGCCCAGCCCCTGATCCTCGACAGCGGCACCTTCCGGCTCGGGCCCGAGCAGCCTGGCATCCCCATTGCCGTGACATTTGCCTACCGTGTGCCCCCCGGCCGTCAGGGCGACCGTCTCTTCGTCATCCATCGCCATGCGGGCAAAGGTGACCCGCATGTCTTTGGCTGTTTTCAACGGATCCGGATTGCCGTCGACCCCTTCCGGGTTGACGTAGATGAGCCCCATCATCACTGCCGCCAGCGGGTTGTCCAGATCCCGCTCGCCAGAGTAACGGCCACCGGGCTTGCTGCTCGGTGCCAGCCACTCCTTCTCCGCGCCCCAATAGATGTCTTTCTCGGGGTGCCAGATATCCTCGCGGCCAAAGGCGAAGCCGAACGTCTTGAGCCCCATGGACTCATAAGCCACGGTGCCGGCCAGAATGATCAGATCGGCCCAGCTGATCTTGTTGCCGTACTTTTTCTTGATGGGCCACAGCAGACGCCGGGCCTTGTCCAGGTTGGCGTTGTCAGGCCAGGAGTTGAGCGGAGCAAAACGCTGATTACCGGTACTGCCACCACCACGGCCGTCGGCGATACGGTAGGTACCGGCCGAGTGCCAGGCCATGCGGATCATCAGGCCGCCGTAGTGGCCCCAGTCTGCCGGCCACCAATCCTGGCTGTCAGTCATCAGGGCAGTCACATCCTGCTTGAGGGCGGCCATGTCGAGCTTCTTGAGCTCTTCCCGGTAATTGAAACCGGGCCCCAGCGGATTGGTCTTGGTGTCGTGCTGATGGAGAATGTCGAGGTTGAGACTTTTCGGCCACCATGCCATGTTGGCTTGCTCGCCGGAGGTGGTACCACCGTGCATGACCGGGCATTTTCCTTGGGAACGTTCTGAATTGTTGCTCATCTTTTTCCTCATTTGCTCTGCTTTCCATAACCTGAACCAGCATGGCACTTTGGAATTGAATGTCCAATGAACTGAGACCCGCCGACCCATAGTAAAAACGGCAATCAAAACAGGATGACGATCTGCCGGAAGAGCACCTTGAAAGGTACAAGGTGAGGCGAGACAGGTTCAACCCGCAACACAAGCTCGTCCTTACTCGGGGCGAAGCCAGGCACTGCGAAAATCGAACCAGCCGAGCGCCGTCATGCGCACCCCGTGCACACCGACCCGGCTCTCCAGCTCCAGCCAGTGGTGGAACAGGGGCACGAACCAGCCCTGTTGCTGCCCCCGGGCCAGCAGGGCGCGCGGGCCCGGCTCAGCACCGCTGGCCCGCCACTGCATCAACCCCTGCCACAGCTCGTACTGACTGGCCCACACCTTGCGCAGCAGCGGGGTGCCCTGCAACCAGGCATAGGGGGCAAAGGAACCGGCGTGCTCGAGGTTGAGGGTGCCGAGCCAGAGATCCACGTCTTCATCCACCCCGCTCACCCAGCGACCGTAATCCAGGGTGCGCACCTCCAGCTCAATTCCCTGCGACCCTAGCAGGCTGCTCATGGCGTTGGCGCACTCGTTGAACTCCAGGTGCTGATTGAAACAGGCCAGCACCAGTCGAGTCGGCAGTTGCTCCGGCGTTGGCAATGACGCAGGCTGGGCCTCGCGCCAGTGAGGGAGCAGGCCGAGTGCGCTGGTCCAGCCCCGCTGCAACTCGGGGGCGACCCGCCCCATCAGGGCCACCGGATTGAGCAGTTGACCGAGCCACTGACGCAGGGCGGGATCCTGCAAGGATCCGGAACGATCATCCTGCAGCAGGAAGTAGCAGCCGGACTCCAGCTCCGACTCGCCGCGCATGGTGCCCAGCTCCGGGCTGTCGCGCCCCAGCTGCAGGTGGGTCTCCAGTCGATCCGCCAGCTCCGGCAGCATCCAGATATCGATCTCGTCGAGCAGGGCTCGCAGGCCGAAGTAGTCGTCGAATGCCGTAAGGCAAAGATGCAGCGGATCGTTGGCAGCCACCCGGTAGGGGCCGGTGCCCACCGGTTGCAGAGCAAAGCCCGCCTCCCCCTTGAGCTCCCGCGGCAATATGGTCGCCACCGGCTCTGCCAGCAGGTGGGGCAGCCAGGGATCCGGACTGTCGAGAAAGAGATCCAGAGTGCGTGGCCAGGGGCTATCCAACCGATCCAGATGGGCGAACAGCGGGCGATCCCGCAGGGCAAGCAGGCTCTCTATCACATCCTCCACCACCAGCTCGCGACCGTGGTGAAAACGCACCGCCGGACGCAGGTAGAAGCGCCAGTGACAGGGGCCCAGACACTCCCAGTGGTGGGCAAGATCCCCTTCGATTTCCCCATTTTCCTCATTTCGCCGGGTGAGGCCGTTGAAGATCTGCCGGCTCAGGTGGATTTCGGAGCGGCGCATCGGGCCGGTAGGCAGCAACTGCGGCAGCGGCCGGTAGTAGGGCACCCGCAGGATCTGGCGCCCCTCGCGGGTGGCCTGACCGAGCTGCTCGATCAGCAGCGGGGTGAGCAGATCGAGGCGATCCTCCGCCAGCCGCACCGCCTGCGCCAGTTGGCCCTGACTGAGCAGATCCCGCAGCCGGCGCCGGGTCAGGCTCTCCTGGCTGTCAAGCAGCACCAGCCGGGAGCGCCGCCCCCGTCCGGCTTCGGCCGACCAGCTGAGCCAGCCCTGATCCTGCATGCGGCGCAGCAGCAGGCGCGCGTTGCGCGGGGTGCAACAGAGCAGATCCGCCACCTCGGCGAGGCTTGCCTCCCGCTCATCGCAGCCAAGCTGCTGGGAGAGTCGTTGAAACTGCTGGTAAAGGCGACCGGTCGGCATAAAAGAGGAAATCCTGTTGCTGTAAGTCATCAGTTTTTACTTCCGTATTTTAGCTCAATACTGCTGGCGAACGTGAGAACCACAGCAGAGGAACACCATGATGAGCCACGCCAGCCCCCTCAAACCGAACCGGATCCAGCAGACCCTGTGTCGTTACTTCAAGCGGATACTGCCCAAGCCGCTAACCCTGATCGAGGATCCCATGAGCCAGCTCAACCGCCTGATGCAGTGGGACATGCACCAGATAGACGATCGGGAGTATCGTCGCCGTCTCTGAGTGCCATCCCTCACACGGGGCGCTCAAGGAAGACGCACATCGTCAGCGGGCGCAATTACTTTGCCGGATTGGGTGGTTTACATCGGCGCTGGGCCTGATAGATTGGACGTCTATCCATCTATAACTGCTACCCAGCAACATCCAACAAGGAGTGTGTGATGAAAGATGCGACCCTGGCCCTGCACCACGGCTTTTCCCACGACCCCACCACCAAGGCGGTCGCCGTGCCCATCTACCAGACGGTGGCCTACGAGTTCGACAGCGCCCAGCACGGGGCGGATCTGTTCAATCTGGCGGTGCCGGGCAACATCTACACCCGCATCATGAACCCCACCAACGATGTGCTGGAACAGCGGATGGCCGCGCTGGAGGGGGGCATTGCCGGTCTGGTGGTCTCGGCGGGTTCTGCCGCAATCACCTACGCCATTCAGGCGCTGACCGCCGCCGGCGACAACATCGTCTCCACCCCCCAGCTCTATGGCGGCACCTACACCTTGTTCGCCCACATGCTGCCGAGCTTCGGGGTCGAGGTGCGCTTCGCCAAAGATGACAGCGCCGAGGCCATCGCCGCCCTCATCGACGACAAGACCAAGGCGGTCTACTGCGAGAGCATAGGCAACCCGGCGGGCAACATCGTCGATCTGGCCGCCTTCGCCAAGGTGGCCCACGCCCGTGGCGTGCCGCTCATCGTCGACAACACGGTCGCCACCCCTGTGCTGTGCAAACCCATCGAACACGGCGCCGACATAGTGGTGCACAGCCTGACCAAATATGTCGGCGGTCACGGCAACTCGCTGGGCGGCGTCATCGTCGACTCGGGCAAGTTCCCCTGGGCGGATAACGCCGAACGCTTCCCCCAGCTCACCCAGCCCGAGCCCTCCTACCACGGTGTGGTCTATACCGAGGCCTTCGGCCCCGCCGCCTTTATCGGCCGGGTGCGCACAGTGCCGCTGCGCAATACCGGCGCGGCGCTGGCCCCCATGAACGCCTTCCTGCTGCTGCAGGGGCTTGAAACCCTGAGCCTGCGCATGGAGCGCCACGTGGACAACGCCCTTCAGGTCGCCCACCACCTCAAGCATCACCCGAAAGTAGCCTGGGTCAGCTACGCCGGTCTGCCGGGACATCCCCACTATCTGCTGGCGGAGAAGTACATGGGCGGTCGGCCGTCGGCCATCCTCTCGTTCGGCTTGAAGGAGGGCTATGAGGCCGGAGTGCGCTTCTACGATGCGCTCAAGATCTTCAAGCGGCTGGTCAATATCGGCGACGCCAAGTCGCTGGCCTGCCACCCCGCCTCTACCACCCATCGCCAGTTGAGCGAGGAGGAACAGGTCAGGGCCGGGGTCAAGCCGGAGATGATCCGCTTGTCGGTGGGGATAGAAGCGATCGAGGACATATTGGCGGATCTGGATCAGGCGCTGGAGGCCTGAGTCAGCCAACAAGAGAGCGGGCACTGCCCGCTCTCTTGATTTCTCCATGCCGGTGAACCAGCCACCCCGCCGACGCGTATACGGACTCCTGCCACCGAATCGAGGTTTCAATGATAATCCTGCACCACCTGAACAAGTCCCGCTCCCAGCGCATCATCTGGCTGCTCGAAGAGCTGGGCTTGCCCTACCAGATCAAGGCTTACCAGCGCGACGCCACCACCTTTCTGGCGCCGCCCGAACTCAAGGCCATCCACCCCCTCGGCAAGTCGCCGGTCATCGAGTTGGAAGGCCGCGTACTGGCAGAGTCCGGCGCCATCACCGAGTACCTGATTGCTCGATACGCGGCCGAACGGCTGGCGCCGGCCCAGGATAGTCCCGATTACCCCGAATACCTGCAGTGGCTCCACTTTGCCGAGAGCTCAGGCATATTGCCGCTGCTGCTCGACATGTTCGTGAGAAAAGATGGCAGCCCGATGCGCTTCCTGCCGGACTACGCCAAGGCGGAGTGTGCCAAGGTGCTGGGCTACCTCAACGATGTACTGGCAAGCCGCCACTATCTGGTGGGGGATCGCCTCTCCGGCGCCGACATCATGAACTCCTTCCTGGTGGATCTGCTGGCGCAAAGCGGCCAGCTGGCCCACTTCCCGCACCTGCAAGCCTACTGGCAGCGCCTCAATACCCATCCGGCCCGCCAGAAGGCGGTGACACTGGAGCGCGAGCTGGATCTGGGCGCCTGATCCTATCCCCCCGGCGCCTCACCCCGGAATGCAAAACGCCCCGACAATCGGGGCGTTTTCTTTGCAGCTCGTCAGCCAAATGATCAGAGTGCGTGGGAGAATATCCGCTCCACTATTATTTATTGCCCGGCACTGGCACCTCAGACTTAAAGAGCGTGGGAAAGGATCCTGGCTACCTTGTCCGGATCTATATCCTGCTGCTCCCCGAGCGCGGTCAGGCCGAAGCGCTTGAGGTTGGAACAGATGCCGTGGATGCAGCTCTCGCTCAGGCCGTAGTCGACAAGACGGGTGCCCACCCCCATCTGCTGGAAGAACTGCTCGGTGCGGATAATAGCCTCCTCGATGCGCAGCGCCTTGTCCTCCCGGCTCGAATGCCAGACCCGCTCGGCGAACTGGGCCAGCTTCTCCTGCTTCTGGGCCGCCTGCTCACGCAGCAGGGAGGGCAGCACCACAGCCAGGCTCTGGGCATGATCCAACCCGTGCAGCGCGGTGAGCTGGTGGCCGATGGCATGGGTGGACCAGTCCTGCGGCACGCCACGGCCGATGAGGCCATTGAGGGCAAGGCTCGCCGCCCACATCAGGTTGGCGCGCACCTGGTAGTTGGTGGGATCGCGCAGTGCCCGCGGACCGTTGTCCACCAGCACCTGCAGCAAGCCTTCCGCCAGCCTGTCCTGCACCTCGCCCCCCACCGGGAAGGTGAGGTACTGCTCTATGATGTGGACAAAGGCATCCACCACCCCATTGCCGATCTGGCGGGCGGGCAGGCTGTAGGTGGTGGTGGGATCGAGCACGGCAAACACAGGTTGCACCAGCGGATTCATGAAGGAGAGCTTGGCCTCTCCCCGGCTCACCACGGCAGCGGGATTGCTCTCCGAGCCGGTGGCGGGCAGGGTC
Organism: Aeromonas piscicola; assembly: GCF_000820005.1. Lineage (GTDB taxonomy): Bacteria > Pseudomonadota > Gammaproteobacteria > Enterobacterales > Aeromonadaceae > Aeromonas > Aeromonas piscicola. The sequence goes on along the minus strand of NZ_CDBL01000052.1, from coordinate 177,087 downwards.
AGCACGCAACCCAGGGGTAATGCTGCTTTGATGGGCGCCTTGTGCAGGAGTATCTCCCAGGGATCCGCCCCCTCGAAGCAGGCCGCGGCGGCCACGAACTTGGTGCCATCCACCACGGATCCGCCGCCGACCGCCAGCAGGAAGTCGATGCGCTCGCGCTTCACCAGTGCCACCGCCTCCATCAGCTGATCGTACTGGGGATTGGCACTTATACCGGGGAACTCCTGCCAATCCCTCCCCGCCAATGCCTGGGTCAGTTGCTCATAGACGCCATTCTGCTTGATGCTGCCACCGCCGTAGAGCACCAGCAGGCGACTGCCCGCCGGGATTAGATCGGGCAGGCTGGCGATCTGGCCTTCACCGAAACAGACGCGGGTAGGATTGGCATATTGGAAGTTGTACACGGCAGAGCCCTCGCTTGAATGCATGCAGGGAATTGTGCGCCTGTGGCTCCATGAGGTCAAAAAACGGGAGCTGGCTATCAAAACACGCATTGCGTTCGAGTCCGGCAGGGTGGCCAGATGCGACTCTGCTATGGTCTGTCAGGAAGGCGGTGCCATGCCCCATCCGGGCCCACATGCTCACCCCTCCCATCTCATATCCTCCTTTCCCGTCATAAGGTCTGAAACATGAAATTGAAGCATGCATGGATTGCCGGTCTGCTCTCCCTCTCGACCTGTCTGGTGCAAGCCGCCGAGGTGGTCACCGAAGTCGCGACCGCCCCAGGCAAGGCCAATCTGCTGGAAGCCGTGACCGCCCAGGCAACGGTGACCGCCATCGACATGGCGAGCCGCAAGGTCAGCCTGAAGAATGCCGCCGGTGAGGCGTTCGACATAGTCGCCGGTGAGCAGGTCACCAACCTGCAAAACCTCAAGGTTGGCGACGTGGTGGCGCTGAGATACCTGCAGATGCTGGATCTGGAACTGCTCAAGGGCACGGCAGGCGTCAGACAGCGCGTCGTCGAGGTGGATGCGGACAAGGCCGCCGCTGGCCAGAAGCCGGGGGCCGGGGTTGGCGTCAAGGTAACCCTGTACGGGGACGTCATCGCCGTCGACAAGGCGCAGCAGACGGTCACGGTCAAAGGGGTGGATCACACCCTGGTGCTCAAGGTACACAACCCGGCGCAGTTTGCCCTGATCGCCAAGGGGGATCAGATCAAGGCTGTCCAGACCCAGGCGGTGGGCATCGGCATAGTACCCGAGAAAAAATAGTGACGGAGAAGAAGTAGCAAATCCCTCTGCTGGCGCGCCTGGGCCGCGCTAGCCGGCTCAGCCCGATCAAAAAAGGGAGCGGCATCCCCCCTCCCTTTTTTGCTGCCTCTTTTGCGGCGCCGGCTGGCCCATACGTTGCCAGGTCATCAACCCGGCCATGACACCCGACAGGGGCAACTGCTTGCCCCGGCGACCACGGATTGCCGTTCGAGTCACGCCGGCCAGCACTCAGGCGCTCTTGGTCTCTTCCTTTGGCTCGCTCTTCTTGCCGGTGAGGCGATCCATGGCATCCTGCAGCATGGCGTCCCGCTGCTCGTTCAAGGCCTTGCTCTGCTGCTCGCGCTCTTCGGCAGAGAGCTGCCTGTTGTCGGCGATCTCCTTGAGCTTACCTTCTATCTCATTGAATTTTTTGCGATCAAACCCCAGCGCCTTGTCTACCAGTTGCTGCATCATGCCGCCCTTGTCTGAACCTATGTCCAGCGCCGGCGGCAGCTTGCTGTTCTTGGCCAGGTGCTCATAGGTGAGCGTCTGCTGGGCCTTGCTGGTCAGCCGCTGGGAGGAGAGGTTGACCAGCTCCTCCCAGCCGCCACCCTGACCACCGTCGGCACCGCTGAGGGTGGCGAGGGCGCGGGAATTGGACGCACTCTGGGCAAGCTGCTGGCTGTAGGGTTTGATATCCATGGGGGCTCCAATTCGGTACGCATATCCGGCATGGCGCGTTGGCCGATCCGGTCACATGGGGCGGCAGGCCCCACCATTGTCAATTAAACCAGCAAGTTACAGGCCAACTTGCCAGATGAGCCGGGATCCCGCATCCAGGCTGGCTCCACGCCCATACCGCGCCGCAGCCGAGCGTCAGAATCATGACTCCTGCGCCGCCCTGTCATGATATTGCGGCACATCTCTCTACACTCGAATGCCTCTGCCAGAGAAAGCCAAGGATTAGCGCGTAGATCACAAAACAAACAACTACAGAAGCATACAATTTTGGCGCACGATAGAACCAGCAAGCAGTGTTATGGATGAAATGTTTGCGACATCAATGATCGGCAGACCAATCCACCGGCATACTTCACATGCCGCCGTCGGCCTGCGGCAGCGCGCATCCCATCCCACCGCCTGACTTTCACTCACAGTTACGCTTCGGGCAATGCCATGAAAAAACACACCTTGAGTCTCCTCTCCGCCACCCTGCTCACCCTGCTTGGCACCAGTGCCGACGCCTGTACCGGCCTCATCGTCGGCAAGGGCGCCAGTGCCGACGGCAGCGTGATGATCGCCAGAAACGAGGATTTTGGCGTCAACAACTGGAACAAGTATTTGGCCTTCCGACCCGCCCAGCAGAACGAGGGCAAGATCTGGAAGCTCGGCAACGGGCTGGAAGTGCCCATGCCCAAGGCCTTCCTCGCCTACTCCGCCATTCGCGACTGGGACGCAGCCACCAGCGACCCGGCGGGCAAATATTATGAGGAGCGCGGCATCAACGAGTTCAACGTCGCCCTCTCGGCCACCACCAGTGCCGAGGTCAACGACAAGGCCCAGAAGGCGGATCCGCTGATCGAGAAGGGGGTCATCGAGGCCATCATCCCAACCCTGATCCTGCCGCAGGCCAAAACGGCCAAGGAGGGGGTCGAGCTGCTTGGCCGCTATGTGGAACAATATGGTGCCGGTGAGGGCAACAGCCTCTATCTGGCGGATGTGAACGAGGCCTGGCTGATGGAGATCGGCTCCGGCCACCACTGGATCGCGGTGCGGGTGCCGGACGACAGCTACGCCATGGTGGCCAACGGCCTGCGCATCCACGGCATCAATCTCGACAGCGCCGATGTACTCCATTCGCCCAAGCTGCTGGAGTTCGTGCGCGAGCACAAGCTGCTGGATAACGCCGACCCCAAGGACTTCAATTTCGCCAAGGCGTTCGGGGTCATTGCCGACCCCTATAACGTGGATCGGGAGTGGCTCGGCCAACAAATGCTGACAGCCTCCCACCAGCAGGCGACCCGGCAGGCGCAATACCCGCTGTTCATGAAGCCGGATACCCCCATAGCCGTACCGGACGTGGCCAAAGTGCTAAGCGCCACCTATGACGGCACGCCGCTCGCTGGCAAGGCGGAGCGGCCGATCCGCATCGATCGCCAGCTGGAATCCCACGTCATCCAGCTGCGCAAGGAGATGCCCAAGGAGCTGCAGGGATTGATCTGGCAGAGCTACGGCGTGCTGGCCGAATCCGTGATGGTGCCACTCTACAACACCCTGGAATCCTACCCCCTGCCCTATCGCACCGGCAGCGACAGCTACTCCGATGATTCCGCCTACTGGCAGTTCCGCAGCCTGACCGCGCTGGCCAACACCAACCCGGACAAATACCTGCCGCTGCTGCGGGGCGTCTGGAGCAAGGAGAGCGCCAAGCTCTACAAGGAGGTCGCCGTCCTCGACAAGACCCTCAAGCAGACCTATGCCAGCGACAAGCCCACCGCGCTCGGGCTGGCCGCCGACTACTCCTACGGCCAGCTGGAGCAGACCTACCAGATGGCCAAAGAGTTGCGCTACAAGCTGATGACGGATCTCACCAAGAGCACGGAGAAGAAATATTCAGAGGAGGAGTTCAAGAAGATCATGAGCCTCTGACCGGCTCAGCAAACAGAAGAGGCACCCCGGGGTTCCTCTTTCATTTCATCAAGCAGGGAACTCAGCCACGGCTGATATGGAGCGGACCGAAGGTCTGGGCCACCGGCATTATTTCTATGCTGTTGATGTTGACGTGGGCGGGCTGCTGGCTGACCCAGAGCACTGTATTGGCGATGTCTTCCGGCTGAATGGCCTGCACCCCCTGATAGACGGTAGCGGCCTTGGCGTCGTCACCGTGGAAGCGCACGTTGGAGAACTCGGTACCGCCACACAGACCCGGCTCCACGTTAGTGACGCGGATGGCGGTACCCGCCAGATCGGCGCGCAGGTTGAGGCTGAACTGCTTCACGAATGCCTTGGTGGCGCCGTAGACGTTGCCGCCCGGATAGGGGTAGGTGCCGGCGATGGAACCGATGTTGACCACGTGGCCGCGATTGCGCGCCACCATGCCCGGCAGCAGCAGTCGGGTGAGCAGGGTCAGACCGCTGATGTTGGTGGCTATCATCTGCTCCCAGTCTTCGAGATCCGCCTTGTGGGCGGGCTCCAGCCCCAGCGCCAGACCGGCGTTGTTGACCAGCAGATCCACCTCGCTCCAGGCGGCAGGCAGACCAGCGATGGCGGCCTGGGTAGCGCCCTTGTCCTGCACGTCGAACACCAGCGGCAGGAACTGCTCGCCCAACTCGTCAGCCAGTGCGGCCAGCCGCTCGGCGCGGCGACCCGTACCTATCACCTTGTAGCCCGCCTGCACCAGCTGGCGGCTGATGGCTTCACCAAAACCGGACGAGGCGCCCGTTACCATTGCAATCATCTGAACCTCCATATCTACACCGATATTGTTATTTATGTATTTGAATCCACTCAGATTCATTCATCGCTCAATTCACGTCCGGTCGCCTTGCGCCAGACAAATACCACCAGATGGAGCAGCAACAGGCCCGAGCCCCCCAGCGCGAACAGCAGGCCGGTGAGGGCATTGACCGAGGTATCGGCGCCAAACCACCACCACGCCAGCCAACCGACCATGCCGATGACGAGAGTCTGGCCGGCGCAGACCGGGCAGCGCCCCAGTTTGACCTTGATGGCGGTGGCCAGACAGTCATCACAGCTCATGCCGATCCTCCAGATTCATGGCTGCTCAAGGTGCGGGCTTGGCGGCGCCATGCTGTTTGTGCACGGCACTGCGCCGCTGGCGCCTGAGGGTGCGAACTTCGTCGCTCACCAGCGGCAGCACCAGCCGGTGGGCATGCTGGTCGCGGCCATAATAGTCCGGCAACCTTTGCTGAGCCTTGAATCCCAGCGCCTGATAGAGGGCCAGCGCCTCTTCATTGGCATCGCCCACCTCGAGGCGGATCGCCCCCCAGCCAGCCTCGAGCCCCTCCCGGATCACCTGCTCCAGCAGGCGACGGGCCCAGCCCTGGCGACGGATGGTCCAGCGGATGGCGAGGGTCTGGATCACCAGTCGATCCCAGCCCCTGTGCTCCAGCAGACTGAGATAACCCATCAGCTGATCCTTCTCATCCAGCACCAGCAGGGTGCGTCCCTTGGCATGGGTAAGCAGATAGTGCCAGCGGCTGCGGCCAAAGGCGACTTCGGGGGGAAAACAGTAGCGTTCCAGCTTAACGATGGCGCCCAAATCATCGGTTTGGGCCGCTCGTACGGTCAACACGGAGAGTCCTTGTTCGGTTATTTATCTTCAGCACCAGAAATGCGACTTGTATCACAAGTTACCAAAGCAGAATATTAGGCACTGTAACCTCTTGTTTCCCCTCGCGCCATTGTCGTGCTTGTCGGTGCATCGAAGCCCACTGGGGATCCTGCCATTCAAGGCAGTCTGATCTGTGGAGCCGAAAATATGAGTACCTACGTTATCGTCGAAGAGCTGGGCGACTGGCCCTGCCATGCCGATTATCTGCTGACTGCCCGCACCTATCTGCAACACGGCGTGCCGACCACTGGCGGCCGACCCCGCATCATCAACCTCTGCCGCAATCTGGAGCACTTGAGCGCGGGCTACTATTGCTCTCTGCTGGCCCAGGCCCGTGGCCACCACTGCCTGCCGGGATTGCAGGCCATCAGCGTGCTGCAACCCCAGCAGCCGCCGGCCAAGCTGTGGCGCAAGGTACAGGGCTGGCTGGCCCAGCAGAGCGAGGATCGCATTCGGGTACGCGCCATCTTCGGCCAGAGCGAACAGAGCGAGCTGGCGGGGCTGGCCCGCTACTACTACGGCCTGAGCCAGCTGCCGCTGCAGGAGCTGACCTTGAAACGCGGCCGCCACGGCTGGTCGGTGCGCCAGCAACAGAGCCTGTCGCCGCTGGAGTTGAGCCAAAGCGAGAAGGCGCTGATGCTGCACCACGCCCAGGCGCTGGTCGGTGCCGGCGACGAGGAGCACGCAGCCCCGCTCTACCAGCTCGCCATCCTGGTGGATCCCGATGACGGCCGCGCCAGCAGCGATGCCCTGGCGCTGGATCGCTTCATCCGGGCCGCCGCCGCCCAGGGGATCCAGGCCGAGAGGCTGGCGCCGTCCGCCATCGAGCGGTTGCCGGAGTTCGATACTCTCTGGCTGCGTTCCGAAACGGCGGTCGGCCACTACACCTTCGAATTTGCCCGCCGCGCCGAGCAGCTCAAGATGCCGGTGATCGACAGCTCCCGCGCCATCCTCGCCTGCAGCAACAAGCTCTACCTCTACGAGCTGATGGTGCGCAGCGGCGTGCCCATGCCGCCCACCATGGTAGTGACCCGTCGTGGCCGTCATCAGGTGGACGAGCTGGTGCAGCGGCTCGGCCTGCCGCTGATGGTGAAGATACCCGACGGCGCCCAGGGGCGAGATCTCGCCATGGCCAGCGATGCCCAGCAGCTGGCCCGCCTGCTGGACGAGGGGCTGGGCCGCTCCGCCCTGCTGCTGGTACAGAGCCGGATCCCCGCCGAATTCGACTGGCGCATCGGCTTTCTCGACGGCTCGCCGCTGTTCGCCTGTCGCCGATACCGGCCCGAGCCAGGCAATCGCATCCGCCGCCGCAAGCATCCCCTCGACATGAGTCGGATCGAGGCGCTGCCACTCACCGAGGTGCCGGAGCGGGTGCTGCAGACCGCCAGGCGCGCCGTACACCAGCTCGGCAATGGCCTGTTCGGGGTGGATCTGCGCCAGCAGGATCGCGACTGCGTGCTGCTGGAAATCATCGACAATCCCTGGATACGTGGCGATATTGAAGACAGGGAGGCAAAGGACCTCTACGAGCGCCTGGCCAAGGCCTTCCGGCAACGGCTGGAAAACCGGGGGCAGAGCGCGGCAGGATAACAAGCATCGACAGCAGAGGTGATTATGATGACAACGGATTGGTGGGACATAGCGCCCCTTGGCTGGGAGAACATCCTCGCCTGCCTGGTGTGTGGCACCCTCGTGGGGCTGGAGCGGCAACTGCGCGGCAAGCCGGTCGGCATCCGCACCTCCTCGCTCATCGTACTCGGCACCTACTGCTTTCTCGCCATCGGTGCCGCCGTCAGCCCGGAGAGTGCCGATCGGGCGCGGGTACTGGGTCAGCTCATCACCGGTATCGGCTTTCTTGGCGCCGGCGTCATGATGACCCGGGATGGCCAGGTACTGGGGGTGACCTCGGCCGCCACCGTCTGGATGCTGGCTGCCCTCGGCGCCCTCATCGGCATGCAGATGCTGCACCAGGCCGTGCTGCTTACCGGCGTCACCCTGGCCATACTGGTAGGCGTGGATTATCTCGAAACCAGCTTCAAGAGCCTGCGCCGCGGCGTGCACAACCGGCTGGAGAGCTGGCGCCACGGCAATGGTCACGCCCCCGCCACCAATGCCCATCAGGACGAACTGGGCAGCGGCATAGAGAAGTAACCCGCCACAATGAACAAGGGCTCCATATCGGAGCCCTTGTTGTTACTCGCCAGCCTTATTGCAACAGCAGGAAGCGACCGCTCAGCGGCGGCAAGTCCACCGTCACGCTGCTGCCACCTATGGCCAGGCTCTCGCCGCTCTGCAGATCCAGCAGGGCGCTGCCGCTGCGCAGCTTGCCGACCGGCAGGGCATAGCTCTGGGGCGTACTTGAAACGTTGAGCAGGTAGACTATCTGCTCCGCCGCCGTCTGCTTGATGTCGCCATAGATGCTGCCATCGGCCACCAGCTTGACCCGCTCACCCTGATAGAGGGCGGGATGCTTGGCACGCAGGGCCAGCAGCTGGCTGAGCCACTGCTTGAGCTCGGCCTGATCGCTGCTCGGCACGAAGCCGGTGGCAACCGGCACCTTGCCATCGCTGCGGGCCACGTGATCGTCACAGAGCCCCTGCGCCGCACAGTCGCCGCTCACCTGCGCCGCAAAGCCCGGCACCTCGTCGCCAAACTCCTCGCCGTAATAGAGGGTGATGGGACCGGAGCGAGCCGCCAGGAAGCTGAAAGCCGCCTTGTGGCGCTGCCAGTAGTCCGCCGGATTGAAATTGCCACGCTCCAGCAGATCGCCGAAACGCACCAGATCGTGGTTGCCCAGCATCAGGTTCGGCATGGCGTGGCTGGGGTAGTTCTCCACCTTGTTCCAGCTGGCATCGAGCACGCTGGCCCCCTGCCCGCCCTTGCCGGACTCCTCCACCGCTAGCGCCTGCACCAGGCCGTAGCGCAACGGGAAGTCGAACGCCGAGGAGAGCGCCGGATTGTCGCTGCTGCCGTAAGCCTGGGCGCGAATGTCATCAGCCCCCTTCCACACCTCGCCCACCATGTAGCCGAGCGTGCCCCACTGCTGACCGGCGGCCTTGCGCGTCGCACTGGCCTGCTCGACCTCGCCGCGAATGGCGCGCCACTCATCCAGCCCCAGCTGGTAGGCCTGATCGAGGCGCCAGCCATCGATGCCGTACTGCTCGACCCAGTAACGCGCCACCTCCTTGAAGTAGGCCAGGCTCTGGGGCTGGCTGTAATCCACCAGCTGGCCCGGATAACCGGCACCGCCACTCTTGAGGGCAGGCAGGCGTCCCTCGGGCGAGGGCTTGCTCACCCCCACCTTGTTGACGTGACCGAACACGCCATCGAGGAAGACGTAGAGGCCGCGCTGGTGCGCCGCATCCACCAATTTTTTGAGCTGGGCATTGCTGCCGAAGTTGGGATCCACGCTGAAGAAGTCGCAGGCGAAGTAGCCGGTGGCATCCAGCTTGTCATCCCCGCCCTGACCGGCGCAGGAGTCGAATACCGGGGTCAGCCAGATGGCGTTGACGTTGAGACTCTTGATGTGATCCAGGCTGTCGATGATCCCCTGCAGATCGCCGTTGTGCCGGGAGGGGCCGTAACCGACGCCGTAGTTGGCGGCGCTGTCGCCATCGACGAAGGACTCCACCATCACCTGATAGGTGCGCAGGTTGCAGGCGGGCTGATCATTGCCGTAGCAGGCGCGGCTGGCGGTGGCAGGCGGCGGATTGACCACCGGGGGTTGGGGTTCGCTGCCGGATCCCCCGCCTCCGCTGCCGCAAGCCGTCAGTAACAGGGCGGCCCCGAGCAGGCCGCCATAGCGCAACGTTCCTTGTTTCATTGTTATGTTCCCGCTGTGGTGGTATCGGCGCACAAGGCGCCACTCCGGGGCCATGATAGCGGTCCCGCCAGCACGGGTCTGTGACTGAAAACGTTACCCGGTTCAGTCGGTTGGCGCGTCTGCCTAGAGCACGCCGGCGGAGGCGAAACGGTAGTTGAGGGAGAGCCAGACGGCGCGACCCGGCTCCGGGATGCGACCCACCTGTTCATAGCCCAGCCCCGCCTGACTGGCGTGCACCGACTTGGAGAGGTGTTCGTAGTAAAAGGTGTCGAACAGGTTGTCCACCCCGGCCGACAGCTGCCACCCCTCTGCAAACTGCCAGGCACCGCTCAGGTTCAGGGTGAAGAAGCCGGGGGTCTCCCCCTGATCCTGACCGGCAACCGTGCCCGCGCCCACGTCCACCCTGTCCTGCGCGGCGACGGCGCGGCCAAGCAGGGTAAAGTTCCACGCCTCGGCTGGCTGCCAGCCCAACGCCAGCTTGCCATCGAGCGGCGGCATCTGGGCCAGCGGCTGGTTATCGCTCTGGTTTTCGCCATAGACCACCGCCAGGCCGCCATCGAGACGCCACAGCTCGGCAAACTGCCAGCGTCCTTCCAGCTCGCCGCCCCGGGTCTGGGCATCTATGTTGCGCACCTTGTTCGACTTGTTGTTATAGAGCAGGTAGTCCTGGATGTCGGCGCTGAACAAGGAGAGGGTCAAGTCCAGCTCGCGACTGCGCAGGGCCAGCCCCGCATCCCACTGACGGCTGCGCTCTGGGCTGAGGGTGAAGGGGACGCTGTCCTTGCTGCGCTCCCAGTAATCCGGTGCCCGCTTGGCCTGGCCCTAGGCCAGATAGCTCGACCAGGCTGGCGACCACTGATATTCGTAGCGGCCAAAGCCGCTGTCCAGGGTCAGGGTATCGCTATAGAGGGTTTGATCCCCCGCGCCATAACGGGTGGTCTCGACCCTGTCCTGCCGGTAGCCCCCCTTGTAGCCGTGGGCCCCCTGCTGGCGGCCCAGCTCGGCGAAGCCCCCCTGCTGTTCGAAACGCAGGGTGCGCTGGCGCGGCTGGCTGGCGTAATCCACCCCGCTACGGGCCCTGTGCTGATCCCGGTTGGCATCGAGCCCGGCGGTCAGCAGCCAGTCGGCCGGCAGGGCTATGTCGTTGGCCCAGCGGCCGCCTGTGTTGCGCCGATCCGGGTTGGAGAGCATCTTCATGCCGCTGCTTTGCCGCAGGCTGAAGTTGTCCATGATGTGATCTATGTCGTTGTCCCACAGGGTCAGCTCGCTGCGCTGCCAATGGCGGCTGATCTGCTCCTGCCTCAGCTTGAGGCCGAAGGACTCCCGATCGAACATGGGGCCGTCCATGGTGCGATCCGCATAGGCAGCACGGGCGTTGCTGCGCTCGGCGGTAAGTTCGAGCCAGGTATGCTCCCCCGGCGTCCAGCCCAGCTGGGCTGTGCCGTTCTCGCGGCGATAGAAGGAGCGCACCCTGTCGCCGTGGCCATCGCGATAGTCATCGCTGTCGGAGTGGGTGAACTGGCCGCGCAGATAACCCTCGGGGGCACCGACGGTGGCATCCAGCATCTGGTCGTCGCGCCCGAAGCTGCCATAGAGCGCCGAGGCCTCGGCCTTGACGCCGGGGGCGGTGAACTCGGGCCTGTCCCGTTCGAACAGCACAGTGCCCGCCAGGGTTGCGCCCTGTTCAAGGGATTGCGGCCCCTTCAGCACCCGGATCCGGTCGAAGGATTGGGGAAACACATAGGCGGTGGGCGGATCCATGCGGCCGCCGCAGCCGCCGGCCAGCATGCCGCCATCCATCTGCACGTTGAGGCGGGACATCCCCATCCCCCGCAACACGGGATCGCCCCCCAGTCCGCCCTTGCGCACCATGCTCATGCCGGTGACGTTTTTCAGATAACCGGCGCCGTCGGCGGCAGGCATGGGAGAGCCCGGTTTCTTGGGATCCAGGGTCACTTCCAGGGTGCTGGCGGGGCGGCTGGCGACCACCACCATGGGCTCCAGCTGCTGGACCGGCTCCTGACCGGCGGCGCCGTGGCAGGCGAGACCGCCCATCAGCAGGGCGAGCGGGGTGCGCATATGACAAGCCATGTTTATTCCTTATCTCTTTGTTTGTTTTTTTTGTTTTTCTCATCTCACCCAACAAACCTTTCCGCTAGGGAAAGGTTTGCCATCCGGCCGCAAAAAAGGCCTGCGGCGGGAGGCGGCAAGCCTTGACGGGCAAAGCTGGGAGAGGGGTTGGCAAAATGTTGCGCAGGTTTTACCCAAATTGGGTAGAGAAGGCAAACGAACAAACATTCCAGTTACAGGAATCTGGGGATGGCTCACAAAAATAGGGGCTTAGTTGAAGGCCTCCCGCTCGTTGATGGGTCTGATCAGGTGATAGACCTCGTGGGCCGACAAGGTGCAGCCGGCAGGCCACTCCAGCTGGTGGTGACGATTGATGAAGACCCGGGCACAACGCCGCTCCGAATCCAGCGCTGCAAACAGGGGCAACGCGCGCCAGGGGGTCAGGTCCAGCGCCCCCGTGGTGCCATCGGAGAGCACCACGAACAGGCACCATCCCTGCAAATACTCCACATCGATAAAGACCGGCATCCCTTCGGCTCCGATTGAGAAAATTCGGCGTCATTATAGGGAAGTGACCTACATGACTTTGCAAAGGGGATCACAGTTTCCCCAGCCGTTTATACTGTCTTGGATCTCTGATCGCCCTCACATAAAAATCATAAATCGTGCCAAAACATCCTTTTAAACGGCACCTACACGCAACCTTTCCCCAGACCCGCTGTCATAACCCTGCAATATAAAAACAATGTGCCCGAGGACGGGTGCAAACAGGCTTGTAGGAACAACAATGACCACTATCAGACAATGGCTGGGACCGTTTTGGCCCATCGCCGTTTTTTCATTGATCGCACTCGTCTCTCTCTCCGTCAGCCGACTCGGCCTCGGCCTCTGGCAACTGGAACGGGTCGATGCCGTTGCCGGTTGGCAGGAGATGCTGCTGCAAGGGCTGCGGGTCGATTTCGCCACCCTCTGCTGGCTGTGGGGTGTGCCCGCCATGCTGACCCTGCTGCTGGCGGGGCCCCACCCGATCGGTCGGGCCTGGCTGCAGATCATCCGGGTCTGGCTGACCCTGGGGCTCTGGCTGATGCTCTTCCTGGAGATCTCCACCCCCTCCTTCGTAACCGAATACGGGGTCAGGCCCAACCGCCTCTATGTGGAGTACCTCATCTATCCGAAGGAGGTGCTCTCCATGCTGTGGGCCGGCCGCAAGGGAGAGCTGCTGGCCGCCGTGCTGTTCAGCCTGCTGACCCTGGGCGGTGGCTGGTGGCTGAGCGGGCGCCTGCTGCGCGATCTCACCTTCCCGCGCTGGTACTGGCGGCCCGCCTTCGCCCTGCTCATTCTGGCCATAGGCTTTCTCGGCGCCCGTTCCAGCCTGGGCCATCGCGCCCTGAACCCGGCCATGGTGGCGTTTACCAGCGATCCCCTGATCAATGCGCTGACCGTCAACTCCTCCTACTCCCTCTTCTTCGCCATCAATCAGATGGACGATGAAGAAGATGCCAGCCAGTTCTACGGCAAGCTGCCCCCGGCGCGCATTCTGGAGCTCATTCGCCAGGAGAGTGGCCGCGAGCCCCACGCATTCAGCTCGGCAACCCTGCCCAGCCAGACCTTCAACGAGGCCAGCTATATCGGCAAACCGAAGAACCTGGTGATCCTGCTGCAGGAGAGCCTGGGCGCCCAGTTTGTCGGCTCCCTCGGCGGCCTGCCACTCACCCCTAACATCGATGCCTTGTCGCAAGAGGGGTGGGCCTTCGAGCAGCTCTACGCCACCGGCACCCGCTCGGTGCGCGGTATAGAAGCCGTGCTGACCGGCTTCACTCCCACCCCGGCCCAGGCCGTGGTCAAGCTTGGCAAGAGTCAGACCAACTTCTTTACCATCGCGGATCTGCTCAAACAGCGCGGCTACGACACCAGCTTCATCTACGGCGGCGAGAGTCACTTCGACAACATGCGCAGCTTCTTCCTCGGCAACGGCTTCACCACCATAGTCGAGCAGAAGGACTTCAAGAACCCCGTGTTCAAGGGATCCTGGGGTGCCTCGGACGAGGATCTGATGGCCAAGGCCGACGAGACCTTCAAGGCGCTGCACAAGGAGGGAAAACCCTTCTTCAGCCTGGTGTTCAGCTCCAGCAACCACGATCCGTTCGAATTCCCGGACGACCGTATCGCCCTCTATGAGCAGCCCAAGCAGACCCGCAACAACGCGGCCAAGTACGCCGACTACGCCATCGGCGAATTCTTCAAGAAGGCTAAGCAGTCAGCATACTGGAAGGACACCCTGTTTCTGGTCATCGCCGATCACGACAGCCGGGTCGGCGGTGCCAGCCTGGTGCCCATCCCCCGCTTCCACATTCCCGGCGTCATCGTCGGTGACGGCATAGCCCCGAAGCAGGATCCGCGTATCGTCAGCCAGATCGACATGGCGCCAACCCTGCTCTCCCTGATGGGGATAAGCGCCGACTACCCCATGCTGGGCAAGGATCTGACCCAGATGCCCGCCGACTGGCCGGGGCGCGCCATCATGCAGTACGACAAGAATTTCGCCCTGATGCGGGGCAAGGACGTGGTGATACTGCAACCTGAGCGCCCGGCGGAAGGCTTCATCTATGAGGATGCCACCGAAACCCTCACCCCGGCGGCGCAGCCGGATGCCATGAAGGATGCCGCGCTCGGGCTGGCGCTGTGGGGCAGCCTGGCTTATCAGAAAGGGCTCTACCAGACGGCGCCGGATACCCAGACAGCGCTGAACTGAACCCCCGCCGCAATAACATAAAACCCGCCGATTGGCGGGTTTTATGTTGGGCGCAACACGGGGTCAGGTGTTGAGGAAACAGGGCAGCGAGCGGCTGAACCTGTGTTCAAACACCAGCGAGGTTTCGAGGTGCACCACCTCCTCCCGGGAGGTGAAGTGATCGAACACGAAATTGCGCAGATGCTCGGTATCGGCGACGCAGAGGTGCACCAGGAAATCATCCTTGCCACCCATGTGAAACAGGCTGATCACTTCGGGCAGCGCCAGAATGGCATCGCGGAAGGCATCGATGATCTGGCGGCTGTGACGCGCCAGTTGCAGCGAGACCATGGCCTGGATATGGCCACCGAGCGCCTGATGATCCACTTCGCAATGGGCGCCCTTGAGCACCCCATCCTGTTGCAGCTTGCGCACCCGCTCCAGGCAGGTGGACGGCGCCACGCCGACCAGGGCGGCCAGATCCTTGTTGGTCATGCCCGCATCACGAAACAGATGGGCCAGGATATCCAAATCCAGTTGATCCAGGTTTCTCATCTTAACTCCTTGAACCGATCAATTTTTTAGACTCTGCCCGTAAACCGGGCCGAACACAACGCAGATTGACATCGGGGCCGCGCCCCCTATGCTTTGGCGCACTCAGAAACCGGCCATGCCGGCTCGCCTCGCCCTTGCTGGCCTCATAAGGACCTTTATGCACCCGTCTCACCCCTTCTGGAGCCAGGAAGTGCCCCGCGTCGATGGCCAGCTGCTGCTGACCCCCTGCCCCGGCACCCAGCAGGTGGCGCTGCCACTGGCACTGGATCAGCTCAGGCTGGCGGGGGCCCATGGCGTGCTGACCCTGATGACAGAGGCCGAACTGGCCCGGCTCGCACTGAGCCAGCTTGGCCCGCAGGTCGAGGCAAGCGGCATGCGCTGGTTCCACCTGCCCATCGAAGACGATCAGGCCCCCGATGCCACTTTCGAACAGGCCTGGCAACAGGCTCTGCCGCAACTGACCGGCCTGCTGCACGAGGGCAAACACCTGGTCATCCACTGCAAGGGGGGCAGCGGCCGCACCGGTCTGGTCGCGGCAGCACTGCTTGTCTCCCTCGGCCAGCAACAGCAGGAGGCCATGGCCGCCATCCGGGCCCACAGGCCCAAGGCCTTCACCCTGGCGGTGCATCGCCAGTGGCTCGACGCCCTGACCGCGCGACGAGAGCAGGCCGACTGAGCCGCCACGCTGATCCTTACTTGGGCTGCTGGTAGGTAAACACCTTGCCTATGTCTTCCACCCGATAGCTGGTGAGCTGATAGACGTAGTAGTTGAGCCAGTTGGAGAACAGCAGGTGACCGTGACTGCGCCAGCTGGCGCGCGGGGTCTGGCCGGGATCGTTATTCGGGTAATAGTTGACCGGGATGACGGGCTCGAGCCCGGCCGCCAGATCCCGCCGGTACTCCCCATCAAGGGTCAGAACATCATATTCAGGGTGACCGGTGACGAACACCTGGCGACAATCCTTGGTCGCCGCCAGATAGACTCCGGCCTCCTCGGACTCGGCAAAGATCTGCAGGTCGGTGTGGGCGCGGATGAGATCCCCGTCGAATGCCGCATAGCGGGAGTGGGGCGCCACGAATTCATCATCGAAGCCGCGCAGCAGCGGCTCGTGCTCATCGAGCCTGTGGTGGCGATAGATGCCAGAGAGCTTCTCGCCGTGGGTCTGTTTTTCCATGCCATACAAGGCTTTCAGCGCCGCCTGCACTGCCCAGCAGAGGAACAGAGTCGAGGTCACGTGCTGATGGGACCACTCGATGATCTCGACGATGCGTGGCCAGTAGACTACCTCCTCGAACTCCACCAGCCCGAGCGGCGCTCCCGTGATGATCATGCCGTCGTAGTTGTTGCCCCGCACCTGTTCGAAATCGTGATAGAAGTTCTCGAGATGTGCCTGGGGCGTGTTCTTCGACTCCCGATCGTCGATGCGCAGCAGATCCACGTCCACCTGCAACGGCGAGTTGGAGAGCATCCGCATCAGCTGGATCTCGGTTTCAATCTTCTTGGGCATCAGGTTGAGGATCAACACCCGCAACGGGCGTATGTTCTGGGTGACGGCCCTGGATTCCGTCATCACGAAGATGTTCTCCTGCCCCAGCACTTCGGCGGCGGGTAACTGATCCGGGATCTTGATCGGCATGCTTACTCCCTGTACTGCATCGGTAAATATGTCTGGACATCCAGAAGCCTATAATAAAGCGCCAACCCTGTCATCAGATACCTTTTGTATTCACCTCCGCCTTTGACTAGCATACGGCTCATGTGTCTCTCGCAGCCAAGACAATGACAGGTATCAAGATTTCCGTAGACCGACTGCAAGTCGGCAATTTCGTTTCTCTGCCACTGGGTTGGCGCGAACACCCCTTCCTGTTTTCCAGCTTCAAGCTCAAGAATGAAGAGGAGATAGAGCTGATCCGCCGGCTCGGCCTCAAGCTCGTCACCATCATTCCCGACAAGAGCGATGCCCCACCCAAGCCGCTGAGCCAGATCCAGCCGCAAGCGGCCGAGGCGCCGGACACCTCCCAGCGCCAGACCGAGATGCAGCTGGAAAAAGAGCGCCGCATCGAGCAGTTGCAGCAGTATCGCCGCGATCTGCAGCAGTGCGAGAAACAATTCCAGCAATCGCTAGCGCAGGTGCGCAGCGTGATGAGCAAGATCCAGTCCCGCCCCCTCAACGCCATCGGCGAGGCGCAGGAGCTGATCAACGCCATGACGGAGCAGCTGCTGTCGGTGGACGAAATGGTGCTGCATCTGGTCTCCGACAGCGAGGATGGCAACAACCTCTACTTCCACTCCCTCAACGTCAGCGTGCTCAGCATGCTGCTGGCCAAGGAGTGCAACATGTCGGCCGACGAGATCCGCCAGGTCGGCATGGGGGCCCTGTTCCACGACATCGGCAAGCTGAAGATCCCGAGCCAGATAGTGCGCAAGACAGAGCCGCTGACCAAACCGGAGCAGAACCTGATGGCTCAGCACCCGCGCTACGGGCTGGACCTGCTCAATCTGGCCAAGGATTTTCCAGCCGAGGCCAAAGGAATCGTGCTGCATCACCACGAATACCTGGATGGCAGCGGGCCCGAGGGGCTCAAGAAGGGGCAGCTCGACCCGCTTACCCAGATGGTGTCGCTGATCAACGAGTACGACAACCTCTGCCACCTGCAGGCCAAGGTGCCCTACTCGGCCCTGAGCGGCCTCTACAAGCAGCGCAAAGCCCAGTTCAACCCGGAATACCTCAGCATGCTGATCCGGCTGATGGGCATATACCCGCCGGGCAGCGTGGTGCAGCTCTCCAACGGCCAGGTAGGTCTGGTGATGTCGGTGAATGCCTCTCGCCTGCTCTACCCCTCGGTGCTGGTGTACGATCCCCGCATCCCGCGCCAGGAGGCGGCCATCATAGATCTGCAACAGGCCGAGCTGTCGATCGCCAAGGTGATCCACCCCAAACGACTGCCCCCGGCAGTGTTCGAGTACCTCAATCCACGTACCCGGATCAGCTACTACTTCGAACACGCCAAGCCCTGATTGTCCCGTCCATGGTTCATGGCCGCCCCAGTTCACGTCCCCAGCCCAAGGAGCCCCCATGCGTATCGAGATCATCAGCACCGGAGACGAGATAGTGACGGGTCTGGTGGTGGATACCAATGCCGCCTGGCTCAGCGCCCTGCTGCTGGAGCAGGGCTGGCAGGTGCGCCGCCGCGTCACCGTGGGGGACAACCTCGCCGATCTGAGAACCGTGCTGCAGGAGAGCGCCAGCCGCGCCGAGGTGGTGCTGGTGTGCGGCGGCCTGGGCCCCACCGCCGATGATCTCACCGCCCAGGCGGCGGCCGAGGCGTTCGACCAACCCTTGGCCCTGTTCCCGGACTGGCTCGCCACCATAGCGGCGCGCTACGCCAGCCGGGGCCGCATCATGCCCGCCAGCAACGCCAAGCAGGCCTGGCTGCCGCAAGATTGCGAGATCCTGGACAACCCGGTCGGCACCGCCTGTGGCTTTGTGGTCACCCACACCGGCCATCAGGGCCAGAGCCAGCTCTTCTTCACCCCGGGCGTGCCGTTCGAATTCAAGCAGATGGTGCACGAGCAGATCTTGCCGCGCCTCAAGCAGCTGGCTGGCGCGCAGTCCGATACCGAACTGCGCCGCTTCTACAGCTTTGGCGTCTCGGAATCGGCCCTCTCCGACATGCTGGATGCGGCCCCCTGGCCGACCGGTATCGAGCTGGGCTACCGCTCTTCCATGCCGTTGATCGAGCTGAAACTCATAGGCCACGGCGCCAGCGCCGCCGACATGGATGCCGCCGAGGCACGACTGCTCGCGGCGATCCAGCCCTGGCTGGTGGGACGGGGAGATGAAGAGCCTGCGCAGCAGATCCTGGCTCTGCTGGGGGAGAGGCCGCTGACTCTGCTGGAGGGGGAGAGCCGGGGTGCGCTGCTCGCCCTCTGCCACGAGTATCCCCGGCTTGAGGCCGGTTTTCGCGGCGACGTCGCCAGCGAGCTGGCGCAGTTGGAGGCAAAGAGTGAGGGGCTGAACCTGACCATGGGATGGGAGGGGCCGGACGGCGTGCCGCTGCTGCTCTGCGCCGACGGGCAACAGATCGGCCAGACGCTGAAGGCCAGCCACCGGGATCCCGAGAGCCGGCGCAAGATCCTCGCCTTCGCCGCCCTCGACATGCTGCGCCGCCACCTGCAAGGCTTGCCTGTGCTCGGCAACTACCTCACCCTGACCAGAACGGCGCAGCGCGGCAGCTAGGCATCAAACGCCGGTACCCGCAGAATCGGACACCGGCAAACGCCTCAATCCAGACTCTTTTTGAACCTGTGGGCGGCCAGGGTCAGCACCAGCAGGGTGAAACCGGCCAGCCAGAGTACATCCGGCAGCAGCTCCGACAGCTCGCCGCCCCGCAGCACTATGCCCCGGATCAGCCGCATGAAGTGAGTGGCCGGCAGCACCTCGGCAATCCACTGGGCCGGCACCGGCATCCCCTCGTAGGGAAACATGAAACCCGATAACAGGATGGATGGCAGCAGGATGAACACCGTCATCTGCATCGCCTGCAGCTGGGTCTGCGCCAGGGTGGAGATGAGCAGCCCCAGAGTCAGACTGGCGGCGATGAACAGTAGGGTCGCCAGCAGCACCTGACTCAGGGCGCCGTTGACGGGCACATCGAAGATGAGGTGGCCGAGGCCGAGTATGATGGCCACCTGGACCAGCCCCACCCCGATATAGGGCAGAATCTTGCCCAGCATCAGCTCCATCGAGCTGACCGGGGTAGTGATGAGCAGCTCCAGATTGCCGCGTTCGCGCTCGCGCACTATGGCCGCCGAGGTGAACATGATCATGGTCATGGTGAGGATCACCCCGAGCAGGCCGGGCACTATGTTGACCGCCGAGCGGCGGGCCGGGTTGAAGTAGAGTACCGTCTCGAAGGTGGGCGGTGCGGATTCAAGCCCAGGTTTCAGATCCGACAGCGGCATGTTGCGCAGCCCCAGCAGGGCACCAGCTATCATGGTGTCCGAACCGTCCACCAGCCACTGCCCCGCCGTCTCGCCGGCGCTGAGCCGGCGGCTCAAGTCGGGAGGCAGCACCAGCACGGCGCGTACCTCACCCCGGGTCAGCGCCGCTTCGGCCTGCTGCACTCCCACGTAATGGTGTTCGATGCGCACCACCTGGCTCGCCTTCACCGCCTCCACCAGCAGCCGTCCCGGCACGCTCTGGCTCATCTCCACCAGCCCCACCGGGATATGGCGCACATCCGTGTTGATGGCGTAGCCGAACAGCAGCAGCTGGATCAGGGGGATCATGACCACCATGCCAAAGGTCAATCGGTCCCGCGCCAGCTGCCTGAGTTCTTTCTGGGTAATGGCCCAGAGCCGTCGCAGACTGTTCATCCCGGCCTCCTCAACATGCTCATGCCCTTGGCTCCTGCCCGGTGCAGCTGACGAACACATCCTCCAGGCTGGGCCTGACCAGCGCCATGGCGGCACCGGCCAGCGCCGGGCAGGCCTGCTGCAACCAGGTCACAGGCTCGGCCAGCTCCTTGTCCACCAGCACCCGCAAGCGCTGACCGAGCTGGGCAGCGGAGCGCACCGGCGCCAGCGCCAGCAACTGCTGCTTGAGCAGCCGCAAGTCGCTGGCCTGCACCTCCACCACCCGGGTGCTCATGGCATCCATCAGCGCCTGGGGCGAGCCCTGGGCCCGCACCCGGCCCGCCTCCATGATGGCCAGCGCATGACAGCGCTCCGCCTCGTCCATGTAGTGGG
Organism: Aeromonas piscicola; assembly: GCF_000820005.1. Lineage (GTDB taxonomy): Bacteria > Pseudomonadota > Gammaproteobacteria > Enterobacterales > Aeromonadaceae > Aeromonas > Aeromonas piscicola. Next base: position 156,612 of record NZ_CDBL01000052.1, on the reverse strand, counting down.
TGGTGACCAGAATGGTGGTACCCCCTTCGCTGAGATCGAACAGCTTCTCCCAGAAATCGCGCCGATTTTGCGGATCCACCGCCGAGGTAGGCTCGTCGAGCAGCAGCAGAGCCGGGCCGTGGATCACGGCCGCCGCCAGCGCCAGCCGCTGCTTCTGGCCGCCGCTCATGGCGCCGGCCCGCTGCCGGGCCAGCACGGTCAGCTCATAGGTGGCCAGCAGTTCGTGCAGCCGGGCGCTGAGCGCGGCGCCACCCATGCCGTGAATGCGGCCCATGAATTCCAGATTTTCCCAGCTCGTCAGCTCGTCGTAGAGGGAGAACTTCTGGGTCATGTAACCGATCCGGCGTTTGAGTGCCTCGGCCTGCTTGGGAATGCTGAGCCCCAGCACCTCCACCTCTCCCGCCGAAGGGGTGAGCAGGCCGGTCAGCATGCGCAGTGTGGTGGATTTGCCGCAGCCATTGGGGCCGAGAAAGCCGTGGATCTTCCCCCTCGGCACGCAGAGATCCAACCCGTCCACTGCCAGAAAATCGCCGAAGCGGCGACTCACCCCCTGCGCCCGGATCGCCAGTTCACTCATGGCCCGCCCTCTCATCGCCGGGCTCCGCCTGCAACGGCAGACCACTCGGCAGATCCTGCGCCCCGTTCGGCAGATCTATCTCGGCCAGGTAGACCAGCCGGGCTCTGTCCTGTTCATTGAGGGCATAGTAGGGGGTAAAGGCGGGCTCTTTCGAGATCCAGCGCAGCCGGCCCATGAGCGGCTCGGCCACCCCGTCCACCCGCACCCGCACCGGCTCGCCGAGGCGGTAGCTGGCGAGGGAAGGCTCGGGCACATAGACCCGGGCGTAGGGGGCCTGATCCGCCTGAATGGCTGCCAGCACGGCACCGACCGATACCCGTTCACCGAGGTGATAGGGCAGGCTGTCGAGCCGACCGCTGCGAGTGGCGACGATGGAGAGATCCGCCAGCTCCCGCTCGGCCAGCGCCACCTCGGCCCTGGCGGCCTGCAGGGCCGCATCGGCTTCGTCTATGTCTTCACTGCGCACACCCCGGGTCAGCTTGTCGAGCTGCTGGCGCGCCCCGTCCTGTTCGGCCAGGGCGCCGTCACGCAGGGCACGGGCCTTGTCGAGATCGGCCAGGCTCACCAACTTCTGGCGCACCAGTCGATCGATGCGCACGAAATTGCGTTCGCTCTCCCTGACATTGGCCTGCGCCTTGTCGAGGCTGGCACGGGCGGCGGCTATGTCTTCCGGCCGCTCGCCATTGGTCATGCGGGCGAGGGCCGCGCGCGCTTGCGCCTCTTGGGCTCGGGCACGGGCCAGCACCGCCTGCTGGCGGCGATCGTCGAGCCGGGCCAGCAGGGCACCCTCCACCACCTGGCTCCCCTGCGCCACAGGCAGGGCGCGAATGATCTCGCTGGCGGTGGCGGTCAGCAGCACCCGATCTCGCTCCAGGGTACCGAGTGCAATAGTGGGCACCTGCGGCTGGCAGGCGGTGAGCAGGCCCGTCAGGGCCAGTGGCAGCAGACAATGACGCAACATCGATACTCCTCTCGCGGCTGGCCGGTCTGTCCTGGTACAAACCACCACCGGGTTCAGGGCCGGCACGTCTCTCGCAGACCTGCGGGCTTCTCGTGCCGTCAGCATACCCGCTGTCACCCTTGATTTCCTCGTCCCAGCTCACCCATTTGTGCTTACCTCGTTGACCAAAAAGGAGAAATACCCGAATACTGCAGACCGGCGCCATCTTGATGACTCGCGTTTTTAACAAAAAGACGATTAAATGAAAGTAAGAAGCGATCTCGATATGGGTACAGACGAGGAAAGGGAACCGGGTGTTAAGCAAAGAGTGGTTATTGTTATCAGCCGATATGGAGTACGCCTGCCTGCGCATAGTGCCCGGGCTGACCAAACCCGTCTCGGAAAACGATATCCAGACGCTGCTGCTGGCTTCCAACTGTCGCCGCTACCAGCCACTGACGGAGGGGATCAAGCAGGCCATCAGCTTGCTCAACACCCTGTTGAGCAACCCGGCCGCCCCCCTGCCCGGCAATCCAGTCCCCATCGCCCAGCGCCACGATGCTCGCGTCACCCTGGTGGTGGAGAAAGACAAGATGAGCGCCGTCGCCCAGATCACCGCCGACTGGGGTGGCAAGTATCTCACCACTGAAGAGCTGGAGCAGGCGGTGCAGACCAGCGAGATCAGCCAGGGAGTACAGGCGCCCCTCATAGCGGCAGCCATTCTGGCCGCCAAAGAGGCGACGCCGGGTGCCCTGCTCAAGCTGCCGGTGGCGCTGGGCAAAGCCGCAGTCAACGGCCAGGACACCCGTTTCGAGCGGCTGGTGGAGACGCCGGCCGAGCGGATCCTCAAGCCCCAGGAGCTGGATCATGGGAGGGTCGACATGCGCGACCTCGGCACCCTGCTCACCGTCAAGGCGGGCGCCCAGCTGATGCGCCGCCACCCCGCCACCCAGGGCGTGCCGGGCTTTACCGTCACCGGCCAGGAGCTGCCCGCCAAACACGGCAAGGACAGCCCCATGGTCGCCGGTGAGGGCACCTTCGCCTCGCCGGACGATGTGGATCTGCTGCTGGCTGGCCGCCCCGGCCTGCCCCGCCAGGAGAAGAACGGCATGAAGGTGGACGACGTACTGAGCGTCAAACAGGTCGACATCCGCCACGGCCACGTCATCTTCGAGGGGGCCCTGATAGTGGCGGGGGATGTCACCCCCGGCATGAAGATAAAGACCAGCGGAGACGTGGTGATCGGCGGCTTCGTCGAGGGGGGCTACATAGAATCGAGCGGCACCATCACGGTGCGCAACGGCATCATAGGCCGCAAGAGCGAGCAGAGTGACGAGTACCTCTGCCACCTCAATGCCCAGGGCGAGATCCACGCCAGCTATGCCCAGTACGCCAAGCTGGAGGCCGGGGGCGACATCCAGATCCAGAGTCAGCTCAGCCACTGTTACAGCCGCAGCGGGCAAGACATCAAGGTGGGCGACAGCGGCATGCGCAAGGGTCACCTGCTGGGAGGCATCAGCATCGCCAATCGCCTCATTATGGCTCCCATACTGGGGGCCTCGGCCTACAACCAGACCCGGTTACAGATCCTCGGCGGCTACTTCACCCACAAGGAGCAGGAGCAGGCCCTGCGCCAGCGCAAGCAGGAGTGCCGGGATCAGTTGGACAAGCTGCAGGATCTGCTGCTCAAGCTGTTGCAGCTGCCAGGGGAGAAGCGCAATCCCCAGACAGTGCAGAAGATCAAATTGATCCGCACCCAGCATATCGACGAGAGCAAGCTGCTGGATGAACAGCTGGAGGCGGCGCAGGAAGAGCTGCAAAAACTGATGACGGAGATGGATATCATAGCCACCCAGCGCGTCTTCCCCGGGGTCGAGGTAGAGATGGCCCACCACCACTACCGAGTCGACATAGAGCACGGCCCCATCCACTTCGCCATCCACGAAGATCAGTTGCAGCTGACCCCCTACGAACCCCACAAGTGACGGCCTGCGGGCCCTGCGACTCGCGACTCCCCGGCAAGATCCCCCCTGCTGACGCCGTCTCTCGCCGCCAACCCGTGATCCTGGCGGCGAATTTCGCTACACTCGGCCTCCCATTGGCCCCATAGGGCGGGCCAGCCAGACTTCAGGTAGTGAGAGATGTACAAGCTGATCGCATTGGATATGGATGGCACCCTGTTGAACTCCCAGGGCCAGATTTCACCCCGCACCCACGCCGCCATTCAGGCCGCCCGCGCCAGGGGCGTGACTGTGGTACTGGCCTCGGGCCGCCCGCTGGAGGGGATGAGCCGCTACCTGGTCGAGCTCGGCCTCACCGGTCAGGATGACTACGTCATCTGCTACAACGGCGCTCTGGTGCAACAGGTGGCCGATCAGCGCATCATCCGCAGCCAGCTGCTGACCGGCAGCGACGCCAGCGCCATCGCCAGGCTGGCAAACGAGCTGGAGGTGAACGTACACGGCTTCTCTGTCACCCGGGGCCTCATCAGCCCCAGGGTCAGCACCTATACCGAGCACGAATCCCGCCTCATCGGCATGCCCATCAATCTGATCGATTTCGCCACCCTGCCTGCCGACGAGCAGATCATGAAGGTGATGATGATCGATGAGCAGCCCCAGCTCTCCCGCGCTATCGAACGCCTGCCCGCCGAGCTTTATGAGCGCTACACAGTGGTGCGCAGCGCCCCCTACTTCCTCGAATTCATGCACAAGCAGAGCAACAAGGGGACCGGCGTCGCCGCCCTGGCCGAGCATCTGGGGCTGGATGCCACCCAGGTGATCGCCGTTGGGGATGCAGGCAACGATCACCACATGATCGAATACGCCGGGCTGGGAGTCGCCATGGGCAACTCCACCGACGAGATCAAGGCGCTGGCCCAGCACACCACGGCGCGCAACGATGAAGACGGGGTCGCCCAGGTTATCGAGCGATTCGTGCTGAACGCCTGAGTCGACAAAGGGGCCTGCGGGCCCCTTTTGTTATCCGGCTATCAGAATCAAATGTTTAATATATCCACCACAGACCATATCCCTCCTCTCACCAACATCCCCGCAGGCCCCTTAAAAATGGACTCAAGGCAGATCTCCGCTTAAATCAGTTAACATTTCAGCATCATTTCGTTTGACATATTGAACGGCCTTGGCAGACTGGGATCAGGATCCAGGCTGTCATTGCCCAGGCTGACCGACGATTCTGGTACTGCGGCACGACCCTGATCCCATGACCATGCCTTGAGGCATGCCCTTGCCCTTTCAGCGGCAGCAAGGGCCTTCCCAAGGCGCAGGACCGCAAAGGATAGCAAGGTGAATCATGACAGCTCGCAACCCCCACACCCCGCGTAAACCCGTCGTACTCATGACCATGGGCGCCCAGCCCCGCAATGGTCACCCCTATCAGGTGATGACCCACAAATACATAATGCCGCTGGTGGAGATCAGCGACTGCGTGCCGCTGCTGGTGCCGACCTGCTGTGGCACCGAGGATCTGGCGCAGTATCTGGATCTGGCGGATGGCGTCTATCTGAGCGGCGCCGGCTCCAACATAGATCCCGCCCTCTACGGTCAGGAGAACCTGACCCCGGAGAAGCAGCAGGACAGAGACAGGGATCTGTTCGACATTCCGCTGGTGCGCGCCGCCCTCGATCGCGACCTGCCGATCCTCGGCATCTGCCGCGGCATGCAGGAGATCAACGTGGCCCTTGGTGGCAACATTCATCAGAAGGTCTACAACGAGACGGGTTACGACGATCACAGGGAAGATTCGGACGATCCGGTCGATGAGCAGTACGGAGAGAGTCATCAGGTCGAGCTGGTGCCCGGCAGCTGGTTTGCCGAGCTGATGGGGCAGTCGTCGATCCCGGTCAATTCTCTGCATGGGCAGGGGATAAAGACGCTGGCCAAGGGGCTTGAGCCGCTGGCTCACGCCGAGGATGGGCTGATCGAGGCGCTCCATGCTCCCACCCTCGCCTCCTTCCTGCTGGCGGTGCAGTGGCACCCGGAGTGGAAGGCGAGCGAGAATCCCCACTCCATCAAGATTTTCGAGGCCTTCGGCGACGCCTGCCGGGCCCGCGCCAGCAAAGGCTGACTAGTCGCCAAACCCTCGCGCCTTGAGCTTGGGTAAACCACCCCGCTCGGGGCGCAGGGTGCGGCATATCTCCATCCCCTTGAGCCCGCGCTGGATATGATCCGGCGTGTGGCCGAACACCATGCCGTTGCTGCGATAGAGGGCATCGTCATCCAGCTCGAACAGCTCGCCCCCTATGAGCAGCTGCTCGCGGCCATTGACCGTCTTGCCCCGCTTGAGCGGCAGCATCATGTCGCTCAGCACCTCGCCGGTGGCGCAGCCCTCCCGCCAGCGGGCCTCGTCGGATAAAGGGGTAATGGCGATCTCGCGCCAGGAACCATCGCGAAACTCGACCCGATACTTGTCGGCCAGCTGCTCGCAGCCCACCAGCAACCAGGCCCCCGCGATACAAACCAGCTTGTTCAACTTGCGCACACTCGCCACTCCCCAGTCACATTGGCGCCAAGCATAAATAAATTGCCCTCACCCCGCACCCATTTACCGGTTCGAAAGCAACTATGCTGGAAATAACCAATGATAAGGGGCTGTTATGTTTAGCGATCACCTCACTGCGCTACCTACCCTGCTGTGGATTGGTGAGCACCCGTTCTGGACCCTGCTGACCCTGTCTCTACTCGCAACCCATTTCTGGCGCTCCCCTGGCCGGCGGCGGGAGCTGGTCGCCGAGCTCGGCTTCGCCATGCTGAGCACTGTCACCATCCTGTTGATCCAGTTCGAGGGCGGCTGGTTCCGCCTGCCCCTGCCCCATCACTGGCTGGTGGAGATCTCCAGCCTGCTGGCCGGCCTGGTGCTGGTGAAGGTCTGGGGGATACTGCTGTTCCAGTTTCTGCTGCCCCTGTGCCAGATCCGCATCCCGCGCATCATAGCCGACATCGTCATCACGGTCGGCTATATTGGCTGGTGCCTGTTCCGGCTCTACGCCTCCGGCATGGCGCTCGGCGAGATAGTCACCACCTCGGCCGTCATCACGGCCGTCATCGCCTTCTCCATGCAGGACACCCTGGGCAATCTGCTGGCCGGAGTCTCAATCCAGCTCGACAACTCCATCGCCATCGGCGACTGGCTGCAGGTTGATACCACCCAGGGCAGGGTGGTGGAGATCAACTGGCGCGCCACCACCATAGAGACCCGCAACTGGGAAACCGTGGTGATCCCCAACAGCCACCTGCTCAAACAGCGCTTCACCGTGCTGGGACGGCGGCAGAACGCCCCCCTGCAGTGGCGGCGCTGGGTCTGGTTCGACATCACCCTGGACACGCTGCCAACCCAGATCATAGCGCTGGTGGAGCACTCCCTGCGGGAGACCCGCCTCCGCCACGTCTCCGCCAGCCCTATGCCCGACTGCCTGCTGATGAACGTGGAGAACGGCGTCGCCCGCTATGCGGTGCGCTACTGGCTCACCGATCTGGCGGTGGACGATCCCACCGACTCGGCGGTGCGTACCCTGATCGATGCCGCCCTGCGCCGCAACGACCGCCGCCTCACGCCACCCATCTTCAACGTCTTCATGACCACGGATCAGGATCACAAGGATCAGCGCCACAAGCGCCATACCGCCGAGCGCACCGCCACCCTGCGCCGCTTGCCGCTGTTCGCCATGCTGCAGGAAGAAGAGCTGCTGCAACTGGCGGATCAAGTCAAGTTCGCCCCTTTCGTCAACGGCGATCGCATGCTCACCCAGGGCGAGATCTCGGGCTGGCTGTTCGTGCTGGTGAAGGGGGATGCGGAGATGCTGGTGGAGGTGGAAGGGCGTGAACTGCTGCTCGGCACCCTCAGCGCCGGCGACTTCTTCGGCGAGCTGAGCCTGCTCACCGGCGAGCCCAATCCATTCACGGTGCGGGCGCTCGGCACCGTCGAAACCTATCGCATCAATCAGGCCATGTTCCAGGAGCTGGTCATGCAGCGCGAGTCGCTGGTCGAACCGCTCTACCGGGTACTTAGCGCCAGGCAGCAGGAGCAGCAGGCACTGCTGACACGGGAGGCGGAATCCTTGAGGCAGGTCACGCCGCCGCGGGATCTACTGGATAAACTGAAGGCGCTGTTTGGCGGCCTATGACGTAGCATGGAGGCCCAAGCTTTCGACAAGAGACCGACTCCATGCTGCTGACCGCCCTGGCCCTGAGTGCCACCCTGCAATTTGACTGCCCACCCGGAATCGAGACCCGCCAGCAACTGTTGACCACACCAGATGGCTGGCAGGGTCTGAGCCGGGATCCGGAAGGAAAACCGAGTCAGAACCTGAGCCACCGGCTGGCAAACCTGGCGCTGTTTGATGGTGAGCCGGGTGAGCTGGTTCAGCTCAAACCGGACAATGGCGACAGCGACGAGATCCACTACTGGAGCCAGCTCGGCAGCAGCCTGCGCCCCCTCTATCTGGTCTGCCACTATCAGGATACCGCCCTCACCCTGCAGCAGCCGCTGCCCCTCGGCATCAGCTACTGCCGGGTCAATCAGGGCGGCCCTTACGATCTGCGCGGACTGGTTTGCCGCAAATAACGCCGTGAAGGGCGGTCAGCAATAGCCGTCAGAGCAGTAGGTCGGCCAGCTCGCCGAGGGCATTGAGCTCCACATCCGGCAACAGTTGCAACCCCTGCCAGGGCTGCTGGCGATCGTTGAGCCAGGCGGCCCGAAAACCGTGCAGGCGGGCGCCCAGTACATCCGTCTCCGAGTGATCCCCCACATGCAGGATCTGGCCGGGTGCCAGCTTGAGGGCCCTCTGCGCCTGCACAAACATGTCCGGCGCCGGTTTCATCCTGGCGCCCATGCCCGCCTTGCAAACCAGGGTGAAATAATCCCCCAGCCCCGCCTGTACCAGATCCAGGTTGCCGTTGGTGATGACCACCAGCGGGTAGCGCCCGGCCAATCGCGCCAGCAAGTCGTGGGTCGCGGCGCTCACCGCTATCTTGGATCGCTCGGCGAGAAAGGCGGCGAATACCTGTTCGGCCTCCCGGCTGGCGGTGGCGGCCGCCATGCCCCCCAGCACCATGGCCTCATGAATGGTGCGCTGACGCGCCAGGCTGACATCCTGGCGCAACTCGGGATGGGCAAGCAGGATGGCGCGCTTGAGTTCCAGCCAGCGTGGCTTGTCCAGCATGGCGGTGGCCAGGTATTCGCTGCGCAAATGGGCCAGCATCCACTGTTCGGCCCGTTCAATGGCGGGGCCGTTGTCGTAGAGGGTGTCATCGAGGTCGAACGAGATGGCGGCCACCGGCTGCCAGCGGCGATAAAAATGCATTCATGCTCCTTCACTGCGGGGTAACCAGACCCCGTTATTCATCTTCCGGCGTGGCAGGATCCCGTTTGGCCCTTGGATGGGCGTTGTCGTACACCTTGGCCAGATGCTGAAAGTCGAGATGGGTATAGATCTGGGTAGTGGAGAGATCCGCGTGTCCCAGCAGCTCCTGCACGGCCCGCAGATCGCCGGACGACTCCAGCATGTGAGTGGCGAAGCTGTGGCGCAGCTTGTGGGGATGGATGTGGGCATTGAGTTCCTGCTTGTTGCCCCAGCCATCGAGCCGCTCCTGCACCGAGCGGGCCGACAGTCGCCGCTTGCGCTGCGAAACGAACAGGGCGTCGGCCTCGTCCCCCGCCAGCAGGGGGCGTACCTTGAGCCACTTGTGCAGCCACTCCACCGCCATCCGCCCCATGGGCAGCACCCGCTCCCGCGCGCCCTTGCCGGTCACCTTGAGCTGACGATCATCGAGCTTGATGTCCGTCAGATTGAGCCCCACCAGCTCGGCAAGGCGTAGGCCGGAAGAGTACATCAGCTCCATGATGGCGCGATCCCGCACCGCCAGCGGATCCTGCTCGTCTGTGATATTGAGCAGCTGGTACATCTCGTCCACGTCCAGGTTCTTGGGCAGGGGTCGCCCCTGCTTGGGGGTCGCTATGCCACGGGCCGGGTTGGCGGTGAGCCGCCCCTGGCGCACCTGCCAGTCGCAAAAACTGCGCAGGGCGGAGAGCTTGGTGGCGAGAGAGCTGGGCACCAGCCCGGCCTTGTGCATCCGGGTCACCAGGCTGCGCACCTGGCTCGCTTCGAGCCGGGTCCAGTCGCTCAGGCCAAGCCTGACCAGCTCGGCGGTCATGATCTCCAGGTGAGAGCGGTAGTTGCTGCGGGTATGAGGGCTGAGCTGGCGCTCGACCCTCAGGTATTCGATAAAGGCCGCCAACTCATCAGCCAGGCTGGCCGGCAGGGGCTCGGCGGCAGGAGACGGTGCCTTAGCCACGAACCAGCTCGGGCAGGCGCAGTTGCAGCAAGCGGCCCAACTGACCCAGCAGCAGGGTGTCGTTGTGGGGGCTGAAGTGGCTGGGATCCGAGCTGGCGAAGGCCAGCACGCCGAGATCGCCGAGCCGCATCAGGGCGACGGAGTTGACCAGCACATCGTGGCCAAACAGCGCCTGCTTCTCGCTCTGGTTGAGGCGACCAAAATAGTAATCCTGCCCCGGTAGCCGCTGGCCCAGCAGCTGCTCGAGCTGCTTGCCCTCCGCCATGAAGCGCAGCTCTGGGCCGCTCAACTGGAATTTCTTCGGGCTGAGCCAGAGCCGCAGGCCGGTCAGCCGCAGTCGCTGCACGAAGGCCTTGCCCATCACGGCACTCACTTCGAACAGGGTCTGGCAGCCGTAGAGCTCGCCGTAGAGATCGGCGTAGACCCGGAAGATCCGCTCGTTCTCGCTGGCGATCCCCATCAGCTCGGTGATCTCCTGCTCCAGCTGCTCGATGCGCTCGCGCTGCCGGTCCATCTGGCGTTCGACCAGCGAGACCGAGCCTTTGCGCTCGTGGGGAATACGGATCCGATCCAGCATGGCCGCGTGGCGCTGGAAAAACTCGGGATAACGGGCCAGGTACTCCAGCACTGTGGCTTCATCCACCAGTGATTCCTGCCGTTTGAGTTCGCTCATAACTTGGTTGGTCCATCCGAAAAAGGGGCACAAGGCCCCGACATTAGCGCTTGGCAGAGCGGAGTCATCTCCGCCCCATGCCTACAACTCTATCTGGCCGTCGAACACATGCTCGGCCGGGCCCGTCATATAGACCGGCTGACCCGGTCCCTTCCAGGCGATGGTCAGCTTGCCGCCCGGCAGACTGACGGTGACCCGCTCCTTGAGCTTGCCCTGACTGATGCCGATCACCGCCGCCGCACAGGCGCCGGTGCCGCAGGCAAGCGTCTCGCCCACCCCGCGCTCGAACACCCGCAGCTTGATCTCGGTGGCGTTGACCATCTCCATGAAGCCGACGTTGACCCGCTCGGGGAAACGCTCGTGCCGCTCCATGATGGCGCCCAGTGTCTCGACCGGCGCCTCGGCCACCGACGGCACTTCGATGACGCAGTGAGGGTTGCCCATGGAGACGACACCACACATCACAGTATGCTCTTGCGCCCGCAACAGATAGGTTTTTTCCGCCTTCTGGGCCCTAAACGGGATCTTGCCCGGCTCAAACTGGGGGACACCCATGTTGACCGTGACCTGATTCTCCCCTTCCAGCTGCAGGATAATGCGGCCGCGGGCCGTGCTGACCGCGATGCGATCCCGGTTGATCAGCCCTTTGAGGCGCACGAAACGGGCGAAACAGCGGGCACCGTTGCCGCACTGCTCCACCTCGCTGCCATCGGCATTGAAGATACGGTAGTGAAAATCGAGTTCAGGATCATAGGGCGGCTCCACCAGCAACAGCTGGTCAAAGCCGATCCCGAAGTGGCGATCCGCCAGCTTCTTGATGACGTCATTGCTGAAAAACACCTTCTGGGTGACGCCATCCACCACCATGAAGTCATTGCCCAGCCCGTGCATCTTGGAAAAATCTATCAACATCGTGCGTTCCTGTACCCTTTAGGCAGTAAATGCTCGCGACACCGGCGATCGGTCAACTGCTCGCGCGTTCAACGCACACAGAGACGCGTCTGGACCATCCCATCGCCGTGGTGCCTTCCTGTTTTCAGGGCAGTAGATGCTCACCGCGCCAGAGATCGGCCAACTGCTCGCGCTCTCTGATGAGGAAGGATTGCGTGCCATCCACCAACACCTCGGCCGCGCGTGGACGGGTGTTGTAGTTGGATGACATGGTAAAGCCATAGGCACCGGCGGAGCGAACCGCCAGCAGGGACCCCTCGCCTATGGCCAAAGTACGCTCCTTGCCGAGGAAATCACCCGTCTCGCACACGGGGCCGACCACGTCGTACAGCGCCGGCTCATGGGCCGTGCGGCTGTCCACCTCTATGATGTTCATCCAGGCGCCGTAGAGAGAGGGACGCAGCAGATCGTTCATGCCGGCATCGATCAGGGCGAAGTTGCGGGTTTCACCCGGCTTCAGGTACTCCACCCGGGTCAGCAGCACGCCGGCGTTGGCGACGATGGCACGGCCCGGTTCGAACAGCAGGGTCAGATCCCGGCCCGCCAGCTTCTGCTTGAGCGCCTCGGCATATTCAGTGGGGTGCGGTGGCTGCTCGGCGCCATAGTTGACCCCGAGCCCGCCGCCCACGTCCAGGTGATGGATATGAATGTCTTCCGCCGCCAGCTCGTCGATCAGCCGCAGCAGCTTGTCGGCCGCCTCCATAAAGGGCGTCAATTCAGTGAGCTGGGAGCCGATATGGCAATCCACCCCCTTGATCTCTATGTTGGCCATGGCCGCCGCCTTGCGATAGATGGCGGGCGCCTGCTCGATGGGAATGCCGAATTTGTTCTGCTTGAGGCCGGTGGAGATGTAGGGATGAGTCCCGGCATCGATGTCGGGGTTGACCCGCACCGAGACCCTGGCCTTCTTGCCCATGCTGCCCGCCACCCGGTTCAGACGCTCCAGTTCGGCTTCCGACTCCAGGTTGAAACAGAGGATCTCTTTATCCAGCGCGAGGCGCATCTCGGCCTCGCTCTTGGCCACGCCGGAGAAGACCACCTTGGCCGGATCGCCGCCCGCCGCCAGTACCCGCGACAGCTCGCCGCCAGAGACGATGTCAAACCCCGATCCCAGGCGGGCAAGCAGGTTGAGCAGCGCCAGGTTGGAGTTGGCCTTGACCGCATAGCAGATCAGATGGGGAATATCGCCTGCGGCCTGATCGAAGGCATGCCAGTGGCGTTCAAGGGTAGCGCGGGAGTATACGTACAGCGGAGTGCCGTACTGCTCGGCAAGGTATTGCAGCGAGGTGTGTTCGGCCTGAAGCTGGCCGTCGGCGTCGTAGTTAAAGTGATCCAAGGGGCGGTTCCTTCCTGAATTATTGCGGCGCGGCCTCTGGGGCGGCTTCGGCGGTCGCAGGCGTCTGTGCTTGCGGTGTACTCTGGGTCTGGGGCTGCTCGGGGGGCGGCATGTAAAGCGGCCCCGTCAGGCCACACGCGGCCAAACCAAGAGACAGAAGAGTGGCAAGCAGACACTTGGTAAGCTGGGTAATCATAATGGTTCGCTGCGAAAAAATTTTTGGCCCTCTATAATCGCACTCACATTGTTAAAAGCAACAGGATAAACCGATGAAGGATCACGAGTATCACGCCCTGACCGACGCCTTTTTCCAATATGTGGAAGACACCGTCGATGCAGGATATCCGGATATTGATTGTGAACGCGCCGGCGGGGTCTTGACCCTGTCGTTCGAGAACAAGACCAAGGTCATCATCAACAAGCAGGAACCCCTGCACCAGATCTGGGTCGCCACCCGCGAGAACGGTTTCCACTTCGAGCTGCAAGGGGAAACCTGGATCGACAACCGCTTCGGCCATGAACTCAAGGCCCTGCTGACCAAGGCCTGTACCACCCAGGCCGGTGAGGCTGTGGTATTCCCATGATCGACCTACATCCGCAGGACGCCCGCCACGCCGTGATCTGGCTGCACGGGCTGGGGGATTCCGGCGCGGGTCTGGCACCGCTGGTGGATGCGCTGGACTTGCCTGCCGACCTGCCGGTGCGCCATCTGCTGCCCGATGCGCCGGAGCGGCCCATCACCATCAACATGGGCTACAAGATGCGCGGCTGGTACGACATCAAGAGCTTCGACGATCCGGCGGACCGTGCCGTGGAGTCCCATGTGCGTGAATCCGCCGATCGCATCGCCGCCCTGCTGGAGCAGCTGGTGGCCGAAGGTTTTGCTCCCGAGCGCATCCTGCTGGCCGGTTTTTCCCAGGGCGGCGTCATCGCCTCCTTCACCGCCCTGCGCCATCCGGCACGGCTGGCCGGGCTGCTCTGCATGTCCACCTATCTGGCGGCGCCCGACGCCCTGCTGGCGGAGATGAACGAGGCCGCTCGCAACCTGCCCATCTGCTACATGCACGGCATCTATGACGACGTGGTGAGCCTCTCCATGGGCTGGGACGCCAAGAACAGGCTGGAAGCGGCAGGGCTGACGCTCGAATGGCACGAGTACCCAATGCGCCATGAGATCTGTCGCCCCCAGCTTGACGACATTCGCAGCTGGCTGCTGGCCCGCCTCGCGGACTGAGCCAGCTCCGGATAGCCAAACGGCCTGCATCTGCAGGCCGTTTTTATTTGGCAAGTTCGAGGATCCGCGTCAGCAAGAGGGCCTTGTCGGCCACCCCATACCCGGCCCCTGGCGCTACCCCGTCGCCGAGCCCAGTTCGCGGGTCTGGCCTGCGCCATCACGCAGCGGCCCCTGGCTGCGGTAGGGGATCACCTCCAGCTCGCCGTTGACCTGCACTATCTCGTAGTACTGGGGCAGGTTGAAGTTGCTGAACTGGCCCGCATCGCTGAAACGCTCGTGGCTGGAGGTGTAGAAACGGTTCACCCCCTGCACCAGCTCATCCTTGTTGCCGGCGAAATGCTGGTAGATCTCCACCCGGTTCGCCTCGTCCAGGATATAGATGTTGGTCCCCGCATCCCGGGTATCGAAGAAGAACTGCACCAGCCCTTCGCTGGCGTAGGAGTCTACGATACCGGGCAGGTGCTGGCTGTGGGTCTTGTCGAGCCGCAGCGGCAGGTGATCCAGCTTGTTGTGGGAGATGTGACGGTAGAAGTCGATGGCGTTTTCCAGCTTCTTGACCGACACCCCACGGCGCTCGAAGAAGATGCCGTACTTCTCTTTCCCCAGCGCCAGCGTCTTGACCAGCTGCTGCTTGTCACGGGCGAGGCGCAGCTCGATGCACTCGGCCACCAGCTGCTGGAAACGGGTCCGCACCAGAGAGCGGAAATGCTGGCTGTAGCAGAACACCTCTATCATCTCGGGGGCAGCGGCATCCTGGTGCATCTTGCCGAGTATGGTGGTGAGGGCATCGACTACCGCTTCATCCCCCTGGAAGTGCAGGGTGCGGATCTCGCTCCAGGAGTTGCGATAGACCAGGTCCACGGATCCCACCAGACACTCCAGATTGCGGCCGAACGAGAACACATCGGCGGCATTGGCGTCGAATTCGATCACCTGACCCACCCAGTGGCTGGTCGGATCCGTCTCCAGGTTGAGGAAGATGGAGAGCTGACGGATCTCGCACGGACGGCTGAGGGCCAGGTTGGTGGCGCGGGGATACTTGACCGGGAAGGTGCCGGACAGGTCACGACAGAACTGGTGCAGGTTGTCTATGTGCAGATCCGAGCCCTGATTGAACAGGTGCACCCGGGACTGGGGCGTCAGCAGGCCGTTGAAGTAGGCCCAGGAGACCAGCTTGCTGATGTAGCCGTTATATTCTAGCGGTGCCCGGCCTATGATGTCCGCCGGTTCGAGGGAGTGCTTGTAGAGATACCAGCCGGCGCGATTCAGCCGGCCGTGGGGCACCTGCACCAGGCTGAGATCCGGTTCGCTCAAATCCGGCGCTATGGTCAGGTTGATGCGCTGCACCTTGCCCGGCAGGCTCTCGAAGGCGGCATAGAGCTTGCGCGACAGTATGCCGATATCTTCCGGGTTGATGGACTCGCTGATGTTGTTGCGCCGGGCAAACTGGATCAAGTTGCGATAGCTCTGCATCAGGGCTTCCAGCAGCTCGGCGTGGGCCACCTTGACGTCCTCGACCTTCCACTCCTGGCGGTGATCCAGATGATGCAGCCGCTCCGGGCTCCAGCCCCAGTAGGCCACCAACTGGGTCATCTGCTCGCGGCGCCAGGCCGGGGAGTGATCCTCCTTCGGATGGCTGAGGCCGTCACACACTTTCAGATAGAAGCAGCGTCGCACCAGATCCAGCCGCTGCATGTCGCCGATGGACTTGAGGTAGTTGGTCACCTTGTCCAGCATCAGGCAGTAGTTGTCGAGCCGGTAGTGCATGCCCTCGTTGTGCTGGAACCAGTCGCGGCTGGTGACAGACAGCAGGCGGGTGTTGGGATACTCGTGGGAGTAAGCCTCCATCAGCACCGACTTGAGTACGGCTTTGTAAGGGGAGTCGATGCCCTTATAGAGCTGCCACAAGGCGGAGCCAAAATACTCCTCGGCGGGAATGCGGTTGAAGCCGCCGAGATCGAGCCAGTCGTCCTGGCTCAGTTTGCCGTGGGCAAACAGGCCGTTCACGTACTCGTCGTAGCGATCGTCATACTCGGCAGGCACCAGATACCAGAGCAGGCGCTTGCCGGCGATCAGCATGGCGCTGCGGTAGAACTCGTCGAGCAGCAGCAGGTGCTGGGCGCTGCCGCAGCTCTCCCCCTGCATCTGGGCATCGTTGCGCTGGCGGAACTTGTCCTCGGGGATCAGGAAGAAGTTGAGATCGACGCCGCGCTGCTCGGCCCACTTGGAGAGTTGCTGGCACTTGAGATCCAGCAGCTCGAGCCGCTCCTGCGACAAACCAGCCACGTGGCAGACCCAGATGTCGAGATCCGAGTGGCAGCACTGACCGATGGACGAAGTGCTGCCCATGGAGTAGAGCCCCTGGATCGACTTGTCATGGGTAGCGAGGCCGTTCTGGCAGTTGGCGTTCTGGCACAGATCCTGGATGAAGGCCTGCTGGGCCTCGTTGGCGGTAAAACTCCAGATGCCGTGTGGCACATCACCTGCTACATAACCGGGCAACAGGGGATGATTGAAGTGCAGCATGACAGGCAGCAGTTGGAAGACCTGCTGCCCATAGCGACTCATGAGACCTAACGCCCGTTGCGTCTTGAGACGATTGAGTTCGTCGTAGCGCGCCACCAGCGTATCGAGTTTTACCAGCAATGCCCTGCCTATACCGAGGTAAGAAATGACGCACCAAAACGGGGAGACGTCAAAAAAGTGTGATCATGTTAACAATGCAAACTGCGGTGGTAAACAAGCCCGCACTGAATCACCGGATTATTTATGACTGGCAGCTGAACAGTATCAATGGAAAGCAATAAAAATTAATAGATTCAATGAATTAATAAATTAATTCAACTTAATGAAAATCATTTTCAGCCCCCCTTTTTGAGCTTGGCCCCGCTTTTGCTGGCTGCGCCATGAAAGCCCCTGCAAAGGGTGGTAAGATCGTTTTCCTTCTAAAGATGAAACAACTGATTGATATGGCAGCCCGAACCCTGAAAATTGCCACTCGCAAGAGCCCATTGGCCCTGTGGCAGGCCAACTTCGTCAAAGACCGGCTGGAAGCCCTGTACCCAGAGTTGCAGGTCAAGCTGGTACCCATGAGCACTCAGGGTGACAAGATCCTGGATACCCCTCTCGCCAAGGTGGGCGGCAAGGGGTTGTTCGTCAAGGAGCTGGAGACCGCCATGCTGGAGGGGCGCGCCGACATCGCCGTTCACTCCATGAAAGATGTGCCGGTGGAGTTCCCCGAGGGACTGGGCCTGCACACCATCTGCGAGCGCGAAGATCCGCGCGATGCCTTCGTGTCCAACCGTTTCAGCCAGATAGAAGCACTGCCGCAGGGTGCCGTGGTCGGCACCTCCAGCCTGCGCCGTCAGTGCCAGTTGCGCGCCGCCCGCCCGGATCTGGTGATCCGCGACCTGCGCGGCAACGTCAATACCCGTCTCGCCAAGCTGGATGCCGGTGAATACGACGCCATCATACTCGCTGCCGCCGGCCTGAAACGGCTGGAGATGGCACACCGCATCACCGCCTTCATCGAGCCGGAGCAGAGCCTGCCCGCCAACGGCCAGGGGGCGGTCGGCATCGAATGCCGCCTCGACGATCACGAGCTGCATGCCCTGCTGGCACCGCTGGAGCACGCCGAGACCCGGATCCGGGTGCTGACCGAGCGCGCCATGAACCGCGCCCTGCAAGGGGGCTGTCAGGTGCCTATCGGTGCCTATGCCCTGGTGCAGGGGGATGAGGTCTGGTTGCGCGGCCTGGTGGGCAGTCCGGATGGCAGTCAGGTGGTCCGCGACGAGATCCGCGGCCCGCTGGCCGACGGCGAGGCGCTGGGCCACACCCTGGCCCAGCGCCTGCTGGCGGCCGGTGCCGACATCATCCTGGCCGAGGTCTACCGGGCATGAGTGCGGGTCGTGCCGGATCATGGCCACAACCATTGAGCGCTGCCTGATGGTCCCGCTGGTGGTGCGCCCGGCCGCTCAGGCCGCTGAGCTGGTGCAGCTGTTGCGCCGGCACGGTCACGCACCGCTCTGCTGTCCGCTGCTGGAAACCGTGGCGGGCAGCGAACTCTCTCGCCTGCCCGAACTGCTGCCCCAGGCTGACATCGTCATAGCCGTCAGCATGCATGCAGTTCATTTTACTCATCATTTTCTGTTGCAAACTGGTCAGACCTGGCCACATATTGACTACTTTGCGGTCGGTCAGGCCAGCGCAGACGCCTTCGCCGACGCAGGCATAGCGGCGAGCTGCCCGGACGATCCGCGCAGCGAAGGGCTGCTGGCCCTGCCCACCCTGCAACAGGTGAGCGGCAAGCGGGTGCTGATCCTGCGCGGCAATGGCGGTCGGGATCTCATCGCCCGGACGCTGGCCTCACGCGGTGCTCTGGTGCACTATTGTGCGGCCTATGAGCGCCACTACCCCGAATTAGACGGGGACGCATTGACTCGCCACTGGCAGACTGCCGGGCTCGACAGCCTGCTCATCACCAGTGGCGAATTGTTGCAGCGGTTGCTGGAACTGGTTCCCGGCCAGCAGCACCCCTGGCTTTATGACCGCCTGTTGGTGGTGCCCAGCCCCCGCGTGGCCGAGATGGCCGAGGCGGCGGGCTTTACCCGAATCACGATTGCCCAAGGTGCATCCAACCAGGCCCTGACGGCCGCTCTGGAACTGAGGAAGATGGAATGACTGAACAACAAGAAACCCAGGTCAAGCCCCAGCCGACCGCCGTGGTCAACGGCGGCAAGAGCCGTTCCGGCGCCCTGCTGGGCGGCGTGGCCATATTGCTGGCCCTCGGCCTGACCGGCGGTCTCTACCTGCACGGCCACAAGAGTGCGGTGGCCCAGCAGGGGGAACTGAATCAGCTCAAGCTGCAGTTGGCCGAGGCCATGAGCAAACTGGATCAGAGCAACAGCAAGGAGAGTGAACAGCTGGCCGCCTTCGGCAAGCAGCAGCAACTGCTGCAAGACGAGCTCAAGGGCCTGCAGAACCGGGTGCTGGATCTCAACGACAAGCGCCCCAACGACTGGATGCTGGCCGAATCCGAATATCTGGTGCGCATGGCGGGCCGCAAGCTGTGGCTGGAGCATGACCTCATCTCCGCCATCACCTTGCTCGGCAATGCCGACGAGCGCATCAAGGCGCTCAACGACCCCAGCCTGATGCCCATTCGCAAGGCGCTGGCGGCAGACATAGCCCAGCTCAAGGGGATGCCCAGAGTCGATCGCGAAGGGCTGACCCTGAAGCTGGCCGCCCTCTCCGATCAGATCGAGCTGCTGCCACTCTCCACCGTCAGCATGCCGGAAGCGAAAATCGAACCGGATCAGGCCGTCAGCACCAACCCGGACGAGTGGGAAAGCAACCTGAAGAAGAACTGGGTCAAGTTCACCGAGAACTTCATCACCATACGTCGCCGCGATGGCGCCGTGGAAGCTCTGCTCTCCCCACAACAGGAGATCTTCCTGCGCGAGAACCTCAAGACCAAGCTGCTGCAAGCCCAGCTCGCCGTCTACCGCGAGCAGCAGGCCCTGTATGACGACAGTCTGGAGAAGGCACAGCGCTGGCTGACCCAGTATTTCGATACCGACAACAGCGCGACCCACTACATGCAGTCCGAACTGGACAAGCTCAAGGGTGAGCAGATCCAGTTCGACTATCCGGATCGCTTCAAGACCCAAGCCATGCTGGAAGAGGTGCTGACCGAGCGCCTGCAACGCATTCTGGCCAGCAACTGAGGAGGGCACCATGATTCGTCTGATTGTTCTGGTGGCCGTGATGGTGGCGGGGCTGATATTCGGCCCGCAAGCCTCCGGCAACAAGGGGTATGTGCTGATCGCCCTGGGTAACTACACGGTGGAGTCCTCGGTCACCAGCGCCGTGATCCTGGCCGTGCTCTTCTATGGCGCCCTGCTCATTGTCGAGTGGGTGCTGGGCCGGGTGTTCGGACTGCGTCGCAAGACGCTGGGCTGGTACGGCTCACGTCGACGCCGCAAGGCCAACCAGCAGACCGTGGCCGCCACCCTGGCCATGGCCGAAGGTCACTACAGCCAGGCCGAGAAGCTGATGCTCAAGGGCGCCAGCAACAGCGACACACCGCTGCTCAACTACCTGAGCGCCGCCAAGGCCGCCCAGGCCCGTGGCGATGACGTGCGCCGGGATCAATACCTGCAAAAAGCGCAGGAGGAGAACCCCAAGGCCGAACTGGCGCTGACCCTGACCCAGACCCAGCTGCAGATAGAGCAGGGCCAGTACGACACGGCGCTGGCCATGCTGGAATCCGTCTATGCCCTCAATCCACGTCACCCCATGGTGCTGGATCAACTGCGTCAGGTACACCTGGCGCGCGAGGACTGGGCAGCCCTCATCGATCTCATCCCCGCCCTGCACAAGGTGGGCAAGCTGACCCCCAAACAGGAAGAGGATCTGCTGCATCAGGCCTGGCGTGGCCGGCTCAAAGCCGCCAGCGGCGCCCTCGATACCCTGCG
This sequence comes from Aeromonas piscicola, assembly GCF_000820005.1. Lineage (GTDB taxonomy): Bacteria > Pseudomonadota > Gammaproteobacteria > Enterobacterales > Aeromonadaceae > Aeromonas > Aeromonas piscicola. Next base: position 136,113 of record NZ_CDBL01000052.1, on the reverse strand, counting down.
CCCTGTCTGGCAGGATCTGCCGCGCAAGCTGCGCCAGGATCCGGATCTGCTGGCCTGCTATGGCGATCGGCTGCGCCAGCTCGGCGCCGACAACGAAGCCGCCGAACTCTGGCTGGATGCGCTGCGCAAGCAGGTTTCCCCCCAGTTGCTGGCCCGCCTGCCCAGGCTCAAGCTCGACAACTACCAGCCCATGCTGACCCTGTTGCAGAAGATCCAGGATCAGCCGGGTGTCGACGCCGCACTGGCCCAGACCTATCTGCTGGCCGGCCAGCTGGACGAAGCCCAGCGACTGCTGGAGCAGGCGGTGGCGAAGGCACCGAGTGCCGCCGTCTACCACGCCCTCGGCCAGGTAATGGACAAACGCAGGCTCACCAACAAGGCCAACGAGTACTATCGGCAGGCCCTGCAACTGGCCGATGTCTAATCCTGGCCCCTGCGCCAAAAGCACCAACAAGAGAGGCCGCAATTGCGGCCTCTCTTTTATCTGTTCTGCTCTGATGTTACGCCGCAGCCAGCTTATGCCGTCAGCCGCTCCAGCTCACCTATGAGCCAGATTGCCTCCTCCCTGTGATAGCCGCACACATCCGGCATGGGTCTAAAACCGCTGCACACCAGAGGGCGATCCGGCTGGTCGAAGATCTTGCAGCCCAGCCGCACATCGAGCTGGATGCAGGGCACTCCGGCCGGTTTGCCGGCGGGCATGCCCGGAATGGCACTGCTGATACTGGGGGCAATGCAACAGGCTCCACAACCTTGACGACATTCCATGTAACGCTTTCCTGTGCGTGGCGAACCAGTCTATCAAAGGGCCGCGATTCCCCTTAGCCTTATCCCCCGCGCCCGTGAAATAGTGGCCAGTCAGGGTGTAGTCTCAGCCCGCAGACAACAAAAAGCCCGACGGCAACAGCCGTCGGGCTTTTTCAACAGCAGCGTCAGCGCATCACAGAATGATGTCGCGCACCACGCTGTCTTTGCGATCCAGGAAGTGAATCGACTTGATGCGACGAATGGTGCGTGACTTGCCACGGATCAGCAGGGTTTCCGTGGTCGCCATGACGCCATCGCTGGTGATGCCATCCAGCAGATCACCCTTGGTGATGCCGGTGGCCGAGAAGATGACGTTGTCATTCTTGGCCAGGTCTTCCAGCTTAAGCACCTTGTTCACGTCTATGCCGAGCGCCTCGCAGCGGGCAATTTCCTGTTCGCCCAACGCACGCACTTCCGGGCTGTCGCCCTTGACCTTGTGACGGGGCATCAGGCGAGCCTGCATGTCACCATCCAGCGCACGGATCACCGCCGCCGAGATCACCCCTTCCGGCGCGCCGCCGATGCCATACAGCATGTCGACTTCGCTGTCCGGCAGACAGGTGAGGATGGAGGCCGCCACGTCGCCATCGGGAATGGCAAACACCCGCACGCCCAGTCCCTGCATCTCCTTGATAGCCTTGTCGTGACGCGGCTTGGCCAGGGTGATCACGGTCAGGCGGGAGAGCGGCTTGCCCAGCGCCTTGGCCACGGCCTTGAGGTTCAGCTCGAGGGCCTGATCCAGGTCGATGGCACCCTTGGCCTTGGGACCCACGATCAGTTTTTCCATGTACATGTCGGGCGCCTTGAGGAAGGAGCCCTTGTCGCCGACGGCCAGCACGGCCAAGGCGTTGGCCTGGCCCATGGCGGTCATGCGAGTACCTTCGATCGGATCGACCGCGATATCCACGGCATCGCCCAGACCCGTGCCCACCTTCTCGCCTATGTAGAGCATGGGGGCTTCGTCAATTTCACCTTCGCCGATCACAATCTCACCATCGATCTGGATCTGATTAAGGATATGGCGCATGGCCGCTACGGCTGCCCCATCGGCGATATTCTTGTCACCACGTCCGAGCCACTTGTAGCCAGCCAGTGCAGCCGCTTCCGTCACTCGGGAAAACTCGATTGCCAGTTCACGTCTCATCGCATATCCAACCTTTGGAGCTCGAAAACGGGCGGCATTCTATCACAAGGGCAAACCTTTGCGCGCAAAAGTGGCGGATCGCCACACAAATCACGGCCCTTCACCAAACTGACATCAAATCGCCACTGACACGTCACTTGAGTGTCACCCCGCTGTCATCCCCCTCACCTAGCATGGCCCCGTCTTTAAAACAAAAGCTTGCAACACAAGGGATTAAGATGAAAAAGCTGACTGTAGTGGCACTGGCTCTCACCGCGGCCTTCCAGGCGCAAGCCGTTGAAGTTTACAAAAATGACACCACCACCCTGGATCTGTACGGCCGCATCTATGCCGGCCAGTTCTTCGGTGACAAGAAGGAAGGGGTCGACACTACCCATCCGAACGGCACTCAGGAGTACAGCGACAAGCAGGGTGCCAACCAGTTTGTCCGCTTCGGCGCCAAGGTGGATAGCCAGATCAACAGCAAACTGAAGGCGCTGGCCCAGTACGAAGTGCAGATGTACATCAACGACAGCGAGAAGACCATCAGCGAGAACTCCGACAACCTGCGCACCCGTCTGGCGTTCGCCGGTGTCGGTGCCGACTGGGGCAACATCACCTTCGGTCGCCAGAAAGGGGCCCCCGGCTTCCTGGCCGACTGGACTGATGTCTCCCTCTCCGATGGCTACGGCAACGACGCCCTCGGCGCCAAGACTGACACCTTCGCCACCAACCGCGCCGGTTCAGTGCTGAAATACTCGGGTCTGTTCAACGGCTTCCAGGTAGACACCAGCTACAAGTTCGATGGCGGTGACACCGAAGAGACCACCAGCAAGGACAGCGATGCTGCCTACGGCGCCGCCGTGGCCTACACCTTCCCGTTCAACCTGGCATTGGGTACCGCCTACAACGTGGGTATCCGCGACAAGAACGGGGAAGAGGATGCCAAGTTGTGGCTGCTCTCCGCCAAGTACGACAACAAGGCCGTCTATGCTGCCCTGAGCTATGCCGACGGTACCGACTTCCTGGCTACCGGCAAGGATCACACGGGCTGGGAAGGGGCGCTCGGTTACAACTTCGAGAACGGCTTCGGCCTGATGGCGCTGTGGAACAAGCAGAAGGTGGAGCAGGACGGCAAGAGCGATTACGACTCCATCGACTACTACACCCTGGGCGCCCAGTACAAGTTCAACAAGAACTTGCGCGTCATCGGCGATTACCGCATCAACAACCTGGACAGCAAGGAGAGCGGCAAGCTCAACGTCAAGGATGACTTCCAGCTGGCGGCCCGTTACGACTTTTAATCTCGGCTCTCAGCCAGAAACAGAGCGCGCCGGCTTATGCCGGCGCGTTTTTTTGTTGGCCCGTGAGGAGGAGCAGGCCAGCCGCCGTCCGGCTCATGATCTAGGCTCAACAGAACCACGAAGAGGAGATCATCATGCCGTTACGCCTGCTCATCTGCTGCTGCCTGCTGCTCGCTCTTCCCGCCCAGGCGCTGACCATCGCCATGGTGCTGTGGCGCGGCGAAACGGATGCCGAGCGCGGCTTTCGCGCCGAATTGATCCGGCTAGGCCATCAACCCACCTTCGTCACCTTCAATGCCAACCAGGACAGAACCGTCCTCGCCCCCCTGCTGCGCCAGCAGCTGCTGCCCTCCCTCGCCCGCTACGACTACATCTACAGCTTCGGGACCACGGCCACGGCCATGGTCAAGAGCCTGGTGGGCAATCGCAAGCCGTTGATTTTCAGTATTGTGTCCGATCCCGTAGGGGCCGGTTTCCTGTCAGATGACAAGGCGAAAAACCGGATGGTGGCCGGCACCAGCAACATGGTGCCGATGGCGCTCCAGCTCGCCAACGCCCGCCAGCACCTGCCCACCGACAAGGGGTTGCTGCTACCCTTCAACCCCCGCGAGCAGAACACTCTGCTGACCGGTGAACTGCTGCTGCGCGAAGCCAAGCGCTATCAATGGGATCTCACCACCTGGCGCATAGCGCCTGACAAGCGGCGACTGGCCAGCGAGCTCAAACGCCTGCAACAGGATGCCCGCCAGCGCATCGTCTTCCTCGCCGCCGACAGCTATCTGCTCTCCATCGCCCCCGAGCTGCTGGCCGCCCTCAACGAGGCAGGCATCCCCACCATCTGCAGCGCCGAGCTGTTTGTCGAGCACGGCTGTACCGTCGGTACCATCAGCAATTATCAGGCCCTCGGCCGGATGGCGGCCAACATCATCCACCGCAACCTGCTGGGCACGCCGTTGCAAGACATTCCGCTGCAGACGGATCCGGCCCCTCGGCTGGTGCTGGGCAAGCAGCTGACATCCACCGGCAAACAGGGCACCCAGAGCCGGTGACCACGCGGCCTCCCCCATGGGCCCCAAACCGCCCCTGGCACCCAGTGGCACGACCCTGCCGGCCGCTGCGTTCCATCCGATCCCCTTGCCAATGCTCATCACATCTTTATGTTGCAGAGCTAATGAAAATCAATATCATTAGCATCCTCTCACAGGAGAGAAACCAATAATTATAAATAAATCAATAAGTTCAGGCCATCAGGTCGCTTCCTCAAGAGTCAACTCGCAATATGTACACACCGAATCACCCACGCGCCCTGCTGGGCGTGGCTCTGCTGGCCCTGAGCGCCGGCGCCCGCGCCGAAGACGAGACCATGACGGTCGTCGGCAAACGCAGCCAGCATGAAGAGGTCGCCACCGCGACCCGCACCAACACCCCGGCCAAACTGGTGCCGCAGGCCATCGACAGCGTCAAGGCCAGCGAACTGACCGCCTTCGGCCAGCCCACCCTGAGCGAGGCCCTGACCGGCATCCCGGGCGTCAACGCCAGCGGCGACACCCGCTTCGATGGCGTCAACATCCGCGGCTTCAGCGCCAGCAACGACTTCTATCTCGACGGTTTTCGCGATGACATGCAGTACACCCGCGACCTTGGCAACATAGAAAGGGTCGAGGTGCTCAAGGGCCCGGCCGCCGTGCTCTACGGCCGTGGCAGCACGGGTGGCATCATCAACCGGGTCAGCAAGAAGCCGCAGAAGGGGCAGGAGTCCAGCGTCAGCGCCCTGGTCGGCAGCTTCGACAACCGGCGGCTGGCCGCCGACCTCAACGGCGAGGCGAGTGAACGGGTGCAGCTGCGCCTCAACCTGGCTCAGGAAGACAAGGACAGTTTCCGCGACGGCGTGACCAGCAAGCGCACCCTGCTGGCCCCCTCCGTCAACTGGGAGATCAGCGACAGGCTGAACTGGCTGGTGCAATACGAGCGCAACGAGCACGACCGCACCCCGGATCGCGGCATCCCCGGCGTCAATGGCCGCCCGGCCGACGTGCCGAAGGAATATGTCTACAGCGACACCCGCCGCGACTTTATCGACGACGTGGCGCAGTCCACCCGCTCCCGCCTCAGCTGGGACATCAACGATCAGTGGCAACTGCGCCAGCAGCTGGGCTACACCAGCCTCGACAGCCAGTTCGACAACACCTATGTCACCAGCGTCAAAGGGGATCAGGTGACCCGCTCCCGCTGGCAGCAGGATCTCAAGGCCAACAGCCTGATCAGCAACACGGAGGCCGAAGGCCAGTTGCAGACGGGCCCCATCGAGCACCGCCTGCTGGTCGGCTTCGAGCAGAACTGGCAGGAGCGCACCCCCAAGCTCTACCAGAACGCCAGCCCTATCCCGGCCGGCAACCTTTATGATCCGGGCTCACTGCCCACCTATGATGGCGCCATGAAGCTCTCCAGTGACGCCAACCACAAGGTGCGCGGCTACGGCCTCTATCTGCAGGATCAGCTCAGCCTGGGCGACTGGCATCTGCTGGGCGGCCTGCGCCGCGACGACTTCACCGTCACCAGCCGCCGCAACGACCTCAACAAAGAAGAGACCGTCTCGGTCACCAGCCTGAGCCCGCGGCTGGGGCTGGTGTGGAATCCGCTTGAGAAGCACGCCTTCTACACCTCCTACAGCAAGACCTTCACCCCGGTGGGCGGGGAGCTGATCGGCATCACTCCAGGTGACAAGAACAACAGTCTGGATCCCCAGCACACCCGGCTGTATGAGGGCGGCGTGAAGAGCGACTGGATGGATGGCAGGCTGGCGACCACCCTCTCCGTCTACCGGCTGGAGATGTACAACAAGCGCAGCAAGGATCCGCTGGATCCCACCAAGGTGATCCTCACCGGCCTGCAGCGCACCGAGGGCATAGAGCTGAGCGCCCGCGCCCAGCTGACCGACGAGCTCTACCTGCGCGGCGGCATCGCCATTCAGGATGCCGAGCAGGTCAAGGCGGATGCGGATCTGCAGGGCAAGCGGCCGATGAACGTCTCCCGCCAGAACGGCCAGCTGTTCGCCGGCTACCAGAGCGGCACGCAGGGCTGGTTCGGCGAGACCGGGGTCACGGCGGTGGGCGATCGCTTCGCCGACAACGCCAACACCACCACACTGCCCGGCTATGCCCGTTTCGATGCCCGCGCCGGCTACCGCTGGCAACAGTGGGAAACCCAGTTGAGCGTGGAGAACCTGACCGATCACAACTACTTCGTCAGCGCCACCAGCGCCTCCCAGATCATGCCGGGCACGCCCCGTCAGCTGAATCTGAGCGCCGCCTACCGCTTCTGATCCCACCCTCTTCCCTGATCTCTCTGGCCAGCCCTCGCTGGCCAGATTTTTATGAAGCGCAACCAATGAAACGCAGAAGACTCCCCCTTCACAACAACAAGTGGGTGCGCCGCATCCACGCCTGGGCCGGCTTTGCCACCCTCACCCTGATGCTGCTCTACGGCATCACCGGCCTGTGGCTGCAACACAGGGCCGTGTTGCCCATTCCCGGCCCCCACACCGACAAGTCGAGTGAGGAGATAGCCCTGACCGCGCCGCTGGCCAGCCCGGACGAGCTGAAAACCCTATTGCAACGGCACTATCCGGACAGTTTCGAGGAAGGCCGCGCCATGATCACCCCGGCGCAAACCTTGCCCACCCCGGCGGGTCCCCTCACACTGCCGGCCCGCTGGGAGATGCGCGGCGTCACCCTCAGCCAGAGCGTGGCCGCCAGCTATGTGGCGGGCACCCTGCTGGTGCGCACCGAGCGGCAGCAAGCCAACTTTGCCGCCAGCCTGAACCGGCTGCATCGCGGCATGGGTACAGGCCTCTCCTGGCAGCTGTTTGGCGATCTGGCGGCGCTGGCCATGTTGCTGCTGGCTCTCACCAGTTTGCTGATGTGGAACAAACTGCACGGCCCGGCCGGCAGGGGCATAGCCCTGCTGCTGACAGGCGCCGTCGCCACTGTGCTGATTGCCCTGCTCTAGCGCGTTTACCGACACCAAAACGGGATCCTGCGCCCACGGGCGGTAACCCAGGCCGCACCCGAGGTAACAAAAGGTAAGCGGGTGCCGATGGGGGTCACACTTGTCGGTGCCATGACTGGATGGGGGCCGCTTGCGGCTGTTAGGGTGCGGCCAGAATTCCTGGCGCCAAGAGGTATCATGCGCATCTCCAGCATAGAGTGCGGGCGAGTAGTGGCCATCATGGCCGTGATGACCATTCACCTCTCCCCCTTCAGCAATCCGTTCGATCCCGCCCTGTGGGACGGCACCCTCTACTTCTGGCTGGGGGGCGTCATCAACCAGCTGTGCCGTTTCGCGGTGCCACTCTTCTTCCTGTGCGCCGGCTACTTTCTGCAACCCGCCCTCGCCGCAGGCAACCCCATGGCGGTGGCGCTGCGCTACTGTCGCCCCCTGCTGGGGCTCTGGCTGGTGTGGAGCCTGCTCTATCTGCTGATCCCCTTCAACCCGCAGGCGGCACTGAACGATGGCTATCTGCCGGCCATGGCGAGCCAGTGGCAGATGCAGCTGGGGGATCCGCTCAACGCCTGGTGGGTGGGTGGCATGATCCATCTCTGGTTCCTGCCGGCCCTGATGCTGGCCGTCTTGCTGCAGGCACTGTGTCATCGAATTGGGCTGCCCCGGCTGGCGCTGGTGCTCGGCGTGCTGCTCTACCTGCTGGCCCTGCTCGGCGGCTCCTATGGCCAGCCGCTTCTGGGGGGCGAGTGGGCCCTGCTGACCCGCAACGGCCCCTTCTTCTCGCTGCTGTTCGTGGCGCTGGGCACCGAGCTGCGCTTTCGCGCCTGGCAGCCAGATGCCCGGCGCAGCGCCCTGCTGCTGATCGTGGGGATGGCACTCTACTCCCTGGAGGCCCGGGGCCTGCTGCACTGGGCCTCGGTGCCCCTCAGTCGCCACGACTTCCTGCTCGGCTCGCTGCTCTGGGGCCTGGGCCTGTTCGGCCTGGGCCTGTTCGGCCTGCTGCTGGCCAACCCGGGCTGGGGCCAAGGCAGCTGGCTGGAACGCCAGGCTCCCAAGGTGCTGGGTCTCTACTGCCTGCACATGATGCTGGTGGTGTGGCTGATGATCTTTGGCCCGCAGGGGCAGTTGCTCTGGTGGGAATTGCTGAAGGTACCGGCCTTGTTCGCCCTCTCCCTGCTCGCCTACCGGCTGCTGGCGGCAACACCGGCCAACCGCAGCTTGCTGCGCGCCCGCTGACGAGAGAGATGTGAGACGGAGGAAGAGGAGACGGGAGCAATGCCTATCCCTCCCCACTCGCGACTGAACGGCTGGTTCAATTTTTATTCATCACGGATAGATAAACTCCGGGTCTCCTTAAACGCGAACCCAGGAGTCATCATCCCATGACGTTGTTCACCAAAACGCTGTTCACCAAGAAATCCGGCATTGTTCTCGTTCTGCTCACCGCCAGCGGTTCTCTCAGCGCCGCCGAGATCGCCAACAACAACATCACAGAGGCCGAAATCAAGGCCGCGCAGGATGCCTGGGGCAAGGCCCTGATCCAGATCAGCGATGACTACCGCAGCGGTGGTATCGAGAAGGCCAAAACGACGGCCACTGCCGTGCTCGACGGCGCCTACGGCTACAACAACGGCCCGGTCCTGTTCAAGCCCACTCTGGCCGGGGGCGAACAGACCTTCCGCCTCAATCAGGAAGGGGCGCTGGCCTACTTCGTCGGCAACAATCAGGCCTATCCCGCCGACACCGGCTTCGCTCTCAAGAACTGGAAAAGTTACAACTACGACAACGCCGCCGTCTATATCAACGGCGACATGGCCCTCACCATGGGCAAGGTTCACCTGATAGACAGGGACAACAAGGAGACCACGGTCGACAAGACCTGGGGCTTCAAGAAGGGGGACGACGGCAAGGTGCGCATAGTGCTGCACCACTCCTCCCTCCCCTACGCCGGTTAAGCGGCAACAGGCGACCCGCAGGTCGCCTTTTTTGTTATGGGGGCGCCACTTTGGCCAGCCGCCGGGTGACGGCCAGGCTGGCGCTGTTACCATGCCCTTCTTGTGACGAATCCAGACGAGACACCTATGCAGATCCTCCCCTTCACCCCGGCCGACACCGAGGCCGTCCTCACCATCTGGCTGGAAGCCTCCCTGCAGGCCCACCACTTCATCGACCCGGCCTACTGGCACGCCAACCTGGCGCCGATGCGGGAGACCTACCTGCCCGCCGCCGACTCTTATGTGCTCTGGCAAGATGGCACTGCGCTGGGGTTTTATTCCCTGTATGAAGAGACCCTGGCCGCCATCTTTGTTACCCCAGCGCAGCAGGGACGCGGCTATGGCAAGGCCCTGCTGGCCCACGCCAAACGGCAACGGCCAGCGCTGCGCCTGCAGGTGTACCGGCAGAACCTGGCCAGCTGCGACTTCTATCTATCTCAGGGCTTTCAGATCGAGGATGAACAGCAGGATCCCCACACCGGCTGCGCCGAGTGGGTGATGGTCTGGTCGGCGCAAGACTAACGCCGTTCGATGGCGGCTGAGTGTGGCTCGCTCGCCGGGCCATCCCAGGCCCGCACCAAGAGGTCACTCGTGCATCTGCTGGAGCAGGGGCAGCAGCGCCGTGCCGCTGGCCGAGTCCATCAGCCGGGAGCCTGGCTTTACCTCCAAGATCTGAACCGAGCGCCCTCGCCTACGCGAAAATGCACGAGCAGCGGGTGCTCGCCATGGGCGCCAGCGCGGTGCAACACAAGCTGTTCGACGTCAACGAGTCCCTTAGCCGGATCACCCGCGGCATTGCCTGAGATGGCACGTCACAGGGCTGGTATCAAAACCTCAGGGTCAGGCCGATATTGGCCTGCCACTGGGTCACCAGCTCGCCGCGCACCTTGAACACGCAGTCATCCGGGTTGCAGAGGAACTGGCTGTTGTCGTTGACCAGGGTGCCGTAGCCGCGTACCTCGGCCCGCAGCGCCAGATGCTCGGTCAGGCGCGGCTGCACTCCGAGTGCCAGCGACATGGAAGGGGCCACCTCGCTGTCGTAGGCGGCGAAGCGCGTCGCCCCTATGCCGGCGCCTATGTAGGGAGCCATCAGGTTGTCCGACAGGGTGAGGGCTCCGGCGAAGTGCAGGGTATCCACCGTCAGCCGCTCCGACTGATCCGGGGAGAGGCGGGTGGATTGGTGGCTGTAGAGCAGCTCTATCATGCCGGGGTCATCCACCTCCTTGCTGATGAACAGGCCCCAGCTGCCGGAACTATCCCCCTGCAATGACTCCAGCTTGGTGGAGACAGGCGCGGGTTGCGGGTCATCGTTCGCCTCGAAGTCGATGGACGAGCTGTAGCCAAAAAACGGCGTCACCTGCCAGCCAAGTCCTGCCTCGCCGTCGGCGCTCCAGGCCTGCCCCAGCGGCAGCAAGAGCCCCATCATCATGATCCCTGCTCGTTTCATCACAGTTCCTCTGCTTGTGCACCAGTGCCCACCAAGCATATCAGAGCCCCCTGACCCCCATCCTAAACCAGGCCTGTATCAGCCCATTTTCGCCGGGAGGATCACACTCAGCTGCCGCTGACCATATCCCGCCACCACGCCACTCATCGCCGCCGCCGTTATTCATCAGGGATTAACCTCTGCCACGTATGCTGGCGCGCAACCGGCTCATGGTGAGCCGGTTCAACTCACCAGAAGGACATACGGGAATGGTTGCCGCGCAACTCAAAGACCCACAACACAAGCTCTCCGATACCCTGCGGGCGACCGCCCACGCCATCGAGGAGAGCCATATCAGCCTACGCCAGATGCTGGCCCTGGTGGGTGAGCAGGGCATGCTGCTGTTTTGCGTGCTGCTCACTGTGCCCTTCCTGCTGCCTGTTTCCATCCCGGGCGTCAGTACCCCGTTTGGCCTGCTGATCCTGTTTATCGGCATCGGCATCACCCTCAACCGGGTGCCCTGGCTGCCCGCCATCCTGATGGAGCGCCGCTTCGCCGCCGATCAGCTCAAGCCGACCCTGCACAAGGGCGCCGACCTGCTGGCCCGCATCGATCGCTTCATTCGCCCGCGCCTCCTGCTGCTGACCGGCAGCGGCACCATCAACCGCTGCAACGGCCTGCTGCTCATGCTGGCGGCTCTGCTGCTGATGCTGCCGCTCGGGGCCATTCCCTTCACCAATGCCATGCCCGCCTGGGCCATCTTGCTGCTGGCCATCGGCATGCTGCAGCGGGATGGCCTGTTCGTCGCCAGCGGCTACCTGCTGGTCAGTGCGACCCTGGTCTGGTTCAGCGCGCTGGCCATAGGCCTGCTGATGGCGGGGCAGAGCGTCTCGACCCTGCTGAGCTGACGGCGCAGGCATGAAAAAGGGGCGACCAAATGGTCGCCCCTGTTGTTTTGCGCCGTCTCTCGCTCGTCAGAGCAGATCGTAGATGAGGGCCGAGATGGCGAGCAGCCCCACCACCATCACGAACAGTGTGCTGGGCCCGCGATAGCGCGCGAGCGCCGGCAGGCGATAGATGGAGTAGGCCGGCAGCAGGAACAGGATCACTGCGATCAGGGGTCCGCTCACCTTCTCTATGATGTCCAGCACATTGGGGTTCAGATAGGTGATGATCCCGGTCACGACAAACAGGATGACGGATGAGACCCGGGCTATGGTGACCTCCCTGAGGGAGAGCCCCAGCCCCTGACAGGCGCCGCTCACCATGCTCACAGTTCCCTCGCTCACCCCCATGGAGGTGCCGAGGAAGGATTTGGACATGGCCAGAATGGCGATGAGCGGACCCACATAGGCGATCAGCGGATTGGAAAACTTGTTCGCCAGCGCCGACAGCACGGAAATATTGTCGGTGCGGGCCAGCGCCATTTCCGCCTGACTCAGGCTCATCACGCAGCTGATGACAAAAAACAGCACGCTGCCGCAGATCAGCAGACTGCTGCACTTGATGATGCGCTTGCTGCGCACGTCGGCGCTCACATGGCAGCGCTTCTTCTGGGCGGCAGTAAAGGAGGAGATGATGGGGGCATGGCTGAACGAGAAAACCATCACGGGCACTATCAGCCAGAGGGATTTCCAGAAGGCGGGATCGCGCCACTCCACCGCCTGACTCTCGGTGAAATAGGAGAGGCTCCACTGGGGCAGCAGATAAACGGAGATGCCGAGCAGGAAGGCGACCATCGGCAGCGCCAGCACGCTGATGGCCGACACCACCACCTGTTTGCCGGTCAGCAGGATCAGATGCAGACCCAGCATCACCGCCAGCACCAGCCAACCACGGCTCAGCACTGTGCCCCCCAACTGATGCACCATGAAGCTCTCGATGGCATTGGTGATGGAGATGCTGTAGACCAGAATGATGGGGTAGAAGGCCATCAGATAGACCAGCATCAGCAGCTTGCCCGCCTTGGCACCGAAGTGCTCCTCCACCACATGGGTAATATCCCCTTCCCGATGGGAGCTGGATAATACCAGGCGACTCAGCGCTCGGTGGGAATAATAAGAGAGTGGGAATGCCATCAATAATATAAACAGCAAAATAACCGGGGAATTACTGCCCACAGTAATAGGGAGAAAGAGTGTACCGGCACCGACTGCAGTGGCATATAAGCCCATGGTCCATACCGAATCACTTTTCTCCCATTTCAACTTTGAAGCTGGGTTCTTCTTTTCAGCAATAGCAATACTCATTGCGATATACACCTTATTTGTCTGTCATCTTTGTTATTTTATTAGCCCGTGTAATAGGCGGGTGATATGTCTGTGCACATCAACCAGATTGTAGAAAAAGCAAACCCGCCAGCGGTCAATAAGACAGCCAATATGAAACGGGAATGTCACGCTACCATCGTTGAAATCGCCATAAAGGTCAAGGTTAATAATTCATGACTGTTTGAATAGAATTGTTTCAAAAGACAATGAGATGTATCATTTTGGTCTCAATATGACCAGTTCATTCCCGGCTGATAACATAAGACAAAACCTCTGCCCGTTGTCCAACAACATGAATAAAATTAGCAATCAGGCCGATAATATTAACACCATCAAGCCGGGAATATCAGCGGAATCAGCGGGTCATAATGTCGGCTAATTGACTCGCTCGCCAATAGGCGGCATCGCCGGATATGGATACCGCCAGCCCCCTTCATTATTCTGTCGAGCCCCGCTCACCCGCCCCGTCAGAACCGGCCCCCGTGGATCCTGTGATCGGATAAGCCGATCCCGCTCACACTGCGTACCAGCCAGCCATTGTCTCCCCAGGCGGGTTCCATTAGGCTGGCCTTCCTGAGTCGGTCTTTGCTGTCTGTCCAGACTCACCATTTCATGCTCATCGCCTTGGCGAAACGGGATTGTGGGCAAGCAGAGAAAGGATATCCAGATGAAGAAGAGCATAGTGACCGCCAAGTTCGAGGCCGTGAGCATCGAAGGCGAGCAAGTGACCCTGAAAATTGCGATCAAGGCGCCGGAGCCGGATCCCAAATCCGCCAGTGGCGACTGGCGCTGCAAGGTAAAACTGGAGGGGCTGAGCGACAAGACCTTCATCTATGGTGTCGATGCCCTGCAGGCCCTGAGCCTGGCCCTGAAATTCGTCGAAAATGAGCTGCGAGCCTTCGCCGACGCCGGCTGGCAATTCTACCTGCCCGGTTGCCCCGATCAGCCCGTCGATATCGCCGCCTGCTATTTTCCAGAGATTTGAGGCCATGCCCGATGGCAAGGCGCTTGCCCAATCGTCGAAGCGGATAATCGGGAAAGAGAGGATCTCCGATTCGCCGGCCGCAATGCCGTTATTGATGGAAGCCCTTTATTTGGAGCCAATATGCGACTGACCCCACCCCTACCGCCGCAGGATGAGGAGCTCGATGCCCTGCGGATCGGCCTGTCTGGCTACAACACGGACAAGGCGGGCACACATCCGCGCGAGCGGATCGCCAGCTTTATCAAGGATGCACAAGGCAAGGTGCTCGGCGGCATAGTCGCCGATATCAAGTGGGGCTGGCTGCACGTGGACTGGCTCTGGATCGACGAGCGCATCCGCCAGGATGGCTGGGGCGCCCGCCTGCTCGGCGCCATGGAGCAATATGCCCGCGACCAGGGCATCACCCACTTTCATCTGGAAACCACCAGCTTCCAGGCGCTGCCCTTCTACCAGAAACAGGGCTACACCGTCTTTGGCGAACTGCCGGATATGCCGCCGGGGCATATCACCTATTTTCTGAAGAAGATGGGGCAGTAACAGTCGCAGTCATGGTAACAAGAGGGTTGAATGCAATGGCAATCAACCCTCCTTGACATGTTTAGTGGCTGGCGGAGCGGCTGCCGTTCCAGAGCAGCTCGCCACTGCGTAGCTCCATCAGGCTCATGGTGAGCCGATAGCGACTCCCCTCAGACACCAGATCCCCATAGAGCATGTAACCGGCCCCTGTCTGGCGGCCAAGCCGCACCAGGGATGCCGGGTTCATGCCCCCCTGCTGATACTCGAGCTGCCCCGTGATGGCGGCCACCTGACCGGGATCAACGAAGCGAAAACCGCTCTTGGACTGGATCCGCTTGCTCATGGCCGCCGCCATGGTGCGAGTATCGAGCTCGTCATTGGTGCCGTCTCGGGGCGGGGTGAGCAACAGCACGGCATTGCCGCTCTTCACCAGCTCCCGCACCTCGGGGGCCTGCACGAAGGCATCTGCCATGGAAAGCGCCAGCCCGGTTGGGGCCACCGGCTTGGGCAGGGGCGCCCCGGCATCCGGCTTGGTCACCGGTTTTTCTGGCTGAATCACAGGCTGGTCCGGTTCACTGACCGGGGCCTGGTTGCCGCCATAGGGATTGACCGCACAGCCGCCCAGCAGCAGGGCGCTCAGCATAAGCAGGTGACGCATCTTCATCTTGTTCTCTCCGCCAAAAGTCCGTAGGACGGACCTTGCCAAAAGCCCGTGGCGGAGCCCTTGCCCCGCATCTGCTCAATGCTAGAGACAAACCCGCCCCGGGTCGATACGCCAGATGACACGGGACGACAGAGCCTGGCCAACCCGCACCCGGCCGGTGCTGCACCACAAAAAGGTGGCAGACCGTCATCAACTTCCTTTACGGTAGTGTGCTGACAGATTCGAAAGGAGAGCACCTTGCACGGACCCGATCCCGCCAATCCCCATCCCATGAAGGGCTTCCCCCAGGTGTGCTTTATCAAGAACACCATCAAGGGGCCCAATATCGAGGTGGGCGACTATAGCTACTACGACGACCCGGAAGACTCGGCAGGCTTTGAGCGCAACGTCCTCTATCACTTCCCCTTCATCGGCGACCGGCTCATCATCGGCAAGTTCTGCGCCATCGCCCGCGGGGTCAAGTTCATCATGAACGGTGCCAACCACCAGAGCTCCGGCTTCTCCACCTACCCCTTCTTTATCTTCGGCAATGGCTGGGAGAGCGCCGTCCCCGCACCGGGCACGCTGCCTTACAAGGGGGATACGGTGATTGGCAACGACGTCTGGATTGGCTATGAAGCTCTGCTCATGCCGGGCGTGAATGTCGGCAACGGCGCCATTATCGCCGCCCGCTCCGTGGTCACCGGCGACGTGCCCGCCTACGCCGTGGTCGGCGGCAACCCAGCCCGGGTGATCCGCTACCGCTTTGACGATGACACCATAGCCCGCCTCAATGCCATCGCCTGGTGGAACTGGCCGGTGGAGCAAATCAGCCGGAATTTGCCGTTGATCAGCGCCGGCGATATTACGGAATTGGAGAAGGTGGGTTTATAGCAGTCCATCTGGAGGCGTCGAGGAGAGCCTCCCCATCCGATCGCAATACAACCTTGGGGAGAACACATCAATCCCCCAGACCATTGTGATATATGCGAACTTAATTCAGGCTCTACATGGAGTTACCCGAATGACCTTACCAACACCCGCTTTCACTGTCGTCCACTCAACGCCGCCCGTCGAAACCTATCGCTATCTTCGAACAGCAGCGGGACTTAGCTCGAAGACTATTGAGGCCGCAGAACGTGGCCTGCCCAATACGCTGTTTGCCGTCCAGATATTTTGCGGTCAGACCACAATCGGCATGGGCCGCGTTATCGGAGATGGCGGGACATTTTATCAAGTCGTTGATATTGCAGTCCTGCCTGAATATCAGGGTCAAGGTGTAGGCAAAAAGATCATGGCGGAGATCGCGGACTATATTGCCCGCGAAGTGCCGGAGTCAGGCTATGTCAGCTTGCTGGCAGATGGGCAGGCTCAGCGACTCTATCAACAATTCGGTTTCTCGCTCACGGCTCCTGCTAGTGTTGGCATGGGGCTTAAGCGGGTTGCCGTCGAAAAGGCCTAACCATTCATCCAAATGAAAACGCAGGACAACCCATGACATTCCAACCACTTGCCAATGCCAATCTCGTTATTCGCCCCTTCCAACCGGCTGATGCCGATGAGTTTGTCCGCGCGGCGCACGAATCAATCGAGAGGGTCGGCAAATGGATGAGCTGGTGCACTCCCTCATTCAATCGGGACAAGGCGCTGGGGTGGTTTGCCACCTGCGATCAGGATCGTGAAGCGGGGCGTGCCTATGATATGGGCCTCTTTTGCGCCGCTACCGGCCAGCTATTGGGTGGCGCCGGTATCAACCAGCTGGCAGCTCATCATCGCTACGGCAATATCGGCTATTGGGTGCGGCAATCCCGACAAGGCCAAGGCATAGCCGGTCAGGCAGTCGCCCTGCTGCGTGACTTCGGTTTTGAGCAGCTAGGTCTATTTCGGCTGGAAATCGTGATGGGAGTTGGCAACACCGCCAGCGAAGCCGTCGCCATCGCCACAGGAGCCACCTTTGAGTGTCGGGCAAGAAATCGCATCTTCCTTCATGACCAGCCTCTTGATGCGCATATCTACGCTCTTGTTCCAACAGACTGATTTCTGTAGCAAGGTACGTCCCGCGGGCTTATTCAGACGTGAACTAGTAATGGTTGTGGCACCTTCTCTCTGCACTACCTTAATCAATCCGCCGTCACACATCGGCCAAAATAGTGGGGCCCCCAAAATTACACCGTAGTATTAAGACCTAGCAAGCCAGGTGGGATTCATATAGCATCGAACATTGTGGTTCAAAAGGGGAAGGCAAGAGAAAATGGCTGATGCAATGAAATTAGAAAAACTTAGGGAAGTTATCTCTGAGAATCTACGAGTCCAAAGAGATAGTGACCCTGTAGATTACATAAGTGTTGGTACGGCCCTGCAGGATGCCAAAGCAAAACAGAATCATGCTATCTTTGCTCGCCGTGGATGTGGAAAAACCCTACTGCTACATCATTCTTCTCGACACTTAAGGCCTGAACTGAAAAGTATCTATCTAAACTGTGAAGATTTCAAAAGACACTCATTCCCTAACGTCTTAGTGGAAATACTATCTTCTATATTTCGCGAGCTTGATAAAAATATATCAGGATGGTTTGGGAAGAAACGAAAGCTAAAAATAATACTCAAGGATATCTTGGGGAAACTTGAGACTCTTCATGTTGAAGCAGATCTTCGCGATGAGGATATTAAAAGTAAAAAATCTGCTGAAACACTTACTGGGTATGATGTCGGGTTAAAAATAGACCAAATCTCACTTTCACACAGATCATCAGGAAAAAATAGTCAAGAGATTGAACGATCCTTTAAAATCCATCGTGAAAAATTGCAGGAACTTGATCTATGGCTTCCAAGGTTGAAAGAGAACCTACGCGATTTATTTGAGGCATCCAGTACAGTGAAAGGTATTATTCTACAAATTGATGACCTTTATCACTTAAAACGAACTGATCAAGCTTTTGTCGTTGATTATGTACACCGTCTTTGCAAAGACATTCCTATTTATTTCAAGATAGCCACGCTTCGACATTCTTCGACATTCTTCGACACTGTATGTTGATAGAGATGGTCAACCCATAGGTGCACAAGAGCGGCATGACTATCAACCTATAGATATAGATTATACATTCAGCAACTTTACAAAAACACTTCAACAAAACAGAGCTATCTTAGTTCAATTTGGCAAACAAGTTGGCATGACTGAAAGTGAAGTGATGAGCCTATTCAAAGGAGAAGGGTTTGAGAGATTAGTCATGGCTGGTGGTGGTGTTCCACGTGACATATTATCTCTGTTTTTGCACCTTCTTAGCGATTGCGTACAAGATTCAGGCGGAAGAATAGGTAAAGATGAGGTTAGACTTCTTTCAAGAAACAACTTTGAAAGAAAAATTGAAGAACTTAAGCAGGATTCAAAAGATGATGAGCAAGGAGATCTCATAAAAGGCATTTATATTATTAAGCGCTTTTGTCTAGACAAGAAAGTAAACATCTTCGTTATTGAGGAAAAACTCCTTCAGCAAAATGATGCTTTACGAGCTCTCATATATAGACTACTTGATTATCGAATCATTCATAGTTGTGCTTCAGCGCTCACTCATAAGTCATCAGAAGGTACATTCCAAGCTTTCGCCGTTGATATAGGATGCTATGCAAACTTAAGAAAACTGGAGGGCCGATTTAACGAAATTGATGTTGCCGATGCTAATTCAAAAGAAAAGATGAGATCGGCACCCATCCTAGATCAAGCGAAGCTTGAACATATTTTAGAAACTTTACCGGTTAATGTAGAGGCAGAAATTCTGACTGCAGAGATGGAAGCCTAGATACAGGATCCTATACGATACAATCAATACCGTTGGGTGCAATGAACGAAGTGAATTGCACCCTACGATTGCAACTTTGCTTGCCAAGCCCACTTTGATGCTAACAATGAAATTAATGAGTATTACATTGCAGAATGAGAGATGATGGCAAATGCCAATCCCAAAAATCCGGCCCAATTAACATATGTCTCTTTATGGGATGGGAGAATGGCATGACCAAATAATATCACACCATATGAGAATATGGGCAGATATTGGGTTAACCGCCCAATATAAATGGAAGCGCCAGATGTGGTGACAGGAAAGAAGTAATAAAGGGCAAGATAGAACAACATCAAGAATGAACCGGATAAAAACCGTTTATCTTCAAGCCGACCAAAACCCGAAAAAAGGTAGATTCCCGCGATGAGAAAAACGACCAGCAACATCATAATAAATATCTACCTCTCGGATTCCTGCTCACCTCAGAACAGTACGATACATCTTCCATTTTCAAACCCTTTAATTTGACCGTCAGCGGGATAAATGATATCCATTTGGCCTCATTCATGTCTGATAGCAACAGGAGAGTATCATGGGGATAGCCACTTGTCCGATCAAGGAGTTGACTCTGAGTTCTCGCTCAATAGATGCTCTTGAGCAGATCGACCAACTTGTGGATAGTGCGAATCAATTGGCCTTCGCCGTTTCCGCCACGCCGCTATATACCATTTTCAGTGACCCAAGAAGTGCCAAAGATGTGGTCTACAACATCCATGACCACGACTGGGAGTTGTATGGCCAAGCAATGGAAGGTATCCCCAATATGCTTCGCCATAAATTGAATCAGGTTGTCGAACCCATGGCATGGTCCTCAACAGGTAAAGAATCTCAATTCTGGAAGTGCGTCCATGCCTCATATAACAAGTAAACTCACGTTCCTGCTGCTCTTTGTCTGTCAGGGCACCATGGCCCTGTCACTGCATGATCTGGATCCAGCGTTTGAGCGGTGTGAGGCGATCAAGTCGCAGCACACACCCACGCTGCCAGCGAAAGGCGACCACTTCTGGTCACTGGGGAGGGAACAACAGGCGACCGTGCTTATCTATCTGCATGAAAAAAGCATGGAGCGCTGCACCGCAGCAGAGGTTGATGCACTGGCGCTCAAGGCGTTCCATCAAGCAGTAGAGGGAGACAGTTCCTTTCTCAACGTATTAATCAAGGCCAGCGCCACCACCCTAACTCCTGCCCAAAAAAACCAGTTGCAGCAGATTGGGCAGGCAGAGCTGGACAGGTTGGCAGGCATGAAGGAATTTGCTCACCCCTTCTCGCTAACCAATTACCTCAAGCAATTACCCTAAGAACCATCTCGCATATCAACTGCACCCACCACGATCTAAGGGGCGGACACGCTCTTGGTTCCCCCTCTTATTCGCTGAAGCGAACCCGCTTGTCCAGGCCGCGAGACAGGATGTCGAGCGAGCGGCGCGTGCCGTCGGACAAGCGGGTGAGCCGAAGGCACCCGACGAAGTCGGGCGAATAAGTGGGGGAGAAGACCTTTGGTGACTTTGGGTCTTTCCAAAGTCACTCGCCCCGGCCCGAAGGGCGGGCGAAACCCCTTCGAGGCCAGCGGCCTCGTGTCCTGCACGGCAAGGCCGTGCCATTCCTCCCATCACATAGAACGGACGATTACGCCTGACGGCCAATCGACCCTACGATTGCACGGCGCAGCCGTGCCTGCTTGCCACAGGCACAGCGTCTGGCTGGACGCCCGGATGCCACCGGCAAAGGGGGCGTGGCCGCCCCTATCGGCCCAAAAACGATTCCCAGTCCTTGAACACCGGCTGCAACCCCGCCTGCCTGACGACATCGGCGACCTCACCCAGCGGGCGAGCGTCATGGATGGCAAACTGCTCCAGCTCCTCCTTGTCCCCTTCGGCATAGCCGCCCGGCTGGGTGCGCGATTCCGCCGACATCTGGGTGATGCCGAGGCGCAGGGCGCCGTTGCGAAACACAGGGGATTCCCGGGTGGAGAGCGACAACTCCAGGGTCGGCGAGAAGAGGCGCCAGGCGCAGATGAGCTGCACCAGCTGCCTGTCCGACATGACCACGGAAGGCTGCAGGCCGCCGGTGCAGGGACGCAGGCGCGGGAAGGAGAGCGAATAGCGGCTCTGCCAGTGATGGCGCTCGAGCCAGCTCAGGTGCTCGGCTACGAAATAGCTGTCGGCGCGCCAATCCGAAGAGAGGCCAATCAGCGCCCCCAGCCCTATCTTGTCGATGCCGGCCCGCCCCAACCGCTCCGGGGTGGCGAGCCGCCAGTCGATATCCTGCTTGTTGCCGCGCAGGTGATGGCGAGCGTAACTGGGGGCGTGATAGGTCTCCTGATAGACCATGACGGCATCCAGTCCCAGGGTTTTAAGCTCGGCGTAATCGGCCTGCGACAGTGGCTGCACCTCCATCGCCAAGGCGCTGAAATGGCGGCGGATCTGCGGCAGGTGCTCACGAAAATAGGCCATGCCCACCTTGCTCTCGTGCTCGCCGGTCACCAGCAACACGCTGTCGAAACCGCGCGCCTTGATAGCCAGACATTCGCGCTCAATTTCCTCTGCATCCAGCGTCTTGCGCTTCAAGCGATTGCTCATGGAAAAGCCGCAGTAGGAGCAGTCGTTAGCGCAAAGGTTCGACAGATAGAGGGGCACATAGAAGCCCACCGTATTGCCGAAACGCTGGCGGGTGAGGCGCTCGGCCTCGGCCGCTATCTGAGGCAGGTATGCCTCGGCGGCCGGGGAGATCAGCGCCATAAAGTCGGCCAGGGTGCGGCGTGGACTGGCCAGCGCCAGCTCCACATCCCGGGTCGTCTTGGCGCGGATCTGCATGCCGATATCGTCCCACTCCAGCTCGCGCCAGCGGTCTACGAAAGACGCGGCCCCAGCCCTCGCCTCTGATGCCCTCACCCCCAGCCCCTCTCCCAGAGGGAGAGGGGAGCGGACCCCATCCATCTCGGGAATTGGGACGAGAGAGGCCATCGCCACCGAGTCTTGCCCTGTGCTCAGGCTCATAAGGCCTCCAGAAAGTCGGTGAGCGGGCTGGAGGCGCTGGCTTGCAGCCCGCGCGCGCCGAGGCCCGCCTCATAGGCGCTGCGGCCAGCCTCACAGGCCAGCGCGAAGGCGCGGCCCATGGCGACCGGATCCCGGCTCACGGCGATGGCTGTGTTCACCAGCACGGCGTCGGCACCCAGCTCAAAGGCCGCGGCGGCGTGGCTCGGCGCACCTATCCCCGCATCCACCACCACGGGCACCCGCGCCTGTTCGATGATGATGGCGAGGAAATCCCGGGTCACCAGCCCCTGATTCGAGCCAATCGGCGCGCCGAGCGGCATGACGGCGGCGCAGCCCACCTCTTCGAGCCGCTTGCAGAGCACGGGATCGGCCCCGCAGTAGGGCAGCACCACGAAACCCTCTTTCACCAGCTGCTCGGCCGCCTTGAGCGTCTCTATGGGATCGGGCAGCAGGTATTTGGGATCGGGGTGGATCTCGAGTTTCAGCCAGTTTGTGCCGAGCGCCTCCCGGGCCAGATGGGCGGCAAACACCGCCTCGGCGGCCGTCTTGGCGCCCGAGGTGTTGGGCAGCAGCTTGACCCCGAGTGCCAGCAGCGGGGTGAGGATATCGTCGTGGCGCTTGCCGGGGTCGAGGCGCTTGATGGCCATGGTCACCAGCCGGGAGCCGCTTGCTTCGATGGCGGCCGCCATCAGATCCGGGCGGGCAAACTTGCCGGTGCCGGTAAAGAGGCGGGACGAAAATTCATGGTCGGCTATGGTCAGCATCTCAGCCTCCGGCGATGGCAGTGAAAAGGTGGAGTTCATCCCCGTCATTGAGCCGGGTGTCTGGCCAGCGGCTGCGGGGCAGCACGGCGCCGTTGAGGGCCACCGCCACCCCCTGCGGGGCTACCTCGCGGGCCGCCAGCAGCTCGGCCACGCAGATCTGGTTATCCGGGCTGGTCGTCAGCACCAGCTCGCTGTTGTTCAATCGGATCTTCATTGCGCATCCTCCATGGGATTGGCAAAGGTAGAGGCGCCGCACACGGAACAGGCAGGATCGGGGGACAACCCCAGGGTCTGCCACTCGTGGGTCAGGGCATCGAAACGGCGCAGGGTGCCCGCCACCGGACTGGGCTTGCCCAGCAGCAGACGCAAGGCTTCCAGCGCCTGCAAGGCGCCCATCACCCCCACCAGGGGGCCGGTAACGCCGCTGCTCTGGCAGCTCTCCTTGATCTCGGTATCCAGCGGATAGAGACAGGCGTAGCAGGCATGCTCGGGGGCGGTTCGTACCATCAGCTGTCCCTGCCAGCCGACGGCGGCGGCCGAGATCCAGGGCTTGTGCTGAGCCACACAGACGGCGTTGATGGCGTGGCGACTGGCCAGGTTGTCGCAGCAGTCGACAACCAGATCCACCTCGACCACGAAGGCGGGCAGGCTCTGCTCATCGAGCCGCTGATTGATGGCGATAAGCTCTACATGGGGGTTGTGGGCCGCCAACCGCTCCCGGGCCAGCTCGGCCTTGGAGCGGCGCAGCCCCTCTCCATCGAACAGGATCTGGCGCGGCAGGTTGCTGGTATCCACAGTATCGCCGTCGGCCAGCCACAAGGTACCCACCCCGGCTCCGGCCAGATAGAGGGCCAACGGCGAGCCGAGCCCGCCGAGGCCGACGATCAGCACGGATGCCTCTTTCAGCCTCGCCTGCCCCGCCTCGCCGATTTCGCTCAGCATCAGTTGCCTGCCGTAGCGCAGGTACTCCACATCAGAGAGCATGATCGGCCTCCTGCTGCGTGATGGCCTGATGGATAAGCGCAGAGCAGGGCTCATCCCCCGCCCCCACTGCTGCCAGCAATCGGGCTGTGGCCCCCTGCCAGTCGTCGCTTGCAGTGATGGCAGACACCAGCGCAATGCTACCCACCCCGCTTGCCTGAACCGCAGCCACGCGATCCTCGCTGATGCCACCGATGGCGACCGTCGGCCAGTCGCGCATGAGTGCCTGGTAGCGTTGCAGTCGCACCAGCCCCTGGGGGCGGGACGGCATCTGCTTGGTGTTGGTGGGGAAGATATGACCCAGCGCTATGTAGGAAGGGGCCAGCTCCCGGGCCCGCATCAACTCGAAGTAGCCGTGGGTGGAGAGACCGAGGCGCAGGCCGGCGGCCTGGATGGCGGCGAGATCCGCCGTCTCCATGTCCTCCTGCCCCAGATGTACGCCATAGGCACCCGCGGCTATGGCCTGCTGCCAGTAGTCGTTGATAAAGAGCCGCGCACCAAAGCGGCGACCCAGCGCCACCGCCTCGACAATGGCCGGCGCAACCTGGGCGGCGGGCAGGTTCTTGATGCGCAGCTGCAGGGTCTTGACCCCGGCCCCCAGCAGACGCCTGAGCCACTTGACCGAATCCACCACAGGATAGAGACCCAGATGCTGTTCGGTCGCGGCAAAGGGGCCCTCGGGCAGGCGGGCCTCGCAGGCGGGATAAAGACCAAAGCGGCGATCCAGGTTCGACCCTGCCAGCACGGCGCGGGGGAAGTGGGCAAGATCCGCTGGCCAGCCGAGATGGGCGATGGGGCCAGGGCCGGCCCCCACCCCTTGCGCCCCAGCCAGCCCCTGTTGCAGGTAGGCACGCGCCAGGGTGATGGCGTCATCGACCGGGTGATCCTGCGCCACCACGGCGGCGATGGCGCTGGCATAACAGCAACCGGTGCCGTGGCCGTGGCGGGTGTCGATACGCGGCGCCGCCAGCCAGAACTCGCGCTGCTCGTCCTGGTAGTAATCGAGGCAGAGCTCTTCGCTCCAGCCCAGATGCCCGCCCTTGACCAGCACCGCCCTGGCGCCGAGTTCGCGCAGTCGCGCCGCCCCCGCCCGCACCAGTTCAGGGCTGCTGGCGGGAATGCCGGTCAGCGCCTCCAGTTCGGGGCCGTTCGGGGTGATGAGGGAGAGGCGCGGCAGCAGATGTTCACACACCGCCGCCAGCATGTTGGCTTCGGCCATGGGGGTGCCAGTGCTGGCAATGGCGACCGGGTCGTAGACCACGAAGGGGGCCGTCAGGGTATCGAGCCGCCGGGCCAGCACCTCCACATGGAGCCGAGTCGGCAGCAGGCCTATCTTGATGGCCGCTGGGGGCAAGTCGACACCGAGGGCATCGATCTGGGCGGTGAAGGTCTGCATCAGCACGGGATCGACCATCTTCACCGCCACCGAGTTCTGGGCCGTGATGGCGGTGATGACAGAGCAACCGTGCACGCCGAGATCGTGCAAGGTATGCAGATCGGCCTGAATGCCGGCACCGCCCCCGGAATCTGAACCGGCTATGGTCCAGACGATGGGTCGGCTGTTCATGCCTCCTCCCGCGCCGGTTTGAGGGCCGCCGCCTGATGGTAGAGCTCGCTCCCCTTCTCCTTGAAGGTTTCTGCCATCTGCGCCATGCCGCTCTCAACCTCGGCCACTACCCGCTCCTGCTGGCCATCCATGCCCACCAGTTTCACCTCGACCGCCTCCAGACTGGCCGCGTAGTCGCGCACGTCCTGGGTGATCTTCATGGAGCAGAACTTGGGACCGCACATGGAGCAGAAGTGCGCCACCTTGCCGGACTCCTGGGGCAGGGTCTCGTCGTGGTAGGCGCGGGCGGTCTCGGGATCCAGCGCCAGATTGAACTGATCCTCCCAGCGGAATTCGAAGCGCGCCTTGGACATGGCGTTGTCGCGGATCTGGGCCCCCGGGTGACCCTTTGCCAAGTCAGCGGCATGGGCGGCGATCTTGTAGGTGATGAGACCCTGTTTCACGTCCTCCTTGTTGGGCAGCCCCAGGTGCTCCTTGGGGGTGACGTAGCAGAGCATGGCGCAGCCGTACCAGCCGATCATGGCGGCGCCTATGCCGGAGGTGAAGTGATCATAACCGGGAGCTATGTCTGTGGTGAGCGGGCCCAGGGTATAGAAAGGCGCCTCGTGACAGTGCTCCAGCTGCTCCGTCATGTTGCGCTCTATCATGTGCATGGGCACATGACCCGGCCCCTCTATCATCACCTGGACGTCGTACTCCCAGGCGATCTTGGTGAGCTCGCCCAGGGTGCGCAGCTCGGCGAACTGGGCCTCGTCGTTGGCGTCATAGACAGAACCGGGGCGCAGACCGTCCCCAAGCGACAAGGCCACGTCATAGGCGGCGCACAGCTCGCAGATCTCGCGAAAATGCTGGTAGAGGAAGTTCTCCTTGTGGTGCGACAGACACCACTTGGCCATGATGCTGCCGCCCCGGGAGACGATACCGGTGAGGCGCTTGGCGGTCATGGGCACGTAGCGCAGCAAGACGCCAGCATGAATAGTGAAGTAATCCACCCCCTGCTCGGCCTGTTCGAGCAGGGTGTCGCGGAACAGCTCCCAGGTGAGGTCTTCGGCGATGCCGTTGGTTTTTTCCAGCGCCTGATAGATGGGCACTGTGCCTATGGGCACAGGGCTGTTGCGCAGGATCCACTCGCGGGTCTCGTGGATGTTGCGACCAGTGGAGAGATCCATGACGGTGTCGGCGCCCCAGCGGGTGGACCACACCAGCTTCTCCACCTCCTCTTCGATGCTGGAGCTGACCGCCGAGTTGCCTATGTTGGCGTTGATCTTCACCAGGAAGTTGCGGCCTATGATCATGGGCTCGGTTTCCGGGTGGTTGATGTTGTTGGGAATGATGGCGCGGCCGGCAGCCACCTCATCGCGCACGAATTCGGGGGTGATGTTCTCGGGCAGGCGGGCACCGAAACCCTGACCCGGATGCTGGCGCAGCAGCAGCTCGGAGCGCACCCGCTCGCGGCCCATGTTCTCGCGGATGGCGATAAATTCCATCTCGGGGGTGACCAGCCCCTGACGGGCATAGTGCAGCTGGGTTACCCGGCGGCCAGGCTTGGCGCGACGAGGCTTGGGCAAGTTATCGAAGCGCAGGTGGTCCAGCCCCTCATCGGCCAGACGCTCCTGAGTGAAGGCGGAGCTGAGATCATCGAGCTCTTCGTTGTCACCGCGCTCCCGTACCCAGCTTTCCCGCAGGCGCGGCAGACCGAGACGCACATCGATGACCGCATGCTCATCACCGTAGGCACCCGAGGTATCATAGACGGGGACAGGCTCGTTGGCTTCAAACTGCGGGTTATCCTTGCTGCCACCCACCAGGGTGTCGGCCAGGGCAATTTCGCGCAGCCCCACCCGGATATCGGGGCGAGAACCTTCGATAAAGATGCGGCTGGAGTTGGGGTGAGCCATCCCCTTGAGATTGTCGATAAAACGCTGGGCACTGGCACGCTGCTCGCGGCGGCTGGGGGCTGGCTTGCGCTGTTCGGAAACAGCCTGCTCGGATACGGCCTGTTCAGTGGCGGATGATACGGAAGTAGACATAGCAAAACTCTCATTAACTGGTTGAAGTTATGGGTGTTTGCTTGTCTGGAGTTCGAGGAGAAGTGATGAACCTGTGGGTGAGGTTTGCATTCAAGAGGGAGCAAAACTGAAGCCTTGGCTTCCTCCTGCGCATCTTCTGCACTTCCCCCCTGATGGACAAGGTGACAGAACAGGATGGCAGGCTCCCTCTTGTGCGCACTGGCTTGCCGGTCGGATCACTCCTCTCGGCGAGCGGGGAAGCTTGTTCCTCCCCGGCGCGGCAACCCACTGGTTACCCTTGTTTCCCTTCGCAGGTTCTAGCCTGATCAGGTTCCACGGATCCCGAATTAACGGTCTCAGCCTTGCGTCGTTCGACGGTTGGCACTCCGACAAGATGGCGCCAGTATAAGTGGGGAAATGGAAAGCACAAGCCTTTAACCAGCCCGACCAGTACAAACAACAACCGGGCCATGGGCCCGGTTCTCTTACTGCAACACACTGCCATTATAGGTTGGCAACAGGGGTCACGCTGAAGCTGACATTGTTGAAGCCAAGCCCGGAGAGCTCTTGTGCATCGAGCGGGATCTCCAGTCTCAGACCCTGACCACCGCCGTCCACACTGCGAGCACGACGCACCTTGCTGTCAGCCGCGAGCGGTACGGGAGCACCGATTTCGATGTTGCCGGCAAACTGGCTCTCGGCACTGAAATCACCGGTGATCCCGGCCCGAACCGGGCGCAGCACTCTGGCCAGGTTATTCTGCATGGTAGGCAGACCGTTCTGCTGTATGGTCCAGTTCCAGTCCCACCACTTCACTTCACCCGGGATGTAACGCTTGTCCCATTGGTAACGAATGCTGCTCGCCTTGTCCTTGTACGGACCTATGACGAAGGTGTGGTTCCAGTTCGGACGATTGTCCGGATGGGTATACCAGGCGTTGCCGCCCCAGCGCAGGAAACCGCTCAGGGTCAGGTCATAGCTGACATCGGCCTTGAACTCATAGGGGTAGGAGATGTCGGCCTTGTAGAGCTCGATCTTCACCGGGATCTTGGAACGGGCCGGCACAGTCGGTCGTACGGACTGAGACAGGGAGGTGGTGGTCGAGCCCCCGTTCTGGGACGCCCAAGACTGGGTGGCTGCAATCTCGATGGAGAGTTCGGTTTCCCCCACCAGTGGCCACTTGAACTTGTTCTTGGTGGTCACCTTCTCGCTCAGGCCATAGGTATTGGTCTTGGACCAGTTGGTGGCGGTGTCGTAGCGCAGGGTGACGTCATAGCCGGATTGGGGGGTGTCGCTGTCGTTGATAGCCCAGCCCACCACCGTCTTGACCAGCTGACGGTCGGACTGGGTCACATCGCCATGCTTGAAGCTGTCAGGATCCAGGTTGTAGGCAAAATTGCTCACCTTGATGGAGGTCTTGTCACCACAGCGATAGCCATCGCAGCCACCGTCATTGTTGCCACGGATCACCCAGCCATCGCCATCACGGGTCACATCCATGTCTTCACCGACATATTGGCTGTGATTGCCGCCCACCCAGGCATAACCGAGGTAATGGGCCAGATAGCTGGTTGGTTTGATGAAATTCGCACTGTCATGTACCAACCGCCACTGTACATCTACTTCGTCACCATCTGGAATATCCAGGGCAGACATCGTCGGTATTTCGCCGGTAACAGGATTGGTCGGATAACACCAGGTACTGGATGCTGTTCCTGGTTTTATCTCACCGTTATAACCCGGCCCCATAATGACCCAGCCATTGGCAAGCCCGCTTATTTGCCATTGCCCCATCATGCCGACAATATTGCTTTTAACGCTCTGCGCCTCTTCTCGATTGACGGGGCGATACTTGTCGCCACAGACCTCTTGGCCCAATGAAAACAAGCGGAGCTGGTCTGGGTAGACGGGCTCAGCCGCTTGCACCTGTGCCATCAGCAGGCCGGATATGATTAATGACAAGCCAGTTAGTTTTAATTTTTTCATAGCAACCCCAATATATTTAACATTGACATGCATTCACCAACTTTATATATCAGCGGGTGGCATGTGGGTACGACAATATCAGTCATGTTAATCGCAACATGCGATCCAGCCCACACTTTAATATGTGAAACACATAAACAAAGTTATTAATTTCACTTCGACCAATATTGATTGATATAATATCAGAGCATCCGCTCTATTATTTTATTCGTCACTTAATCATCTTTTGGAATATAGATAAAAAAGATATTTCTAATTTAGCAAAATAAATATTAAGCGTTTGACTGCATGATCCTTATTCCGGTTCATCCTCGGGGTTGGGGATCAGGATCTCGGTTACCCGGCCCGTTTCATCGCGACTCAGCACCAGTTGGCGACCCGGTTGCAGATCGGCGGGACCGCCGTTGAGCCAGCGGGTACCGGCATCGAAGGTGATTGTGCCCAGCCCCTGCAATTGCAGCGAGTGGCCGGCCACCGCGAGCAAGGGAGCCTCTGCCCGTCGCCAGTGAACGGCCGCCGCTGACTCTGGCACGAAATTTGTGCGGCGAATATGCTCGGCGACGCCGTTGCGACTCAGGATGGCAAGCCGCATGCCGGGTCTGAGCTCACCCGCGTGGCGAACCCCGCTCAGGCGTGCACTGCCAAGCTCCAGTTCGGCCCCCTGAAATTGCAGGCGAATGCCGTCGCTGTGTTCCAGTTCCACCAGCCAGAGCTCACCATCGGCGGCAAGGGTGCAGAGCGGCAGTGCCAGCAACAGAAGATAGGTGCGCGTCATAGCAATAAGCCCATGGTCAAACTCGTGTTGAGGTTTAACTATGGATCTGAGCAGGCCATTTTGCCGGTAGACAAATGAAGCTTGTGTTCAGTCGTCCTCGCGGCAGCGGCTCAACCGCATGCCGTCAAACTTGCACTCCAGCTCCAGCCAGCGGCCTTCGAAGGGGGCCAAGCTGTCATCCGAAGTGACATATCCCCAGATACGCCCCTGTGCGACCGGCCCTTCCAGCTCCATCTCATCGTCCTCCTCCAGCGCTTCCACTTTGCGGATCACCCTCAGCTCGCCCTCTATCACCCCTTCCAGATCGACCCAGGTGCCACCAAGATCGTCCTCGCTCAGCCCGTCCTTGAAGCGGGTCCCTTCATCGAGCACGAAGGGAATGCCGTTGACCATCAGCTGGCCCAGCTGCCAGGTGGTGCGGCCGGTCAACTTGAACTCGGCCGACTGCGCGGTGCCAAGTGGCAACAAGATAAACAGCAAGAGCGCGCAGAGAGACTTCTTCATCAGGGATCCTCGGGGTTACACTGCCACAAAGGATGGCTTGTCCAGTGTGAGACGAGCGTGAAATGCCGGTCAAAACCAGGAGATCAAAACATGAAAATACTGGTGGTGGAAGACAATCCCCAGGTGGCGGAAACCATCATGGATTACCTGGAGCTGGCCGGGCACAGGATGGACTGTGCCTATCACGGTCAGGCAGCGCTGCAACTGCTGGCGCAGCAGCGCTTCGACGTCATCATCATGGACGTCATGATGCCGCGCCTGGACGGCCTGAGCACGGTAGAGCGGCTGAGAGCCGACGGGGTCGCGACCCCGGTGCTGTTTCTCACCGCCCGCGACAGCCTAGATGACAAACTGGCGGGCTTCCGGGCCGGTGGCGATGACTACCTGGTCAAGCCCTTCGCCATGGAGGAGCTGGAAGTACGGCTGCAGGCACTGGCCCTGCGCGGCCCCCGCAGCGACATGGGGGCGCTGTGCGTGGGCGAGCTGACGCTGGATCCCGCCAGTGGCCGCGCCACCCGCGCCGGAGTCGAGCTCAAGCTCGGCAAGATCCCGTTCCAGATCCTCACCCTGCTGATGCGTCGCGCCCCCCATCTGGTGAGCCGTCAGGAGGTGCTCGACACCGTCTGGGGCGATGAAGAGCCCGACTCCGACGCCCTGCGCAGCCACATCTATGCCCTGCGCAACGCCCTCGACAAACCCTTTGCCACCCCCATGCTGGAAACCCTGCACGGCCAGGGCTATCGGCTGGTGACTTCATGACCAAACCCGAAGGCCATGACCCATCCTTATCGGGTGACTCAATGGGCCAGCCTGCCGAAGGCCTTGACCAGGCACAGCCAGATGCCCAGGACAGCCTGCCCAGCCTGCACCGTCGCCTGATCCTGACCCTGAGCGGGGCCGGCATGCTGCTGCTGATCATCATCAGCCTGCTGATGGTGGTAGCCGAAGACAAAATGGAGGAGTTGAGCCTGCGTCACTGGCTGGAAGCCGAGGTGACCCGCTACAACGACGACTGGCTGCGGCTCGGCGTGGCGGCCCCCGCCCCCAGCCCGCGTCAGTTCTCCAGCTACTGGACCCAGGCCGGCCGGCTGCCCGCCTGGCTCAAGCCCTATCAGAGCCCGGGCTTCTACGAACATGTGCTGGGGGATGAGGACAAGCACTTCCTGGTGCGGCCCCATCCGTCCGGCGAGGGGCTGCTCTACCTGGTATTCAACGATGATGCCGACGACTACCTTGATCCCTATGAAGACCAGCTGCATCTGGCGACCCGGCTGATCGGGCTGGCCCTGCTGCTCGCCTGCATCGGCTTCGGCATCTGGCTGGTGCGCCACATCACGCGCCCCCTTGAGCGATTGCGTCAACGGGTGGCTCACCTCACGCCGGATCAGGCGGATTTCGTACCCGACGCCCCCTGGCAGGAGCTGCGGGACATAGAGCTGGCACTGTTGACCGGCAAGCACGAGGTGGCCGCCGTGTTCGCCCGCGAGCAGGAGTTCAGCCGCTTCGCCAGCCACGAGCTGCGCACCCCCAACATGGTGATCCAGGGCTCCGCCGCCCTGCTCGGCAAGGTGACTGACCTGCCGGCGCCGGCCGCCCGCGCCACCCTGCGCATTCGCGCCGCCGCCGATGAGATGGCGCTGCTCACCGAGACCTTCCTGCTGCTGGGCCGCAAGGAGGCGGTGGAGCGGCCATTGCAACGGGTCGCGCCGCTGATCCAGCAGGAGCTGGCACGCCTGGCCCCGCTGTTGCAGCGGGAGACGCTGGACATCCGGCTGCATCTGGACGAGGAGAGCGAGGTGAGCGCCCCCCTCTCATTGCTCGCCATCGCACTCGGCAACCTGCTCAAGAATGCCCTGAGCTATGCCGAGGGGCACATCGAGATCGAACTGTGCGGGCCCCTGCTCACCATCAGCAACCCGACCGCGGCGGCGCCGGATCAGATCCTGGGCTATGGCTGCGGCCTCACCATCATCCAGCGCATCTGCGAGAAGCTGGACTGGCAGATAGAGACCCGGCTGGAGGATGGCATCTTCAGCGCCAGACTGGCGATGCGGGAGTAACAATGAACAAGGCGCCCGAGGGCGCCTTGTTCATTGTTTCCGTCATAAAAACCGGCCAAGGGGCCGGTTTTTTCATTCGGGCCAGGCCCTTACTGACAGGCGGCCACCTGTGGGCGACCCTGCAGGCGATCCCAGAGGGCTGCCAGCAGCAGGGCACATAGTGAAGGCGGCAGCCAGGCCAGCCCCTGCTCGTTCAGCGGCAGGGCGAGACTCCAGGCCGGCAGCAGGCCGGCCAGGGCCGAGGCCTTGAGCCCATCGATAAGACCGAACAGCAGGCTGATCAGCATGACAGGCGCCACCACTCGGGTGCCATTGCCCCACCAGCGCAGGGTGAAACTCAGCACCACCAGCACTATGCAGGGGGGATAGATGGCGGTCAGTACCGGCACCGAGAGCTGGATCAGGTGGCTCAGCCCCAGGTTCGAGACCAGCATGGAGAAGCCCCCCAACAGCAGCACCAGGGTACGGTAGGAGAGCGGCAGGTACTGGGCGAAGAACTCGGCACAGGCGCAGGTCAGGCCGACGGCCGTCACCAGACAGGCGATGAAGATGAGCAGCGCCAGGAAACCGCTGCCCATGCTGCCGAAAGTGTGCTGGACGTAGGCGTGCAGGATCTCGGCGCCATTCTGGGCATGGGGCACAAGTTCACCGCTCACCGAGCCGAGGCGGAACAGGCTGAGGTAGACCAGGGTCAATCCCGCCCCGGCGATAAGGCCGGCCAGTATGGTGTAACGGGTAAGCAACCCGGCACTGCTCACCCCGCGCGAGCGGGCCGCGTTGACGATGACGATACCAAACACCATGGCCCCCAGGGTGTCCATGGTGAGGTAGCCATTGACGAAGCCGTTGGAGAAAGGCTGATGCTGGTAGCTCTCGATGGCCGGGATGGCAGAGCCGGCAGGCCATAACAGGACAGCGAGGCCCAGCGCCGCCAGCGCCAGGATCTTGATCGGCGCAAGCACATGACCCACTGTGTCGAGCAGCCGACCCGGGTAGAGGGAGATGCCGATCACCAGGGTGAAGTAGACCAGGCTGTAGATCAGCAGGGCCGAGCCATCATCGCCAAACAGGGGAGCCAGTCCCACCTCATAGGAGACAGTCGCCGTGCGCGGAGTGGCAAACAGCGGCCCCACGGCCAGATAGCAGACGGTGGCGAGCAGGAGCCCGGCCTTGCGGCCGATGGGCGCGCTCAGGGCATCCACACCGCCCCCCACCTTGGCCAGCGCCACCACGGTGAGTACCGGCAGGCCAACCGCCGTCAGCAGAAAGCCGAGGGCGGCGCTCCACACCAGCTCACCGGACTGCAACCCGACCATGGGTGGGAAGATGATGTTGCCTGCGCCGACGAAGAGCGCGAAGGTCATGAAGCCCAGAGCGACTATGTCTCTGGATGTTAATTTTTGGTTGTTCATGCTGCGTAGTCTGCCTATGACAAGGTAAAATCATGACGGAAGTCGGCGCGAATGGCGTATTCGTGCAAAAAATCCGCAGATAGTTTTATTAAATTTTTATGTTCCGCGACGTGCGAAGGGCGCCAAGTAGAGCGTTTGTGCCACCGAGAGGCAAGTGCGGCACCGCAATCCAGCCACTTCATCCAGAAAATAATTAAGCCTTGGTGTTTGATCTTGAGATGGTGCAATTTTGCAACAGATGATAACGCAAACGAGAGTCTCATTTGAAACCAAATCTTACCAATCGTTTCGCCGGCCTGACCCTTCTGGAGCCCTCCTTCTCGCGCAGCGCTATGACCTTCTGCATCCCCTCTTGCTCTAGCCCTCGGCACCTGAACTCGGGTGCGTTGCGCTGCTCCGACGGCCAGGTCGAGCGCCCCCTGGCGGCCCAGCCCTCATCCGAGTGGCGAGCCAAAAAAAGCAAGGCGCCCGAAGGCGCCTTGTCTGTTCCAACCATCCGGGTTGCTGCGATCATTCGGCAGGCTTGTTCTTGCGGCTCGCCTTGAGTTCGAGGAATTCGATGATCTTGCCCGCCACATCCTTGCCGGAGGCCGCTTCTACCCCCTGCAGGCCGGGGGAGGAGTTCACCTCCAGCACCAGCGGGCCTCGGGCACTGCGCAGAATATCCACCCCGGCCACATCCAGCCCCATGATCTTGGCGGCCTGCACCGCAGTCGCCCGCTCTTCGGGGCTTATCTTGATCGCCTCGGCGGTGCCGCCACGGTGCAGGTTGGAGCGAAACTCCCCCGGCTGGGCCTGGCGGCGCATGGCTGCGACTACCTTGCCATTGACCACCAGACAGCGAATGTCGGCGCCGTTGGCCTCGCGGATATACTCCTGCACCAGGATGTTGTTGTTGGT
Organism: Aeromonas piscicola; assembly: GCF_000820005.1. Classification (GTDB taxonomy): domain Bacteria; phylum Pseudomonadota; class Gammaproteobacteria; order Enterobacterales; family Aeromonadaceae; genus Aeromonas; species Aeromonas piscicola. The sequence continues at coordinate 101,247 of NZ_CDBL01000052.1, read as the reverse complement.
CTGGATAAAGGCCTCGATCACGCTCTCGGCGGCCTTCTGGGTCTCGCACAACACAACCCCAATCCCCTGGGTCCCTTCCAGCAGCTTCACTACCAGAGGGGCGCCCCCCACCATGGTGATGAGATCCGGCACATCGTGGGTGCTGTGGGCATAACCCGTGATGGGCAGACCTATGCCGTGGCGTGACAGCAGCTGCATCGCACGCAGCTTGTCGCGGGAACGGGAGATGGCCACCGAGCTGTTGAGGGCCATGGTGCTCATCATCTCGAACTGGCGCAGCACGGCGGTACCGTAAAAGGTGATGCTGGCGCCGATGCGCGGGATCACGGCGTCGTAACTCTCCAGCTCTCGTCCTTCGTAGTGAATGGAGGGGCTGTGGGAGGCGATATTCATGTAGCAGCGCAGGGTGTCGAGCACCTCTACCTGATGACCGCGCGCCTGTGCCACCTCGACCAGACGGCGGGTGGAATAGTTTCTGGGCTCACGGGATAAAATGGCGATCTTCATGAAAATTCCGCTAGAAGGCAGTGCCTGGGCAGGATGGGGCGGGAGAGTATAAGGTGCCACAGCGCCAAGACAACGCCAATTGTTTCTCCTGACAACAAGACAAACCACACAGAACTGCACACTGCAATCCCGTTGTCACCGATATGTCAAACGGCGGTCCTAAGCTGGTCTGTCAACCAGCCCAAGGATGCCGCCGTTTCTCGTCAAAGATCAACCCGTACCACAGGGGAGATCACTATTCAGTTCAGGTTCGGCCCCAGCCAGCGTTCTGCTTCCGCCAGCGTCATCCCCTTGCGGGCGGCGTAATCTTCCACCTGATCCTGCTGGATCTGCGCCACCGCGAAGTATTTGCTGTCGGGGTGGGAGAAGTACCAGCCCGACACGGCCGCGCCCGGCCACATGGCGTAGGATTCCGTCAGCTTCATGCCGATGGCCTGCTCGACGCCCAGCAGCTCCCAGATGCTGCCCTTCTCGGTGTGCTCGGGGCAGGCGGGGTAGCCGGGCGCCGGGCGTATGCCGCGATAGTTCTCGCGGATCAGCTCTTCGTTGCTAAGGGCCTCGTCGGGGGCATAGCCCCAGTGCCGCTTTCGCACCTGCTCGTGCAGATACTCGGCGAAGGCCTCGGCGAGACGGTCGCACACCGCCTGAATGAGAATGGCGTTGTAGTCGTCGTGATCGGCCTTGTAGGCGTGCGCTATGGCCTCCTCGCCGATGCCGCCGGTCACGGCAAAGGCACCGATCCAGTCCGGCTGGCCACTCTCTTTCGGCGCCACATAATCCGCCAGACAGTAGTTGGGGAAGCCCTGCTTCTCGCTCTGCTGGCGCAGATGGTGCAACACCTTGCGCACTTGGGTGCGCGACTCGTCGGTGTAGACCTCTATGCTGTCGCCCACCCCGTTGGCGGGGAACAAACCTATGATACCGGCGCAGCGCACGCTCCCATCACGCTCGAGTTTGTCGAGCATGGCGTTGGCATCGGCAAACAGCTTGGTCGCCTCCTCACCTACGATCTCGTCTTCCAGGATGCGCGGATACTTGCCCGCCAGCTCCCAGCTGAGGAAAAACGGCGTCCAGTCTATATAGGGGTGCAGCACCGAGACGGACACGTTTTCGAACGTCTGCACGCCGGGCTCGCAGGGGGCCGGCGGTTGATAGTTAACCCAGTCCAGCTGCTGCCGGTTGGCGCGGGCGTGGGCCAGACTGACAGGCCGGGATCTCGGCTGCTTGCGGGCATGCTGATCACGGGCAACCTCGTACTCCTTGTCGATGCGGGCGACAAAGGCAGGCTTGAGCTCAGGGTTGAGCAAGCTCTGGGCCACCCCGACGGCGCGCGATGCGTTCGACACATAGACCACGGGTTCGCTGTAGTTCTGCTCGATCTTGACCGCGGTGTGCGCCTTGGAGGTGGTGGCCCCGCCGATCAAGAGCGGCAGCTTGAAGCCCTGGCGCTCCATCTCTTTGGCCACGTGCACCATCTCGTCGAGAGACGGTGTGATCAGGCCCGACAGCCCTATGATGTCCGCTCCTACTTCACGGGCAGTCTTGAGAATGGTCTCGCAGGAGACCATAACCCCCAAGTCGACGATCTCGTAGTTATTGCACTGCAGCACCACCCCGACGATGTTCTTGCCGATGTCGTGCACGTCCCCCTTCACGGTAGCGAGCACTATCTTGCCATTGCTGTAGCCGCCCTGTTTTTCGGCTTCGATATAGGGCTGCAGATAGGCCACAGCCCGCTTCATCACCCGGGCGGATTTGACCACCTGGGGCAGGAACATCTTGCCTGCGCCAAACAGATCGCCGACCACGTTCATGCCATCCATCAGGGGCCCTTCGATCACGTGCAGCGGCTTCTCGGCGCCGGCCCGCGCCTCCTCGGTATCCTCTTCGATAAAGTCTGTGATGCCCTTGACCAGAGCGTGCTCCAGCCGCTTGCCTACCGGCCAGCTGCGCCACTCCTGATCCCGCGGATCCTCTGCCTGGGCACCAGCGCCACGATACTTCTCGGCGATGGCCAGCAGATCCTCGGTGGCACTGTCACTCAAGTTGAGCACCACGGCCTCGACCTTCGCCTTCAGCTCGGCCGGAATGTCTTCATAGATGGCAAGCTGACCGGCATTGACTATCCCCATGTCCATGCCGTTCTGGATAGCGTGGTAGAGGAAGACGGCGTGGATCGCTTCGCGCACCGGTTCGTTGCCGCGAAACGAGAAGGAGACGTTGGAGACGCCGCCGGAGATCATGGCGTGGGGCAAATGGGTCTTGATGTCCTTCACCGCCTCGATGAAGTCCACCGCATAGTTGTTGTGCTCGTCGATGCCGGTCGCCACCGCGAAGATGTTGGGATCGAAGATGATGTCTTCCGGCGGGAAGCCCACCTGATCCACCAGGATCCGGTAGGCGCGCTGGCAGATCTCGAACTTGCGGGCACGGGTATCGGCCTGGCCCACCTCGTCGAACGCCATGACGATGACGGCGGCGCCGTAGCGACGCAGCAGTTTGGCCTGCGCGATGAACTTCTCCTCCCCCTCCTTCATGGAGATGGAGTTGACCACCGGCTTGCCCTGCACGCACTTGAGGCCCGCTTCCAGCACCTCCCATTTGGAGGAGTCGATCATCACCGGCACTCGGGCTATGTCGGGCTCGCCGGCAATCAGGTTCAGGAAGCGCACCATGGCCGCCTCGGCGTCCAGCATCCCCTCGTCCATGTTGATGTCGATGATCTGGGCGCCGCTCTCCACCTGCTGCTTGGCCACATCCAGCGCCTCGTCGTAGAGCCCCTCCTTGATCAGCCGCTTGAACTTGGCCGAGCCGGTGACGTTGGTACGCTCCCCGACGTTCACAAACATGGAGTCCGCGGTAATGATGAGGGGCTCGAGGCCAGACAGTCGGCAGGCGACCGGCAGCGTGGGCAGCGCGCGCGGCTTGATGCCCGCCACCGCATCACTCATGGCGCGGATATGGGTCGGGGTGGTGCCGCAGCAGCCCCCTACCAGGTTGAGGAAGCCGCTCGAAGCCCACTCGCGGATATGGTCCGCCATCTCCCCCGCGTCCAGATCGTACTCGCCGAACGCATTGGGCAGACCGGCATTGGGGTGGGCACTGACATGGGTTTCGCTGATGCGCGACAGCTCTTCGACATACTGGCGCAGCTCGTCGGGGCCGAGCGCGCAGTTGAGGCCAAACGAGATGGGCTTGACGTGGCGAAGCGAATGGTAGAAAGCTTCCGTAGTCTGGCCGGAGAGGGTGCGGCCGGAGGCATCCGTGATGGTGCCGGAGATCATCACCGGCAGCACATAGCCCAGCTCCTCGAACACCAGATCCACCGCGAAGGCGGCAGCCTTGGCGTTGAGAGTATCGAAGATGGTTTCGATCAGAATGAGGTCGGCCCCCCCCTCGATCAGGGCGTGGGTCGACTCCGTGTACGCAGCCACCAGCTGGTCATAGGTGACGTTGCGCTTGCCGGGATCGTTCACGTCCGGCGAGATGGAACAGGTGCGGTTGGTGGGGCCCAAGACCCCTGCCACGAAGCGCGGCTTGGCCGGGTCTTTGGCCGTCCACTCGTCCGCCACGGCGCGGGCCAGACGGGCGGCTTCGCGGTTGATCTCGGCGGAGAAGGCTTCCATCTCGTAATCGGCCATGGCGATACGGGTGGCGTTGAAAGTGTTGGTCTCGAGGATGTCGGCCCCGGCGGCGCAGTATTGATCGTGGATCTCGCGGATCACCGCAGGCCGGGTCAATACCAGCAGATCGTTGTTGCCCTTGATGTCGGTGTGCCAGTCGGCAAAGCGCTCGCCCCGATAGTCCGCCTCACCCAGCTTGTAGCCCTGGATCATGGTGCCCATGGCACCGTCGATGATCAGGATCCGTTCCTTGAGACAGGATTCCAGCTTCTTCTTTATGTCCGACTTTTTATTCGACTCTATGCTCGACACCGCTCGTTCCTCTTACATCCATGCAACTGCGTGAACTTCATCCTAGCAGCAAACAAATCAAATGGAAATCTAGCCGTCTATCTGTCCGTAACTGCAGCCCATATACTCATAAATAGGTAATGAGTAACATGTAACCCCAGAGTACCCTATGCCCGTCCTCAATATGGATACGTGCTTGCTGTTTACAAAAGAGAAAAATAACTATGAGCGTCTACTACACACTCTGCTTCCTGGCAGCGTTGGCGATCTTCATCGCCTTTGCCAATCAGTATGTTGTGAAGATCCAGACCACCATCGCCATCACAGCCGGATCCATGCTGATCTCCGCGCTGCTGGTGCTGTTCGGTAAGCTGGGCTGGTTCAATCTCGAACCCCTGGCCGTCAAAACCATGGAGAGCATAGACTTCCAGAACTTCCTGCTGAAGGGGATCTTGGGCTTCCTGCTGTTCGCCGGTGGTCTCGGCATCAATCTGAAGGCATTGCGTAGCCAGAAGTGGGAGATCACCATTCTCTCCATAGTGGCAACCCTGCTCTCCACCTTCATCATCGGCTACGGCTTCTGGTTCATCGCCAAACTGCTGGGCTGGGAACTGCCGCTGGTCTACTGCATGTTGTTCGGGGCCCTGATCTCCCCTACCGACCCCATAGCCGTGCTGGCCATCGTCAAGAAGATGAAGGCGCCACCCCAGATCGCCATCCAGATCGAAGGGGAATCCCTGTTCAACGACGGTGTCGGTCTGGTGATCTTCGCCACCGTGTTTGCCGTCGCCTTTGGCGGAGTGGAACCCACCTTCGGCAGCGTGGCCGGCCTGTTCCTGCATGAAGCCCTCGGCGGCATACTGTTCGGCGCCGTGCTGGGCCTCATCGCCCACGTGATGATCAGCGCCACCGATGACGGTTCTCTCGAGCTGCTGCTGACCCTGTGCATCCCGACCGCCGGCTTTGCGCTGGCCAACATGGTCGGCGTCTCCGGCGCCCTGGCCATGGTGGTCACCGGCATCATGATCGGCAACTGGACGCGCCACTCGGGCTTCTCCGAGCAGAGCAGCCATCACCTGGATCACTTCTGGGAGTTGATGGACCAGTTCCTCAACGCCCTGCTGTTCCTGCTGATCGGTCTGGCGCTGGTGTTGCTGGAGCTCGCCTGGCAAGACTGGATCCTGCTGGTCATCGCGGTTCCCCTCTGTCTGGCCGCCCGCTTCATCAGCGTGTCACTGCCCTACATGGCCTTCCGCCGCTATCGCAGCTACAACAAGTTCTCGGTGCGGATCCTCACCTGGGGTGGTCTGCGCGGTGGTCTGGCCATGGCCATGGCGCTGGCGTTGCCCTCTGGCGTCATGATGCTGCCGGAACACGGCGTCGATCTGCGGGAAGTGATCCTGGTGATGACCTACTCGGTGGTGATGTTTTCCATCGTGGTGCAGGGCATGACCATCACCCCTATGATCACCGCCGCCAAGAAGGCCAGCGGCGACTACTGAGTCACCCGCTGACCCCGGTTGGCACCATGCAAAAGGGCTCCCGACGGGAGCCCTTTTTGTGGCTGGCAATACTGGAAAAAACGGATTTGAGACAAAATCACCAAATAATTGTTTGCTTTTTATTCATATCGAGGAGAGAATGCGCGCCGGCTAGTTAATCAGCCCTGTTTATGTTTACCCTGCAATGCTTCACCTCACGATGAATCCTGTCAGTATCCGCATAACCTTCTTCTGATTTACTCGCCTCGAGAACCGTCAGGCTGTCTGCCTGCGTTGCCCGGCTCTCACGGCGCAGACCCGTTCTGCCCACCCACTTTGATTTATGCATCAGCATATTCCTTGACAGTGCAGACGCCCGTGACTTGGGCTGGGTATTCCTGCGCGCTTGTCGACCCTGGCGGTTGACCGCGCCCATTAACCTGAAATTTGCAAAAACAAGGAGCAAACACTTAATTTATATAGAGAAATACCATGATGAAAGCCATACATACACACAAGCCCCTGCGTCGCAGCAAACCCATCAACCTGCCTCCACAAGAGCAGGATTCCGATGCGTTCCTGATCCAGTTCAGCACCCGCTTCAGCGGCGGTTTCGCCATCTCCTGTGATGGTATCGCTGGCGAGTTCTCCATCGAAGACCTCAACTGATCCTGCCTGCCAACCGGCAGCGCCCGATGCAGACAGGCCGCAACTCACGGCGGCCTCTTTGTTTCACCTCTTGGACTTATTCTCCTGCACCAGCGCTACTCGCAGCGCCTTCCATCACAGAGTGTCAGCCTCGCCGTTGCAGGCTTCAGACCGGGCAGGTTTGAGTTCCGACCGCCTCCAGCAGCAGACACTCATCAGCATCCTCGCTCAGCTTGACCAGACGACTGCGCACCAGCCCCAGCTTGGCCAGCAGTGATACCGATCGCTTATTGCCCGGCGTGACGATGGCGATGACCCGCACAATCCCCAGCCTTTCCCGTCCATCCTGCAGCGCCGCCTGCGCCGCTTCTATGCCGTAACCCTGACCCCGATAGGCGGGCAGGAAGGCGTAGCCTATGTCTTCGCAGGGCAAGGTATCGCGCTTGATAAGGCCGCAGATGCCGAGCTTGGCCTCATCGCTCCTGCGCGCGACCAGATAGAGGCCGTGGCCATGGCGGCCATAGCTGACTGCAGGCCCCTGCTGGATGTAGTTTTCGGCGTCGAGCAGGGTACGTATGCCGCGATCACCGATATAACGGTGAAAGTCGCTGTCGTTGAGCAATTCGAGAATGAAGGGGGCATCGGCTGTGGTCAGTTCGCGCAGCTGCAGGCGCTCGGAGAGGATCATGGCAAGGACTCTTTCAGCAAAAACAGGCCCTCAAGACTGCCCCTGCTCCGCCTCGTTGGCAAGGCAAACTCCATGAAAAAGGGCCGCAGTGCGACCCCGATAACAGGATGAGCAGGCTCAGGCCGCCAGCAGACCCGCATAGCCATTACCCTGCTCGCGCAAGGCCATGAACACGGCGGCGCAATCCGGCCATGGCAGGCCAAGTCGCTCGGCCACTTGAGTGGGCCACTCGGGTGGCGCCTCCTCCCCTACATCCGACTGCGCCGCCAGCACTATGCCCAAGTGGATAAGCGCAGCCTCGTCAGAGAACTCTTTGGCCAGCAAAGGGTTGTAGTGATACTCCACCGCATGGCAGATGCTGAGGGGAAATTGCCAGCGCCTGGCCATCTCGGCCCCTGTCTGAGCATAATTGAAGCCGACCACCAGCTCCTCGGCCTTGGCGCGCCCCTTGCTGGGCTCCAGATCCTTGATGTGGTTCACCATGTTCTCCGGCAACCCCACATGCATGATGAGCCGCCCCATGTCGAAGAGCAGAGCGCAGGTGAACACCTCCTCCCCCTTCATGCCCTTGAGCTTGGCGAGCCGTCTTGCCAGCTCGGCCACGTCGAACACCTTGCCCCAGAAATGCTTGAGGTCGATGCCGGGCACTGCATTGATGGAACCTGTCAGGCCGCAGGCCAGCACCATGTTGCGCACCACATCGACCCCGAGTCGCACGACAGCCTCGTTGACGGTGCCGACTTGGCGACTGCCGCCAAACTTGGCGGAATTGGCCAGCCGCAGCAGCTTGGCCGAAATGACGGGATCCTTGTTGATCTTCTTGGCGATCAACAGGATATCCGGTTCCTTCTCACTAAAGGTCTGCACCAGATCGCGCATGACTTCGGGCACATTGGGCAGATTCTGGGGCTTGGATAACAGCGAGTCTATGGTGGGCATCTTGATATCCGTCCATGCAATTTTATGATGGTTTTCGTTTGCCGACAGCAAACCCACAGTAAGTATGGGTAACAAAAAGCGACCTCGCAGAAATGTTTTTATCGAAATATTTCAATGTGTTAATGCCATCATGGCTATACTGGCACCCTTTATGACATGACGAGGAAGTTGAGCATGAGCGAACCCACCGAGTTCTTTGACGAACAGACCCTGCTGGAAATGGTCGACAACCAGCTGATCGATGGTCACCCGTTGCAGGTCAAGGCGACCCTGATGCGGCTGGTGATGAAGGGCACCCCACGGGAAGAGGCCCTGCAATACATCGCCTGTGCCCTCGGTGCCGAGCTGATGGCGATGGAGACGGAACAGGGTCCCTTCAACCTTGAGCGTTACGCCCAGTTTCTGGACTCCCTGCCCGAGATGCCCTGGGCCGAATAAACGCGCTTGCCAGCCGATTGCGGCCCTGCCGCTGGCCTGGCCCCGTTAGGCAAGCCGCCCCGCCAGCCATTATCATTACTGCCATTGCACATGAGGGGAGCAAGATTATGCGCTGGCAGAATCGCCGTGAGAGCAACAATGTTGAAGATAGGCGCCAGCAGGGCGGCGGTGGCGGGCTTCCCATCGGCGGCAAGGGGCGCCAGATCCTGCTGGTGGTGGTCATGGTGGCCGGTTATTACGGCTTGGATCTCTCCCCGCTGCTCAGTGGATCGGCCCCCCAGAGCCAGACTCAGCGTCAGGAGGTGTCTCAACCGGCCAAGGATCCTCTGGCCAAGTTCACCTCAGTGATGCTGGCCTCCACCGAAGATGCCTGGGCAGAGATCTTCCAGCAGAGCGGCAACCCCTATCAGGCCCCCAAACTGGTGCTCTATCGCGGCGCAACCCGCACCGGCTGCGGTCAGGGCCAGTCGGTGATGGGTCCCTTCTACTGCCCGGCGGATCGCACCGTCTATATAGACCTCTCCTTCTATCAGGAGATGCGCGACAAGCTGGGAGCCGACGGCGACTTCGCCCAGGGTTATGTGGTGGCGCACGAGGTGGGTCACCACGTGCAGAACCTGCTCGGCATAGAGCACAAAATGCGCCAGCAACAGCAGGGACTGAGCCGGGCTGAGCAGAACAAGCTGTCGGTCAAGCTGGAGCTGCAGGCCGACTGTTTCGCCGGTGTCTGGGGTCACTACATGGAGCGGGAACAGGTGCTGGAGCATGGCGATCTGGAAGAGGCACTCAACGCCGCCCAGGCCATAGGTGACGATCGCCTGCAACAGCAGAGCCAGGGCCGGGCGATCCCGGACAGCTTCACCCACGGCAGCTCGGCCCAGCGTTACACCTGGTTCAAGCGCGGCTTTGACAGCGGCAAACCCGCCAGCTGCAATACCTTCGCCGCCCGCTAGACGCCCGGAAAAAGGGCCGGCTCCTGACAGAAGCCGGCCCTTTTGCCAACCGCCAGACGGCGATCAGAACTGGGAGTCGACTATCACCTCTTCGCCCAAAGCGCCCGCCAGCGGCAGTGGCCGGTAGGTGGAGTTGGCTGCCCGCAGCAGGCGTATGCCGCGCACACCCACGGCCTGCGCCGCCTTGATATCCCCGTCCGCATCGCCGTAGAAGATCTTCATCTGTTTATCCTTGAGCCACTGCACCTTGGTGTTCTGACCCGGTTGATCGCCGGCGAAGATCACCGGATTGAGCCGATCGGCCGGGATCCCCATAGTCTGCTGCAGCGTCCGGCTCACCGTCTCGGTCCTGGTCGCCGAGCGACCCGTGACGAAATAGATGTGATCGCCGCGCTTGAGGTGCAGGGCGATCAGCGCCTTGCCCACCTCTTTCGGCACACTGAACGCATCCCAGCCGTTGTTCATTTTCTCCCAGAAGGCGGGATTCTTGAGGTAGCTCTCGTCGCTGGGCGAGAACTCCTGCTTGCCGCGATAGAAGCCCGGGCTGGAGAAGAGCAGGGTATCGTCGATGTCGAAGCCCACCGCCATCGGCGGCAAGCCATCCAGACTGGTGGCAATCTGCGTCACTGACACCCAGTGAATGGGCGCCTGCCGGGCCAGAGTCACAGTCGTGACACCGGTCGGGCTGGTCACGGCCTGATCGGCCATGGCGGGCAGGCTGAGGGTCGCGGCGAGCAGGGAGGCTAGCAGGGCAAGACGGGGGAAAGCGGGCATGGTATGACTCGTGGCGTGAACGAAACCGGGTGCCAATCCTGCCCCATGCGGTCGACCGAAACCGTGAAACAGGCCACAAAACGGAACCAGGTGACTCGCTCCAACCGGCGTTTTCCACGCGGGATGAACGCCAGGCGCCGCGTAAATTTAGCCTCACCCGAGCGATCGTCGCATCTGCCCGCCACCAGCCCCTCTTGACCCTTAATTCCGGCCTAAAGAGCCCGAGTGAGCTATAACTGCTTAACATCCTTTATTGATATCAACATCAACGACATTCTCTCACTGGAGATGCCATGGACGCACACACCTCTGCTCACTCCACCAAGACTGGCTCAGCATCATCCCCTCATCAGGCCCAGATGGACGCCATCGACAAGGTGCTGGCGCGGCTCGAACTCTCCCCCGACGGACAGATTCTGGACGCCAACCCGCGCTTTCTCACCCTCATGGGCTATTCGCTGGACGAACTCAAGGGCCAGCACCACGAAGTGCTGCTCTCACGGGACGAGGCGCAATCCCCATCCTATACCACCTTCTGGGAGGCCCTGCGCAACGGCCAGCCACAGGAGGGGGAGTTTCACCGGCGGGACAAGCAGGGGCGCGATGTGTGGACCCTGGGCACCTGCAGCCCGATGCAGGATGCACAGGGCAAGCTGACCCGGATCATCGAATACACCATGGATCTGACCGAACAAAAGCAGCTCAACGCAAACTTCGAGGGCCAGATCAATGCCCTGAGCCGGGTCATGGGCAAGGTGGAGTTCTCGCTGGATGGCACCATTCTGGATGCCAACACGCGTTTTCTCGACATAGTGGGCTACCAGCTGGAGGAGCTGAAAGGCCAGCACCACAGGTTGCTGGTCGACCCGGATTACGCCCAGTCGCCCGATTATCGCGCCTTCTGGGAGACATTGCGCCGCGGCGAGTACCTGGCTGGCGAGTTCTGCCGGCTCGGCAAGCAGGGCGAGGAGGTCTGGATCCAGGGCTCCTACAATCCGGTGCTGGATCTGAACGGCAAGCCCAGCAAGATCGTCAAGTTTGCCACCAACATCACGGCCCAGGTGGAGCAGCACCGTCAGCTCAAGCGAGCCATGGAGGAGGCGGAAGAGGCCGCCAGGGTACGCGAGGAGCTGCACAAGTCGTTGCAGGAGATGTCGACACCGGTCACCCCCATCTGGGACGGCATCCTGCTGTTGCCACTGGTGGGAATCATCGACTCCATGCGCACCGCCGACGTGATGAACAAGTCGCTCACCAAGATTGCCGAAACCCGGGCCCGGGTCTTCGTGCTGGACATAGCCGGCGTTGCCACCGTGGATACCGGGGTCGCCAACCAGCTGATCAAGATCACCAAGGCGACCCAGTTCATGGGGTGCGAGGCCATCATTTCAGGGGTCTCTCCCGCCATCGCCCGCACCATGGTTGAGCTGGGGGTCTCGGTCGGCGATATCCGCACCACGGCGACTCTGAGGGATGCCTTCGAAATTGCCCTCAAGCGGGTCGGCTCCACCCTTTAGGAGACGAGCATGACCATGCAGCTCAACAACGATCTGGGCATAGCCGACGTGGCTGACTGCATCGTGGTCAGCATGCGTCCCGATCTCGGTGACGACGGCATGCAACTGCTGATGCAGACCCTCTCCCAGCGGCTGGTACAGGGCCGTCAACGCGCCGTGCTGCTCGACTTCTCCGGCGTCATGCTGCTCGATCACCACGAATTCAGACAGGTGTGCAAGCTGGCCGACGTGTGCCGCCTGCTCGGCGCCATCTGCCTGCTGGTTGGGCTCAATGCCGGGATCGCCGCCTTTCTGGCGCTGGCCGAGGCGCAGCCGGGACAGCTGCGCTGCTTCATCGACATGGACGATGCCTTCGCCCATGTCCATCGCCTCAAGGCCGAGGAGTGAATCCCATGCAACTGGAACAGACAGCGCAGGAAGCCAGGTATCCGTTGCGCCACGACATCGACCTGCACCTGACGGTGATGGCGGTGCGTCGCCTCCCCTTCATCGCCAGCCTGTCCGAGGTAGACCGCACCATGCTCTCCACCGTGGTCTCCGAACTTGGCAGCAATATCCTGAAATACGCCAAGCAGGGGGAGATCACCCTGGCTCTCCATCACCCCAAGGGACGCCCCTGCATCGACATCATCGCCCGTGACAAGGGGCCCGGCATCCCGGATGTGCACCAGGCCATGCAGGATCACTACAGCACCTCGGGCACACTTGGGCTGGGGCTGCCCGGCGTGCGGCGCATGATGTCCGAAGTCACCATCAGCACATCGCCCGAAGGGGGCACCCAGGTACAGGCCCGCAAGTGGCTCGGGCCGGCGCCCTTGATGACGCGCGTCACTCTGCCCCCTACGGTGTCGAACACCCGCGCGCTGACTCTGGTGTGGGCCAGCGAGAACCGGCCCTGCTATCCGGAGCGGGTCTCGGGCGACTTGGCGTTTATTCGCCCCGGCCCCGACGGGGTCTCGTTGGTGCTGATCGATGTGAGCGGTCACGGCGCCTCGGCCAACAAGCTGGTGCAGACCCTGGAGGAGGCACTGCACAACAGCCAGGAGCAGGAGCCCGCCCGTCTGCTGCAACTGCTCCATCAGCACTGCATCGGCACCCGGGGAGCCGCCGCCGGCGTGGCGCTGATCAATGGCGAACGCGGCGAGCTGAGCTATGCCGGCATCGGCAATACCCGCATCTGCCTGCGTGGCCACGAGCCCTGGCGCGGCATCTCACGCGACGGCGTGCTGGGGGAGCGTTTCCCCACCCCCTTGCTGCAGCGTCAACCCATAGTGCCGGGGGATGTGGTGATGCTCTACTCGGATGGCATCAGCGAATCACTCAACCTGCGCGACGGCGCGCTGGATCTGGGGGCGGCTCCCGCTATCCTGGCTCGCCAGGTCATAGCCCACAGCGGCCGCAGTACGGACGATGCGAGCTGCATAGTGTTGCGGGTAAAAACGGATGAGGAAGGCTAGATGCAACAGCTGATAGGCGACATCCGGCTCTCCGGCCCGGCGGCGGCCCTCACCGCCAGACGCAAGGTGATCCAGGTACTCACCTGCATCGACAAGAGCCCCACCTTCGTGGCGCCGCTGGCGGGGGCCACCTCGGAGCTGGTGCGCCAGCTGGCGGCGACGACCGGCTGGCTGCAACTGCAGTTGTGGCTGGAGAGCAAGACGCAGGAGCTCTGGCTCTCTCTGGCCGCCGATGAACCGCTGCAACCCGGTTCACCCGGTGCCACCCATGGCACCATACGGCTGGTATCTCACTCGGACAGTGCCATCGCCCTGGTCTGCCACCTGCCCCGCTGGCCGGATGACAGCATGCTGCAACAGATGCAACAGCAATTCGCCGAGCCGACCCGGGAAGAGCTATTCGCCGTGATGCAGACCAAGAATCAGGAGCTGGAACAAGCCTATGAACTGGCAGAGAGCGCGACCCGGGCCAAGAGCGACTTTCTCGCCAACATGAGCCACGAGATCCGCACCCCCATGAACGCCATCCTCGGCATGGCCCACCTCGCCCTGCAAACCCGGCTCGACCCGCAGCAGTTCGACTACGTGGGCAAGATCCAGCGCTCCGCCCAGCACCTGCTCGGCATCATCAACGACATCCTCGACTTCTCCAAGATCGAGGCCGGCAAGCTGGATCTGGAGCGGATCGAATTCGATCTCGACCATGTGCTGGAAAACCTGGCGACCCTGGTGGGCGAGAAGGCCGAAGCCAAGGGCATAGAGTTGCTGTTCGAGGTCGACCACCAGCTCGACACCCTGCTCTATGGCGATCCGCTGCGCCTCGGCCAGATCCTGATCAACTATGCCAACAACGCGGTCAAGTTCACCGAGCAGGGCGAGATCCTGGTCAAAGTCAGCTGCCTGGAGAAGCTGCCGCAGGAGGTGCTGCTGCACTGCTCTGTGCAGGACACGGGGATCGGCATGAGCCAGGAACAGCAGCAGCGGCTGTTCCAGTCCTTCCAGCAGGCGGACAGCTCCACCACCCGCAAGTACGGCGGCACCGGCCTCGGCCTCGCCATCTCCCGCAAGCTGGCGGAACTGATGGGGGGCGATGTGGGGGTGCAGAGTGAACCGGGCCAGGGCAGCACCTTCTGGTTTACCGCCCGGCTTGGCCGGGGCAGGTACAGATCCCGCTACCTGCCCAGCCTGGATTTGCGCGGCCGCCGCATGCTGGTGGCCGACGACAGCGCCAGCGCCCGCACCATACTGGCCGCCCTGCTGAGCAGCATGAGCTTCGTGGTGGACACCGCAGAGTCTGGCCAGCAAGCACTGCAGATGATCGCCAGCGCCGAGCAGGAGGGGAGAGCCTATGAGGTAGTGCTGCTGGATTGGCACATGCCGGGGCAGGATGGCATAGAGACGGGTCGCCGCCTCATCGCCCGTGGCTTCACCCAGCGCCCTTACCGGGTCATGGTGACGGGTTACGGACGGGAGGAGGTATTTCGCGAGGCGGAGGCCGCCGGATTTGACCGGGTACTGGTCAAGCCGGTGTGCGCCTCAGTGCTGTTTGATACCGTCATAGGTCTGTTTGGCCAGCAAGCCACGACGGTCGCCTTCAAGCCACAACAACCGGCCCACAGCTACCGCTTCGACGGGCTCAGGATCCTGCTGGCGGAAGATAACGAGCTGAACCAGCAGGTAGCACGGGAGCTGCTGCGAGCGGTCGGGGCCGAGGTCAACATAGCCGCCAATGGCGCCATCGCCCTGAAGATGGCGGAGCAAGCGCGCTACGACCTGATCCTGATGGACATGCAGATGCCGGTGATGGACGGGCTGGCCGCCACCCGGCTACTTCGCCTGCAGGAGCATGATGGGCATCACATCCCGATCCTGGCGATGACGGCCAACGTCATGGCTGGCGATCGGGAACGCTGCCTGGAGGCTGGCATGGATGATCACATCGCCAAACCCATAGATCCCGCCAAGCTTTATGCTGCCCTGCAACACTGGGCAACCTCCTTCAGCCGTGAAACCGGGGGGCGGGTCAAGGCCTCGGCGACACAGCACGAGGAGCCCTTGCTGGCGCTGCTGCAGGCGCTTGGGCTCAAGGCCGACACCGCCCTGCAACGCCTGATGCACAACTGGGAGTGGTATCGGGATCTGCTGCGCCGCTTCGCCCAGCAGGGCGTTCAACCCATGCAGCATCTGATTGCCGCCCTGCTGAAAAACGACCGAGAAGAAGCGCACCGCCAGGCCCACACCCTCAAAGGCATAGCCGCCACCCTGGGCGCCGACCCGCTGCGGGACATTGCGGCACAGCTGGAGGGTGCAGTCGCCCGGGGAGACGATGTCAGCAGCCTGTTGCCCCTGGCCGAGCAGGGGTTGCAGATGCAGCAGCAACTGACCGATGGGTTGCTCGTCTTGCTGCCAGCCCAGGTCCGCCCGGATCGACCTGAGCTGGCGCAACCGGACATAGCGTCCGTACTGACACGGCTGACCCAATTGCTGCTGGAGGATGATGCCGAGGCATTCACCCTGTTCCAGCACCATCAGGGCAGGCTCACCCCCTTGCTGGAGGAGGCCGCGCCGGCCATAGCCAACGCCATGACCCGGTTCCGCTTCACCGATGCATTGGCACATCTGCAACAAGTCCGGGCCCTCAAGCCCGATCTGTTCAACCAAGAGTAAGGGCACCATCATGCTCAACTTGCTGGATCCCGACACCAAACGCACCCTGCTGGTGGTTGATGACACGCCGGAGAATCTCTCCCTGCTCAGTGCCTTGCTGAGTCCTCACTACAGGGTCAAGGTGGCAATCAGCGGCCAGCGGGCGCTGGAGATACTGTCGGCAGGCACCCGGGTGGATCTGATTTTGCTCGATGTGGTGATGCCCCAGATGGACGGTTATCAGGTGATGCAGGCGCTGCAGGAGATGCCGCAGATGCGGGACATTCCGGTGATCTTCCTGACCGCCAAGGTGGAGGAGAGCGCGGAGGCGCACGGTCTGGCGCTGGGCGCGGTGGACTATATCCACAAGCCGATCACCCCCGCCATCGTGCTGGCCCGTGTCAGAAACCACCTGGAACTGAAAGCCGCGCGGGATCTGCTGCACGACCAGAACGCCTATCTGGAGCAGGAGGTGGAGCGTCGAACCCGGGAGAACGAGCTGATCCAGAACATCACCATCCACTCCCTCGCCTCTCTGGCCGAGACCCGCGACAACGAAACCGGCAACCACATTCTGCGCACCCAGCACTACGTGAGGCTGCTGGCGGAGACCCTGTGCGATCACCCCCGCTTTCGCGCCGAGCTGACCCCCAAGACCATAGAACTGCTGTTCAAATCGGCGCCCCTGCACGACATCGGCAAGGTCGGCGTGCCGGACCGGATACTGCTAAAACCCGGCAAGCTGGATGCAGACGAATTTGCCCAGATGAAGCATCACTCCATCCTCGGCAAGGAGGCCATAGTCCATGCCGAGGAGGCGCTGGGGGTAGAAGTCGAGTTTCTGCGCCTGGCCAAGGAGATCGCCTGTTACCACCACGAGAAGTGGGATGGCACCGGCTATCCCTATGGCCTGATGGGGGACGAGATCCCCCTCTCGGCCCGGCTGATGGCGCTGGCGGATGTGTACGATGCCTTGATCAGCAAGCGCTGCTACAAGGCCGCCATGTCCCACGATGAGGTGGTTCCCATCATATTGGCGGGACGCAGCAGCCACTTCGACCCCGACATCACGGATACCTTCGCCCGCATCCACCCGCAGTTTCACGACATAGCCCTGCGCTACAACGACGACAAGGGCGAGCAGGAGACAAGCGCCGACTAGAGGATGGGGAGATCGGCAGGCAACAGGTCGGTGAAGACGAAGCCGTCCCGCACCACAGTCTCCCCGACCCGTATGGCCAGCGGCCGCAGGAACATGGGGCCATCCCAGGCCAGGGTATGAAACTCGCCATTCTCGCCGCAGGGATCCACACCGGCGGGCAGGGCAGCCAGCAAGGTGGAATTAAACTCGTGGCCGCCCAGACTGGCATCCAGTTTTTTCGGATCCAGGGAGCTGATCCTGGCCTTCAGGCCGGCCGCCATCATCTGCTGCGCCAGCTCGGCCGTGTCGCTGCCCCACAGTGGAAACAGCGGCTCAATGCCCGTTCCCACCAGCTGTTTCTCCCGATAGGCGCGCACATCTTCGAGAAACAGATCGCCAAACGCCATGTGGTGGATCCCCTCTGCCACTACGCCCGCGATGAAGTCGGTCATGATGCGGGCATAATCCTCATTGGTGCAGGGCCAGGGCAGGTCTATGGTGGTCAGCGGCAAGCCAACGCACTCGGCCTGCTGCATCAGCAGCTGCTTGCGCACCCCGTGCATGGCCACCCGCTCGAAGGTCTGATTGAGAGTGGTAAACAGACCCACTACCTCGATGGCCGGATCCTGCCGCAATGTGTGCAGCGCCCAAGCGCTGTCCTTGCCGCTGCTCCAGGAGAGCAACACCTTGGTTTTCTTCATGATTTCTCCAGCTGTCTTGTGCCCGAAAACTAGTTGAGTACCCGGGCATAGTCGTTGTCATTCGCCCCGGAAGCAGGCCCTTGGATATGAACCAGGTTCCCCCGCTTCGCTGCACCAAAAAGCTGCAAGACAGTGTTGCGAATTGTGCGATTTACATACCGGGATGCAACAGCATACCCTCGGTAATGAGCGTGTCCCCTGAAAGGATGGGGAACAATAACTAAAAAAACGATGGGAAACATAAGGATATGACGACAGTCACGCAAGCTTACGACCACAGCCGTCCCCTCAACCGACAGGATTACAAGACCCTGAGCCTGGCCGCCCTCGGCGGCGCCCTCGAATTCTACGACTTTATCATCTTCGTCTTCTTCGCTGTGGTGATCGGCGAGCTGTTCTTCCCGGCCGACATTCCCGAGTGGCTGCGCCAGTTCCAGACCTTCGGCATCTTCGCCGCCGGCTATCTGGCGCGCCCCCTTGGCGGCATCATCATGGCCCACTTCGGCGATCTCATCGGTCGCAAGCGGATGTTTACCCTGAGCATATTGCTGATGGCACTGCCTACCCTGATGATAGGCCTGCTGCCCACCTACGCCGTGCTGGGCATAGGCGCACCGCTGGCCCTGCTGGGTCTGCGCATCCTGCAGGGAGCCGCCATCGGGGGTGAAGTGCCGGGTGCCTGGGTGTTCGTGGCGGAGCACGTCCCCACCCGTCGGGTCGGGCTCGCCTGCGGCACCCTGACCGCCGGGCTGACGGCCGGCATACTGCTGGGTTCCCTCATCGCCACCGCGGTCAACAAGAGTCTGACCCCGGCCGAGGTGAGCGACTGGGGCTGGCGGGTGCCCTTCCTGCTCGGTGGCATCTTCGGCATAGTCGCCATGTACCTGCGCCGCTGGCTGCACGAGACCCCTGTCTTCGCCGAGATGCAGGCCAACAAGGCGCTGGCGGAAGAGCTGCCGCTCAAGACTGTACTGCGCGACCACAAGGGCAGCGTGGTGATCTCCATGCTGCTGACCTGGTTGCTCTCCGCCGGCATAGTCGTGGTGATCCTGATGACCCCCACCTACCTGCAGAAAGTGCATGGCATCAGCCCCGCCGATGCCCTGACCGCCAACTCCCTGGCCATCCTGGCCCTGACCCTGGGCTGCATCGTCTATGGCCGGCTGATCGATGCCCTCGGCAGTGGTCCCACCTTCATGCTGGGATCCCTGTTGCTGGCAGGCGCCAGCTACGCCTTCTACCACGGCCTGGCAGCGGGCACAGAGCAGCTGGTACCGCTATACATGCTGGCGGGCTTCGCGGTCGGGATCGTCGGCGCCGTGCCCTACGTCATGGTCAACGCCTTCCCGGCGGTAGTGCGCTTCTCCGGGTTGTCCTTCTCTTACAACGTCGCCTACGCCATCTTCGGCGGCCTCACCCCCATGCTGGTGACCCTGTGGATGAAGAACGACATGCTGGCCCCCTCCCACTATGTGGTGAGCCTGTCGGCACTGGGCTTTGCCATCGGCCTGCTGCTCTGGCTGCAACAGCGCAACCAGCGACAGACGGCGCCACAAGCCGCCTGAACAACCCGGGAGCCCCGCGGACCTTAGGGGCTTTTTGATACGGCGTATGTTCAGCTTGGCCGACATAAGATAGCCTCCCTCCTGGGCCTGGTGACTGACCGGCCCGGGACTATCCCCTTCCATTTCTGTTATCCGAGGCTCAAGATGTTCTTTCAGGTCGTATTTCTCGCCTTGCTTGCCCTGCTGCCCATGGTCAATCCGCCCACCACGGCCACCCTGCTGCTGGGGCTGAGCAAGGGCATGTCCCGTGAGCACGTGCGCCGCCAGATCAATCTGGCAGCCATCTATCTGTTCTGCACCCTCTGTGTCAGCTTCTTCATCGGCTCCTCCATTCTGGATCTGTTCGGGATCTCCATTCCCGGCCTGCGCCTGGCTGGGGGGCTCATCATCGCCTTCATCGGCTTTCGCATGCTGTTCCCGGCCCCGAGCCAGGCGGCCGGAGTCGATATCAACCAGAGCATCGCCTTCGTACCGCTGACCATGCCCAGCATGTGCGGGCCGGGTACCATGGCGCTGGTGATCAGCGGCGCCGCCCAGATCGCCGAGCTGCCCGACGAGTACAACCGCTTCACCATCTATGCCGCCATGGTGACCGCCTTCGCCCTGATGAGCGCACTCAGCTGGGGCGTGCTCAAGCTGGCGGATCCTGTCTGCAAGATCCTCGGCGCCACCGGCATAGACGCCATGACCCGGATCATGGGCTTCCTGCTGGTGTGCATGGGCATGCAGTTCTGCATCAACGGCATCAAGGAAGTGGCGCAGGATCCCGTGTTCCACGGCGCCCCTGCGGCACAAACGGCACCGGCATTGCCACATGTGTCCGGTGCACTCGAACAATTGGAAAATGCCCGCCAGCCCTGACTGAAAACGGTGTCATAACCGCCGATAATCGTCACTGATCTTGCGCCTGATCATGTTGCTGATACACAGATGAGTTAGTGTGATTTTCGTACAGACTCGATTCAGAGTGTGCTTGATAGGTTTGTGGGTGAAGACACCCACTCACTGCAGGAGATGTGCAAATGGAAAAGATGCTGACCGAGATTGGAAGCTACAGCCTGTTTCATGAATATCTGAATGTGGTCGGTGCAGCCAGCCCCGCCCTGGCCAGGATAAAAACACGGTGGGAGTACAAGCAGAGCGATCGGCTGGTTGCCCAGATCAGGGTCGATCCACAAGGCAATGCTCGCTTCTACATAGACGCCAGAGCCATATCGGTCAACTGACCCAGTCACCCTATCTACCAGCCCCGGCCATGTGCCGGGGCTTTTTGTTGGTTGCCGTCTGCCTGAATGACAAAACCCCGGCAGGAGCCGGGGTTTGATGTTGCAGATACCGCGTCGGGTGACGCGCCAACCTAGGAGGTGCCGCCCACTGTGAGCTGGTCCAGCTTGAGGGTGGGCTGGCCGACCCCGACTGGAATGCTCTGCCCCTCCTTGCCGCAGACGCCGACCCCACGATCGAGCGCAAGATCACGCCCCACCATGGAAACCTGGCTCATGGCCTCGGGACCATTGCCGATCAGGGTCGCACCCTTGATGGGGGTCGTTATCTTGCCATCCTCGATGAGGTAGGCCTCGGAAGCGGAGAAGACGAATTTGCCGGAGGTGATATCCACCTGGCCGCCGCCGAAGTTGGGGGCATAGATGCCCTTCTTCACCGAGGCGATGATCTCCGCTGGATCGTACTGACCCGCCAGCATGTAGGTGTTGGTCATGCGCGGCATCGGCAGGGCGGCGTAGGATTCGCGGCGACCGTTGCCGGTGAGCGGCACCCCCATCAGGCGGGCGTTCTGCTTGTCCTGCAGATAGCCTTTCAGGATCCCGTTTTCGATCAAGACGTTGTAGCCGCCCGGCGTCCCCTCGTCATCTATGCTGACGGAGCCGCGCCGACCCGGCAGGGTGCCATCATCGACTATGGTGCAGTGTTTGGAGGCGACCTGCTCGCCGATGCGACCGGCAAAGGCGGACGAGCCCTTGCGGTTGAAATCCCCCTCCAGACCATGACCCACGGCTTCGTGCAGCAGCACGCCGGGCCAGCCGGCGCCAAGCACCACCGGCATGGTGCCGGCTGGTGCATCGATGGCCTCCATGTTGACCAGCGCCTGACGCACAGCTTCGCGCACATAGCCAAAGGCCCGGCTCTCCAGCCCGTCCAGCTCCAGGAAGTAATCATAGCCACAGCGACCACCGCCGCCGGCACTGCCGCGCTCGCGGCGATCCCCCTTCTCGGCGATGACGGTCACCGACAAACGTACCAGCGGGCGCACATCGGCGGCGAGCGTGCCATCGGTGGCAGCCACCAGTATCTCTTCATAGACGCCGCTGATGGAGGCCATCACCTGATTGATGGCGGGATCCAGGCTGCGGGCAAACTTGTCCATCTGCTCCAGCAGGGCGATCTTCTGGTGCTTGTCGAGGGTCTGCAGGGGATCCATGGCCGGATAGAGCAGGTTGGCCTCGGTACGAGCCCAGGCCTTCACCGTGCCCTGCGCACCGGCAGCGGCAATGCCGCGGGCAGCTGTAACCGATTGTTGCAGCGCCAGCAGGCTCAGTTCATCCGAGTAGGCAAAGCCGGTCTTCTCGCCACTGACGGCGCGAACCCCTACGCCCTGGTCGATGTTGTAGCTGCCATCCTTGACGATGCCGTCTTCCAGCATCCAGGACTCGTGCCAGCTGCGCTGGAAATAGAGGTCGCCGAACTCCACCTGATGGCTCATCAGGCTGCCGAGCAGCTGCTGCAGGCGCCCTTCGTCGAGATCGTGCGGGGCCAACAGGGAGGCACTAACCTGGCTCAATAGACTCAATCTTCTTCTCCACTCTCGTAACGAGATGTTTTAACCGTTTGTCGACTCGCAGGGTCGGTTGGCCGCATGGCGGCATCATCGAATGGCTGCGAATCCAATTGCATAGGGTCTGCATCACGGCCAATCAGGCTTGCCCAATCGACCCGACAACAGCCGGCCCCGGCTTAGTACCGGTCAGCGGCTGCGTTTCAATTCGCCACCATACCGTCAAAGCAGACGGGCGTGGCTCAGCACCGGCATAGTGCGCTTCAATTCATCGACAAGCCCGGCATCCATCTGTGCCAGCACTGTGGCGCGGCCCGTTGGCTGGCAGGCCAGCACCCGGCCCCAGGGGTCGATCACCATGCTGTGGCCCCAGGTCTGACGCCCTGTCTCGTGGGTACCGCCCTGATTGGCGGCCACCACATAGCACTGATTCTCGATGGCGCGGGCCCGCAGCAGCGGTTCCCAGTGCGCCTCGCCGGTCACGGAGGTAAAGGCGGCAGGCACCAGCAGCACGCGTGCTCCGGCCCGGGTCAGCTGGCGGTAAAGCTCGGGAAAGCGCAGATCATAACAGATAGAGAGGCCGAGGGGACCAAAGGGGGAGTCCACCAGTACAAGCTCGCGCCCTGGGCTGAAAGTTTCCGACTCCCGGTAGCGGCCCTGGTTGTCGGCCACGTCCACATCGAACAGGTGGATCTTGTGGTAGTGTCCCTTGAGCTTCCCACTCGGGTCGAACACCAGCGAGCTGGTGTGGATATGCTCAGAACCGGCGATGGTGGTAGGCATTCTTGTCGGCATAGCACCGGCCACCAGCCAGATACCGTAGTGACGGGCCCACTCGGCCAGCTGGGCCTGGATCGGCCCCACACCGATGGCCTCGGCACCGTCCAGATAGCCCTGCCGCTCGCCAAACAGGGCGAAGTTCTCCGGTAGCAGCACCAGCAGCGGACGCTCTTTTGGCAGCGCCGCCAGCTCGGCGTCGATCTGTGCCCGGTTATCCTGCCAGCGACGGCCGGACACCAGCTGTATTGCGGCTAACCACATGACTCTCTCCTTGTCCGCGTTAATCGCGATCCACAACATTCGGGTCTTTATCCATCTCGGCCAACAGCTTGCGAAGATGATGCCTGACCAATCTCCGGTGACCCCGCTCCGCCCATTTGAGGCAATCGAACAACTCCCATACCAGACCATCCCCTTCCGCCATATAGGCGGGAAAGTCCCAATGGCTGGGCGCCGGGCCAGCTACCTCCAGCGCATGAAGAGAGGAGGTCTTATCGAACAGTGGCAAGTAAGGTTTGGCAAGGGGAAACTCAGCCCCCCGATCAAGGATGTGGATCTCGATACTGGACATGTCGAGGAAGATGAACCGCCAGTAAGAACTGCTATCTTCATGACGTCCTTGCCAGCAGTGAAAGATGGGCCGGTCCCCCACGATAGTGCGCACCAGCGCGTCTCCCTGCTTATGGAAGCCCGGCTCGGCCAGCAGCAAGAGATCGACATCAGATACCCGGTCTGCCTTACCCTTGGCGAGCGACCCGACGACCACACCAGCCTCAATGGCGGGATGGGCTGCGCCATGTTCAATAACCGAGTCCAGCAGCGCACGTTGCAGTGGCGGGATGGCAGACCTTCGCTCATCAACCATCATAACGACCTCTCGGCCATCACCTGATCCCCCGCATGCAGCGTGTAATCCAGCACTATGATGCGTTCCAGCACGGGACGAAAGAGCGCCTTGAGGGCATCGTGAGCTGGATGGGGCAGATAGCGCTGGCGGGCCACCTCGTTAGCGAAGGTCATCAGCACGCTGTGGGTAAAGCCTTCGGCACGCCCCTCCGGACTGTCATTTTGGCCCCACTCCACGGCCAGCACGCCGCTGACCTGGTGCGGGATGGCGAGAAATGCCGCTCTAACGGCCGCGATATCATCGGGGCTGGCCTCACCCTTGAAGGTAATCAGCAGAATATGTCGGATCATGGCTCACTCCTTGTGATGGCAAGACCCGCCACCAGCCTCAGCGCTGGGCGGGCCCCGCGTGTTTGGGGGTCAGCAGGAAGGGGGTGACTTCCTGCGCCGGCAGATTGGGCGCCACCGAATCGACCGCGTCCTTCTGCTGCTGGTTGAGCTTGATGCGGGCCCGGTCCCGCCCCGCCTCGATCAGCTTGGGAGCATCCAGCGGACCCGATACCCGAAAATCGATGCGGGTCACCACGTCCACTACTGGCTCCAGCAGCTTGGAGAGGGCCAGCACATAGAGGCCGGTGATCGGGGTCAGGGAGAAGGCCGCCACCACCGGCAGGGTACCGCCCAGGTTGGGGGAGAAGCTCAGCTCGTAGTCGAGTCGCCAGCGTACCAGGTCGGCGATGCCTTCGCCGCGCAGGTTGCCCGCAGCTCCCTTCATGTAGAAATCCTGATTGTCCACCACCCCTTGCTTGATCTTGGCGGAGGCGGACATGGATTCGAAATAGAAGCCCTTGTCGAACACATCGCGGAAATCGAGCCGCAGCTTGCGCAGCAGGGAATCGAGACTGAGCAGAGAGAGCAGGCGCGCGCCCTTGTCATTGACCTCGCGCAGCGTGCCCCCCTCCAGCTGATAGTTGGCGCTGCCGGCCAGGGTCGGCACATCCAGCCGATAGGGCACATCGTTCCAATTCAGGTCCAGCGCCATCTTGCCGGGCGCATCGCCGATGGGCGAGGTATAGCCGAGCCGCTTGAGCAGCAGCTCGCTGTTGTTGCTACTGATGCTGGCACGGGCATGGGTCTGCATCCGGCCGGGCTGGGCCAGCCAGTCCACAGTGCCGGTCAGCTGGCTGCCCGCCAGCCGCATCTCCAACCCCTTGAGGGTCAGCTTGTTGGCGCCGGGCACTAGCTCTCCCTTCACCTCCCCCAGCGGCAGGGCGCCGAAGCGGCAATCCACGCAGCTGAAGGTGAGCCAGGGAATGGCGTCCATGATTGCCCTGTCCTGTCTGGCATCGGGCTCGGGGCTCAGATCCGAACTCTTGCCGGACCAATAGATGCGGGCAAATTTCGCGTCTATGGGCTGACGCTCGGTCACCGGCAGGCGCACCACCCCCATCACGTCCGGGCTGTCGATCATTACCTCGGTCGCCTGCTGGACCGGCCCCACAGTGAAGTGCACCGCCTTGAGGTTGGCGCTGCCGATGTCGGCGCGGGCCAGCTGGCCATCCACCCACCA
Source organism: Aeromonas piscicola (assembly GCF_000820005.1). GTDB lineage: Bacteria > Pseudomonadota > Gammaproteobacteria > Enterobacterales > Aeromonadaceae > Aeromonas > Aeromonas piscicola. Next base: position 75,891 of record NZ_CDBL01000052.1, on the reverse strand, counting down.
CTCCTGGGGCAGGAAGGCGGGGCCGACCACGGCATTGCCGCCCGGCGCCGTGCTCGCCGGCAACCACTGCTTGAGTCGAGCCAGCCAGCCGGCCACATCCGCCTGCTGCTGGTTGATGGCCAGCAGCATGGGCTTGTCACGCAGCACCCGGGCCCCGGGCTGGCCCACGTCCACCCGCACCCGGCTGAGGTAAGGCACCCCATCGCCATAGACCAGCCGGCTCTGCATATCCACATCCGCCCCCAGCACGGCGCGAATGTCTGCGCTGCCGTCGCGGCCACGGGCGGTCACCTTGAGTGGCAAACGGCTGTTGGCGGTCTTGGCCAGCGGCGAGGGCAGATCCAGCCCCATGCCCTGCAGGTTGGAGTCCAGCGCCAGCTGGAAGCTGAACGGCTTGTCGTTGGGCAGGGTCAGCCCCAGGGTACCGGCCCAGTTGCCACGCCCCTTGAGGATGTCGAGCACGGGCAGATCGCGGCGCTGGCGATTGCTGTCCCACAAGCCCTTGAACTTGAGGTCGACCTGATAGCGGTTCGGCTGCTGCCGGCCCTGATAATCCAGGGTCAGCGGCTGGTTCCACAGGCTGGCCTTGAGGTTGCTGAAACGGGTCTGCTCGTTGTCATATTCGAGCCGCCCCTGCACCTGCTCCAGCGGCAGATCCAGGCTGGCGACCCGCACCTTGTTGTTGCTGAACAGGGCGTCGCCGCTCGCCTTGACCTCGCTCTCGCCATCGAGGGGGATATCCAGCTTGACCGAGCCCTTGAGCGGGCCCCGGATCTCTACCTCCCGCAGTGCCTGACCGACGGAATCCCCCAGCGGAGAGTCCTGCAGGTAGTCGCTGATGGCCTTGCCCTCGCCCGCCACCTTGGCATCCACATAGAGGTGGGCGCCTGGGTAGAGATCCGGGATCCAGGCATGGACCGAGTCTGAGCTGGCCTTGCCAAGGTGGGTGGAACGGCTGTTCATGTCGAGGCTGGCGTTCTGGAACAAGAGATCGATCTGCAGCTCGGTGAGCGGTTGCCAACCGGGGAAGAACTGGAAGGTGGCCTGCTCCAGCGGCACTGCCACCTGGAAGATGCCCTCGCCCTTGCCGTAGGGGAAATCCTTGAACTCGCCGTACCAGAGCAGATCCGCGCCCTTGGCCTGACCGCCCTTGATGGCGCCGCTCAGGTAGTCCACCAGGCTCTTGTCCATCACCTGCAAGGGGTAGTAGCGATCCGCATTGCCCGCATTCTTGACGTCGATGCGACCGGTCAGGGCGAGGAAGGTGTGTTCGTACAGATCCATCCTGAAACGGCTGGCGAGGGTCAGATCCGGGTTGTCCAGCGCCACGTCCTGACCATAGAGCACCCAGCCCCTGGGATCCTGCCACCAGTCGAGCCGTGCCGAGAAGCTGTCAACCGGGATCGGCTCCTTGAAGTGGCGAGCCGGATCCAGCTTGTCCTTGTGCAGCGCCAGCCGGGCGCTGCCGCCGGTCGGGGTCAACCAGAACTCGCCGTTGAGATCCTGCACGCCGGGCACGTCCTGCCAGGCGGTGACCTTGATGTGGGAAAGCTGGCCGCTGAGAGAGAGCCCGCGCCAGTCGGCGTCGGCCTGCAGGACAAGATCCTGCAGCTGGCCCTTGGGCTGGGTGCGCTTGAGGGTTTCGGTCAACTCTGGGTAGAGGCCGGAGACCAGCTGGCTCAGATTGGCGACCTGATCCAGATCGATGGCGGGTACATAACCCTGGATGCGGGAGCCAATCCGCTCGAGCTGCAACCGGCTCTGCAACCAGGGCTTGCCGTCGAGCTTGAAGGTCACGTCATGGCTGGCGAGTTGCCACTCTTCGCCATCCCGGCGCAGCTGGATCTTGCCCCCCTGCAGGCCGAGACGGTGCATGGCACCCTGTTTCTCATCCTTCCAGATCAGGTAGTTGTTGCCAAACGCCAGCAGGGACTCCCCCAGCTGACCGCTGGCAAACGTGCCCCAGAGCTGGAAATCGAGCTGGCCGGCCACCCGTGGCTCGCCGGCGTGGATCCGTGCCAGCATGGGGCTGATGTCGAGCTGGCTGGCCCCCAGATAGAGCTGACCCTTGAGCCGATCGAGCCGCACCTCGGGGGCATCCACATCCAGGATGAGATCTATGGTGCTCTCGCCCACTCCGTTGATGAGATAGGCCTTGCCGACCCCCTGATGGCGCTTGCCGCGGTTCTGCCAGCGCAGCTGGGCGATGTCGAGGGCCCGCACCTCCCCCAGCGCCGTGGTCAGGCTGAGGCGGGTGTCGTGAATGTCGAAGGTGGAGAGCTGGGTCAGCAGGAAGCGCAGCAATGCCTGCTGCTGATCACGGCCGTCACTGGGCTCGGGGTCGGCCGGTTGGGCCAGATCCAGGGCTATGTCGCCATCGCTCAGTATGAGCTGGCCAAACACAGGCCTGAGTTCATTGAGGGAGCGCCAGAAGTCGAGGTGCGCCCATACCTTGCCAAGGCGCAGGGCAAAACGGCCGGAATCCGGCGCTATCACCAGCTGTTGCAGCTCGAGAGCCGGGCCGCGCTGGGTCCAGTCCAGGCCGATGCGATCGACGCTGGCTTCCAGCTTGCTGTCGGCCAGCAGGGTGTCGAGCAGTGCCTGCCTGTGCTGGTTGAGCAAGGGGCCGCCAAAGCGCACCAGACTGACCAGGATTGCCAGCAGCACGAAAAAGACCCCGAGGGCTAACCAGCCCCGACTCAGCCAGCGATAGACCAATTACATCATCACCACATCGAATTGTTCCTGGCCGCAGAGCGGTTCACTCACCACCCGGACCTGCTTGCCGATGAACACCTCCAGCTCGGCGAGGCTGTGGGACTCTTCACCCCGCAGGTAGTCGGCCACGGCCGGTGCGGCGTAGACGGTGAACTGATCCGCATCGTAGGCGCGATTGACCCGGATGATCTCCCGCAGGATCTCGAAGCAGACCGACTCCACCGTCTTGACCCGACCGCGCCCCTTGCACTCGGGGCACTCGGAGCAGAGCACGTGCTCCAGGCTCTCGCGGGTGCGCTTGCGGGTCATCTCCACCAGGCCGAGCTGGGAGAAGCCGTTGACATTGGTCTTGGCCCTGTCCTTGGAGAGCGCCTGCTCTAGGCTGTGCAGCACCCGTCGGCGATGATCCTCAGACTGCATGTCGATGAAATCGATGATGATGATGCCGCCGAGGTTGCGCAGGCGCAGGTGGCGGGCGATGGCCGCCGTCGCCTCGACGTTGGTATTGAAGATGGTCTCTTCCAGATTACGATGGCCGACGAAGGCACCCGTGTTGATGTCCACCGTGGTCATGGCTTCGGTCTGGTCGATGATGAGGTAACCGCCGGATTTCAGCTCTACCTTGCGATCCAGCGCGCGCTGGATCTCGTTCTCCACGTCGTAGAGATCGAAGATGGGAGACTCGCCGGAGTAGTATTCCAGCTTGCCGGCCAGTTCGGGCACGTACTCCTCGGTGAAGCGCTTGAGCTGATCGAAGCTCTGGCGCGAGTCGACCCGGATCTTGTCGAGCTCGGCGCCGACGAAATCGCGCACCACCCGGAAGGCCAGGCTGGGATCTTCATAGAGGATCTTGCAGGGCGGGTACTTCTGCTTGCGCTCCAGGATCTTGCGCCACAGCCGCTTGAGGAAGGCGGCGTCCTGCTCCAGCTCCTGCTCCCCCACCCCTTCGGCGGCGGTGCGAATGATATAGCCACCGAGATCATCCACATAGCTGGCCACGGTACGCTTGAGACGCTCCCGCTCCGCTTCGGACTCGATGCGCTGGGAAACCCCCACATGCGCACTGCCCGGCATGAACACCAGATAGCGGGATGGCAAGGTGATGTCGGTGGTGAGACGGGCGCCCTTGGTGCCCAGCGGATCTTTCACCACCTGCACCATGATGTCCTGCCCCTGGCGTACCAGCTCGGCTATGTTGCCGGCCTGGAACTGCTCCTTCTCCTTCACCGCCACACACTCGGTGTGCGGCACTATGTCGGAAGCGTGCAGGAAGGCCGCCTTGTCCATGCCGATATCGACGAAAGCCGCCTGCATGCCGGGCAGCACCCGGCTGATCTTGCCTTTGTAGATGTTGCCCACTATGCCGCGCTTGGCCTGACGCTCTACGTGCACTTCCTGCAGCAGACCGTTTTCGACCAAGGCGACCCGGGTTTCGGAGGGGGTGACGTTCACCAGCAGTTCTACCGACATAAGTTACCTTGCCTTTCTAGTTTTAAATTCTGGCAGCCAAACCGGCGCGTGCCCGGTGAGTAACGCAGTAAGAAACAGCCGGCGAGTTTCACCGACCCATGCCTTGCCTGTGATGGCTTCAAATTCTGACCGCCATGTTCCGACCCTGTGCCTGCCCGCTGAACGGGCTTCGCAGAACACGGCTGGCGGATAGATTACCGAGACTGTTCCAGATGATGCTTGATCAGCAGATCCGTTTCCAGCAGGGGCAGGCCGACCACGGCGCTGTAGCTCCCCTCGATGCGGCTGACAAACTTGCCGGCAATCCCTTGAATCGCATAGGCACCCGCCTTGTCGCAGGGCTCACCCGTGCGCCAGTAGGCTTCGATCTCGGCCTCGTCCAGCTTGCGAAACGCCACGTTGGTGGTGACCAGGCGCACATCGCAGCGCTCCGGGGTCGCCAGCGCCACCGCCGTCATCACCTGATGCACCTTGCCGGAAAGCGCCTCCAGCATGTCTTTGGCATCGAGCAGGTCGGACGGCTTCTCCAGCACCCGATCCCCCAGCACCACTATGGTGTCGGCGCCCAGCACCGGCAGTGCCGTCGGGGCGGCTGCCACGCCGGCCATCGCCTTGTCGCGGGCGAGGCGGCAGACGTAATCCTGCGCCTTTTCACCCTCTTCCCGCCGTTCCGGCACATCCAGTCTGAGCACCTCGAAGCGGTATCCCAGCTGGGCAAGCAGTTCATGACGGCGGGGCGAGCCCGAGGCGAGATACAGTTGCAGTTCGTTGTGCTTGTTCATATTCACTTAATGAGATGAGGTAAAGTTACAATGCATTGTTTTTGCTCATATTCACTTGATATTGAAGCGGCGGCGCACCTTGCGCAAGACCAGAAACACCCAGGGCCATATTAGCATCGTGCTCAGGGTCGACCAAAAGTAGGCAAGATTGAGGCTGGCACGGCTGAACAGGTGTTCGGCCCAGAAGATGGTCACCTTGCCCACCAGCGAGAGACAGCCGATGATCAGCGCCTGTTGCCAGAGGGAGAAGTTGCGGATCTTCTGGAACTGGAAGGCCGCCAGATAGGTGGTGATGGCCATGGCCATGGCCCGCACGCCGAGGGTGCTGCCCAGCAGCACGTCCAGCAGCAGGCCCGCCACCCAGGCGGAGCCGACGTTGGTCCTGTGCGGCAGCGCCAGCGCCCAGTAGATGAGCACCATGGCGAGCCAGTCCGGACGGAAGGGTTCAAATTGAAAGGGAAGCGGCAGGATCGACAGGCACAGAGCCAGCAGGATCGAGATCCAGATCCAGATCCTGCCGCTGGCGGGTTGCAACATCAGCGCGTCGCTCCCGCAGCCGAGGCTGCCGCTACCGGCGCAGCTGCCGGGGTCGGCGCCTCTTCATCATCGTGCACGTCCGGCTTCTTGTCGGTCCACAGCAGCAGCAGATAGCGCAATCTGTCCAGTGCCACCAGCGGCTTGGCCTCGACCTGGGCGAAGGGCTTGCCCTCCACATAGTCGGAGCGGGTCACGGTCGCCACCGGATACCCTTCCGGGAAGCGGCCGCCAAGGCCGGAGGTGACCAGCAGGTCACCAACCTGAACATCGGTGTTGCGCGGCAGGTTGCGCAGCTCCAGCTTGTCCAGCTCGCCGCTGCCGGAGGCAATGGCGCGCAGATCGTTACGCAGCACCCGCACCGGGATGCCGTGGCTGGAGTCGGTGATGAGCAGGACCCGGCTGGTGGTGGAACCCACGTGCAGCACCTGACCTATCACCCCCTGATCGTTGATCACCGGCTGGCCGTTGTAGACACCATCCAGCGCCCCCTTGTTGATCAGCACCTGATGGCTGAAGGGGTCGGAATCCACCGACAGCAGCTCGGCCACCATCTTGCGGGACTCCTTGTGCACCGGAGAACCGAGCAGCTCACGCAGGCGTTGGTTCTCATGCTCCAGATGATCCATCTTGAGCAGGCGCGAACGCAGGGTGAACAGCTGTTGTTCCTGCTGCTTGGTCTGCTCGATCAGGCCAGCCCGGGTCTGCACCTGGGTCGACATGGTATCGAGCATGATACCTGGCGCATTGGCCATGTATTGCAGCGGGCTGACGAGCGAACTGAGGTAGACGCGGACATGGGTAAACACACCGAAGCGAGAGTCCGCTACGATGGCTGCAATGGAGATGATGACGGCGAGAAACAACCGTAACTGAAGCGAAGGGCCTCTACCAAAAATGGGTTTCATGAGTCGTCAAAAAAGAGCCGGCGCGCTGGCCGGCTTTGGGTCTTATTCGTAGTGGAACAGGTCGCCACCGTGCATGTCGATCAGCTCCAGCGCCTTGCCGCCGCCACGGGCCACACAGGTGAGGGGATCTTCGGCAACCACTACCGGTATGCCGGTCTCTTCCATCAGCAGACGGTCGATATCCTTCAGCAGTGCGCCACCACCGGTCAGCACCATGCCGCGCTCGGAGATGTCGGACGCCAGTTCCGGCGGAGACTGCTCCAGCGCCACCATCACGGCAGAGACGATACCGGACAGCGGCTCTTGCAGCGCTTCCAGGATCTCGTTGGAGTTGAGGGTGAAGCTGCGCGGCACACCTTCGGCCAGGTTGCGACCACGCACTTCGATCTCGCGCACCTCTTCGCCCGGATAGGCGGAGCCAATTTCGTGCTTGATGCGCTCGGCGGTGGCTTCCCCGATCAGGCTGCCATAGTTGCGACGCACGTAGCTGATGATGGCTTCGTCAAACTTGTCGCCACCGATCCGCACGGACTGGGAGTAAACCACGCCGTTCAGGGAGATGATGGCCACTTCGGTGGTACCACCACCGATATCGACCACCATGGAACCGGTCGCTTCGGAGACCGGCAAGCCGGCACCGATGGCGGCAGCCATGGGTTCGTCGATCAGGTAAACCTCACGGGCGCCGGCGCCCAGTGCGGATTCCTTGATGGCACGGCGCTCTACCTGGGTAGAGCCACACGGCACACACACCAGCACACGGGGGCTGGGGCGGAAATAGTTGTTGTCGTGAACCTGCTTGATGAAGTGCTGCAGCATCTTCTCGGTCACGTAGAAGTCGGCGATGACGCCGTCTTTCATCGGACGGATGGCGGAGATGTTGCCTGGGGTACGACCCAGCATCTGCTTGGCGGCATGACCGACGGCAGCGACCGATTTGGCGTTCCCGCGCTCTTGGCGAATGGCGACAACTGAGGGTTCGTTAAGGACGATCCCTTGATCTTTTACGTAGATCAGGGTGTTGGCAGTTCCCAAGTCGATCGACAGATCGTTGGAAAAGACGCCTCTGAGCTTTTTGAACATGGCTACGGGAAATCCTAAGAATTTGGAGGTGCAGAAAACCGGCTAACTTTACCAATGCCCACCCCAATGGGCAAGCGCTCAAACTGTCGCCAACCCATCAGGCGCGACAAAAATGCGAGTCATCACTCACCCGCACGGGCTGACAAACGCTAATAAACAAGAAGATAGGGGGGAAGATCACGAAGATCCGCCGCCCCGCCTCCATTACGGCATCACTTCGCGCCGATAAATAATTCTGTCATTGCCCCGGCTGGAGCCAAAAATGGCCTCGCCTTGCAGGGTAACAGGGTCAGACAACCAGAGCGGCCGTGATGGCTGTTTCGACACATCGACCTTGTAGGGGATCCGTACCGAGATATCCGGCTTGGCGAACTGGAACAGGATCTCCCCATCCCTGGCTACCGCCGATATGCCGCCCGGCAGCGAGCTGCCCAGCCCCAGCTTTATCTTGCGGTTTCCCCCCAGGTTGAGCTCGCTGCTGGTCGCATCAAAGGTCTGGCCCGGATTGAGGAAACTGAACCCCTGATTGGCCAGAGAGAGCTGGGTACATTGGTCCAGCTTGTTCAACTGCCAGTTGCCCGCCTCGTAATATTGCATCTGCAAGGGAACGGCCAGCGGCGCAGAGGCAAGACCAGCCCCCGTGCCCGCCAGCAATCGACCGAAATAAACCTGCATGGCCACACTGTCGATCAGCCGGGCATTGCAACCAGCGCCGCTGCAATTGCCGGCCACGGCATCGTTGAAATCGGGGCTGGCAATCAGGGTACGTTCGCCATCGTTGTCTTTCATATAGAGACCAAACAGCAAAGACTTGTAAGGGCCATCCTGTTGAGTGTCGGAGAGGCGAACAAACTCGCTATTACCGGTAAATGCCGACCGCCCATTCACCCAGGGCAGCGCAGACAGGCTGCGCAACCGGGCCGACAGGGATTTACCATCCTTGTTGTTGGCAACGGAGAGATAGGCGTCTCCCTTGGCAAACAGCCCCGTATAGTTCTGGGTCTGCCCGCCAGACAGGTTGCGAGCCCGCACATCCAGCGTGACCCCAAAGGGCTGCCCCATATAGGAGAAGGCATTGCAGGCCGGCACTATGTCGCCGCTGACCAGATTGAAATCGGCGGGGATAAAACGACCCACCGGCTGGCTCTGGGCGGATGGGATTGTGTAATTGAAGTAGCCGTTGGCTGGCGGGGTCGCCGTCATCCGGAACACCCCCACCTCGCTCACAGTCTGGTTGACGCTGTTGAGACTGTTGGCGGCGGCACCGTGGTTATAACTGGCGGTGCCGAGCGTGGCATTGGTGCCCGGGCTGGGGGCCACCAGGGTGCTGCCCAGGGCAATCCCGTTAAGAGCGAAATTGGGCGTGGTCTGATTTCCGGCGCAGATATCCCCATCATTGGCGGATTCCCAGGCCATCGCCTTGATGTCTACCTGGAATGTCTCTCCCGCTTTCTTGAACACAGGGCAGCTGCTATCCCCTGCCGCACACACACCTTGCGGGGGTGTAATGCACAAGCCGACAGGACGCGCCACAAACTGGTCGGCGCCGGTCATCACCAATCCCGCCTCACTGCCCGTGCCGTCGTAACGGGCATCCAGTTGCACCTGACCGGCGTCCGGGTAGCTGACCGTCATGGTCGACTGCCCCTGGGCATCAAACATGAGGGACACTGGCGTCGCAGTGCCCAGACTGGTACCGATCACACTGCTGTTGACACTCATCTTGCCGTTGTAGTTATTGCTATTCGGCAAGAGATAGCTGCTCCAGAACTTGATGCTCTTGCTCTGGCTGGCGAAACCCGGTACGCACTGTTTGGTCACATCGCTCTTCTTGACCGCCTTGATGGTCACCGTCTGCGGCTGGTTGGAATAGGTATCCGGCACATCGAAGAAAAAGCCGCTATCGGCAAAACTCAGGGTACAGGCTGCCGCACCGGGCGTCCCGGCGCCAGCCTTGCACAAGGTGGTGCTGAATGGCTTGGTGGTCGGGGTCGAGCCGGACACCCCTATGGTAACCGCAGTGGCGGTGTTATTGCGCAGCTGAACGGTCGTTGAGCCGCCACTGAAGGTCACAGTATTGCCACCGATCCAGCCATTGCTGGTGGAAACCGGCGTGAGACTCAGAGCCGCAGTGACAGGATCGGTAATCAAGGAGGTGCAAGCCGCATCGGCGCACGCCTTGATAGTCACAGTCTCCGGATTGCATGTCAGTGCCTGACCGGAGTGATCGAGCTGGAAGTGGTCGATCTGCACCCCGACCGGGCTGGATCGTAGAGCACAGATCCGCACGTTGTCGATTTCGTGAATATTGGTGGAGCCGCCGGTAGATCCGGTCAATGACAGTAAAAAGTCATCAGGCACGGCGGCTTGACCCGTCTGACCAACAGCATTGAAACTATCGATCAGAGTGACATAGCCAGAGCCCGTACTGCGCTCAATCTTAACCATGGACTGACCGACTATGCGGGAATCGACTGTCAGCCGATAGCGATGGTTAGCAGCACCGTTATTATCCACCGTAGGACTGAGACAACTACCGTTGGTATTGGTGGTGCCGTTATTACAGGTTCCCTTCAGATAACGGTAGCCAGTCGTACCCGAACCAGATCCCCGCACCGCCACAGCCTGGCGCCGCTGGCCTACGTTGACCGAGCCTCCCTCACCAGAAAAGTTACCATATTCATCGATGCCGACCCCGAGCCAACCGCCAGCGAAGCCGCTGATCCCAGTCTTGAAGCCGTAGCCAAGCGGCCCGCCGAAAGCGCCTGGCTGAGGTGTCACTTTGGCATCCGACAGTACCACTGCCATGCCATCAGCACCTGTTCCGTTATAGGCATAATGATCAAATTCTATGGTGACAAGGTTGTTGGCAGCAGGGAATAGCCGCTGATACGTGGTAGACGTTGACTGGTTACCTACCGCCTGTGTCAAACGCAGGCGCTGGCTAACAATAGAGGGCGTAAAAGTGCCACTACTACGAGCAACAACCCAGTTATTAGTGTCAAGAGGAGTCGTACCGAAGTCATCACTGAAACACGATAACGGTGGTGGCAAAGCTGCATCATTAATGCTGGATTGGGTATCCATGCTCAAGTAGCGGGCCGTCACCCGTCCATAGACGGCCGCATTGTTGTTCATAGTCAAACGACCATCAGCGTAGAGGTAGCCATAAAATCGGGAGTTGTTGTCTATGGTCATGTCGCCATAGTTGACCCAGACAAGGCTGCCCTGATTGGTCGCATTGATGTTGACCGTGTTGAGCAGCTTCACGTCCTGATTGACAAAAATACGGGTCGTGCCACTGCCGGACAGACGGATGGTGGCATTGTCGAGGATCAATGAATCGATAAAGTAATCCCCATCCCCCAGCACCAAGATGCCGTTGTTGCGAACGCTCAACGACTTGATCTGGTAGGTGCTGCGGCTCGGGAAGGTCACGGTGCAGTTCTCGACAGTGGCAGACCCGTAGTCCGAAAAGAGGGCTGTCAGCTGGCCCAGCTGGCAGGCAAGCGGCACCACAGAGGTGATGGTTGGAAACTTGTTGTTCCCTGTCAAAGGGAGGCCGCGAATATCGCTGCCGGTGATGGCACAGACCTTGTAACCACCAGCCCCGTTATCGCAGCGGGGCGTATTGTTCTGATCGGGCAGGATGGAGCAGAAGTTGAGTGGCTGCCCGCCGGTGCCATTGATCTTGGGATTGTTGAGCTGGCTCAGCTGGTCGCCGCTGATCTGATAGCAGGTATTGTTGTTGTCGCCATGATGGCCCTGCACCACGGCGGGGAAGAAGGTGCTGGTGTCGATGGGGTCAAATGCCCAGACCGGGCCAGTGAAGAGGGCCAGCGCCCATAGCCATTTCATCATGAACCTCCATCATAGGCTTCAACGGCCAGAGTGCGACTCACGGCAAAATCCGGGTTGGCACTATTGATATCCTCTACCCCACAAGCCCCCGTGCTGACCAGGCGGTAACCGTTCGTGACGTTGCCATTGTAGGTAACGGGCACCCTGGCGCAGCTCACCTCGGCTCTGCAGCCAGCAAGGCCCGCATTGCCGGGGAAAGAGGTCACAAAGCTGGCGTCACAGAGCGCCGGCGGCAGAGGTTGCGCCAGGGTGCGATTCGGGAACAACCGATAAAGCGTGACCTCAAGCCCGCTCTGGGCTGCCAGCAGGGCACGCACACTGCGCACCTCCACCGTGTTTTTCTCGCTGCTGTCGGTCAGAAAGCGGCCCATGGCGGCCGCCAGCAGCGCCATCACCACTATGACAAACAGGGCTATCATCAGGGCGCTGCCCCCCGCCCGTCTCGGTTGCCTGGCATCAGGGCACATTGAGCACCCCTATCTTGTGGTTGAAGGCGACGGATTCACCTTTGCGCTCAAACACCAGCCGCATGCCAAACTCCCCTTCGGCGTTGAAGGCCGAGGTTTCCCGATAGAAAGCGCCAGTACGAAGGGACTCCGCCATCAGCACGCCCGCAGCAAAAGGGGCACCAATAGCGGCACGGGATCGCGTCATCGTACTGCCTTCCACACAGTAACGTACCTGCTGGCTGGCAAAGTAGATCCGGCTGCCCGGCGAGAGGCCTGCCAGGGTCTCGCTACTGCTGTAGCGAATGGTCTGGGCCCCGGATACCGGAGCCAGCACCTCGGTCACTCGGGCGACACAACGGCCATAGTCGCAACCAGCGGTCAGTGAATCCACGTCTGAATTCGGCACCGGGAAGACGGCCATCAGCTCCCCTGCCTTGACGGCATTGGCATCCTGACTCAGTGGATTGGCCGCAGAGGCGGGGGTTGCCATCACCAGCTCCAGGGTAGCGCCGCTGCCCGACATGGCTCGATTGAGGGCAAGATAGCGGCTGGAGGCGCTGATGGGCCAGAAACGCAGGCAGGCCCCCTCGTCAAGCCAGTTGCCATTCTGGTCTTCAATCCGCTCTGAACCCGGCACAGCATCACGCAGCTCGCGATTGAGCCGCTCCATGGCGAAACGGGCATCGCTCATCAACTGCTCGCGGCTGCTGGCATCGCCATAGATCTGGGTGCCGATGCCGATAAACTGGCTGGTAAAGGTTGCCATGATGCCGAGCAGCAGGATCACCATCACCAGTTCGATCAGGGTAAAACCGCGCATCGCCCCTCTCATCAGTAGTTCCCCCGGTAGAAGGAGAAGTCGAGCACGCTCTGATCCGGCAGCCGCACCTGCAGATCGATGCGTTTGCCCACAGAACAGGGCACAGCACAGCTCTTGAAGGAACCATCGCTGAAATCGACCGCACTTACCGCGATTTTGACCCGATAGTTGCGATACTCCTCGCTGCTGATCCCCGCTGCCGTCTGGGTAAACAGATTGGCATCCACCCAGTTACCCGAGGTATCGAAGTCATCCACATCGTTGAAAGCATAAGGGGCCGGCTCGCCATCCGTGCCATAACGAGTCGAACAGGCAGGAATGGTGACGCCGACGACCGTCTCGCCACAGCGGTAACGGCCACCGTTGTGATCCGAGTTTTCATCAAACGACTTTTGCAGTATCTCCCCGGCCAGGCGCTGAGCCAGCTGAGCGGCACGTACCTGCTGCACCGGGTCCACCGCCTGGGGCGCCTGATTGATCAAGAGCCCGAGAATACCGGTCAGCGCCACCGCCAGCAGCACTATGCCGACGATCAGCTCTATCAGGGTAAAGCCGCGCTCAGGGGCTCTCATGGATATACCCCTCGGATTCGATCTTGATGCGACTCGTCTCGCCCCCATCGCTCACCTGCAGAGTGCAGCCGCCCGCACAGGCGCCCAGCGGCCGCCCCATCTGATCAAAGCGGAGCACAAAACCGCCATTACCGGTACCGACCAGAGAGAGCAGCATGCCGGATGAGGCGCTTACCACCCGACCACGGGTCAGTTGGTTGTCAGTCCAGCCAGTCAAGGGATCGCTGCCCGGGCAAGGTGTTTGAGCCGTGACGCCATAGGTACGATGGGCAAAACGGGGGGAAGCTACAACCAGCTGGGTACAGCGGTTGGCAGGTTCGTGCATATTGACGGTCTGCACCAGCCGCAGCCGGGTCAACAGCTCATCGCGGAGGGTTTGAGTTTCAAAGCCGCCTTTGCCCAGCAACTTGGGCACGGCAAAGGCGGCCAGAATCCCGAGCAACAGGATCACAATCACCAGTTCAATCAGGGTAAAGCCATGTCTGCTTATTAATGCTTGTCGCATGCAATATTTACCCATTTGAAGGAAGCAGAGAGAAAATCTCTCTGCTTCCTTCATCATTTCATTAATTACAAGCTTTAGTAACTGCAGATGGGACCGCAGTAGAAGTAGCTTCGGTATAGGTTATGTAGCAAGTTGCCGAACTGGTAGATACTCCGTTCGGGAAGATCTTGATGGATGCAGGACTAGTACCTGTCGGGGCAGCAAACGCCCAATCATTTGCGTTCAGCTCAACCACTGCAGACAGCGCAGCTGAAGTCGCAACAGGGTAGCCAAACAGAGTCGATACTGTCTTGCCGTTACCCAGATCCAAGGCGTATGCGGTACTTTCTTTATCTTTACCTTTGAGTACAGCCTTGCTGTAAACCATGGCACCGGCTGAGTTCAAGGATCCCTCAACCCCTTTCAGGGTGGAAGTACGCGCATCATCCTGCAGATTCAGGAACTTGGGCGCAGCTGTCACTGCCAGAATGCCCAGAATGATGATCACTATGACCAGCTCGATCAGGGTAAAACCCGCCTGTTTTTTCATTTTACTTTCCTCTGTCAATTGATATTGGTGGTCACCTGACCGGAAGCCGGACGGTAACTAAAACTCATGAATGCATCAGTGCTGCCTTGCGGATCCTGATACTTGCCATCACTACCCTTACTCAAACTATTGACCAGATAGTAGCGGCAGACCGAGTCCAGGCCGTTATTGGTCATACTGACATAGTATTTCAGGTCATTGCCGCTACCGCGCACCTCGTTAAAGCTGGCAGTAGCCTTGGGCGGGTTCTGCAACAGACCCTCCCAAATCTTGAGACAGCGCGGGGCCGTCAGGTTGGCCGGGTCCACATCGATACCGCCACCCGCCGAGGTATCCATGGGATAACCGGGGGAGAGCTCACCATTGCTGACCTGGGTCTCGGTCGGCGTGGTCAGATAGAAGCGGGAACCGTCATACAGCACGGTATTGAGGCTGTCCTGCTTGGCACGTCCCTCCGCTTCCCACTGGGCCCGCACCAGGGAAACGCCGGTGGCAAAGCCGCCGGAGACCCCTTCCACACTGGCCTTCTTGGCCTCGTCGGTCACATCGAGGAAGCGAGGCAAGGCGGTCACCGCCAGGATCCCCAGGATAACGATGACGATCACCAGTTCGATCAACGAGAAACCCGCCGCCCGAGGTGTCATCACCAACCCGGAATGTATTGGTGCCATTCGATTTGTTGCCATGGTCCCTCCGTAATAATCCGCATTATTTCATGCAGATATAAAAAAATCATTTAACTGAGCCACACAATTGGCCTCATTCAAGGCTTTTTCTGCACTCTGCCATCCGAAAATTGATAAATCAGCCAATTACCTTCCCAACCGAACTCGCATCCCTCGCCACCCGAGCTCGCCAGCGCTTGCAGCGGCGGCAGATCCTGGCTCTGTGCGCCTATGATCGACAACCAGAGCTGGCGGCAATTTTCCGAGGGTGCCAACAGGGATCCGGCCCCGATCGGCCAACCCCTGTCATCGAACTGCCAGGCCAGACCATCGGCGAACAGACTCGCGGGACGGCGCTGATCCAGCCAGAGCCCGTGCAACCTTTGTGCCCGCTCGGCAAACTGTTCTCCCAGCAGGGCCAGGCCGAGGGCCAGCGCCTCCGCTCTGTGGGTGCGATAGCTCTGGGCCAGGGTCGCCACTATGATCAGCAGCAAGATCAGCACGGCCATCCGTCTATATCCCCCCAGCCAACGATCATCCTGTTGTGACTGTCTGCTCACCCGTTTCGCTCCACATACTGCCGCTCATCCACTCCCCGCATCACTGACGGTAAAGCTGCCTGTTTACTTGCCACGCACGGCCCGCATCATGTCCCACATGGGCGTGAAGATACCGAGCGCCAGCACCAGCACCATGACGGCGACTATGCCGATCAGGATGGGCTCGATACGGGCGGTCAGACTCTTGAGGTCATAGTCCACCTCCCGCTCGTAATACTCGGCCGCCTCGTGCAACAGATCGTCGACCTGGCCCGTCTCTTCCCCCACCGCGATCATCTGCATTACCAAGGGGGTAAACAGGCCGCTGCTGCCAGCGGTGCGCAGCAGGCTCTCACCCCGTTCGATACCGGCCCGCATATCGCGGATCTGGCCCGCCATCCAGGCGTTGTCCACCGCATCGGCCACCAGGGTCAGCGCCGTATTAAGCGGCACTCCGGCCTTGAGCATCATGGAGAAGCTGCGGGCGAAACGGGCCAGCAGGGAGCGCTCTATGATGGTGCCGACGATGGGCAGCCTGAGTTGCCATCTGTGCCAGGTCAGCTTGCCCTTGACCGTGCTCACCCAGCGGCGCCAGCCAAACACCATGGCCAGCAGTATGCCGAGCAGCAGCCACCAGTAGTGGACGAAGAAGTGGGAGGTGGCGAGCAGGATCCGGGTCGCCAGCGGCAACTCGACGCCGAACTTGGCAAACATGCCGGCAAAGACCGGGATCACCATGATATTGAGGATCACCATGGCGATACCGATGGCCACCAGCACGAAGCTGGGGTAACGCATGGCGGTCTTGATCCGCTTGCGGGTCTCCAGCTCCAGATCGAAATAGTTGGCGAGCTGCAAAAAGGCCTCTTCCAGCTGACCCGTGTTCTCGCCCACGTGAATGATGGCGACGAACAGGCTGCCGAATACCTTGGGGTGAGCCTGCATCGAGCTCGACAGCGGCCGGCCGTTGCCAAGATCCTCCCCCAGCGCGTGCAGCGCTCGCTTGAGCGGCTTGCTGTGGGCGCTCTCCTCAAGCCCGGCGATGGCACGCAGGATCGGGATCCCCGCCCGGGTCAGGGCGTACATCTGGCGGCTGAACACCACCAGCTCGTCCAGCTTGACGCCCCCTTCCAGCAACAGCGACCAGTCGATGGCAGCGGATTTCGTCTTGCCCGGCTTGAGTTCGGTCGGCATCACGCCGCGGCGCATCAGCTGCTCGGCCGCCGCCATCTCGTTGGCGGCGTCCACCACGCCGCTGACGGCATTGCCCTGGCTGTCGCGCCCCTTGTAGGCAAAGGTACTCATGAGGAGTGCCCCTGACCGACAGCGTCATGACAACCAGCACGGGGGTTGGCGTTGAAGTGAGTCATGGCTTACCCCAGATCCTCGGCCAACCGCAGCACCTCGTCCACCGAGGTGATCCCCTGGCGGGCGTAGTCAAGGGCGGTGAGGGCAAGCGGCCGGTAGTGTTCATGCTGGCGCGCCGCCTTGGCGAAGCCTTCGGCATCGTTGCGGCGCAGGGCATCCATCATGGGTTGATCCAGCTCCAGCAGCTCGTAGACCCCGATCCGGCCGGAGTAGCCGGTGAAGTTGCAGCTCTGGCAGCCACGCCCCTTGTGATAGGCATGCTGACCGGGCGCCTCGCCGGAGAGCACTGTCAGCCAGGTGGTCTGACCCTCGTCAGGCGCCCTCTCCTCGACGCAGTGCTCGCACACCCGCCGTACCAGCCGCTGGGCCACCACGGCCCGCAGCGCGCTCGCCACCAGATAGCCGGGCGCCCCCATGTCGATGAGGCGCAGGGCGCTGGTGACCGCATCGTTGGTGTGCAGTGTGGTCAACACAAGATGGCCTGTGATGGCGCCGCGCAGGCCTATCTCCACCGTCTCGTTGTCCCGCATCTCGCCCACCAGCAGTATGTCCGGATCCTGGCGCAGGGTGGAACGCAGCACATGGGAGAAGGTGAGGCCGATCTTGGGGTTCACCTGCACCTGGTTGACCCTGGGCAGCCGGTATTCCACCGGATCTTCCACCGTGATGATCTTGTGGCTGGCCTGATTGAGCTCTGAGAGGGCGCCGTAGAGGGTGGTGGTCTTGCCGCTCCCGGTGGGCCCCGTCACCAAAATCATGCCGTGGGGGCGTTTGAGCTGACGACGGAAACGGGTCAGGATCTCCGGCGGCATGCCGGTCTCGCTCAGCGACAATATGCCGGAGGATTGATCCAGCAGCCGCATCACCACGGACTCGCCGTACTGCACCGGCATGGTGGACATACGCACATCCACGTCCCGGCCGCGCACCTTCATGTTGAAGCGGCCATCCTGGGGCAGCCGCTTCTCGGAGATATCGAGCCCGGCCACCAGTTTCAGGCGCAGCACCAGCGCCTGGGCGATGCGCACCTCGCTCAGGATATTCTCGTGCAGTATGCCGTCGATCCGCTGGCGAATGCGCAGCACCTTCTCGTCCGGCTCTATGTGAATGTCGGAGGCTCCCACCTGCACCGCGTCCTCGAACAGGGAACGCAGCAGCTTGGCCACCGTCGCCTCCCCCTCGTCGTTGGCCCCGAGGTTGCTGGAACCCAGTTCGAAGCCGGTATCCTGGTACTCCTCCTGCAGCTGTTCGGCGAAGCTCTCTATTTCACGGGTACGGCGATAGAGGCGGTCGAAATACTCCAGCAGCTGGCCTTCCCGCGCCACCGCCAGCACCATCTCCCGCGGGCGCAGCAGCGCCGCGATGGCGTCGAGGGCACTCAAGTCCGCCGGATCCGACATGGCCACGGTCACCCGGTTGTCGGTGAGGTTGACCGCCAGCGCGCGATAGCGACGCGCCTGCACCTCGGGCAACAGCGGCACCGCCGAGGCGTCTATGGTGAGGTTGTTGAGATCGAAGAAGGGCACGTCCAGCTGGCGGGCAAGAAACTGCAGCAGCTGTACCTCGCTGATGAAGCCGAGATCGATCAGTGTGGTGCCCAGCTTGCGGCCGGTCTGACGCTGCTGCTGCAGGGCGAGCTGCAGCTGATCATCCGAGATGATCTGCTCTTGCACCAGCAGGTCGCCGAGGCGCATTTTCAGTCTGGGTTGTGCCATGCAAACTCCAAAAAAGTTAACCGTCTCGCCCGTCAGGGGGCAAGCTGGGCAATTCGCTGTTCAATCCAGCTGGCCGATGCCTCGCCGAGGTTGCCGTGCAGCTGGGCGTTGCGATAGGCGTCAAGCGCCCGCTGGCTGTGACCCTGGCCATCTTCGGCCACGCCGAGCCCGAGCCACCAGCGGCCCTGATCCGGCTGCTGACGCAGCAAGGTCACATAGATCTCGGCCGCCTCGGCGTTGCGGCCCAGCTCCTGGGTCAGGCCGGCCCAGGTGGCGTAATAATCCAGATTGCTGGCCAAATCAGGTTGATAACCGGTCAACCAGCCGAGCGCCTTGAGCTGATCGCCGCTGCTGATAGCAAGCCGCGCCAGCAACAACCGAAAATCCGCCTGCGCGGGATCGAGCCGGATCCCCTCTTCCAGCAGTTGGGTGGCCTCGCTCAGCCGACCCTCGCCATAAAGCAGACCCGCCAGTTGTTCACGGGCGCCCTGATTGTTCGGGTCGTGGACCAGCACCTGATAGTAGTTATCCTGGGCATCGCGCAGTTGCCCCTTGGCCATGGCGGTGGTGGCCTTGCGCTCGGCCAGGGTCGCCAGCTCGGCCTCGGAGAGGTTCACTGTCTCTATCTTCAGCACGCCCGGTTTGCGCGGCGGCGGGGCGACCGCCTCTTGTTCCGCTTCCAGCTCGGCATAGAGGTCTGGCTGCAGCGATTCATCGCTCGGGGTCACCTCGACATAACCGGTTTCATCCTGATCCTCCACCGCTGGCTCAGGGTCAACGGCCGCATGGGGCTCGGGCCTGGCGCCTGGGGTGGGCAAGGCCACCACCAGATCCACCTGCTCCTGCTCCTCGTCCGTCGGTGTGACCGGCACAGCGCGGGCAACGGCATCCGGTCCTGGCTCGCTGGTCGCCTGCGCCAGACTCTGCGGTGCGACCCGCTGGCTCTGCTGCCAGTAGATCCAGGTCCGCCAGCCGAGAATGCCGAGGGCCAAACCGCAGATCAGGGTCAGCACCAGCATCCACCAGCCCTGCTGCCGCACGGGAGGCACATAGACGGCCCCCTCGGCCCCCTGCTGACGCTGTTCCAGATCCTTGAGCATCTGGTTGATCACGCTCATGGCCAGACTCCGTAAGCCAGGGCGCACCCCAGCAGTAGTAACAGTGGCCACCAGCGCCCTCGACCGGGGCGACTGGCATCGTCGGTATCGCGAATGGCGAGGTGCACCAGACCGGCATCGATCTGGCGCTCACCCCGGCCATAGGCCAGCATCAGGCACTTCTGCGCCAATATGTTGATGAGTCGCGGTATGCCACGGGAGGCGCGCCACAGCAGGCGCATGGCGCGACCACCGAACAGCGGGGCCCCGCGATAACCCGAGACCTGCAATCTGTGCTCCAGATAGGCGCGGGTCTCGTCAAAGCGCAACGGCCGCAGGCAGTAGGAAAAACCGATCCGCTGGCGCAACTGGCGCAGGTGGGGTTTGGCCAGCCGGGTGTCCAGCTCGGGCTGACCGAACAGCACTATCTGCAACAGCTTGCTCGACTCCGTCTCCAGGTTGCCGAACAGCCGGATCGCCTCCAGGGTCTCGTCCGGCAGGGCTTGCGCCTCATCGATCAGTACCACCACCCGGCTCCCCTGCCGATGCAGGCCTATAAGGTGGCGATGAATGCGATCCGTCAGATCCAGCTCGTTGCCTTCGCGTACCGACAAGCCCAGCTCCAGTGCCAGCGCGGTGCGCAGCTCGGCCGGGCTGAGGTGCGGGTTGGGCAGCCAGGCCAGACGCACAGGACAGGCCTCCGAGCCCAGCTCGCTCAGCAGCTTGCGACAGAGCAGCGTCTTGCCGGTGCCGACCTCGCCGGTCACCTTGATGAAGCCCTCCCCCTGCGCCAGTGCCCAGTTCAACACCTGCAGCGCCTCCTCGTGCGGGGGCAGCCCGTAGTAAAAACCCGTGTTGGGGGTGAGGCCGAATGGCGCCTCCTGCAAACCGAAGTGGTTCAGGTACATGAGTCGTCACCGGCCTGGGGGCCTGCCGTGGCACCGAGCCACAGGCCGCATGGAACAAGGCCAACCGCGTGCTGTGTCATGGCTTAGCCCTTGGGCGGATACCACTTGTCGAGCAGATCGGAGGAGCGCTGCAGTTCGTTCTGCCAGGTGTCCTTCTCCACCACGGTCGGTTTGAGCAGGATCACCAGCTCCACCTTCTTGGTGCTCTCGCGGCGATTGGTAAAGGCCTCGCCGATCCAGGGAATGTCCCCCAGCAGCGGCACCTTGCTGACGATCTCCTGCTTGTCGGTCTTCATCAGGCCGCCGATGACTATGATGTCGCCGTTGTTGGCCTGCACCACTGTATCGGACTCGCGGATCGAGCTCTTGGCGAGCGGCAGCTCCAGCGGCTCGGCCGTACCGACTTTGATAATCTTCTTCTGCTCTTCGGTATCGATAACAGAAGGATGAATATGGAGCAGCACCCGACCCTCTTCATCGATCTGCGGCGTCACGTCCAGCGCTATGCCTGAGAAAAAGGGGGTCAACTCCACATTGGGGGTCACGATAGGCTCGGCCCCTGTGGACGTGGTGGTAGAGGTCGAGGCATTGGTGACGAAATATTCATCCGTTCCCACCTTGATCACAGCCTTCTGATTGTTGGTCGCCGTCACCCGCGGGCTGGAGAGGGTGTTTACATCGCCCTGGGTCTTGAGCAGGTTGACCGCCACGTTGAAGTTGCCGTCGGAGATCTTGAAGCCGGCCCCGCCCCCCAGCGCACTGAAGATCTGATTCGGGGTGTTGGCAATCGGGCTCGGCGTCAACGAGCCGCCGCCGGTGATACCCTTGTTGCCATCCCAGCTGGCGGAGAGACCGCTCCAGTCCACCCCCTGCTCGTAACCCTCGTTGAGGGCCACTTCCAGAATGCGCGCCTCCAGCACCACCTGACGCTTGAGGTGGGTCTCGGACTGGCTGAGGAATTCGCGTACCGCTTTAAGCTCTTTTGGATAGGCGCGGATGGTGACCAGACCCGCCTGCGGGCTGGTGATGACGGCACGGCCATCGCCACTGCCGATCAGCATCTCCAGCGAGGTGCGCAGATCGGTCCAGTAGTCGCTGTTGGTGTCTGTCTCTATGCGGGTGCCGTTACTGTTATTGGAACTGGCATTGCCGTTGGAGGCATTGCTGCTACTGCTGTTGTTACTGCCGCCGTTGGCGTTGTCGAAGCTGCTGTTATTGCTGTTGTTGCTGTCGTTAGAGGTCACCCCGCCCGTACTGACCGAGGTACGGGACAGACCACGACGGGACATCATCAGGTAGTTGACCGGTATGGTTTCGGTGCGCAGCCCAGCCGGATAGACGTGGAACACATTGCCCTTGCGCTGCACGTCGAAGCCGTACATGTCACCCACCACCGCCAGCACCTCGGGCAGGGTCACGTCCTTGAGCTCGACGGAGATCTGGCCGGCCACGCCGGGATGCACGGCCACGCTGTAGCGGGAACCCTTGAACAGGGAACCGAAGAACTCCACCGCATCCACATCGTGAGCGGCGATGCGCAACCGCTGTTCCGGCATGCTGAGGGCCTGGGGCGGCCGGTTCATCTGCAGCAGTTCGCTCTGTACCGACTTGGGCACGGTCGCCAGTGCCCCGACCTTGTTCTGCTCGGTCATGGCGTGTTTCAGTGCGTCCTTGGCCTGCACGGGTTCGGGGTGCCGGTAGCTGGTACAGCCTGCCGCCAGTACGGCCACAGAGATCAGGCAGAGATGATTTTTTTTCATGTAATGGGTGCACCCTGACTTGCAATTAAACTCGACAAACCTTGTCCCACCCATCCAGGGCGGGGCACGTTCAGATGCGGACCTTGCTGGCGAACAGGGTCAGCGACTGGCGCTTGCCCCCCTTCTCCAGCACCACGGCATCTGCACTGATGGCCACCAGTCGATATCCCTCGATCTGCTGGCCCACCCGGTAACTTTTCCCGTTGAGCACCGCCAGTGCCGGGCCATTGCCCAGCATCACGCTCTGCAATGTTGGTAAACCTGTGCTCTGGCTGGCGGTGGCCCCCGCCTGACTGTTCATCCCGTCCAGCGGTTCCGTGGGATCCTGCAGCACCTCGGCCTGGGCCACTGAGCCCAGCAGACAACACAATAGCGTCAGCCATCTAACCACGAATAAACTCCTTGCTGGTGCTCAGGGTGTAGATTTCCATCTCTACCACGGCCTTGGGATACTCCTGTACCTGGTAGTCAAACTGCTTCCAGTAGAAGTGCCGGGGCAGTGCCTCCAGCGCCTTCAGGTACTGATAGACATCGAAGTAGCCGCCCTCCAGCTTGAGGCGGATACCGTGCTTGAACAGGTTGATGCGCTGATCCCCCGCCATCAACGGCTGAGGAGCGAGTGAGGTCAGCGCCAGCATGTGCAAATTGGCGGAACGTGACAGCAGGGCCTCCAGTACAGCCGGCATCTCGTGGGCCTGGATCAGGTCCACCGTCTGGGCCTTGAGATCGGCATCCAGCTTGCCGATATCCCCCTCGACCCGCACCAGCTGATCGCGCACGTTCTGATCGGGATCCCGCGCCAGCCGGGCCTGCTTGCCCAGGTTCTCGAGATCCATGATCTCCAGATCCCGCTGGGCCGTGGTCAAGGCCACCCTGTCCTGCTCCAGCCGCAGGACGGCTCCATCCAGCCAGCCATAGATGGCGCCGGCACAGACCAGCACCAGACCGGTCAACAGGATCAATACCCGCTCGCGCTGGCTGAGGGCGGCAATCTTGTCCGCCCATGCCTGCCATTGTGCTTTCAGGCTCATCAGGGCTTCTCCCGCTCGATGCCGCTGAGCTGGAAGGCCAGCCGGCCCTCCTTGTCACGGCTCAGGGTCAATTCACCAAACTGCTTGCCCGCCAGCGACGGGGTCTGCTTGAAACGGTTTACCCAGGCGGGCACATCCTGGCTGCGACCGGCAAAGCCGGACAGATTGATGCGCCCCTCGGCGATCTCGATCCGCTGCAAGGAGAGCTGCCGGTCCCGAATGCGGGAGAGATCGGCCATCAGGCCGGCGTAGCCCTGGGATTTTTGCAACGCCAGACTGCCGAGCTGATGCATCAGCCCCTGCTTGGCGGTCAGTTCTTCCTGCTTGCTGACCAGCTGCTGTTGCAGCAGGGTATTGGCCTGGTGGCGAGTCAACTCGGCATCCAGCCGTTGGGCCTCGCCACGCTTGACCTCCAATGCCGCGCGCACCTGCGCCAGCTCACGGCCGACCCCTTGCTGCTGCCAGCCGTAGAAGGCGGCCATGCAGAGCAGCAATGCCACGCAGCCACCCCACACCAGCGCCATCTGGTTGAGGCTGGCCCACTGGCGTCTGGGGCGAAATTCGGCGCCATAGAGGTTGATCTGACGCTTCATCAGGCATCCTCCCCGATAGCGGCAGCATAGGCCGAGAGATATTCAACCCCGGCTAACACAGCTTTGTTGGCCATGGCGGAGACGGCGAAGCCGAAGGTCTGTTCCATGTGGCGCACCAGGGTGCCGATAAAGGAGGAGGCGATGGCGAGCTGCATCTGACCCAGATCCGGCAGCTTGAGCTGGCCGACCAGGTAATCGAGGGAGCGCTGGATCTCCAGCGCCAGCGAGTCGAGCAGCATGCTGTCCGGCTCATGCTCGCCAGTGAGGGCGGTGAAGCCACGCAACTGGCGGGAGAAGCAAAGGCCACCCTGATGGAATACCAACAATTGCAGATCCTGCCCCCTGGGCTGCCACAGCAACATGCGCACCGCGTTGTCGGCCTCATAGAGTGCCGTCATGGCCAGCTCGTCGCTGACGATGGCATCCAGAATGGCAATGCCGTTGACCGCATCCGCCAACTGCTGCACCCGCGTTTTGGGCACGCAGATCACGCTGATGCGCGGCCGACCGGCTGGCGGCGTGGGCAAATCCACGTAGTCCATGGCGAGCTGCAATACGGGCTCATTGACGTAATCCTTGACCGCCCAGGGCAGAGCTCCGGCCATTTCGGCCTCGGGCACGGCGGGCTTGTCGATCTGGACTTGCTGATAAAGGCTGGCGGCGAGGGCGACCCGCACCTTAGACTTGGCGAGGCCATGGCGGCTGAACAGCTCGCTCATGGCAAGCGGCCACTCTTGCGGGCCGTTGATGGCGCGGGTGGCGAAGACAGGGGGGTTGCCCAGCGAGGCCAGCATGATCCGGTCGCTGGCAAGCAGGAGCCCCACCTGACGGCTTGGGGTCGAACGTCTGAAAAGTTGTTTCATTGAAACCCGCACCTGGCTGCATAAAACGCATTAAACCTTAGCATAAACAGGGCATTAGCCTCCAGATAAATGACGGATTACTCATTGTTACCCAGTTCGACCCGCCCGCAGGCGTTTGCCCTGCAACCGACTATGCTTCCCTCGCCGCTCCAGGCCATCTCGCACCCTCTGCTGACCGCGCATGGCGTAACGCTCTGGTGCAAGCGGGATGACCTGATCCACCCGACCATCTCGGGCAACAAATGGCGCAAGCTCAAGTACCAGCTGCAACACGCCCAGGAGCAGGGCATACGGCACCTGATCTCGTTTGGTGGGGCCTACTCCAACCACATCCATGCACTGGCAGCGGCAGGGTGCCAATCCGGCCTTAACACTACCGGCATCATACGCGGTGAACCGGATGCCGCCAGCAATTCCACCCTGAGCGCGGCAAAAGACTGGGGCATGGATCTCATTTTTGTCGACCGCCAGAGTTACCGGCGGCGGCAGGATCCGCACTGGCTGGCCCAGTTCACGGCGCCCGATACCCTGATAGTGCCGGAAGGAGGCAGCAGCCCGCTCGCCATTCCCGGGGTGGCCGAGCTGGTCGGCGAGGTGCCCTTCTCGCCGGATCTCTGGGTGCTGCCCTGCGCCAGCGGCGGCACCTTGGCTGGCCTCATCGCCGGCAAACGGGAGCAGGAGCGGATCCTCGCCATCGCGGTACTGAAAGGGGCAAACTTCATCGCCGACGAGGTGCGCCGCCTTCACCCGGCCGCGGCCACCACTCCCGGCTGGCAGATAGCGCTGGATCACCATGGTGGCGGCTATGCCAAATTCAGCCCGGCCCTCTGGCAGTGGGTGCAAGCCTTCAGTGCAGAGACGGGCCTGCCGCTTGAGCCCATCTACAGCGGCAAGGCCATGTGGGGCCTGTTTCGCGAACTGGCGGCCGGGCACATCCCCCGCGGCAGCAAGATAGTCTTTATCCACACGGGTGGCATGCAGGGGCTTCTGGGTTTGAAAGAACAGGGCCGGATCTGAAGGCTGCCCTGCGGTCACCGGATCAGGCGCCGGCCGGCTCCATCACCAACCGCTCCGGTTCGGCGAACCAGGGCCCCTGCCCGGCATGGACGCCGAGGTGGCGCAGCATCTTCCACTCGTCGCCACTCTCCACCCCCACGGCGATGACCCGGGTGCGGGTATTGGCGCAGCCCCCCACCAGGCTGCGTACCGCCATCTGGTTGACCTGACGGGTGTGGATCTCCCGCACCAGACTGGGGTGGAGCTTGAGGAAGTTGATCTCGAACTCCTTGATGTATTGGGTACTCACCACATCCTGACCGGCGTGATCGATGGCCAGCTGGCAGCCCAGCATGCGCAGCGCCCGCAGCGGCCGCTTGAGCGCCTCGTAGTGGCGAGTCACCTGAGCTTCAGATAATTGCAGGATCAACCGCTCGTTGGTGCTGCGCGGCAGCTGGAACAGATCGAAGAAGAGCCAGCGCTGAAACTCGCGGTGCAGCAGGCTCTGGGCGCAGAGGGTCAGGCTGATGGGGCAGCTCTGCTCTGAGCGCTGACGCAGCAGCCGCAGGGTCTGCTCCGCCACCAGCCGATCCAGCGGCAACAGCAGCCCCGCCTTCTCGGCCATCGGCATGAAGACACCGGCCTGCAACTCCCGCCCCTGCTCATCGTGAATGCGGATCAGCAAGTCCTGCTGCAACACCACCTGATCCCGCTCCTGCTGCACCGGCTGTACGTAGAAGTCGATGCCGTGCTCCTCGATGCGGCGGCCGATCAGGGTGCGCCAGCGTACCGTGCCCTTGCTGCTCTGCTCCTCATCCAGCTGCTTCTCGTAGAGGAACCAGCCGGTGTGACCCTGCAGCCGCGCGCTCTTGAGCGCCAGCTCGGCCTCTTCCTGCACCTTGAGCAGGGAATCCTGTGCCTGGTAGCAGACCGCGCCGAGGTAGACGGCGGTCTCGACATTGACCGCCTCGGGCCAGTGCAGCCGCTGCAGGCTCTTGTGCAGCTGACCCGCCCCGTCCACCATCTCGCTCTCGGACATGTTGGGCAGCAGCACGGCGAACACCTGACCGGCATAGCGGGCCTGCAGGGCGCCGTTGTGCTTGCGCACGAAGGCGGCGATGGAGGCACTCGCCTCCATCAGCAGCTCCTGGCTCTGGCGCCCGCTCAGCTCGGGATCCAGGTCCTCCAGACCGGCGAGCTCGATCAGCAGTACGCCGCCGCTCATCACGCTCGCCTCCATGATGGCGCTCTCCAGTCGGTTGTCGAAGAACAGGCGGTTGCCTATGCCGGTCATCTTGTCGACGAAGGCGTTGCTGCGGATGAAGTTGTCGAAACGGCTGCGCTCCTTGCGGGCATCCGCCAGCTCGGCCAGCAGATAGTCGATGGCCTGACTGGCAGAGACGGGCCACTCATCGGCAGGATCGTGCGCCAGCTTGGTGAGCTTGTTGTCGAGGATCAGCTGGGCGCGCTCGGCCAGCAGCTCGGCGCCCCGCAGTTGCAACCGCAGCCAGCGAATGGAGTACCAGAGTCCGAAGATGACGATGAAGACGCCGAGGGAGATGCCGGACATGGCCTGCATGGAGTATTCAAACTCCTTGAACGGCCGCTCCAGTTTGAAGTCCGCCTGCATGCCGGTCTGATGGGAGATGGGTTGGCTATAGGGGATCAGCAGACTCTCGTCGGTCTGCTGCTGCACGTCGCGAAACCAGTAGACCCGCTGCTTGCCCTGCCGGATCTCCAGTTCCACCACATGGGCCGAACGCAGCAGGGTCGGCAGCCAGCGGGTGAGATCCTGGTGGTCGTCAGCCACCTCCAGCTGCTTGTCGATGATCTCGACCAGGGAGTTGACCTTCTTTTGCTGCAGCTCCATGCCCAGTTCACGAAAGCTGAATACCCCGCCGAGCAGTACCATAGCCATGGCGGCGATCACGCACAGGGTAATAAACGAGACAAGCTGAGTAGTCAGTTTCATGTGCTTTTCCGTATGCCCGACAACATCCATGTGGC
Source organism: Aeromonas piscicola (assembly GCF_000820005.1). Classification (GTDB taxonomy): domain Bacteria; phylum Pseudomonadota; class Gammaproteobacteria; order Enterobacterales; family Aeromonadaceae; genus Aeromonas; species Aeromonas piscicola. Next base: position 48,118 of record NZ_CDBL01000052.1, on the reverse strand, counting down.
TTCATCGTATCAGCCAACGCCGAAGCGCGCCTATGGACGAAGATCCCGCTTCTGGAATTAAGCGGGCGAGCATAACCAAATGGGCACCGGAACACCAAGCCTGACGGCGAGCCGGTCGTGAAAAATGACCACAGGGGCAGGAAACGGAAGATGGGCGACAGGATCAGGGAATTTCAGGCAGAAAAATGGTCCCACTAAGGGGACCGAAAGAAACACTCATATCAAAACTAACACTCTGTGCTACTGACAAAAAAACAGATACAGGAGTATTGAACACACGGTGAGTCAAACCGCACGGCTACTCTAGCCGCTTCAGATAAGCTGGACAATTGTCATTTATGACAGGTAAGCGATTGAATCTTCATCACCTGATTTAACAAAGTCTTTATTTATCATGTTGTTATAATTTGTCGTTGCGAGTGAGGAATGAGCAGCTCAAATCGATGTAGCTAATGCACTATGATATTGCAGCTCATATACATCCCATCTCCCCATCAGGCAGGTGTACCTTGCGACGAATTTCCCCTCTCTGGATCAGTCTGCTGCTGTTCTGTTTGCCCGTGCTGGCGTGTCTGCCCCTCAGCCAATTGCTCGGCAAGCCGCTGGCACGCCATATGTTGCAACAGAAACGGGAGGAGATAGAGGCTGCGCTGACAGAGCGTCACAAGGCGCTGGATGAGAGTATCCGCACACAGCTGTCCCAGTTCGCCTTCGACTGCGGACCCGAGGACATGGCACTGCTTCGGGGTCCCCGCTTCTATAACCTCCATATTCGCCTGCAGGGCCTCATCCTGGCCTCCGGGGCGAACTGCTCCAGCCTGGGGTTCCTTATCCCCTTTACCACTGCCGAACTGCCGCCCTATTCCGCGCAGGAGCAATTCGGGGTGGCAGCCACGCCGGCTCAGTTCAATACCGAGCAGGAGCTGGTCGCCTACTTCCGGCACAACGGCAACACCGCCTACTGGGTGCTGAACAACAGCTGGAGCCATGCCCTGTTGCAAACCCCTTGTGCCGACTGCTTCTACCTTGAATTCAGCCAGCAAAATGCGGGCAAGCTGGCCTCGCTCTTCCCCCGAGGAAACAAATCCATCAAACAGGAAGAGGGCAGCCAGAGCCTGAGCTTTCTTGAGCCCGAGAATCAGATAAGGCAGACCCTGTGGGCGGGCCAGGCGCTGGAGCGCTATGCCCGGCAGCAGGCACGGCACTATGGGCTCGGGTATGGCGGCGCGCTGGGGGTCTTGCTGGTGGCCGCCTACTGGGGGCTGCGCAACTATCGGCGCTCCCTTAAGGGTTTGCTGCAAGCCGGGCTGACCCGACGGGAATTTGTCCCCTTCTATCAGCCCATAGTGGATAGCCGCAGTCAGCAGGTGGTTGGCTTCGAGGCACTGCTGCGCTGGCAGCGGGGGCGCGAGCTGGTGCCGCCCGGCGCCTTCATCGACTACGCGGAGGAGCAGGGGCTGATCCTGCCGATGACGGAACAGCTGCTGGAGCGGATCATGACGGATCTTCCCCGGTTGGCACCGGCGCAGTGGGTCAGCGTCAACATAGTGGCCACCCACCTGGAGCAACCCCATCTGCGCTCCCTGTTGCAGCGACACGGCTGGCCCTCCCCGACCCGGCTCACCTTCGAGCTGACCGAACGCAAGCCGATCACCGATATCAAGGCGGCGATCAGGGAGATCACGGCACTGCAGCAGCTGGGCTATCACTTCAAGCTGGATGATTTTGGCACCGGCTATGGCGGCTTCGCCTACCTGCAGCGACTCGGCATCCGCCAGATCAAGATCGACAAGATGTTCGTCGACACCATAGGCACGGACGACCTCAAGCGAACGCTGCTGGACTCAATCATCGCCTTCGGTCACGGATCCGGCATGGAGATGATCGCCGAGGGGGTCGAAACGGGGGAACAGGTCGACTATCTGCACCAGCACGGGGTGCATCTGATCCAGGGCTATGTGTATGCCAGGCCCATGGCCTTGACCCAGCTGCAGATCTGGCAGTTGGCATGGCGACAGAACCATGCCGGTGAGAAAGGTTAACGCCGGTATTGCAGTATCTGGCCGCGAAAGGGTTGGCTCAGATAGCTCACATCCAGCGGCTTGTACTGGCTGTGCGCATAACCCAGGCTCATCATCCGCTTGCTGAAGCGGCCCTGCTGACCACGGCCCGGATCCACCAGGATCACCTCGCAGTGCGACTTGGCATGCTGCTCGATAAAACCGGCCAGGGTCTCGACCTGGCCGCGCTCATAGAGCAGATCGCTGCCTATGATGAGATCGAAGCGGCCCAGCTCGGTGACGGCATCTTCCCAACCGGTACGGATGAAGGGGATGAGCGCCCCCTTGTTGAGCAGCACGTTGGCCGCCAGAAAGGCCCCCGCCTCCGGGTGATAATCGGTGGCCGTGATGTCCGCCAGCCTGTGGTTGAGCACCAGACTCGCCAGGGCTATGCCGCACCCCACCTCCAGGATCCGCAGATCCGCCACCTCGTGCTCCACCATCAGATGGGCCAGCACATTGCCGGAGTCCCAGACGATGCCAAACAGCGGCCAGAACGCCGAGGAGATGCCGAGCGCCTCTGCCTCCCCCTCGTCATCGGAGAACTGCTGGTTGTCGCGCAAAGTACGCAGGTGGATGTCGAGTTCGCCAAACTCTATGGTGTGATAACGCAGACGCACAACAGACATGGGAGTCCCTGGTCGGGATGCAGCCAGACCCACAGAAGCATGAATTCGACCGGCATGACCCCATGCTACGCAGTAACCGGGTTGATACCTATCTATATCCCGGCTCGACCGGGCGGCTGCGGCAAATTACATCTTGCAACAAAATGATTTTCCCCAGGCAGTACAACTCCCTTTATCATTAGCAGGCTTGCCACACCCGTGGCGGCGCGTTTTGCCTCCATACCCCGTCGGCCCAGGCCGCCCCGAGATGAGAACCATTGCCTATGAAGTCATTTATCCGGCAAGAGATTGCCCTGCCCGTTGGCCTGCTGACCCTGCTGTTTTTCAAGACGCTGGGCAGTGACCTGCTGACAGAGGCCACTCCGCTCGGGATTTATCTGCCTGTCTCGGCGGCGCTGCTTGCCATCGTCACCTGGGCCATCTTCTCTGTGGTACGCCACTCGGATGCCCTCGCCATCAAGCTGGGTGAACCCTTCGGCACCCTTATCCTGACGCTCTCCGTCATCTCGCTGGAAGTGGTGATGATCTCCTCCGTCATGCTGACCGGCGACCCCAATCCCGTGATGGCCCGTGACACCATGTTTGCCGTGGTGATGCTGGTCACCAATGGCCTGGTGGGCTTCACCCTGCTGTTTGGCGGCTGGCGCTACCACACCCAGAGCTTCAATCTGGATGGTGTCAAATCCTACCTGGTGGCCATCATACCGCTGGCCCTGCTCTGCCTGGTGCTGCCCAACTTCACCCGGGGCGGCACCATTGGCAGCATGTCGAGCCCCATGTCCTGGATGCTGATCATCATCTCCATCCTGCTCTACGGTATCTTCCTGCTGATCCAGACCCGCAGCCACAGCCACTTCTTCGTCGACAGCGACCACGAGGATTACGAGGAGCACCACGGCCCGCTGCGCAGCAACGTCTATCACACCATACTGCTGCTCGCCTATCTGGTGGTGGTGATCCTGCTGGCCAAGACCCTGGCCGTGCCCATCAACTTCGGCGTGAAGATCATGGCGGCGCCTCCTGCGCTGGGTGGCTTTATCGTGGCCTGTATCGTACTGGCCCCCGAGGCAGTCGGTGCCATCAAGGCAGCCTTCAACAACCAGTTGCAACGGGCCATGAACCTCTATTTCGGCTCTGTGCTGGCTACCATAGCCCTGACAGTACCGGCCGTGCTGTTCATCGGCGCCATGCTGGGCCAGGAGGTGCGTCTCGGCCTCTCCGCCGCCGACATGGTGCTGCTCGTCACCACCCTTATGGTCTGCAAAGTGACCTTCAGCAGCGGCCGCACCAATGTGCTGCATGGTGCTACCCACCTGGTGTTGTTCGTGGTTTACCTGTTCCTGATGTTTGAGCACGAATAACGGATCACGCTACCGCAGCAACGAAAAGACCGCCCATGAGGGCGGTCTTTTGCTATGAAACGAATGGGGATTAGAGGCTGGGCAGCACACCGGCCGGGATCAGGTCGTTGTAACTCGCCCTGGCCAGCAACTCGGCTGCGGCTTCAATGTCCGGCGAGAAGTACCTGTCCTTGTCGTAGAAGCTGACCTCTGCCCGCAGCCTACCCTTGGCCTGCTCCAGCAGCGCTGTGGTGCGCAGCGGAGCACGGAAATCCAGCCCCTGCGCCGCCGCCAGCAGCTCGACGGCCAGTATGCCACGGGTGTTCTCCGCCATGTCCGCCAGTCGGCGAGCCGCGAAGGTGGCCATGGAGACGTGATCTTCCTGGTTGGCGGAGGTGGGCAGGCTGTCTACCGAGGCGGGATGAGCCAGGCTCTTGTTCTCGGAGGCGAGCGCCGCCGAGGTGACCTGGGCGATCATGAAGCCCGAGTTGACACCGCCGTTGTTGACCAGGAAGGCGGGCAGGCCCGACATGCGGGAATCGATCAGCAGCGCCATGCGGCGCTCTGACAACGACCCGATTTCGGCGATAGCCAGCGCCAGATTGTCGGCGGCGAAGGCCACGGGCTCTGCGTGGAAGTTGCCACCGGAGAGGATCTCCTCATCCTCGGCGAACACCAGCGGGTTGTCGGAGACCGCATTGGCCTCGCACACCAGCACCTCGGCAGACTGACGGATCTGGGTCAGGCAGGCCCCCATCACCTGGGGCTGGCAGCGCAACGAGTAGGGATCCTGCACCTTCTCGCAGTTGTGGTGGGACATGCCGATCTCGCTGCCATCCACCAGCAGGTGGCGATAGCAGGCGGCGGCATCGATCTGGCCACGCTGACCGCGCACCTCATGGATGCGGGCATCGAACGGACGACGACTGCCCAGCGCCGCCTCCACGCTCATGGCGCCTATGGTGATGGCGCCGGCGAACAGATCCTCGGCGTGGAACAGGCCTTCCAGCGCAAACGCCGTGCTGGCCTGGGTGCCGTTGAGCAGCGCCAGTCCCTCCTTCGGTGCCAGAGAGATGGGCTCGAGACCCGCGATCTTCAGCGCCGTGGCTGCGTCCATCAGCTCGCCCTTGTGGCGAGCCTTGCCTTCACCAATCAATAAGCAGCTCATATGGGCCAGCGGCGCCAGATCGCCGGAGGCGCCGACGGAGCCCTTCTTCGGTACCACAGGATAGACTTCGGCGTTGATCAGGGTCATCAGCGCCTCAAGCACAGTCAAGCGGATGCCGGAGAAGCCCCGCGCCAGCGAGTTGACCTTGAGCACCATCATCAGCCGCACAGTGGCGTCATCCATGTAGGTACCGATGCCGGCGGCGTGGGAAAGCACGATGGAGCGCTGCAATTCATCGAGCTGCTCCACCGGAATGCGGGTGTTGGCCAGCAGGCCAAAGCCGGTATTGATGCCATACACCACCCGGTTTTGCTCGATCACCTTGGTGACCACGGCTGCGGAGGCGTGGATCCCCGGCAGGGCGGCAGGATCCAGGCTGATATGGACCGGCTCGCGGCTGACGCGGCGCAGGGTGTTGAGGCAGATCTTGCCCGGTAACAGATTGAGTTCAAACATCTTATTTAACCCCTTTGTCCGTTGCGGTCAGCATCGGCAGATCCAGTTTCGCCTCATGGGCACAGTTGATGGCAATCTCGTAACCCGCATCCGCATGGCGCATCACGCCAGTCGCCGGATCGTTGCGCAGCACGCGGCCGACCCGCCTGGCGGCGTCATCGGTGCCATCGCAGACGATCACCACACCCGAGTGCTGAGAGAAGCCCATGCCCACACCACCACCGTGGTGCAGCGACACCCAGGTTGCGCCACCGGCCGTGTTGAGCAGGGCGTTGAGCAGCGGCCAGTCGGAGACGGCATCCGAGCCATCCATCATGGATTCGGTCTCCCGGTTCGGACTCGCCACAGAGCCGGAGTCCAGGTGATCGCGGCCGATGACCACGGGCGCCTTCAGCTCGCCATTTTTCACCATCTCGTTGAAAGCCAGGCCCAGGCGTACCCGATCCTTGACCCCGACCCAGCAGATCCGCGCCGGCAGGCCCTGGAAGGCGATGCGCTCGCGGGCCATGTCGAGCCAGTTGTGCAGGTGGGGATCGTCCGGGATCAACTCTTTGACCTTCTGGTCGGTCTTGTAGATATCTTCCGGATCGCCGGACAGCGCCACCCAACGGAAGGGGCCGATCCCCTCGCAGAACAGCGGACGGATATAGGCGGGCACGAAGCCGGGGAAGTCGAACGCATTCTTGACCCCCTCCTCCAGCGCCATCTGGCGGATGTTGTTGCCGTAATCCAGCGTGGCGGCGCCACGGGATTGCAGGGTCAGCATGGCTTCCACCTGACGGGCCATGGAGTGACGAGCGGCCTGGTTCACTTCCTGGGGGGCGGATTTTTGCAGCTCGCGCCACTGGGCAACGCTCCAGCCCTGGGGCAGGTAGCCGTGGATGGGGTCGTGGGCCGAGGTCTGGTCGGTCACCACGTCCGGCGTGATACCGCGGGTCACCAGTTCGGCAAAGACATCGGCGGCGTTGCCGAGCAGGCCGACGGAGACGGCTGTGCCGCTGCGTTTGGCCTCCTCGATCATGGCCAGCGCCTCATCCAGGCTGTGCGCCTTCTTGTCGACGTAGCGGGTCTTGAGGCGAAAATCGATGCGGGTCTCGTCGCACTCGACGGCGATCATGGAGAAGCCGGCCATGGTGGCTGCCAGCGGCTGGGCGCCACCCATGCCGCCCAGACCGCCAGTCAGGATCCAGCGGCCCGCAGGCTCGCCGTTGAAGTGCTGGTTGGCCACCGCGAAGAAGGTCTCGTAAGTGCCCTGTACTATCCCCTGGGTACCTATGTAAATCCAGGAGCCGGCCGTCATCTGGCCGTACATCATGAGGCCTTTCTTATCCAGCTCGTTGAAGTGTTCCCAGTTGGCCCAGTGCGGCACCAGGTTGGAGTTGGCGATCAGCACCCGAGGCGCATCCTTGTGGGTCTGGAACACGCCGACCGGCTTGCCGGATTGCACCAGCAGGGTCTCGTCTTCCTCGAGCCGTGTCAGCACCTCGACAATCTTGTCGTAGCAGGCCCAGTTGCGGGCGGCGCGGCCGATACCGCCATAGACCACCAGCGACTGGGGATGCTCGGCCACTTCCGGATCCAGGTTGTTCATCAGCATCCGCAGCGGCGCCTCGGTGAGCCAGCTCTTGGCGGTCAGCGTGGTCCCACGGGAGGCACGGATGACACGGCTCGGATCCTGACGGGGATCCAGGTGTTGCTCAGACATACACACTCCTTGTTTTATCAATGCAGCAGCATGGCGACCTGCTCGGCAGGCCGCTACTTGGTTAACTGATGGACCAGCCGGGCGGCCACGCGGGCGCTGCGGTTATCCTGATCCAGGTTCGGGTTGTACTCGGCCAGATCGGCGAGCCGCAGCTTGCCGCTGGCCCGGATATGGGCGATCAGGGGTTCTATGACGGCCAGCTCGACGCCGCGGGCGGCGGGAGCGCTCACCCCCGGCATCACGGCGCCGGGCAGCACATCCAGATCTATGGTGAGATAGAGGTGATCGCAGCGGGCGATAAAGCCATCCAGTCCGTTCAGAAGCTCGGGCAGTGCGGCCTGGGTCATGGCCTCATCCAGCGCATACCAGACCCCAAGTTGATCGGCGCGGGCAAACAGCGCCTGGGTATTGGCGGTCTCGGCCACCCCGAGGCAGGCGTAATGAAACCCTGTGCCCTGGGCGGCGCACTGCTCGGCGATCTGGAAGAAGGGGGTGCCCGAGCTGGCCTGATCCACCTTGCGACGCAGATCGAAGTGGGCATCGAAGTTGATGATGCCGACCCGACCCTGACCGGCCAGATGGCGGTTGAGGCCGCTCCAGCTGCCGAACGCCACCTCGTGACCGCCCCCCAGCACCAGCGGGAAATGACCCTCATCCAGCAGGCTAGCTACCCGCTCGGCCAACCGGCCATGGGCGGCATCGAGATCGCCGTCATCGCAGCACAGATCGCCGCTATCAAAGACGGGACGGGTCAGATGCCAGGCACTGTTGGCCAACAGTTTGCGGATCGCCAGCGGTGCGCCGGCCGCTCCCACGCGCCCCTTGTTGCGGCGCACGCCCTCGTCGCAGGCAAAGCCCACCAGGGCGACGCCGGGTTCGGCTGTTCCGATCAGCGGCCATGCCTGCACCTTGTCGTGCCAGCGCAGGGCAAGCTCGCCATCTTCCGGATCCTGGCGCCCCTGCCAGACCGACATATGGGGCAGGCTGAACTTATCCATGCAGCGTCTCCTCGCCGTTGACGATACGGCTCACCAGCTGATCGACGCCGATGAGGTAACTGAGCTCGGCCGGGTGCCCGCAGTTCCAGACCAGGAAGTCCGCCAGCATGCCCACTCTCAACTGCCCCAAACGCTCCTGCTCGCCGAGCGCGCGGGCGGCGTTGCGGGTCACCCCGACCATGGCCTCGACCGGGGTCAGACCGAACAGGGTACAGGCCATGTTCATGGCCATACGCAGCGACACTATGGGGGCCGTGCCCGGGTTGATGTCGGAGGAGACCGCCATGGGCACGTGGGCCTTGCGCAGGGCGGCGACCGGGGGCAGCCGGGTCTCTTTCAGGAAATAAAACGCGGTGGGCAGCAGGGTGGCGACCACGCCACGGTGGGCCAGCGCCTGGATCCCTTCCTGATCCAGATGTTCCAGATGATCCACCGAGAGGGCGCCAAAGTTGGCGGCGAGCGCACTGCCCCCCAGGTTGGAGAGCTGTTCCATGTGGCCCTTCACCGCCAGACCGTATTGATCCGCGGCCAAATAGACCTGCTCGGTCTGGGCCAGCGAGAAGCCGATGTGCTCGCAGAAGACATCCACCGCATCGGCCAGACCGGCCTCGGCAGCCGCCGGGATTATCTCCTGGCAGATGGTCTCGACCCAGGAGTCAGGATCGTCGCGATATTCGGGCGGCACCGCATGGGCCGCCAGCAGGGTGGTCTTGACCCGGATCGGCAGCGCCTCCCCCAGCCGGCGGGCAACCCGCAACATCTTGAGCTCATCCGCCAGCGTGAGGCCGTAGCCGGACTTGATCTCCACCGTGGTGACCCCTTCCCGGATCAGCGACTTGATCCGCGGCAGTGCCAGCTCAAACAGCTGCTCCTCGCTGGCGGCACGGGTAGCCCGTACCGTGCTGAGAATGCCGCCACCCTTGCGGGCGATCTCGGCATAGGGCACCCCTTTCTGGCGCAGCTCAAACTCTTCGGCCCGGCTGCCGGCGAAGATGAGATGGGTGTGACAGTCGATGAGGCCGGGCGTCACCAGCTTGCCCTTCATGTCCTGCCAGTGGGCGGGATAAGGGCCCTTGAGATCCTGCATGGGCACCAGGGCGTGGATCTTGCCTTCATGAACGCCGAGGGCGTGGGGTTCCAGCAGACCGTAGTCCGCCAAATCGGGGCGCAGGGTGGCGGGTGTCACGTTGAGCCAGACCCGCTCGCAGTTCAACAGTTCCTTGTTCATACCGACCTCTAAATGTATATACATTAATTTATATCCGATCTCTGCCAGGAAAGAAAGGATCAAATTCACATCTTGATAACAGCGCTGTGATTAGAGTTTAAACACAAAAAAGCCCACCATGAGGTGGGCTCTGTCAAAACAATATGTATATACAATTAATTGAGGCTGGTCTTGGAACTCAGCTTGTAGCGGGAACCCGGCGAGAGCAGGCGGGCGTAGGAGACCAGATAACCTTCCGACCAGGTACGGCGGTGCAGCAACAGGCAGGGGGTATCGACCCGCACCTGCAGCAGACCAGCCTCACCGGCACTCGGCAGCACGGCCTCCACCACGTGCTCCATCTCGGAGAGGGGGCAGACCTCCATCAGATAGCGGTTTGGCGTCTGCTGGGTGAAGTCCTGCTCACCGTAGTCCGGCAGGCGCTCGGCATCGACGAAGCGCTCCTCCAGCTGCAGCGGCTCCCCATCGGCCTGATGGACGATGAGGCTGTGAAAGATGGGGGCGCCGACCCGCAGCCCGAGCTGGACCGCTACCTTCTCGTCGGCGGCCTGGCGTTGCAGCCGGATCACCCGAGCGCTGTACTCGCTGCCTCGCTCGGCGATCTCGTCAGCTATGTTGCGAATGGCCAGCAGCGGCGATTCGGTGCGCCTGTCCGCCACGAAGCTGCCGGAACCGGCGGTGCGCACCAGCCAGCCCTCGGCCACCAGCTCGCGCAGCGCCTTGTTGACCGTCATCCGGCTCACGGTGAACAGCTCGCACAGAGCTGCCTCGGTCGGGATCCTGTCCCCCGCCTGATAGTGGCGTTCGCGGATCCCGTCCAGGATGTGCTGCTTGATCTGAAGATAGAGGGCTGGCGCCAACGGCAGGTTCCTCAGCGACGGCGGTGGGGCGGACGCATGTCCGGCCAGGCGCGGTAAACATCGGGGATCTGATCCGGCCCGCTGATGCAGAGATCCAGATCGTGCAGCAGACCGTCCTTGATGCCATAGATCCAGCCGTGCACCGCCAGCTCCTGCCCTTTGCGCCAGGCATTCTGGATGATGGTGGTGTGGCAGACGTTGGCTACCTGCTCGGCCACGTTCAGCTCGCACAGGTAGTCGAAACGCTCGTGCTCATCTTCGATGGCATCCAGCTGTTCGCGATACTTGAAGTAGACATCCTTGATGTTGCGCAGCCAGTTGTCGATGAGCCCCAGCTCCTGGTTCTGCATCGCCGCCTTGACGCCACCGCAGCCATAGTGGCCACAGATGATGATGTGCTTCACCTTGAGCACCTCGACCGCGTATTGCAGCACCGAGAGGCAGTTGAAGTCGGTGTGCACCACCAGGTTGGCGACGTTGCGGTGGACGAACACATCCCCCGGCAGCAAGCCCATCAGCTGGTTGGCGGGAACCCGGCTGTCGGAGCAACCGATCCAGAGATATTCGGGGGCCTGCTGGGCGGAGAGGGTAGCGAAGAAATTCGGGTCCTCGGCCTTGATCCGTTCCGCCCACTCGCGGTTGTTGGTAAACAGGTCGTTCAACAGTTTCACTATCTGCTCTCCCTACTGTGGCAGTGGCGGCAACATAACATAGACAAGGGTAACCAAGGCAAGGCCGACCAGCTGCTCATGAAACAAAAACAGGGCCATCAGGCCCTGTTTTTGTTGGGGAGGCATCAGGCCTCCATGGCATCTTTCAGCTTCTTGAGTGCGTTTTTCTCAAGCTGACGCACCCGCTCGGCAGAGACACCATAGGTGTCGGCCAGCTCCTGCAGGGTGGTCTTGCTGTCATCATCGAGCCAGCGGGCACGGATGATATGCTGACTGCGCTCATCCAGAGTGGCGAGGGCCGAACTCAGGCGACGGGTCGCATGATCATCCCAGTTGTCGTTCTCTATGGTGGCCGCCAGATCGGAAGACTTGTCTTCCAGATAATGAACCGGGGCGAAACCGCCTTCATCTTCATCATCACCGACCAGATCGAACGCCTGATCGTAGTTGCTCATGCGTGCTTCCATCTCGGTCACATCGGTCGGGGAGACCCCCAACTCGGCGGCGACGGCCTGCACTTCATCATGGCTGAACCAGCCCAGACGCTTCTTGGATTTGCGCAGGTTGAAGAACAGCTTGCGCTGGGCCTTGGTGGTCGCCACCTTGACCATGCGCCAGTTGCGCAGGACATATTCGTGGATCTCGGCCTTGATCCAGTGCACGGCGAAGGAGACGAGTCGCACCCCGACAGTCGGGTCGAAGCGCTTGACGGCCTTCATCAGGCCGATGTTGCCTTCCTGAACCAGGTCAGCCTGGGGTAGACCGTAACCGGCATAACTCTTGGCGACGTGAACGACAAAACGCAGATGCGACATGACCAGCTGACGGGCAGCCTCGAGATCGCCGCCCTGCTGCAAACGCTCAGCCAGCTCACGCTCTTCCTCTGCGGTCAGCACAGGAATCGAGTTAACTGCCTGAATATAGCCTTCCAGACTACCTTGCGGAATCAGAGCCATAGTGCGCTGCAATGAAGTTCCCATGTTCTACCTCTTTCTTTTCAATCGAATCAGTCTAACACCCTGAGAGGGTCTGTCTACTGACCGGACGCCATTCTGCGGCCTGCATCAAACATAGTGAGCATGTCTGAACCGGGGTTATCTTAGGCCGGCAGGATGAATCATGAATGAACAGTCAAAAAAAGGGGGTCACAATCAAGGACCCCCGAAAAGTAGCATGCTAAGTCCATTGTTGCGGAGCTCGCAACCTTCACATGCTTGCCAAGTCAGACGAGCAAGGCAGAGGGGCCACACCCGTATAAGTTCTTCAGCACTTGTAGACTGCTTATAAATCAGAAGGTTCACAGGATCCAGAGAAGATCCCGAAGATCAGTATCGTTCAGATTACTCTCTGAACGCTGGCCGTGCCAGAAACGGCCCCTCTTTTACTTGATCCGTGTCTCAAAATCCAGCGCTTTAAAACGCTGATAAATCAATCAGGATGGTTCTATGTCGCGAATGTGGCGATGGACCGAGAACCAGGAGGCGATCAGCCCCAGTAGAGCCCCTAGCAGAATCAGATTAATCCCATCCACCGCCCCCATGCCGACCAGCCGGAAATTGCTGTTGTAGAGCCCGGCCAGCTCCTTCACCACACCCTCGCTCCAGATCACCATCACCTCGGTCAGCCACCAGGCCAGCATGCCGCCGATGACCCCGAACCAGATGCCGGTATAAAGAAAAGGACGATGAATGAAAGCATCGGTCGCCCCCACCAGCTTGAGCACTTCGATCTCGGATCGCTGGTTGAGGATGTTCAGGCGCAGGGTATTGCCGACGATCAGCAGCACGGCGGAGAGCAGCAGCACGGCTATGCCGGTGATGGTGTGGCGCAGCAGGTTCATGATCCCCTGCAAGCGGGTCAGCCACTGCAGATCCAGCTTGCCCTGTTCGACGCCATCCTCGTTGTTCAGCTTGTTGAGCAGCTCGGCTGCCCCTTCCGGATTCTGCCAGCGGGGATCGGGAATGACGCTCAGCACAGGCGGCAGCGGGTTGCTGTCGAGGTAATCGAGCGCATCGCCGAAACCGGAGATCTCGCGAAACTCCTTGAGCGCCTCATCCCGGCTCATGTAGGTGACGGACTCCACCTCGGGATAGAGCAGGATCCGCTGCTTCATGTCGAGAATGCTCTGCTCGGGCAGATCCTTGCGCAGATAGAGGGAGATCTGGGAACTGGTCTGCCAGCTCCCTTCCACCACCTCGGCATTTTTCAGCAGCACGTGGAAGCAGGAGGGCAGCGCCAGGCTGACGCCAAGCACCGCCAGCGTCATCAGGGAGGCGAGCGGATTGCGCCACAGCTCGCCCAGGCTGGAGAAAGCCTGACGGGCATGGTCGACCCAGTACATCATGAACCGGCGCAGCGGCGGTTGTTTATGACGAACAATAGCCATCAGAACATCTCCCCTGGCAAGTGTCTGGCGAGCAAAGAGCGGGCCGGATCCTCAACCCACGCCAGCATGAAGCGGCACTGTGGTGGCTGCTTGTGACGGAAAATAGCCATCAGAGCTCCTCCCCTGCCGAATACATGCGCCCTGCCTTGAGGGTCAGGGTGCGATAGCGCATGCGGGCGATCAGCCCCAGATCGTGGGTGGCAATCAGCACGGAAACGCCGAAGCGGTTGAACTCCTCGAACAGCCGCATGATGTCCATGGAGAGCTGGGGATCCAGGTTGCCGGTCGGTTCATCCGCCAGCAGCAGCGGCGGCTTGTTGACGATGGCGCGGGCGATGCCGACCCGCTGTTGTTCACCACCGGAGAGCATGCGCGGCTGGTAGCGCTCCTTGCCGAGCAGCCCTACCTTGTCCAGCGCCGCTGCCACCCGCTTGTTGATGTCGGCATGGCTGTAGCCGTCGATCACCAGCGGCAGCGCCACGTTGTCGAATACGGTTCTGTCCATCAGCAGCCGGTGATCCTGAAAGATCATGCCGATCTGGCGGCGCACATAGGGGATATCGCCCCGCCTGATATGACTGACGTCGTCGCCGTGAAAGAAGACACGCCCGTCGGTCGGCCGCTCCATCACACTAATAAGCTTCAAGAGGGTACTCTTGCCCGCCCCCGAGTGTCCGGTCAGGAAGGCCATCTCTCCCTTGCGCAGGTGAAAGCTGACCTTCTGCAACGCCTGATGGCCGCCGCTGTATACCTTGCTGACCTTATCGAAACGAATCATAACGGATCCCTGACAGTGACAAGCCCCGACCTGGGTCGGGGCATGTGGCGCTTACCGTGGCGCCTGAGCTTACTCATCGCGACTGAACAGTGCCTCGATAAAGTCGTTGGCGACGAAGGGGCGCAGATCGTCGATCCCCTCGCCCACCCCGATATAGCGGATCGGGATCTGGAACTTGTCGGCCACCGCGAAGATGACGCCGCCTTTGGCGGTCCCGTCCAGCTTGGTGAGGACGATACCGTCCAGCCCCACCGCCTCGCTGAACAACTTGGCCTGGCTGAGGGCGTTCTGGCCTGTGCCCGCATCTAGGGTCAGCATGACCTCGTGGGGCGCCTCTTCATCCAGCTTCTTCATCACCCGCACCACTTTCTTGAGCTCTTCCATCAGGTTGCTCTTGTTTTGCAGGCGGCCGGCGGTGTCGGCGATCAGCACGTCGGCACCGCGCGAGCGGGCGGCCTCGATGGCGTCATAGATGACGGAGGCGGAGTCGGCGCCGGTATGCTGGGCGATCACGGGGATGTTGTTGCGCTGACCCCATACCTGCAGCTGCTCGACCGCAGCGGCGCGGAAGGTGTCGCCGGCGGCCAGCATGACGCTCTTGCCTTCGGCCTGGAACTGCTTGGCCAGCTTGCCGATGGTGGTGGTCTTGCCAACGCCGTTCACGCCAACCATCAGGATCACGTAGGGTTTCTTGCTGGTGTCGATCACCAGCGGCTGCTCGACCTGGGCCAGCATGGCACCCATGTCCTGCTTGAGCAGGCCGTAGAGCGCCTCGGCATCCTTGAGCTGCCTGCGATCCGCATGCTGCACCAGGCCATCTATGATGCGGCGTGTGGTATCGACGCCCAGATCGGCGGTCAGCAGCTGGGTTTCCAGCTCTTCAAACAGCTCATCGTCGATCTTCTTGCCACTGAACAGGCCGAAGAAACCGGAGCCAATATTCTCCTTGGTGCGCACCAGACTGCGCTTGAGGCGGGCAAAGAAGCCCTCCCGCTGCGGCTTGTCCTGGGTATCGTCATCCACCTTGGCGGCCAGTGGCAAGGCAGCCAGTGCGGCGGCCTCAGCCTCCATCTCGGCGACCAGGCGAAGATCTTCCGCTCTCTGGGCTTCTTTGGCGATACGGGCGGCTTCGGCAGCCTGCGCTTCGGCGGCGATGCGGGCGGCTTCCGCAGCCTGTGCCTCAGCAGCGATACGGGCAGCTTCAGCAGCCTGAGCCTCGGCAGCAATACGAGCGGCTTCCGCAGCTTGTGCCTCGGCAGCAATACGAGCAGCTTCCGCAGCCTGAGCCTCGGCGGCGATGCGAGCAGCTTCCGCAGCCTGTGCCTCGGCGGCGATACGGGCAGCTTCGGCAGCCTGCGCCTCGGCGGCGATGTGAGCGGCTTCCGCAGCCTGTGCCTCGGCGGCGATACGGGCAGCTTCGGCAGCCTGCGCCTCGGCAGCAATACGAGCAGCTTCCGCAGCCTGTGCCTCGGCAGCGATGCGAGCAGCTTCGACAACCTCTGCCTCGGCGGCGATACGAGCGGCTTCCGCAGCCTGCGCCTCGACACTCTCCTGCTCGATCAGCAGTTCATTGACGATGACGGGCTCCAGCTCGGAGGCACACTCTTCCACCACCAGCGGACCCGCGTCCAGATCGGTGGGGGCGCAGCAATCGTCATCGTGCGCAGCGCCAGCGGGCAGGAGATCATTCTGTGCGCTGACGGGCAATTCAGGGGGCACTACCGGCGTAGTATCGGAAACGGGAGCGGAGTGAGCGACGACCTCAGGCTCAACGATAATGGGGGTGGCTTGGGGTGTCTGTGGTTGGACAGCCTCAGCCTCTTCTTTCTTGCGGCCGAAACCCAGCCAGGAAAACAAACCTTTTGCCATCTAAAAAATACTCACTTCGTTGGCTGACTGCTAAGATAGCCGTCCCTCGGCGGGTCGGCATAAAAATGAACCGCCTTATACTACCACTTTATTTTCTGACGACGAAACGCGATGCCCAGAGTGAAATCCAGCCATAACAGCCCGAGCAAGAGCCCAGCCCCACAGGGGAAATCAGGCTTTGTCAGAATCATCAGCGGCCAGTGGCGAGGCCGCAAATTGCCGGTCAAGGATGTGGAGGGGCTCAGACCCACCACGGATCGCGTCAAGGAGACCATCTTCAACTGGCTGGCCCCCCATGTCCGTGGCACCCGCTGTCTGGATCTGTTCGCCGGCAGCGGCGGCCTGGGGCTGGAGGCGCTGTCGCGCTATGCCGAGCAGGTGACCCTGATCGAAATGGACAAGAGCGCCGCCGACCAGATCAAGAAGAATCTGGCCGCCCTCGGCAGCAATCAGGGCCGAGTGATCCAGTCCGATGCGGTGAGCTGGCTGCAAGGCCCTGCCACCCCCTTCGATCTGGTGTTCCTCGATCCGCCGTTTCGGCGCGAGCTACTGCCCCAGGTATGCGAGCTGCTGGAGCAGCGCGGCTGGCTGGCACCGAATGCCCTCATCTATCTGGAGCGGGAGAAGGAGATGGCCGATCTGGCACTCCCTGCCAGCTGGCAACTGCTCAAGGACAAGCAGGCAGGCCAGGTCTGCTATCAACTCTATCTGCGGGAGGTAAACGATGAAGCGGGTATTTAATCTGTTGGCGATGGGGCTGATCCTGTTCTTCTGGTTCGGCGTGCTGGTCAGTCTGCTCGCCCCCCTGCCAGGCAAATTGAACGGTTTTCTGCCGGTCTGCGGCGTGATCGTGATCCTGATGCACTGGGTACAGGCCAGCATGGTCAAGGCCGCCTGCAAACCCTACTTCGCGGTGAGCCGGATTGAATTCATCCAGGTGCTGGTGTTCGGCGTGTTCGGCATGGTGGAGATCCGGGCCCGACTGCAGGCCATAGTGGACACCAAGCAGCGCGGCACAGACAACAAAGCCGGGTGATCCCGGCTCTGTCATGATTTATCAGGAAGGAGTGCGCGTCACTCCTTCTCTTTTTTCCCCACGCTGATGCCCAGCTTGATCGACAGCACGGCCAGCAGCAGCAACATCATGATGAGCGAGAAGAAGTTGCTGCCAAGCTCGGGGTACTGCACCTTGACCAGCGCCGAGTGGCCAAAGCCGCCGATGAAGAGGCACAGCAGCATGCAGAGCGGTGTATTGCCCTCCAGCGAGACGTGACGGTAGTGCTGGTAGAGCTGATAGGCTGCCAGCACGAAGGCGATCATCGGGAAGAAGGAGAAGGGCACCACCGACTCTGACAACACCGTCAGGGAGGCATCCCCACAGATGCCGATGAGCAGGGCCAGCAGCAGGGGTTTCTTCGGGATCGGATTCTGATCATGCATGGAAGTGTCCATCCTTGATTTAAGAAAGAGGTTGGCGGCGCTTCTGGTTCTGAACCTCGGCGCCCATGGCGATCATGCGCAGCTGGCTTATGGTGCGCTCGGACAGGGCCCGGCACTCTTCGCTGGTCATGTCGAGGGCATCGGCACCCGCGCTGAAGACGATGGTTACCATGGCTTCGGCCTGGATGTAGGCCTCTTCCCTCGGCGCCCCCGTGGTGGCTTCGAGGTAATCGGTCAGCTCGGCGATGAAGTGCTGTATCTCCCGCGCCACCGCCTGCCGAAATGCCGCCGAGGTACCGGAACGCTCACGCAGCAGCAGCCGGAAGATGTTCGGATTGTTCTCGACAAACTCCATGAAGGTCTGCACCGAAGTGCTGATGACGCTGCCGCCACCGGCGATGCGCTGGCGCGCCTGGCGCATCAGCTGGCGCAGGGTCAGGCCGCCTTCATCCACCAGAGTCAGCCCCAGCTCCTCCATGTCGCGAAAGTGACGATAGAAAGAGGTCGGCGCTATGCCCGCCTCCCGCGCCACTTCCCGCAGGCTGAGGTTGGAAAAGCTACGATTGGCGCACAGTTGGCTGAACGCCGCATCGATCAGAGTACGCCGGGTTTTTTCTTTTTGTTGCGCGCGAATACCCACGAAAACAGTCACCTTCAGGTTATCGAGGCCAAATGATAACCCGAAGGCCGAGCCGGGATCAGGTTTGTCTCCTACTTTTTTACCATTGACCCGAATTCTGGCTGCGTGGAGAATGGCGCACAGCTGTTCGCTGAAAGGAACCGAGTGAGATGGAACGCCCACCGATCATCATGACCAATACCCTGCTGTTTGCCCTCTCCGGGCTGACCGCACTGATCGCCGTGCCCTGGTACGGCATGACCCATGGCTATGACCTCTGGCAGTGGGGCTGCTTCCTGCTGCTGTTCTGTTACAGCGGCATCTCCATCACGGCCGGCTACCACCGCCTCTGGTCGCACAAGGCCTACAAGGCCCACCCGATCCTGCAGTGGATCTTCGCCATCGGCGGCGCCCTCGCCTTGCAAAACTCGGCCCAGCACTGGTCATCCGATCACCGTCGCCACCATCGCCATGTGGACGACAACCTGAAGGATCCCTACAGCGCTGGTCGCGGCTTCTGGTACTCCCACATCGGCTGGATGCTGCGCGAGTACCAGCGCGATATCTACAACGATTACAGCAACGTGCGGGATCTACAGAACAACCCCGTCGTCGTCTTCCAGCACAAACACTATCTGGCGCTGACCCTGGCCACCAACCTGGGGATACCGCTGCTGCTGGGACTTGTCCACGGCGATCTGCTCGGCATGCTGCTGCTGGCCGGGGTACTGCGCATGGTGATGACCCACCACACCACCTTCTTCATCAACTCCCTGGCCCACATCTGGGGCAGCCAGCCGTTTACCGACCGCAACACGGCGCGGGACAACGGCATCCTGGCCTTCTTCACCTTCGGCGAGGGTTATCACAACTTCCACCACCTGTTCGAGAACGACTATCGCAACGGCATCCACTGGTGGCAGTTCGATCCCACCAAGTGGCTGATCCGCAGCGCCTCCTGGTGCGGGCTGACCCGGGACCTGAGATCCTGTCCGGAAGAGTTGATCGAACAGGCCAGACTGGAGATGCAGCTCAAGCGGGCGCAGGCCAAGTTGCGCAAGCAGGAAGACAGAGAGTTGTGGCAGGCGCTGTTGCAGGAGGAGTACGACAAGCTGAGCCAGCAGTTGCAGCACTACTACGCCAGCCGCAAACGCCTGCTCGAGCAGCGCAAGCGCAAGGCACTGGCCCGCTATGACAAGTTGAAGCTGCAGCTGGAGTATCGCAACCTGCACGATGGCTTCGTTGCCAGCAAGCGCAACTGGAGCCGGCTGCTGGCAGGCATCGCCTGACCAAGAGCCGTCGGGCTGAACAGAGAAAAAGACCGCCCACCGGCGGTCTTTTTCCGGGCGCAACTCAGCCAGCGGGCCATAAAAAATGGGGTGACATTTCCATGTCACCCCCTCGCAAATAGCATGTTCCATATTGGAATCCGGCCCTGCCGGGTGCCTGTCCTGTTTCCTGAGTTTCCGCTACCCATCCGAAGCAGGCGCCTGCTGGAGCGATCCAGTCGGCCAGTACCCTTCACAACCCTCTTCCACACGGCAGACAAGCCACCGTGTTTGTCCTTGCAACTGAAATATTACGCAGTTAAATAAAATAAAAAACCGTTTTATTCATTGGTGTATGCAAGTGACTGGACGATCCGAGGATTCCTACATCTGAACAAATTGATTAAAAACAATACGATAAAAAAATTCATCGCCTTTGGATGGCAAACGTTATCCTCGAAGGCGCACAAGGCTTTGCGAGATCTCGCACAAAGAATGACCCACTCACAGCCAGCGCTGCAGCGGCAGCCAGTCGCTCACCCTGGCCAGCAGTCGACGCAGGGTCGACTGAGGCGCGGCAACGGAATGGGACGACCGCTGCTGCCACCCCGACAGCCACAGCTGCAACTCGGCGCAGAGCGCGGGGCACTCCAGGTGCAGCATCAGCTCAGTGTTGAGCATCAGGGAGCGGGGATCCAGATTGAAGCTGCCGAGCAGCGCCTCCCCTTCCCCGATCAGGATCAGCTTGGCGTGCAGACTGAGCGCCTCTCCCTCCAGCTCTGACAACGCTATCCCCTGCCGTATCAGCCAGGGGCGATGACGCCGGTAGGCGCCATACACCAGAGGCACGTCCGTGCTGGCCAAGGAGTTGGTAAGAATCTCTATGCTCACCCCCGCCTGGCGCTGCTGCCTGAGCCGACGGCGCAGCCCCCGGGTCAGGATCAGGTAAGGGCTCACCAACTTCAGCCCCCCCAGGTTGTCGGCCAGCTTGCGCCAAAGCAGGGGCGCCGTGGTCGGCCGTGACACCAGCCCCTTGCCAGGCCGGTCGAACCACACCTCCGCCTGTCCCGGATGCCAGTTCAGGGAGGCAGGCTCGGCGTCAAACAGGCTGGCTGGCAGATCGTAGACGGCCGCCACCTCTGGCTCGGTCAGGGTGAGCAGAAAGTCGTTCACCGCCGTCACCTCGGCCCGCAGCAAGGGACGACGGAGCAGGCGGCGGATCGGGTGACTCCAGCGACTGCGCCAGAATTGATCGAAGCCCTGTTCAGCCTGCTGGCAGAGCGGGCCACGGCAGGCGAGATCCAGATCGACGAATCGGGGCGTACCGCCCAGCCCGAAGTAGCGGTCACCTATGTTGCGGCCACCGATCACCGCCTGGTGGCCATCCACCAGTAGCAACTTGTTGTGCATGCGGTGATTGATGCGGCGAAAGCTGAACATCCCCTCCAGCAGCAGGGTCAGCGGACGCCATCCCCGCAGCCAGAAGGGGTTGAACAGCCGTACCTCTATGCCGGGCTGATGGGCCACCATCTCCAGGAAGCGGTTGTCGCCGGCATAGAGGTCGTCGATGAGCAGTTGTACCCGAACCCCGCGCCGGGCCGCATGCAGCAACTCGGACAACAGCAGCTTGCCGCTGCTGTCCTCCTCCCAGCTGTAGTATTGGGCCTGGATCCGGCAGCGGGCGCTGCGGATCAGTTGGCAGCGCACCTTGAGCGCCAGCTCGGGTTGATCAATCAGTGCAAATTCGCCGGGGATCATGGCGTCATCTGCCTGTCATGGGGAAATGGCATAACACTGGCTACAGGCCTCGTTGGAATGTGGATGAAGGAATTTACCATGGAACTCACGGATCGCCCCGCCATCAGCCATCGACCGCAAGCCAGTCAGCCGGATCCCTCGCCGACCAGCCAGCTGGCCCCCTGGTATCTGCAGCACAGGGATCAGGGTTGGGAACCCTTTGCGCCGCCCGCCCAGCCTGTCTAGACGGGCGAGAGAACATCAGGGCTGGGCTACCGCCTCTATGGCGGCCGCCTTGCCCTCCAGCTGCGGCAGGCTGAAGCGATAGGCCACGTAGTACTTGTAGATGGTGCTGACGTAGTTGATGGGCCCCTGACCGATCTCGTTGGCCACCAGCTGCTCCACGTTGCCAAACCAGACGTTCGGATCCAGCCCGGCGGCCTCCGCCTTGGCCCTGATCGCCTGCACCCGATTCGGGCCGGCGTTGTAGGCCGCCAGCGCAAACAGGTGGCGGTTGAGCACATCCAGCCCGGGATCGTTGAAGTAGGTATCCAGGATCAGCCGCATGTAGCGGCAGGCCGCCTCCACATTGCCCTCCAGACTGGCGAGCCTGGCACCGCGAATGCCCACCTCGCCCCCCGTGCTCGGCAACAGCTGCATGATCCCCACAGCGCCCCGCTCTGAGCGCACGCCGGCATTGAGGCCCGACTCCTTGTAGGCCAGCGCCGCCAGCATCAGCCAGTCCAGCCGGTACTTGTCGGCCTGCTGCTCCAGCACCTTGCGGATGGTCGACAGCCGCCCCAGAGGATCCGGCGCCAGAATATTGCTCATCTGATCGCTGCGGGCCAGCAGGCGGCGCAGGGTCATGTCGCTGTAGAGGGTGCGCTTGCCCGCATCGGCCAGATAACCGTTGACCGCCTTGAGCAGCTCGGGGCTGTTGTTGCGCAGCGCCCAGGCACTGCGGCCTTTGTCCCGCAGCGGGATCAGCTTGTGAGCTCTCAGGCCGCTGATCATGCCGAGCCAGATGCGCCCCTTGAAGCTGTCGGTTACCGTGAGCGGTATGATGCCGGCCGCCACCATCTCCAGCAGATCCCCGTCCTGCAGATATTCGGGCACCGTCTCTATGTAGATGGGCGGCAACCCCAGCTCGCGAAACAGCCAGTTGAGCTGGCGCAGGCTCTCGTAATAGCTGGAGCTGGCCCGCACCCAGACCCGCCGACCGGAGAGCTGGGTGATGCGGTTGAAGGTCGGCAGAGAATGCTGGCTCACCAGCCACTCTTCGATGGGAGCGATCACCGGATCCGAGAAGGTCACCTGCTCGCGCCGGGTCGGTGTCACCGTCATGTTGGCTGCCACCAGATCGCCGCGCCCCTCGCTGAGGTAGTCCAGCAGCTTGTCCTGACGCACGGGTATGTAGATGATCTTGAGCTTGATCTTCTCCTTGGCGAGATAGGTCTGGTTCAGCCAGCGTTCGAACCCCTGCAGCTGATTGACAAGGATGCCGTGCTGAGTCCCCTTGTCGAGGAAAAAGAAGCCCCGCTCATAGACCACCAGGGCCCTGAGTTCTTTCTTTTGCAGGATAGATTCGAGGTCCCCGGGTTGGGGCAGGCGCTGTGGCTTGAGATCCGCCGCCAGCAGAGGAAGACACCAGAGGGCCAGCAGGCCCCAGATCCATCGCAGCCTCATTATGTGGTCGCCTTCTGTTGGCCGACTCGCGTCGGGCAAAACCGTCTGTGGGATAACTAACTATAGAACGCAGACCCACAGCAGAAGGGTCAACACGGCAGGCAAACCCGCCGTGTCATCACTGGGCTCAGATAGAGCGGGCACGCATCTCGAAAATCAATTTTTCGGCGGTGCAGGTGAATTGCAGGCGGGCTTTCAGGATCACGCCGTTGGCGCCCTGACTCAGCTCGCTGCTGATGCTGGCTTCGGCGGTTACCTGTTTGGCCAGCGCCTCATAAGCGGCCAGCTTGGCGCGGGCATCGGCTTCTGCCGCCGCCTCGATCACCAGATCCATTACATCGTCACCTTCACCTATGATGGTGCCGATCTCGGCGAAACAGCCGCAGCTGTCACAGGTTTCATTCAATTCGACTTTCTCGTCTACAGACATCACTCAACTCCCACTTATTTCGGCTGTACTTCATCGTCACGCAAGGCTTTACGAAAATCCTTGATGGCGGTGCCCAGATCCTCACCGGCGCTGGCCAGGCGTTTGCTGCCAAACACCACGACCACGACCACGAGCAGGATCAACAAATGCCAGATATGAATTCCACCGAGTCCCATAGGGATGCTCCTGACTGATAGATACCGATTATTTGTATCAAAAGAAGGCGCAAAGATTGTTGGGCAAAATCAAGGCAGGTGCAAGTTTGCAAATAAATCACGCAAAAAATACGGCGACCCAGGGTCGCCGTATTACTTGATGCTACTTGTCCCCTCAACCACTACATCCTGTACCAGCCGCCATCGAAGGCGAGAGACAGTTCGAGCATAGGTTCGCCAAGATATGAAAACAAATGGTATAAATTCATCTAAGAATTGAAGGAGATTCATATCATGTTGCTGGAACAGCTGGGGCGTATCGACCTCAATTTATTGATTATCCTGCAAGTTTTGCTGGAAGAGCGGAACGGCAGCCGGGCGGCCCGCCGCCTGCACCTGAGCCAATCTGCCGTCAGCAAGGCCCTTGGCCGCCTGCGGGAAACCTTCGATGACCCCTTGTTCGTGCGCTCCGCCTACGGGCTGGAACCCACCGCCCGCGCCCTGACGCTGCAGCAGCAACTGCAACCCATATTGCTGTCGCTGGACAACCTGATCCAGCCGCCGGATTTCGAGCCGGCCAATACCGAACGGGAGTTCGTCATCGCCAGCATGGACAGCGCCTTCACCCTGTTCGCCCCGCTCTACCTGAGCGAGCTGAAACGGCAGGCACCGGGCATACGGCTGCGCTACGAGGAGTGGACCGAGAACAGCCTGACCGAGATGAGCCAGGGCCAGGTGGACATCGCCTTCACGGTGCGGGAGAACTGCATCAGCTCAGATTTTCGGCTCGACACCCTGCCCAACGCCATCTGCCAGCGCTTGCTCGCCATCGATGACCTCACCTGTCTGGTGCAGCACGATCACCCGGCTCTGCACGAGCCCGAGTGGGACCTCGCCCGTTACCTGGCCTATCCCCATGTGCAGACCTATTGCGAGGGGCGAGACCGCTGGATGCTGGATCACAAGCTGGCGGGGATGGATCTCTACCGCCGGATCGAGGCGACCGTGCCCTCGTTCGAGGCGGCACTGCGGATGGGCATGCACTCGGACATGATAGTGACCCTGTCCAGGCTCTATGCCCGTCACGCCACCCAGGTCTATCCACTGGTGCCGCTGCCGCTGCCCATAGCGCTAGACAGCATCTCCCACCTGCTGATCTGGCATCAGCGCCACGAGGAGGATCCGGGCCACCGCTGGCTGCGGGAAACCCTGCTCGCCCTCATCATGAGCAAGCTGGAACCCTCCCCCCTCGAACAACCCTGATCATGCGGCTGGCAGCGGAGGACACTCTACATCCTCGGCATCAGCAAGCTGGAAGCCGGGGTTGGCAAACAACCCTGGCACCTAGCCCTGACCGGTCACCGCCAGATAGTGGTGGACGCCGTCCAGCAGCATCTGCACCGAGATCATCACCAGCAGCATACCCATCAGCCGCTCCACCGCTGTGAGTCCTCGCTCACCCAGCAGCTTGTTGAATACCTCGTAGAACATCAGGATCACGGCGCTGGCGCCCCAGGCCATCAGCAGGGCCAGCGACCAGTCAGCCATCCGGGTCGGCTCCTGGTTGGCCAGCAACAACAGGGAGGCGAGAATGGAGGGGCCGGCGATCATGGGAATGGCCATGGGCACCAGGAAGGGCTCTTCGCCCGCCGCCAGCCCGGTCACACCACCTTCACTCGGGAAGATCATCTTGATGGCGATGAGAAACAAGATGATGCCGCCCGCTATGCTGACCGCCTCCTGGCGCAGATTGAGGAAATTCAGGATCTGCTGACCGGCGAACAGGAAGGCCATCATGATGGCCAGCGAAAACAACAGCTCCCGCATCATCACCTTGCGCCGCCGCTTGGGATCGATATGACGCAGGATCGACAGGAAGACCGGCAGGTTGCCCAGCGGATCCATGATCAGAAACAACATGACGGCAGCGGAGAAAGTGTCCATACAACGCCCAGGCTAAGCCTTCAACTAGGAGGGGAAAGAGGGCGAAATATACCAAAGGCGGCAGGATTCGGCGAGCGTCACAGGCCGCTCGCCGCAGGGGATCACCCGTGGTTGCAGATCTTGTCGGCGTGGGTCTGGAAACCCTGCTCCGATTCGATGAACTTGCCGCGCTGGGCCAGGAAGGCGATCAGCGCATCTGCATCCATCTCGCTGGCGCTGCAGGTATGGAAACGGGCGTCGGCACCGAAGCGCTCATCGATCGCCTGCTTGAGGCTGGCCCGGGTAAATTGACCACCCTGCGCCAGCATCATCTCCATCACCTCGTGACCGTGTACCGATTGAGTCATTGCAAACCTCATTAATAAACATATTTAATGTCCATTAAATCCCGCACCGCCGCTGACGACCTTGATATAGGCCAATAAATTGCCGATTTCCCTCAGGTCGAGCTGGTTGTGAGGAGTGCTTTGCCGATAATGTGGCAACCTGACAAGGGGATGGCTACACTAACGCCCCTTTTTGCCATCGCAGACCGACTATAAGGACATTGGCGTCATGCTGTTCCATGGATTGGCTTTCAAGCCCTGGCGGATCTGGACCCGCCGTCCCCTCTGGTTGAAGACCCTGATCGGCATGCTGACGGGGATCGGACTAGGACTCGGCTTCAGTGAACAGGCATTGCAGCTCAAGCCCCTTGGCGTCCTGTTCGTCAACACCATACAAATGCTGATGGTGCCCCTCATCTTCTGCTCGGTCATCGCCGGCCTCACCTCATTGCTCAAAGGCAAGAGCTTGGATCGGATCGGCAGCAAGGCCATCGGCCTCTATCTCTTTTCCACCGCCATCGCCATCTGCATCGGCCTGATGATGGGCTGGCTGCTGGAACCCGGAATGGGTGCCAATATGGACCCCTATGAGCGCATCGGTATGCTGGAACAGCCGACCCTTGCCAGCGTGCTGAGCCATCTGGTACCGCGCAACCCGGTGCAGGCCATGGTGGATGGCAAGATACTGCAGGTGATCGTGTTCGCGGTCGCCCTCGCCCTCGCCCTCAACGCCACCGGCCGGCGCGGCCGCCCCGCCATCCTCTTCTTCACTTCGCTGGCGGAAGGGATGTTCAAACTGACCCAGATGGTGATGGCACTGGCCCCCTACGGCGTCTGCGCCCTGATGGCCTGGATGACGGGCAAATACGGGGTGAGCCTGCTGCTGCCGCTGCTCAAGGTGATCGGCGCCGTTTATCTCGGCTGCCTGCTGCACGTGCTCGGCGTTTACAGCAGCCTGCTGATCCTGCTGGCCCGGCTGAACCCGCTGCACTACTTCAAGAGCATCGTCGATGCCCAGGCCGTGGCCTTCACCAGCAGCTCCAGCAGCAGCACTCTGCCCATCAGCCTGGCCTGCGCCGAGCGCCGGCTCGGGGTCTCCCCCGCCATCACCGCCAAGGTACTGCCCATAGGCGCCACCATCAACATGGACGGCACAGCCCTCTATCAGGGAGTGACCGCCCTGTTCGTGGCACAGGCCTTCGGCGTGGATTTACACATGGTGGATTACCTGACCATCATCAGCATCGCCACCCTGGCCAGTATCGGCACGGCGGGCACACCGGGCACCGGATTGATGCTACTGACGCTGACGCTGACCGCGGTGGGATTGCCGCTGGAAGGGGTGGCGCTCATCGCCGGAATCGACCGGATCCTCGACATGGCGCGCACCACGGTCAACGTCTCCGGCGATATTCTGGTGTCCGTGCTGATCGCCCGCAGCGAGAAGGAGCTGGATCTGGCGACCTATTACGACGCCAGCGCGGGGGAGGATATCGACTTCACCCTGCGCTGAGGCCGGGTGAGCGATTAATTATCGTGGGGATCGTGATGACAGCGCCAGCAGACCTCGAAGTTGGCGCCGTTTTCTTCCCCGCATTGACCGCAAAGCCAGCCATTGCCCTGCCGCTGCTGATAACGCTCTATGACTCGCCCCGCCTTGCTGCGATCCTGCTCGCGCACCATCAGGGTCACCTGCAACAGATCCACCGGCAGCTCACCCAGGGCGCCGGACAGCGCCTCCCCGTTGAGCCGTACCAGTACCCCTTCCACTTCCAGCGCCCCCTTCAGGGCATGGGCCTCCAGCGAATGGGAAGCCCGATAAAAATTGATCCATTGATCCATGCCATCCCCCTGCAACCGGTTGTCGATGCCACCTATAGCCGGCACCATGCCCCTCTTCCATCCTCGGGATCGAACCAGGATCCCTTGATCCAGGACTCCCTTTTTCCTATCCATCTGTCACAACAGGTTGTCGATGCCGTAATCGGCCCCCTGCGCCACCATGAAATCGATAAAGGTCCGCAACTTGCGCGGCATCAGTCGCCGCTCCGGAAACAGCAGATAAATCGGCACCTTGGGTTGCTGCCACTCGGGCAGCAGGGTCACCAGCGCCCCGCTGGCCAGCTCCTCATGGCAGAGCATGGCAGGCAGAGAGGCCAGTCCCAGCCCCGCCTTCGCCGCCTCCCTGGCACAGGTTATATTATTAACCCGAAAGCGGGAGGGAGGGTCAACCAGCACCTCTCTGCCCTCGCGCTCAAAGCACCAGTGAGAAGCCAGAAAACCGCTGCTCACCGCCACCCGCTCGTGTAAAAGCAGATCTTCCGGCCGCGTGATGGCCGGGCTGCGCGCCAGATAATCCGGGCTGGCACACAGCAGCCGTTCCGTGCTCCACAGCCGCCGCGCCGCCAGGTTGGAGTCGCTCATGTCGCCGATGCGCACGATCGCATCCAGCCCCTCGCTAATGGGATCCACGATGCGATTGGTCAGCTCCAGCTCAACCTGCAGACCCGGATAGACCTGCAAGAATCTGGCCACCAGCCGACCAACCACCAGTTGCCCCGTCTCGATAGGCACCGCCAGCTTGAGGGTACCTGTCACCTCCTGCTGGCTGGCACTCACCATCAGCTCGGCCTGAGCCAGCTCATCCACCGCCTTGCTGCAGCGCAGATAATACTGCTCTCCGGCCTCGGTCAGGGTAAGCTGCCGGGTGGAGCGGTAGAGCAGCCGTACGCCGAGGCGC
This sequence comes from Aeromonas piscicola, assembly GCF_000820005.1. Classification (GTDB taxonomy): domain Bacteria; phylum Pseudomonadota; class Gammaproteobacteria; order Enterobacterales; family Aeromonadaceae; genus Aeromonas; species Aeromonas piscicola. The sequence continues at coordinate 19,625 of NZ_CDBL01000052.1, read as the reverse complement.
TGCTCCAGCTCGGCGATGCGGCGACTCACGGTCGCCTTGGTCATGCCCAGCTCCTGGGCGGCCGCGGTGAAAGAGCCCTTGTCGACGATCCGCACTAAAATCAATGCAGCGTTCAGATCCATTGTTGCACCAGTGAAACTGTATATCTCATAAATGGATACTAATCGAAACAGTTGGCCAGTGTTAGCCTGCGTCTCTTAAGTTCAGGAATCCCCCCCCAAAATGAGTCAACACAAGAAGATCCCTTTGCTGGCCGCCATGGTGCTGGCTCTGCTCGGTCTGCTGTTCGCCGGTTACTGGTATCTGCATGGCCGCTATTTCGAGAGTACCGACAACGCCTACCTGCAGAGCGAGGTGACCGGGATCGGCTCCAAGCTGCCGGGCTACATCAGCGAGGTACTGGTCACCGACAACCAGGCGGTGAAGGCCGGTCAGCTAATCGCCCGGCTGGACGATCGGGAGTACAAGACCAAGGTAGCCGAGGCCGAAGCTGACCTGCGCCTCAATCAGGCGACGGCGGAGAATCTGGCCGCGACCCGCACCCAGCAGTTGAGCCTGATCCGTCAGGCCGAGGCCAAGGTTAGCTCTGCCAATGCCGAGCAGGTGCGCGCCCGGCAACAGGTGCAGCGCGTCAGCCAGCTCAACCAGCGCCACTACAGCTCGCAGGACAGCCTGGACGAGGTGCGAGCCGGCCTGCAGGTCAATCAGGCCCAGGAGCAGGAGGCCAAAGCCGCCCTTCAAGCCGCCCGTGAACGGCTGCTGGTGCTGGACGCCGAAGCCAAGCAGAACCAGGCCAGGTTGGCATTGAGCGCCGCCCAGCTGGAGCAGGCCAAACTTGAGCTGAGCTACACCGAGTTACGGGCACCGGCCGACGGCATCATAGGCAAGCGCAGTCTGCGGGCCGGGCTCTATGTGCAGTCCGGCATGCAGGTGGCCAGTCTGGTGCCGCTGCAACAGGTATGGGTCGAGGCCAACTTCAAGGAGACCCAGCTGCTCCACATGCAGCCGGGCCAGAAGGTGAAGGTGATCCTGGATGCCTATCCGGATCAACCGGTCGAGGGGATCATCGACAGCCTGGCCCCCGCTACCGGCGCCAGATTCGCCCTGCTGCCACCGGAAAACGCCACCGGCAACTTCACCAAGATAGTGCAGCGGGTGCCAGTCAAGATCCGCATCCCCGCGCCGGGCCCCCTGGCAGGCAAGCTGCTGCCGGGCCTCTCCACCGAGGTGATAGTGGATACCCGGGATCCCGAGCCCCTGGTCGCCGCCCACTGATGGAACCCATTCCACGTCGCAACTGGATCGCGGTCATGGGGGGCCTCATTGGTGCCTTCATGGCCATCCTCGACATCCAGATCACCAACGCCTCCCTGAAGGACATTCAGGGGGCCCTGTCGGCCACCCTGAGCGAGAGCTCCTGGATCTCCACCTCCTACCTGGTGGCGGAGATGATCGCCATCCCTCTGAGCGGCTGGCTCAGCCGGGGTCTGAGCGTGCGTCGTTACCTGTTGTGGACCACGGGGGCCTTCATCGTCGCCTCCGTGCTCTGCTCGTTCAGCTGGAACCTCACCAGCATGATCGTCTTTCGGGCGCTGCAGGGCTTCACCGGCGGCGCGCTCATTCCCATGGCCTTCTCCCTCATCGTCAGCCTGCTGCCGCTGCACAAGCGGGCCACCGGCATGGCGCTGTTCGGCCTGTGCGCCACCTTCGCCCCCGCCATAGGCCCGACCCTGGGCGGCTGGCTGACGGAGCAGCTTTCCTGGCACTACATCTTCTATCTGAACGTGCCACCGGGCCTGCTGGTGATGGCCATGCTGGCCCACGGTCTGGACAAGAAGCCGGTGGACTGGGCCGTGATCAAGCGGGTGGACCTCATCGGCATAGTCACCATGGCGATGGGGCTGGGCCTGCTGGAGGTGGTGCTGGAAGAGGGCAACCGGGAGGACTGGTTCGGCTCCAGCTTCATAGTACGGCTCACCGTCATCTCGGTGGTGTCTCTGGTGTTCTTCGTCATCAGCCAGCTGCTCAGACGTCATCCGCTGGTCAACCTGCGGCTGCTGCACAACCCGCGCTTCGCGCTGGCCTGCTTCGCCTATCTGGTGCTCGGCATGGCATTGATGGGCTCCATCTATGTGCTGCCGCTCTACATGGCACAGATCCACAACTACAACGCGCTGGAGATCGGTGAGGTACTGATGTGGATGGGGCTGCCACAGCTGCTGGTGTTGCCGCTGGTACCCAAACTGACCCACAAAATAGATCCGCGCTATCTGGTGAGTTTCGGCTTTTTGGTGTTTGCCATCAGCTGCTTCATGAACATGAACATGAGTGCCGACTACGCAGGCCCCCAGCTGATCCAGTCGCTGATCGTGCGGGCGCTGGGCCAGCCCTTCATCATGGTGCCGCTGTCGCTGGTGGCGACCGCCAGCCTGACCCATGACGAGATCCCCTCCTCCTCTACCCTGCTCAACGTGCTGCGCAACCTGGGGGGAGCCTTCGGCATCGCCATCATAGCGACCCTGATCGACAACGACACCCGCGTCCATGTCAGCCAGATCAGCAGCACCCTGGCCGCCAGCAGCATAGAGGGGCAAAGCTATCTGCTGCAGCTGGCCCAGACCATGATGACGCAGGGCTCGGGTCCCGAACTGGCTCAGCAGCAGGCCCAGGCCATGCTGTCGAACACCATCAGCCGCGAAGCGGCCATCATGGCCTACAACCAGGTGTTCTACGTGATGGGCATCTTCCTGCTGATCGCCAGCGCCCTGATGCTGCTGCTCAAGCAGCCGGCCCCCAGGGCCGCCGACGCCGAGCCGATCGAGGCATAGCAAAGCGCTGAAAACAGACATAAAAAATGGGCCAACAGGCCCATTTTTCTTGCAGCTGCTCTTCACCCGCCGGCGAAGTACAGGATTCTGGTTCGAGCGCTGAAAGACCGCGACGCCTCTTCACCCCGCCAGCGAGGCGGCGATCAGGAACTGGGCGGCAAAGTAGCTGCTCATCACCCAGGCCGTTGCATGGGGGAAGGGACGGCGGAAACGGTCCAGCGCCAGCATGCTGTCCGAGAAAAGAAACATCAGCGCCCCCACCAGGGCGGCGGCACTGCCTGCGGTCAAGGAGGCGTGCCAGGCACCGGCGGCCACCCAGGCCATGCCGATGATCACCAGCATGTAGCAGAGTACGGGGATCTTCATCTCCCCGAGCTTGCCCCACAACAGACCGAACACCATGCCAGCCACCAGTAGCAACAGCAAGCCATCCACCAGGTTCAGCACCAGCGGTCCCTGGGCGAAACCAACTATGTAGCAGAGGTGCGCGACAAAAAATGCCGCCAGCCCCTGAATGAAACGATCGCTTGGCAGCATCAGCAGTACGTCACCGGCCAGCGACAGGCAGAGGCCGAGCAGGATCCAGGCGTGGGAGCCGTCGTGGTCATAGCCCTGATAGCCGAACGCCAGCGCTATGATGAGCAGCATGGTCAACGGCTTGCTGATGTAGAACTGACGGGAGTCTGAGCCATAGGCCGCGCGAATGTGCCACCAGCCCGATGCGATGATCAAGAAACTCAATAACATGCCCTGCTCCTCACGTGTTGCTCGCAGTCATACGGCAACATCTTCTTGCTGACAAGCAGAGTAACAAATTCCCACGCCCAGTGGCAGGGGCGCTCAGCAAATGAGCAGCCTACGCCTAAAGTCTAATTGCCCTGCCCCCCTCGCTGGGGCATAAGGAACGGGTCTGGAGGATCACCATGGAAGAAGCAATGAAAAACTATCTGCCCGCCATCGATATCATGATGTGTCATCTGGGGATCAGCTTCGAGCAGGCCTGCGAACAGCTTGGCCTCAGCCCGGTGGAGCAACAGACCCTGAGCCTGCTGCAGGAGCAGGAAGGGCCGGAATAAGCCCTCCCGGTATGGACATCATGATGTGCCACTTAGGTATCAGCTTCGAGCAAGCCTGCGAATAGCTGGGCCTGAGTCCGGTGGAGCAACAGATCCTGAGCCTGCTGCAGGAGCAGGATCCGCAAGAATAAGCCCCGACCGGGGAGATGAAAACGGCGCCTCGATGGCGCCGTTTTTATTGGCCCTTGTTATGCTCGCACCGCCCGTCTCCGTTGCAACCCGACGATCAGCGCAAACAGCAGGAAGCCAGGCAACCACATCAGCTCCTTGCGCCAGCGCTCGGTGGGCGCCTTGACGGAGAGGATCTCCTGATCGAACTCCATGCCGGCCACAGCAGCCGGGCTGCCGAAGGTGACGCTGTCGATCAGGGTCTTGCCATCCTGTTCATAAAGTGCGAGCCCCAGGCTGGCGAGACGGGCCTCCCCATCCTCCCCTGCCGGTACCCCGATCAGCACGGTCGACTGACGCAGCTTGCCCACCGCATCTTCACCCTGGACGCGCAGCCGCAGTGTGCTCTCCGCCTCCACCTCGCCCAGGGTCCGGGCCAGCTGGGCCGGCGCAGTGTCACGATAGGGATCGTGCACCATGTCCATCCAGAAACCGGGGCGGAACAGGGTGAAGGCCACCAGCAGCAGCAGCACGCTCTCGTACCAGCGACTCTTCACCAGGAAATGGCCCTGGGTCGCGGCGGCAAAGATCAGCATGGCGACGGTGGCCACGATAAAGATCAGCACCCCGTGGGCGAAGTCCACGTCTATCAGCAGCAGATCCGTGTTGAAGATGAACAGGAAGGGCAGCGCCGCGGTGCGCAGGCTGTAGTAGAAGGCGGTGATGCCGGTCTTGATGGGATCGCCCTTGGAGACGGCCGCCGCCGCGAACGAAGCCAGCCCCACCGGCGGGGTCACGTCCGCCATGATGCCGAAGTAGAAGACGAACAGGTGCACGGCGATGAGCGGCACTATCAGGCCGTTCTGCTGCCCGAGCGTCACCACCACGGGCGCCAGCAGGCTGGACACCACTATGTAGTTGGCGGTGGTGGGCAGCCCCATGCCGAGAACAAGGCTCAGCAGGGCGGTGAGCAGCAGCATCAGCAGAAGATTGCCCATGGAGAGCATCTCCACCAGATCTGCCAGCACCAGACCGACCCCGGTCTGGGAGACGGCGCCCACTATGATCCCCGCAGTGGCGGTCGCAATACCGATGCCGATCATGTTGCGAGCACCGGCCACCAGCCCCTCACGCAGATCGACCATGCCATCGTTGAAGGTGCCGTAGTCGTGCTGGCCATCGCTGCGCAGCCAGTTGAGCAGCGGCCGCTGGGTCAGCAGTATGATCACCAGCATGACGGTTCCCCAGAAGGCCGACAGCCCTGGCGAGAGCCGTTCCACCATCAGGCACCACACCAGCACCACCACCGGCAGCAGGAAGTGCAGGCCGGAGAGCAGCACGGCGCGGGTGTTGGGCAACTCAAGCAGCGGCTTGTCCGGATCCTCCGCCGCCAGCGGTTCGTTGCTGGCCGCTATCTTCAGCAGGCCCAGATAGGTGATGGCCAGCAGCAGGGCAATGCCTGGCAGGGCGTAGTCACCCAGCGCCGGCTTGAGCCAGCCCAGACCATGGTAGACCGCCATCGACAGCCCGCTGATGAGGGCCGCGCCGAAGGCGAAGCCGGTCAACCGGCGCAGCCAGGGCTTGGGCTGATGACCACCTATGGGCTGCATGCCCAGTTTCAGCGCCTCCAGATGGACGATGTAGAGCAGCGCTATGTAGGAGATGGTCGCCGGCAGGAAGGCGTGCTTGATGATCTCGACGTAGGGAATGCCCACGTACTCCACCATCAGGAAGGCGGCCGCCCCCATCACAGGCGGCATGATCTGGCCGTTGACCGAGGAGGCCACTTCCACCGCCCCCGCCTTTTCCGAGCTGAACCCCACCTTCTTCATCATGGGAATGGTGAAGGTGCCGGTGGTGACCACGTTGGCGATAGAGGAGCCGGAGATGAGGCCGGTCAGGCCGGAGGCCACCACAGCCGCCTTGGCCGGGCCGCCGCGCAGGTGACCGAGCAGGCTGAAGGCGAGCTGGATGAAGTAGTGGCCGGCACCGGCCCGCTCCAGCAGGGCACCGAACAGCACGAACAGGAACACGAAGCTGGTGGAGACGCCGAGGGCAATCCCGAACACCCCTTCCGTGGTGATCCACTGGTGGTTGGCCAGCGCGGTGAAGCTCACCCCGCGATGGGCCAGCAGGCCCGGCATCCAGGGCCCCGCCAGGCTATAGGCGAGAAACAGCAGGGCGATGACTGCCAGCGCCGGCCCCAGGGCGCGCCGCGCCGCTTCCAGCAGCAGCGGAATGCCGATGCAGGCGGTGATCAGATCCTCTGTGGTCAGGCTGCCCGGCCGCAGGGCCAGCGCCTGGTACATCACGAACAGGTAGCTGGCGGCCCCGGCGGCGATGAGCCCCAAGGCGATGTCGCCGAGCGGCACCCGATCCCGTGGCGATGAACGAAACGCCGGAAACACCAGATAGGCCAGCAGCAGGGCGAAGGTGAGGTGAATGGCGCGGGTCTCGGTGTCATTGAGCACGCCAAAGCCCAGCATGAAGGGCAGCGGCGAGGCGATCCAGAGCTGGAACAGGGACCAGGCCAGCGCCAGTGTGGTAATGAGCCCGCCCATGAGGCCGAACGGCAGACGAGCGCCCACGTCCTGGGCGATCAGTTCCTCGGTAGAGAGTTGTTTATCTTGCATAGGGTTAACTTGTGCCAACGAGTACAACAAGAGCGACACCCGCCCCCGCAACCGGGCAGCGGCTGACGGGTGTCGAAGAGAGTGACCTGGGCCCTTGGGCCGTCAGTCAGAGCCAGCCGCGCTCCTTGTAGTAGCGGGCGGCCCCTTCATGCAGCGGCGCCGAGAGCCCCACCTTGATCATGTCGGCCTCTTTCAGGTCGGCGAAGGCCGGGTGCAGGCGCTTGAAACGATCTAGGTTGTCGAACACGGATTTAACCAGCTGATAGACCACTTCCGGATCGGCCTTGGCACTGGTGGAGAGCACCGCCTTGCCACCGATGGACGGGGTCGGCTGGCCGCTGCCCTTGTAGATACCACCCGGGATCTCGGCCTTGGTGTAGTAGCTCTTCTCTGCTAGCAACTTGTCGATGTCGGCACCGGTCACAGGCACCAGCACGGCGTCTGTGGTAGTGGAGGCCTCCTGGATGGCACCGTTCGGGTGGCCGACGAAGTAGCTCATGGCGTCTATGTTGTTGTCGCCGAGCGCCGAGGCCTGCTCGGCCGGTTTCAACTCGGAGACCAGACCGAAGTCACTCTTCTTCCAGCCCTTGACCGCCATTATCTCTTCCATGGTGTCACGCTGGCCCGAGCCCGGGTTGCCGATATTGACGCGCTTGCCTTTCATATCGTCGAAGCTGGCGATCTTGGCATCGCGGCGCGCCAGTATGGTGAACACCTCGCTCTGCAGGGAGAAGACGGCGCGCATGTCGTCCATGGCCCCTTCGGTCTGGAACGGCGGCAGCCCCTTCATCGCCTTGAACTGATGGTCGGACTGCATGATGCCGAAGTTGAATTCACCGCTGCGGATGCCGTTGACGTTGGCCACACCGCCACCGCTGGCCGGGGCGTTGCACTTGATCTGGTGATCGGCGGCGCCGCGATTGAGGAAACGGCAGATGGACTGGCCCGCCACGTAGTAGACGCCGGTCTGACCGCCTGTGCCTATGGTCACGAAGCGCTCCTGCGCCTGCAGCGGACCACCAAACGAGACACCGACCAGTGCAGCCGACAAGGCACACGCCAGGGATAATCCTTTCATGTTGTTCATCCTTTTTGATTGATTCAGCTCGCCCGTTCCACGGGCGAATGCCGGACAAACCACCGTTCTGCGTCGGTGGTCATCCATGACCTCGATATGAGGAATCGGGTGAACGGCGAGCGTTCCCCAAAAAGCCACCAGCATCCTGTGGTGAGACAGTCGGCTTCATGCCAACCGAAGATAATTGGCCCGGAAGGGACCAATCAAAGCGTCATAACGGCTTCGATTAAGCACATGGCGCCAACATAAATCAAACAAAAACACAAAATGATGGATATGGATGACGAGAAATTTGAAGCCGATCATTAATTTACTGATCAGAGATTAATTGGAGTGTGCTACCGGTTGGCAGGCGGGGGGCAGAGACAAGATTCTTTTGCAGCCCTTGACTGGCAAGGGCTGCAACCTTGGTGACTTATGCTTTCGGCTTGGCCAGATCCAGGATAAACGCAAACTCCAGCGCGATATCCTCGTAAGCCTTGAAGCGACCCGACTTGCCGCCGTGGCCGGCATCCATGTCGGTATTCAGCAACAATTTGTTATCATCCGTCTTCATCTCGCGCAGCTTGGCCACCCACTTGGCGGGCTCCCAATACTGTACCTGGGAGTCATGCAGCCCTGTGGTCACCAGCATGTTCGGGTAGGCCTGCGCCTTGACCTGATCGTAGGGGCTGTAGGCCTTCATGTAGTCGTAATAACGCTTCTGGTTCGGGTTGCCCCACTCGTCGTACTCCCCGGTGGTGAGGGGGATGGACTCGTCCAGCATGGTGGTGACCACGTCGACGAAGGGCACCTGGGCCACCACGCCGCGATAGAGCTGGGGCGCCTGATTGATGACGGCCCCCATCAGCAGGCCGCCGGCACTGCCGCCCATGGCGTAGACCTGATCCCTGGCGCCATAACCCTGTGCCACCAGCGCCTCGGTCACGTCGATGAAGTCGTTGAAGGTATTCTGTTTTTTCAGCAGCTTGCCATCTTCATACCAGTGGCGGCCCAGCTCCTCGCCCCCCCGGATATGGGCGATGGCATAGACAAAGCCCCGGTCCAACAGGCTCAGGCGAGCCGTGCTGAAATCGGGATCCATGCTGGCGCCGTAGGAGCCATAGCCGTAGACCAGCAGCGGATTTTTTGGCGACCCGGCACTCTCTTTCTTGAACAGATCCTTGCGATAGACCAGCGACACCGGCACGGCTACCCCGTCACGGGCGGTCACCCAGAGCCGCTCGCTGGCATACAGCTCCGGCTTGAAGCCCGCCACCACTTGCTGCTTGAGCAGGGTACGCTTGCCGCTCGCCATATCCAGCTCATAGGTGGACGAGGGGGTGGTCATGGAGGAGTAGCCGTAGCGCAGCAGGCTGGTCTCCGGCTCAGGATTGTAGGCGAGCCAGGTAACATAGGCGGGATCGTCGAAGACGATCTCCTTCTCGTCACCGCTCTGCCAGTTGATCTGGCGTAGCCGGGTCAGCCCCTGATTGCGCTCCTCCAGCACCAGCCACTCCTTGAACAGGGCATAGCTCTCCAGCAACACGTCCGGATTGGGGGCGATCACCGCCTTCCAGCGCTCGACCGGGCTCTCCTTGGTCTCGTACAGGCCGAAGTTCTTGCCATCCTTGTTGGAGCGCACATAGAAGCGACCGCGGTAGTGATCCAGGCTGTATTCGTGATCCACCTGACGGGGCAGGAACAGCCTCGGTGCCTGAGTCGGCACGTTGGCGTCGATGAGGCGCGCCTCGCCCGTGGTGGTGCTGGAGAGGGCGATGACGATGAAATCTTCCGAGGTGGTGGCATAGAGGCTGACGTAGAAAGTGTCGTCCTTCTCCTCATAGACCAGCTGATCCTTGGCAGGATCTGTTCCCAGCTCGTGGCGATAGACCTGATGGGGCAACAGGGTCTTGGGGTGCTTTCGCACGTAGAACACCGTCTTGCTGTCGTTGGCCCACACCAGGTTGCCGGAGGTGTTCTCCAGCTTGTCTGAGGCCCACTTGCCGCTCTCCAGATCGAGGAACTGGATCTGGTACTGACGGCGCGAGAGGAAATCTTCCGCCACCGCCAGCCAGCGGTTGTTGCGACTCACCTCCAGGGCGCCAAGAGAATAGAACTCGTGCCCCTCTGCGCGCTGGTTGCTGTCCAGCATCAGCTCGGGCTCCTGCGGCCCTTCCACCTTGCTGCGGGAGTAGATGCCGTACTCCTTGCCCGGCTCATAGCGGGTCTGGTAACGGTAGCCATTCTTCACATAGGGGACGGACTCATCCTGCTGGGGAATGCGGGCCACCATCTCCTGGTAGAGCAGGTCGCGCAGCGGCTTGGTCGGCTTGAGCATGGCCTCGGTATAGGCGTTCTCCGCCTCCAGGTAGGCCAGTACCTCGGGTTTCTGGCGCTCGTCATCGCGCAGCCAGTAGTAGTTGTCGACCCGGACGTCTCCGTGTTTCTTGATGGTATGAGGGTGTTTGGTGGCCACGGGAGGCTGGATAAGGGTGTCGCTTGTGGGCATGGCGGACTCATCATTGGCATATGAACAGGGAACGGCAACCAGGCAAGCCAGCAGCAGAAGCCCTCGGGGAAAGGTGAACATGTCGCATCCTTTGCGCTTCAAAAGGGTTAGCAGACCTGAGCCTTGGCTCCTTGGATAGGGGATCAATCTGCCCCTTGTCGCCCCCAGTTGCAAGTTATCACCCTGCAAAACCCGCAAGAACAGGTAAAAGGGCCGCTATCTCGCGATAGCGGCCCTCAAACCTGACCATGAGCGACACAGGTTCGCTCAGGTGTGCCTCACATGATGGAGTCGTGCCTGCTCATGGCCAGTTTGCGTCAGCCGGAGTAGCTCGACCAGACCCTGGTCGTGCCCTCATTGCTGATGCTCAGCACCTGGTAGGGCTGACCCGGAATATCCATGCCTGGCGCACTCTGGGGCATGCCCGGAATGGTCAGACCGCGGATCGCCGGTTTTTCCTTGAGCAGCTTCTGCACGTCGGCGGCGGGTACATGCCCCTCCACCACATAGCCATTCACCACGCCCGTGTGGCAGGACGCCAGCTGCGGTGTGATGCCGTACTGCTGCTTGATGGGATCGAGCTGCTCGGTTTCGACGACCTTGACCTCAAAGCCGTTCTCTTCCATGTGCTTGATCCAGGTCTTGCAACAGCCGCAATACTGGGACTTGTAGACGGTCATCTGCTCGGCCGCGAGGGCGGAGACGCTGACGGTACCGGCCAGCAGGGCCAGTAACAGGGACTTGTACATAACTCACCTCAGATAAGAAGACATACCCAAAAAAACAGGGGAACTCGACTCAATCTGGATGACGGGGAGGACGCTCGAGCCGTTCGAACGGCGCGTCCGGCGTGAACAGGGAGGGAGAAACAAACTGCGGGCTATCGGGTTCCAGCACGGCCACCGTCAGGCTGTCGCTGGTGAGCACCGTCATGGCGAGCGCCGAGGTGAAGCTGCCGCATGGCATGGCCTTCTCCAGGGTGCGCTCGCTCTGGCTGCAATGGGGCGTCAGGGTACAGAGATCGGTCGCCGCCCGGCTGCCAAACGACATCAGCACCATCAGCAGACTCCACAGGGGGAGCCAGCGGCGGGCGCGAGCAAGTTGGCGACGGGTCAGAACCATGACATGACTCATTGATCAGAGGAGCCCTATGGTAACCCTTGGCCCAGGGGGAGGGTCAAGCCCTCCCCCTCATGGCCAGCCCGGATCAGGGTTGCTGACGGGTGGCCGCCAGCACGATTTCGCGTACGCAGACGTTGGCAGGCTGATGCCAGGCATAGAGCACGGCCTCGGCGATCACCTCGGGCGCGATCACGCCGCCCATCTGATCCTTCCAGTCGTGATAGCCGGCCTTGATGCTCTCGTCCGTGGTGTGGCTGAGCAGCTCTGTTTCGACCGCGCCAGGGGCTATGGTCACCATGCGCACGCCGACGTCGGCCACCTCTTCCCGGATATTCTCGGTCAGGGCATGCACCGCAAACTTGGTGGCGCAATAGGCCGCATGGTTCGGGAAGGTCTTGCGACCGGCGATGGAGCTGATGTTGATGATGGTGCCACTGCGGCGAGCCTTCATCCCGGCCAGCACGGCATGAACACCGTTCAGCACCCCCATCACATTGATGTTGAGCATCTGCTGCCACTCGGCGGGATCCTGCACATCGGCCTGCCCCAGCAACATGACACCGGCGTTGTTGACCAGGCAACCCACAGGGCCGAACCGGGTCTCTGCCTGCATGACCGCGGCCTTCATGGCGGCCGTGTCGGTCACATCGACGCTGACACACAAGGCGTTGGGCAGACCCAGCGCCTGCATGGGCTCGACCCGGCGGGCCAACAGCAAGAGCGGATGGCCGGCAGCCGAGAAGGCACGGGCGATGGCGGCACCGATCCCGGCGGAGGCACCGGTGATCACGACGAGGGACTTGGACATGGTATTTCCTTTTGATTCGATGAGAAACGGGATCACACAAGCGGCTGGCCAGCACGGAACTCAGTCACTATAGTCGCTGCATCCATCAGTGATAAATATTGTTTTCCGCTGGTTATCATCTGAAAAAACTATGGTTGAGCTCATGCTGGATCTGAGATTGCTGCGCTTCTTCATCGCCATCTATGAAGAGAAAAACATCACGGCGGCGGCACTGCGCTGCCACGTCAGCCAACCCTCCCTCTCGGCCGGCCTGCGCCAGCTGGAAGAGGCGCTCGGCGACAGCCTCTTCACCCGGGGCAAGAAGGGGGTTGAGGCAAAGGATCCGGCCCATTACCTCTATCCCCATGCGGTCAAGCTGGTGGAAGAGGCACGCCGCCTGCCGGAGCTGTTTCGCCAGAAGGCGACGCGCGCACGACTCAACATGGCCATCATGCCGGATCTGAGCCGCCACCGGCTGGCCGGCTTGCTGCAGCGGGTGCAGGGCGTGCTGCCCGAGCTGGATCTCACCCTCTCCGACTACACCAGCCCCGCCGACTGTCGGCTGACCCTGGATGCGCTGCGCCGGGAGGACGAGATCTTCCTGCCCCTGTGGGAAGAGGACTATGTGCTGTGCGTGCGCACCGACCACCCCCTCGCCAGCCGTGCCCGCATCGCGCTGACTGAGCTGCAACATTATGATTTTATTGAGTGCCCGCCCTGTGAGGCCCATCAGCAGACCATAGGCCTGCTGGCCTGCGACCGGCTCACCCTCAACCTGGTGGCCAAAGCCGAAAGCAAGGGGCTGGTGATGGCGCTGGTGCTGGCGGGCGTCGGCATCAGCTTCCTGCCCGACGGCCTGGTGGACGACGAACCCGGCCTGTGCACGGTCGCAGTGAACGGGCCGCGGATGTTTCGGCGCATCGGACTCTGCTATCCCGCCCATCAGACCCTGAATCCGGCGCTGCGCGATCTGATCCCGGAACTGGCGGGCTATTGCGCTTCTTGATAACGTCGCAACTCAATGCATCTTCTTTTCACCGGTATCAGGCCCATCTTCAGGTTATGACTTCATGAAACGCATTCTGGTTATCTTTTCACACCCGGCCCTGCAGAGCTCCCGGGCCAACAAGCAGCTGCTGCAGGCCGTCTCCGATCTGGAGGGGGTCACGGTGCACGACCTCTACCAGCACTACCCTGACATGTTCATCAACGTGAAGCGGGAGCAGGCCCTGCTGTCGGAACACGACATCATCGTCTTTCAGCACCCCTTCTACTGGTACTCCTGCCCCGCCATCATGAAGGAGTGGATGGATCTGGTGCTGGAGTATGGTTACGCCTACGGCCCCGAGGCACACGCCCTCAATGGCAAGCAGTGGCTGAGCGCCATCACCACGGGGGGCGCCCCCGACTCCTATTGCAGCGAAGGCTACAACCGCCGCCCGCTGCTCGACTTCCTGCTGCCGTTCCAGCAAACGGCACAGCTGTGCGGCATGAGCTGGCTGCCACCGTTCGTTCTGCACTCCTTTCACAAGATCAAGGATCCGGAGGCGCTGCGCCGCTGTGGCCAGGATTATCGCCAGCTGTTGTGCGCCCTGCGCGACGAGCAGCTAACCCCGGCCCAGCTCGGCGGCAGCCCCTATCTGCGGGATCTGCTGGAGGTACTCTCATGAAACACTGCCTGTCATTTTGCCGACCCTGTGAGTCAGGCCAGACATGCGAACGGAGGGCCGGCTGATGGGTCACGGATTACTGTTTGATGCGCTTATCTACCTCTCTGCGGCGGTGATCGCCGTGCCGCTGGCCAAGCGCTGGGGGCTGGGTTCCGTGCTCGGCTACCTGCTGGCGGGCATCATCATAGGTCCCTTCCTGCTGGGGCTGGTGGGAGAGCAGAAGGATGTGATGCACTTCGCCGAGTTCGGGGTAGTGCTGATGCTGTTTCTGGTCGGGCTGGAGCTACGCCCGGCCCTGCTGTGGCAACTGAAGGGACCCATACTCGGCACCGGCGGCCTGCAGGTGCTGCTCACCACGGGGGCGCTGACCGGGGTGGCTCATCTCATCGGTCTGCCCTGGCAACAGGGGCTGGCCATAGGTCTCATCCTGGCGCTATCGTCCACGGCCATCGTTCTGCAGAGCCTGCAGGAGCGCAAGCTGATGCAGAGCGAGAGCGGCCGCTCCGCCTTTGCGGTGCTGCTGTTCCAAGATATTGCCGTCATTCCCATACTGGCGATCCTGCCACTGCTCGCCATAGCGCCGGTGGCCAGCAATGGCGGCTCTGAGCTGGCCGGCTGGCAGCACGGCCTGCTGGTGGTGGCGGCCATCGCCGGCATAGTGCTGGGTGGCCACTACCTGATGCGGCCGGTGTTTCGGGCCATAGCCCAATCCCACATGCGGGAGATCTTCGTCGCCGCCGCCCTGCTGCTGGTGATCGCCATCGCAGTGCTGATGGAGTCGGTGGGGCTCTCCCCCGCCCTTGGCTCCTTCCTAGCCGGCGTGGTGCTGGCCGACAGCGAATACCGCCACGAGCTGGAGGCGGACATAGAGCCGTTCAAGGGGTTGCTGCTTGGCCTCTTCTTCATGTCGGTGGGCGCCGGCATCAACTTCAGCCTGTTTGCCGAACACCCCTTGCTCATCCCGACTCTGGTGGTCGGCCTGATGGCGCTCAAGTGGCTGGTGCTGATGGCGCTCGGCTTTGTGATTCGCATCTCACCGAGCCAACGCTGGACCTTCGGACTGGCGCTGGCGCAAGGGGGGGAATTTGCTTTCGTGCTGTTCTCGTTCGCCGCCCAGAACAAGGTGCTGCCCGGCGACACCATCTCGCTGCTGACACTGGTGGTGGCGCTCTCCATGGCACTGACGCCGCTCTTGCTGATCCTCAACGATCGGGTGATCCAGCCCTGGTTCGATTACCGTACCCACAGCGACACACCGCAACACGAACAGCCGGAGCTGGTGGAACACCCCGTCATCATCGCCGGCTTCGGCCGCTTCGGCCAGATAGTGGGACGTCTGCTGCACGGCCACGGCATAGGCACCACCATACTCGAGCAGGATGCCAGTCAGATAGAGATGCTGCGCAAGTACGGCTACCAGGTGTTCTACGGCGATGCCAGCCGGCTCGACCTGCTGCATGCCGCCGGCGCCCACAAGGCCAAGTTGCTGGTGCTCTCCATCAACGATCCGGCCACCTCGCTCGAAGTGATTGAAATGGTGAAGAAACACTTTCCGCACCTTAAGATACTGGCGCGAGCCCAGGACAGACCTCACGCTCACGAGATCCTGCGCCATGGCGTGGGCAGCGTGTATCGGGAAACCCTGGGTTCCGCCGTGGATCTGGGAGTGGAAGCCCTGACCCAGCTGGGATTTCGAGCCAACCAGGCCTGGCGGGCAGGACAGACCTTCAAACAGCACGACAACTGGTTGCTGCGGGAGCAGGTCAACTACCTGGACGACGAACACACCTATATCAACAAGAGCCTGCAATACCGGGATATCCTCTCCGATCTGTTGCAAGACGATCAGGAAGGACAGGAGCGCATTCACGCTCACAACTGGAACAGCGGTCTGCCCGACAACGACAAGGAAGCAATATGATTGCCTATTACCCCATGCTCAAACATCTGCACATGACCCTGGCTGTCGTCAGCCTGCTGCTGTTTGTCTATCGCTGGATGCTCTCTCTCAATGGCAGCCCGCGTCTGCAACAGCGCTGGCTGAAGATAGCGCCCCACGTCAACGACACCTTTTTGCTGCTGTTCGGGGTGCTGTTGGCGGTCACGCTGCAGATGAGCCCGGGCCAGCAACCCTGGCTGATGGCCAAGCTGATCGCACTGGTGGTCTACATAGGCCTCGGCGTCATGGCGCTCAAGCGACCGGCCCGCAACCAGAAGCTGGTGGCCGGTGTTGCCGCGCTGGCCGTCTTCGGCTACATGGTGGGAGCCGCCATCACCAAGTCCGCCTGGTCCTGGCTGGCCTGATAACAAGTAGCCATCTGGTGGAGGGGACGAGCCCCTCCACATCATCTTCTGCCTCTTACTGCCATTTTTATTTTTTCCTCTCCCCAAAAACCGCAAGGCAGCACTTTCATTTGCGATTTCTTCATCAATTAAAAGCCTCGATTGCTACCCACCAAAACATGTATTAGCTTTGATATCATGCAGTTAAATCAATTTGTATGAAAATGGCGACAGTTGTCGCAGCAAAACTTGCGACATAGACTGTCGCATGCCATGGCTAGGATACACTCAACGCTAAACCAGTGAAGGCATGCACCATGAGTAAGAAGCTGTTACGACAACTGACCTTGGCGCGTTGCATCCCGCACCGCCCTTACAAGCTGACCGCCAGCCAACTCCAGGTAAAACTGGAAGAGGAAGGCATACACGTCAGTCTGCGTACCGTGCAACGGGACCTGGAGGAGATGTCCGGCATGGGGTTGTTCGACCTCACTTCGGATGAACGCAGCAAACCCCACGGCTGGTGCTTTGAGCGCCATGGCCTCAACGACTTCGCCAACATAATGCCGCTGTCGCTGGCGGTGGCCCTGAAAACCTGGAGTGATCAGGCAAGCCAACTGCTGCCGGCAAGTGTGCTGACCGAATTGAACCCACTGGTCGACAAAGCCAGCCAGGTAATCCGCGACAGCCAAAGTGAACTGGCCGAACGCTGGCTCGAAAGCGTGCATCAGTCACCGCGGCCGTTTGCTGGCAACCCTGAGATCCGTCGCAGTACCCTGATCCGCGATGCCCTCTGGCGCGGTCGCAAGTTCAGTGCCGAGATCCAGCGTGTCATCAAGGAGCGTACCGTATGGCTCTGCTATGACCGCATCAATCCCCTCGGCATCCTGAATCAAGCCGACGGTCCGACCCTGCTCTGCACCCTGTCCGAGCTGGATCCCAAGGTGTACGGCATACCGTTCGATCACATCAAGGGTGTGGAACTGACCAACTTCAGCGCAACCCAGCCGAAGGACTTCAATATCCAGAAGCTGATCCGCGATCAGGGCTACCAGGATGTCAGCGGCCCGATCCGCTTCGTCGGCCGCATCGATGCCAACTGCCCGACTCTGGTCGATGGACAGATCCCTGGCCACAACCCGCGCATGACCCGCTACGATAAACGCAGCGTAGTCGTGGAAACCGAAGTGCAGGACACCCCGGAGTTTCGCACCTGGTTGAACAACATGAGCGGCAACCTGGAAGTGTTGGCGCCAGAATCGCTGCGAAAGGCATATCCCACGCCTGGCAGCCGAGTCAGCTAACCCCAAAAAAGCCGAGCCCAGCCTCGGCTTTTTTGTATTCTTTTTGAGCATATTTATTCAACTAATTTTTAACTCTTGCCCGCTTAATTGAGCCGCTTTGTACCATCGTTTTCCCCCTGTTTTTGCGTGTGAGAGATCCGCCATAGCCGCTGTAAGAGGCCACTGTGTCGAGCCGTACGCGAAGCCATCTTTGAATCCATGTGCTTTCCAATGAAACAAACTAAGGTAATGATTAGTATGAATTTATCTTGTTAATGGCTGGGTTGAACCAAGCAGGGTCATGCCGATAACCACCCAGCCTCCCTTGTTCCGCTATGCGGTTCCCTTAATATGGGTCTCACAAGGACGAGCTGGTCCGGCAGGATGCAGGAACAGCGCATAAGCAGGGAATAATCCACAGGACGTGGTCAGGGACACCTCAGGATGGGGCAGGTAACCGGGAAGGTTATCAAACGGATTGAACAGGACGCCACAGGATGTGGTTGTGGACACCTAGGGATGAGGCAGAGCGGTACGGATTACGGCTCTTCAGGAAGAACCGGACCTCGCCGGATGCGAGCAGGACAGCTTCAGGATGAAGCGAGATAACCCGGATGGTTATCTGTCAGGACGACGCAAGGAACACCACGGGATGTGGTAACGGACACCTCCAGGATGGAGAGAGTGCAGCAATCAGGATCGATTGCCAGGCTAGGATGGCCACAGGACACCTCAACGGATTGGGAAGGGGATATTCCGAAGGATCAGGATAAAGTCAGGGATTGCAGGGAGCGTTGCAGTTCATGGACTGGACTAGATGACTTGAGGGGACGGCAACTGCCGTCCCCTTTTCTTTTGGCGCTGTCCCAATTATGTGCTGAAAGGCTAATCTCGAGGTAAGTCATCACCTTGAGGGCCTCCATCATGGATGCCCAAGCCTTTCCACACCTGTTGTCTCTCTTCCCATTACTTACCTTACGCCAGCGCGTGTGCCTCAGCATGTGCTCACGGCACCACACCCCATGACCTCCCTGGCCACTCAGTTACCCGCTGCCCCCACTGTCAAGCCAAGCCGGTCCACTTAACCCCCAGGGTTGGAGCCGAGGGCTGCGTCGCTACCGCTGCAAATAGTCTTTGCGCATCAGTTCTATCCTCACCAACACCCTCTTGGCCAGATTGTGCAAGGCCGAGTGCAGGGAAGACTATGCCCAGGCACTCATCGATGGGCTCACCGTCCGTCAGGCGCCATTCGCTGCGGAGTCTGCAAGAACAGTGGCGCCACCGCTTTTTGAAGACCATGGCCACTCATCAGGCGACACGAGAGAAGGGGATTGTGGAAGTAGATGAAACCTTCTTCCTCGAATCGTTCAAGGGACAGCCCGGCAAGGCATCGTGGTGGTAAAGGGCGAACCCGTGGGACCGGCCCGGATTATATCCCGGTGATGGTGGTGCAAGACAGGGCGTGCCACTTGGCGGACTTCCAACTGGATAAGATGGATGTCCAAATGGTCAAGGCGGTATTGGCCCCCCTCATCGCCCCAGATGCGGTGCTCTGTAGTGATGGCGCTGGGGTATATGCCAGTTTCAGCACGTTACAGGGTGTAACTCACCAGATAGTGCGTAATCGTCAAGGTGAACGAGTTATGGGGGCACACCACATCCAGCACGTGAACGGATATCACAGTCGGCTGAAAGAGTGGATGGAGCGGTTCCATGGCGTGGCGACCCATTGCCTGAGGGATTACCTGGGTTGGCGCAGGATGCTGGAGCGCTACGGTAAGAGAGTGGGAATCAGGGATTGTTTGCATGAGGCGCTGGGGCGGGGGCGCCCCATGCAACACGTAATTGGGACATAGCCTTTCTTTTGCATCTTTACAGACCTTGATCCCATCAGTCGATGACCACACGTACCGCTACCTTAGGATCGAGCGTATTCTCTCCCACGGCCATCAGACGGCACCGGGAGAGTGGTACGATCAGGATGAACATGAGTGGGTCCTGGTCGTGCAGGGAGAGGCCAGCCAGTTGTTCATCGATCCGCAGACTCAGGAGCAGCAATCGGTACAACTGGGCCCGGGCGATCACATCAATATTCCCGCCCGCCAAAAACACAGGGTGGAGTGGACTCACCCCGACATGACCACTGTCTGGCTCTGCGTATTCTACTGAGGTGGATAAGAAGGGGACGCCAAGGGCTCTTGAATGAAGTTGAATTGATACAGCGAAGGGAAAATGGGAGCGGCTGCGCAGATGAACCTGAGGTATC
>NZ_CDBL01000051.1:6502-7460 GCF_000820005.1 Aeromonas piscicola | reverse complement strand
GAGGCATAGGCCAGCAGGTACTTGTGAACCCGCTGATCATCCGGCATCTGGCCATTGGCCTTGAACCAGACGTGGCGCAGCGGCTCGTGCACATCCGGCCGGATCGGATCGACCAGGGTCACAGGGCGAATTTCGATGGGCTTCTCGCACATGATCTTGTCACGCAGGGCAGGCGGGATCTGCTGCTCGTAGGGGCGCACCAGCTCCAGCTCGCTCTTGAGCTGCTCGGGCGGAGTGATCCCCGCCGGCATGCTGATCTGATGCTCGAACCCCTCGGCCTCGACCTGAAAGGAGGCGTTGAGATAGAAGATGGGCTTGCCGCCCTGAATGGCCTTGACCCGGCGGGTGGAGACGGTCTGGCCGTCACGGATATTCTCCACGTCGTAGATGATGGGGCGATTGGCATCACCGGGGCGCAGGAAGTAGGAGTGGAAACTGTGCACCTGACGATCGCCGGCCACCGTCTGTTTGGCGGCTGACAAGGCCTGTCCCATTACCTGTCCGCCAAACACGGCCCGCAGACCGAGATCCTGGCTCTGGCCCCGAAACAGGCCCTCCTCGATTTTTTCAAGCGCCAGCAGTGCCAGCAGCTCATCAAGTACCTTGCTCATTATTATCTCCTGTATCAGTGCCGCAAAGGCTAACAAGCCCGCTCTGGCAGAGCAACCTTGCCCCTCTCCCGCAGCGAGCCCGCCGGGTGGTTTAATTCAGCAAGGAGGGGATTGGAATAATAAACGACAGACAGCAGCAACAAAAAGGCCCGCCTGAGAGGCGGGCCTTTCCTTGCATGAACCCATGAGGCTCAGCGCAATGCTTACTTGCTGCCGGTACCCGAGTTGCGGGTAGAGGAGGTAGGCTTGCGGCGGGCCGTGGTGCTGCGGGCGCGCGGCTCCATGCCCTGCATATCCTTGTGACGCTTGACGGCACGACGGATCTGGGCGGCCTGCTTGTGACGGGT
>NZ_CDBL01000051.1:5357-6425 GCF_000820005.1 Aeromonas piscicola | reverse complement strand
GCGGCCTGCTTGTGACGGGTGCTCTTGCCATCCTGCTGCAGATCAACCTTGGATTCGGTCTCCGGCGGCATGTTGACCAGACCGCGCAGGTAGTTCACTTCCGGCAGTTTCAGCTCCTGCCAGCCACCACGGGGGATGCCGCGATCCAGGGTGACGTCGCCGTAGCGCACCCGCATCAGACGGCTCACCTGCACTTCCTGGGATTCCCACAGGCGGCGCACTTCACGGTTGCGACCCTCGGTCAGGGTGACGTTGAACCACTGGTTCAGACCTTCACCGCCGGCCGGTTTGATCTTGTTGAACTTGGCCATGCCATCTTCCAGCTGCACACCCTTGCGCAAACGTTGCAGCATGGCTTCGGTGATCTCGCCGAACACACGCACCGCGTATTCACGCTCCACTTCGTGGCTCGGGTGCATCAGGCGGTTGGCCAGCTCACCGTCCGTGGTGAACAGCAGCAAACCGGAGGTGTTGACGTCGAGACGGCCTACCGCGATCCAGCGGGCGCTCTCCAGCTTGGGCAGACGATCGAACACGGTGGGACGACCTTCCGGATCGTGACGGGTACACATCTCCCCTTCGGGCTTGTGATACGCCAGCACGCGGCAGATCATCTCTTCCTCGGCACGGGTCTTGACCGTATGGCCATCGACACGGATCACGGCGTTTACTTCGACGCGATCTCCCAGTGTGGCGACCTTGCCATCCACACTGACCCGACCTGCGGTGATCAGGGCCTCCATCTCACGACGGGAGCCGTGACCCGCGCGGGCCAACACTTTTTGCAGTTTTTCACTCATCGGGGTTACCTGATTGTTGATCGCTGCCCGCCAGCATAACGGGCAACGTTGACTACTGTGCCAGATCCCGTCAGGGCAATCCGGCACCACTTTAATCATTAAGAGACCTGGCCCACGCCTTGGCAAATGCCAACAACATGGATCAGGTTTCACGGCCCTCAGCCGGCATAACGGCCAGGGGGGTTTGCAGTTCAGGATCCAGCTCGGGGAGCTGATCCAGGCTCTGCAGATTGAAATAATCCAGAAACTCCCGGGTGGTGGCGAGCAG
>NZ_CDBL01000051.1:3924-5258 GCF_000820005.1 Aeromonas piscicola | reverse complement strand
TCCCGGGTGGTGGCGAGCAGCTCGGGGCGACCCACCACCTCCTTGTGACCGACGCTGCGCACCCAGCCACGCTCTTTCAGGGTATTCACTATCTGGCTCGACACCGCCACCCCGCGGATGGCTTCGATCTCGGCCCGGGTGATGGGCTGTCGATATGCAATCAGCGTCAGCGTCTCCATCACGGCGCGGGAATAACGGGGCGCCCGCTCGCTCCAGAGCCTTGAGAGCTCCTCGGCATACTCCTGGCGCGCCTGAAAGCGCCAGCCGGAGGCGACCTCTTTGAGCTCCACTCCCCGCTCGCTGTAATCCTGCCGCAGTTCTGCCAGCAAGAGCTGAACATAGCGGCCGGTGACGGGGTAATCCGCCAGCACACCGCTTTTCAGCTCGCTCACGGTCAAGGGGCGACCGGCAATAAAAATCGCGGCTTCGACCAGCGTCTTGAGCCGTTCAGCGGGCAGCGCCACGGTTGCCCTCCTTGCTCATGACGTCGGGCTGGCGGACCAACGGGAGAGGCACACAGACCCCGGCAGGCGGGCAGCAAGTTCGGGACAAAGAAAACAACTCAGTGTGCATGTTCACGCTCCCCGCTTTCATCTTGACTCGCCAGGGCAAAGTGGATCGGCCCCAGCGGCTCGGCCTGCAGGATCCAGATCAGGGACTCTTTGCACAGCTCCAGCAGGGCCAGAAACGTCACCAGCACCCCCATGCGCCCCTCTTCGGCTCTGAGCACCTGTTCCAGCCGCAATGTCTGGCCCAGCGAGAGCATGGCTAAGATCTCCGCCATGCGCACCCGGGTCGGGATCTGCTCACGGCGGATCTGGTGATGTTCGAAATGAGTCGCGCGTTTTACCACACTTTGCATGTAAAGGGCGAGCTCAACCAGTGAAACATCGGGAGTCAATGGCTTGAGAGAGCCAAAATCCGGCGGCAGGGCAGCGGCGATAAAAATCTCCCGCTCCACTCGTGGCAAGGCATTGAGGCGCTCGCCCCCCACCTTGAACCGCTCATATTCCTGCAGTCGACGAATAAGGGTCACGCGGGGATCTTCTCCCTCCTCTTCGTCCTCAAGCTCGGGGGCCTTGGGCAGCAAAAGACGGGATTTGATCTCCGCCAGCCAGGCCGCCATCAGCAGATATTCAGCTGCCAGCTCCAGATTGAGCCCCTGCATCAGCTCCACGTACTCCATGTACTGGGCGGTGATCTGCAGGATCGGCAGGTTCAGGATATCCAGCTGCTGGCGCCGAATGAGATAGAGCAGCAGATCGAGGGGCCCCTCGAAGGTATCGAGGAAGACTTCCAGCGCATCGGGCGGAATGAACAGATCTTGGGGCAGC
>NZ_CDBL01000051.1:3142-3760 GCF_000820005.1 Aeromonas piscicola | reverse complement strand
GGGGGAGGACTCCCTCCCCCGCTGCGCCCAATGCAGGCGTGGCCATCACGGGTACAGGGTCATCACTCAAACGGCGTAGGATCCCCAGCGCCACGACGACGCAGCACGGGCTCGTCATCGGAGAAATCCACCACAGTAGTGGGCTGCTCGCCCAGATAGCCACCGTTGACCACCAGATCCAGCTGTTTGCCCAGCTTGTCGAAGATCTCTTCCGGGTCAAACTCCGCCATCTCCGAACCCGGCAGGATCAGGGTGGTGGAGAGCAGCGGCTCGCCGAGGGCTTCCAGCAGGGCCAGCGCTATGTTGTTGGCGGGCACCCGGATGCCGATGGTCTTCTTCTTCTCGTTCATCAGGCGGCGTGGCACTTCCTTGGTCGCCTTGAAGATGAAGGTGTAGGGCCCGGGCGTGTTGCCCTTGACCAGGCGAAACGCCGTGTTGTCCACCTTGGCATAGGTGGAGATCTCGGAGAGATCCCGGCACACCAGGGTGAAGTCGTGGGTGGGATCGATGCGACGGATGCGGCAGATGCGCTCCAGCGCGCCCTTGTCACCCATCTGGCAACCGAGCGCATAGCCGGAATCGGTCGGATAGACGATGACGCCACCGTTCTGGATGATC
>NZ_CDBL01000051.1:831-2979 GCF_000820005.1 Aeromonas piscicola | reverse complement strand
CCGCCTGACCGATCAGGCGGGCCTGGGGATTTTCCGGGTGTACATAAAAATGCTGACTCATATGCTCTTCTCGCGATAGGGGCACGCGCGGTGCCCGCTTCATGGTCACGGGTTCCAGACCCATGACGCTACCTTAACCTGTTTGACGCCGGTTTACCCTCCCATGCAACAGAGGGCCGGCGGCCGACCCCGTGCTAGCGACTGGCCAGCAGGGCGGTATGCTGCTCGGTGGTGAGCCCGAAGTGGCCGGGATAGGCCAGCCAGACCGGCATGCCTTCCTTGGGCAGCCAGAGGTGGCGGCCCAACTCGGTCCAGTTGGACGGAAAGTGAAAATCCGATCCCACCGAGATGTAGAGGTCGTGCTCCTTGGCCCACTGGCCCAGGTTGGCTCGCTCCTGCGGGCTCTGCTGGGGCAGTGACACCTCCATGGCATCGCCACCGGCCGCCTTGAAGGCCACCAGCAACCGCTTGATCCACTTGGCGGTGAGATCGTAACGGCTGGGGTGGGCCAGTACCGCCAACCCACCGGCGGCGTGAATGGCGGTGATGGCCTCGCTCATCTCGGGCCACTCGGCCGGGGCATAACCCTTGTTGCCACGGCTCAGGTACTTTTTGAATACCTTCTGCATGTTGTCGGCCACCCCGCGCGCCACCAGCACACGGGCAAAGTGGGCACGGGTCACGGCGGCATCACCGGCCAGCGCCTTGGCCTCTTCATAGGTGCCCGGGATCAGGCACTTCTCCAGACGGCGCCCTATTTCCAGCGCGCGCGCCTCGCGGCGAGCCCGTTGCCCCGCCAAAAACGCCACCAGCTGCGGATTTTTTTCATCCACCCCCAGCGCCACTATGTGGATCTCGTGATGCTCCCAGCCGGTGGAGATCTCGACCCCGCTCACCAGCCGCAGCGGCAGCTGCTCGGATGCTATGGTGCGGCGCACCTCATCAAGCCCGTCAAGGGTATCGTGGTCAGTGACCGCTAACACTTCTACCTGTTTTTCGGCGGCGCGGCGCACCAGTTCGGCCGGGCTCAGCACGCCGTCGGAGGCAGTGGTATGACAGTGAAGATCGAATCTCATCAGGTTATTCCGCTCTCATGATCAGGTCACCATCGGTGAAAGAAGGCTAAAAAGCGACTTGACTTGGCCGCGGCTTTATCGTTTTCTGTAGGCACTTCATTGCAAACATCTTTTTACAGGACTTTATCATGCAAACGACTTCCATCCTGACCATCTGGTGGTGGCACACTCCCTGACATGCGGGCGTGTGGTCGTTGCTGTATCTGTAATCTGACAGCAAATTAAGAACCCAAAGAAAAAGCCCGCTGACCCCAGCGGGCTTTTTTATTATCCGGCAAATGGACCTGTGATGAAACCGAGAATTCAGACAAGAACACTGACCTGGCGATGGCGACCCTACTGAAACCGCCTAAACCAATTTAATTTCCAAGGAATTCAATGTCATGAACATCGGTAAAACGCATCACACGCAAGGGAACGCACTATGACCGTCAATACGACTCGCTTGCCCCTGGGTGAATTCGATACCCTCAAGCTCAACGCCCCCTATGTGGCCGACCCGCTGGCGCTCTACACCCGACTCTGCCAGGGACGCCCCAACAACCTGCTGCTGGAATCGGTCGAGATCGACTCCAAGGCGGGCAAGCAGAGCCTGCTGCTGGTCGATGCCTGCCTGCGCATCGAATGCCGTGGCCGTACCGTGCGAGTGCGCACCCTGAACGACAACGGCGCCCAGTTGCAGAGCCTGCTGGCCGAGCGCCTGCCTGCTGTGGTGGCACGCTCGCTGGTGGATGGCGAGCTGCAGCTCGACTTCCCGGCCTCCGATCGGGAACAGGATGAAGACTCTCGCCTCAAGGGGAGCAGCGTGCTGGACGTGCTGCGCACCCTGCAACAAGAGCTGCAGTGCCAGCTGGGTAAAGAGGCACTGTTTATGGCAGGCAGCTTCGCCTACGACCTGATCGCCTCCTTCGAGGATCTGCCAGAGGTGCCGGAGGGGAGCAACAACTGCCCCGACTACTGCTTCTATGTGGCCGAAACCCTGATCACCATCGACCATATCGAGCGCACCACTCAACTGCTCGCCTGCATCTTTGGCGGCGACAGTAACGAGAGCAATGTGGATGACAGATAT
>NZ_CDBL01000051.1:0-684 GCF_000820005.1 Aeromonas piscicola | reverse complement strand
CCCGCCTGACTGAGCGACTCACCGACTTCAAACTGATTTGCCAGCAACCCCTGAGCGCCGAGCTGGCCACCCAACCCCTCACCGGCGGCATGAGCGTGGACAAGGGCGACAAACAGTTCTGCGCCGAGGTGGAGAAGCTCAAGGGCTTCATCCGCCGGGGTGACATCTTCCAGGTGGTGCCGTCGCGCTGCTTCTCGCTGCCCTGCCCGAACCCCTTGGCCGCCTATCGCCGCCTCAAGCAGACCAACCCCAGCCCCTACATGTTCTATGTACAGGATGAGGACTTCACCCTGTTTGGCGCCTCGCCGGAGAGCGCGGTCAAGTTCTGCGCCGCCAGCCGCGACGTGGAGATGTACCCCATCGCCGGTACTCGCCGCCGGGGCTTGAACCCGGATGGCAGCATCAACCGGGATCTGGATGGCCGCATAGAGCTGGAGCTTCGTCAGGACGAAAAAGAGGTGGCCGAACACCTGATGCTGGTGGATCTGGGCCGCAACGACATAGCCCGCATCTCGGAGCCCGGCACCCGCTACGTCAAGGAGCTGCTCAAGGTGGATCGCTACAGCCACGTGATGCACCTGGTCTCCAAGGTGGTCGGCACCTTGCGCTCTGATCTGGACGCCCTGCACGCCTATCAGGCCTGCATGAACATGGGCACCCTCACCGGCGCCCCCAAGATCCGCG
>NZ_CDBL01000050.1 GCF_000820005.1 Aeromonas piscicola | reverse complement strand
GTCTGACGCTGGGGTGGCTGTGCTGGCAACTGGAGCGCGATGGCCGCCTGTTGCACTCACCCCACGGCATGGAACAGGCCGAGGGCGGGCCGTCATAGCTGGCTGGCATGATTCTGTTGTGAGAGCGGGCCGGGTACGGCCCCACATCACAGGGTCGGCATCATCCGGTTGCGGCCAAGAGCCTAGAGTGAACCCTCATAACCCAGCTGGCGCCAGCTCTCATACACGAATACCGCCACCGCATTGGCGAGGTTCATGCTGCGGCTCTGGGGCAGCATGGGGATGCGCAGCCGCTGCTCGAACGGCAGACTCTCGATGAGCTCCGCTGGCAGGCCACGGCTCTCGGGGCCGAACAGCATGGCGTCACCGGGGGCAAACTGCACGGCCGAATGGGCGGTACTTCCCTTGGTGGTGCAGGCGAATACCCGCTTGGGCGCCACCTCGGCCAGAAAGGCGTCATAGTCAGGCCAGCGCTTCACCTCGGCAAACTCGTGATAATCGAGCCCGGCCCGCTTCACCCGCTTGTCATCCCACTCGAAACCCAGCGGCTCTATCAGGTGTAGCCGGTAGCCGGTGTTGGCGCAGAGACGGATGATGTTGCCGGTGTTGGGCGGGATTTCCGGTTGGTAGAGCACTATGTCGAGCATGGCGGGATCCTGATGGGGGCCGAGATTGGGGCGAAAGGGGCGCCAGCATACCCAGCGCCCGGGTGGATGAAAAGAGGCGACTCAGCCGATGGGCAGGCGGATGGTGATGGTCAGCCCGGCTGGCTGGTTGCTGCTGGCACGTATGGTGCCACCGTGGCGCTGGATCGCCTCCGAGGCGATGGCCAGCCCGAGCCCGGTGCCACCTGTCTTGGCGTTGCGGGCATCATCTACCCGAAAGAAGGGCAGGAACAGCTGGGCCTGCTGCTCCACAGGCACGCCGGGGCCATCGTCGCGTATGGTCATCACCCACTCCCGTCCCTCTCGATACCAGTCCACCTTGATGAACTCGCGTGCGTACTTGAGCGCGTTGCGCAGCGGATTTTCCAGCGCCCGCGCCAGCAGCTCGGGCCACATCCGGATCGACTCGGTCGGCAGGGGCGGCAGCCGCAACTGCTTGCCGCTCTGGTTCGCCTCGAACATGGCGTCGTCCATCATGGGCTCCAGCAGATCCGCCAGCGGCATCACCACGGGCGCCTCCACGTGCTGCTGCACCCGCGACAGGTCGAGCAGATCGCCGATCAGCTTGTCGAGCCGGCCTATCTCAGATTCTATCCGTGCCAGCTCGCTGCTGTCCCCTTGCTTGCGACGGATCAGCGCCTGCGCCAGCTGGATGCGGGTTAGCGGGCTGCGCAGCTCGTGGGAGATGTCGGACAACAGCTGCTTCTGCTTCTGGATCATGTTCTTGAGGGTATCGACCATGTGGCTGACGTGATCCGCCAGCTGGCCGATCTCGTCACGCCGTCCCAGGTTGGGGATCTGCATCTCCAGGTTGCCCTCCGCCAGCTGGGAGACAGACCGCTGCAACTGCAGTATGGGGCGGGTCAGGCGCCACGCCAGCAGCAGGCAGAGCGGGGTGCTGACCAGCATGGCGATGCCCAGGATCTGGATCGGGTGATCCAGGATCTGGATGAACAGAAACAGGTAGGAATTTTCGACATTGAGGCCGAAGTAGACGTGATAGATCTGGCCGCGATGCTCCATCTGGAAGGGGCCGGCGATGGCCCGCTTGTGCTCGCTGCCCAGCATGGGCTTGGCCGGGTTGTCCGAATCAAGCATGAAGCGAACCACGAACTTGCTCAGGCGAGTGGTGGACTGCATCTGGCCTTTCGCATCGCGCAGATAGATGTTGTCCACTGGCAGCAGGCCTGCCGCGTCTATGGCCTGAACCAGATCGAAATCCTGATCGGGATCCGCCCCCTTCTGTAACGCCTCCAGATTGTTGTTCATCCGGGTCATCTCGTGCGCCGGCAAGGGGATGATGTTGCGGGGATCCAGGGTCGGCAGTATCACCACGGCTG
Source organism: Aeromonas piscicola (assembly GCF_000820005.1). GTDB lineage: Bacteria > Pseudomonadota > Gammaproteobacteria > Enterobacterales > Aeromonadaceae > Aeromonas > Aeromonas piscicola. The sequence goes on along the minus strand of NZ_CDBL01000050.1, from coordinate 9,034 downwards.
CCAACACCACCAGCAGCATGAGCCAGAACCAGAGGAAGATCTGGGTGGAGAGGCCATTGAAGGTGCGGGCCGTGTTCATGCCTGTTCCAGCCACAGATAGCCGCGTCCGCGCACCGTCTTGAAGCGGGGCTGGCCATCGGTGCGCTCCGGCAGCTTCTTGCGCAGGTTGCTCAGGTGCATGTCGATGGCGCGATCGAAGGGCTCCAGCTTCTTGCCGAGCACCTGCTCGGAGAGATGGCTCTTGCTGATGATCTGGCCGGGATTGCGCAGCAGACACTCCAGCAGCCCGAATTCGGTGGCGGTGAGCTCCAGCAGCTGATCACCACTGCTGGCCTGTTGCAGGCCGGGTTGCAGCACCAGATCCATGAAGCGGAGCTCTTCGGAGGTGCCGCCGCGCTGGGGTTGGGCACTCTGGGTCCGGCGCAGTATGGCGCGTACCCGGGCCAGCAGCTCCCTGTCGTCAAATGGCTTGGCGAGATAGTCATCGGCCCCGGCTTCCAGCCCGTTGACCCTGTCCTGGCTGTCGCCACGGGCAGTCAGCATCAGCACCGGGGTGTCGTGGGTCTTGCGCAGTCTGGTCAGCATGGCGAAGCCGTTGAGCCTGGGCATCATCACGTCCAGCAGCACCAGGTTGAAATCCTGCTCGGCCAGTCGCTGCAACCCCTCTTCGCCATCCTCGGCGACGGTGACCTGGAAGCCTTCCAGAGTCAGAATTTCGGTGAGCAGCTGGGTCAGCTCGAGATCGTCGTCGACCAGGAGTATTTTGTGCATCTGAAGTCATTCCGCTGATTTTCGCGCCAAGCCGGCGCAGGGGTCAGGGTATAATAGATTTTTAACCGCAAGAGGAAAGCCGGTTTTGAGCCATCAACAATATTCCCGCTGGGTGACGCTGGCCAGCATTGCCGCCGTCACCACGGCTACCCTGCTTATCACCGGCAAGCTGATCGCCTGGCTCATGACAGATTCATCGAGTCTGCTGGCGTCGCTCACCGACTCCTTCATGGATGTCAGCGCCTCCATCATCAATCTGCTGGCCATTCGCTATGCGCTGGCTCCGGCCGATGACGAGCACCGTTTCGGCCACGGCAAGGCGGAGTCGCTGGCGGGCCTCATCCAGTCCGCGTTTATTTCGGGCTCGGCCCTGCTGCTGGTGATGCACGGCATCTCCTCCTTGCTCAACCAGGCGCCCATATTGCGGCTCGAAGCGGGTCTCTGGGTCAGCGGCGGCTCCATAGTGCTGACCCTGCTGCTGGTCAGTTTCCAGGGCTTTGTCATCCGCAAGACCAACAGCGTGGCCATCAAGGCCGACATGCTGCACTACCGTTCCGACTTGCTGCTCAACGGTGGCGTCTTGCTGGCGCTGGTGTTGGCGGGGCGGGGCTGGTTCTGGGCCGATGGCCTGTTTGCCATCCTGATCGGCCTGTTCCTGCTGTGGGGCGCCATCCATATCGGCTATGAGTCGGTGCAGGCGCTGCTCGATCGTCAGTTGCCAGCCGAAGAACAAGCGAGAATAATGGCCCTCTGCTGTGACGTCGAAGGTGTCCACGGGGTGCATGATCTGCGTACCCGTCAATCCGGTCCGACCCGCTTCGTACAGTTGCATCTGGAACTGGACGATCAGCTCCCTCTGGTCAAGGCCCATCAGATCGCCGATGAAGCCGAACTGGCGGTGCGTCAGGAATTTGAGCGCATGGATGTCATCATTCATATGGACCCCATCTCTGTGGTGCACAAGGAACAGCAAGGCACTCCATCAGAACAACAGTAGGCTGCAACATGGATGATCTGGTTGCCAAAACCTGGCAAAAAATTGAGCGAGAAGCGGCATGCATGGTGACCGAAGAGCCCATGCTGGCCAGCTTCTTTCATTCCACCATTCTCAATCACAAAAACCTGCGCTCGGCCCTCAGCTTCCAGCTGGCCAACAAGCTCGACAGCGCCACCATGCCTGCCATCGCCCTGCGCGAGGTGATCGAGCTGGCTTTGCGCAGCGAGCCCGAGTTGCTGGCGGCAGTGGCGGCCGACATCTGCGCCGTGCAGGAGCGTGACCCTGCAGTCGATCTTTTCTCCACCCCGCTGCTCTACCTCAAGGGCTTTCATGCTCTGCAAGGCTATCGGGTCGCCAACTGGCTGTGGCGCCAGGGGCGTCGCTCGCTGGCACTCTACCTGCAAAACCAGATCTCGGTGGTGTTCGGGGTCGATGTGCACCCGGCGGCGCGGATTGGCAAGGGCATCATGTTTGACCATGCCACCGGCATAGTGGTCGGTGAGACGGCGGTGATCGAGGACGATGTCTCCATCCTGCAGAGCGTGACCCTGGGCGGTACCGGCAAGGAGAGCGGCGATCGCCACCCCAAGATCCGCGAAGGGGTGATGATAGGGGCGGGCGCCAAGGTGCTCGGCAATATCGAAGTGGGGATGGGCGCCAAGATAGGTGCCGGCAGCGTGGTGATCAACCCGGTGCCGCCCCACACCACAGTGGCTGGAGTACCAGCCAAGATTGTGGGCCGCCCGGAGTGCGACAAGCCTTCGCTGGATATGGATCAGTGCCTCTGATCCCCTGACCGAGACGATTCGATGGCCAAGCGCTGGTCAGGTTATCTGATCCTGGGAATGTGGCTGCTCAATCTGCTGCACCTCTATCTGGGATTCTCCCCCTGGCCTGCGGCCATCGCCGCCTGGGCCGCCTCCCTGCTCACCTGGCCCTGGCTGGTGGGGGCGGCCAAACGGCAAGCCCTGGCCCTGTACGGGGCGGCCCTCTTGCTGCTGATCTTCTCCTGGTGGCGGGGCGCCAGCCTCAACCCGGGTGACTGGCTGCTGCCCAACATCAATATGCTCACCATGTTTGCCGCCGTGAGCACCCTCAACCTGGCGACGTCGGGCTTGCTGACCGGCACTGCCTCCTGGTCCGGTCGCAAGGGGCTGTGGAGCACCATGGCCAGCCTCAACCTGCTGGGGGCCGTCATCAACCTCTCCGTGCTGTTCATCATCGGCGATCGGCTGGAGCGGGGCGGCACCCTGGAGCGGCGTCAGGTGATGGTGCTGAGCCGGATCTTCTGTGCCGCCGCCTTCTGGTCCCCCTTCTTCGTCGCCATGGCGGTGGCGCTCACCTATGCCCCCGGTCTGCAACTGTCGAGCATACTGCCATTTGGCGTAGTCGCCGCGCTGCTGGCGATGGGACTGACCGCCTGGCAGGTGGAGCGACTCGGGGTAGAGAACTTTGCCGGCTACCCGCTGCGGTTGCAGACCCTGGGGCTGCCGGTGGCCTTGGCGCTGCTGGTACTGCTGATCAAGCAGATCTGGCCAGGGCTCGGCATTCTGGCGGTGATCGCCCTGGTGGCGCCGCTGCTGGCGTTGCTGTTCATGCCCAGAGCCGGGCGAGGCGCCGCTCTCAAGCGGCAGGTGGTGGAGCGCTTCCCCGCCATTGGCGGCCAGCTGGTGCTGTTTCTGGGGGCCGGGTTGCTGGCCGCCGGCATCAACAGTGCGCTGTCGGTGCTCGAACTCGGAGGCGAGCACGGGCTACCGCTGTTCAACCACTTCGGCTGGCTGGAGTCATCCCTGACCCTGCTGCTGATCCTGCTGGTGGCCATCGTCGGGGTGCATCCGCTCATCAGTATCTCCGGGCTGGCGCCGCTGCTCTGGCCACTGGCGCCGGATCCCAGCCTGCTCGGCATGTGTTTTCTGCTGGGATGGGGGCTGGCGACCGGCACCAGTCCGCTCTCCGGCTCCAACTTGGCGCTGGCGTCCCGCTACAACCTGAGTGCCGGCTTGATCCTGCGCTGGAACCTCCTCTATGGGCTGCTGATGTACGCCGTCGCCTGTCTGTTGCTGGGGGCTTATATCACGCTGCACGGCTGACGGGGTAACCTGGAGGCCGAGCGCGACGCGCGGTAAGGGTTCGCGGTTGGGTGCCTGTTGTTGGGTGCGAGAATCATGCCGTACGGCTGACGGGATAATCTGGAAACCGGGTTCGACGACATGCCCGTGGTCACTGCCTCGGCAAGGGGTTGTCTGTCGGTTGTCAGGGGCTTGTCGCGGTCCGGGCGCAGGATGCGAGAAAAACAGACGCATATTTAGGCAATACATCTATGGAAGGCGCATTTTACAGCGCACTGGCTTGTTTGTGCCGATGCCCTCAGGGTATGCTGGCTTCACGCGCTTGAATCGCCCTCTGTGGGGCATCGCAATTGAACATACAGGTATGCATATGTCACTAGAAGTCCTTGAGCAACTCGAATCCAAAGTACAATCCGCCGTCGACAACATCTCTCTGCTGAAGATGGAGCTGGACGAGCTGAAAGAGCAGAACAACAAGCTGCAAGACGAAAACCATCAGCTGCGCAACGAGCACGTTGCATGGCAGGAGCGTCTGCGTGCCCTGCTGGGCAAGATGGATCAGATGGGCGAAACCATCTAGTCCGCTGCCGGTTGGCAACATTGAAAACGGGCCGCTCCATGAGCGGCCCGTTTGTTTGTGGCGGATCGGGGATCAGAGGGTCAACAGCTGTTTGACCGTCTTCTCGATGCCGTCTGCCGCTTCGACTATGTTGTTGGCCAGCATGTAGGCGGGGGTGGAGATCACCTTGCGCTCCTGATCCACCACGAACTCGTTGACCGGGCAGTTGAGGTGGCTGCCGCCCATGGCTTCTATGGCATTGGCTGTGCCTTCGTCATGGCCTATGGTGGCCAGGGTGCCGGCGCCATAGATGAGCGGGATCATGGCCGGTGCGATGCAGATGTAGGCCGCCGGCTTGCGGGCATTGGCAAAGCTCCGGCACGCCTTCAGCACATCCGGCTGGATCTGGCACCCGGCGCCCTTGGTGGCGAAGTCGCACAGGTTCTTGGCCGCCCCAAAGCCACCTGGCACCAGCAGGGCGTCATAATCGGCCGCATCCAGTTCGGCCACATCCCGGATCTGGCCGCGGCAGATGCGCGCCGCCTCGACCAGCACGTTGCGGCTCTCCCCCTCACTGACGTCACCCGTAAGGTGGTTGACCACATGCAACTGCGCCACGTTCGGGGCGAAGCATTGGGTGGTGGCGCCATGGCGGGCCAGCGCCAGCAGGCTGATGACGGCTTCATGGATCTCGGCCCCGTCAAACACGCCACAGCCACTCAAAATCACGGCCACTTTTTTCATGGCAAACTCCTCGTTGTTGAAAATGTGAGCCAGGATAGATTGTTGTACTTTTGTATGGTTATCGCTCGCCATCCGCTGGTCAAGTCATCTCGCTGTGCTAGGATTGTTTCGTTTTGGATCCTGCCGTACCTACTCCCTTAAATCTTTTTCCACATTGATCGAGATCATTCTAACAGTCTCGCGATCGGTTTTTACGATCTCAATTTACTGTTTTATATGGCTTTTATATTTTTTATGCACAGTTTTATCACTGTGGCTCATACTGCGCCCCATTTTTGAACACAGACTTATCCACAGCTTGAGTCCCTTTGGCTGCCCGTTTATGCTGCTGCGGCACCCCTTGGTGTGAGGGGGGCCCTGTGGCATCCTAGCGGCTGTTTATCTCTGGCAGGACGATTTCATGGCCCCTAGCAATCCCCTTATTCTGGTCGACGGCTCTTCTTATCTTTACCGCGCCTTCTTCGCCTCCCAGCAGGCTGATCTGCGCACATCGACCGGTTTGCCGAGCGGCGCCGTCCGTGTCATGGCCAACATGATGCGCAGCCTGCGCAAGCAATACCCTGACTGCCATGTGGCCGTGGTGTTTGACGCCAAGGGCAAGACCTTCCGCGACGACATCTATCCCGAGTACAAGGCGACCCGTGCCAGCATGCCGGACGATCTGCGCAGCCAGGTCGCCCCCATTCACCAGATGATCAAGGCGATGGGCTTCCCCTTCTTGATGGTCGAAGGCGTCGAGGCCGACGACGTGATCGGCACGCTCGCCCGCCAGGCGACCGAGAAGCAGCTGCCTGTGCTGATCAGCACGGGGGACAAGGACATGGCGCAGCTGGTCTCAGACCACGTCACCCTGATCGACACCATGAAGGATGTGAAAACCGATCGGGAAGGGGTGATCGAGAAGTTTGGCGTGCCGCCGGAGCTCATCATCGACTATCTGGCCCTGATGGGGGACAAGGTCGACAACATCCCCGGCATGACAGGCGTCGGCGAGAAGACGGCGCTGGCCCTGTTGCAGGGGATCGGCAGCATAGACGAGATTGCCGCCAATCTGGACAAGGTGGCGGCCCTCGGCTTCCGCGGCTCCAAGGCGTTCGCCGACAAGTTCCGCGAGCAGGAGGAGCAGGTTCGTCTCTCCTATGTCCTGGCCACCATCAAAACCGATGTCGAGCTGGAACAGAGTCTGGAAGAGCTGCTGCTCAAGCCGGTCGACAAGGAGTCCCTGCTGGCGGTCTATCGCGAATATGAGCTGCGCAACCTGATCAAGGAGCTGGAGTCCGGTGGCGAAGAAGGTGCCGGCCCGGAAGAGGGGGGCGATGACACTACTGCACCGGTTGCCGCCATCGAAACCGACTACCGCTGCATTCTGGACGAGGCAGAGTTTGACGACTGGCTGGCGCAGTTGCAGGCGGCGCCGCTGTTCGCCTTCGATACCGAAACTACCAGCCTTGACTACATGGAGGCGCGCATCGTCGGGGTCTCCTTCGCCGTCGAAGCGGGCAAGGCCGCTTATGTGCCGTTTGGTCACGACTATCTGGGGGCGCCGGTGCAGTTGACCGAAGCCGTGGTGCTGGGCAAGCTCAAGCCGTTGCTGGAAGATCCGACCCGTCTCAAGGTGGGTCAGAACCTCAAGTACGATCGCAACGTGCTGCTCAACCACGACATCGACCTGCAGGGCATCGCCTACGACACCATGCTCGAGTCCTACGTGCTCAACTCCACCGCCAGCCGTCACGACATGGATTCGCTGGCCAAGCGCTACCTCGGGGTCGAGACCACCTCGTTTGAAGATATAGCGGGCAAAGGGGTCAAGCAGCTCACCTTCAACCAGATCGAGCTGGAGCAGGCCGCCCCCTATGCGGCGGAAGATGCCGACATCACCCTGCGTCTGCACCAGACTCTGTGGGGCCAGCTGGAAGCTGTGCCTGGCCTGTGCCAGGTATTCAGCGAAATCGAGCTGCCGCTGCTGCCGGTACTGGCGCGGATGGAATTGCTCGGCACCACCATAGATCCCAAGCTGCTGCACCAGCAGAGCCAGGAGATAGAGCTGCGTCTGGCCGAACTGGAGCGTCAGGCCCATGAGCTGGCCGGGCAGGAGTTCAACCTCTCCTCGCCCAAGCAATTGGGGGAGATCCTCTTCACCAAGCTGGGTCTGCCGATCATCAAGAAGACCCCAAAGGGGGCGCCGTCCACCGCGGAAGAGGTGCTGGCCGAGCTGGCCGAGACCTACGAGCTGCCGCGCCTGCTGATGGAGCACCGGACCCTGGCCAAGCTCAAGTCCACTTATACCGACAAGCTGCCGCTAATGATCAAGCCCCAGACCGGGCGGGTACACACCTCCTATCATCAGGCGGTGGCGGCAACCGGCCGTTTGTCCTCCTCTGACCCTAACCTGCAAAACATTCCGGTGCGCAACGAACAGGGCCGCCGGATCCGGCAGGCCTTCATCCCGAGCGCTGGCTACAAGCTGGTGGCGGCGGACTACTCCCAGATCGAGCTGCGCATCATGGCGCACCTCTCCGGTGACAAGGGGCTGCTGACCGCGTTTGCCGAGGGCAAAGACATCCACAAGGCAACGGCCGCCGAGGTGTTCGGGGTGGCGCTCGATGCGGTTACCACCGACATGCGCCGCAGCGCCAAGGCGATAAACTTTGGCCTCATCTATGGCATGAGCGCTTTCGGTCTGGCCAAACAGCTGGGGATCGGTCGCGCCGAGGCGCAGAAGTACATGGATCTCTACTTCGAACGCTACCCGGGCGTGCTGGAATATATGGAGCGCACCCGTCAGCAGGCGGAAGCGCAGGGCTATGTCGAGACCCTGTTTGGCCGTCGCCTCTATCTGCCGGATATCAAGTCCCGCAACGCCGGTCTGCGCAAGGCTGCCGAGCGGGCCGCGATCAACGCCCCCATGCAGGGGACGGCCGCCGACATCATCAAGCGCGCCATGATCAACGTGGATGGCTGGATCCGCGGGATCGAGGATGAGTCGATCCGCATGCTGATGCAGGTACACGATGAACTGGTGTTCGAGATCCGCGAAGAGAAGCTGGAGGAGTACGTCGCCATCATCAAGGAGAAGATGTCGGCGGCGGCCGAGCTGCATGTCCCCCTGCTGGTCGAAGCGGGGACCGGCGATAACTGGGATCAGGCTCACTAACGCTTTGCACTCTGTTGCTGTATGGATAGCTATATAAGAAGAGAAGCCCGGCATCGCGCCGGGCTTCCTGTTTACAGATTACAGATTACAGATTACAGATTACAGAGCGTGTATCAGTCCTCTTGCAGGTACTCGTCCTTGAGCAGGACATAGTTGTCGGCCGAGGTCTTGAGAAACGTGATCTCGGCAGGCTTGAGCGCCCGGGCTTGTTTGACCGGGTTGCCCATATAGAGGAAGCCGGCTTCGAGTCGCTTGCCCGGTGGCACCAGACTGCCGGCGCCTATCATCACATCATCTTCTACCACTACCCCATCCAGAATGATGGCACCCATGCCGACCAGCACCCGATTGCCTATGGTGCAGCCGTGCAGCATGGCCTTGTGGCCGACGGTGACATCTTCCCCGATCAACAGCGGATAGCCGCCAGGATTGCTGGCACTCTTGCGAGTGAGGTGCAGCACTGTGCCATCCTGAATATTGCTGCGAGCCCCGATGCGTATGTGGTTCACATCACCCCGGGCCGCCACCATGGGCCAGATGCTGGCATCGTCTGCCAGCTCTATATCTCCCACCAGGGTGGCGCAGGGGTCTACATATACTCGTTTGCCCAGTTGCGGGCGTTTTCCCTTGTAAGGTCTTAGTCGCAAGTCCATCTTGGCCTCCTTGTTTTCGGCCATTCTAGCAATCCAGAGCTTGTTTCTGTGGATAAGTTTGTATAAAAGCTGTGGTTGGTTATG
>NZ_CDBL01000049.1 GCF_000820005.1 Aeromonas piscicola | reverse complement strand
AGTTTTTCTTCAAGCTCGATAATCTTACCTTCAAGCTCATTCTTCTGCTTCCGGTCCTCAATGGCGATAGAACCAATCTTCTTAGCTCGGATACGCATATCTTCAAGTTCAAGCTCGGTTTCTTCAATCAGGATTTCCAGGGCTTCTGCTTTACGGGAAAGTTTCCGGTTCGCCTTAATCGCAAGAGTCTTTTTCAAATTACCGGCTTGACCCATTTTGGTTGCGCGGTACTTATGAATCTCGTTTTGTGCTGCCAGTATCTTGAGGGCATGACCAGCAAAATCTTTTCCAGAGTAAGGAAGTTCGGTCAATTTGATAAGAGCATTTGCCATCTTAAGACGATCATCAATGGTAGCTTCTTGGTTGTTCATAGTAGAAGCAATAACACGCTTAACAAATTCATCGACTGTCAATCCAGACTCTGTGAACATCTTCTTCAAGGTCTTGAGAGGGCGATCCTGCATCATGACAGGGTGAATCACAGCAACACTCAGAGCCTTTTCGATTGCTCCATTACCATTACCGTTCATGAGCATTTCAAACGCTTCATAAACTGCATCTTCAAATTCGTATGAGACGTAACCGGCAAGTTTCAGGATTTGACGCTTGGTTAGGTAGGTTCCGCCATTTTTACCTTTAAAACTATAACAGGCGAAATCTGCCTGTTTAGATTCCATACTAGTTTTCCAGTGTTTTACGGTATCTTGGGTTTTCAACACATCAAGACCATAACCTTTCAGGAGGTCTTGAGCTTTATAGAGTTGGGAGCCTTCTACATTGTGAGTAGACAGGGTGATTTCTTTTTTGGTCAGTACCAGAGTAATAGTTTGCATTTTATAATCCTTATCGGTTTATTGAGAGTGTTATCGGTTATTGTCCCCTAAGCTTATAGAAGAGTAATCGTTATCGGTGAAGAAACCTCTTCGTCTCCAATAACTTTTAACCAATCAATAAACCGATAACGATTAATGGGCGGGTATGCCCGAAATAGATTCAGAGTAGCTTATTCTCTTCTTCATACATTTATTTAGGGTGTTTAAATTAGAGCAATAATCGGAAGACCGATAAAGCCGATGGCAACACATATGGCTAAGACGAACAGGGCTTGCTTGGTAGATAGAGACATTGCGGGGTTCCTTAGTTGTAACGTACAGGACGGGCAGACTCGATAGCCTGCACCAGTTCAAATTCTTCTTGTGATTGGATCTCGTCCTCATCTTCGGAAGGGTCAGCAATCATTTCAAACGGAACCTGAATCCCGTTATCGATAAGAACCTGAATTAGTTTGTCGATTACCAAAGCATTCTGATTAGCGATCTCTGCGTTTTCGTTGACAGTCTTAGCAAGTTCAATAGTGAAGTCGGATTCGTTTTCAATAGCTTCTTCGGTGATTTCGATAGTCTTAGCTTTGCGGGTATAAGAACCACGCTTTTCAATCTTATTCATATTATCCATGTGGTGTACCAGTGAACCTTTGTAGGTGTATTGATTGCGGTTGATTTCTTCAAAGCGAACAACAATATTCATTCTCTCGTTAAGGGAAACTTCAAATTTGAAAACAACACCATGAATCTGACCATCACGGGTCTTATCCAGATCACCAACAACGATATTCATTTTCTTACCAGCAATACGGATTGCATATAAACATTGCTTAGAATCAACCATAGCTTCTTTCAGTGTGTCACGTACACGCTTACGCAAGAAACGACCACGATCAGATTGACTTTCCAGACCAAGGGCTTTCAGCTCTTTAGAGAAGCCAGAGAATGGGAGCATAGTTCCCGCCTTGTTCTTACCAAATTGATAGTTGATAGTAGAAATAGTTTTAACGGTAGCCCATTGCTTTTTAGCACGGTTGGTTATTACTTTTTTAGATTCAATGTTGATAAATAGGGTGTCTTGGGATTTCATTTTGGAGTTCCATAGTTTGAGGATTAAGATTGTTATCTGCTGCAACAGATATAGGGGTGCACCATTTGGGTGCATAATAGTTCTTGTTCAGAAGAATTGTTTCTTCTTATGAATGTATTTAGGGTAGCCAAATACAAGTTATTCTTGCTTATATGCAAGGGGAATGTTCGTGCTAAAAATAGGTTCTTTAGCACAATAATTATCTAATAGGTAGCTAAGAGTTAAAACTTGTTTTATTACAATGACTTATAATAGATTTTTTGAAAAGTTGTCGGTTTATAGTTATGCTAATATTTCTATATTTGTTAGCATAAGTCACTAATAGGAAAAAGCGGGGAGTGATGAAAAGCGGGGATACGAATATCTTAATCGAAACTGGTTCGAACCTTCAAAACAAATCAAGTTCCTTACTGCTCTATTTAGTGTAACCTGAAATTAGATGATCTGAATACTTTTATCTGAAAACCCTAATACCTAGAATCAAAGTAGAATTGAAACGGCGATAGCCAGTCTTTTCTTGTTCAGGTCATTCAGTGTATTGGAATCCTTAAAATCCTTCCTGTATGACGTTCTAAGAGATTCCTTGAAGGATTTAATACCATGATGGCCTGAAACCCTTAGAATTTATTATAGAGCTTTGTAGAGATTTTAAAGTGAGTTATAAAAATCATCTTGAAATAAGAAAGAGTGAGCGAAGCGAACAGGGCGATAGCCCGTCTTGTAAAACTATTCTAATCGATTTCTTGAATTGCTATTAATCTACAAATCCTATTCTAAGTGTAAAGTTTCTATTAGTATTTTATAGAACTTTATAATTAGAAAATCTGAATGATTGATCAAGCGCCTGACGGCGGTCGCTTACGCTCCGTTTCCTTTTTCTTTTAATATTGTTCTTAGATGATATTCAGATTATCGCGGGGAATCGACCGAAGGGCGAGGGCGTGTATATAGTATTACTTACAGACTAGGCCCAGTGGTGGCGCGGTTCTCAGAGGCATAAACTACCCTAAAACATGCCATAAACTACCCTAATTTGAGTTTTGAGTTCCGAAAATTCATGTTCATAGCCCTGAGTTTTGCATGATATAATCATTTCATACCTACCGTTTTTAATGATCTGTAAATAGTAATAGAGAGTGAGAGGATTCCTAGTTGTCCTTTCTTCTTGATAAGTCGGAACAAAGGGCTGCAACCCTCCGAAGTCAAAAAGCTCACTCTAACAATATTCCTGTTTAGCCCTGTCTTCGGATGGGGCTTTTTCTTATCTGCTACTTTTCACCAGACACAAAAAAGCCCCAACCAAAAGGAAGGGGCTTCTCACCAAAAGGAAGGCTGTCTAAGACCTTCTCTCTATACATGTATTTAGGGTAGCTGTAGTTTCTTTATCAGCATAAACTCAGACGGTCACCATATCAAATGGCGAGCATTTTGACGTCGCCCTATGATAGACTGATTGAAACTATTGGGAGGGGTTTGATATGGAATACAAAGATATACCCATTGAGCAGATGAAGACTGATGATGAGTTCAAATCCAAGCGGAATCAGTTAACAATAATAAGTCTTCTCTTGATGGCTATGAGCCTGAGTGATGCACAGATCAAAGAGGCGAACACGTTTATATTCAAGATTGAGTTCAGTAATACTCCTGCATTTGGCTGGTTAGTGTTACTTGGTGTGATTGTTCTCACAATTCGATATTATTCATTTGCCTTCAAGTATCATCGACAGCTTTTTAAATTGTGGTCTAGCGAAATGGTTAATGACCGTAGGTTATTGGTTGTTTATCATGATTTTGATGGTTCTGGTTTAATTGAGCCTCATGGGCTTTTCAGCAAACTTAAAGAAGAAAGTTTTGCAAAACCTTTAGAGCCATCTGAGCATAGTAGAGAACAAGAGTATGTATTAAAATACAATACAGGCCCATTCTTAAGTCGGTCATTGAGTTATGATGTAGATGTCGGGAAGTATATTCATACAGAGATTGTGAATCTAAATAAATTTGATGATAATTGGACTAAGGATGACCTTCGCGAGCTATTCAAAATAGAGCTTGAATATAGATTTGATGCATTTTTCAGACGTTCAGAACACCTTGATCTTCTTTTACCTTATATGGCATCTCTATTAGCGATTTCATCCTTCATCTTTAAGAGCCATCTTCTTGAGTTTTGGAAATAAAAAAAGCCCCCTTCCATGATGGTTGGGGCTTTTTGATCTTATTTTTTCAGGTCGTGTGGACGGGGCGATCAAGTTGCAATGTGGGGCCGGTTCGAGTATCATTCAGAAGTTTTTAATTTAAATTAGTGGGACTATCATGGATGTTTTCACTGCTTTAGTTGTGATACTACTTTTCCCAGGTGTTTTGTTTGTAATTATAATTGATAACTTCACCGAACACAAAAAATGGGATTCTTGGAAATACATTCTATATTCAATTGTCTCTGGTGTTTTCGCTTATTTCATATTGCAGCTAATTATATTGGCTGCACAATGTTTGTATGGCGGCCTTATACAAGGAGTTTATTACATCATTGGGAAATTCTGTCATAACATTATAAAAGGTGTAGCTGAGACAAATTTATATTATCTTGATGTGTGGAACGTTATCAATGGTTCAAGTAAAAAGTTTGAGCCAATGGAGGTTATATCATCTGGTGCCGTGGCCATACTATCTGCACTACTTTTCTTAAAGATAAAAACAACTTCCGCTATACATAATGTATTAATAGCATTGAACGTCAGTGAGAAGTATGGCGATGAACCTGTATTCTCTAAGGTCGTACGTTCCACAGCAAATGAATATGTTCTTGTTATGATTCTGGATGAAAACATAATACTTTCCGGCATGGTTTATTACTATCATATGAGTGAGGAAGGTATGCAGGAATTGGGGATGATAAATGTTGTGGCGACACAAATGAAGGATAGTACAGAAATATTTACTGCAAGTAAACTATATGTTTCTAAACCCCAAGGACAATTAATTATATATACCGTCCCACCTGTAACTGAGGATGTAGATCAATCTGCCACCCAATCCGCCGAAGCTGAGTAACAATCAGTTTTAGTAGATAAAGCATCAGCGATGCTGATTTAATAATTTAACCATAAAGAAGGGACTGAAATATGGCAAAACCGCCGAATAAATCAAATCCAGTCATATGTAATGATGGTATGATCATGGAAGGGTTGGTTACTAGGAATATAGATAAGCACCTTGTTATGCCAACGCAACCACCAAAGAGTGGCAATACAATGCCAAGGACAGCGCCTACTGAAGCTGTCCGACCGCCAACACCAAAGCCAATTGATCGTTCCAAATGATTTTTTGGTATTAATATAAAAAGCCCCGCTCTGCAATGGTTCGGGGCTTTCTTTTTTATCATTGATATCGTTTACAGATCCGGATGCCTTCATTGTCTTCAGGTGCATACCACATAGAGTTTTTGAACAGTTCTTTTCGGATTATTTCTGAATCATCAATTGTCACTCTTTTTTCCGCATCATAATTAAAAATTATTACGATATGAGAATAATAGTCGCCATATCCTCTGTCTTGAGGTTCTGAGTTAACTCTAATATCTATTGGGTCACTAACAATTATGGCGCCATTCTGAATGCGAGTTAAGATAGTGTTTACTTGTGTTGCTGCTTCATTAGCAAAATCAACAAAACTATTAAAGTTTGATTTTTTTGTTCTTACAGTGAATTCATACGATTTTGCAAAACTCATTATATTTTCCCTTCGATGAAAAATCCCTAACCAAAGTGCTAGGGATTGAATAATTTACTTCTTTTGCTCTTTCACTTTATCGAACGCCAGTTCAGCTCTTTCAAAGGACTCTTCATCAAGACTTTCAAGAACTTTGATGATTATATCTTCGTGTTTGAACATCATAACTGCAACATGCTTATTGATGACACCATCTTCGTCAAATAATTCTCGGTTCATATCTTCATATCTTGTCATTTTATTCTCCAACAATAAAAGGGGACTCATTCTAGCACACTAGATATCTTCAATCAAAAACCAATCAGGACAACGCCCAATAGTGCTTGAGCCCGCCATGTAGTTAAGACACTTCGGTTTCCTCAGTCCCTCTAACTTGAACAGATAGAACAACTCCCAATAGCTCACCTCATACTTACTCTTGCATACCTTCAGACATATCTTTTCTATATCCCCCTCAGACCATCCCCGAACGACCTCAGACGAACTCTGATACTTCCTCCAATCACTTTCCTTGGTAACCTTCTTACCATACTTCGGATCGCTTTTACGCCGTTCTGTGACCCTAGACCAAAACGATTTCTTCCCGATATACCATTCACCAGTAACTTTATTCTTTATCAAATATATAAAGCCCTCAACACCTGGCTCCGGCTCCATCTACTCTAGTCCAATCCAATTATGTTCCGACATTAAATTTATTACCTCGTAAATAACAGTGAGCAAAAACGCTCTGAATTTATTTACTGAGGTAATAAAAATTGAATATTGAACAAATGCTCATTTATGACGAAGGGTCGAGAAATGAAATATATCTAGACTCGAAAGGGTATTGGACTATCGGGATTGGTCATCTCTTAGCCAAGAAGAAGATCACCAAGCAAGAGGCAATCGCAATCCTAGACTTCCAGTTAAACCGAAAAACGCAAGGTGTTATCTCTAACGAAGATGTGTCCAATCTCTTGGCCATCGATCTGACCAGCATGATGAGCACGATGAAGTCTCAATGGTACTACCCAATCTACCTGAAGATGGATGTAGCCAGACGTAGGGCTCTACAAAACATGGCGTTTCAAATGGGAGCTGGCGTTGGTGGAGTTGGTGGGTTCAGAAACATGTTGCTCGCTTTAGACAAAACGCCGAATCCAGACTATCAAGGCGCTCACCGTCATGCCCTGGACAGCTTATGGTACAAGCAGACACCTAATCGTGCTCGGCGTGTTGCTGCCGTTCTTAGGGATGGAAATTTCGACTCATATAAATAGATATGAGGGATGGAATAGTTCTGTCTCATAAGAAGAAGACGCAAAGCGTTTAAGGAAAATGAAAATGGTACAAGGTCTTAAAATGCTCTTTAGCAAGATCCAAGAAAGCCCGCTTCATCCTGTTATCAAGTATCCAGCTTTGATTCTAATCGCTGCTGGGATTGGTGCGTGTGTAGTTTATGGAGTCGTGTGATGAGTAGCTATAAACGAGAAGATTGGATTTCCCTGGCGATCCGAGTTTTAGTTGAATGGCTAAAGAGTAAGAAAAAGTAAAGCCTAAATAAGGGTGTAGGGAATTAATCCTTACACCTTAACCACCACATAAAGGAAACAAGAACAATGAACATTCAAGACATTATCGAAGAAATCCGTGATGAAGTATTCGATATCATGGCAAGTAGCTTTAATAACAAGACCAAAGCACAAAAGATTATTCCGGTACTGAATAGATTCGAGGATATTGGACTATGAGCATCTTAGAGATATTAAGACAAAACCAAAGCAAAAAGGAAACAAAGATGAAAATCAATATTCTGAACTATACCACCGCACAATTCGACCAAGAATGTCTTCGTCAAATCGAAACCATTAGCAACCATTTCGAATGGGAAGGTGATTACGATATCGTAACTATCGATGGTTGTATTGCAATCATCCACATGATGACCCCATGTAATGATATTGCTGAGTTTGAAACTGAACTCTTTGATCGTCAACCCGAACTCGTACCATATATTTCATGTCATTATCATATGGATCCTCAGTTTAATGAGATGCTTGTAGTTAAGTTGAACGAAGAAGCTATCGAACGTGATGGCGTTGAAATAGTAATCAAAAACTTTGGAGAGTAATCAAAATGAATATCATCGCAGAACATAAGAAACAGATGACCGAGCAACTAAGCAAAATCGGACACTGGTAAATAAGAGGGTAAGGGAATAAGTCCTTTACCTAATCAAAACTCATAATGAGTTAATCCACCACTTATAGGAAACAAGAAAATGAACACTAACGAAATTGAAACCCTGTCCAATACCATCACCTCTAAGCAAGCAATTGACCTGCTTGATAAGTCTTTAGAACGTGAAGAAGAAGATAAATGTATTCTCAAAGCAATTGACCATCTTGAACGCTGGATAGGAAAGAAAGTTCACCGCGAATTTAATGAAGAGATTGGATTTGAAGTGACTGCTATGAAGGAAGATACCTTTGAAGTAGTAAAAGCAATCAGATTTGAAGACTCTGTTATCTATCAGGCTCCATACTACGTTAAGAAATATCTTGAGCGTGGTAATTGGATAAAGACCGATGATGTAACTCGTTATGTTATTACAACTTACAAACTTGAACGTGTAGAGCATCCATTGATTGTGAAATGTAGGGAGAGAAAAGGAAAATATGAACAGCGCATGAAGGAAATTGAAAAAGGTATTGAACCAGCTACCCAGTTTACCCGTCAGTTGGAACAACAACGTGATCTAATCCAACGCTTGGTAAAAGAATCAAAATCCAATCGTGTATAAGCTCCTGTAACGCTCTCTAAGCAATCCGAGAGTAAAGCAATACCCTGATACCAAATTAGAAAAGAAATCGATAGGGGGGAGGTTTTATAAATAATTCAACGCTTTATCACACCCCCTCGTATCCCGATCTGACACCAATTAGGTCTGGGACTTTTTTTCTGTAAAAGGAATTCCCATGGCATTACAAAAGAAATGTCTTCATCCCACTTGCACTTCGATAGCTCTTGATGGAGAAACCAAATGCGAAAAACATTTCGTACCTAGAAAGAAAGTTTCTAATTATTCCAGCGATAAATTTTACAACACCAGCCGCTGGAAAATTCTTTCTAATAAATATTTATCAAAAAATCCAATCTGTGAGATATGCAATAAAAGGCCCTCGGAGCAAGTAGACCACTGGCTAGAGCGTCGTATGCTTCTCGGATTATCTTATCAAACAAACCCCGACAACCTGATTTCAGAATGTACCTCGTGCCACTCTACTAAGTCAGCCGTTGTCCGCAAACTAGGACTCAATTCTTATGGAACTATTAAATATCTTATCGAAAACTATCCGAGGGATTCGGGAATCGATTACCTCTTGGACTACCAAATTAAAAGAGAAACGGACTCTTTCCGCAAAGAAAAGGAATAAGTTTTCTCTCACTTTTACTAAAGAAGTGAACAAAATCATTGTACATGAGAACAAAATATACCGTGTTTTTGTAGGTGAAGATGATATCACCGTATGGGATCAATATGATGCAGTAGTACAAGACTTTGAACTAATTGTCGTTCTTCTTGAATACTTTAAGGAGAACATGCAATGTCGGTAATTTATATATGTGGTGGTATCGTTTTAACTCCTGCTGGTAAGAAAGAGTTTAACCGCATTAAGAACCAACTAAAGAAAGAACGTGGTAAAGCATATGTAACCCCTCTTATCGAAACGGCGATAGCCTCTCTTGCTCAACAGATGGACTTTATGAACTCTGCTTTGGAGATTGTAGCTATTGAAGGTATGACTATCCAGAGTGGTAGGGAAGGGGAAACAACTAAAGCTAATCCCGCCTTGAATATCGTTAAAGAATATCAAACTCAGATTCGTCTATCTCTTATTGAACTTGGTATGACTCCAAAATCAAGAGCTGCAATGAATATAGCTATTGCAGAAGAGAAGAAGGCTAACGGCTTTGCTGCAATCATGAGTCAGCAAGAAGAAGACGAAGAATAATCAATCCTAAATAAGTGTGCATATCGGCATTGGCTCCTACTGGATGGCCATATACAGCGAACGTTTCTCGCATCTTGGGATATTGCCGATCCCTCTACAATAAGGAATATAATATGCGCACATTAGAATCACTGAACCATCGAGTTCATACTCCAAAACATAATGATCCATTGGGTCATACTCTTTTCGATAACTACTGTATTAGTATCAAGGGCGCAGAACAATATGCCTATGATGTTATTACAGGTGCTATTGATACCAGTCCATATATCAAGGGTGCCTGTGAAAGGTTCCTTAAAGACTTAAACCGTGATGATATCTATTTCGATAAGTATAAGGTACGTCAAGCCCTTAGTTTCACCCTGCTGATGAAGTTCCCTAAAGGTGCTGCCAAAGGTCAAACCATGACCCTCAGTGATTGGCAAGTATTCTTCATGGTCAATATCTACGGCTTCTATTACGTGAAAGATCATCCCAACAAAGAATTAGCAGGGGCTCGTAGATATACAACCGCCGCCCTTTGGTGTGGACGTGGCAACGCGAAATCCACTCTCAGTTCATCCATCATGATTATCGAAAACCTGATGACTAAGAACCAAGGTTCATACGTAGTTTCGGCTGGCCCTCGTCTTGAGCAATCCATGATCTGTATAAACGATATGAAGAGTTTTATCGCCCAGAGTCCAGAACTGAAAGCGATGTTCAATACCAAGAACAGTAAGAAGACTGTGTGTAAGCACAATGATGTAATCACCATGGGCGCCGTAGCTGGTCCAGGTAAGCTTGATGGTTTCCGTATCACTCTAGGTGTATGTGATGAACTTCACGCACACCCAGACGCGACCCTTAAAGGTGATCTGGAATCCGGTTTTGGTGGTATGCAGAAAGACACCATGCTTCTGATGATCTCCACTGCTGGCTTTAACTCCCTTGGCTTTGCTGCTAAGGAAATGGATTACGGTCGTAAGGTATCCACTGGCGAAGTAATCAACGATAGATATTTTGCATTGGTATATGCAGTTCCACCAGAACATAAAGAAGATTACGCAAACGAGAAACTTTGGGCATGGGCAAACCCGAACTTGGGTAAGTCTGTGACTCTGGCAACCATTCGTAATATTTGTGTCAAGGCTAAACAAGGGTATCTAGAAGACCGTAATAACCTTCTCACCAAATATATGAACATCTACTCAGATGAGGCGACTGATTCATATATCAACATTCATGACCTTCAAAAGTGTCGAAATCCAAAACTTGATATCAAGGACCTCATAGGCAAGCCGTGTTACTTGGGATTGGATCTGGCATCGTTCCGAGATCTGGCAAGTCTTACCTATGTATTCCCAGAAGAAGATAAGCTAATTGTATTTCAGAAGTCATATTTCTCTCGTGGTGCTATGGAGGTTCTTCCAGTAGCTGACCAAGACATCATGATAAGTGCCCAGAACGCCGGAGAACTGGTTATAAATGAGGGTGCCATCATCGACCATGGGTTAATCAAACAAGACGTTATAGAGGCTTACAGCGCGTTTAACATCAAAGCATTCTCGCTGGATAGTGCTGCCTTGGGTGTCCGGTTCGCAGAAGAAATAAACGCTCTGAATAAGAAAGTGAAACCTATTGAAGTATTCCAAGGATTTGGCTTGTCATTCCCAATCACCCGAGTTAAGGAACATATCCTAACCGGTAAGTTTGAATATAACGATACGCTACTTGAATACGCCTTTAGAAACTCCGTTGAATATATCGGGTCATTGAAAGGTGAATCGATGCTCAAGAAGAAGAACGAACATCATAAAATAGACCCAGTAGTTAGCCTAATGACGAGTGTCGCCAGTATCCCCGTCTGGAAAGCTCCGAAGATTTTCAAGGTTTCCGGTAGTTAAAAACACAACCCTAAATAATATGAGATTGGGATATTTCGGTATCCCATTTTATTTTAAAGGAGAAATATTAATGTTCAATAAGCGACAGAAAACCCGTGGCGTTAATCGCCAAGGTGGAGCTGGTATCGCTATGAATGATGACGCTTGGTTAGCAAATGGTGGATTGAAGGATGAATTTCTAAAAGAACCTGCTGTATTAACTGCCGTCAAGCTCATAGTAAGTGAGATTGGATCTATCTCATTAAAGGCAGTCGATAACAGTCTCGATAAAGAGATAACAGCTTCTAACAATCTGGATGCGTACAAGGTTCTATATCGTAAGGCTAATGGTTGGCAAACTACCAGTGATTTTATCCGGGGTGTGGTTCTGAGCATGCTTTCTAATAAGGATACATTCATTAAGATTGATAAACGAGGAACAAGCAAACCAGTAGTAGATGCTATGCGACTTCTAGATAACGGTACTGTATCAGTTCAACGTAATACTAATGGTTCATTCACACTATCCGGTAATTACTCAGACGGGAAGAAGATTAACCCAAATGAGATACTCTGGATTAAATCCCCCCTAGTTGTGAATGGTATGTCCATCGAATGGATTGATTATATCAAGACATTAGTTGATCTGAGTAAATCAACACTTACCAACGCTAATCAATTAGCTCGGCGGGGCCCTCTTGCTGGCGGTGTAGTTGAAACTCCGGAAGACATGACCGATGACCAATGGAATGAATTTTCTGAAGGCATATCAAATAGTATCAAGAAATCAGAAGTTTTGATCCTTGACCAAGGTTCTAAGTGGGTACAGACCAATAACCTGATGAAAGAACTTGAGTTCGATAAAAACCGTCTCGCTCAGATTAAAGAGATTGCTACGGTATTTGGTATTCCACTTCCTTTACTGGGGATTCCTGACAGCTCATATAAGAGTTATGAAGAGGTTAGACAAGCATTCCATGCCAGTTGCCTGTATCCAATAATGAAACAGATTACAGACGCATTAGAGGAAGCTTGGAACTATCAACTGACCATTCGTTTTGATAGCGATGAATTGGCAGGTGTACCAATTTCAACTCGTGTAGACGTAGCTGACAAGATGGTAAAGCTTGGTTCATTCCCACTTAACGAAGCTCGAATTGCAATCGGTAGACCTCCGCTTAAAGAGCTGGAAGGTATATATGCAGTTGAGACGAACAACCTGACATTAGAGGAACGAGATTCAATACAAGAAAAGAGGCTAAAAGAATGGCAACAAAAACAAAGGCGCTGAAACTTCGATTTAAAGAGGTGGATGGCGTAAGTGATACCGGTGAGATATATGCATGGGGGAATATAAGTAACGTTGTTGATTATAACAATGAACTCGTTGAAACCGGCGCATACCAAGCAACTTTAGACTTCCATAAAGAAGAAGGTTCCACAATTAAAATGCTTTACCAGCACGATCCAAATCTCGTTATCGGAGTTTGGGACGAGTATGGCGTTTCTGAGATTGATGGTAAGGAGGGATTTTGGGTAAAGGGCAGAATTAATTTAGATATTCCACTCGGAAAAGAAGTTCATTCAAATCTGAAAATGGGTGCTCTGGATTCTCTTTCTATCGGCTACCTAGTTTTGGATGAATACAATGGAGCTAATGATGTAGTTCATTTGAAATCAATCATTATAAATGAAACTTCAATCGTAACATTCCCCGCCTGTGCCGCCTCCCGTGTTATCTCAGTGAAAAATAAAGAAGAGAAATCCCCCGATAATATTCAACCTGAATATGTGCGGGTTCCCTCTTGGGCAGAAGTCAAAGCCAAAGCATTAGCTAAATCTAACCTACTGGCTTTGGTATCAAAATTTAAGTCGAAATAAACCGACCCTAAATAAATTCAAGAGACGAGGGAAATAGTTCTCTCGCGCTCTACTTATATCTAAAAACCCTTAAAAGGAAACATTTAAATGAAAATTCGTTTTGGTAAGAAAGAAATTGAAATTGCTGATGGCGTAGAAATGGAAACCGTTCTGGCTGCTGTAGCCGAAGAGGTTCAAGCCGTTCAAACAGCTCTGGAGGATGCTAAATCAAAAGGCTCCAAGTCCGAAGATGAAGTTGTACGTCTGCAAGAAGAACTGAAAGCTATTAAAGAAGCTCTGGAAGAAGTTAAAGGTAAAGCTCTTGATGAAGGTATTACCGCTGACGAAATGGAAAAGGAAGTCGATGCTGCTACTAAGAGTATGAACCGTGCCCTGCGCGATTCCCTCCGCAATGGTAAGAAGAATATCGAACTGATGGATGAAGGTAAGCAAATGGCTGGTCGCCGTTCCACTAAATCCGCTGATGGTATTGATGGTGCTATCGTTCCTCAGTTCCATGCCGAAGTGATCAAGCGTTTGAAAGAAGTAAGTCCGATTGTTGCTAACTTCAAACAGCTCCCTGTAAGCAACGAAGATTTCCAACTCCCGGTTCGTGCTGGTAAGACTGGTGCCGCTCTGGGTAAAGGTTATGGTGCCGGTGCTCCGGATATCGTGTGGAATCGTGGTTCCTTCATGCGTGGTTCCTGCAAGCCAGTTCTGCCTGATGACCTGATTCTCGATTCCTTCACCAATGCTATCGCCCTGGTACAAGAAGCAATCGCGGAAGATTTCTCCGACCTGATGGCTGATAACCTGCTGAATGGTTCCGTTGCTGTTGATGGTGCTGATTCCTGTGACGGTTTGGGCACTAAGTTCTCCAAGACCGAAGGCGTTAAGTCGCAGAAGGATCGCAAGACTGACTTCTTCGCCATAGTTGAAGGTGTCGCTACCGATGAAGGACTGATTGACGAACTATTCGCCCTGACTGAGAAGCTGGTAACTGGTTATCGTGCAGGGGCGAAATTCTACATGACGAGTGCCCAGTTCCTGAAACTTAACGCGATGAAGGACAAGATGGGTCACAGTTACGTTAAGCCATCTGCTGTTGATGCAACTGTTTATCAACTGCACGGTAAAGACATAGTTGTAGATAGCTTCTGGGAAGGTCCGATCATGTACGGTGATATGGGGCGTGCTGTTAAAGCTTTGACTCTGGCGAACAGCTTTAGCTCCAAGGCGAACGAGTGGCAAATTGACGGGATGGTTTCTTTCCCAAGTGCAATCCGTCACGGTCTGGTAATCGGTGATAACGCTTCTCTGATTGGTTTCTATCCGGCTGCTGCTGCTTGAGAAATTAACGATGAAATGGGAATGGTTGAGGTGAAAGCCTCTTCCACTCTCTTGAGTATTCCGAGTGGTTCAATGGATAAAGTCGAAATCGTTAAAGATGGAGACACAACATTGACAGTCTCTGATCTCAGTATCGAGAATGCCAACATACAACCAGCTAAACGGAAATATAACCGCAAGGTACAAGCTAAATAGTCAATTAAGCCTCCAGCATGGGGGCTTTTTTGTTTCCCTAAATAATAAAAACTACTAAGGAGAATTGAATATGATGAGTGTGGTTTATAAAGTCGATGAAGTAATAGGTTTATATGATGATCTAATTGAGGATGATGTAATACAAAATTATCTCCGTCTTCCTGATGCCGATGAAGAAATAGGACTCTTGAAAATTGGTTGTTTGATGAGTGCTGAAACCTATCTTAATCGACCACTAGTTGAATCTAAGGTATTAGTTGAATCCAACTCTCGGTCGTTCTTGTTGCCGTATACACCGGTTAATAAGAATGTCGAGATTATTGAAGCAAGTAATGCATATGGTCCAGTGACTGATTTCGAATATAGCGAGGTTTCGAATCGGGTAACTATAGGGTCCACTGTAGTGCTTCCAGTGACATTTACAACTCATGTAATGAAAGGTGATACATCGATTCATCCTTCTATCCAGATCGGCGTATTGAAGGCTATAGCCTCAGAATATGAGATGCGCGAGGATGCCGTCATTGGTGCTTCTGTTACATCCATTCCAAATCAATCTAAACGCATATTGAACTTATATCGGTCTAATCCGATTAAGGGGCGTTAAATGAGAATTGGTTCAATGAGGCATTCGGTAGATATACTTCATCGAGAAATGACACAAGATGATTATGGCAGTCCAAAATACCAAGATAAAGTATTCATTAAGCTAAAAGCCCAAATGACATATGACAACCAAGTAGATTCAGATAGCAAATACGACTCTAAATGGGCATTCCGAGTGGTCTTGAAAACTCGTTATATCTCCAAAATCATGGATGTTATGAATAGCAGAGACTCTTATCGAGTAGCTTGGCAAGGCAAGTTCTACAAGATCATAACCATGGATAATTGGAACAACCTCAACAAGTACATCACTCTTTATTTGGAGCAAGACCGTGGCTAAGACAAAACCAGAAGGATTAGACGATCTTAATAAGTTATTGGATTCACTTACTGACCCTAAATTTCGGGCAAGAGCTTTAAGGAATGCAGTCAAGCCAGTCATGGAAGAAGTTAAACAAGACATGATATCAGCGAAACCAGAATCTATTAAAGATTCAGATGTGGTTATCAAGACGAAGGTGAATACAGGCAAGGCTGAAAAGAATGGTTCAAAGCAAGGGTTCATCAAATCTGACAAGTTCAATGAACTTTATTCAGAAGTAACCTTTAAGACCAAGCGGGGAGAGTATGAGTATGGAGAAGAGAGTGCATATGGAATGGCAACAATCCTTAACTATGGTCGAAACAACCCTCTAGCGCGTGTCCGTGGTGATTCTAAGTTCCACTCCTTCGGTAAACCTACAGAAGAAAGTCATCGCTATATAGGCGTGACCCAAGGGCTTTTCTTTGTCGAAAAAGTGAGATTCCAAAACGAAAATAAGATAGCTGAAGATTTTGGTAAACGTCTTCTTGATGAAGTTGAAAAAGAGATTAAGAAACAAGACAAACGAAACAATAGGAAAAAGTAATGGTAGAAAAATCAGTCCATGCAATGCTGGCTTCTTCCGGATTAAAAACGTTTCCATTCCAAGCTCCTGATAATATAGGTGAATCTGAAAGTTTTATCACTTATATGAGAATCGGGAATAAGACTACTACGAAGTATTATTCAATGGACAAGCAGATTGATGAGAGTCTCTTCGCCTGTTCTATTAGTTCTAGTGAATATCCGAAGCTTGTCGAAATCTGGAAGACCCTAAATAAAAGTATCTTGAAGTATCAAGACGAAATCGTGATGGGTGTCGCTGTTCATTCGTTTGATGATTTTAAAGCGAATCAGGGACAGTTTGTCCGCGAATTTCAAATAGGTGTCACTCATGTCACCGACTTAACTTAACAAAAGGAAAATTAAAATGGCTCTAACCGATGCAACCGTTGCTAACTATATGACGGTCAAAATGGATACTGTAGAGATTACAGATATCGAACAAACCTCTGGTGGTGGTATAAATACCAATATCATCGAGTTCTTCAACTTCAACAAACGCTTTAGTCGTAAGATGACAGGTTCCAGTTCTGTCGATGCTTATGAACTAGTGTGTACGTTCATTCCTGGTAGTCCTTCATATAAAGCGCTTAAAGCTGCTGCTGATGATCAAGCTAAACATGAATTCACTATTATCTATCATGATGGTCCAAAAAAGACTGGTGGCTATCAAGTTAAATTTAGTGCCTTCATTGGTTCTAAGTCTATTAGCTCTGAGTTTGATACCCAGCGTACCGTGTCTTATCAGATCACCGTTGATGGTGAACCTGTTGAATCTGACGTTACTGGTGCTTAATAAACAGCCATCCTACTTGGGGTGGCTTTTTTGTTCCCTAAATAAGTTATATAACAACTACCAATTAGGGAAATTAAAATGAAAATGCTTGACCGTTTTGGTCTGAAACCAAAGACAGGAAGAATAGAAGTTGATGGTGAAAATCTAGAGTTCTTCTACAAACCAATGTCATTCAACCTCGTTCGTGAAGTATGTAATCAATTCGATGATGTAATCCGTACCTTACTGGTTGCTCGTCATTGTCTTGTTGAGTCTAATGGTGAACCGGTATTCGATCCTGACGTTGATCTAAGTGTTATTGGTGATGCATTCGAATTTCATATAATCAGCCTTATGAGTGCCCACATTGTTAACGATAGTGGTCTGAACAAAAGCATAAAGGATGAAATTGCGGGAAAGCTCGTGCGTTGATTGTCGATGACACCTTGAGATTCATGTATGAACTATCCATATCTCTCGGTGTACCTATTCATGAGATAAGAGAATGGCCCTATGAAACAATAAATGAATACAGGGCATTCAACGCTATAGCACCATTCACGAAAGAAGCTGACCACACTCTACTAGGTTTCCTGATAACCCTTCTTCGTAATCAGAATGTGACCAAGAAGTCGAACATGAAGAACATGACAGACCTAGTTCCCTGGCTTGAACGAAAGTTACCTGAATACCTCGAACACGACCTGATAATCAAGGCTCGCCGGTTGTCTACTGTAGCCAGAACCGAGTACGCCATCTTTGATCTAATAGGTCATATTGATGAAACCATACAGGACGAGTTACAGAAGGGTGATAAGAAGGATTCCTATCTAATTCATATGCTTATGGAGATCAAGAGAGATATCACACCTAAGAAGGATGAAGAGGAATAAACAAAATAGATGATCTCCATTTGGATCTGTTTGCATATATAAAACACTCATAAGGAAACTAAAAATGATACCTGTAGAACTGCTCCTTTTTGCCTTGCTAGTTGTGTATATCTTCGTTGCATTTGCGATTGCACAAGCAGGAGAGAACAACAGAGGGACTAACTTTGTAACTTGCATGACTATCGGGATTTTCACATCACCTATCGGCTCATTGCTCTATATCTTCTACCATCCTAATTCTAAGAAGGATAGACAGCACGCTGAATGGGTTGAGTTGCTAAAGAATAAGTAATCTACTCCAACACATCACGGCTCCTTCGGGAGCCTTTTTTGTTTCTGCCCCCCTAAATAAAAGGAGATTAAAATAATATAAGAGAGGTAAACAATGGCTTGTATAAATGTGGTGATGTCAGCCCAGACACAAAAATACGTGTCCGACATCAAGAAAGCTCAACAAGAAGGGAATAAAAGCTTCAATACTATAAGTAAAGACGCAACGAATATGGGGAATGAAGTTACGTCAGCATTCAATCTCCCCAGCAATGCCGTTACAGGCTTTCTAGCGCGACTGGGGCCCGTTGCTGGTGCATTGGGGATTGTTGGTGGTGCAGCATATGGGGCTGGCGTCAAACTCGCTCAGATGGGCACTGAAGTAGGGAAGAATCAGAAACAGCTTGAATTACTGGCTAAACAGTCTGGTCTTACAGCACAACAGGTGAATCAGATAGGTCTTGCTGCAACTGGTGTCGGTATCGACCTGGAAAAGCTTGGTGATATCTCCCGAAATGTCATGGACCGAATTGGGGACAACATCAGTACGGGGGGCGGCGCCCTTCAAGATCTATGGGACACTCTGAAAGGCAAGTCTGCAATGACCATTGAGGATCTAAAAGGTCTTGGTGGTATTGAAGCATTGAAGCGCATTCAACAAGAACTAGATTTGGTTGGAGCTAGTACAGCACAACAAACATTTGTAATGGAAAGCCTTTCT
The DNA here is from genome assembly GCF_000820005.1 of Aeromonas piscicola. Taxonomy (GTDB): domain Bacteria; phylum Pseudomonadota; class Gammaproteobacteria; order Enterobacterales; family Aeromonadaceae; genus Aeromonas; species Aeromonas piscicola. The sequence goes on along the minus strand of NZ_CDBL01000049.1, from coordinate 3,061 downwards.
TCTGATGCCAGTAAACTATCTGGTGTTCTAAGAATGAATGAACAACAGCTTTCAGACATGCTAGACGGATATGCGACCAAGCGGGCTTCTCTTGCTCAATCAACCATAACAGATATAGACCGCATTCAGAGTAATATGAATACCCTTAGTAATAACTTCAATGCGGCAATGGTGAACTCATTTTCTTCACTAATCCGTCTTGCTGATACTATGACTAAGAAAATTTCTGATTCCTTGTATGACATGAGCGAAAGTGCAAAGTCTCAACAAGTTGTTGGTGATTATATATCTGGTGGGAAAGTTAGTAGTGGTAATAGCCAAGACCTGATAGACAATGCAAGCAAGATTCAAGAACAGATTAGGATGGATTCTGCGGCTAAAGCGAGTATTGAGTTTAATCCTATTTTTAATGCTGACGAATTTAAGAAGCGTAGGGATGAATTGATTTCTCAAGGTATGGAGAAACTTAGACAAGATGTAGTAAAGGCAACCGACTTTAAGAACTCCGAACAGATTAATGCCCAATCATCAGGGACTACTGGTAACGCTGCTGCCGTTTCTTATGGGAGTGCTAAGGATGCTAAGAAGGCGCTTGAAGAGAACGAGAAGCAACGTATTCAGATAATGTCTGAAATGGGTAAGATAGAAACCCAACTTCAAAATTCAATTGGTGATGAAACTACTAAAGCCCTTCAATCTAGTTTAACTCAACAGCAAGACCTCCTGAAATCGAATGGTGAGCAACGCAATACCATCACTGAGGCTCAATCTAAGTTTTCTCTTGAAGCCGCTCAGAAGCGTTTCACAGCTCTAGGCACCCTAAATAAAACTGAAGAAGATGCAGCAAATTATGCTCATCAACAACAGTTAGAAAATTTGAAGAAATATCTTGCTGAGGGAAGCCTAACTCAATCTGAATTTGACCAAGCAAAGCTAATAGCAGCCAAGACCTTATCTGAAAAATTGGTAGAGATTAAGGATAATCAGCTTAAGAGAGAGAAGGAGTTAGAAACCAAGGCTTTCAATGAGCAACAAGCAATTCTTCAAGGTAAATTAGGGTTTGCTGTTCTGGCTCAGGATAAAGCAGACCTTGAACTTGAAATCGCTGTGACTGCTGCACAACGCCAAATGGAAGTTGTTAATGAGCAAGCAGGAAGTGAAGTCATCACCGAACAGATGAAGCAGGACAAGATTTCCGAACTACGCCAGGAACATCGTGATAAGGAAATTGAGCGTGAACTTGTAGATATTCAAAGTGCGGAAGAACGGGACATCATCAAATGGGAGATGAAACGTCAATTCTTAGATGAACAATACGAACTAGGTCTGTTATCAGAGGAAACATACGCTGAAAAATCCCTAGAGATTGATCGGAATACCACAGCGGCAAAACGTGCGCTGATTCAAGTTCAGCTAGGGAACATGAGTGAGTTGTTTAGTGGAATGGCCCAGAACCTTGAGAAGGGGAGCAAAGCCCAGAAAGCCGCATTTGCCCTAGAGAAGGCAGCTACCGTCGCGAATGTAACTCTTGCTGGCTTTGATGCACTGGCAGCCATAGACAAAGACCCATCACTGCCAACCCTAGCAAGTAAGAACATCGCCAAGGCAACAACTATCGCATCTACAGGCGCTCAAATAGCGGGGGCCGTGGCTGTGACTATGGGACAGTTCCACTCAGGGACTGATTCAGCTCCGTATGCTAATGGCGAAATAAGCAATACCGGTTCTTATATACTTAAGGGTGGGGAACGTGTTGTTCAAGCAGAGGCGAACAAGGATCTAACTTCATATCTCGAATCAAATAAGAGTAATTCTGGAGCGGTATCCGTTTCTATGCCTGTCACTATTCAAGGTGACGTATCAGAAGATTCATTACCAAAACTCCAAGCTCAATTAATCGAGAGCGCAGAGCTTATTTCTCATCTAGTAAGACAGGAACAAACAAATAGGGGAGGGTGATTCTCCCCTTCAACAAATAATTAAGGAATTAAAATGGCTAACAAACAAATCAAATGGGATTTGGATATCTATCGTGGAGACTCGAAAAGAATTCAGATGACTTTCGTAAACGTTGATGATCAAACTGGGGTAACAACACCTGTTGATCTAACTAATCTAACAGTGAAATTACAGGCAAGATATGCAGCCAACGATTTAGGCGCAATATTTGAATTGCCGTGGACTACTATCAATGCAAAACAAGGTCTTGGATATTTCAACTTAACAAAGACTCTATCCGAATCGTTGGCTGCTCCTTATGGCCCAGATGTAGGTAAAACAAATGGTGTCTATGATATCCAGCTATGGAGCAAATTAGATGCCCAAGCTTCATTTACACCGATCTATGGTAATTGGGTTGTTCGCCAAGACATCACGAGGGAAAAATAATGGCACTTCAAGTTAGCATTGTAGAAACGGCAATGAATTTTACTGGCGCTGGTTTTGAACAAGAGCCCATCAGCCAGTCAGTGCATATTCTTGAAAATGTAACGATTGGGGATGCACTTACCCAAAAGTGGCGAGACGAAACTAAACAATATCGTGATGAAATTGTTCAAGGAGATTTTCTTGGTGATGCACTTACCCTGGCATCGAGCAAAGCTTATCCCGTCACACTCAAAGCGCTTCCAGCGGGTTTCCAACTTTGGTTATAAGGGTAAGAGAATGTATAGAAAAGTAATAATGAGAGAAAGGGGGGTGATGATTGGTGAAGAGTATCCCATCAACCATATCCCAACACCTCATGTAATGGCTCCTGTGACTTGGTTTAAGCCATCCCTTCCGACTAAGCACCCACACCCCTTAGTTGATTATGGAATTCGTGAGAACGATTCAGGGGAGCTTGTGGCGTACTGGGAAACGGATTCATATAACCATGAGTTTCATACTGAGTTCTTGATCGAAGTGAATGGGATTGTTCTAGATAAATTCAATTATTTCTTCAAGTAAGAACCATTAATCAACTGGCTCCTTTGGGAGCCTTTTTCATATCTCTAAATAAAGGGGTGATGTCTAACTAAAAATTAAGGAATTCATAATGGCACAAGAAAAAGCTCTTGAT
>NZ_CDBL01000048.1:24987-25225 GCF_000820005.1 Aeromonas piscicola | reverse complement strand
GGCTGCTGCCAGCGCCGTGGAGAGCGCCAGCTCGGTCTGTGAATCCACGCTGGCGGTGGCTTCATCCAGGATGAGGATGCGCGGATCTCCCACCAGGGCGCGTGCGAAGGAGAGCAACTGCCGCTGACCGGCGGAGAGGTTCTTGCCCCCCTCCTCCATCAGGGTACTCAGCCCATCCGGCAGGCTCAGCACGAAGTCTGCCAGCTGTACCTCGGTCAATGCCTGCCAGAGGCGGGCC
>NZ_CDBL01000048.1:409-24718 GCF_000820005.1 Aeromonas piscicola | reverse complement strand
GATGCCGTCACGGCCGAGCCGCAGGTTTTCCGCCAAAGTCCCAACGAAGATAAAGGGATCCTGCTGTACCAGACCTATGCTGCGGCGCACCGCCGCCAGCGATAGTTGAGCCATGGGATGATCATCGAAGCGGATGGTGCCCTGATCCAGCGGATAAAACCCCATCAGCAGGCTGATGATGGTGGACTTGCCACTGCCGGTGTGACCTACCAGCGCCAGCATCTGGCCAGGGCGAGCGGCAAAGCTCACCTCGCGCAGCACCTGTTGCTGGCCATCGTAGGAGAAGCTCACCTTGTCAAAGCTGACCAGCCCTTGCAGGGACTGGGTCTCGCCATCCGTGCTCTCCCGCGACTCGTCGAGCAGGGCAAATACCCGCTCCCCGGCTACCATGGCCTGCTGCAGCTGGTTGAGCTGGTTGGTCATCTCGATCAGCGGCTCTATCATGCGCCCCAGATAGCTGATGAAGGCATAGAGTACCCCCACCTGGATGGCCCCACCGGCACTCAAGCCCTCGCGGGCAAACAGGGCCAGCAGGCCGATCAACACCATCATGTAGAACAAATCGATAAGGGGGCGCAGCAGTATGCCATTGATCTTGAGGCTCCTGAGGCGCGCCGACCAGTGCTGCTGATTCACCTCGGCAAAAGCGTTGGCAAAGTGGCGCTCCTGCACCATGGCCTGAATGACCGGCATTCCCTGCAGAGACTCATTGAGGCGGCTGTTGATGTCGGAGAGCAAGCTGCGAGTCGCCCGCACCACGGGCACGCTCAATTTCTGGTAGAGCCACATCACAGCCGCCACTGCCGGCAGCAAGCAGGCGCACACCAGCATCAACCGCACATCCAGCAGGGCCATGGAGATAAGGATGCCGCACAGCAGCACCACTTTTTGTACCAGCAGGCCGATCACCTGCACATAGAGGTTCATGATGGCCTCTGTGTCATTGGTGATGCGGGAAATAAGCGAGCCGGAGCGATGTTGGTCAAAGTAGCGGGCCGGCAGCCGGATGGCGGTGGCAAACACTTGCTCGCGCAAGGTCTGCACCACAGCCTGGGCGATGCGGTTGAAACGCAGGGATTGCAGATAGAAACCCGCCGCCGAGAGCACTTGCAGGCCAAGATACCCAGCCGCGATGGCAGCAATGGCGGGCCACACCAGCTGGCGCGGTGCCAGATAGTCATCGATGAACAGCTTGATGAGCAGAGGGCCGGCCACTTCGGCACCGGTCGCCAGCAGCAGGCAGATTCCGGCCTGAACCAGCCAGCGAGGATAACGGGCGCAATAAGCGAGCAGGCGTTTGATCGTTGGATTCACAGGCTCTCCTCCACGTCTTGTTCCAGCCGCTGATAGCGAACCATGTCTGCGTACCAGCCGTTGTGGGCCATCAGGGCGCCATGGCGGCCCCGCTCGCTGATGTGACCCTGCTCCAGTACCAGGATCTCGTCGGCCTGCTCCACCGCCGTCATGCGGTGGCTGACCAGGATAAGCGTCTGTCTATGGGTCTTGAGCGCTTGCAGTATCTGCCGCTCGGTATGAGCATCCACCGCCGACAGGGCATCGTCCAGCACCAGGATAGGTCCCTCCAGCAGCAGGGCGCGGGCAATGGAAAGTCGCTGTTTCTGACCACCAGAGAGGGTCACTCCCTTCTCCCCCACTTCGGTCTCATAGCCCTTGGGGAAGCGGCAGATGTCATCGTGCACGCAGGCGATGCGCGCCACCCGCTCTATCTCCTCCTGGCTGGCATCGGGCCTGCCGAGGGCTATGTTGGCCGCTATGGTGGTGGAGAACAAAAACGGCTCCTGGGGCACATAGGCAAACTGGCCACGCAGCTCGCCAAGGGCCAGCTGCGCTATGGGCACGGCGCCCATGGTGAGCTCACCAGACGTGGGATTGGCAAGGCGCATCAACAGCTTGAGCAGCGAGCTCTTGCCAGCCCCGGTGCGCCCGACGATCCCCAGAATGCCGCCGCTGTGGAGGGTGAAGTCGATACTGCGCAGCAAGGTGCGCTGATCCAGCTGATAGCTCATCCCCTTGGCCTGGAGCGGGAAGGGAGAGACAAACACCGCCGGCTCAGTCGGCTCTTCGATGTCGCTGCGCTCGGCCAGCATGCTCTCGATGCGTGAATAGGCGGCGCTGCCCCGCTCTATGATGTTGAACAGCCAGGCGATGGCAAACATGGGCCAGATGAGCTGGCCCAGATACATGGTGAAACTGGTGAGCTCCCCCAGCGTCAGCTCGTCACGCACCACCAGCACGCTGCCACCGGCAACGGCGAGAAAGTAGGAGCAACCGATACAGAGATAGATGACGGGGTCGAACTTGGCATCGATGCGGGCCACCGCCATGTTGCACGCCCCCGCCTGCCGGGTCAGCTCGGCAAAGCCCTTGTCCTCAAGGGATTCAACCGCATAGGACTTGAGCACCCGCACGCCGGAGAGCGCCTCCTGGGTCTTGTTGTTGAGACGGGAGAAGGCCCCCTGCGCCGCCTTGAACTCCTTGTAGATCTGGGTGCCAAAGCGGTTCATGAAGAACGCCATCACCGGCAGGGGCAGCAGGGAGAGCAGGGTCAGCTGCCAGGAGTACTGGCTGCACATGATGGAGAGCACCAGCACCCCGACTATGATGGAGTCCACCAGGGTCAACACCCCTTCCCCGGCCGTCATCTCCACAGCCTGGATGTCGTTGGTGGCGTGGGCCATCAGATCGCCGGTGCGGTGACGCTGGTAAAAATCGGGGCTCATACGGGTGAAGTGGCTGAACAGGCGATTGCGCAGCACATAGGCCAGCCGGTAAGAGGCGCCAAATAGCATGACCCGCCACACGTAGCGCAGCAGATAGATAAGCAGACCCAGCACAAACAACCCCGCCAGATAGCCCATCAGGGTGTCGTTGTCGAGAGAGCCTTTGGCAATGCCATCCACCACCCAGCCCACCACCTTGGGCGGGATCACGGTCAACAGGGCCACCATCATCAACAAGGAGATGGCGACCAGATAACGCCGCCACTGCTCCTTGAAGAACCAGCCCAGCCTTGAGAATACGCTCACGTAGATATCCTTTGTCGCGATCAGCCAGAGGCTGCCGCCCGTCACGGGGAAATGCAATGCAATCGCCCCCAGAAGGGGGCGATACGAGAGGGCCATGATAGCCTGAAGTAGTTGGCTTGAGAATAATTGCTATTTATCCCGTCACAATAAGCGATCGTCTCGCTGTGCAAAGGGAGTGTATAGCGTTTCCTGCTGTTCACCGGTCAACAAGAAGTGGGACACCTCCTCCCGGGTCTGGCTGAACACACGCTGCAATTGCTCCAGATCAGGCTCGGTCAGCTCCTCCTGCTGACGTAGCCGCCACTCCAGATCACCCGCCATGATCTGCAGGCGGGAGGCCGAAATATTGGCCGACACCCCCTTCAGGGTATGCAACAATCGGCAGGCGATGTCGGGCTGCTGGCGGCGCAGGGCGGAGCGGATCTCCCACAGGTCATCCTTGTGCTCGGACATGAACAGCTTGAACAGGATCTGCAGTGCTTCCTTGTCCTGCTCCAGCCGTTTGAGGGCATCCTCCAGATCCAGCACCCCCATCAGATCCGGCGGCTTCACCTCCAGTGGTACACGGCATTCGCCGCTGGCACTCTTCACCCACTGCAACAGGTTGTTGTACAGATCCAGCTTGCTGACCGGTTTGGTGACATAGCCGTTCATGCCGACCCCGAGACAACGCTCCCGATCACCGGGCATGGCGCTGGCGGTGAGCGCTATGATGGGGACGTCGTGCTTGTCCACCATCTTGCGGATCTGGCGGGTCGCATCCAGGCCGTCGAGCACCGGCATCTGCAAGTCCATCAGGATCACGTCGAACGGCTGCTCGGAGACCCGCTCGACCGCCTCACGGCCGTTGCCGACCACGGTCACCTCGGCATCCACCCGGCGCAGGTATTCGATGATGAGCTGCTGATTCACCCGGTTGTCCTCCGCCAGCAAGACCCGGACGCCTTGCAACAATTCACGGAAGTGTTGCTGATCCCCCTGGGCTTCGGCATGACGGATCTGCTGATCGTGGGAGCTGCCATTGAGCAGCTCATCCACCTTGGCCAGCAGGGCATTCTCTGTCATGGGTTTGGGCAGGAAGTGGGTCAACCCCATGCTCTCCATGCGCCCGTGCAGTCCCTCCTTGGCCCAGGCGCTGGTCATCAGGATGGGCAAGCGCCGCCACTGGCTGTGCTGGTACATCTCGAGGGCCAGATCCAGGCCATCCTCTTGCCCCATACGCCAGTCCAGAATGGCCAGCCGTATGCTCTGGCCCTCCTCGCGCAGCACCTGACGAGCCCGGGAGAGACTGTTGACAGCCACCACCCGGACACCGGCACGGCCGAGAATGTCCTTGGCCAGATCCAGCACAAGTTCATTGTCATCCATCACCAGAATGAGCGGTTGATGCTCGAAGAAGACCCGACGACCGGACACCCCATAGACGGCCTTGGTCATGGGGATCTCGAACTGGAACACAGAGCCGGTACCCGGTTTGCTCTGCACAGTGATCCGCCCTCCCATCAGCTCGACCAGACGCTGGGAGATGTTGAGGCCAAGGCCGGATCCCCCGTATTTGCGGGTGTTGCCCGCCTCCAGCTGAGTGAAGGGCTGGAACAGCTGGGCCTGCTTCTCTTCAGCGATGCCTATCCCGGTATCCCGTACGCTGAAGCGTACCCGCATGGGATGCTGGTTGACCAGGGTGATGGCCACTTCGACCTCTCCCCGCTCGGTAAACTTGATGGCGTTGTTGACCAGATTGACCAGCACCTGACCGAGTCGCAACGGATCGCCGCGCAGGAAATCGGGCACGGCCGGTGACTTGTTAATGATGACCTCGACCTGTTTGCGCTCGGCCAGATCGGCAAACATGCCGGCGAGCGAATCTATCTGCTCGCTGAGATCAAAGTCGATCTCTTCCAGAGTCAGTTTGCCGGACTCGACCTTGGTCAAGTCCAGAATGTCGTTGATAAGCAGCAACAAGGTATCTGACGAAGACTTGATCTTGCTGAGGTAATCCCGCTGCTGCTGATCCAGCTCGGTCTGCAGCGCCAGCGAACTGAAGCCTATGATGGCGTTCATGGGAGTGCGGATCTCGTGGCTCATGTTGGCCAGAAAATCGCTTTTCGCCTGGGCCAGCAAGCCGGTCTGACGCGACAGCTCGCTCAGCTTCTGATTGCGACGCCACAGGGTGACGGCCACCAGCGTGAAACAGAGCATGGCGCCCCCCAGAACGATCAGATAGAAACGGCTCTTGAGGGAGGAAGCCTGATCCATCTTGCTCTGCTTCCAGACCGACAAACCATCGAGCTCATGCATGTCGATGACCTGATTGCGCAGCACATGGTAGTCCACCACCTGGTGGCTGACGTCTTCGCTCAACTGGGCGAGACCCGCCACCTCGGGGTGTGACGGATAGGCCGTCTTGAGCCGTTGTTGCAGCTTTTGCAATTGCATCTGTTCGCCCTTGTCCCAGCTGCGCTTGAGGTAGTGGCTGAGTTGCGCCAACTCGGTCAGATCGATAGCCAAGGGATCATCGGCCGGCAGGGTCGCCAGCAAGGCATTGAGCTGCTTTTGAAACGGCTGCTCTATGTACTCGATGGCCATCTCCATGGAGTAGAGTTTGGCCAAGTCCAGCAGGTAGCTGTCGATGTCGTGCAGCAAGGATTGGGAGTGAGGATTCTCGGCGGCGTCGGGGTCATTGCGCACCTGGCGCACGAAGCTGTCGAGGTTGCTCGACAGCTGGTTGAGACGCTGCTGCACATTGCCATCATTGGCCTTCTCTCGTCCCAGCAGATAGACGGTATCCGTGTTGACCCGGTTGAGGATCAACTCCGCTGCCACGCTGAGTTCGGAGGCCTTTTGCTGCTGACTGAGCAATTGCCAGCAATAACCGGAGAATGCCAGCAGCGATACGATGATCAGGCTCAGGACAACACGATTGACCCGTGTCACATTATTCATCCCGTCTCGATTCTCATGTCATGGCCGTGTATCCGCCGACAGAATGCCGAAACCGGATCACTGGCTGTGAAAGATAACTGACTGCTATGTTACCGTTACTCGGCCCTGCCAGTGCAATAAAGATGTTGCAGGGCTTATGCATACAGGAATCAATTATGTCATTTATCACTACCTATTGTAGTCATTGCTTCACCAGGAACCGCCTGCCTGACGAAAAATTGGATTCAAACGCGAAGTGTGGCCGCTGCAAGGCACCGCTGTTTGGCATCACGCCCGTCACGGGTCGCGAGCAACAGTTCGATACCCTGATCCAATCCGACCTTCCGGTCGTGGTCGACTTCTGGGCCAGCTGGTGCGGACCATGCATACAATTTTCACCAATTTTTCAACAAGTTGCCAGTGAGCTTGAACCAAATATTCGCTTTGTCAAAGTCGATACCGAGCAGCAGCAAGCCATCGCGACCCGCTACGCCATCCGCAGCATCCCCACCCTGATGGTGTTCAAGCAGGGCAAGATGGTGGCGCAGCGCAGCGGCTCCCTGCCCAAGAGCCTGTTCAAGGAGTGGCTGGCCTCCTTCATTTCCCCCGTCAAATGATATTCAAATGTTTAATTTGTGTTTATTTAATGTTTTAATTTACCTTGACTCTGTGAGTCCCGGCATGCTTTGACGACTTCCCCCTGTTTCAAACAGGGGGATAAATGTAATCTCGGCAACACAACAACAACCATAAATTAACCGAGAGAACACTATGCACACATCTGCTGTACCCTCCGCCCCTCCATCTCGCTGGCTTGACATCAAATCCGGGATCGTCATCCTGGATGTCCTGCTACTTTGCGCCATGCTGGCCTGGCTACCGTTTGACCCCATGGTCAACAAAGGGCTTGGTATTTTGGTCTTCATCGCCATTCTCTGGCTGACCGAAGCCCTGCACGTGACCATCACGGCCCTGCTGGTGCCCCTGCTAGCGACCGTGCTCGGGGTGTTTGACATGAGCAAGTCCCTCACCGACTTTGCCAACCCCATCCTGTTCCTGTTCTTCGGGGGGTTCGCCCTCGCAGCCGCCCTCTCCAAACAGGGGCTGGACACCCTGATGGCGGGCAAGGTGATGCACCTGGCCAACGGCCACTTGGGCTGGGGCGTCATACTCTTGTTTACCATTACTGCCGCCATGTCCATGTGGATCAGCAACACGGCCACTACCGCCATGATGCTGCCACTGGCTATCGGCATGCTGACACGGCTCGACAGCAAGAAAGATCGCGCTACTTTCGTGTTCGTGCTGTTGGGTATTGCCTACAGCGCCAGTATCGGCGGCATAGGCACCCTGGTCGGCAGCCCGCCCAACGCCATCGCAGCCGCCCAGATGGGGATCGGCTTCACCGACTGGATGAAATTCGGCATCCCTGTGGTGTTGATCCTGATGCCCTGTGGCATTGCCCTCCTCTATCTGGTCACCCGCCCGCAGCTCAACCACAGGGTCGAGATCCAGGATGTCACCATCAACTGGACTCGTGAACGCAAGGTCACGCTGGCCATCTTCCTGACCACAGTGGTGCTCTGGATCGGCTCGCAGCCCATCTCCAACGCCTTCGGCGGCATACCTCAACTCGATACACTGATCGCCATGGGTGCCATCATCGCCATCGTGGTCAGCCGCGTCGCCAGCTGGGATGACGTCAACCAGAACACCGACTGGGGCGTGCTGATGTTGTTTGGCGGCGGCCTGACCCTGAGCGCCATCCTCAAGGCCACCGGTACCAGTGCCTTCCTGGCCAGCCACCTCTCGGCCGTGCTCTCCCATGCCGACATCTTCATCGTGTTGCTGATGCTGGCGGCCTTCGTGGTATTCCTGACCGAACTGGTCTCCAATACCGCCACCGCAGCCCTGCTGATCCCGCTGTTTGCCGGGGTGGCCGAGGCACTTGGCGTCTCCCCCATCGTCATGGCGGTGCTGATCGCCATCGGTGCCTCCTGCGCCTTCATGCTGCCGGTGGCCACCCCACCCAACGCCATCGTCTTCGCCAGCGGCCATATCCGCCAAAAAGAGATGATGAAAGCCGGGATGGCATTGAACGTCGTGTTCACCGTGCTGCTGGCAGGGCTTGCCTACTTTGTCGGAGACATTCTCTGATCCGCTGACTCGACCCCAGCAAAAAGCCCTCGCAATGCGAGGGCTTTTTCATATCAAGAGGTTATCAACCTTGTACGTTGCAGCTCTTCAGATTCCAGATCCGATCCACGTAATCCTGAATGGAGCGATCCGAGTTGAACTTGCCCATGGTGGCCGAGTTGATGATGGCCTTCTTGGCCCAGAGCGCCGGATCCCGATACCAGGTATCGATCAGCTTGTGCGCTTCGGAGTAGGAGGCAAAATCGGCCAGGGTCAGGTAGGGATCACCCCCTTCCAGCAAGGAGCGCTTGATGGAGGAGAGTTCGCCCGGACGACCCGGCGTGAAGTAGTCGGTATCGAACCAGTCCAGCACAGCCTTGAGCTCGGAGTTGGCATAGTAGAAGTCATACGGGTTGTAGCCGCGTCCTTTCAATGCCTTTACCTCGTCCACGTTCAGACCAAAGATGGCGCAGTTTTCGGCACCCGCCTCTTCCGCGATCTCGATGTTGGCACCATCCAGCGTCCCTATGGTGATGGCACCGTTCAATGCCATCTTCATGTTGCCGGTACCGGAGGCCTCATACCCGGCGGTGGAGATCTGCTCGGAGACATCGGCGGCCGGGATCAGCTTCTCAGCCAGGCTGACGCGGTAGTTCGGCATGAACACCACCTTCAGCTTGCCCTGAATGCGAGCATCGTTGTTGACCCGATCCGCCAGCTTGTTGATGGCGTAGATGATGTCTTTGGCCAGCTTGTAACCGGGCGCCGCCTTGGAGCCGAAGATGAACACGCGCGGGTGCATGTCATAGTCGGGGTTCGCCAGCAGGCGACGGTAGAGCGCCATGATGTGGATGAGGTTCAGCTGTTGGCGTTTGTACTCGTGCAGACGCTTGATCTGGACGTCAAAGATCGCCTCGGCGCTCACATCGATGCCGGTTTCGGCCTTGATGACCTTGACCAGCTTCTCCTTGTTATGACGCTTGATGGTCATGAACTGCTGCTGGAACGCCTTGTCGTCGGCAAACTTGGTGACGGCGCGCAGCTTGTCGAGCTGCAACGGCCACTCCTTGCCCACCACTTCGTTGTACAGCTCGGCCAACTCGGGGTTGCAGGCCAGCAGCCAGCGACGGGGGGTCACGCCGTTGGTCACATTGCACATTTTCTCTGGCCACAGCTCGGCATACTCGGGGAAGAGATCTTCCTTCACCAGTTTGGAGTGGATCTCGGCCACACCGTTCACTTTGGACGAGCCGATCACGCACAGGTTGCCCATGCGCACCTTGCGCACGTCCCCTTCTTCGATGATGGAGAGCTTGGCCTTGATGGCGTCGTTGCCCGGCCACTTTGGCTCGACTAGTTCGCTCAGGAAGCGGGCGTTGATCTCGTAAATCACTTCCAGGTGGCGAGGCAGCACTTTCTCGAACAGGCTGACGGACCATTTCTCCAGCGCTTCCGGCAGCAGGGTGTGGTTGGTATAGGAGAAGACCCGATAGCAGATGGTCCAGGCGGCATCCCAGTTCAAGTCTTCCTCGTCCACCAGCACCCGCATCAGCTCGGGGATGGCCACGGTCGGGTGGGTATCGTTGAGCTGAATGGCGATCTGGGCGGCAAAGTTGCTGAAATCCGAACCATGCACCCGCTTGTAGCGACGCATGATGTCCTTGATGGAACAGGCACAGAAGAAGTACTGCTGGATCAGACGCAGCTCTTTACCAGCATCTGTCTCATCGTTCGGGTAGAGCACCTTGGAGATGGTTTCGGCCTGGGCTTTCTCGGCCTGGGAGTCGATGTAGCCACCGGCATTGAACACGTCCCAGTCAAAAAACTCGGAGGCGCGGGATTCCCACAGACGCAGTATGTTGACGGTATGGCCGCCAAAACCTACCACAGGGATATCCCAAGGCACCCCTTTGATCTTGCGCCCGGCGTGCCATACCTTCTTCAAGCCGCCCTTGTCACCAAACACGGTTTCCACATAGCCGTAGAGCGGGATCTCTTGCACGGATTCTGGACGGCAGATCTCCCAGGGGTTGCCATATTCGCGCCAGGAGTCCGGACGCTCTATCTGACGACCATCCTGGATCTCCTGACGGAACAAGCCGTGCTCGTAATGGATGCCGTAGCCGACAGCCGGGTAATTCAGGGTCGCCAGCGAATCGATGAAACAGGCGGCCAGGCGGCCAAGGCCACCGTTGCCGAGCGCCATGTCCGGCTCTTGTTCACACAGGTCGGTCAGTTCCAGACCGAGTTCACCCAACGCCTCTTCACACACTTTGTACAAGGAAAGGTTGTGCAGGTTGTTGGAGGTCAAACGCCCCATCAGGAATTCAGCAGAGAGATAGTGAATCGCACGAGTATCTTTCTTGAAATGAGTCTGCTGAGTGCGGGTCAGGCGCTCGTACACCTGTTCGTTGACGGCGGCTGCGGTCGCTTTCCACCACGCTTCTGGCGAGGCTTTCTGTTCGCTTGTACCCAAGGTAGAACGCAGGTGACGCACGATACTCGCCTTGAGCTGATCTTTATCCAGTTGGAGATCCTGGTCTGTCTTCTTCTTGGTAGCCATAAACCATTTCCTTCGTTACAGAATAATAAAATTGTTATCCCATCAGGGACCGGTGCTGTTGTTATCTCAGAATATGTTCCGGCGTGGGCATACTAGCTAAAGCCGATGGTTGAAAAGTTAACGCAAGTCACACTTTAACGTATAAAAATGACAGTTCAAGCTTGAAAACCCTTTCCTGAAACTTATTAAGCAAGAACACTCATTTCATTTAAAATCAGCAACTTAACAAAACAATGCAAATATAAATCCGTGAATAGGTTTTCAATCATTGCCAAGTACTGAAAATCCATGAAAATAACTGAAAATACAGCGCACATTGAAATCGTTTTCAATGTGCGCTGTTCATGGGACCAGACTGACGATGCCCTGTGATGGCTATATCCCCTTTAACCATGCGCCTTGAACTGATTGCTCATGGGGTCGTAGTGATAGCCTATCTGCAATAAACGGGTCGCGAGCTGATCCTCCGTCATGTCGTAATAGGCCAATAACTCCTCCAGACCATCGCACTCCAGCCGCAGCTTCTCATTGATGATCCCGAGCAGGATATTGGCATCCAGTCGTTGCAAGGTGCTGACGTCCATCCTTATCTCTCCTCTTCACAAACCGACTGTATAACCATGGGCGCCTGCTCCCGCTTTGTCCATAGCCTAAAAAACACCCACACCTGGCGACAAGTAAATATCCATTAAAATCAATTGCATGGATATAAACCCTGCCGATTAGATCACATTTTTGACCATAAATGGCTTGTCACTGGTGTGAGTTACAACTACTGTATGTGCATACAGCATGGTTATTCATACAGGACAAACATATGAGCCAGCCCATGAGTCATCCCCCTTTCACCGCCTCTGTCAGCATGAGCAATCCCTGGCCCACCCGGCATCAGGGCAAGGTGGAAGATGAACGTCTCACCGCATCTGCCAGCCAGGAACCGCCGCTGCTCGACGAGCTGGTGAGACTGAGCCACGGCGACACGGGCTGGATCCTGCTGATTGCCCCGCCGGGCCTGCCGGTGGCCAAACAGCTGCAGGCGCAGGGGATCAATCCTGATCGGGTGCTGGTGGTACACAGCCCCAAGATCAAGAACTGGCAGCGCATGCTGGAGCAGAGTCTGGGCAATGGTCACTGCGCGGCCGTCCTGACCTGGCTGCCTGAGCAGGTCTCGCTGGATCGCGCCAAGCTGAGCAAGCTGGGGCAACGCTTCGGGGTGCTGACTCGCTTCTTCGAACCGGCAGGGACCGCCCTCCCCGCTCACAACGGCGCGCTGGCCTATGGCGGACAGGATATCTATCTCAACCATTGATACCGGGCCGATCGAGCGAGAGGATGACACAGTGCAAAGGCTGAGTCGTAGGAACAGTCGTAGGCACAGACCTGGTCACCAACAGAGATGACAGGACGAAAATGCCCCCAGTGAGCAACGGCGATCTTGCCCATGAACCGGTCGCCAATCCGGCCTGACACTCATAGAAAAAGGCGACCCTGGGGTCGCCTTTTTGCGCTGTGCCTATGTTGCACTCGATCTGCGAGTTGCCCGCTTCACCTTATGGCCGTGAAGCGGCTACCGGCAAGTTGGCGACTCAGGAGAGCTTGCCATCGAGCTCGGCAATCTTGGCCGACCAGTAGGCCGGGCCTGTCTCGTGTATGTTGTTGCCCTGAGAGTCCACCGCCACTGTCACCGGCATGTCTTCCACCTCGAATTCATAGATGGCTTCCATGCCCAGATCGGCAAAGGCCACCACGCGCGCCTTCTTGATCGCCTTGGCCACCAGATAGGCGGCGCCACCGACGGCCATCAGATAGACGGCCTGGTGCTGCTTGATGCTCTCGACCGTCTTGGGGCCACGCTCGGATTTGCCGATCATGCCGATGAGGCCGGTTTCACCCAGCATCATGTCGGTGAACTTGTCCATCCGGGTGGAGGTAGTGGGACCGGCAGGGCCGACCACTTCGTCACGCACCGCATCGACCGGGCCGACGTAATAGATGAAGCGGTTGGTGAAATCGACCCCTTCCGGCAGGCCTTCCCCCTTCTTGAGCATGTCGGCGATGCGCTTGTGGGCGGCGTCGCGACCGGTGAGGATCTTGCCGGAGAGCAGTACAGTATCGCCGCTCTTCCAGCTGGCAAGCTCGGCCTTGGTGATGCCGTCGACATTGACGCGACGCACGTTGGCCCCCGCTTCGCGGGTGATCTCTGGCCAATCGGCCAGTTTTGGCGGGGTCAACTCGGCCGGGCCCGAGCCATCCAGTTCGAAGTGGACGTGACGGGTGGCGGCACAGTTGGGGATCATCACCACCGGCTTGGAGGCGGCATGGGTCGGGGCGCTCTTGACCTTCACGTCCAGCACGGTAGTGAGACCGCCCAGGCCCTGAGCGCCAATCCCGAGCTTGTTGACCTTGTCATAGAGCTCGACCCGCAGCTTCTCTTCGGTGGTCTCGGGACCACGAGCGATCAGCTCCTGAATGTCGATATGCTCCATCAGGGCTTCCTTGGCCAGCACGGCCGCCTTCTCGGCGGTGCCGCCGATGCCGATCCCCAGCATGCCGGGCGGGCACCAGCCGGCGCCCATGGTCGGCACGGTTTTCAGCACCCACTCGACCACGTCATCGGAGGGGTTGAGCATCACCATCTTGGATTTGTTCTCGGAGCCGCCGCCCTTGGCCGCTATGCTCACTTCCACCTTGTTGCCGGGGATCATGTCGATGTGCACGACAGCAGGGGCGTTATCCTTGGTGTTCTTGCGGCTGCCGGCCGGGTCGGCCAGTACCGAGGCGCGCAGCGGGTTGTCCGGATTGGTGTAAGCACGGCGGGTGCCCTCGTCCACCATCTCCTGCACCGTCATGTCGCTGTCCCACTGCACCTGCATGCCGATCTTGACGAAACAGGTGACGATACCTGTATCCTGACACAGGGGGCGATGGCCTTCGGCGGACATGCGGGAGTTGATCAGGATCTGGGCCAGGGCATCCTTGGCGGCCGGGTTGATCTCGCGGTCATAGGCAGCCTTGGCGGCATGGACGAAATCGAGGGGGTGATAGTAGGAGATGTACTGCAGGGCGTCGGCGACGGAATCGATAAAATCCTGTTTTTTAATGATGCTCATATCATCCTCACTGGTCCTTGTCTTCGCCGTGACGGCAAAGCAAGGGCTTCCATATGAGCCGTGCTTCGGTGTGGTGGTGCCAGGCGAGGTGCCTGCCGATCCGATAGACAACGGCGTGTTTTTTCTAAAAATTCCGGCGCCTATGATACGCTTGCCCCCCCGTACCGGCTAGGGAGCAGGGTGCAAACTGTTGCCTGTGTAACAAAAAATGAAACCAACTCTTCATATCCACCATTTTGATCACCAGACGGCGCTGCATGCGCTGTTTGCCCGCCTGCATCATCAGCCCTGGGCCATGTTGCTGGAGTCGGCCGGCCCTCAAGGGGCGGACAACCGTTTTGACATCATCACAGCCGACCCGCTGGCGACCCTGCAGACCGAGGGGCCCTTGACCTGGATAGCCCAGGGTGAACAGCGCCAGTCGTTTGATGCAGATCCCCTGATCCTGCTGGCACAACGGCAACGCGAACTGCTGGGTGCAATAGCGCCACACAGCGACACGCTGCCTTTTATTGGCGGCGCCCTCGGGCTGTTTGGCTATGATCTGGGCCGCCGCTTCGAACGGCTGCCGGTGCAGGCTGAACGGGATGTGTCCGTGCCAGACATGGCGGTGGGCATTTACGACTGGGCGCTGCTGCGAGATGTGGCGAGTGGCGCCTGGCAGCTGGTGCACTGGGGTGATGAAGTCGGCCTTAATCGCCGGCTACAGTGGCTGGCGGCGCAGCACGAGATGCCAGTGCCGCCATTTGCCCTGCAGGGGGAGTGGCGCAGCAACATGAGCCGCGCCGAATATGGCGAGAAATTTGCGCGGGTACAGGCTTACCTGAGTGCCGGTGACTGTTACCAGATCAACCTGACCCAGCGTTTCAGCGCCGCCTATCGCGGTGATGAATGGCAGGCTTATCAGGCATTGTCCCGTGCCAACCGTGCCCCCTTCTCAGCCTTTATCCGGCTACCCCAGAGTGCCATCCTGAGCCTCTCCCCCGAGCGGTTCCTGTTGCTCGATGATCGCCATATCGAAACCAAGCCCATCAAGGGCACCCGTCCACGGCTTGCCGATCCAGAGCAAGATCAGGCCAGCGCCCTTGAACTGGCTGGCGCCGACAAGGACAGATCGGAAAATCTGATGATTGTGGATCTGCTGCGCAACGATATCGGCAGGGTGAGTCGGCCAGGTTCAGTCCACGTGCCCAGTCTGTTCGCGGTGGAGTCATTCCCGGCGGTGCACCATCTGGTCTCCACCATCCACGGCGAGCTGGGCAGCCGCTGGCAGGCGGTGGATCTGTTGCGCGCCTGTTTCCCGGGCGGTTCCATCACGGGCGCCCCCAAGATCAGGGCCATGGAGATCATTGAGGAGCTGGAGCCTCAGCGACGCAACGCCTACTGCGGCAGCATCGGCTACCTGAGCCAGCATGGCCGGATGGATACCAGCATCTGCATCCGTACCCTGATAGCGGCGGATGGCCAGCTGCACTGCTGGGCCGGTGGCGGCATCATCGCCGACTCCGAGGTGGACAGCGAATATCAGGAGACCTATGACAAGGTGGCCCGCATACTGCCGCTGCTGGATGCGCTGCGCTGAGCGCCTGACAAATGGACAGAAAGATCGCCACGCGAGAGACTCAAGAGCAGAGCCAAGAGAAGAGTTGAGAGACATAGCCGAGATGGACCGCACCGAACTGCTGACCCGCTTCTTGCTGCAACGCCCCGCCCCTGCCCATCGACTGACGGTGGCAGGGCTCAAGCCTGCCGCCGTCTTGCTGCCGCTGGTCGAGCGGGCCGACGGCCTGCAACTGCTGCTGACCCGTCGCAGCCCCCATCTGCGCCATCATGCGGGCCAGATAAGCTTCCCCGGTGGCAGGCAGGATCCCGACGACCGGGATCTGATCCACACCGCGCTGCGGGAAACCCAGGAAGAGCTAGGCATCGCGCCCGCCCAGATCGAGATCATAGGCACCCTCAGCCCCCTCAATACCGTCTCCCAATACGAGGTACTGCCGGTGCTGGGACTGGTGGCCGCCGATTATCAGCTCACCCTGAGCCAGGATGAGGTGGCGCAGGCCTTCGAAGTGCCGCTCAATCACCTGCTGGATCCGCACCACCATATCGCCCTGACCATTCCCAGAGCCGATCACCGCCACACCATCTACTGGATACCCTGGCAGGACCACTTTATCTGGGGGGCGACCGCCAGCATGATCCGCCAACTGTCTCGCCAGATTTCTATATAACATTTTGCCAACAGATTGCTGTGCAACATTTGCTCGTTAACACTAAAATAACGAAGCGCTTTATAAAAAATAATTGATTAATTCTTCCTTCGATCACATTTCCGCAAAAGAGTGCGGGTCTGGCCCTCATTAAGATGAATTTGATCAACATTTTTGATTAAAAAAACCGTATCCTTGCGCCGACTGATTAAAACCACACATTCGGGGTGAGACACATGACTAATACTGTCACCGGCGCACAGGACGTTGCGACCTCACAGGAGCAAGGAACCCGCTCCATCCAATCTCGTGGTTGGACCAAACAAGACAGCAGCTGGGTGATCAGCCTGTTCGGCACCGCCGTCGGCGCGGGCATACTGTTCCTGCCCATCAACGCCGGCATGGGTGGCTTCTGGCCACTGGTGGTGATGGCGCTGCTGGTCGGCCCCATGACCTACCTGGCCCACCGCGGCCTGGCTCGGTTTGTACTCTCCTCCAGCAAGCCCAATGCCGACATCACGGAAGTAGTGGAAGAGCACTTCGGAGTGGGTGCCGGAAAATTAATCACCCTGCTCTACTTCTTTGCCATCTATCCCATAGTGCTGATCTACGGTGTCGGTATCACCAACACGGTCGAAAGCTTCATGGTCAATCAGTTGCAGATGACGGCGCCACCGCGCTGGATCCTCTCCATCGTGCTGATCATGGGCATGATGTCGGTGATGCTGGCCGGCGAAAAGCTGATGCTGAAGGTCACCGAGTTCCTGGTCTACCCACTCATCGCCATCCTGGTGGGGATCTCCTTCTACCTGATCCCGGACTGGACCGGCGCCGCCCTCTCCCAGGTGCCCTCTGCCAAAGACTTCGCCACCACCCTGTGGCTGACCATCCCGGTACTGGTGTTCTCCTTCAACCACAGCCCGGCCATCTCCAGCTTCTCCCTGGCCCAGCGCCGTGATCATGGCGAGCATGCGGTCGAAAAATCCGACGCCATTCTCAAGCGCACCGCCACCATATTGCTGGGCTTCGTGATGTTCTTTGTCTTCTCCTGCGTCATGAGCCTGACCCCGGCCCAGCTGGCAGAAGCCAAGTCCCAGAACATAGCCGTGCTCTCCTACCTGGCGAACCAGCATGCCAGCCCCATCATCTCCTACTTCGGCCCGCTGGTTGCGTTTGTGGCCATCGTCTCCTCCTTCTTCGGTCACTACCTGGGTGCCCGTGAAGGTCTGAAAGGGATGATAGTGCAGAACATGCGCAAGTCAGGCAAAGAGCCGAACCACAAGAAGGTCGAGATCTTCATCATCGCCTTCTTCATCCTGACCCTGTGGGGCACGGCGGTGGCCAACCCCTCCATCCTCGGCATGATTGAATCTCTGGGCGGCCCCATCATAGCCACCATCCTCTTTATCATGCCGATGTACGCCATCAAGCGCGTGCCGGCCATGGCGAAATACCAGGGCCACATCAGCAATGCGTTCGTCGCCCTGATGGGCACGATCGCCATCTCAGCCATCCTCTACCAGATGGTTGGCTAATCGCCAGGAAGTGACGACAAGGCTGATGCCTGCCGCAAATACCCGCCCATGATGGCGGGCATTTTTTATGGCGTCCCCCAGCCCAAGTCAGTGACATGACCATGGCCATCAGTTTGAGCACCCTATCCCCGGCTGGCATGTTGTTCGCAGCCTCAGGGCCGAACTCGGCAAGGCAGGCGGATGGCATGACTCTCATCACCCCCATGGTTTTCCTCAGATAAACCTCGCGCCGCCCGTATGGCTCACGTCCATGAGTCTCTTGCCATGTCGCGGCCACACGCTTGCAAATCGCTGATATGACCGACCGCACTGGCCTGACATTGTGGCCTTGCAGATAGACAAGCCGCTACCAGGGCGGGGCTTCCTTGCATGCATCTCCCCTGTATTCGGCCGTAGCAAACCGGCATAAAAAACGCCCTCCGAAGAGGGCGTTGTGCACGGTGCTATGAAAGCTGGCTATCAAGCTTCGCGGCTTGGCAGCGGCGAGGTATCCAGCAGTGCTTCATCCTCGGCCATGCAGGCCGCAGCGGTAAACAGCACGTCGGTGGAACTGTTAAGCGCTGTCTCGGCAGAATCCTGCAGCACGCCGATGATAAAGCCGACGGCCACCACCTGCATGGCGATGTCGTTGCCGATACCAAACAGGCTGCACGCCAGCGGGATCAGCAGCAAGGAGCCGCCGGCCACGCCGGAGGCGCCGCAAGCACTGATGGTGGCAACCACGGAGAGCAGCACGGCGGTGGCCAGATCCACTTCCATCCCCAGGGTGTGTACCGCCGCCATGGAAAGCACGGTGATGGTGATGGCGGCGCCGGCCATGTTGATGGTGGCACCCAGCGGGATGGAGACCGCATAGGTATCTTCCGGCAGACGCAGTTTTTCACACAGCGTCATGTTGACCGGAATGTTGGCGGCGGAGCTGCGGGTGAAGAAGGCGGTCACGCCGCTCTCTTTCAGGCAGGTCAGCACCAACGGATAAGGGTTGCGTCGGATCTTCCAGAACACGATGAGCGGATTGACCACGAAGGCGATGAACAGCATGCAGCCGATCAGCACCACCAGCAGCTGGGCATAGCCAAACAGCGCATCGAAGCCGGTCTCGGCCAGGGTGGACGCGACCAGCCCCAAAATACCGAGCGGCGCGCAGCGGATCACCGCCTTGACGATGGTGGAGACGCCGTGGGAGAGATCAGTGATCAACGCCTTGGTGCTGTCATTGGCGTGGCGCATGGCGATGCCAAGACCGATGGCCCAGGCCAGGATACCGATATAGTTCGCATCCATCAGCGCCTTGACCGGGTTGGTCACCACGTTGAACAGCAGGGTCTGCAGCACCTCGGTGATGCCGCCCGGTGGGGTGATCTCGGCGCTGCTTGCCACCAGATGCAGGTTGGAGGGGAACAGGAAGCTGGCCACGACGGCAACCGCCGCAGCCAGGAAAGTGCCCAGCAAATAGAGCAGCAGGATCGGCTTCATGTTGCTCTTCTGACCCTGCTTGTGGCCGATGATCGCTGCCATGACCAGTACAAAGACCAGCAGTGGAGCAACCGCCTTCAAGGCACCGACGAACAGGCTGCCAAGCAGACCCGCCGTTTTGGCCCATTCCGGCATGAACATGGCAAGCAGGATACCGAGTACCAGACCGACCAGGATCTGGCTAACCAGACTGGTGCTGTTGACCAGTCGCATGAGGGGGTGTTGTTGTGTCATCAAATAGTCCCTGAGCACCTAAGTGCGTGAATCATTAGTCCTGTTGGCAACCGCTACGCCAGGCGACACCCATGTCACAGGCTGGCGTCATCTGCCCCGGCAAGCCTTCTATTGAGCCTGTCCGGAAACACACGGGATTGCGGACAAGGAATATCCCATCTGCAATCGCTTTTTTCCACATAATCACTGAAAAATATCCGGTTAACCTCACAAAAAACCTATAACAATGCGATAACACAATATCAACGGCGCCCAATTGGATGCCGTTTTCCCCCGGATAGCCGTCCAGACACTTCCCGGCGGTGGTATCATGCCGGTTTTGCATTGGAGCCCTGCCATGATCTCGTCCCTGTTGACCCGCCACTTCGGCTTCGACCAGTTAAGACCCGGTCAGGAGGCGGTGATCAGCCGGTTGCTGGCAGGCCAGAGCGCCGCCGCCATCTTCCCCACCGGCTCCGGCAAGTCTCTCTGTTACCAGCTGCCCGCCCTTGCCCTGCCCCACTTGACCCTGGTGATCTCCCCGCTGATCGCCCTGATGCACGACCAGCTCGCCTTTTTGCACAGCAAGGGGATCGCTGCCGCGACCCTGGATTCGAGCCAGACGCCGGAGGAGAGCCGCCGCGTGATGCAGCAGGTCAGTGACGGTCAGCTCAAGATCCTGATGATCTCGGTGGAGCGGCTCAAGAACGAGCGCTTTCGCCGCTTCATCCAGCAAGTGCCGCTGTCGATGCTGGTGGTGGATGAGGCGCACTGCATCTCGGAGTGGGGTCACAACTTTCGACCCGACTACCTCAAGCTGCCGGCTTACCGTCGCGAGCTGAAGATCCCCCAGGTGTTGCTGCTGACCGCAACCGCCACTCCGGCGGTCATGGCCGACATGCAGGCCAAGTTCGATATCGAAGATGAGGGGCTGATCGTCACCGGTTTCTATCGTGGCAACCTGGATCTGGCCGTGGTGCCGCTGCCCGCCGAGGCGCGCGATGGATGGTTGCAAGCAGAAGTGCGACGGGAGCACAGCGCCCCCACCATCGTCTATGTCACCTTGCAGCACACGGCGCAACAGTGCGCCGAGCTGCTGCAACGGGCGGGGATCAGGGCGCGTGCCTATCATGCCGGGCTCGACTCGGCCCTGCGCAGCCAGATCCAGCATGGCTTCATGGCAGGCAAGGTGGATTGCATCGTGGCCACCATCGCCTTTGGCATGGGGATCGACAAGGCCGATATTCGCCGGGTCATTCACTACGATCTGCCCAAATCCATCGAGAACTACAGCCAGGAGATCGGCCGTGCCGGGCGGGATGGGCTCCCTTCCCGCTGCATAGTGCTGGCCAATCGCGCCCAGCTCCCCGTGCTGGAGAATTTCGTTTACGGAGATACGCCCGATCGCACCGCCATAGTGGCGCTGCTCGAGATCCTGCAGCAAAGTGGCAGCGAGTGGGAGTTTGGTCTGCTGCGCCTCTCCAACGACACCAATATCCGCCAGTTGCCGCTCAAGACACTGCTGGTCTATCTGGAGATGGCAGGCATCATAATGCCAGCCTACAGCTACTTCGCCGAATATCGCTTCAAGTTCGTGCTGGACAAGGCCGAGATCCTGACCCGTTTCAATCCCGACCGACGCCAGTTTCTGGAGCAGCTGTTTGCCTGCGCCCCGCAGGCGCGCAGCTGGTGCACCATGGACTTCGATGCCCTCTGGCAGGGTTATCAGGGGGAGCGGCAGCGAGCGGCGGCGGCACTGGATTATCTGCAACAGCAGGGCTGGATAGAACTGGAAAGCAAGCAGATGACAGATGTCTATCGGATCCTGCGCCAAGGGGTGGACATCGATGTTCTGGCCGATCAGCTATATGCCCTGTTCGAGAAAAAGGAGTTGAGTGAACTGGCCCGGTTGCAGGCCTTACTGGCTTTCTTTACATCGACTCGCTGCCTGAGCCATGAACTGGCCCGCTACTTTGCCGATGAGCAGGCACCAAGCCAGTGTGGCCACTGCTCAGTCTGCCGTGGCGAGGTCGCCATACTGCCGCCATTGCCAACCCTCACCCTGCCTAACGAAAACGGGTTGCGTGCCTGGTGCGATCCCCTGATAGCCTTGTGCCACACCAGCCATCCTCGCATTCTGACCCGTTTTCTGTGCGGCATTGCCACGCCACTGACCACCCGGGTCAAGGCAAAAAGCCTGGCCGGCTTTGGCCAGCTGGCCATGCATCCGTTTGCTGACGTGCTGGCAGCCATATCACGGATCTACCCTGCCCATAACGACTGATCATCTCCGTGCACGTTCGCACAGCGCTGAAAAAATAAGACCCTCGCTTTTGCGAGGGTCAAGCCAACGGAAACGTGCTTAAACAGAGCTTTGTATCAGCAGCCAACCACTCTCTTGCTAAAGCGCTGACTGCCTGACACAGGGCCAATCTAGAGCAGCCACAATGTAGCGTCAATGTAAAAATTAGAGCTAAAACACCAAACATAATACATTACGCTAACGTAAGCGTAATGTATTTTCCTCTTGCCATTCCCCCTCCCCTTGCCCCGTCTAGGCTGCAGCCAGATGACCCGAGAAATTCGATCTTCTTTCCATTTTCTGGCAAACATTTATTTTTTATGTCTTTGACATTTACCTCACTATCGTGGCAAAAATAATTTAACAGTCAGTAACATAGGTATGTCACTGATTGCGTATTCCCGCATCAGGATCGGGAAGTACCCTTGCAAATTTAAACCAATAGATGGTGATGGATTACTGGGGGCTGTTGACTAGGCTTAATGAGGTAAACAGAACAAAAGTAGTGATCCACTCTTTTCAGGGTAAGCGACTATAACGAGGGCAAAGTTATGGGCATCTTCGAGCATTATCAACAGCGATACGAGAAAGCGAGGGAAGAGGAGTACAGCATCCAGGAGTTTCTGGATATGTGTAAGCAGGACAAAGCCTGCTACGCCTCCGCTGCCGAGCGCTTGCTGGTCGCCATCGGCGAGCCGGAAATGATCGACACCTCGGTCAATCCCAGACTCAGTCGCCTTTTTTCCAACCGCGTCGTTGCACGCTATCCCGCCTTCAAAGATTTCTACGGCATGGAAGAGGCCATCGAACAGATCGTCTCCTACCTCAAGCACTCGGCTCAAGGGCTGGAAGAGAAGAAGCAGATCCTCTATCTGCTGGGGCCGGTTGGCGGCGGCAAATCCTCTCTGGCTGAAAAACTCAAGTCTCTGATGCAGAAAGTGCCTGTCTATCGCATCAAGGGCTCACCGGTCAACGATCACCCCTTCTGTCTGTTCGACATCGAAGAGGATGGCGAGCTGCTGGAAAAAGAGTACGGCATCCCGCGCCGCTACCTGCGCCCCATCATGTCGCCCTGGGTGGCCAAGCGACTGCACGAGTTCGGTGGCGACATCTCCAAATTCAAGGTAGAGAAGGTCAACCCCTCCATCCTCGATCAGATTGCCATAGCCAAGACAGAACCGGGCGATGACAACAACCAGGATATCTCCTCTCTGGTCGGCAAGGTCGACATCCGCATGCTGGAGCATTTTGCCCAGGATGATGCCGATGCCTACTCCTACTCGGGGGCACTGTGCAAGGCGAACCAGGGGATAATGGAGTTCGTGGAGATGTTCAAGGCGCCGATCAAGGTGCTGCACCCGCTGCTGACCGCGACCCAGGAGGGAAACTACAACGGCACAGAGGGGCTTTCCGCCCTCCCCTTCGACGGCATTCTGCTAGCTCACTCCAACGAATCCGAGTGGCAGCAGTTCCGCAACAACAAGAACAACGAGGCCTTCCTCGACCGTGTCTACATCGTCAAGGTGCCCTACTGCCTGCGTGTCTCGGAAGAGGTGAAGATCTACGAAAAACTGCTGATCAACAGTGAGCTGACCGACGCTAAGTGTGCGCCTGGCACTCTGGAGCTGCTGGGTCAGTTCTCCGTCCTCTCGCGACTGAAAGAGCCGGAAAACTCCAGCCTCTACTCCAAGATGCGGGTCTACGATGGCGAGAGCCTGAAAGACACGGATCCCAAGGCGAAGAGCTACCAGGAGTACCGTGACTACGCCGGTGTGGACGAGGGCATGAATGGCCTGTCGACCCGCTTCGCGTTCAAGATCCTCTCCCGCGTCTTCAACTTCGACCACGCGGAAGTAGCGGCCAACCCGGTGCATCTCTTCTACGTGCTGGAGCAGCAGATAGAACGCGAGCAGTTCCCGCAGGAGCTGCATGATCGCTACCTCGAGTTCATCAAGGGCTATCTGACACCACGCTATGTGGAGTTCATCGGCAAGGAGATCCAGACCGCCTATCTCGAATCCTATTCGGAGTACGGCCAGAACATCTTCGATCGCTACGTCACCTACGCCGACTTCTGGATCCAGGATCAGGAGTACCGTGACCCGGAAACCGGTCAGCTGTTTGACAGGGCATCGCTCAACAGCGAACTGGAAAAGATTGAAAAACCGGCCGGGATCAGCAATCCGAAGGATTTTCGCAACGAAATCGTCAACTTCGTGCTGCGGGCCCGAGCCAACAATGCAGGCCGTAACCCCAACTGGACCAGTTACGAGAAGCTGCGCACCGTAATCGAGAAGAAGATGTTCTCCAACACGGAAGAGCTGCTGCCGGTTATCTCCTTCAACAGCAAAACCTCGGCCGAGGAGCAGAAGAAGCACGATAACTTTGTCGAACGGATGATGGAGAAAGGTTACACCCGCAAACAGGTGCGACTGCTCTCCGAATGGTATCTCAGGGTACGCAAGTCATCCTGACCCTGCCGTGGTTCAAGGGGGAGTTATGGCGCATTTTATCGACCGCAGGCTCAACGGCAAAAACAAAAGCGCTGTCAATCGGCAGCGCTTCATCCGCCGCTACAAGAAGCAGATCAAACAAGCGGTCTCGGATGCTGTCTCCAAGCGCAGCATTCAGGACGTAGACAAGGGCGAGAGCATCAGCATCCCGACCAAGGATATCGGCGAACCCCATTTCCATCAGGGGCAAGGCGGTAAACGGGAGATGGTGCATCCCGGAAATGATCAATTCGTCTCCGGCGACAAAATTGACCGCCCCAAGGGGGGGGGGGCAGGTCAGGG
>NZ_CDBL01000048.1:0-329 GCF_000820005.1 Aeromonas piscicola | reverse complement strand
GGGGGGGGGGCAGGTCAGGGATCGGGCGAAGGCCAGGCATCCAATCAGGGGGAAGGGGCTGACGATTTCGTGTTCCAGATCTCCAAGGATGAGTATCTGGATCTGCTGTTTGAAGACTTGGAGCTGCCACGCCTGCAGAAAACCCAGCTCAACCAGCTGATGGAAGTGAAAACCTACCGGGCGGGCTACACCTCCAACGGGGTGCCCGCCAATATCAACGTGGTGCGTTCGCTGCAAAACTCATTGGCACGGCGCATGGCGCTGCAATCGGGCAAGAAACGCCAGCTTCATGAGCTGGAAGAACGGCTGACCCTGCTGGCAGCCGATCC
>NZ_CDBL01000047.1 GCF_000820005.1 Aeromonas piscicola | reverse complement strand
GACACTGCCAGGCACCCAACACGAAAAACCCTGCTCATCGAGCGGGGTTTTTTATTGCCTGAAATTGGCATCTCAGCAGCTATTTTGTGCAATTCTGGTCATATTTTGTCTCTTATTACCCCATAACCAGCTGTTTCATATTGCCTTTGCTCAAACAGCAAGACCCTTCGGCCCCTTGCTTGCTGATGTGATAATTGCTACCTCATGGTGGCCTGTCTGTTTGGTTCTCCACTCGATGCTCTGCTGCCGAAACCCGGCGCCAAGCCTGCAATTAGGGTTGTATCTGCTTCATAACTCGGTAGAGTAAAGGGCATCTTGAGTTTGCCGGTACCCTCTCTTTCTTTTCTCGCTGGTACGGGTGTAACTTGGCCTGCTTTTATCAACCTTAAGTCAGTGGTATCGATATGGAACAAGTAAACAAGTCCACCTTCAGCGATGTATTGGAATATGTGCGTATGTCCCGTCGCCAGAACAAACTCAAGCGCGAGATCGCCGACAACGAGAAGAAGATCCGTGATAACCAGAAGCGGGTACTGCTGCTCGACAACCTGAGCGACTACATCAAGCCGGGTATGAGCATAGATGAGGTCCAGGCCATCATCGCCAACATGCGTACCGACTATGAAGAGCGCGTTGACGATCACATCATCAAGAATGCCGAGCTGTCCAAAGAGCGTAAAGATTTGAGCTCAAAGCTCAAGGCCATGAGCTCCAGCAAGTAGAGACCAGCTTAGCTGCGACCTGAAAACACCGGCTTTTGGCCGGTGTTTTGTTTTCCGCCATCAGCTCGGATCTCTTCGCGCGCTGCAACAATCGGCTCCCCTTTTTATAATCGCCCTGTTACCATCACTACAAAGCGGTCAATAGTTTTCAAGCCATTGACTTGAAAAGACTAAGCTTGAGTGAAACACAATAAATTGCGCAACCATGGTGGGGCTGATATGGGCGCATCAGAACAGACGGATTTGAACAAAGTGGCATCTCAGGATTCATCCGTCCCACGCGCGGACGGCAAATACACGCGCAAACGTCGTCCCTGGTGGCGCTGGTTGTTCTGTTTTCTCTTTTTGCTGTGCCTGGCTGCTGTGATCGCCCTGGTTGGCTATGAAATGCAGACATCCAGGCTGCAGTCGCAGGAGATCTCCCGCTATGCTGCCAAGCTGACCTATCAGGTCGAGCAGGGCCCCAGCAAACAGATAGCCTTCCCCGATGATGGCCCTTTTGACAAGCGGCTCGGCTACGTGCTGCTGCCCATGATGCAGGAGCGCTTGCTGCAACGGGGTTATCAGGTCAGCGAGCAGGTGCATTTTTCCGATGCACTCTATGACTACGCCAGTCGTGGCTTCTTCGTTCCCTATACCGAGAAGGTACAGGCCGGGCTGACGTTGCATGACTGCCGGGCCGAGCCCTTCTATCAGTTCAAGTATCCGACCCACTATTATCCGGATTTTGCCTCCATCCCGCCGCTGGTCATACAGTCGCTGCTGTTCATTGAGAACCGTGATCTGCTGAGCAACGAGCAACCGCTGGCTAACCCGGCGGTGGATTGGCCCCGTTTTGCCAAGGCGGCCATGTCCCAGGTCGGCAAGGCGCTGGATATGCAGGATCAGTCCGCCGGCGGCAGCACCCTGGCCACTCAGGTCGAGAAGTATCGCCACTCACCGGACGGTCTGACGCTCTCTCCCACCGAGAAGATCCGCCAGATGGCCTCGGCCAGCGTGCGCGCCTATCGGCTGGGCCCCAAGACGCTGGAGGCGCGCAAGCTGGTAGCCTGGGCCTACCTCAACTCGGTTCCGCTCTCCGCCGCTCCGGGTTATGGTGAGGTGCATGGCTTGGGTGATGGCCTCTGGGTCTGGTTTGGTGCCAATGTGGACGAGGTCAATCGTCTGCTGGATCCGGCCCGCAACCAGGATGCACCACTTGCAGAGCAAGGACTCGCCTTGCGTCAGGTAGTCTCGCTGATGATTGCCCACCGTCGCCCCTCCTACTATCTGGCACAGGGGCGTGATGCACTGGCGACCCTGACCGACAGTTATCTGCGCCTGTTCGTGCAGGAGGGGATGATCACGCCGCCATTGATGGAGGCCGCTCTCAAGGCCAAGATAGGTTTCCGCGACTTCCTGCAGTCCCCTGCGATGACCAAGGTTAACAACAACAAGGGTTTGCAGGTCGCGCGTACCCGTCTCAGTCGCCAGCTCGGGGTGCAGTTGTATGATCTGGACCGGATGGATCTGACCGCTGACACCAGCCTCAACATGCCACTGCAAAATGAGATTTCCCGCTACCTGCAGCAGTTGGCGGATCCCGCCATCGCAGCCCAGGTTGGTCTGTTTGGTGAGCGCCTGCTCTCGCCGGAGAAGACGGGGGACGTGAAATACAGCTTCACCCTGTTCGAGAAGTCGCCGGAAGGCTTCAAGGTACGGGTGCAGACTGACAACACGGATCAGCCGTTCGATATCAACGAGGGCAGCAAGCTGGAGCTGGGGTCCACCGCCAAGTTGCGGGTATTGACCACTTATCTGGAGATAGTATCCGAGCTGCACGACAGCTATGCGGACATGTCTGCAGAGAGTCTGCGCAAGATCGAGGTATCGAATCAGGACAACATCAGCCGCTGGGCCGTCTCCTATCTGATGACTGCCAAGGACAAGAGCCTGCCGCTTATGCTGGAGGCTGCGCTGGATCGCAAGTACTCCGCCAGCCCGAGCGAAGGTTTCTTCACCGGTGGCGGCATGCATACCTTCAACAACTTCCGCCGTGAGGATAACGGTCGCATTCCGGCGATCCGTGACGCGCTGCGCGAGTCCATCAACTTGCCATTCGTGCGGCTGATGCGCGACATAGTGCGCTACAGCCTGTATCGGGAGGGCAACCGTGCCCAGCTGCTCAAGGATGACAAGGATCCGCGTCGTACCGAGTATCTGGCCAAGTTCGCCGATAAAGAGGGCCAGACCTATCTGCTGCGCTTCTGGCGCAAGTATCGCGGCAAGACTGCAGATGAGCAGCTCGACACCTTCCTGGATGGCCTCAAGCCCAGCGCCGTGCGGCTTGCCGCCGTGCATCGCTACCTGATGCCGGATGCCTCGCAGGAGACCTTTGCCGCCTTCCTGGCGAAGCGGCTGCCGCGTGACAAGCTGAGCGACAGGCGGATAGAGCAGCTCTATACCAGCTATGGCCCCGGCAAGTATTCGCTGCCGGATCAGGGCTACATAGCCCGGGTTCACCCGCTGGAGCTGTGGCTGCTCTCCTACCTCAAGGAGTTTGACAAGGCGACCTTTGCCGATGCGGTCGAAGCCAGCCGTGATGAGCGCCAAGAGGTGTACAGCTGGCTGTTCAAGACCCGTCACCGCAGTGCCAGGGACAGCCGTATCCGCACCATGCTGGAGGTCGAGGCTTTCCTCGATATTCACCAACGCTGGGCCAGACTGGGCTACCCGTTCGATCACCTAGTCCCCTCGCTGGCGACGGCCCTGGGCAGCTCGGGGGACAGACCCGCAGCACTGGCCGAGCTGATGGGGATCATCCAGAACGGTGGCATTCGTGCACCGACCCTGCGTATCGAGCACCTCTCGTTCGCCAAGGGCACGCCGTTCGAGACAGCGTTTGAACCGCTCCATACCGAAGGCACCCGAGTGCTGCCGGCCGAGGTGGCGACCGCGTTGCGCAATGCGCTGTCGAAGGTGGTGGAAGGGGGAACGGCCAGACGCATAGCCGGCGCCTTTGCCCTGCCGGATGGTACTGTCTTGCCGATGGGGGGCAAGACGGGCACGGGTGACAACCGGATCGAAACGGTCGGCCGTTATGGCAACGTGACCAGCTCGTTGGCACGCAACCGGACCGCGACCTTCGTCTTCTATCTGGGGGAGGATCACTTCGGTACCCTGACCGCCTATGTGCCGGGCAGCCAGTCAGACAAGTTCCGCTTCACCTCTGCCCTGCCGGTGCAGGTGCTCAAGGGGATGGCGCCACTGCTGATGCCTTATCTGCAACCCGGTACCCATACCCAGTGCCTCGCGGGCAACTAGTGCGTCGAGCTGCATAAAAAAACGGGGCCAATATGGCCCCGTTTTACGCTGTGTCGATTGCTGCTCGCCATGCGGCGTGAGCCACCACTTACAGTAGGTTTTCGATTTCACCGCGCAGGTACTGGTACATTTCGCGATAGGCGACAGGCGGCTTGTTCAGTTCCCGTTCCTTGTTGGCGGAACGGATCAGCTGACGCAGCTTCTGGCGGTCCAGCTCATGAAACTGGGACATCAGCTCGTTCAAGGCGCTGTCACCTTCGGTGATCAGGCGCTCACGCCACTGCTCCAGACGATGCAGGCGGGCATTCACGGTGGAGTGGCGGTTCTTGATGATGGAGAGCGCTTCTTCAATCGGTTCGATATCACGGCTGCGCATCAGACGGCCGATGAACTGCAAATGGCGACGGAAGGACTCATCCTTCTTGGGTTTTAGTTTGCGGCCCAGCTCGACAGCATCTGCAAGCTCTTCATCCAACGGGATTTTTTCCAGCTCGCTGTGGCTCAGGGAGACTATCTCCGCGCCCAGCTTCTGCAGCACTTCCGCATCGCGCTTGAGCTGGGTCTTGCTGGGGCCCCAGTCTTCCAACTCGTTGTCGTCTTGATATTGACTCATCGGTCTCTTGATTCCTGTCATTCACGTTGGTGGATATGTTACCAGCTTCTCCCGCTGGGCGCAGGGGTCTGATATGCTTAGCCCCCTTTCCTTCCTTCATACAGATGTGAGTTATGGATCAGCAAGACCAAATTCGCCAGGATCAAGCCCATCTCGAGGCCGTCGTTGCCGAGGCACTGGAGATAGCCAAGGGACTGGGTGCCTCGCTGGCCGAAGTCTCCATCAGCAAGCAGACAGGGTTGTCGGTGAACACCCGCGGTTGTGAACTGGAAAGTATCGAATTCAACAAGGATGGTGCCCTTGGCATCGCCGTTTATCGCGATGGCTGTAAGGGATCCTCCTCGACTACCGATCTGGGCAAGCCGGCCATCCGCGCCGCCGTCGAAGCGGCCATGGAGATAGCCCGCCACACCTCGCCCGATGACTGTGCCGGCTTGGCTGATGCCGACCTGCTGGCCTGGGATGCCCCCGATCTGCAGCTGTGCCACCAAATCGAACTGGATCCCCAGCGCGGCATCGAGCTGGCCATCGAGTGCGAGCGACTAGCGCTCGGTCGCGACGCCCGCATCAAGCATTCCGACGGGGCTGGTTTCTCCAGCCACCTCGGTATCAAGGTCTATGGCAACAGCCACGGCTTCGTCAAAGGCTATGCGGCGTCACGCAACTCCCTGAGCTGTGTGCTGATCGGCGAGCAGGATGGCGACATGCAGCGGGATTACGGCTACTCCTCCAGCCGCGATCTGGCCGGGCTCTGGAGCCCGCAGCGCATCGCCGACGAGGCGGTGGAACGCACCGTCTCCCGCCTTGGCGCTCGCAAGATCTCCACCCGCCACGCTCCCGTGCTGTTTCACCCCGACACGGCTGCCGGCCTGTGGGGCCATCTGGTGATGGCCATCAGCGGTGGCAACCTCTATCGCAAGTCGAGCTTCCTGCTGGACAAGCTGGGCAAGCAGATCCTGCCCGAGTGGCTCACCATTCAGGAGTTCCCCCACCTGCTGGGCGGGCTGGCCAGCACGCCGTTCGATGGGGAAGGGGTGCGTACCCGCGACATGGACATAGTGCGCAACGGCGAGCTGATGAGCTGGCTGCTCACCTCCTATTCGGCCCGCAAGCTGGGACTGACCACCACGGGTCATGCCGGTGGCATCCACAACTGGCAAGTCTCCAGCACGGGTCAGAATTTCCAGGAGATGCTCAAGGAGTTGGGCACCGGCCTGCTGGTGACCGAGCTGATGGGGCAGGGGGTCAACATCGTCAATGGCGACTACTCCCGCGGCGCTGCCGGCTTCTGGGTCGAGAATGGCGAAATAGCCTACCCGGTCGAAGAGATCACCATCGCCGGCAATCTGACTGGGATGTTCAGCCATATAGTGGCGGTGGGCAGCGACGAAGATGAGCGCTCCAGCCTCAAGACCGGCTCTGTGCTGGTCGAAAACATGAAGCTGGCGGGCCATTGATCCCTTTTTGGCTCGCGCTTAACTGATGCAATGAAAAAGGCCCCCTCGCCAACGCGAGGGGGCCTTTTTATCAGCCTGCGATCAGGGGCGATCAGCCCTTGATGCGCTCGATGCGGCCACCCAGGGCCTGCAGCTTGTGCTCTATGTCTTCGTAGCCACGGTCGATGTGATAGATGCGATCGACTATGGTGGAGCCTTCGGCCACGAAGCCGGCCAGCACCAGGCTGGCGGAGGCGCGCAGGTCGGTTGCCATCACCTGGGCACCCTTGAGTTGTTCTGTGTCACGGCAGATGGCCACGTTGCCCTGCAGTTCGATGTCTGCGCCCATCCGTACCAGTTCCGGTACATGCATGAAGCGATTCTCGAAGATGGTCTCTGTGACCATGCCGGTGCCCTTGGCGACGGCGTTCAGCACGGTGAACTGTGCCTGCATGTCGGTCGGGAAGGCCGGGTAAGGGGCCGTCTTGATGGTGACCGGCTTGAGGGTACGGCCCGTCATGTCGAGGCTGATCCAGTCAGCGCCCTTCTCGATCAGTGCACCCGCCTCTTCCAGCTTGACCAGCACGGCTTCCAGCAGGGAGGGATCTGTCTTGCGGCAGGTGATCTTGCCGCCGGTAACCGCTGCACCCACCAGGAAGGTACCGGTTTCGATGCGGTCAGGTTGCACGCTGTAGCTGCCCCCGTGCAGACGCTCGACACCGTCGATGGTCAGGGTATCGGTGCCCGCGCCCTGGATCTTGGCACCCAGCGCATTGAGGAAGTGGGCCAGATCGACCACTTCCGGCTCGCGCGCGGCGTTTTCGATCACGGTGCGACCGTCGGCCAGGGTGGCAGCCATCATCAGGTTCTCGGTTCCTGTGACGGAAACCATGTCCATCAGGATGTGGGCACCTTTCAGACGACCGTCGACGCGGGCCTTGATGTAACCATCTTCGATGGTGATCTTGGCGCCCATCAGCTCCAGGCCGTGGACGTGCAGGTTCACCGGACGGGCACCGATGGCGCAGCCGCCGGGCAGGGAGACGTCGGCAGCACCGAAACGGGCGGCCAG
Organism: Aeromonas piscicola; assembly: GCF_000820005.1. Classification (GTDB taxonomy): domain Bacteria; phylum Pseudomonadota; class Gammaproteobacteria; order Enterobacterales; family Aeromonadaceae; genus Aeromonas; species Aeromonas piscicola. The sequence continues at coordinate 4,304 of NZ_CDBL01000047.1, read as the reverse complement.
CGGGCCCAGCGCCAGGATGGAGGCACGCATTGTCTTCACCAGCTCGTAGGGGGCGACGTGGTTGTTCACCGCACCGGTCAGTACGGTCACGTTGCCGTTGACCTTGGTGGTGGCGCCCAGCATCTCCAGCAGCTTGATGGTGGTACCCACGTCTTTCAGGCGCGGCACGTTGGAGAGGTGTATCTCCTCATCACACAGCAGGGTGGCAAACAGGATAGGCAGGGCGGCGTTTTTGGCGCCAGAGATGGTCACTTCGCCGTTGAGAGTACAACGACCATCAATTTTAAATTTGTCCATTTACTTAGATACCAAATCAGGAGGGCAGTAGGAATTTACGTTCGCGTTTCCACTCGGCATCGGTAAAGGCCTTGATGGAGAGGGCGTGAATGGCGTTGCTGGCGATCTTGTCCATCAGCGGGGCATAGATGGCCTGCTGCTTCTTGACCCGGCTCATACCGTCAAACATGTCACCGACGGCGATCACTTGGTAGTGACTACCGTCCCCTTTGACATGGACTTCGGACAATGGCAGAGCCTCGAGGAGTATCGCTTCAATTTCAGAGACTTGCATTATGCGTCCTCAGTTGTGAGCGGGGTTGACTGAAACAGTCCGGCCACCCCGTACAGGTTGGCCAGGGTATAAAAATCAGTGGAGGCGCCCACCAGTTGCGGTGTGGCGCCTCGTGCCAGTGCGGCTTTGGCCCATTTGACCAGCAGGGCCAGTCCTGCGGAGTCCAACGTGGTGACTTCGCCCAGTTCGAGCCGATCTTCCTGCCACCAGTCGGCGCGGCGTTGCCACAGCTCAACGACCTGGGGTGCCTGCAGCTCGCCGCTCAGTCTCATGACTTGATGACCAGCGGCTTGGCATTGTGGGCGCGCAGCTGGGCGATCACCGCATCTATGCCGTTCTGGCGAATGAGGCCACCCAGCTCGTTCTGCTTGGCAGAGAGCAGGCTGATCCCTTCGGCGACCATGTCGAAGGCTTTCCATTCGCCGGTCTTGTTGTTCTTGCGCAGCTTGAACTCGAGGAAGATGTCCGGCTTGCCGGTCTCTTTCACGCTGACGTTGACGGCCGTAATGTTGCTGTCACCCGGCGCCTTGCCCGGCTCGACCTTGACGGTCTGCTTGTCGAAGTGCGCCAGCGCATCGGCGTAGGAGCTCACCATGTACTCGGTGAATACCTCGACGAAGGCGTCACGCTGGGCCGGGGTGGTCTGCTTGATCTGGTTGCCGAGCACCTTGTAGGCGGCGAAGCGGTTGTCCACGTAGGGCAGCAGCTCTTCACGTATGATGACCCGCAGGTGATCCGGGTTGCTCTTCACCTGGGACTTGTCCGCCTTCAGGCGGGCAAAGGTCTGCTTGGCCGCTTCGTCCACCAGGGCATAGGGATCGGTGGCATCGGTGGCGTGAGCGACCAGGGAAAACAGCATGCTGGTCATCAGGCCCAGCAGCAGGGCGATCTTCTTGAACATGGTTACTCCTTACTTGCTGTCTGACTTGGTGTCGGAAGACTGGCTGTAGAGGAACTTGCCAATCAGGTCTTCCAGCACAATGGCGGATTTGGTGTCTTCAATCATGTCGCCATCCTTGAGCATGCTGGTCCCCATCTCCTCGTCGGTGAAACCCGGCATCAGGCCTATGTACTGCTCACCGAGCAGGCCGGAGGTCAGGATGGAGAGGGTGCTGGTTTCAGAAAACTCGCCGGCACTCTTCTGCATCTGCAGGGAGACAACTGGCACCTGGCTCTTGGTATCCAGGGTGATGTCGCTGACCCGGCCGACGACGACGCCACCGACCTTGACCGGTGAACGTACTTTCAGGCCGCCGATATTATCGAAATGGGCGCGCAGGGTATAGGTTTCTCCTTCCGGTTTGAAACTCAAACCTGCTACTTGCAGTGCCAAGGCCAGAATGGCACCGATGCCGGCCAGCATGAAGGCGCCAACCAGGAATTCTACTTTGCTGAACTTCATCTTTACCTTATCCAAACATGACTGCGGTGAGTATAAAATCCAGGCCGAGCACGGCCAGGGAGGAGTGGACCACGGTACGGGTCGTGGCCTGACTGATCCCGGCCGAGGTCGGCTTGGCATCATAACCGTTAAAGAGCGCGATCCAGGTGACAACCAGTGCGAAGATCACACTCTTGATCGCCCCTTGCATGATGTCATCCTGCCAGTCGACTGAGGCCTGCATGGCGGACCAGAAGCCCCCTTCGTCCACACCCAGCCAATCCACACCGACCAGCTTGCCGCCGAAGATGCCTATCAGGCTGAACATGAAGGCCAGCAGCGGCATGCTGATGACCCCGGCCCAGAAGCGGGGAGCCACCACCCGGCGGAGCGGGTCTACCGCCATCATCTCCAGGCTGGAGAGCTGTTCTGTTGCCTTCATCAGACCTATCTCGGCGGTGAGGGCAGACCCGGCACGGCCGGCAAACAGCAGCGCCGTCACGACCGGGCCCAATTCCCGCAACAGGGAGAGGGAGACCAGCGGGCCCAGGCTCTGCTCGGCGCCGAAGTCTTTCAATACGTTGTAACCCTGCAACGAGAGCACCATGCCGATGAAGAGACCTGACACCAATATGATGGCAACGGACTGCACGCCCACCACATACAGCTGCTGAAGCAGCAGGGGGAAGTGTTTGCGCGGCTCGGGTTTGCCCGCCAGCGCATGAAACAGCATTATGGTGGCTCGGCCGATGGAGCTGATGAAACGCACTCCGACCCGGCCCAGCTTGCTTACTTGGCTTATCAACATCACAGATCCTGTAGCAGGTCGCCTGCCGGAAAATGGAACGGAACAGGACCGTCGGGCAATCCTTTGAGGAACTGCTCGACTTCGGGATTGTGCTCCTCGCGCAGCTGATCCGGCGTGCCGTGTGCCACCACCTTGCGGTTGGCGATGATATAGGCGTAGTCGGCTATGCTCAGCACCTCTTTCACGTCGTGGGTGACGATGACGGAGGTGATGCCGAGGGCACCGTTCAGCTCCTTTATCAGCTTGACCAGCACCGCCATTGTGATGGGATCCTGGCCGACGAACGGCTCGTCATACATGATGAGGTCCGGATCCAGCGCTATGGATCTGGCCAGCGCCGCGCGGCGGGCCATGCCACCGGAGAGTTCGGACGGCATCAGTTTCGCTGCGCCACGCAGACCGACCGCCTGCAACTTCATCATGACGATGGTGTGGATCAGCTCGTCCGGCAGGCCTGAGTGCTCCCGCAGCGGGAAGGCCACGTTGTCGTAGACCGTCATGCCGGTAAACAGGGCGCCGCTCTGGAACAGCATGCTCATCCGCTTGCGCACCTCGTACAGGCGGGAGCGGGAGAGGGTGGGGATATCTTCCCCGTCAAACAGGATATGACCGGACTCAGGCTTGAGCTGGCCACCGATCAGCCGCAGCAAGGTGGTCTTGCCGATGCCGCTCGGGCCCATGACCGCAGTGACCTTGCCACGGGGAATGGTCAGGTTGATCCCGTCGTATAACAGCCGATCTCCGTGACTGAAGGTCAGATCGGAGATGGTGATAAGGTCATTGTTCAAACAATTGTCCATCCGGTGTAAATGAAGAGCGAATTTTATGGGCTAGTCTAGGTCTAAGCAACAGCAAGGAACAACTATTGAACAGCCTGCCTTCCCAAAAGCGCGACAGTTTTGTGTAACCAATTGTCTCTCTTTTAGGACCGAGAAGTATCCGATTCGCTTATCTCGACAGACTTTTTTATAATCCCGCAGCAAATTTCCGCCCGGAGCTGTGTCTTTATGTCTGTAAAGCCTGAAAAAGTGTCTGAACTGTTCGATTTTCGTCGCAGCGCCCGTACCGTGCTGGACATTGAAAAACAAGCGATTGATGGACTCTATCAGTACCTGAATGATGCCTTCGATCAGGCATGCAACCTGGTGCTGCGCTGCAGTGGCAAGATAGTGGTCACCGGCATGGGCAAGTCAGGTCATGTCGGGAGCAAGATTGCTGCCACCCTGGCCAGCACCGGCACCCCCGCCTTCTTCCTGCACCCTGGCGAAGCCAGTCACGGGGATCTGGGGATGATCTCCAGCGGCGATCTCATCATTGCCATCTCCAACTCGGGCGAGAGTGACGAGATCCTGGCCCTGCTGCCGGTGCTCAAGCGCCGTGGCATCCAGTTGATCTGCATGACGGGCAACCCCGCCTCCACCATGGCCAAGGAAGCGAACGTGCACCTGTGCGTGCGGGTCGAGAAGGAGGCGTGCCCGCTCGGGCTGGCGCCCACCTCCAGCACCACGGCCACTCTGGTGATGGGAGACGCACTGGCGGTTGCC
>NZ_CDBL01000046.1 GCF_000820005.1 Aeromonas piscicola | reverse complement strand
AGCCCACCCCGCCCCCCACCAGCAGCGCAAACACTATGGGAGTCAAACGGCGTGAGCTCTCTGCATCGCTCACTCTGGGGGAGAAGAAGAAATAGCAGGCAAACGCCATCAGCAGGAAGGGCAGCAAGCGCTCCAGAATGGCGGCATCTATGGTCTGCACCGCCAGGGTGCCGATGGCGGCACCGATGAAGGTGCAAATCACCGCAGGCCAGATCATGGCCCACTCCAGCAGCCCCTTGCGGGCATAGAACCAGGTGGCGGAGAAGGAGCCAAAACTGCTCTGCAGCTTGTTGGTGCCCAGTACCAGCGCCGGCGGCATGCCGGTGGCCAGCAGGGCCGGCACGGTCAGGAGGCCGCCGCCGCCGGCGATGGCATCGATAAAACCGGCGACAAGGGCCACCCCGAACAGGGCAAGCAGGGTAAACAGTTCCAATTCCATCCATAGGCCTCACGAGATTGGGTTGCCCGGCACGGGGGCAACCCGGGTTGAACTGACTGAGTGAACACGCCGGACAAGCAGGCGTGAACGCTATCCTAAAGGGCCCGCGTCCATGAGGCTAACGAAACAGTGGCAGTCAATTGATTCCTGATTTTCATCAGTCTGGTTGCTCTCGCCTTGCTTGCCCCTGCCCCACCATCAGGCGGCGCTATCGGCCCGTTCATTCGGAACATTTCCCTTGAGTATCGCCAACGCCTGTTGCAGCAGCACTTCATCCTCACCGGGCGCCCGGCTGACACGACCGGCCATGTAGCGGCGGCTGAACAGATTGAACCAGAGCTGCAACGCCTGCCCTGCCTGCAGCTGACCGGCCACCTCCAGCACGCAGGCCGCCACTTCGGCAGTGCAGAGGTGCTCGTCACAGTTGGCGACCCGCATGCCATAGGTGGAGAGCGCATCCGGCTTGACCGCCAGCACGGGGAAACCATCCAGATAGGGACTCATGTTGAACATCTTGCGCGCTTCGGGCCAGGTGCCGTCCAGCAGGATGAAGAGCGGCTTCTTGCCGGGGGCGAGCATGACCTGTTCGGTCACGCGCGGCGGGTTTTTCTCGCACGCGGGGAACACCACATAGGGCTGCCAGGCGGGATCGGCCAGCAGTGCCAACAACTTAGGATGGGGCTGGGTACGCTTCCAGAGGAAGGCCCAGGTGGTATCAGGCAGGACGTCGGCGATCAGGCGACCCGTGTTGGAGGGTTTCATGGGTTCGCTGTCATACATCAGCAGGCAGAAGCCGGCCTCGGCCTTGAGCTCGGGGCGCCATTCGCAGGCGCACCAGTCGCGGCGCAGCTGGCACGCCTCGCAGCGTGGCACTGTGCCACCACGGGCGAGAAAAGGACGGGTGGAGATGCTCTTGCGCCATACGCGCAGGCGATTGACGGCGTGATCTGGGATTGGCTTCATGGGGGCGCGGCTCTGGCGGTGCACGTTGCGGAAAAAAGGGGGCTGATTGTAACGAGCCGTCCGCCACGCAGCAAGGCCCCCCATCCGGGGCAAGCCGGGGTGCAACGCCTCTCTATACTTGGTCGTCAACCCATGCTCGCACGCATGGGACACAGGAGGACGACGATGGCAGAACAAGACATAGCCCGCGAGCACGCCCTGGCCGAAGGCACTACCTTCACCTGGCACGAGCTCTATCTCCCCGACGCCGAGGCCGGGATCCGTTTCTACACTGAGGTGCTCGGCTGGGAGAGCCAGAGCATGGCGATGGAAGGCGGCAACTACCCCATGCTGGTTGCCAATGGCAGGCCAATCGCCGGGGTACAGACCACCCGGGGCAATCCCGAGATGGCCGGCGTACCGCCCCACTGGGCGACCTATATCGCAGTGGATGACGTGGATGCAAGGGTGACCAGGGTCAATCAGCACGGCGGCACCCTGGTGGTGCCCGCCATGAATATCCCGGGGGTCGGGCGCATGGCCCTGATTGCGGATCCACAGGGGGCGCACATCTGGCTGTTCACCCCGGCATCCATGTGACATCGCCAATCGCAACAACGACAGAGGGGCCCGCGGGCCCCTCTGTCGTGTTCGGCAAACCGTCAGGCGGGCTTGCGCAGGATCTGCTCGAGGTAGTGAGCAAAGCGGTGACCGTGATGCTCCAGCAGTTTCGGGAACATGGAGATGGAGGTCATGCCGGGGAAGGTATTGATCTCGTTCAGCAGGATCTCGCCCTCTTCGGTCAGGAAGAAGTCGATGCGCGACAGGTGGGTCAGTTTCAGCTGACGGAACGCCTTGAGGGCATACTCGTGGATCGCATCGGCCTGCGCCTGGGTCAGGCCTTCGGCCTTGAGGCTGGTCGCCGTGTGGCTGGCGCTGCTGTACTTCTCTTCATAGGTGTAGAACTTGTCGGTCGGCACGCAGATCTCGCCAGGATAGGTGGCAATCAGCTCGTCACCGTACTGGTAGACAGCCACTTCCAGCTCGCGGGGCTTGACCGCTTTTTCGATCAACACCTGCTCGGAGTAACCGAAGGCATCCTTGATGCCCTGCGCCAGCTCGGCTTCGTTGCTGGCGGAGTAGCAGCCCACGGAGGAGCCCTGGGAGGCGGCCTTGATGAAGACCTTGCCCCACTTGACCAGGGCGGCTTTTGCCTCGGTCAGGGCGGCGTCGTTCTGTTCGGTCAGGAACAGATAGGGGGTGTTGGGAATGCCGATGGCGGAGAGCCACAGCTTGGTGCTGATCTTGTTGAAGCAGATCTTGCTCGCCTCGGCATCGCAACCGAGATAAGGCAGGCCCGCCAGCTCAAGGAAGGATTGCAGATCGCCGGTCTCACCCGGATAGCCGTGGATGCAGGGCACCACGTAGTCCACCGGACGGGCCACGCTGTCAAACGAGAGCAGCTTGTCCAGCCCCAGCTTGCACTCGCGGCCGTCGGCAGAGAGCCAGCGGTCGGCGAACATCTCGACCCGGGTCACCTCGACGCCGGGCACCAAACCGAGTTGTTGCTCAAGGAAATTGGCGCTGCGCAGAGAGACTTCGTGTTCTGAGCCACCGCCGCCGCACAGCAGCAAGACATGCATGTTCTTCATTAGATGTGATCCCTTGGGAAAAGCGGCCTCGTCATGACCATTTGATAATCCAACCGTACTGAAAAACCGGACGAAGCCAAGTGCGGGCCAGTGTAGCAAGGGAAATAAAGCCTTGTCAGCCGATGGGAGCCCCATCCGCCGACAACAGCCTGAAAAATTTCCGCCTGTGTCAGAAATTGGGTGAAAAGAGCTCAGCGTGGCGGATCCAGGCGTCCCACGCCGTTGCCATTGATCCGAAACCAGCCGGCGATGCTGTAACGCTCCCGATTGGCGGGCAGCACCTCGTGGGGAAACTCCTCCGACAGGAACAATACCAGCCGCCCCCCCTTGGGAGAGACATCCATCAGCAACTGCTCGTCGTTGTCGTAGACCCTGAGCACGCCGCCCGCCTCCGGTTGCCAGTCGTTGTTGAGATAGAAGACAGAGGTGAGGCGGCGGTTGGAGCGACCGGCGAAGGCATCGCGGTGGGTGGCATAGAAGTCCCCGCTGCGATAGCGGGCAAAGTGGGCCTCGTAATCGAACAGCCCCAGCATCAGCAGGCGGTTGGCGGCGAGGCGCAGGGATTCCATGCGGGCCAGATAGGCTGCCACAGGCGCGCCAAGATCGGGCTCCAGCCAATGGATCTGATCACGGCGAATGTCGGGGTTGCCCTGATGTAGCGCGGCGCGTCCGATCCCGGCCGGTTGCCACTCCCCTGGCAGGCAGGCTTTCAGCTCATCCACCTCGGCGGCGCTTAAAAAATCATCCACTATCACCCATCCCCGGGTGTAAATGGCATCCATGACGGCTTGATAGTCCAAGAGTGACTCACAATAAGTGGAGAGAGGGCGCTTTTTAGCGACTTCCCGGCCTGGGCACAAACCAGATTGCTTCTCCTGAGAAGTCCCACCATCAATACGCTATCCCGCCACAGAAGGCGCCCTTTATCGTACCGGCCTGCTCACCCTGTGATCCGGCGCCACAAAAGGATGGCGACATGCCGCGTGCGAGCCATGGCGCAAACAGGGCACGTGCCTCTTGCCCCAGACGCCCTGGCCCGTTAACGTGCATGACAACCGCCCTGAATGGGCCCCATCCTTCCAGGAGTTCACCATGTCTTTGCCCGACCTCACCCTGCAACACCTCGATGGCTCCGAACTCTCGCTCACCACCCTGCAAGGCCAGGTCATTCTGGTGGTCAACGTGGCCAGCCGCTGTGGTTTTACCCCCCAATACACGGGGCTGGAGGCACTCTACCAACAGCTGGGACCCAAAGGGCTGGTGATCTTGGGCTTCCCCTGCGATCAGTTCGGCCATCAGGAGCCGGGGGATGCGGACGAAATCGCCCGCTTCTGCTCGCTGGATTACCCGGTGAGCTTCCCCATCATGGCCAAGTGCGAGGTCAACGGCGAGCACGCCCACCCCTTCTATCGCTGGCTGAAGCAGCAAAAACCCGGGCTGCTGGGGCTGGAAAACGTCAAATGGAACTTCACCAAGTTTCTCATCAACCGCGAGGGTGAGGTGGTGGATCGCTTCTCCCCCCAGACCAAGCCAGAGAGCCTGCTGGACGAGATAAACGCACTGCTCTGAACCTCGCTACGGGACCAGACTCACACCGCGGCCCGGGCAAGTGACACGGCTGCTGCGTGCAGGCCGCACATCTGCTATATTACGCCCCCATTATCTTTTCTATGTTGTAGCTGGCTGCCAAGGTGGCCCGCTGCATCTTATGTTGTGGCAGAGCAGGCGTCAGCGCATGTCTGTCACTCGTTGAGCCCAAGGCTCACCTCAGGAGTCTCTCTCGAACATGTCATTTAACGAACTGGGTCTGTCACCGCACATTCTGCGGGCCGTCAAGGAATTGGGTTACGAACAGCCAACCCCCATCCAGCAGCAAGCCATTCCGGCCGTGCTGGCAGGTCAGGATGTGCTGGGCGGCGCCCAGACAGGCACAGGCAAAACGGCCGGTTTCACCCTGCCCATGTTGCACCGTCTGCTGGCCAACCATGGCCGTGGTGGCCGTCGTCAGGTACGCGCCCTGGTGCTGACCCCGACCCGTGAACTGGCCGCCCAGGTGGGCGAAAGCATCATCAAGTACGCCCATCACCTACCGTTTCGCACCCTGATCGCTTACGGCGGCGTCAGCATCAAGCCCAACCTGGACGCCATCAAGCTCGGTGTCGACATCCTGGTCGCAACTCCGGGCCGCCTGCTGGATCTACTGACCCAGCGCGCCCTCACCCTGACCGAGCTGGAAGTGCTGGTGCTGGATGAGGCGGATCGCATGCTGGACATGGGCTTCATCACCGACATTCGCCGCATCATGAAGGCGCTGCCGGAAGAGCGGCAGACCCTGCTGTTCTCTGCCACCTTCTCCAACGAAATCAAGGAGCTGGCCGACGATCTGCTGAAGAGCCCGACCCTGATCGAGGTGAGCCCGAGCAACAGCACGGCCGAACAGGTCAATCAGCGCATCATCAAGGTCGACCGCGAGCGCAAGCGCGAGCTGCTCTCCCACATGATCGGCCGCAATAACTGGCAGCGGGTACTGGTGTTCGTGCGCACCAAGCAGATCGCCGATCGCCTCGCCCACCAGATGGAAAAAGACGGCCTCAATACCGTCGCCATCCACGGTGACAAGAGCCAGGGTGCCCGCAACCGGGCGCTGGCGGATTTTCGGGAAGGCAAGGTACGCGTGCTGGTCGCCACCGACATCGCCGCCCGTGGTCTCGATATCGATCAGCTGCCCCATGTGATCAACTTCGAGCTGCCGCAGGTGGCCGAGGATTATATCCACCGCATCGGCCGTACCGGCCGTGCCGGTCGTGGCGGCGAAGCCATCTCCCTGGTCAGCCAGGATGAACAGGATCAGCTCAAGGCCATCGAGTCCCTGATAGGCCTCAGCATACCGAGCGAGATCCTGGCCGGCTACGAGCCGAGCGGCAAACCGACTCGCCAGACCCTGCCGGGCAGCAAGCCGGTACAAAACCCGCCGCGGGATCGCGGCCATGCCAACGCCAAACACAATACCAAGGCGCCCGCCAAGGGCAAAGGCAAGCCGGGAGCCGGCAAGCCCAAAGCCGATGGTAGCAAGCAACCGGCGCCGGCGCGCCAGAAGGATCGCGGTGGCGTGGACGCAGGGCTCACCCCGATGCGCCGCCTGCCCCGGGCCCAGCGCAACAGCTATCAGGACAACTCCAACGAGGAGTAAGGCCAGCCGTGAGCTGCCCGCACTGAAAAACAAAAAACCGCCTTTCGGCGGTTTTTTTATTGGCGGGATAGATCACACCTTTTCGACACCCGCAAGCGCCATATGCAGCAGTGGATAGGGTTTGCCCTGGCCATCCAGCGGCGAGCGCCCTGTCACGACGAAGCCCATGCGCTGATAGAAGCCAAGCGCCTGCCCATTCTGCTCATTGACGTCCACCTTGGTCGCCCCTTGCTTGGTGATGGCATGGGCCACCAGCTGGCGGCCAACACCGCAGCCTCTTGCCTCGGGTGCGATAAACAACATCTCGATATTGCCATCGAGCACGCCGCAAAAACCGACGATGCCAGCGGCCTCATCCCTAGCACAGACCAGATCGACGGCGGCGAAATAGTGCTCAAGGATCAGCGGCTTGAGGGCATCGATCTCCGCCTCTGGCAGAAAATGATGAGTGGCACGCACCGAGGCTTCCCAGATGCTGATCAGGGTCGGGTGATCCCGCGTCTTTGCTTGTTCAATCTTCATGACATGACTCTGTTGTGTGGCGCGAATCGCCTTACCGGAGAGGCTCAGCTGTGCCTTTGGCATCCGTTTGCTTGATGACGAATCCCTTCTCGATGCCGGCCTTGAAACCCAGCTTTTCATACAGGCGGTGGGCCGCCTCGCGCCCTTCCCCCGACAACAACATCACCTTGTAGCAACCCTGCTGCCAGGCGAGTGCCAGCGCCTGCTCGAGCACTTGCTGGCTCAACCCCTGGCGCCGAAACCGGGCCGCCGTGATCACGTGCTCTATGATGCCAAAGGGCCGACCACCGTTGGTGAGCGTGGGGATCACCCCCAGCTGGCAGGTGGCGGCAAGCTGACCCTCCACCTCGGCGACGATAAGCCGCACATGGGATTGGGCCAGCAAGGCGGCAAGAGTCGCCTCGGCTTCAACCAGCGGCGGATCATGGGGCCTCAGCTCCCGATAAAGGGCCAGCAAACCTGCTACGTCTTGTTCATTGCACGCTCTGATCACCACCATGACAGTCCTCCTGATCTGATTACCGGCGCGACTTCACCCACGAATCCTAAGCGGGCCTTGGCGCAAACATGATGATGGCCATGCCGAGCAGGGCCACCAGCGAACCCACCAGATCCCACAGCGTGGGCCTGATACCGTCCACCAGCCAGAGCCAGAGGATGGCCACGAAGATATAGACGCCACCATAGGCGGCATAGACACGGCCGGCGGCGGTCGGATGCAGTGACAACAGCCAGGCAAACAGCACCAGACTCAGGCCCGCGGGCAGCAGCAACCAGATGCTCCGGCCCTGTGTCAGCCAGAGATAGGGCAGATAACAGCCGACGATTTCGGCCACCGCCGTGATCAGAAACAGTCCGATCGTTTTGATTTCCACCATGATGCGCCTCTATCATCCCCCGTTAAACAGGCTGAATGTTAAAGCAAATCATCGCGTTATGTAAGCGCAGCAGGAGGGAGTTGAATGGCGGGAGGACCAGGCTTCCCCTGCGGGCGTGGGGGAAGCCTGGGTGGCATCAGCGGGTCTTGACCGCCTGCAACAGGACTGACACGTCCGGCCCGAACTGGCGGGTGCGAATGGCCTCGCGGATGTCGCTTTCGCTGTAGCAGCTGGCCGGATAGACCAGCACGCAGGACATATCGCCGGGCTTGAGGAAGTGGGTCTCGCCAAAATGGGTATAACGGGTAGCCCCTATGCTGATGAGCGCATGGGACGGGTAGCCAGCCTGGGCCAGCAGCCCCTGGATATGCTCCGCCGGGCCCTCGTCCTGCTGATGGTTGAACTTGTCGATGGCCCAGTCCAGCAGCTGTCGATGAAAATAGCTGTAATCGACAGCGGCGCTGTCTACCCCGTAAGCGTGCAGCTCGCCGTCACGCTCCAGATAGCAGGCGATGCGATAGTCATCGAGCTCGCAGCCGGCTGCGAAATGGGAAATTGGCAGCAGATTGGCCGCCAGCCCCTTGCTCTCTTCCCCCCAGTTCTTCTTCTCGCTGATCTTCTTGGCATTGGGACGACGGATGGAGCAGTCGTTGTAGGCCCCAAAGGCGCTGGGATGGATGGCCACCACCTGGGTGCCTGCGTATTCCAGCTCGCACCAGAGCGCCACTTCCGGCTCGATCTGCACCTTCTCGTCACCGCTGACCGCCGCCTCGGGCAGGAAGATGGCCTTCTCGCTCAGGGGGAAGACGCCGAGCTGACCCGGGTGACCCGGCACATAGAAGGGGAACAGCGCCTTGGGGGCGCTGGTGTCACGCACCACCACCGCCACGAAATCCGAGGCTTCTCCCGCCTGCTCCAAATGACCGGCGAAGTTGCCCGCCACCCCGAGTCCGATAAATTTGCTCTCTGCTGTCACTTGCATCTGATCACCTGCATCTTGCCAAAGCGGGGGCAGCCGACCCACCAAACGGGATCCGCTACCACGAAAGTGGCAAGGATTAAACCACAGGGCCCCGCCTCCGCCCAGCCCTGGCGCCCTATCCTGTGCGCCAGCCCGAACTTTTCGGCATCCGTCATCGCGTCTATGGGCAGAGGCTCACGGCCAGTTGACCGCCCCTTGCTTCACACGGACCAGGGTCATGGATCAACAATTAATGAGCCCTGCTGATCAACTTTTGATACAGGGAGAGAGTTCACAGGGAGTAGCGTACGGCGAGAAACAGATCGTTTCCACAGTCTGCTCGGCTGACGCTTGGGCCTGCCGGTCAACTTTGCTAGGCTGCCTGCCATGCAAATCCGCACACTCAAGGATGCCAGCCAATGTCATCACAGCACTTTCAGGGCCGCTTCGAGGTCGAGTTCAAGTACCGGCTGAGCGATGTCGATGCCTTCACCTCCGCTCTCGCCGCCCTCAACCCCGAGGTGATGCTGGAAGACAACCAGGAACAGGACAGTTACTTCGACACGCCAGAACATAGCCTGGCCGCAGAGGACAAGAGCCTGGTGATCCGCACCATGCAGCCTTCCGGCATCCAGCTCTGGATAGTGAAGGGACCCGAAGCCGATCGCTGCGAGGCCGTCAACATCACGGACGCCGACAAGGCGGCCAGCATGTTGCGCACCCTGGGCTACCGGCAGGTACTGGCCATCAGCAAGCGGCGCAGCATCTACTTTGTCGGCCCCTTCCATGTCACCCGGGATCATCTCGAGGGGATCGGCGATTTTGCCGAGCTGGCCATCATGACCGACGATGAAGATCGGTTGGAGGAATACAGAACCGAGTTGGAGCATCTGGCGATAAAGCTGGGCTTGAAGCAGCGAGAATATCGATCATATAAAAAATTATGTGAATTTAATCAATAAGTTAAACATTTATCTCTGGTATAAAAACCACGCTTTTATCTAAAAATCAAAAAACAACTAATTAAACAAAGGAATGTATTTTGAAGCCCTATCTCAGTGCCCTTTTCTCCTTGCTTGCTGTCGGCTGCAGCTCGACCTATCAACAAGCCGATGTACAAACGATGACCAATAAACTTGATGCCAGTCAGGGGGTGCTCATTTCGCAACCCCAAGATGGGTCATATGAAACTACGCAGTATCAGAATTCGGGACAAATGACAGCCCAGGCAATCTATGCGGCATTTTCCAAGAAGGCTCACAGAGTCGAGATCACGACCCGTTGTCATGGAGATCCTTGCCTGAACAACATTGAACCGACTCAGTTCAGATATTATGTGAAACCCGTCATTCTACATTGGGAGGAACGGGCAACAGAATGGTCTGGAAAACCGGATGTAATTGAAATTCAGGTAGTTATCTACGACACCCTGAGCAAAAAGAGCATAGCCAACAGCTCATTCAAGGGAAAAAGCAAATGGGCTACATTTGGTGGCGATCATCCACAAGATCTACTGCCTGAACCGACCGAAAAATACGTGAATGCTCTCTACTGACCATTTCAACCACCGGAACAAAACCATGATCGACAAACTCGCCTGGCTGACCTTCCAGGATCGCCAACTGCTCTGCGCCCGCTCCCACGGCAAGGCCATCTACTACATTCCCGGCGGCAAACGCGAGACGGGAGAGAGCGATGAAGCGGCACTGGTGCGGGAAATCGAAGAGGAGCTGAGCGTCACCCTGCAAGTCAACACCTTGCGCCTTGCCTGTGAATTCAGCGCCCAGGCCGATGGCAAGCCTGAAGGCGTGCAGGTCCGCTTGCGCTGTTACACCGGCGAGGCCAGCGGTACGCCTGTTGCCTCGGCCGAGATCGCCGAGCTGCGCTGGCTGGATAGCCGCCATCTGGCCGAGATCTCCCCCGTCTCCCGCCTGCTGTTTGCCTGGCTGGCAGAGCAGAATCTCATCCGCTGAGGCACAGCGCAGACCGTCAAGCGTGATCCGGCGCAACCAACGGGGGCCTTCGGCTTGAAATCGGCGTCAGAAACGGCGAGGCTAACCAGTCATGCGGCAAAACACGGATACCTTATCTCTGTTTGCCGCACAACGGCGCATGCCGCTGTCGTGACCACGTTTGACAAGGATGCTACAATCAAAGGCACACGATGAAGTCGAGATACATACCTCATGATTCAGGAACAAGAATCCTCTATAAAATCAACAGCATACTCATACATCCGCCTAAGCTCTAAGCAACAGATACTAGGTGACGGCCAGCGGCGACAGATGGAAGCTGCTATTGAATACTGTCAGAAGAACAACCTAACTCTCTCATCGAAATCCTTCCGCGATCTTGGTGTCTCCGCCTACAAGGAGGTAGACCGCCCTTCCCTCTCAGACCTTCACCAGTGCATAGCTAACGGATCAATCAAGACTGGTGATGTCATCATTCTTGAGAAGCTTGACCGCCTCAGTCGGCAAGGCATCGCCAAGACTCAAGCCATGCTCCAAGACATCCTTTCCCAGGGTGTGGTGGTAGTGTCTCTCATGGACGGTCTTAAACTCGACAAGAACTCCCTAAATGACCTTACCCTTGTAATCCGGATCGCGATTGCTGCCGACTTGGCCCACAAAGAGTCAGCGGCTAAATCTGCCCGAATTCAAGAGGTCAAAAATTCAATCAAAGAGAAAATCAAAGCAGGTATTCCTGTTCCATTGATGCTCCCGTTTTGGTTGAAATTTAAAGATGACAAGTTTGTTTTTGATGAACGGGTGTCTGTGTTAAAGACCATTTTAGAGAAGAAGAAACAAGGCGATTCACTCGAAAAAATTGCTGGTTATTTGAACTCATCTAATGTTCCGCCAATAAAGGTCAATGGAGAATGGACCCCAAGCACTCTTAGTGGAGTGATCAAAAGTAAAGTCTTGTTTGGCGCTCATCAGCTTACTGTGATGGTCAACGGCAAGTATCAGCCGACCGAACTAGTCCAGAACTACTATCCAGCAGTGATCAGCTACTCAGAGTACCTTGAACTGAACAGTAAGGCAGTACAACGTCCAGCAGGTGCCAGTGAGACGAACCATATCAGTGGTCTTGTGTATTGTGGTGTTTGCGGTAGTAAGATGGCGAACAAGAGTAGGAACAATAAAAATAATAGAGTGACATACACGTATTGCCGTAAGTCATTAATAAACAAGTGTGAATATACGGGACACCTTCGTGATTTACACAAGCTCGTTATCTCTAACATTCATCACTTAGAACTGAAGCAAGTCAGCAAGCAGGATAATGGCGAGGATAGAATTAGGATTGAGCTGGATCAAGTTGAAAAACGGGTAACTGATTTAACCTCTCAACTGTCAATCACTACGAGTCCATTAGTAACAACCGCTATACTGACCGCTCTATCGCATCAGGAGCAACAGAAGAATGATCTGATGGCAGAGCTTAAGTCCATCGTCACAATTGCTCCTGATGCGATACAGACGCTTCTATCATTCGTTGATGACCCAAAGAAGTTTAATATTGAGTTGAAGAAGATTATAAAACGGATAGAAGTTAAGCCTTATGGTGAGCATCATTTGATAAAAGTTGAAAGGTACGACAATCACTTTATAAAATGGAAGACAGGTGGATTTGGAAAGAATACCGTGGATAGTGAGAAATCACTTAAACTGGTTCAAGAATTGTTAGTTGAAGATGAATAGAAACGAAAAAGGGACTCGCCAAGCACGGTAAGTCCCTTTTATTATTTATTGCTTCGTTGAAGTAGATCAATGGTTGTATTAAGTCGTTCGATACTGATGTTGAGAGTATTAAGAGTTTCCATCATCTTACTATTAAGCTCATCTTGCCGTTTACTATCGCTTTCAAGAACATTAACACGTCCATCAATCTTAATCTGATTCTTATCCAACCCCTGTATTAGACCATAATGATTAGATTGAAATCGATTAAGTTTTTCGATGTCTGCTGTATTAGTTCCGACTTGATTCCAAATCAAAACACAAGCGACAATACCAGCACCTATAAGAGTCCCAGTCTTTACCCAACCACCAATATTACTTCCTTGTTCCAAAACCTCTTTTATTTTGTCATTCATTATATTCCCCT
>NZ_CDBL01000045.1 GCF_000820005.1 Aeromonas piscicola | reverse complement strand
AAAGAGAAGCCCCGCCAACAGTGTTGGCGGGGCTTCTCTTTTTCCATCCAAGGATGAGGATCAGAGCGCCGGCAGCAGCCCCAGGCTGACGCTCACCTGCACGCCTACGATCAGCACGCCCATGGCACCGGCCAGACCCAGCGCCAGTACGCCACCGGGTGCGCGGTAGTGGTGCGCCTCGGCCCGTTTGCGGCTCTGCCACACCAGGGTCACCGGCAGCAGCACCGCCAGCACCGCCAGCGCGATGGCGGCGTAGCCGAGCGCCATGATGAACCCCTGCGGGAAGTAGAGGGCAAACAGCAGGGGCGGCACGAAGGTGATAAGCCCGGTCTGGCTGCGGCCCTGCCAGTTGTCCTTGCGGTGGGTCACCTTGGCCATGAAGTCAAACAGCCCCAGCGTCACCCCGAGGAAAGAGGTGGCGAGCGCCAGATCGGCGAACAGATGCATCGCCTGATTGAAGGCGGGCCAGCTGACCAGATTGCCGACGCTGGCCAAGAGGCTGTCGAGCGCGCCGCCAGTCTGGATCAGGGTCTGCTGACCGAGCAGTCCCAGGATAGCCACCTGCCACAGCACGTAGAGGATGAGCGGCAGGGCCGAGCCCCACACAAACACCCGGCGCAGCTGCTTGGGGCAATCGCCCAGGTAGAGCATGACGCTCGGGATAGAGCCGTGGAAGCCAAACGAGGTGAAGATCACCGGCAGCCCTGCCAGCAGCAAGCCCTGGCCGAGCGGCATGGAGAGCAGGTGCTGCCCCTCGGCGCGTGGCAGCAACAGCGCCAGTACCCCCACCATGATCACCAGTTTGACGGTGAACATCAGCCGGTTGAGGTAATCCACCTGCTTGGTACCGACGCAGACCATGCCGCCAAACAGCAGGGTAAAGGCCCAGGCCGCCTGCTCCTGGCTGAGGGTCATGCCCGCATCGGCCAGTGCCTGGGCCAGCAGGCTGCTGCCGCCGCTGATGTAGGCGGAGGCCAGCGAGTAGAACAGCATCAGGATGCAGAAGGAGGCGATGCGCTTGCCCCAGGGGCCGAGCAGGTGATCCGCCAGCTGGTGCAGGTACCACTTGCCGGTATTGAGGCTGGCTTCCACCTGCAACATGGCGGTGAAGGCCATCAGGGCCCAGAGCCCGACCATCAGCAGCAGAGTGGCGGGTCCGCCGAGGGAAGAGGAGGCCAGCGGCAGGGCCAGCATGCCGGCGCCTATGGTGGTG
>NZ_CDBL01000044.1:176551-234125 GCF_000820005.1 Aeromonas piscicola | reverse complement strand
CCCTCACAGGAGAGCTCGCCGGACGAGATCCAGCACCTGCTCGACCTCTGGCTGCATCATCCAGTGGAGGGACTGCAACTGCCCCTCAGCCTGCTCAATCATGCTGACTGGGCGCAATTCGCTCCACTGCTGTCCAAGGGCAGAGGCAAGACCCTCGACTGGCGCTGGGATCTGGCAAGCTTCCCGCCCCTCGGGGCAGAACGGCTCGCCACCTTGCAGGAGCAGGGCGTCGAGATGGCGTTCAGCGCCATTCCCATGACCAACGACATCTTCAATCAGCTCGACCCCATCAATCCTGTCTTCATCAGCTGCCAGCCAACCCAGGCTCCTCTTTACTGGAATCTGGTGGCCCAATGCCTGCACAGTGCGGGTTACACCCTGCTGGCAGAAGCCAGCGAGATCCAGGATATCGACACCCTGCGCGGCTGGGGCATAGACGGTTACGCCAGCAAGGAGATCTCATGAACAGACTCGGCTCGTTACTCGCCCTGTTGTGGCCGCTGCCGCTGCTGGCCAGTCCCATGATCATCGCCACCGGCGGTGAGCAGGGGATCTATCATCAGGTCGCCAAAGAGTTCTGCCTGCTGGCCAACAAGAGTGACCCCGAGCTGCAATGCAAGCTGCAGGCCACCTCAGGTTCCATCGAGAATCTGCGCCAGTTGCAGACAGGGCAGATACCCTATGCCCTGGTGCAATCGGACTGGCTCTATCAGGCCAGCCGAGGCCTCGGGCCTTATGCCAGCCAGCCGCAACCCGAACTGAGAGCCATGTTCGCCACCCACGCCGAGCCTTTCACCATAGTGGTGCGGGCGGATGGCGACATCACCACGCTGGCGCAGCTCAAACTGGCGCCCATCGACATGGGGCTGAAGAGCTCGGGCACTCGCCAGACGGCCCTGGCCCTGTTCAACCTGTTGGGAGCAAAAGAGCAGGATCTCGATCTGAAGAGCGCAGGCAATCTGGCGGAGGCGCTCTGCAGCAAGCAGATAGATGCCTATGGGCTGGTGATGGGACACCCGAACCGGATCGTGCTCGATACCACCAAGCGCTGTGCCATCCGCTTTCTGCCTATTGAGGGCGATATTCGGGATCGGCTGCTCAAGGGGGTCAAGTACTACCAGCGCAGCCAGGTGCCTGCCCGCATCTATCCCGGCAATCTGAAGGCGACTCCCACCTTTGCCATCGCGGCCACCCTGGTGACCAATGCCGTCACGCCGGAGGCGGACGTCTACCGACTGACCCGGGCCATGTTGACCCAGCAGACCAGCTTCAACGAGCAGACCTATGGTTACGCCAACCTGTTTCACAAGGCGCGCAACAAAACAGGCCCGGTGCTGAGCATCGACCAGCATCCGGGCGCGGCAAAATATTTCGCGGAGTTGAAAGCGGCGGGAAAACTATAGCTGGCGACGGGGGGAGCGCAGTTGCTCGCTGGAGAAACGGGTCTTCATCGATGTCCACTGCGCCAACCGATCGGCACTGCCCGCCAGTGTGCCTTCACGGCGCGACTTCATGATCCAGATGCTCTTGGCATCAAAGCTGTAGACGGGGATGAGATCGGTTCGCTGGCTGCCGGGCAGGATCCGGCTGTTGATGTTGTCGAGCACCAGCGGATCGGATTTGGGCGTTGGAAAATAAAGCGTCACCATATGAAACTGGTTGTATTTCACCGCCTTGACGTAAGCCAGCCGCAGCTTTTTCTCATCCACCCCCAGCTCCATCAGGGTGTAGTACTTGGAGATGCTGTAATCCTCGCAATCCCCGCCCCGGGCACCGATAAATTCCAGCGGATTGGCCCAATAGTCCTCATCCCCCCACAGTCTGGGATCCTCGCTGTAAGTCAGGTTGTTGAAGTAGTTGTTCACCAACGCGATCTTCTGCTGATCCGTGGTGCCCGCCCGGGGCGTAAGCAGGCGGGAAAACGCCTCGGCCCGCTGGATCGCCCTGCCGCCATAGACCTCCTGCAACTTGGCCCTCAACTCGGGGCTGGCGATGTATTCGGAGAGGCGGGAGGCCTGCACGCTGGCACAGAGCAGTGCCAGCGTGCAGGTGGGAACGAGCAGCCATTTCATACTTAACCCTCCATGTCAGATGCTGGAGGTCAGTATAGTTGGCGCAGGCAACCCCATCGGATGAGCCAAGGGTGGCTCATCGGCACTGGGCGAAGGCATCGGCCAGCTGTTGCATGAACTGGGGATAACCATCCGGCCCGAGCGGCACCTGTTCACCCACTTCGTCCAGCAGCAATACCTTGGCGCCGGTGTTGCGGGCCACCGACTCAATCACGGCAGGGGAGAATTGCGGCTCGGCGTAGATGCAGCTCGCCTGTTTCTCCTGCAACGCCTTGCGGATCTCCACCAGCGTCTTGGCGCCGGGACGGCGTTCCGGGCTCACGGTAAAGTGCCCCTTGGAGCTCATGCCGTAGTGACGTTCCCAGTAGCCATAAGCCTCGTGGAACACGAAGTAGCCCTTCTGGTTCACCGCCTTCATCTGTTCGGCGATGAGCTTGTCCTTGGTATCCACCTTGACCTTGAAGGTCAACAGGTTGGCGCGATAACGTTCGGCATTGGCGGGATCCTGGGCACTCAGCGTCTCGCTCAGCGCATTGGCGATGACCAGTGCCTGGGTCGGCCCCAGCCAGATGTGCGGATCCACCCCTTCGTGATGATGCCCCTCGTGTCCATCGTGTCCATCGTGTCCATCGTGATCATGACCCTCATCGGCATGCTCTTCGTGCCCTTCCTGCTTGGAATAGTCGAACAGTGGCATCCCCTCAACCCGGGTAAGCGTCAGCACATGGGGATGCTTGGCCAGCGGCTTGGCCATGAAGCCTTCCAGCTCGGGACCGACCCATACCACCAGGTCGGCATCCTGGATACTGCGAATATCGGAGGGGCGCAGGGAGAAGTCGTGGGGAGAGGCGCCGGTCGGCAGCAACACCTTGGGTTCACTCACGCCATCGGTGATCGCGGCTGCGATAAAGCCGAGGGGCTTGATGGTAGTCAGCACCTCGAGGGCACGGACAGGCAGGCTCACTGCCAGCAAGGCAGTGATCAGTGTAAGAATTCGCATAGAGATCTCGTCAGGAAGTGAGTGTGTGATAATATAACAAACCAACGCTGTTGTTATATTATAACTCTCACAGGCTGTAAACCCCGGAGCTGTCATGACCCAACTGGTGGAGCTGAAAGAGGTCTGTCTTTCGTTCGACGGACGACTCGTGCTCGACAAGGTCTCCTTTACCCTGAATAAAGGCAAAATCACTACTCTGGTCGGCCCCAACGGGGCGGGCAAGAGCACCCTGAGCAAGCTGGTGCTGGGCCTGCTCACCCCGGATACCGGCGAGATCCTGCGCCGTCGCGATCTGCGGGTCGGCTATGTGCCGCAACGCCTCTATCTGGATCCCACCCTGCCACTGACGGTGCGCCGTTTCCTGCAGCTCGGCAAGAATGGCCGTCTCTCCATCGAGGAGGCGCTCAACCGGGTCGGCGCCCAGGGGCTGCTGGACAACCGGATGCAGAAGCTCTCCGGCGGCGAGATGCAGCGAGTGCTGCTGGCCCGCGCCCTGCTGGTCAAGCCCGAGCTGCTGGTGCTGGACGAGCCGGTGCAGGGGGTGGACATCAACGGCCAGATCGAGCTCTATGCCCTCATCAGCAAGCTGGCGGCCGAGTTCAACTGCGCCGTGCTGATGGTCTCCCACGATCTGCACCTGGTAATGGCCAGCACCCACGAGGTGATCTGCCTCAATCGTCACGTCTGCTGTCACGGCGAGCCGGAAAGCGTGGCACGCCATCCCGAATTTGCCCGCCTGTTCGGGCGCCCTGAACAGGAGGTGCTGGCGGTCTACACCCACCATCATCACTGCGATGGCGAACACCATCATCACGATGAGCAGGCCCCCGTCATCCGCCTGCCGTCTCGCAATCAATAAGCGCAGCTAAGGACATTCAAGTGGACAGCTTTCTGTTATATGCCCTCGCGGCCGGCCTCGGCATCGCCCTGCTGGCCGGGCCCCTCGGCAGCTTCGTGGTATGGCGCAAGATGGCCTATTTTGGCGATACCCTCTCCCATGCCTGCCTGTTCGGCATAGCGCTCGGCATACTGCTGCAGGTGGATCTCACCCTGGCCGTGGTGGTCTGCTGCCTCGCCATGGCCATGCTGCTGGTGATCATGAGCCGCAACCAGCAGGTGGCGACCGATACCCTCCTCGGCATCCTGGCCCACAGCGCCCTGTCGCTCGGCCTGGTCACCTTGAGTTTTATGGATAATGTGCGGGTGGATCTGATGGCCTACCTGTTCGGTGACTTGCTCTCGGTACAGCCGGTGGATCTGCTCTGGATCTACGGCGGCGGCGCTCTGGTGCTGCTCACCCTGTGGCGGCTGTGGGATCCCCTGCTCTCCATGACCATCTCGGAAGAGCTGGCGCGGGTGGAAGGGATCCGGGTTGATGTGCTGCGCTGCGTGCTGATGCTGCTGATCGGGCTGGTGATCGCCGTGGCGATGAAGTTTGTCGGGGCGCTGATCATCACCTCACTGCTGATCATCCCCGCCGCCACTGCCCGCCGCTTCAGCCAGACGCCGGAGCAGATGGCCGGTTTTGCTGCGCTGATCGGCTGTCTCGCCGTACTCGGCGGGCTGACACTCTCATGGTATCAAGACACGCCGGCTGGCCCATCGGTCGTGGTCTGTGCCACCAGCCTGTTTATCCTGAGCCAGTTCAAGAAAGCCTGATAGCTCAAGCAGTTATAGCGCCATGCTCTGGCGCGTCTCCATCATCAGCCATTGGCGCAGCCGGCTGATGGCGGGCTCATGGGCCCGGGATCGCTTGCAGGTAAAGTAGAAGGCATCCCCCGTCTCCAGCTGGTGTACCGGCAAGGCCACCAGCTGGGGATCATCGGGCCGCAGCATGTAGTCGTTCACAAACGCCACCCCCTGATCCCAGGCCGCCGCCTCCATCGCCAGCAGCACATGGCTGAAGTGGTGCATCCGCGCCTCGTCCGGGATGACCAGGCAGCCTGCCTTGGCCCAGCGCTGCCAATCCTCCCCCCGCGCCTTGTAGATGGATTGCACCGACAGCAGCGGCAACTGCCAGATGGCCTCGGGCCACTCCCCCTCCAGCTGTTGCAACAGGCGGCGACTGCAGACCGGGAACAACCGCTCCTGATAGATGAGATCGTGGCAATAACCACGGCCGTGCGGCGAGACTGTGATGAAACAGTCCGCCACCCGATCGGAGAGCTCGGGATCTTCTGCCACCATCTCCAGACTCAAATCCAGCTCGGGATAGAGCTGACGTAGCCCCGCCAGACGCGGGATCAGCCACTTCACCGCGAACGAGCTGTAGACAGCGAGCCGCAGCCGCATCTCGCCACCGCCGCGCAGCTGTTCGCTGCTCTGGGCGATCTGGCCGAGCCCGGCCGCTATGCCTTCGAAGTAGACCTCCCCTTGGGCGGTCAGTGACAGCAGCCGCCCCTGGCGCAGCAGCAAGCGCTCACCCAGAAAATCCTCCAGCAGGCGGATCTGGTGGCTGACCGCACTCTGGCTGACGTTGAGTTCGAGGGCCGCACGGGAAAAACTGAGCAGGCGGGCAACCGCTTCGAAATATTGAACGGCGCGCAGGGGAGGCAGCTTCATTATCCAAAATTCTCATAGATGGTGACTTTTTATCATTTTACTGGATAACTGACCCCGCGCTACCCTGCCCTCATCTGATGTGGGAGGTGGTATGAATGCAGTCGGGATCGGTATCCTCTATCTGGTGCTGGGCAACATGGTGGCGGTCTTTTCCGATGCGCTGGTCAAGGTGCTGGAGCCGAGCCAGCCCGTGTTCCAGTTTGTCTTCTTTCGCCAGCTCTCCGCCGCCCTCTTGCTGACGCCCTGGCTGCTCTGGTCATGGCGTCGCAATCCGCCGGTCGCCATCAAGTGGCATCTGCTGCGGGCCCACATCTGGGCGGTTGGCGTCTGTCTGATGGTCATTGCCCTCACCCGCTTGCCGCTCGCCACCGCCAACGCCCTCTTCTATGCGGCCCCGCTGATGATGGTGCCGCTGGCGGTGTGGATGGCGGGGGAAGCCATCTCGCGCCAGAAGGTGCTGACTGCGCTCATCGGTTTTATCGGAGTGCTGATCGTGCTGCGGCCGACCGAGGTGAACTGGGCCGCGCTGGCGGCACTCGGGGTGGCGCTCTCCATGGCGCTCAACAACTTGCTGATCAAGCGGATCCCGCTCCAGCAACCCATAGCCCAGACCCTGTTCTTCACCAACGTGCTGAGCATGCCTTTCATACTTGCGCTGGCACTATGGGAAGGGGGCGATTGGCAGTGGCAGATGTGGTGGCCCGCCTTCGGTTCATCGGCGCTGATCATGGTCTATGCGGGCTTGTGCGTGGTGGCCTATCGCAAGGCGGAGGCGAGCAAGATCGCCTCGGCAGAATATACCGGTCTCTTGATGGCAGTCGCCATCGGGGTCTGGCTGTTTGACGAGCAGCCGGGTCTGCCGCTGCTGCTGGGGTGCTTGTGCATCATAATCCCGCTGCTTGCCATGGCCCGCAGCAAACCCAAACCGCTGACGGAACCTGCGGTCTGACGCAGAGGCAAGTACTAGGGTCGCACCAGCAAAGGGGCGACCCTTTGCTGCAGATGGGGGAGCACATCCTGCTCGAACCAGGGATTCTTCTTGAGCCAGAAGGTGTTGCGCGGGGACGGGTGCGGCAACGGCAGCCAGGCGGGACCATAGTCAGCCCAGCTGCGCACCGTCTCGGTGAGCGACGCCTTGCCTGCGTCACGCAGGTAGTAGGCTTGCGCATACTGGCCGATGAGCAGGGTCAGCTCGATATTGGGCAGCAGCATCAACACCTTGTCGTGCCAGGTGGGCGCACACTCGGGTCTGGGTGGCAGATCCCCCGACTTGCCCTTGCCGGGGTAGCAGAGCCCCATCGGCATGATGGCGATGCGGGACTCGTCGTAGAAGGTCGTTTTATCCACGCCAAGCCAGTGACGCAGCCGATCGCCGGAGGGGTCATCCCAGGGGATGCCGCTGGCATGAACGCGGGTACCGGGCGCCTGGCCGATGATCAGCAAGCGGGCGCTTTCGGCACCACGGATCACCGGGCGTGGCCCCAGTGGCAAATGAGCCTCGCATAACCGGCAGGCCCGGATCTGTCCAAACAGCGTATCGAGTCGGTTCATGAGCCCGATAGTAACAGAATTTCCCCCTCCATCCTGCTTGTGAAAGCGCCGGCGGATACTTATCATGCGACACAAATGTTTAGTTTAATAAACGGAGAGAGATGAAGAACTGGATGAGCACCGGCAGCGCGGCCCTCTCATTCGTGCTGTGGGGCATGCTGCCCCTCTATTACCAGTTCATGCCGGAGGTCAACATGTGGGAGCTGCTCTCCCATCGCGTCCTCTGGTCGGCGGTACTGCTGGGAACCCTCTTCGCCCTGCTCGGCTACCGGGTGCCCTGGGCGCGCCTGCGCAATGAACCCCGTCAGCTTTGCCTCATACTGCTGGCGGGCCCCGTCATGTCCATCAGCTGGTGCATGTTCACCTGGTGCCTGACCACGGGTCAGGTGCTGGCCACCAGCCTCGCCTTCTTCATGACACCACTGTTCAATATCGTGTTCGCCGTGCTCTTCCTCAAGGAGCGGCTCACCCCGCAAAAGCATTTGGCGGTCGCCCTGGCGCTGGCGGGGCTGGCCTACATGCTGTTCTCCTACGGCCAGCTGCCCTGGTTTTCCCTCATCATGGGAGCCAACTTCGCCTTCTACGGCCTGCTCAAGAAGAAGGTGCACTACGACGCCGGCGTCAGCCTCTATCTCGAGGCCCTGGTCCAGCTGCCGGTCGCTTTGCTGATCATCGGCGCTCTGACCCTGAGCGGCATGAGCCAGTTCATGGCCGGTCACTGGGCCGATCGGCTGCTGCTGATGGGCAGCGCCCCCGCCACCCTGCTGCCGGTGGGCCTGTTCTGCTACGCCGTTGCGCGCACCCGCATGAGCACAGTGGGACTGCTGCAATATATAGAACCCAGTCTCGCCTTTCTGCTCGCCCTCTTCTGGTTTGGCGAGACGGCGGATCCGGTGAAGTCGGTGGGCTTTGCCTTCGTCTGGGCGGGTCTGCTGGTGAGCCTGCTGCCGCTGCACAAACTCAGACGCGGAGCCGGCAACCCTGCTCAGGGTCTGCCACGATAGGATTCCAGGATGGCGTGCCACGCGGGATCCTGGTCCATCTGCTCGGCGATGTCGTTCAGCCGGGCATGCAGCTCGCGGCGGGATCTCGGCAGCAACAGGTGGCGGGTATAGCTGGACTGGGGGAAAGGCGAGATGAACAACTTGCCCTCATAGGCATCATGAATGAAGAAGGAGAGTGCCGAGCCCGGCACCAGCGTCACATCGATGCGGCCCCGCATCAACAGGCTGAAATTGGTTTTGACCTTCTTGGCATCGTGGCGCACCAGCTCGCCCCGGGCCACAGCATCATCGATCCCCTGATAGCGATAGCCCTCTATGCCACCGAAGATCAGCCCCTTGAGTGAATCCGGGCCGCGATAGGTGACGGGTCTGGCCGCGCTGGAGATGAGCTCGTTGGTGTCACGCATGATGGGAAAGGTCCAGAGATAACGTTCTCGATGGGGATCCCCCACCCAGGCAGGATTGACCCAGGCCACCAGGCCGTCGAAGTCAGGATCCGACATCTCCAGCGCCAATCTGGCCCGATTCACCAGCCAGAGCTCAAGCCTGGGTTCTCCACCGAGCCTTTCATTGAGATACTTGACCAGATCCCGGCTCAACCCTGTCTTCTCCCCGGTCATGAAAGGGGGATGTTGATGATAATCATAGAGACGGACCGTCTCACCCAACGCCGGGACCGACAACAGACACCACAACCAGAACCAGACTCGCATCGCACCTCCTTGGGCTGCTCTTGAGTTTGGCACAGGCAGATCGAATGAGAAAATCCACCATGGAAGCCGAACCGACCAGCTCACCCCCAACCGGCCAGTGGTCCCTCTATCTGGTTCGCACTGCGGCCGGTCTGCTCTATACGGGGATCAGCACGGATCCGATCAGGCGACTTCGCCAGCACCAGAGCGGCAAAGGCTCACGCGCCCTGCGCGGCAAGGGACCATTGGTGCTGGTGTGGCAGCAGACAGTCGGTGACAAGGGGGCTGCACTGCGGCTCGAATATCGCCTCAAGCAGCAGAACAAAGCCTTCAAGGAGCGCCTGGTGCAAGAGCCGGATAGCTGGACCGACTGGAGTCAGCCCTGGCTGGCGGCTGTTGACCAAGCCATGAAGAGGCCACAAAAAAGGCCACTGCGAGCAGTGGCCAAGGAAGGATCCGATAGCAGGGAGGCTTAACGGTAGGTATTGGATTGCTTGCGCCGGTTGCTGATGAACCAGCACACCACCAGCAGCACCAGCAACCAGGGCGCCAGCTTGATGATGAGAGCAAACATGCCGGCCAGGGCACCGAACAGCACGAAGACACCGCTCACCACCAACATGGCCAGCACGGTGAACCCCGTCAGTGCCATGGCGACCAACACCAGCATCAAGACGATAAATTCCAGCATGTTCTGCTCCTCACAGGCTTCTCTTGCCGACTGAATGACCCTGGGGTCAGTCCAGCCAACGCTTCAATTCACGACGGGGCGGCATGATCAGCACCGCAAGCAGATAGGCGGCCAGGGTCAGCGGCGGCATCAAGATCAGGGCGATCAGCGCCACTATCCGGACCGTCACCCTGGAGAGCCCCAGCCGGCTGGCAATGCCGGCGCAGACCCCGGTCAACTTGCGATGGGCAAGGTCTTTCGGCCAGGGCGTCATGATTATGCCTCCACCTTCTGACCCTTCAGACGGGCCAGCTCGCGTTCAATCTCGTCATTGAGTTCCAGCTCGCGGAACTGAGCCTCCAGCGAGGGATTCTGCCCCAGGGTCGCCGCCTCCAGCTGGGCTTCCAGCTGATCGACCCGCCCCTGAAAACCGTCGAAACGGGCCATCAGCTCATGCATACGCTGATTGTCGACCTGAGCGCGGGCACGGATGCGGCTGTGGGCTGTCTGCTCGCGCAGGGTCAGCATCTTTTGCTTCTCGCGGGCCTCGCTCAGCTTGGCCGCCAGTCGCTCGCTATCGGCGGTGAGCTGGGCCAGCACCTCGGCCACACGGGCCTTGTCCTGCTCCAGCTGGTCACATTTCTTGGCCTCGGCCAGCTTCTCGGTGAGGGCGGCACGGGCCAGATCCTCACGCCCCTTCTGGATGGCGAGCTCGGCCTTGGCCGACCACTCCAGGATCTGGTGTTGCAGCGCCTGCTGGTGGCGTTCCAGCTGCTTCTGCTCGGCGATGACGCGGGCGGCCTGGGTTCTCATCTCGACCTGGACCTGCTCCATCTCCTCGATCATCAGTCGCAACATCTTCTCCGGCTCTTCGCTCTTGTCGAGCAGGCTGTGCAGGTTGGCATTGATCACATCGGTCAGGCGGCTAAATACGCTCATGGTCTGGTTCCTTGTTCATGGGGATGGCTATCTCTTCCCATAGCATTACAAGAGCCATGCCAAGATTATTTATTGTTGTTTTACATATAGATATAGATTTTATGCTGATACTCAAGGCGAGGTAATTGGTTAAAATCGCCAACAAAGTGGTGCTTTTAACCAACAAAAAAGGGAGCCAGCGGCTCCCTCTATGTCGTCTTCCGTTCAGATTCAGACAGCCTGATGACGACCCAGCTTGCTGTCCAGTTCGACCAGCTTGGCTTCCATCCGGGCACGACAGTTGTCAGACAACTCGCGAATGCCGGCGGCGCCGTGCTCCTTGCTGCAGACCGGCGCCATGACTTCCAGCAACACTTCACCATTGTCCCAGCGGTTCAGATCGATCTGGCCGAAGTAGCTGGAGCAGACGATAGGCACCACGGGCACCTCGGCCTGCACGGCGGTATGGAAGGCGCCGGCCTTGAACGGCAGCAGGCCACGGCCCTTGGAACGAGTGCCTTCAGGGAACATCCAGATGGAGGTACCGTGATGCTTGATGCGATCCACCACCTGGCCTATGGTGCCGATGGCACGAGAGCGATTGGAGCGGTCGATGAGCACGTTGCCTGAGAGCCAGAAGAGGAGGCCGAAGAAAGGCAGCCACAGCAGGCTCTTCTTGCCCACCGCCACCACGCCGGGCATGACGGCACCGGTCACGGTGAAGATGTCGAAATTGCTCTGGTGGTTGCAGACGTACACCGCCGGGCCGAGCGACTTGATCTCGTCCGGTATGGTTACCTTGACCTTAAGCCCGAGCAGCGGGCAAACCGCATGGTACATGCGGGCGAAGACAAAGACGTTGTTGGGATGACGCGGACGCACCAGACAGAGCAACAGACCGAACACGAACCAGAAGACGAGCAGCAGGGTTAGCAGCAGCACACGGGCAAGTTTGAGCATCGAACACCTCGGATTTTAACTCGGCGCAGTATACTGATCCCCCTTTTAGCGAACAAGCGTTCGCCAAACAGAACTGACCACCCCGCATCGCACATATGGTCGTATCGAATCCTGCTGACTTGCCCCTGACATTATTGATCGATAGGATATGCACCATTCAACAGGGTAGGGCGAGCATGATTTTGCGACAACGCGTGGCGACAAGACTCCTGCTGCTGGTCTGCATTCTGGTGCTCAACTGTGCGGCCCAGCCGCTGGCCCGGCTGGCTCAGCTCGATCAGGCCCTGAGTTGCCAGCTGCTGCCTGTCCCATCTTCCGGCGCCGAAGCCGACGATGCCCCAACCGCGACATCCCAGCCGAGCAGTTGCCAGCTCAACGGCAAGTGGCTCAGTGCCGCCACCCTGCTCTGCGTTGAACAGATCTTCTTTGCCATCGCCTTCGTGATTGCCCTGCTGGCGCCGCTGTCGCGCCGCTCCCCCGCCTTGCCCCCACCCAGAAACATATCTCCGCCTGAACGGCGACTTCATCTTACTCTCTGTGTCTGGCGAGAATGAGTTAGCCGCGGTTTACACCACCCTAACTTTCATTTTCAAGAGACAAAAAAATGTCAAACATCATCAAGACCGCCCTGTTGATGGGCGGCCTGCTGTGGCAATCCATGGGATTGGCCAGCGATACCGGCTGGCTTGCCAGCCCCCAGAACGATCACGCCAAAGTGCGGCTGCAAGCGGATACCCGAGATCCCGCCCAAACTCGCGTGCTGCTCAGCCTGGAGCTCGAGTCCGGCTGGAAGACCTATTGGCAGAACCCGGGAGAAGGTGGCATTGCCCCTGAAATCTTCTGGGATGCCCCTCAAGCCACCCAGCAGTGGCACTGGCCCGTGCCGGAGCGATTTGACGTCAGTGGTATCTCGACCCAGGGCTATCAGAAGACCGTCAGCCTCCCCATCACGCTTGCTCACAGCAGCAGCGATGCGCTGACTGGCACCCTGCGCCTTTCGACTTGCAGCAATGTCTGCATTCTGACCGACTACCCTTTTACCCTTGCGCTCGATGGCTCTACGCCGGAAGGGTTCGACTTTGCCTACGCCCAGGCGATGAGCAAGCTGCCACAAGCCCTGCCAGATACCGTCATCCTCAAAGCGGGTTATCAGCAAAACCAGCTGCAGCTGACCGCCGACAACCCGCAAGGCTGGCAGGATCCGCAGATTTTCCTCCATAAGCTGGAGGGCGCCGAATTTGGCAAACCCGAGCTGGAGGTGCAAGGCAACACCCTGATCGCCCGCATTCCGGTCAGCGATGGCTGGCAGGGCGATGCGCCCGACATCCGTAGCCAGCAACTCGGGTTTGTACTGGCCAACGGTGAACAGGCCTGGCAGAGTGACGCCAGCATAGGTGACCCGCTTACCCTGCCCCAGAGCGCTCACTCCCTTGTCTGGTTACTGGGCGCCGCCCTGCTGGGTGGCCTTATCCTCAATCTGATGCCCTGCGTGCTGCCGGTGCTGGCACTCAAGCTGGGGTCGGTGTTGCAGCTGGAAACCCGCGAGCGCCGTCCGGTTCGTTTGCAATTCCTGGCGGCCAGTGCCGGCATCCTGGTCTCCTTCTGGGCGCTGGCACTGATGAGCACACTGCTGCGCGCCACCCAGGGAGCGGTCGGCTGGGGTATCCAGTTCCAGAGCGTCTGGTTTATCGGCTTCATGGTGGTGGTCACCCTGCTGTTTTGTGCCAACCTGCTGGGGCTGTTCGAGTTAAGGCTGCCAAGCAACCTCAATACCCGTCTCGCCACCACGGGTGGCAACAGCCTGGGCGGTCACTTTCTGCAGGGGTGCTTCGCTACCCTGCTGGCGACCCCCTGCTCGGCCCCCTTCCTCGGCACCGCAGTCGCCTTTGCGCTCGGAGCACCGCTGGGTCAACTCTGGCTCATCTTCACCGCACTTGGCCTTGGCATGAGCCTGCCCTGGCTGCTGATCGCCGCCTTCCCCCGCCTTGCGCTCTGGCTGCCGAAGCCGGGCCGCTGGATGGGGCGCCTGCGCATTCTGCTCGGTCTGATGATGCTGGGCTCCAGCCTCTGGCTGCTCAGCCTGCTCGGCAACCATATCGGTCAATTCTGGATGCTGATCCTGATGGCGCTGATGCTGGCTGCCCTGCTGCTAGCCGTGGTGTGGCGTCACGGTATTCGGGGTGTGACCCTGGGACTGGCCCTCACCTGTCTACTGGGTGGCGCCCTGCTGCTGGGCGGCGCCTTTACGATGGAAGGAAAACCCCAGCGAGATACCGTCAACTGGCAGCCACTCTCGGAGCAAGCCATCCAGGACGCGCTGACGCAGAACAAGCGGGTCTTTGTCGATGTCACCGCCGACTGGTGCATAACCTGTAAAGCCAACAAATTCAATGTGCTACTGCGAGATGACGTGCAAAAAGCGCTGAGCGCCCCCGATGTGGTGGCCCTGCGAGGGGACTGGAGCCGTCCCTCTGCCAACATCGCCGACTTCTTGCGCCAACGCGGCAGCGTGGCCATTCCCTTCAACCAGATCTACGGGCCCGGCCTGCAGGGTGGCGAGATCCTTTCGCCCCTGCTGGACCGCCCGACCCTGCTTGCCACCCTGGCGCAAGCAGGCATTGCCACTTCTCAAGGAGACACTAAATGAAACCGACCCTGCGCACCCTGACCCTGCTGGCCGCTTTGCTGGCCCCGGCCCTGCACGCCGCCCCCTTCACCCCGGAGCAGGAGGCCCGCATCAAGGAGCTCATTCGTGAAACCCTGGTGGCCAACCCCAAGATCCTCGACGAGGCAGCCGAATCCTGGGAGAAGCAGAACGCGGCGGATCAGGCCAGCCAGCTTGGCAACTTCATCAAGGGCAACCAGGAGGTGCTGTTCAACAGCGCTACCAGCCCGCGCCTGGGCGCCAAAAACCCCAAGCTGACCCTGGTGTCGTTCACCGACTACAACTGCCCCTACTGCAAACAGTTCGATCCCCATCTGGCCAGGCTGCTGAAGGCCTACCCAAATGATGTCGGGCTGGTGATCAAGCTGCTGCCGTTCAAGGGGCAGACCTCCGCCAAGGCGGCCCAGTACAGCCTGACCCTGTGGCAGCAGGATCCCGCCCGCTTCCTCGCCCTGCACGACAAGCTGATGAGCAAGCAGGGCATGCTGACCGAGGCTGATATCAACAAGGCGCTGGCGGCCACCGGCAACACTGCGCTCAAACCCGAAGCCAGGGCCACCGAGGAGCTGCGCAACAGCCTTCGCATCGGCACCTTGCTCGGCGTGCAGGGCACACCGGCGACCCTTGTCGGCAACCAGCTGGTGTCGGGCGCCATCCCCTATGAAGAGCTTGAGCAAATCGTGAAAGCCGAACTGGCCAGGAAGGGGTGATCATGGAAGCCAAACCATCCCTTCCCCATCGCCTGCGACGCTGGGGCAAAGAGGCGCTCTGGCTGCTGTTGTTTGGCGTGGTCATTTCGACGGCGCTGGACTTCTGGCGCAGCCCGGCGCTGCCAGAAGGCAACCCTCTGCCCACCCTCACCCTGCAAGATGGCACCACCGCCGACCTGCAGGCCATGAGCCGGGAAAGGCCGCTGCTGGTCTACTACTGGGCCAGCTGGTGCGCCGTCTGCCGCTTCACCACACCGACCGTGGAGCAGCTCTGGCAGGACGGTGAAAACGTGCTGACGGTGGCACTGCGCTCCGGCAACACGCAGCAGTTGAGCAAGGGGATGGGCAAGAAGGGGCTGACCTTCCCGACCCATAACGATGAGCGAGGGGATCTCGCCGCCCGTTGGCAGGTGAGCGTCACCCCCAGCTTCCTCATCGTCAAGGACGGCAAGGTGGTGAGTACCACCACAGGCTGGAGTTCGGGTCTGGGCCTGAAATTGCGCCTGGCCTGGGCCAGCCTCGGCTAAACCGGCCTCACGGGTTACGACATTGGTGCTCTTGTCCCTGATGAAGAAGAGCACCACTCGGCCCAAATATAATCGAGATAGAGGTAGCTTTTGCCCAAGCGGGCGGGACAACCCCTGTTGACCGCCCGCATCAGGCCTCTATCGACAATCAACTTCACATCCTCATGCAAATACAGGAGTGGATATGACTTCCATCATCGCGCGTTTTCTGTCGACCCGGAGTGGACGCTATTTCTTGCCGCTGACACTGATCCGGATAGCGTTCGGTCTTTTCTTCTTTGCGTCTGGTTTGAATAAATTGATTCAGCCAGATAACCAGCAGGCCATGCTGCACACCATGATAGAGGCAGGGCTCCCGTATCCTGCCTTCATGGCAACCTTTGTTGCAGGCAATGAAACCCTGTTTGGCTTGCTGCTGGTTTTTGGTCTGCTGACCAGGTTGTCCTCGCTGGTGTTGCTGGTGATCAACATTGTTGCCCTGGTGACCATAGGTCTTCATCAGATACCCGCCGACGTGACCGGGCTCGAATGGTATAGCTGGCTGCTCTATCTGCCCGAGTCTGTCTATATCCTGCTATGCATCTTGCTGGTGGTACAGGGTTGTGGCCCCTGGGGGCTCGATCGCCATCTTGTTCGCCTGCTGCCAGAGGCGGGGCGCTGAACTCCCCTTGGCAAGCCGCAGTTGTTTGTTTACTGCACCACTTCGCTCAGATGACTCAACGCCCGGCCTGCCGGGCGTTTTTTCAACCGCCATCACACATGTCCTACCCTCTTCTTGCCAAAATGGCAGCGATCGGAGCTTTTCTCGCATTAGCAACTTGCTTGCCATATCGCCTCCTATTCATGGCGGAGCTGACCTGTTTCCGTTAAAATGACGGGTTTTTGCCGTGCCTGGTTTCTCAAGCTCCACCATCAGGCGCCCGCATTGTGAATTCCAAGATGCCAGTGATGCAGGATCTGCCATGAACAACTACTTTCGGGTACTGGGCGTCAAGTCCAATGCCAGCGAAAACGACATCAAAAAAGCCTATCGACGGCTGTCGAACCAGTACCACCCAGACAAGCTGTTGGGGGCGAGCGAAGAAGAGCGAGAGCTGGCAGCCATCAAGCTGCACCAGGTAAAGCAGGCCTATGAAGTGCTGTCAGACCCGAAACAACGGGCCGCTTTCATCAAGGATTTCAACAACGTCATCGTGACCGATCCCGCTTCTGCCATGCAGGAGATGTGGGACCAATTTTACCCCTGAGGCGCTATGCAGAAAAAATGGGACCAGGCGCGGATCAAAGCGCTGATGAGTGATGCCAGTGAGAACATCGAATCCTACCGGGATCAGGACGACCCCAAGGCGCTGGAGCAATTCACCGGCAAGATGAAGACACTGCTGCTGGCTGACATGAGCATGCTGGAATTCATGCCCGAATACCTGCCGCTGGCCCTCTATGGCCGGGTGCAGTTTCCGGCCAAGGCCAAGCCTGAGTGGAACAAGTGGCTCGGCAGCGGCGTACAACCCTCATGGGACGAATTCAAGGTGTCGGTAGCGTTCAACAATGCCGACCTGCCACTGGTGAAAGCGGTGCGGGCCCAGAGCGAAGATCAGCTGATCGAAGCCTGCGCCGTGCTGTTCCAGCTGGACAACCCGCTGCCGCGTGGCGGCCGCCGTGCCGATGACGACTACGAGCTTCGCGACGACGATGATGACGACGGGGAGAACGCTGACGCCGACTACAACGGTGATGGTGACGACGACGGCGATCAAGACATGTACGACGAAGTACGTTTCTAACTTGGGGCAAAGCATGCACAGTCTGATAGAAATTACCGCCATCGAGATCAAAGAGCTGGCCGTGATCGAGCCGAAACAGGCCAGCGAGAAGTTCGAACTGATCGCCAAGACAATGTCTGACGATCAGTTGGCCGAAGTCATTGAACAGATTGATATCGTCACCCTGACCCAGATCAACAGCCAGCACGACATGTCGTTCCCGTCCATCATCTCCGAGCTGATGACCCCGGAGCGGATCCGCGACATCGTCTGCCAGCAGCCCCTCTACTGGGAAGAGGCGATCAAGAACAACGCCGAAGAACTGCAGCAGCACACCTTCGACTTCCTCAACTACCTGATCCGCACTCAGGACAGCGACGCCAAGCAGGCGGAGATCCTGGAGTGCATCGCCGAGGATCCGGCCGGTCTCTTCTACCTCGCCATCCCCTTCATCGAGTTCTATCGCGGTGAGCGCTTCGAGGATGAAGAGGGCTTCCACGACACGCTGCACGCCGAAGAGGAAGACTTGGAAGAGGCACTCTCCTACAGCGACCGCCAGCAGAGCGAAAATGCCCACGACTACCCGCTGGATGACCCGCGCAGCCTCTTGATGCTGATCCGCGAGCTGACCCCGGACGTGGAAAAAGCCATCAAGGCACTGCTGCGCAATGAGCACTCATCCTGGGAAGGGATCATCAGCAAGTTCGCCAGCGAGCTGGTGATGCAGGCCAAAGATAAGAACGATGCCTCCGACGAGTACGCCGAAGTCGACGACATGTTCAGCTTCCTGGATTGAGGAACCCCGTCATGCAACTAGCCATACGCGATGTCAATCAGGGCCCCTTTCTCACTCAGGTGCTGCGCTTTGGCCGCGAGAGCGAACACTTGAGCGATCAGCAGCTGGGCCAGATCAAGGGCAAGGCGGTGCTGATGAGCCTGAAGTTCGCCGACAAGTACTACAACAAGTACAAGATGCATCTGCTGGAACAGGCCGCCCACGACGTCATCGGCGTGGTCAGCCTGGGCCTGCTGGAGCTGTCGCAACGGGATACGGCCAAGGCACTGGCCCTGCTGCAGACGCCGGAAGGGCCCATCAAGCCGTTCCAGAAGGGCTGGTCCATGCTGATCTCGGTCAGCGCCAAGCAGCCCGGTGGCAACAGCCTCTATGGCGATGTGGATGCCCGCCTGCTGGACAAGATCTCCAGCCCGCCGGATGTGGAGGAGTGGCAAGGGTGGCAGGAGTACGAGAAGGCGCTGGTGGAGCACAACAAGGCCCGCCTGATGAGCCTGATCGATCAGCACTTCTTCGCCTGCGAGAACGACCACCCTACCATGGAGGACAAGCTGGCCGAGGCCCTGCTCTACCGCATCCTCTGCGGCAATGGCAGCGGCGCCGCGCCCTTGAAGGTGAAGCAGGATCTCAAGCGTCGTCTGGCGCGAGAAATCGTGCTGCAAGAAGTCTGGTACGACACCGACTATCTGGCCGCCCAGCTGGAGCTGCTGCTGGCGGAGCTGCCGGGCGAGCTGATCACCGGCCTGCGTCAGGATCTCAGCAAGGGATTCGTCGCCAACCTGCTGCACACCCTGGGCTTTGTGCGCCAGTACCAGTTGCTGCAACAAGAGAACGCCGAGCCGGAGAAGCTCGACAATTTCGAGATGCGCGCCGGTCTCAAGCACCCGCTGCTCGGCTGGCCGCTCTACCACGACTTCTAAGGGGCATTTTCGCCGCCCACAGAGTCGCACCACAACGCCCGGCCCGCCGGGCGTTGTTATATCCGGCGATCAGCACATCCCCTCTCCCGCCATATTTATTCACTTAATGCTCACCACCGAATAAACAACCCGCGTCGCAACCGCCGGGTTGTAGTGGAGTGACGGGGTGAAAAATGGGATGTGCATCCCACTACAGAGCCAAAATAGGCACAAAATGGCCGACAGGATCACATCAGACGTACCGCAACCATGTTGCAAACCGGGCTGAAACCACGGCAACGTGCGCATAAAAAGGCGGAATGGATCAATAAAAAGCAATTAATCGCGCCGGATTAAATTTAAGATCTGGCAATTTGATCGGGCTGATCGCTAAATGTCAGACCAGCCTTGAAACCAGCATGGAAGCGCCAAAGGCTAGCCGGCAGCAGACCGGTACGCTCTCAGGATGAGTTGTGATTTTCTCTTCTCACAGGAGACAAACCGTGAGCGCTTCGACACCACACCCTCATCACGCCGCCGTCCCACCCGGCTCAGGCGCCCTGTATCCAGACATTCGCCACCCTGGGTTTTGCCGTGCTCTACTCCACCCTGGTGCTCTACGCCACCAAGCGGCTCGGCTTTAGCGAATCCCAGGCCAACGCCATGATGGGGATCTTCGGTGCCTTCAATTACGGCCTGCACCTGTTTGGCGGTTATCTCGGCGGGCGTTACCTGAGCAACCGCAACCTGTTCGTGATGGGGATGCTCTTGCAGGTGATCGGCTGCTACCTCATCGCCGAGATGGGCATCACCGGCCTCTACTGGGGGCTCGCCATGTTCCTCACCGGCAGCGGCCTCAACGTCACCTGCCTCAACATGATGCTGACCCAGCGCTTTGCCCCTGATGACCACCGCCGCGAGAGCGCCTTCCTGTGGAACTACGCCGGGATGAATCTGGGCTTCTTTATGGGCTTCTCGGTGGCGGGCTACTTCCAGCTCACCGAGGATTACCGCACCCTGTTCCTGTTCGCCACCCTCGGCAACGTGCTGGCCATCATCGCCACCCTGTTCTTCTGGCCCATTCTGGCGGATATCAACACCCCGCTGCGCCATATCAAGGGGCGCGGCTTCTACCTGCGGATGCTCGGTGGCCTCGCCATTCTGGCGCTGCTGGTGCCCGCCCTGCGCCTGCTGCTGACCCACGCCAACTTTAGCGGCAGCTTCGTGCTGATGCTGGGGGCAGTGGTGCTGGTGCTGCTCTGCGTGATGACCGCCCGCCATCCGGATGCCGCCGAGCGCAGCCGCATGGTGGCCTATCTGATCCTCGCTTTGGGTTCGCTGATCTTCTGGTCGCTCTACCAGCTGGCACCCATGGGGCTGATGCTCTTCTCCGAACACAACATCAACCTCAACGTGTTCGGGCTGCGGGTCGCCCCCCAGTGGATCCAGAACATCAACACCAGCGTCATCGTCATCGGCGGCCCGCTGATGGCGCTGCTGTTCAAACGGCTGCGCGAGCAGGGCTGGAACATCGACATCCCCTCCCAGTTTGCCGCCTCCCTGTTCTGCATGGGACTGGGGATGCTGGTGCTGCCGATCGGCATCCATCTAGCGGGTGCCGACGGGCTGGTCGCCTTCAAGTGGATCGCCATCAGCTATGTGCTGCAGAGTCTGGGCGAGCTGCTGATCTCCCCCATCGGTTACGCCATGATTGGCAAGCTGGCCCCCGCCAGTCTGCAAGGCTTGATGATGGGCTGCTGGATGATGGTGACCGGCGTCGCCTCGGTACTGGCGGGGTATGTCTCCGGCGCCATGCCGCAAAATATCGGCAGCACCCCGGTCGCCACCAACCCGGGTTACAGCTCGGTATTCAATATTCTGGGCTGGGGCTCGCTGGCAGGAGGCGTGGTGTTGCTGCTGTTGGTGCCCCGCCTGCGTCAGTTGATCGCCTCCAAGATCACTCCGCCACCGGCAGGCGCTGCCATTCCCGTCTGATCGGATTCGGGTCAGCGATTTAACCAGTCTCTGCCAGACCAAACGGTGTAATCAGCAACGCTGGCGATAACACAAAGGGCCCCGCCATCATGGATGACGGAGCCCTCTCTTTTTAGCTGAATTGATGGATCTTTTCAGTTCGGCAGAACGGCGGCTGTGGTGATTTTCGCACCAAATCAGCCAATCAATTTTTGGCTGTCGTACCAATGAAACAATCCAGTATGTGGGACAAGCTGCGCAGCCCATTGCAACGGCAACCTCGCGGGGCACAACCTTGGTATACGATTGTCTGCACCACAACCGAATAAATATCGAGAGACACCATGAGTGAAGATCACTCTGCCGCCATGCCGGTATTGAATGACAAGGATTGCTATGGTTTCGAGCGCAAAAGTGCCGGGGATTTTCCCTTTTATCGCGAGGGGCCCCATGCATTATCTGCCCGTCGCTGGGTACTGATCCTGCTTGGTGTAGCCCTGGGTTTCTCGATGCTGACGGTGCCTGTCGCATTTTTTAAAACCACCATGGGCGGCTTTGTTCCCGCCATCCTGTTCCCGCTTATCCCGCTGGCCGTGCTCGCCATGATGGTAGGTAAAGGGTGGCGAGCACTGTTTCGCACGCCGACATGGCGGGATGTTCTGTTGATGGTCGCCATTGTTGGCGCCAATATTCTGGTCTCCTTCACCGTTGCAATCTTGCTGCAGCTGCTTTTCAAGATGAATACCAATCCGGTCAATACCCTACTGGCAGGGGCATCCGATACGGCACTCATCCTCTTTTATTTAAAAACGGCCCCGCAACTCTTCGGTGAGGAGGTGGTCTCCATATTGCCGTTTCTGGCTGTGCTCTGGTTTTGTCACCAAAAACTCGCCATGACACGCAAGCGTGCAATCATCACCGCCTGGCTCTGTACTGCGCTTATCTTCGGTGCGTTGCATCTGCCCACTTATGAGTGGAATTTTGTGCAATGTTTTCTGGTCATCGGGACGGCACGAATTGTGCTGCTAAGTGGCTACATCATTACCAAAAACATTTGGGTATCAACCGGCGCACACATTATCAATGACTGGCTGCTGTTTACCATCATGGCGGCGTTTCTGGGTGGTCACGCAGCCGGGTAGGGGCAATCCGTGCAGCCCATTGCACCAGCAACCTCGCGGGTCAATCGCGGTGCAATTCACCCTGTTCATTGCACCCGACGGTTACCTCCCCTCACCCTAACCCTCTCCCAAAGGGAGAGGGGACAAGTACATGCCAACCTTTGGCCGTAGCTGTCACGCCATTCCAAAATCGCTGCGATCTGGGCTCCCTTCTCCCACTTTTTGCCATAAACAGGGGAAAGAATTGGGGATAAAGAAGAGTAAAATAAAGAATCACCAAGCATTCGATTATTTGATGGCCAAACACAACCGTTTGAGCAACTGATATAGAAAGAGTGATTGAATAACAGTCAGTGCTATGGTCAACCAAGCCAATATACTCATGTTACCAAGGTAGCCA
This sequence comes from Aeromonas piscicola, assembly GCF_000820005.1. Lineage (GTDB taxonomy): Bacteria > Pseudomonadota > Gammaproteobacteria > Enterobacterales > Aeromonadaceae > Aeromonas > Aeromonas piscicola. The sequence continues at coordinate 211,844 of NZ_CDBL01000044.1, read as the reverse complement.
TCGACATTAGTTAAAATCATCGAAGACACTACAGCAGCCGAGCCACTGAATATATGTTGAAAAACATTTTGCAATGACATGAACCCCGCTCTTTCCCAAGGTTCTGCTACTTGACTATTAACAGTAGCAACGGTGATCGTCCGTATCGAAGTAACCACCATGAATAACGTGAAAATCACTATGGTCGGCAACCAGGGTTCACGCATGAAGCCATCCCAAACAACGGCAATCGTCAATACCCCCATCAAAATCGTCACTCTCATTGCGCCAAAACGGTCAATAAAATATCCACCAAACTGCATCGCAAACAAGCTAAAAATACCTCCCATGACATAGTAGCCACTCATATCGCCACGAGGTACATCAAGGTTGAATTGAAAATAAGCTGCAATGTTTGGCACAATAAGGAAGGTACTGAAAATTGCCAATCCAATTGCCATAAATGCATTCCACACCACAGGTCGTTTCAACATTTCAATCGATGAAAAAACCTTCTGGCTCCGTCCCAAGTGGGCCGTCATCCCGGGCAGCCTTATATAGGCTGCCACGCAGACACACAATCCCAAACCACCAACGACATAGAAAGGTGCACTCCATCCTTTTAACATTGCCAGCTCCAATCCCAACGGTACACCTGCAATAGCTGACAACGAGAAAGCCCCCATCACTATGGCCATCGCTCGACCACGTTGCTTTAGTGGCGTGGTATCCACAACGATCGCCAGAGCGATGGATGTTGCCGGACCGGCAAAAACACCGGCCAGCAAGCGGGTAAAGAACAAACTTTCCATATCCCATGCTAACGCGCACGCCCAGGTGGATAGCGTGATCCCCAACAATGAGAGCAGTGCAACATGCTTTCTATCAAATCGGTCTAGATATCTGGCACATAATAACGATGACAGTGCGGCAGCCAATGCATACCCACCACCTAAATATCCTATATAGGTTGGACTTATATTTAGCGCGCGAGATAAATCAGGCCCAAGAGGCATAATCATCATGAAATCAAGAGCACTGACCAATTGCATCAATGCGGCCAACCTGACTGCGTTGAAATCCACAACCGAACTATTAACCTGCGTTTTTTCATCCGCATTATTTTTATCTAGCATCATAGTGTTTACTCTCAATCTTCAGAGATGAACAGTATACCCACTATCACAATTTAATTTTATTCGTTAAAATGGCACAGATTGTTATCATATTAGGGATAATCAATGCGTACAGGCATGGAATTGAATGCGCTGAGAGTTTTCATTGCAGTGGTTGAAAACAGCAGTTTTGTCGGGGCATCTAAAACCCTTCAAATACCCACATCAAATGTGAGCCGCAGTATCTCTCAATTGGAAGAAGCCTTGAACCTTCAACTGATTGAACGCACAACCCGCCATATGAAGCTCACACAGGCAGGGCAACTGCTCTATACCCGAGTAAAGCCATTACTGGAATCACTGGAGCAAACCGAGGCTGAATTGACATCACAACAGATCCAGCTGAAAGGGTCATTACGCATCTGCATCCCCAATGAAGCCGGTCCAAAACTGCTCGGTACCGCCATTGCTGACTTTGCCTGTCAACATCCCGAGATAAAGATCAGCTGTATCACCAATCTGTCCGGACTTGAATCATTAAAAGAGGATCTGGACATGGCAATCATCATTCACAGAGGAAAGATGGATGATAGCGATTATATCGCCAGCCATCTGACAACCATTCCCTGTACCGTTGTTGGCTCCCCCTCATTGATCCAGAAGTGGGGACTTCCCAACCACACGTCACATCTAAAAGATCTCCCCTGCATCACTACGGTGAGCGCTCTGAAAGGGATGCCTTGGCAATTTACTCGCACAAACAGTGAATTTTCCACCATACAGGTGAATGAACACTACCGGGTCAATAGTGGCGAACTGGCGTTAAAAGCAGCAATAGCCGGTGTAGGGTTTGCCATTCTTGCCAAGGTATCTTGCCAAGAGTTTATTGATGATGGCAGGTTGATTGAGATTGAACTTGAGTTACCCGCCGCCCCATTGCAGTTGTTTGCTGTTTATGCAAACCGTCAATATCTCCCTGCTAAAACTCGCGTATTTATTGAGTTCGTACGGCAAAAAATCATGAATTATAAGTAACTAGAACCGGTAAAGCCTCAACAGATCAGGCTGACTTTTCAAGATATCAAAAAGATGAGCCACCCAGCTTTTATCGTTCGCGAACGTCTGATTACGCTTCGCTAATCAAACCTATGATCATAGCCAGACTCAGTATCCCCGCCACACAAAAGTCCGTCGCACACAGTGACTGACCATGTGATGGCAAGGCGTATCCGGCAATCTGACATGAACGGGCAATGGTCATCCCCCCGCCCTCAACAGTGACACCTCAAGCCAAGTACAGTCTTAGGCCATTGTAAAAATGGTGAGTGTCCCAGTTTCTCTTCATAACCCCCCTATATAGGTACTACATAATTCCTTCTGACTAGATAGAATAATTATGTTCAAAAAGAAACCAACATTAACACAGACACAGCTTATGGATTGATTGAAATGTTAAAAAAAGCCTCGTTAATTTTATTCATACTTACGTCGATGAATGTATCCGCTAATACAGCATGGTTTTCAGAGTGGCAGGCGTACAAACCAATAAATTGGCAAACAATTGGCACTTGGTATAGTTGCATTAGCATTGTAAATATATCTTCAGGTTCCATCGAAGTCACTGTGAGTTACTATAGCAGCAGTGGTGAAATGGTAACCCCACCATTAACTGGCTATAGTGCTGGTACAAATCCAAAGACTATATTAGGCCCTCGTCAAAGTGCGGGATGGTGTACAGCACCAAGTCAACTCGCTACTGGCACTAATATGTGGGGAGCTGGAATTGTCACTGCTACTCCCCTTGATGGTCAAACTGAGCCGGCTTTAGTCGTTGCACAAGCAGACCTGAGAAATTTAGCTCCATCTGGCAGCTATAATGCATGGACTAATGTCCCAATAAATGGTGGACTACCATTTTAATTTAGAGTATTTAAAAGGGCGCTTTCGCGCCCTTCTTAATAATTACCCTTCCTGACTTTCCTCCGCTACCGACTCGGCACCGGCGGCGGGTTCAATCTCTATCCTGTCCACCCGCTGCAAACCGCGGGGCAGCTTGGCGCCACGGCGGCCGCGCTCGCCACGGTAGTAGTCGAGATCGGCAGGTTTGAGGGTCAGCTTGCGCTTGCCGGCGAACAGGGTGACATATTGCCCCTGCGGGATAATGGCGGCCATCACCATAAACTCTTCCCGCGCCTTGACTCGCGCCGACGGTATGCTGATCAGCTTGTTACCCTTGCCCTTGCCGAGCACCGGCAGGGTGTTGAGCGGGAACAACAGCATGCGCCCCTCGTTGGAGATGGCCATGCAGAGATCGGTCTCCGGCGAGCCAATCTTCTGGGGAGCCATCACCAGGCCCCCTTCCGGCACTGTCAGCAGCGCCTTGCCGTTCTTGTTCTTGCCGATGAGATCGTCATAGGTGCAGACGAAGCCATAACCGGCATCCGAGCAGATGAGATAGGGTTCCCCCTCGTTGCCCATCACCAGATGGCGCACCTCTTCCCCTGCGCCCAGCGCAAAGCGGCCGGTGAGCGGCTCACCCTGACTGCGGGCAGATGGCAGCGTGTGGGCTTCCAGTGCATAGGTCCGCCCCAGGGTCGAGAGGAACACCGCCTGCTGGTTGCTGCGGCCACAGGCGTGGGCAAGATAGCCATCCCCCGCCTTGTAGGAGAGGCCTGCCACGTCCACGTCGTGGCCCTTGGCGGCCCGCACCCAGCCAGCACCCGAGAGGATGACGGTGACCGGCTCGCTCGGAGTCAGCTCTTTCTCGGTCAGGGCTACCGCGCTGGCGCGCTCCACCAGCGGGGTGCGGCGATCGTCGCCGTACTTCTCGGCATCCGCCAGCAGCTCTTTCTTGAGCAGGGTGTTGAGGCGGCGCTCCGAGCCCAGCAGCAGTTCGAGCTTGTCGCGCTCTATGGCCAGCTCGTCCTGCTCGGCACGCAGCTTGAACTCTTCCAGCTTGGCCAGGTGACGCAGTTTCAGCTCGAGGATAGCCTCGGCCTGGGTCTCGCTGATGTTGAAGCGCTCCACCATCACCTTGCCCGGCTCATCCTCGGTACGGATGATCTCGATCACCTCGTCGATGTTGAGATAGGCCACCAGCAAGCCTTCGAGGATGTGCAGGCGAGCCAGCACCTTGTCGAGGCGATACTGCAGGCGACGGCGCACCGTCTCGCGGCGGAAAATGATCCACTCGGAGAGGATCATCTTGAGAGTCTTCACCTGGGGACGGTTGTCCAGCCCCAGTATGTTGAGGTTGACGCGATAGTTCTTCTCCAGATCCGTGGTGGCGAACAGGTGGGCCATCAGCGCCTCCATGTCCACCCGGTTGGAGCGGGGAATGATCACCAGACGGGTCGGATTCTCATGGTCCGATTCGTCGCGCAGGTCGGTGACCATGGGCAGCTTCTTGGCCACCATCTGGGCGGCGATCTGCTCCATGATCTTGGCGCCGGAGGCCTGATGGGGCAGCGCCGTGATGACGATGTCGCCATCCTCCTCGTTCCACACAGCACGCTGCTTGATGGAGCCCTTGCCGGTCTCGTAGATTTTGCGGATGTCATCGCGCGGCGTGATGATCTCGGCGCTGGTCGGGTAGTCCGGCCCCTGAATGTGCGCCATCAGCGCATCCAGCCCGGCATTGGGGTTGTCGAGCAGCTCGGCACAGGCGTAGGCCACTTCCCGCGCGTTGTGGGGCGGAATGTCGGTCGCCATACCCACGGCTATGCCTGTGATGCCGTTGAGCAGTATGTGAGGCAGGCGGGCGGGCAGCACCACCGGCTCTTTCATGGTGCCGTCGAAGTTCGGCGTCCAGTCCACAGTGCCCTGGCCGAGCTCGGAGAGCAGCAGCTCGGAGAAGCGCGACAAGCGCGCCTCGGTATAACGCATGGCGGCGAAGGATTTGGGATCGTCCGGCGCACCCCAGTTGCCCTGACCGTCCACCAGCGGGTAGCGGTAGGAGAAGGGCTGGGCCATCAGCACCATGGCTTCATAACAGGCGCTGTCGCCGTGAGGGTGGTATTTACCCAGCACGTCACCCACGGTACGGGCGGATTTCTTGTGCTTGGAGAGGGCCGACAGACCCAGCTCGCTCATGGCGTAGATGATCCGCCGCTGCACGGGTTTGAGGCCATCGCCGATGTGGGGCAGGGCCCGATCCATGATGACGTACATGGAGTAGTTCAAGTAAGCCTGTTCGGTAAAGGTGCGCATTGGCTGGCGCTCTACCCCGTCCAGACTGAGCTCGATAGCATCACTCATGTGATAGTTCTCTTTCGGTTCGGGAGCCGCCACAGGGCGACTCCGGCTAAATGCTTGCTGGCCCTTACAGGGCCAGCCGACGGCTTAGATGATGGCGAGATTGCCCTTCTCTTCCAGCCACTCGCGACGATCCGGGGCGCGCTTCTTGGCCAGCAGCATGTCCATCAGTTGCAGGGTCTCGTCCCCCTCCTCCATCTCGCCCATGGTGAGCTGCACCAGACGGCGGGTGTTGGGATCCATGGTGGTTTCCCGCAGCTGTTTCGGGTTCATCTCGCCCAGACCCTTGAATCGGGTCACCATCACCTTGCCCTTCTTCTTCTCGGCCTCGACCCGCTGCAGCACGCCGTTCTTCTCGTCCTCGTCGAGGGCGTAGTAGACCTCCTTGCCGATGTCGATCCGGTAGAGCGGCGGCATGGCCACATAGACGTGACCCTTGTTGACCAGGGTGCGGAAGTGCCTCACAAACAGGGCGCAGAGCAGGGTGGCGATGTGCAGACCGTCCGAGTCCGCATCCGCGAGGATGCACACCTTGCCGTAGCGCAGGCCGGAGAGATCCTCCGAGTCCGGATCCAGGCCGATTGCCACCGAGATGTCGTGCACTTCTTGCGAGGCGAGCACCTGGCCGGCCTCCACCTCCCAGGTGTTCAGTATCTTGCCGCGCAGGGGCATGATGGCCTGAAATTCGCGATCCCGCGCCTGCTTGGCGCTGCCGCCCGCGGAGTCACCCTCCACCAGGAACAGTTCGCCCTGCATGGGGTCGGCGCAGTTGCAGTCGGTCAGCTTGCCGGGCAATGCGGGGCCCTGGGTGATTTTCTTGCGCACTACCGTCTTGGCGGCCCGCAGCCGGCGCTGGGCGCTGGAGATGCAGATCTCGGCGATCTGCTCCGCCAGCTCGGTATTGCTGTTGAGGAACAGACTGAAGGCATCCTTCACCACCCCCGACACGAAGGCCGAGCTCTGGCGTGACGACAGCCGCTCCTTGGTCTGGCCGGCGAACTGGGGATCCTGCATCTTGATGGAGAGGATGTAGGCGCAGCGATCCCAGATGTCTTCCGGAGTCAGCTTGACCCCGCGCGGCAGCAGGTTGCGGAACTCGCAGAACTCGCGCATGGCGTCGAGTAGACCCTGGCGCAGACCGTTGACATGAGTACCGCCCTGAGGCGTCGGGATCAGGTTCACATAGGATTCGGCGAGGCACTCACCCCCTTCCGGCAACCAGCAGAGCGCCCAGTCCACCGCAGACTGCTCTGTGCTGAAGGCGCCGACGAAGGGCTGCTCCGGCAGGCAGGTGAACTGCTTGACCGCATCGACCAGATAATCCTTGAGGCCATCCTCGTAGCACCACTCCAGCTTGATGCCGGTGTTCTTGTCGAGGAACTTGATGGTGAGGCCGGGGCAGAGCACGGCCTTGGCTTTGAGCAGGTGCTCCAGCTTGGTGACCGAGAAGCGAGGCGAGTCGAAATAGCTCGCCTGCGGCCAGAATCGCACCCGGGTGCCCGTGTTGCGGCGCCCGCAGGTGCCGGTGATGGTCAGCTCCTGCACCTTGTCGCCGCGCTCGAAGGCGATGTCATAGACCTGGCCGTCGCGACGTACCGTCACCTCGACCCGATCGGAGAGTGCGTTCACCACCGAAATACCCACCCCGTGCAGACCGCCGGAGAATTGATAGTTCTTGTTGGAGAACTTGCCCCCCGCGTGCAGCTTGCAGAGGATCAGCTCCACGCCGGATACCCCTTCCTCCGGGTGGATATCGACCGGCATGCCGCGGCCGTCATCGATCACCTCGAGGGACTGGTCTTCAAACAGGGTCACCTCCAGAGTACGGGCGTGGCCCGCCAGCGCTTCATCGACGCTGTTGTCGATGACCTCCTGGCCGAGGTGATTGGGCCGGGTGGTGTCTGTGTACATGCCGGGGCGACGACGCACCGGTTCGAGGCCATTGAGGACCTCAATGGCATCCGCATTGTATTGAGTGGACATGGAGGGCCTTGCGAATTGACGTTTGGGGAGAATCTTACTCGTTGGGAGGGCCTTGGACAAACCCGACTGCGGGAAAGGGTGATACAGACAGGGGCCGGTCAGGCCCAAGTCCGGACTCAGGTCGCGGCTGACGCCACCGGCAGCGCCTGCTGCAGCTGGGAGAGAGAGCTGTGCAGCCGCCACACCATGCCAGCCAGATCCAGCGCCGCCGGATCCCGATGACGAGCCAGCCCCTGGCTGATGCGTTGCAGCTCGGCCAGCGTCCGTTCGAGGGAGTCATGCTGCACCCCCCGCTCGGTAAGGATCCCTCGCAGGCAGCGAATGCAGGCATCTCGCACCAGATAGAGCGGCTGATCGTCGCCACGCCACTGGCGCAACTGCCAGACGATGTGGCTGCAGTTGAGCAGCACCACGCCCCAGCGCAACACCCAGAGCCGGGCGGTCTGATCCTGGCTCTGGCTGAGCTGGCTGATGCCGTGATAGATGCGCGATTCGAACTGGCTCTCGCTCTGCTGTGGCCTGGACGCCAGCTGGTCCATGAAGTCGTGGCGCAGGATACGCATGATGCGGCGACTCTTGCGCCGATCCGAGCTCGGCCGCAGGATCTGGAACGCCAGCCCGGCCGCCATCACCCCCAGCACCTGACTGACGCTGGTATTGATGAACAACGAGTAGTCGTAGCTCGGCGGGTTGGTGATGGAGAGAAAGGAGCCGAGCAGCACGATGAGCTGACCCCACAGCACCGCCATCCTGGGCTTTTGCAGCTTGAACATCTGCATGGTGACAAGCACGGGAAACAGCAGGGCGCAGAACTGCCAGAAGTCGTCGATGCGGATCATCAGGCCGAACTTGACCGCGAAACAGACCAGGCTCAGCAGCAAAATAGCCTGCAGCATGGTGTTGACTCCCTTGACCGGCGCCGGCGTCGCCGAGTAGAGCACGCAGCAGATAGAGAGCATGGTCAGCGCCGTCCCCCCCAGATCCCACTGGCTGTGGATCCAGAAGGCGCAACCCAGCAGCACGCAGAGGAAGGTGCGGCCACCGTTGTAGGCCGCCTCATAGCTGTCGATGTGGCTGGTAAGGGAGGTATGACGCGGCGGGGCCGGCCACTCCCGATCGTCATACTGCTCCAGCCGGCTCAGCCAGCGCTGACACTCCAGATAGCTCCAGCAGAAGTGACGCAATCGCAGCCAGAAGGTGCGCTGACGATAATCGCCCCCTGCAGTCGGCGCGAACGGAGCCAGCAGGCGGGCGATGCGATACTTGTCGCACGCCGGCTTGCCCAGCTCGGTCAGCAGGCTGGCCAGCAGCGCCTGGATGCCCGCCGGTTGCTCCGGCCAGTTATGCAGCATGCGGCGCTGGCTGGAGATGAGGCTGATGATCCGCAGCTGGCGGTGCAGCAGGAAGTTGAGCAGCTTGTTGTGACGGCGCAGCCGGTGGTGGCTCCACACCGCCTGAATGCGCAGCACGTTCATGGTGAGGATCTGGCCGATCAGCCCCTCGTGGGCGCTGCGCACATCCGGGTTGGCCTCCCCCAGCCAGAGCAGCTGGGCGTGTTCCAGCAGGCGGCTCTGGCTCTTGCGCAGCGATTGCAGCAGGGTTTCGCTGTCGGAGGTGCTGGGCAGGATCATCATCATCAACCCGCCGCAGAGGATGCCGATGATCACCTCGCTCACCCGCGCCTGGGCAATGTCGAAGATGTGTTGCGGATCGACCACGTTGACGCAGGAGAAGGCGATGATGGCGGCCGTGTAGCCCGCCAGGGCAAAGGCGTAGGAGACGTTGTTCTGATAGTGGTTGGAGATGTAGGTACACAAGCCCAGCCAGAGGGCGATCAGAAAGCTGAACAGCCAGGGATCGCTGATGCCAAGACCGGTGATCACCACTGCCGCCATGGCACCGACCAGACTGCCGACCACCCGCCCCAGACTCTTGCTGATGACCCCGCCCACGGTGGGAAAGCTCACCACGGCGGCCGAGGTCATGGCCCAGTATGGGGCATCCAGCTGCAAGACAAATGCCAGCCAGAGCGACAGGCACATGGCCAGACTGTTGCGCAGGGCATAGCGCCACTGACCACCGCTGGCCTTGCCCCAGGGGGTCCGGCGCCAGAGCGACCCGATTGCGCTCACCTCATTCCCCTATGGTGATGGTGCAGGTGGTGCCCGCGATCAGGGCCAGCTCGGGCGGCACATCCAGCAGGCGGATCCGCACCGGCACCCGCTGGGCCAGCCGCACCCAGGGGACGTTCGGTTTGACGTCGAGCAGCAGGCTGCTGCCACCGTCCACGCTCTGATCGTGAATGGCGCGCCCTATGCTTTCCACCTCGCCGCGCAGGGTCTGATCCCCGCTGTAGAGCACCACTTCGGCCGGCTTGCCCGGCGCTATGCGCCTGAGCTTGGTCTCTTCGAAATAACCCTGCACATAGAAGGAGTGAATATCCACCAGTGCCACCAGCGGCACCCCGGCGCTGGCATAGTTGCCGACCCGGGTCTGCAGGTTGGTGATGTAACCGTCGCTCGCGGCATGCACCTGGGTCTTGGCGAGGGACCACTGCGCCTGCTCCAGATTGGCCTGGGCCACCTGATAGGCCGCCTTCATCGCCTGGGCATTGAGCCGTGCCTCGTCCCCGGCCTCCGCCGAGATGACGTTATTCGACAAGCCACGGCGACGCGTCGCCTCGTGCTCGGCCTTGTCGAGATCCGATTTGGCCTTGGCGAGCGCCGCGCTGGCGTTGTCGAGGGCGATCCGGTAGGGGGCGGGATCCAGGGTGAAGACCAGCTCTCCCGTCTTCACCAGCTGGTTGTCCTTCACCGCTATCTTGATGATCTTGCCCGATACCTCGGGGGTGATGCTGACCAGCTCGGCCCGCACCTTGCCATCCCGGGTCCAGGGGCCCTGCATGTAGTAGTTCCACAGCCACCAGCCCGCCGCCAGCGCCAGGGCGCAGACCAACAGGGTGGAGAAGTATTTGAGGGTCGCGAGGGGGGATTTAGCCATGTAACAGGATCCATAAAGCGCCACTGACGGCGAGGATAAACAGGGAGAGATCCATCAGCAGGGGATGCCAGACATCCCCGCCATAGAGCCAGTCACGCAGCAGATGATGCACCGGCAACCAGCCAAGCAGACCGAACAGCACGGCCTTGAACAGGGGTGGAAAGTAGAGCGAAGCGCCCAGTATCAGATCCGGCAGCGCTGAAGGGGTCGTCACAAGCGTGCTCCCTGTTGGCAGAGAAGGGCAGAGGAATCGGCCAGGGTCTGCACCAGAGCAGACCCGCCAAGGTTAACACAGCCATTTCAACCACTACAGGAGCAGATGGCTCCCTGCTGTCAGACCACTCGAGCGGGTTGAGCCTCTCGAGACAGACGAGGTTGTCATCATGCTCTCAACGAGTTGGGCGATCCGCTGGGTGATGCACCCCGTCTCGCGTCGGCACCTCCCCCAGTTCAAAGGGATTGACCCCCTCGAGACAGGCGAGGTTGTAGCCATACTCGGCCGGGTTGGAGCGGCGCTGGTGATGGGTGTAGATGCCGCAGACGCTGCAGAAGTAATGTTTCGCGGTGCGGGTGTTGAACTGGTAGCAGCGCAGCACCGCCTCTCCCTGCAGGATACGGATGCCCGAGAGCGGCACCGAGGCGACGATGGCGCCACGCCGCCGGCAGAGGGAACAGTCGCAGCGGCGTGGCTCCACCACCCCATCCGGCAAGGTGAGTTCCAGCACCACGGCCCCGCAATGACAGCTGGCCTTGTGTCTCTCTTGAATGGGGGTGTTGCCAATGCGTTTTATCATGCAGCCTCCTTGCCGCCGGGCGCTGGGCCCTGTCGTCTCAATCGAACAACGTCTCGCGCCGCCCCTGCTGCAGATGGGCATGCAGGGTATGCAGCTGGGACGCCAACACCCTGTGCAGGGAGAGCGGCGGCAGGGCATTGAGGGCGAAGTAAGCCGCGCCCCGGGTTTCGTCGGTCTCGGTGAGCAGCTGGCCCCCCGTCACCTCGCACAGGAAGAAGGCCTTGTGGGCATGGGGAAGCTGGGGTGGATGGGGGTGCTTGAGCTTGTCGAACAACGCCAGCAGTTGCACCGCCCGGCAGGTGAGCCCCGTCTCCTCGACCACCTCGCGCACCACGGCACCGGCCGGCGAGTCGCCTATGTCGCACCAGCCGCCCGGCAGGGTCCAGCAGCCGTCGCTACGCTCCTGCACCAGCAGGATGCGGCCCGCTTCATCCAGGATCAGGGCCCGCACATCCAGCTTGGGGGTGGGATAGCCGCTATCAAGGGCGATCCATGCTGAAATGGCGGCGGGATCCAGCTCGCTCTGACTGGCAATCAGGGCGACCGTGGCCGCTCTGAGCGCCTCGAAACGGCCTATATCGAAGGGATCCTTGGAATAGGCGAGGCCGGCCTGCGCCGTGGCCAGCACCTGTTCCAGAAAGGCGGCCAGCGGCGGTTGCATGGCTAGAGCCCGAGGAAGCGAATGATCTGGGCGGGGTAGCGCTCGAACCCGGTGAAGGCGTGATTGCCACCGCACTCCAGCGAGAGGCGGGCAAAGCGGTATTCGGTCAGCGCCTTGCGATAGTCGAGCACCTCATCCTCCTGCTGTTGCAGGATCCAGAGCCGTTCGGGGGCGGTTACCGGCACCGCCAACGCCCGCAGCTCGTCCATGTGTGCCGGCAGCAGCTCGTACTGCTCATCGGTATAGGGATTGGTCTGGGGGCCCAGGTAGTCGCAGAGCAGCTCATGAGGGCGCACCGCCGGATTGATCAGGGCCGCGCGGCAGCCATACAACTCGCTCACCCGGGTGACCATAAAGCCGCCGAGGGAGCTGCCCACGGCGCCAAGCTTGAGGCGGTCACCGTGGCGGGCGATGACCTCTTCAATGGTCTGCGCTATGGCCGCCCAGGCCGCCGCCGGCGTATTGGGCTGGGCCGGGATGATCACCTCGATGTCGGGCCTGTGCGCCGCTACCCAGGCAGCCATCTGCTGCGCCTTGGCAGAGCCGGGTGATGAATTGAAACCGTGCAGATAAAGCAAAACGGAGGTCATGGATACGGCCTCCTCAATAACCGGTAGCATCGGGGTCGGGCACAAACTGCCCCACCGGCAGACGCCACACCTGGCTCGCAACCCGGCCATCCGGATGCAGGGTAAGATAGCGCCAGCCCGGGCCTGACTCGTCCAGCGCGAAACCATCGCTGAGCGGCTTGAACTGGATGCAGGTAGAGGGACTGGCAATCAGCCGCACACCGCGATGCATCTCGTCAAACTCCTGATGGACATGGCCAAACAAGATGGTTTTCTGCTGGGGATGACGGGCCAGCACGGCGAACAGGTCATCGGCATTCTTGAGATTGTGCTGATCCAGCCAGGCGCAACCCACAGGCACGGCCTGATGGTGCAGGGCGATGAGGGCATGGCGCTCTGGGTGCTGGCGCAGTGCACTGTCCAGCGCCGCCAGTTGGTGATCGCCGAGCACGCCATGAGGTTTGCCGCGTACCTGGGTATCCAGCAGTATCACCTGCCAGTGCTCGCCCACCAGCTGCTTGGCCTCGCTGATGCCGGCCGCGTGCAGGTATTCGGTCATCAGGGGGCCGTCGTCATGGTTGCCGGGCAGCCAGTAGATGGGACGTGCCAGCGGGGCCATCATGCTGGCAAAGCGCTGGTAGGACTCCGGACTGTGATCCTGCGACAGATCGCCAGTCGCCAGGATCAGATCAAATGGATGATCGTTGGCCTGCACCCGCTCCAGCACGGCAGCCAGGCTCTCTGCGGTGCGTACAGCCAATAGCCGCCCCTCGGCACTCGCGAAGAGATGGGTGTCGGTAATTTGTAACAGGCGCACACTGCCGTCCTGCGCCTGGGGTAGCTCTGTTTCCAAAATCACGCTTCTTTTTATAAGTTCAACTAGAGGATGTTTATCAGGCTGGTACCATGTCTGAGACAAAATCTTAGCCAATCGGCCAGGAACAGATTTACCTGCTCCTTTTCATCTCGCTGGTGCATTTTTTTATTGGGATAATCATAACGTGGTTGCAACCTCGAAATCTGTTGCGCCGCACACACTTCCGCCATCCGCACGTCATGATACAAACGAATCTCTATGCGAGCCTGCAAGTAGCTCGGCAATTCCGGGTTATGCTGGGCCAAGATCACCTGGCTGGTGAAGCGGCTCTCCTCGCTGACAGTAAGCTGGAACTGCAGGCCGTTGCCCACCTGATAGCGGCGTTCGGCCCCGACTGTGCCGCCCGGCGGCAGCAGCTTCATCAAGGCCATATAATTCACCTCGCAGGTCCGCTGCAAGGACATCAAGTCAGGCACATAGCGCCTGGCCTGGGTGTGAACGAGCCCCACCTTAACGCCCCGCCAGCCAGCGAGCCCGCAGCTCGCCGTGATTGAGGGCCAGCCACTGCAGCGCGATGACGGAGGCCGCGTTGTCGATACGCCCCTCTTTGAGCCAGGCATAGGCCTGCTCGCGGCTCACCACGTGCACCCGAATATCCTCGCCCTCCTCCGCCAGACCGTGGATCCCCTCGGCCTTGCTGGCATCCACCTCGCCCACATAGACCTCGATCCGCTCCGTGCTGCCACCCGGACTCACCAGATAGCTGATGGCATGCTCGCAGCGACCCACCTCGATGCCCGCCTCTTCCACCGCCTCCCGGCGCACCACGGCTTCGGCGGTCTCCCCTTCATCTATGATGCCGGCCACCAGCTCCAGCAGCCAGGGTGTGGGGCTGGTCTCGATGGCGCCGATGCGGAACTGCTCCACCAGCACGATCTGGTCGCGCACAGGGTCATAGGGCAGCAGGGCGCCGGCATGGCCGCGCTCGAACAGCTCGCGCACTATGGGTTCATTCCAGCCCCCCGCAAATAACCTGTGCTGCAGGCGATAGACATTCACTTTGAAGAAGCCGTTATATCCCGATGATTTCTCGATAATTTTTACATCATCGGCAGAAAAGTGACGGGTTTGGGGCAAGGCTTGCTGCGACATACGAGACTCCCGCCAGCTTGACTTGGCTCGGTTTGACCATAAAATCCGAGAACATGAATGAACATTCATTCACTCGTTCCCGACGGAGATGAGGGATGGATTTTAGCAGCCACAGGGCATTTGGCTAGGCACGAGGGGGAGAAAACTCCCCCTCGTGCTTGACGTTCCTGTCGCTGGAAAAGAGACAGTTAGCATAAAATTTTGCTTATAGTAGAGTGATTAAGCTGAAATCAAGCTTGGTCAGTGACAATACCCCTCCTTCATCCAGCGACAGCTTTGGGTTAATACATAAGGTTAAAACGATCTATGAAAAGAACACTCTTGTCAGCCATGGTGTTGCTGGGCGTCAGCGCCGGCGCTCATGCCGAAAACCTGCTCGATATTTACCAACAGGCTCAGATCAAGGACACCCAGTTGCTGGAATCCAAGGCCAAGCGTGACCAGGCTTTCGAGAAGATCAATGAATCCCGCGCAGCCCTCTTGCCCCAAATCAATCTGGGTGCCGGTCTGAACTACCTGCAGAACAAGGGTGACACCCAGACCAACAGCAACGCCACCGGCTCCCTCTCGCTGGATCAGTCCATCTACCGCCGCAGCAACTGGGTCAATCTGGATCTGACAGAGAAGAGCGCTACCCAGTCCGATGTGGCCTATAACCTCGAAGTCCAGAACCTGATGCTGCGTACTTCCCAGGCCTATTTCGACGTGCTCAAGGCGATGGACACCCTGGAGTTCGTTCGCGCCAACAAGGCTGCGGTGGAACGCCAGCTGGAACAGACCCAGCAGCGCTTCGAAGTGGGCCTGACCGCCATCACGGACGTGCATGAGGCCGAGGCCGAGCGCGACCAGGCCCTGGCGGACGAGATCAATGCCGAAAACACCCTGGACAACAGCTACGAGAGTCTGCGTGAACTGACCGGCATAGACCACCGTCAGCTGGACGTGCTCAACACTGAGCGCTTCACCCCGCAAAAGACTCCGTTCAACTCCGACAAGTGGCTGGAGCTGGCGCTGGACAAAAACCTGCAACTGCACAGCGCCCGCATCGGCAAGGACATCGCCAAGGAACAGATTGATCTGGCCAAGACGGGTCACGAGCCGACCGTGGATCTGGGCGCCGGTCTCTCCACCAGCTACAACGACTACAAGGACGAGATCCGCAACCCCGAGAGCAACAGCAATCAGGGCAACATTGGCCTGAACTTCAAGCTGCCGCTCTACACGGGTGGTGCAACCACCTCCCAGGTCAAGCAGTCACAGTTCAACTACGTGGCCGCCAGCGAGCAGCTGGAGCGCAGCTTCCGCTCGGTGCAGAGCACTGTTCGCTCTTCCTACAACAACGTGAACGCCAGCATCGGCTCGGTGCGCGCCTACAGCCAGTCCGTCATCTCCGCCGACAGCGCCCTCAAGGCGACCGAGGCCGGCTATGAGGTCGGTACCCGCACCATAGTCGACGTGCTGGACTCCACCCGCAAGCTGTACCAGGCCAAGCAGAAGCTCTCCGAAGCCCGCTACAACTACATCCTCAGCATCCTCTCCCTCAAGCAGGCCGCCGGCACACTTGAGCAAAAGGATCTGGAAGAGGTGAACCAGGGGCTGATGCCTGCAGCCCAGGTCACCAAGAAGTCCTGAGCCCCGCAGCTCATGCCATGAAAAAGGCGACCTCAGGGTCGCCTTTTCGTTATCTGCGCTTTCTGTTGCCCACACCGGCCGGTTGCTTTACCGCTGGCTGGTGCCGCAGCAGTGTCACTGCCGCCCTCTGGCGCGCGCCAGACATAAAAAACCCGGCCTGGGCCGGGTTTTGACTCATCCGCGTTCGCGGATGGTCTTGATGATGTCGGAGGTGGAGCAGCCATCCTCGAAGTTGAGCACGCGCACCTCGCCACCGTTGGCGGTTACCTCGTCGTAACCGGCGATATCCTTCGGCTTGTAGTCACCACCCTTGACCAGCAGGTCGGGCAGCACTTCAGCGATCAGCCGCTGGGGCGTGTCTTCGGCGAAGGGCACCACCCAGTCCACTGCGCCCAGCGCAGCCAGCACGGCCATGCGACGGTCGGTCGAATTGACCGGGCGACCCGGCCCTTTCAGGCGACGGACAGAGTCATCGGTATTGACCGCCACTATCAGGCGATCCCCCAGCTTGCCGGCATTGGCGAGGTAGGAGACGTGACCGGCGTGCAGTATGTCGAAGCAGCCGTTGGTCATCACCACCTTCT
Source organism: Aeromonas piscicola (assembly GCF_000820005.1). GTDB lineage: Bacteria > Pseudomonadota > Gammaproteobacteria > Enterobacterales > Aeromonadaceae > Aeromonas > Aeromonas piscicola. The sequence goes on along the minus strand of NZ_CDBL01000044.1, from coordinate 195,304 downwards.
CGCCACGCAGGCGGGCAGCCTGCACGGCAATCTTGAGCTGAGCCTCGGACATGACGCCAAAACCGGTCTCCTGCTCGGTGTAGAGAGCATTGGCCAGCTCGACCGGGCTGACGGTGGAGGTGCCCAGCTTGCCTACCACGATACCGGCGGCGGTGTTGGCCAAGGCACACGCCTCGTCCAGGCTCATGCCGGCGGCCAGAGAAGTGGCCAAGGTGGAGATGACGGTATCACCGGCACCCGTCACGTCGTAGACCTCGTGGGCCTGGGCCGGCAGGTGCAGCTCTGGCTGACCTTCGCGGATCAGGGTCATGCCGTTTTCGGAACGGGTAACCAGCAGAGCCTCCAGCTCGAAACGCTTGACCAGCTCCAGCCCCTTGGCGACCAGATCCTCTTCACCCTTCACCTTGCCCACCACGGCCTCGAACTCGGACATGTTGGGGGTCAGCAGGGTGGCGCCGCGATACTTCTCAAACTCGGTCCCCTTGGGGTCGACCAGTACGGGAATGCCGGCGGCGCGGGCACGCTGGATCATGCCGGGAACGTCGTTGAGGGCACCCTTGCCATAGTCGGAGAGGATCATCACGTCGCTGTTAGGCAGCGCCTGCTCCACCTTGTTCATCAGCAGAGTGGAATCGACATCGTGGAAAGCTTCCTCGAAGTCGAGGCGCAGCAGTTGCTGATTGCGGGACAGTACCCGCAGCTTGGTGATGGTCGGATAGTCGGCCAGACGAACGAAATCACAGGCGACCTTGACGCCAGCCATCTGGCCAGCCAGAGCATCGGCGGCCTCATCCTGACCGGTCAGGCCCAGCAGCACGGCGTGAGCACCCAGGGCGGCAGAGTTGAGTGCCACGTTGGCGGCGCCACCCGGGCGCTCCTCGATGTGTTCAACCTTGACCACGGGCACCGGGGCCTCGGGCGAGATCCGGCCGGTGGGGCCATGCCAATAGCGGTCCAACATGACATCGCCAACGACCAGAACGCGGGCTTTTTCAAACTCGGGCAGGGTGATCTTCATCTGTATCGACTCTCAAAACCTGAAAAATTCAGTCCCGGATTTTATCACACTCTTTTATACGGTGTAGAAAAAGCAAACCTGTGGTTTCCATTTAAGGAAACTTGAGGAAACCCATAGTTACATTTCGCACCACGCGGCTCAGACGCAAGCAGCCCCTCTGACCAGCGCATAGCCATTCGCCCCCGACCCCGCTTTTCGGCTAGAATCCCCCGATTGCGAGTAAAACTGTCCGACCAGGATATCCACGTGCCTTTATCGCCTCCCCTTTTCGGCCGGATTTCCCCGGCCCATTGCGATTGTGAACAAGAGACTTTTCATGGCCCACGATAATGCACCCCGCCTCGACCCCCATCTGTTCCACCCCCGCTACTGGGGCAGCTGGCTCGGCCTCAGCCTGCTCTGGCTGCTGGTATTGCTGCCCTGGCGCAGCCAGATGTGGCTGGGCCGTCAATTGGGTCGTCTCGCCCGCAAGCTGCTGAAATCCCGCGTCAAGATTGCCCGCCGCAATCTGGAACTGGCGCTGCCCGAGCTGACCAAGGATGAGCGGGAGAAGCTGCTCAAGGCCAACTTCGAGAGCGTCGGCTGCGCCATCTTCGAGGTGGGCATGGCCTGGTTCTGGCCGGATTGGCGGATGCGCAACCTGATGAAGGTGGAAGGGGAAGAGCACGTCATCGCCGCCATGGAGAAGGGCCAGGGCATGTTGCTGCTCTCCTGCCACTTCCTGACGCTGGAGCTGAACGCCCGCTGCTTCGGCCTGGTGCGACCCGGGGTCGGCGTCTACCGCCCCAACACCAATCCGGTGCTGGAATATGCCCAGTACCACGGTCGCTGCGCCTCCAACAAGTATCTGGTGGACCGCATGGACGTGAAGGGGATGATCAAGGCGCTGCGCAACGGCGACGCCCTCTGGTATGCGCCGGATCACGACTACGGTGCTCACGCCAGCGTGTTCGTGCCCTACTTCGCGGTCGAACAGGCCGCCACCATCACCGGCACCGCCACCCTGGCACGGGTGAAAAATACCGTCACCCTGCCCTGCTACAACATCCGTACCAAAGAGGGCTACGTCTTGCATATAGGAGCGCCGCTCGCCGACTACCCCAGTGGCGATGACGTGGCCGATGCCACCCGCGCCAACAAGGAGATAGAGGCTGCAGTTCGCAAAGCCCCCGAGCAGTACATGTGGCTGCACCGTCGTTTCAAGACCCGGCCCAATCCGGATGACGCAGGCTACTACTGAGTCAGAAAGGGATGAAAAAACCGCCGCGAGGCGGTTTTTTCTGACCTGCAGCCCGGAAAGGGTTTTCATTCGTGGCTGAATATTTTATTAATGGCAGTGCCGAGCGGCGGGCCAGGCTCCGCCAGGAACAATAAAACAAACGAAGGGAAGCGAACATGAAAGCCACTCTTTTACTGGGCGCCCTGTGCGTATTGGCAGGTTGCAGTCACCAGACCCAGAGCGTGCACCTCACCTCTCTCCCCCTGAGCGATATCACGGATGTGAATGCCCAGTGGAGCCCTCTCAGCAGGAACGAATCCCGCTATCCCAAGGAGGCCATACTGGCCGAAAAGATGGGGTGTACCTCGCTCGAATACGTGATCAATGAAGCGGGCCGGGCCGAGCAGATCCGCGTGCTGGCACGCAGTGACGATGCATTCAGCGAGGCCGCAATAGAGACGCTGCAGCAGTGGCAATGGCAGGCAACCACCGCCAATTCGGGCCATCTCCCCGTCAAGTCCCGGACCCGGTTCGAATTCTGCATCGAACATAACGGCCAGCCCTGTGACACCAGCGGGCTGGCGCAGCTCTGCCAGGGTGAAGACATGGTCCGCAGCACGGGGCAGGTCTACACCCAGGTCTGAGCACAGCCTCGTCTGGCAGTACATCCCACATGAAAAAGGTGAGCCCAGGCTCACCTTTTTCGTTGTCACCATTGTCCGTCACCGCCGCGCCCTGCAAGGCACGGATGTCATGCCCCCGCGTGCAGCCAGGCGGCGATGGCCAGTTGCAACCGCACATAGTCGGCGCGATGGAACAGCATCGACAGGGCCGCTTGCCGCTCAGTGTCGGCCGGTGCCTGGGCCAACAAGGCCAGATGAGTCGACAAATCGGTCAGCGTCGCCAGCCACACTGGCGCCCGCGGAGCGGCAGCCTCGACGATGAACGCAACCCCTTGCCGGATCTCTTGCAGCGCCAGGCGTCGCGGCTCAGAGTCCGCCTGTTCCAGCCAGTACTGCTCGTGATGTTGCCAATGTTGCAGGCCCGCGGTGATGCGCATAGCGGCATCGACCCCATTGGCCACAGGCAAGGATTGCAGCGCCAGCGGCTTGCCGAGTCCCGCCAGCCGATAGCCGCGCTGCGCCTTGGATTGCGCCCCCAGCCTGACCCCACCGAGCCCGGCCAGCTGCTCTGCCAACCCGAACAGAGCGCGGGCATCGCCGGACTTGAGTTCCAGCTCCAGCTCATCGATGCAGGTCTTGCCCAGCGAACCGACGATCTCGCCCTGATCCCAGGCCAGCTCGATCTCGGCCCCCTCGAAGGCTACCAGCCAGTGACGGCGCAGAAAGTCGGTCCTGAATTGGGCAACCAACTTGCCCTGGATTTCGTCGCGCACCACCACACTCGGCCAAAGCTCGACTGGAAAAGCGGCAAGCAGGGGCACATCGCCATGCACGGGGGCATTATATTCGGGCCTGGCATGCAATCCCCCCACCACCTGACCCCGACATTTAATCGTCTGCTCGGCAAAATCATCGCTGCGACGAATACGCAATCCCATTTCCAGCTGACGTAAATCCAGGGTCGGCGTATCAAAATAGACATTGCCTAGTTCGACCTGGGAGCTTGATATAATTTCGAGTGAATTCAGAAGCTTGAATAGTGGCTGTTGAATATCTTGTGAGACAAAAAACTTTATCTCGATCTCAGTTTGCATAGTCATTCCGGGCTGGCAGGCAACTTTGGGGGGCATGATGTGAAACGCGAGGATATAATGCCTGCGATACATCAGGATTAATTCACGGTTTTATTGATGGCGCAGTTCGGTTACCATGCGCCCCTCATAAAATCGTATCGAGTGTTTTTTCACCGACACAGGTTTGGCCATGCCAGTAAATACTATTTTGGGGCTTTTTGCCAAGTCCCCCATCAAGCCGCTGCAGAAGCATATCGTCAAGGTTCACGTGTGCTGCGAGCAGCTCATTCCCTTCTTTGATGCCGTTGCCGAAGACCGTTGGGAAGATGCCGAGAAGATCCGGCAGCAGATAGCCCAGCTGGAAAAAGAGGCTGACATCCTCAAGCGTGAAATTCGTCTGAAACTGCCTCGCGGCCTGTTCCTGCCGGTCGCCCGTACCGACCTGCTGGAGCTGCTGACCCAGCAAGACAAGATTGCCAACCGTGCCAAGGATATCTCCGGCCGCATGCTTGGTCGTCGAATGGAATTCCCTGCCGAGATGCGTGCCGATTTCATGGCCTATCTCAAACGTTGTATCGATGCGACCGCCCAAGCCGAAAAAGCCATCGGAGAACTCGATGAGCTGCTCGAAACCGGCTTCAAAGGACGTGAAGTTGAAATGGTTGCCGAGATGATCCACCAGCTGGATCTTATCGAGGACGATACTGACACCATGCAGATCGGACTGCGCCAACAGCTGCAAGCCGTTGAGCAGAAATACAATCCGATCGACGTTATGTTCCTCTACAAGATCCTCGAATGGGTAGGTGACCTGGCAGATCAGGCCGAGCGCGTTGGCGCCCGTCTGGAACTGATGCTGGCTCGTTCGTAATCGACTGACTGGGTAAACACTATTAATGGACATTATCGCGAATTACGGCACTACTCTGGTGCTCGTGGCGGCCTTGTTCGGCTTTTTGATGGCCTGGGGTATAGGCGCGAATGACGTGGCCAACGCCATGGGCACATCGGTCGGCACCAAATCCCTGACTATCCGTCAGGCAATCATCATCGCCATGATCTTCGAGTTTGCCGGTGCCTATCTGGCCGGCGGCGAAGTGACCGCCACCATCCGCAATGGCATCATAGATACCAACGCCTTTGCCGACACACCGGATCTGCTGGTGCTCGGCATGATCGCCTCCCTGCTGGCGGCCGGTGCCTGGTTGATCCTGGCCTCCTACTTCGGCTGGCCCGTCTCCACCACCCACTCCATCATAGGCGCCATCGTCGGCTTCGCCGTGGTGAGCATAGGCCCGGAAGCGGTACAGTGGAGCAAGTTCGGCGGCATAGTCGGCTCCTGGATCATCACCCCGGCCATCTCCGGCATCATCGCCTACTTCATGTTCATCAGCGTGCAGAAGCTCATTTTCAACACAGATGATCCCCTGGCCAACGCCAAGCGCTACGTGCCGTTCTACATGTTCCTGACCGCTCTGGTGATCTGTCTGGTGACCATCAAGAAGGGGCTGACCCACGTTGGTCTGCACCTGAGCGACGGCGAAGGGATCCTGCTCTCCATCGTCATCTCCATCGCGGTGGCGTTTGCCGGCTGGCTCTACATTCGCGGCCAGCAATACAACCCGCAGGATGACAGCAAGATGCACTTCGCCAACGTGGAGAAGGTATTCGGCATCCTGATGGTGATCACCGCCTGTGCCATGGCCTTTGCCCACGGCTCCAACGACGTGGCCAACGCCATAGGTCCGCTCTCCGCCGTGGTCTCCATCGTCGACAGCGCCGGTCAGATCGCCGGTCAGTCCACCATCGCCTGGTGGATCCTGCCGCTCGGCGGCATAGGCATAGTGATAGGTCTGGCGACCATGGGAGAGAAAGTGATGGCTACCGTCGGTACCGGCATCACTCACCTGACCCCGAGCCGTGGCTTCGCCGCCCAGCTGGCCACAGCCGCGACCGTGGTGATCGCCTCCGGTACGGGTCTGCCCATCTCCACCACCCAGACCCTGGTGGGTGCCGTGATGGGTGTCGGTCTGGCCCGTGGCATCGCCGCCCTGAACCTGGGCGTACTGCGCAACATAGTGGTCTCCTGGATCATCACCCTGCCCGCTGGTGCCATCTTGGCCATCGCCATCTTCTACGTGCTGCAAGCCTGTTTCTCCTGATACGCGCAGCAGCAAAAAGCCCGGGTCACTGACCCGGGCTTTTTTTATATCCCTCTTTATCCGGAGCATGGGAAGTGAGGAGTCGGCGGCGCTTGGCACTGTATCTCTTCACAATTTCGGGCATGCCACCTCCGGCCGCTGCGACCGGCTTGCATCCCCTGCCCGGCAGGCGCAGACTGTTTGGCCTTGTTTTGACTCAAGGCACTTATCATGACCCCTGCCATCAACCTCCTGAAAAAGCTCAAGATCCCTCATAAGCTCTACCCCTATGAGTGCGAAGCTCACGACGATTTCGGCAAGCATGCCGCGACCCAGCTCGGCCTGCCGGAAGCCCAGGTGTTCAAGACCCTAGTCGCCCATCACGACAAACAGGCTGTGGTCGCCATAGTGCCCTCATCGGGCATGTGTAGCCTCAAGCAGCTGGCCAAGGCCACAGGTTTGAAGAAGGTGGAGATGATGAAACCGGCCGAGGCCGAGAAGCTGACCGGTTACAAGGTGGGCGGCATCAGCCCGCTGGCCCAGAAAAAGCTGCTGCCCACAGTGCTCGACGACTCCGCCATGGCGTTTGACGAGATACTGGTGAGCGGCGGCAAGCGCGGCCTCTCGGTCGGGGTGGCGCCACAGGACATGCTGACCCTGCTGAAGTGGATCGCAGCCCCCATAGGCGAGCACCATGAGTAACGCCCGAAATGACAAGGCCCGCTGACGGGGCCTCGTTTGTTTTGTCGGGTCAGGGGGCCGGCAAGTCGTCATTGGTACGACAGGCGGCTGTCAGCTCGGATAGCCGCAACCGCTGTCTGCCGGCCTCATCGAAGTTCTCCTCGGCCAGCCAGCGCTCGTAACACTCCTTCAACCCTGGCCACTCGCCGTCGATCACCGAGAACCAGGCGGTGTCCCGTGCCCGCCCCTTGTCCACCCGGCTCTGGCGAAAGGTCCCCTCGTAACTGAAACCGAGGCGCAGCGCCGCCTGCCAGGAGGGCTGGTTGAGCGCGTTGCACTTCCACTCGTAGCGCCGGTAGCCGAGGGCAAAGGCGTTGGCCATCATCAGCACCATGGCCGCCGTCGCCAGCCGCGAGCGCTGCAGAGCGGGGGAAAAGTGCAACCAGCCCACCTCTATGCTGCCCGCCTGGGGATCGATGCGCAGGTAGCTGGCCAGCCCCAGCGGCTGTTCGCCATGCTCGTCGAAGATGGTGTAGAACTGGGGATCCGCCTTGGCGGCGCACTCTCGCAACCAGATGCCCATGGCCGCCTCATCGGCAAAAGGCCCGCTGGTGAGGTAGGTCCACATGGCCCCGCTGTCGGTGGAGAACGCCTGCCAGAGGCCCGGGCCATGACGCTCGGGATCCAGCGGATCCAGCCGGCAGCCCCAGCCTGACAGTGGCCGATGGGGAGGAAACTCGACCCCGCGCCAGTCGGGCAAGCAGACGCCAACCACTTGGCCGAACTCGTTCAGATGATGATCAGCAGCCACAGGTAATTCCTCCTTCCTGCAAAACGCCCACATCCTCACCGAGGGCGACGGCAAAGCCGTCCTGGTGCCACCAGTGCAGGCCGCCGATCAGCTCCTTGACCTGAAAGCCCAGCGCCGCCAGTTTGTAGGCCCCTTGAGTCGAGCCGTTGCAGCCTATGCCGTCGCAGTAGCAGACATAAACCTTGTCCCGCGCAAGGGTCGCCGTCGTAGCCGGATTCATGGAGCCATGGGGGAAAGAGACGGCTCCGGGAATATGCCCCAGCCGGTAATGCTCGGCGGAGCGGGTGTCGATAACGACGATGCGATCTTCTTTTCCCAGCAGATCGGCGGCCAGATCCGCCGGGTCGGTGCGAAATCTCAGCTGGGCCTCGAAGAAGGCGCTGGCATCCACCGGGCTGGCAAGACCCGTACTCAATACATGACTCATGGTGAAGCTCCTTGTGGCTAAACCCGGATCCGGGTGGTGGCGATGGTTTTGACCTGGCTGATGAGGTCGGTGCCCAATAGATGGCTCATAGTGAAGCCTCCCGTGACCACAGCTCGATTTTGGTGATCACTGTGGTCCTGACCGAGTTGGCGATGAAGCACTCCTCGTGGGCCTGATGGTGCAGTTGCTCCAGCTCGGCCAGGGTGGGCTGCCGGTCGCCGGCAAACTGCACCCGCGGCTGCAATGTGACCCTGGTGATGGACTGGCGACCCCTGTCGTCTGCCTCCATGATGCCCACCGCCTCGTCCCGGTAGCTCGCCACCCGATAACCCGCCCTGGCCACCAGCCAGAGGAAGGTGAGCATGTGGCAGCTGGAGAGGGCCGCGACGAAGGCCTCCTCGGAGTCGACGTGCTCGGCCACCGACCAGGGCAAGGGCACCACGTGCGGGGAGGAGGAGGCGGGCACCCTGACGCCGCCATCAAACTCCCACCAGTGGGCTCGACTGTAGCGCTGATCGACGAAGGGCTCGCCAGCCCCGCACTGCCAGCTGATGGTGGCGCTGTATTCCGACATGCAGACTCCTTTCATTGCCAATATCTGTTGATCCCGAACCTTGAGCCTCAATGTAGCGACATAATGGCCTTGCCACGCCGACCAATTTTGCCAATATGGGCAGACCAATTATGCCAAGCGCCGGAGATAGCCATGCCCGCCCTGCCAACCCTGTTTGCCACTCAGCAAGCCAGCGAGCTGCCGCTGCACGAGCAGCTGGTGCGCACCCTGCGTGGTGCCATCCTGGCCGGCCACCTGCCCCAACATAGCCGGCTGCCCGCCAGCCGTATGCTGGCAGGGGATCTGGGGGTCTCCCGCAGCACGGTGGAGCTGGCCTATGGCCGGCTGGAGGCGGAGGGCTATCTGGTGCGCAAGGTGGGGGCCGGCAGCTTCGTGGCGCTGGCAGCGGTGTGCCCGGCGCCACGTCCGCCCCAGTCGGCGGCCGGACTCTCCCGCCGTGGTCAGGAGATGGCAGCAGGCGGTGCCTGTCATGACACACCAGACGTCGGCGCCTCCTTTGCCTCCAGCCAGCCGGACTCCCGCCTCTTCCCTCATGCACTCTGGGGTCGGCTGATGCAGCAGCAGTGGCGTCAGCAGGGCGAACGCTGGATGAACTATGGCGACCCGCAAGGCTTGCCCGAGCTGCGCAGCGCCATCAGCAGCTATCTGGTGCAGTCCCGCGGCGTGGTGTGCGAGCCGGATCAGATCCTGATCCTCACCAGCTCCCAGCAGGGGATACTGCTGGCGACCCAGCTACTCATCGATGCCGGTGATACCGTCTGGGTAGAGGATCCCGGCTACCCCGGGGCCCATACCGCCATGGAGAGCGCCGGTGCCAGAGTCCACCCCGTGCCTGTGGATGGAGAGGGGCTCAATCCACTGGGGCAACACCCGGCACCGCGCCTCATCTATACCACGCCAGCCCACCAGTACCCCCTGGGCGTGCCCATGAGCCTCGCCCGCCGAATGGCGTTGCTGAGGGAAGCCGAGCGTCATGGCGCCTGGATCCTGGAAGACGATTACGATGGGGAATATCAGTACGATCAGCGGCCGCTCCCCGCCCTGCAGGGGCTGGATAGCCAGGGGAGAGTCATCTATGTGGGTACCTTCAGCAAGGTGCTGTTCGGCTCGCTTCGACTCGCCTATCTGGTGCTGCCAAGGCCGCTGATGAGTGCCTTCTGCCAGGCCAGGGCGGCCTTTGATGGCCACAGCAACCAGTTGCAGCAGGCGGTCACGGCGGACTTCATCCGCGCCGGTCATTTTGCGGCCCACCTGCGCCAGAGCCGGCTCATCTACCAGAGCCGGCGCGACCTGCTGCTAACCGAGCTGGCCAGCCACTGTCCGCAGCTCACCCCCATCCACAGCGGCGCCGGTTTGCAGTGCGCCGTGCTGTTGCCCGCCGGCGGCGAGGCCCGCTGGACCAAGAGCGCCAATGACATGGGTATTGGCCTGCGCCCGCTCGGCCAGTTCTATCTCGGTGAGCGGGATCTGGAAGGCTGGCTGCTCGGCTTTGGCGCCCTCGACAACCAGACCCTGCGCCGGCTCTGTCGCCAGCTGGGCAGCCTGATGGCGTCGTCCTGACGGGATCATTCTGGTAGCGAGGCAAGCCGGCCCAGGGGCAGGGCGCAGCCCCGGGCGCCGGACTATAATGGACGGACCAAAGTCGTATAGCCTAGCCGAGATGTATAGACTCCTGTTTCTGACCCTCTGCCTTTTCCTCCCTTCCATTCTGATGGCGGCCACCCGCTTCACCTACATCAGTCCGGAGAGCGAACGGGATCCGCGCATGACCTATGACAGGGAGCTGCTGCGTCTCGCCCTCGACAAGACCCGTGACACCTTCGGCGACTATGAGCTGGTGCCCGCCCCGGCCATGACCAAGGCCCGGGTACGGCTCAGCCTGCAACTCAACAGTTTCACCAACCTGTTTGCCATGGACAGCTACAGCAGCACGCGTGATGGCAAAGGGTTGGCGTATGTCCGTTTCCCCATTCATCTCGGTATCGTCAGCTATCGCATCTGCTTCGTCAGCCCCCAACGGCAGGCGGCCCTGGCAGAGGTGCATGATCTGGCAGGATTGCGCCGTTTCACCTTTGGCCAGGGCAAGGGCTGGCTGGATGTGGAGATACTGCGCCACGCAGGTCTCAAGGTGGTGGAGGTGGATGGCTACGAGATGCTGTTCAAGATGGTGGCGCGCGGCCGGTTCGATCTCTTGTGCCGAGGGGCGAGCGAACTGCGCAGCGAGCTGCTGACTCACAAGGACATAGGGGGTCTGAAGATGGATCCCTACCTGCTGCTCTACTACCCGCTGCCCAGGGTCTTCTATACCAATGCGGCAAACGGCGAGGCCCTGAAACGGGTGGAGACAGGGCTGCGTCAAGCCTGGCAGGACGGTTCGCTGCAGGCCTTGTGGCGCCGCAGATTCGGCCCCGCCATCGCCTTTGCCGGGCTCAAGCAGCGGCGCATGCTGCGACTGGAAAACCCCTTCCTCGAGGGGATCAACTTCGACTACCGCCCCTACTTCTACAACCCCATGACGGATCACTTCGGCGAGCCCTGATGAGGCTCAGCCCTGCTCGCGGCAGAGCGCCAGCCAGGCCTCGGCGGTGCGGGAAAGATAGCGTTCGCTCGGCCAGATCACCCCGAGCCGCCAGCTGAGTTCAGGTAAAAGCGGCCGCAGCACCAGCCCGTCCGGTGTCAACCGACGGCAGATGGGTTCGGGCAAAAAGGCGACCCCCATGCCGCTGCGCACCATGGCGGTGAGAAAGTCCCACTGGCTGCTGCGAGCCGCCACCTGGGGCACGAAACCCGCCTGCTGGCACGCCTGCTCCAGCCGCTCGCTCAGGGTGAAGGCCTGGGTGTAGAGCAGGAAGGGCTCATCACGCAAATCCTCCAGCCGGATCTCGCGGCACGCGCGCCAGCGCGGCAAGTCAGGCAACACCACCTGGATAGGATACTGATCCAGCTCCAGCGCGCTCAGGGCGCCCCCCTCTTTGGTCGGCAACATGGTGATGGCGAGATCCAGCTCCCCCGCCAGCACCGCCTGCTCGATGCGCCGACCGCCATATTCGACGATGGAGAGCTCCACCTTGGGATAGCGGCTGCGATAGGTGCGGATCAGATCCGCATAGACGTGGCCCACCATGGGCGGGATGCCGAGGGCCAACCGGCCAAATTGCAGGCTCTGCAGATCGGCGAGTTCCGCCTCCAGCTGCTGCATCTCGGCCAATATGGTCTGGGCCCGGTTGAACAGCACCTGGCCGCTGTCGGTCAGGGTGAAGCGGCGCCCCTCCCGGTTAAGCAGCGGCTGACCCAGCTCCTCTTCGATGTTGCGGATCATCTTGCTGATGGTGGGCTGGGTGACGAACAGCTTCTCGGAGGCGCGGGTGAAGCTCTGCTCCCGCACCAGTTCGACAAAGTAACGCAGGGCTCGGATATCCATGGTGCTCTCTCACAGGCGGCGAGCCTTAATCATGCCTCTTTGGCATGAATTTGATAATTTAAATTCATTTTTTGCAGGTTTTGCTTATCTCTATACTGTGAGCCAGTTCACAGAAAGACACCCATCATGAAAGCCCTCTGCATTCGCTGGTTCCAGACTCCCTTCCAAATCGCCCTGCTGGCCGCCATCTGGCTGCTGGCCGATGCAGCGGTACGCACCTTCCATCTGCCGCTGCCCGCCAACCTCACCGGCATGCTGGCACTGCTGGTCCTGATCCTGCTCGGCGTGGTCAAGACCCAGTGGTTCAGCGCCGGCGCCCGCTGGCTGCTGGCCGAGATGCTGCTGTTCTTCGTGCCGGCCGTGGTGGCCGTGGTCAACTATCAGGATCTGCTGTTGCAGGAGGGGTGGCGCATCATGCTGGTCTTGCTGATCAGCACCACCCTAGTGCTGGGCACCACGGCGCTGGTGGTGGACAGGGTCTATCGACTAGAACTGAAGCTCGCCCGCCGGAGTCGCCGTCATGTCTGATACCCTGCTTGGCCTGCTCTGCTTCGTCCTGACCCTGCTGTTCTACTACGCCAGCAAGTGGCTCTATGGCAAGAAGCGCATACTGCCGCTGATGCCGCTGCTGCTGGCACCCACCCTGTTGGTGGCAGTGGTGCTGCTGTTTCACATCCCCTATCAGGACTACATGGCCCAGTCCCACTGGCTGCTCTGGCTGCTGGGCCCGGCCACCGTCGCCTTCGCCGTGCCCGTCTATGAGAACCGCCAGCTGATCCACCGTCATTGGCTCTCCCTCTCGGTCGGGGTCGTCGCCTCCGTCATCATGGCGGTGGGCAGCACTGTGCTGCTGGCGCGCTGGCTGCACCTCTCCGACATGTTGCAGCGCAGCCTGGCGATGCGATCCATCACCACACCGTTCGCGGTGGAGGCGACCCGCGCCATCGGCGGCCAGACAGATCTCACCGCCCTGTTTGTGGTGCTGACCGGGGTGATCGGCATGGCGGTGGGAGAGAGCGTGCTCACCCTGCTCGCCATCCGCAGCCGCCTCGGCAAGGGGGCCGGTTTTGGCGCCTCGGCACATGGCGCCGGTACCGCCAAGGCGTACCAGATGGGTAACGAGGAGGGCGTCGTCTCCAGCATGGTGATGATGATTGCCGGCATGGTAACCGTGCTGCTCGCCCCCCTGCTCGGCCAGATGTTCTGGTAATCCGGCCTGCCGCCAGGCGAGGTCAATTTCCCCTGCCAGGGACGGCAAACCTCCCCCGCCAGCCGCTACACTGAACTCAATGTGATGCAAGTGAGCGGTATGATGAACCACAGCGTGATCCCCCTCGGGTTGCTGATATGCAGTCTGCTCTTCTCCCCCTTCTTGCAGGCCGTGGACATAGTGACCCACGTCAGCCCGGAAAGTGATCGGGATCTGCGCACCCTCTACGGCCAGCAACTGCTGCAGCTGGCGCTGGAGAAGACCCGTGACAGCTTCGGCGATTACGAGCTGCGCCCGGCCCCGCCCATGAGCCGGACACGGCTGCGCCAGGTGCTGCAATACAATCTTTATCCCAACCTGCTCGCCATCGACAGCTTCCCGCCTCCCGGAAACCCTCATGATCTGGACTATGTCCGTTTCCCGGTGGATCTCGGCATCCTGGGGTATCGCATCTGCTTCGTCAGCCCGGCGCGGCAGCAGGCGGTGGCACAGGTGCGCACCCTGGCCGATCTGCAGCAGTTCAGCCATGGTCAGGGCCGTGGCTGGCAGGATGTCGACATCTTGCGTCATGCCGGCTTCAAGGTGCAGGAGGTGGAAGGGTACGAACGGCTGTTCAAGCTGGTGGCCAGGGGCCGGCTGGACCTGTTCTGCCGGGGAGCCAACGAGCTGCTTACCGAACTGGAAACCCACCGGGATCTGGCCCGGCTCACGGTCGATCAGCACCTGGCTCTCTACTACCCCTTCATCCACCTCTTCTACAGCCACAAGGACAACCAGCACGCCCTGCACCGCATACGCGCCGGCCTGCAACTGGCCTGGCAGGACGGATCGCTGCAGGCGCTCTGGCTCAAGACCTTCAAGCCCGCACTCGACTTTGCCAGACTGGACCAGCGCCTGCTGTTCAGGCTGGATAACCCCCTGCTCCGGCAGATGGATTTTGACTATCGCCCCTATCTCTACGACCCCCTCAGCCACAGCTTCGGACCCGGCGAAGCCGTGAGTCATGAACAGCAGCACGAGGGGATCCCGACCCACTAGCAAGGGCGCAGCCACTACACTCATGGGAGTCTCTTTCTCCGACAGGAGGTCACGATGCGCTGGATCCCACTGCTTGCCTTGTTTCTCGCCCTGCCCGTGCTGGCAGCTGCCCCGACTGTGTTCACCTACATGAGCCCGGAGAGCGAACACGATCCCAGAGTCACCTATGACCGTGAGCTGCTGCGGCTGGCGCTGGAGAAAACTCGCGCCAGCCATGGCGACTATCGCCTGCAAGCCGCCCCGCCCATGACATTGGCCAGGATGTGGATCAGCCTGCGCTTCGATCACTATCCCAACCTGTTTGCCATGGACAGCTACCACTCGGGCCGTGACATGACGGGGGTCGACTATGTGCGCTTTCCCATCTATCTCGGCATCGTCAGCTACCGCATCTGCTTCGTCAGCCCCCAGCAGAAGGAGGCCGTCGCCAGGGTCACCAGCCTGGAGCAACTGAAAAAGTTCGACCTGGGCCAGGGCAAGGGCTGGCTCGATGTGAAGATCCTGCAGCAAGCCGGGTTCAGGGTGCAGGAGATAGAGGGTTACGAACAGTTGTTCAAGATGGTGGCGCGTGGTCGTTTCGATCTCTTCTGCCGCGGGATCAACGAGTTGCCTCAGGAGAAGCTGAACCACAAGGAGGTAAAGGGCCTGGTCATGGATGAGAACATAGCCCTCTACTACCCCCTGCCCCGCGTCTTCTTCACCCACAATGCCAACCGGCAGGCGATCCAGCGGGTACAGGCCGGGCTCAAGGCCGCCTGGCGAGACGGCTCGCTGCAGGCGCACTGGCTCAAGACCTTCAAGCCCTCCCTCACCTTTGCCCACCTCAACACCCGCCGCCTGTTCCGGCTGGAGAATCCCTTCATCAAGGACATAGATTTCGACTACCAGGCCTATTTCTACGACCCCGTCCACGGCCGTTTCGGCCCGGGCGAACCCTGAGCGGACCTTGCCCGGGCAGCGACATCCTCGGCCGACAGCCCCAGCCTGCGCCTCTTGGAACACACCACAGCAAAAAGCCCGGGTCAGTGACCCGGGCTTTTTCATGGCGGACAGCTGGCAGAAGCCGTGCCTACTCCTCGATGAAGGTCCACTCGTCCCGCACCCGGCTGATGGCATCGAGCCGGCGCTTGGCGAGCTGCTCGCGAATGGCCTCGCCCTTGAAACCGGCTGCCACTATATCCTTCACGGGCACAGCCTGGGCTGCGCCGAGCGCCTGGGCCACATAATCGGGCTCGGCATAGACCCGCTCCTCGAAACCGGTTCGGCCGTGGAAGTCGGCGCGGCAGGCGTCCAGCAGCTGGGCGAAACGCTCGGGTCTGCGCCAGGCATCCGCCTTGTCGAACACCTTGAGCAGGGTCGCGGGCTTGAGTTCGAAGGCGATGTGGATATGAGTGTGCAGATCGCTCACCAGCAGCGCCAGATCGCGGCAGTCGTTCGGCACCCGAAAACGCTCGCAGAAGTCGCGGATCAGCGGTAGTCCCTTCTGGCCGTGACCGTGGTGGCTCGGCCAGAAGGCGGGCGGAGTCAGCCCCTTGCCAAAGTCGTGGCACAGGGCGGCGAAGCGCACCGCCAGCTCGGGGGAAAGGCGACACGCCTGCCCCAGCACCATGAGAGTGTGGATGCCGGTGTCGATCTCCGGGTGCCACTTGGCGGGCGCCGGCACACCGAACAGGGCGTCCAGCTCCGGGAACAGCGCCTTGAGGGCGCCACATTCACGCAGCACCTCGAAGAAGATCTGGGGTGTCTGTCCCAACAGCACCTTCTCCAGCTCCTTCCAGACCCGCTCCGGGGTCAGGTGGGCCAGCTCGCCGGCGTCGGTCATCTCGCGCATCAGCGCCAGCGTCTCGGGGGCCACCACGAAGCCCTGGGCGTGGAAACGGGCGGCGAAGCGGGCAACCCGCAGAATGCGCAGCGGATCCTCGGCAAAGGCCGGGGAGACATGGCGCAGCACCCGTCGTTCCAGATCCTGAATGCCGCCGTAGGGATCGTGCAGCCGACCCTCTTCATCCTCGGCGATGGCATTGACGGTGAGATCCCGGCGCAGCAGATCCTGCTCCAGCGTCACCTCGGGGGATGCATGGCAGACAAACCCGGTGTAACCACGGCCCTGCTTGCGTTCGGTGCGGGCCAGTGCGTACTCCTGCTGGGTCTTGGGATGGAGAAACACGGGAAAGTCGCGGCCCACCTGGCTGAACCCCAACGCCAGCATCTGCTCCACGGTCGCCCCCACCACCAGGTGATCCCGATCCCCTTGCGGCAATCCCAGCAGGCGATCCCGCACCGCGCCCCCAACCAGATAAGTCTGCAATCTACGTCTCCCTTGATAAACCTGCCTCGATTATACCGGTTTTGCCTGGCGGGCACGATGGCCCGCCACTCCCTCGCAATCAGGCCGCCGTGATCACCCGGCCGGTTTGGCCCGACAGCCACTCTGACTTATCCCCACCACAACCAGGCCACATTCGATAAAAACAGCGGTTTTGGCCGCCAGACGCGCCAGCCCCCCTTATGGCATCCGGGTCTTTGACATCCCGGTGGGGAGGCTTTAACCTGCCGCCCATAACAATGGAATGGATCCTTATGTACACACAGTTCTTCGGTCTGTCGGAGCCCCCGTTCTCCATCTCGCCCAACCCCAAATACCTCTATATGAGTGAACGTCACGGGGAGGCCCTCGCCCACCTCAACTACGGGTTGCAGGATGGGGGAGGCTTCGTATTGCTGACCGGGGAAGTGGGAACCGGTAAAACCACCGTCTCCCGCTGCCTGTTGCAGCAGTTGCCGGCCGAGACCAAGATCGCCTACATCCTCAATCCATCCCTGACCGAGCGTGACCTGCTGGCGGCCATCTGCGACGAGTTCCAGCTGCCGTACGACAAGGATGCCGGTCTCAAGCTGCTGTTCGATCTCATTCGCGACCACCTGCTGGCCAACCTGGCGGCAGGCAAGCGCAGCGTGGTGCTGGTGGATGAAGCCCAGCATCTGCTGCCCGGTGTGCTGGAACAACTGCGCCTGCTCACCAACCTGGAAACCGACGAGAAGAAACTGCTGCAAGTGGTGCTCATCGGTCAGCCCGAGCTGCAACAGATGCTGCGCCAGCCCCTGCTGCGCCAGCTGGCCCAGCGCATCACTGCCCGTTATCACCTGCTGCCGCTTTCGCATCAGGACGTGGATGCCTATGTGCGCTTCCGGCTGCAGGTCGCAGGCTGCGTCCAGCCCATTTTTACCCCCAAGGCGCTCCAGACCCTGCACCGCCTCTCCGGCGGCATTCCCCGCCTCATCAACCTCATCTGCGATCGCGCCCTGATCGCCGCCTTCGCCCGTGGCAGCCACAAGATAGTCCACGGCGACATCAGCCTGGCGGCATATGAGGTGAGCGGCATTCGCGACGAAGGCACCTGGCAGTCCGGCCTCATGGTCGCCCTGGCAGGGGCCTTGCTGGTCGCCACCGGCTGGTGGGGCTGGCAGTTCTTCGGCTTCTTCCCCGAGCGACCCGTGATCAAGGTAGAGGTGCCGGTCAAGGTGGACGACACCCCGGAGCAGCAGGAGCAGCTGACCCGCGCCATCAATCAGGCGCTGGAGCCGGATAGCGCCATGCAGAATCTCTACAAGGTGTGGGGCTACCAGACCGAGCTGGAGGAGGCGACCTGTGACAACGCACCGCGCGCCGGCTTGCGCTGCCAGGAGGGCGACGCCTCGCTGGCGGAGCTGCAGGCCCTGCAGCACCCGGCCCTCATCAGCCTGACCGACGAGACGGGCGGCATCTATTACGCAACCCTGGTCAGTCTGGGGCCGGACAAGGCCAACCTGCTCATCGGCAACCAGAGCTGGCAAGTGGACAGGCAGTGGCTGTCCGACTTCTGGGGCGGCAGCTACACCCTGCTGTGGCGCATGCCCAAGGGCGGCGTCGCCCTGATCGGCAACAATGCCGGGGCGACCCAGGTGCAGTGGCTGGACAACGCCCTCAGCCGTGCCCTGCAACAGCCGGATCGCAAGGTGCGTCGCTTCGACGCCGAGCTGAAGAGCAAGTTGCAGCAGTTCCAGCGCGAGCAAGGGCTCAACCCGGACGGCATCGCCGGCAGCAATACCCTGCTGCGCCTCAACGTGATGGCCGGTGAACCCATGCCGAAGCTGGAAGATGAGTCCCAGCGCGCCAGCACACCGGCCACGCCGGATACCATGAACGATGAGCCCATGGCCACATTGTCCGAGGAGGCTTCCTGATGTCTACCCTGCTCAAAGCGCTGCGCCGGGCCGAACAGCCCCAGTTCACCCCGCATATTCCGGCGATGGGGCTGCCCGTCACCCAGGAAGAGGAGCAGAACCGGCGCTGGATCTGGTGGCTGCTGGCCCCGCTTGCCCTGCTGATGGGGGCCGGCGCCAACTATGGCTGGCACCTGCTCAACAACCGCCCCATCGAGAAGACGGTGGAGGTGAAAGAGGTGGTCACGCCGCCGTTCGTGCGGGTCGAACCCAGGCCCATGATCACCCGCCCGCTGCCCCCGCCGCTGCCGGAA
>NZ_CDBL01000044.1:728-176405 GCF_000820005.1 Aeromonas piscicola | reverse complement strand
CCCCCGCCGCTGCCGGAACCCGTGGTGCGCCCCAGAGTCGCCCCCAATGACAGTGCCCCTGCCGCCAACGGCAGCCAGGGGCTGGCCGAGCGCATCATGAATGCACTCAATAGCACACCGCTGATGGAGGAGACGGCGCCCCAGGCCCAGAGCGAGTCTCAGGCCATGCCGATCAGCGCCCTGCCGCTGGAGCTGAAGCAGCGGATCCCTGCCCTGGCCTACGGCTCCCATGTATTCTCGTCCAACCCGGCCAAGCGGGCCGTGATGCTGAACGGCCGTGAGTTTCGCGAGGGCAGCGAGGTCGCCCCCGGCGTCACCCTGATCGCCATAGCCCAGGATTACATCATCCTGCAGGTGGCGGGCCAGAACGTCAGTCTCAAGGCACTGCAGGACTGGCGCGGCTGATCCCGTCACGACCACAACGCCGGCTCAGCCCCGCTGAGCTGGCGTCCATTTCAAGAGGGAGCCTGAGAGCTCCCCTTTTTAATCAATAATATGAGAGCCATGTGAGCAATTCAGACAACACCACCTTCGCCACCCGGATTCTGGACTGGTACCAGATCCACGGCCGCAAGACCCTGCCCTGGCAGCAGGACAAGACGCCCTATCGGGTCTGGGTCTCCGAGATCATGCTGCAGCAGACCCAGGTCGCCACCGTGATCCCGTATTATCAACGCTTCATGGCCCGCTTCCCCGACGTGCAGGCCCTGGCCCATGCCCCCATCGACGAGGTGCTGCACCACTGGACCGGGCTCGGCTATTACGCCCGCGCCCGCAACCTGCACAAGGCGGCCCGGCAGATCTGCGAACTGCACGGCGGCCTGTTCCCGGAGCGGCTGGAAGAGGTCATGGCCCTGCCCGGCATAGGCCGCTCCACCGCGGGCGCCGTGCTCTCCCTCTCCCTTGGCCAGCCCCACGCCATTCTGGACGGCAACGTGAAGCGGGTGCTCACCCGCTGGCTGGCACTGCCGGGCTGGCCTGGCCAGAAACAGGTGGAGAACGATCTGTGGGAGCTCGCCATCCGCCTCACGCCCAAGCTCGGCGTGGCCCACTACAACCAGGCCATGATGGACATGGGTGCCACCGTCTGCACCCGCAGCAAACCCGCCTGCGAGCGCTGCCCGGTGCAGGCCGATTGCCAGGGGCTGTCGCAGGGCAAGCCCAGCGCCTACCCCAACAGCAAACCCAAGAAGAGCATTCCGGCCCGCGCTGGCATCATGCTGCTCATTCGTCACGGCGACCAGCTGTTGCTGGAGAAGCGGCCACCACAGGGGATCTGGGGCGGGCTCTACTGCTTCCCGCAGGTGGAGTCGCTGACGGAGGTCGAAGGGCTGATGCAGCGGCTTGGGCTGAGCGGCCATGATTATCGGGAACTGAGCGGATTTAGGCATACATTCAGCCACTTCCATCTCGATATTCAGCCTTTCCTGATTGAAATCGATGCGCCACCGGCCCCCCAGCTCATGGAAGCGGATAACCGACTCTGGTATAACTTACGCCATCCTGCAGAGGTGGGTCTGGCAGCCGCCACGGCCCGCCTGCTCGCCTACCCGGACTTACAACCATAGAGGTCAACATGAGCCGTACTGTATTTTGCCAACGCCTGAAAAAAGAGGGCCCGGGCCTGGATTTCCAACTCTACCCCGGTGAACTCGGCAAGCGGATTTTTGACAACATCAGCAAGGAAGCCTGGACCGAATGGCAGAAGAAGCAGGTGATGCTGATCAACGAGAAGAAGCTGAACATGATGAACCTGGAGCATCGTCAGCTGCTGGAAAAAGAGATGGTGAGCTACCTGTTTGAAGCGGGTGAAGTGGCCATAGACGGTTATACCCCTCCCAGCCAATGAGCCGATGAGTTGTACTTGTGAGCCAGCGACGGCGATACAGCTCCCGGTTCACAGCCAGTGACCGGTCTATGAACCAGTGAGTTGTACGTGTGAGCCAGCGACGGCGATACATCTCCCGGTTCACAGCCAGTGACCGGTCTATGAACCAGTAAGTTGTACCTGTGAGCCAGCGACGGCGATACATCTCCCGGTTCACAGCCAATGAATGACGGGCGGCCCCGCCGCCCAGTTTGAGGATCCTATGGGCCGAATTTTTTGGCTGCTTTGCACCCTGCTGTTTCTCTCTGCCTGCTCATCCTCCCCCAAGCCCAGCGGGAGTGAGGATGACGATCTGGTCAACGGCAAGGACATTCGCGGTTTCGAACACATGATCAGCGCGCTCTCCCATAACGTGAACGAGATATGGGGGCGTGAGGCGCTGTTCGCGGGCAAATTTGACTACGTCAAATACACGGATCAGTACAAGAGCCGGGCTCACATCGACTTCTCCAGCGGCCACATCATGGTGGAAACCGTCTCCGGACTTGACCCTCGTGCCCACCTGCGCCGCGCCATCATAGAGACCCTGCTGACCCCGGACGATCCGGCGGAAGTGGATCTGTACTCCGACCGTGAAATTCTGCCCGGTGGCGAGCCCTTCCTCTATGGTCAGGTGCTGGACAACCTGGGCCAGCCGATCCGCTTCGACTGGCGGGCCGAGCGTTACGCCGATTACCTGCTCAGCACGGCGATGAAGAAGCGCACCCTGGGGATCCGCACCATCTTCTTCGTCGACATCCCCATGGTGGCCAACCACGAGGACAGACGGGGTTACAAGTATGCCGGCATCATACGGGAAGCCTCCCGCAAGTACGGCGTCGCCGAAAGCCTCATCTATGCGGTGATCAAGACAGAGAGCAGTTTCAACCCCTATGCGGTCAGCCACGCCAACGCCTATGGCCTGATGCAGGTGATCCCGGCCACCGCAGGACGGGACGTCTACGTGCGGGTCAAGGGCAAGAATGGCCAGCCAACCCGGGATGATCTGTTCAATCCGGCCTACAACATAGACGTGGGCACCGCCTACCTGCACCTGTTGCAGACCGTCTATCTGGTGGACATCCAGGATCCGCTCTCCCGCCGCTATGCCGTCATCTCGGCCTACAACGGTGGTGCCGGCGGCGTGCTGAACACCTTCTCCAGCGACCGCAAGGCGGCGCCCGGCATGATCAACCAGCTCTCCCCCGAGGCTGTGTACCAGATCCTGACCGAGCAGCACCCCAAGGCGGAGGCCAGACGCTATCTCTACAAGGTCAATCAGGCCGAGAAGGGATTCAAGCGCACGCTGGCCCGCACCGGCTAAGCAGACAAACAGCAAAAGGGCGCCTCCATGGAGGCGCCCTTGTTACGTCTGGCGTACGGCTATCCTGCCTTACTTGGCGACAAACCCGCCCTTGCTCTGCGGAGCGGCACCCACCTTCTCCAGGCTCTCCACCTCCACCTCTGTCTTGTTCCAGCTGTGGTCCACTTCGCCACGGATGCGGATCAGATCGTCCGAGCCCACCTCAATGCCGCGCCACACATCCTGATCCACTTCGACTTCCACCTCGCCACTGGCGTCACGGAACATGTAGTTCTCGCCGCCCAGGTGCTTGACCAGCTTGCCTTCCAGGGTGGCCCAGCTGTCATCGGCCAGATCCTTCAACTGAGCGACGGACACCTTGTTCTGATCCTGCGGGCCCGTATAGGCCGCCATGGCGAAAGAAGAGATGGACATCAGGGTCAACAGACCGATTACGCTTGCCTTGTTCATTTCATGCTCCTGTCATTGGGTACGGGAGCAGTGTGCAAGCCGGGGCGTGAAACAAACGTGAAGCCTCCCCATCTGGGTGAAGGGGATGTGACCGTAATCGATTTAATCAGCACTGCCTGCTGAGAAATTTAATTCGGCTGGATACCCTGCAAAATGGCAAAACAGCTTCCCAGCCCGTTTGCCTATCGAGGAAAAGCCTGCAGGCACCACCTGCTTTCAAATCAACGAGAACGACAAGATGAAAAAATGGTTCGTGTGTTTATTGGGACTAATCGCGCTAACAGTTCAGGCCGCCGACAGCCGTCCCGCCTTCTCCCGGATCGTGATGTTTGGCGACAGCCTCTCCGATACCGGCAAGATGTACAGCAAGATGCGCGGTTACCTCCCCTCCAGCCCCCCCTACTATGAGGGCCGCTTCTCCAACGGGCCCGTCTGGCTGGAGCAGCTGACCAAGCAGTTCCCGGGCCTGACCATAGCCAACGAGGCGGAAGGCGGTGCCACCGCCGTGGCTTACAACAAGATCTCCTGGAATCCCAAGTATCAGGTCATCAACAACCTGGACTACGAGGTCACCCAGTTCCTGCAAAAAGACAGCTTCAAGCCGGACGATCTGGTGATCCTCTGGGTCGGCGCCAACGACTATCTGGCCTACGGCTGGAACACAGAACAGGATGCCAAGCGGGTGCGCGACGCCATCAGCGATGCGGCCAACCGCATGGTGCTGAACGGTGCCAAGCAGATACTGCTGTTCAACCTGCCGGATCTGGGCCAGAACCCCTCGGCCCGCAGCCAGAAGGTGGTCGAGGCGGCCAGCCATGTCTCCGCCTACCACAACCAATTGCTGCTGAATCTGGCACGCCAGCTGGCCCCCACCGGCATGGTGAAGCTGTTCGAAATCGACAAGCAGTTTGCCGAGATGCTGCGCGAGCCGCAGAACTTCGGCCTGAGCGATACGGAGAACGCCTGCTACGGTGGCAGCTATGTGTGGAAGCCGTTTGCCTCCCGCAGCGCCAGCACCGACAGCCAGCTCTCCGCCTTCAACCCGCAGGAGCGCCTCGCCATCGCCGGCAACCCGCTGCTGGCACAGGCCGTCGCCAGCCCCATGGCCCGCCGCAGCGCCAGCACCCTCAACTGTGAGGGCAAGATGTTCTGGGATCAGGTCCACCCGACCACTGTCGTGCACGCTGCCCTGAGCGAGCGCGCCGCCACCTTCATCGAGAGCCAGTACGAGTTCCTCGCCCACTGATGACAAGGGGCCGACACTCGGTCGGCCCCTCTTTTACCTCGTCACAGCACCATCAATCAGCGATAGCGCTTCACTATGCCGTCATAGACGCCGTTCTGCCTGATGGTGGCCAGCGCCTCCTGCAGCCGCTTGATCACCTCGGGTGCCGTCTTCAGGCTCGCCGCCACGTAGAGTTCTCCCCCGGTAAAGTCTTCGATGTCGTGCACTATCTTGAGGGCGCCGGGCTCATAGCCCGCCTGCCGCACATAGTAGTTCGCCGCCTCCTGCGACACGGGCCAGAGATCGATGCGCCCCATCAACAGTTTGAGCATATTGGCCTCGTTGCTGTTGTTGCGCTGCAGGTTGGAGAAGTTGAGACCGATCAGATACTGCTCCAGCGCATCATTGCGCACTGTGCCGATAGACCAGGCACGCGCGTGTGATAACTGGCTGAACGGCTTGATGTCGTCGCGTTTGGCCAGAGCAAACACATGAAAGTTGATGCGGGCGATCACCCCGATCCACTGGAACTGCGCCTCGCGCTCGGGGAAGCGGCTGATGCTGTAGATGAGCACATTGGGGCGGCTGCGGGCCAGCGAGATGGCCCTCGCCCAGGGGTAGATATCGAGGCCGTACTCGAATCCCGCCTCCTCCAGCATGGCCTCCACCACTTCGGTGCCCAGCCCCTTGATCTCGTCCTCTTCCAGATAGTTGTAGGGGGCATAGTCTTCAGTCACCACCTGCAGCGTATCAGCGGCCCAGACCGGCGCCAGCCACAGCGACCAGCACAGCCATATCCATTTGTTTTTCATGCCCACCCCGGTGCGATCCTGCCTCGGTTAACTATTGCCGCCCCGCCCCAGAGATCAAATCACACAGTTCAACTGCGGTAATAATAATCACAATTTGTTTTATATCAGTTGCTTGAGAACCCACGGAAAGCGACTACCTTTAATCTGTTGTGGCTGTGCTATAAGCCCCGACCCATAAGGAGAGGCAACCTAAAAACAACCTCCCCCCAATATGAAATTGCAGAGGCTCAACATGAATAAAACACTGATTACCTTACTGGTTTCAGGCTTGCTTGCGGCCAACGCCCAGGCTGCCGGACAAGACAACACCTGGTATGGCGGTGCCAAGCTGGGTTGGTCCAACTTCTATGGTGTCGATCACAACCAGAGCATCAAAGATAACTACGCCATCGGCGAAGAGGACAAGAACGACGTCGGTGCCGGCGCTTTCCTCGGCTACCAGATCAACCAGAACCTCGGCGTCGAGCTCGGTTACGACTGGCTCGGCAAATACAAGTACACCGCAACCGACCTGCTGACGCCCACCGACATCAGCCAGGACGAGATCAAGGCCCAGCTGGCGCAGCTCACCATGAAGATAGGTCTGCCGGTGAGCGACAACCTGGATCTCTACACTCGCCTCGGTGGTGCCTACGCCTGGACCGACAGCAAGCAGTTCGACAATGACAATGGGGCCGCCTTCGTCGGCGCACTGGGGGCCGAATACGCCTTCAACCGCGACTGGGCCGCCCGCCTCGAATACCAGTACACCACGCCGCTCGGCGACAAGGCGCTCGACAAGACGGGGGCCGAGCTCGACAACGGCCTGCTGGCGGTCGCCGTGGTCTACCGCTTCGGTCAGGTTGCTCCCGTGGTTGCTGCCCCGGTTCCGGCCCCCGCGCCTGAGCCCGTGGTGGTCGAGAAGCAGTTCACCCTGAGCTCGGACGTGCTGTTCGACTTCAACAAAGCGACCCTCAAAGCGGAAGGCGGACAGGCGCTGGATAACCTCTACAGCCAGATTGAGCAAGCCCGACCCAAGGATGGCGTCGCCACAGTCATCGGCTATACCGACCGCATCGGCTCGGATGCCTATAACCAGAAGCTCTCAGAACAGCGTGCACGGACAGTCGCCGATTACCTGGTCGGCAAGGGCCTGCCGGCAGGCAAGGTCAATGTGGAAGGGCGTGGCAAGGGTTCCCCCGTCACCGGCGACAGCTGCACCAGCAAATCCAAGCGTGAGCTGATCGTCTGCCTGGCACCGGATCGCCGGGTCGAGGTCAAGGTGGAAGGGGTCTCTGACGTTCAACAGTAAGTTCCACCTTCTTGGCACCGGGTCTGTGGTACCTGGATAAAAAAACGGGAGGCCTCTGGCCTCCCGTTTTCATTCATGACGGCCTCAGGCCCCCTTGCGCACCTCTGCTGCAATCTGGTCGAGCAGCTGTTGCCAGCCCTGTCCCAGCTCGCTGACCAGGGAGCCGTAGCCATCCTCCGGCAACACCCGCACCAGCTGGAAGGGGACGTCACGCAGGACAGTGCCCTCTTCCGTCAGCAGTCGCCAGCGGCCACTCAGCACGGCACGCCCGTCGTGGCGCCCCTGGAAGCGTTCGACCGAGATGGTCAGCACTGGCCCCTTGCGGGCACCGTCCTGGCGCACCACCCAGCCGGGCAGCCGGCTGGAGAGACCGTTCAGGGTCAGCTGATCGAGCTGGGCATCGAGGGAACCCGCCCAGCGATGGTACTCGGCGAAGTGCAACTCCTTGCCCTCCAGCTGATAGACCAGGCTCATCCTGTCCAGCTGGCCGGATAGGGAGACAGGTTTGAGCACCAGCTGGTGCTGCGGTTGCGCCGTCATCGTAGTTGGCTGCTGCGCCTCGGCATCAAGGGAGTAGTAGTGCAGCGCCGTCGGCGCCGAACTGCAACCCGCCAGCAGGCCCAACAAGGCCAGCGTCATCATCTGTTTCTTCATCATTGGCCTCGCTTGGGCTCGGGATCACGGGGACGGGCGCGATCGAAGATCAACGAACTCGGCTGCTCGTTGAGCGAATGCACCAGTGGCTGCAACTCACGCATCAGCTGATTGAGCGACTGTACCGACTGACGCAGATCCTGATTGGTCTGGGAGTTGGCATCGTACTCTTGCAGCGTGCTCTGCAACTGCTTCAGGCTGTCGTTCAGGGACGCCGGCAACTGCTGGGTCGCGCTCTGGCCGGTAAACTTGTCCAGATTGGCGCTCACCGCACTGACGTTCTTGAGGGTCTGGTCCAGAGTGACCAGGGTGTGATTCACCTGGTTCAGGGTCTTGGCCGTGTCCATGTCGACGAACTTGTCGAGGATCTGGTTCACCTTGCGCTCGATCTGATCAAGCCCGGCCTGCACGGTCGGGAATACCTGATAACCGGCCAGCTTGATGGCCCGATACTTGGGTGCATCCGGATAGAAGTTCAGATCCACCACCTTGCCCCCGGTCAACAGGCTGGAGGTCTTGAGCGTCGCCCGCAACCCCTCCTTGAACTGCTTGCCAAACAGCGCGCGCCACTGCTCTTTCTCCGCATTGGCGTAGCGGTGAGAGAGACGCTGCACCTCGATGCGCGCCAGTACCGGTATCTGCCGGTTCTGGAATATCTGCACCCCTTTCTCGTCAATGAGATAGGGTGCCGAGATGACGGTACCGACCCGGATGCCGCGATACTCCACCGCCGCGCCAGGGTGCAGGCCGCCAACGCTGTCTTCAAACAGGAACACATAGTCGATGAACTGATCCAGACTACCAGCCAGCACGCTGGCCTGATCCTGGAACAGGGTGAAGTCATCCATCTGCTTGGCTGGCTCGCCAGGCGCCCAGCCAGGGGGCAGACCCATGGTGATGCCGCCGTCGAGCAGGCTCTCCAGCGAATCCATCTTCACCTTCATCCCCTCGCTGCTCATGGAGACCTCGAAGCCCGGGGTCATCCAGAAGCGGGAGTTGCCACTCACCAGCACGTCATAGGGGGCGTTGATGAAGATCTGGTACTGCATCTCGCTCTTCTCGGGCAGGAACTTGGCCTCTTCCACCTGGCCTATGGTAAAGCCCTGATAATTGATGGGCGAGCCCACCCCGAGTGCACGGGTATCCCGGCTGCTCAGGGAGAGCCGCAACCCCTTGGCGTCCTGGGAGGCCAGCGGCGGCTTGTCCAGCATGGCGTATTCGTCCAGCGGCCTGCCCTTCTTGCCGGGGGCCAGCTCGATGTAGGCGCCGGAGAGCAGGGTGCCGAGACCTGAGACCCCTTCCCGGCCGACCCTGGGCTTGACCACCCAGAACTGGCTGTCTTTCTTGAGCATGCCGGCGGCGGCATTGGTCAGGCGAGCCTTCAGCACCGCATGGCTGTAGTCCTCGCTGAGCTCCACCGCCTCGATGCGGCCCACTTCCACCTCGCGGGAGCGGATCACCGTCTTGCCCGCCACTATGCCTTCGGCGGTGGCCACTGTCAGAGTGAAGCTGGGACCTTGCGAATACCAGTGCTGGAACAACATCCAGATACCGATGAACAGCGCCAGCAGCGGCACCATCCAGATTGCGGCGGCCGAGCTCAGAAAATCAGAGCCGGGTTTCCACCTTTTCTTACGCTCACTCACGTTCGCGTTCTCCTTGTTGTAAATCCCAGATCAGGCGGGAATCGAAACTCATGGCTGCCACCATAGTGATCAGCACCACACCCGCAAATGCGACGGCCGCGGGGCCGGGGTAGATGGTCATCAGGTTGTCGAGCCGGATCAGGCCCGCCAGAATGGCCACCACGAAGACGTCGATCATCGACCAGCGTCCCACAAATTCAGTCATGCGATAGAGCTTGAGCTTGCCAAGGGGCGAGGCACCGTGGCCGCGCTGTACCATATAGCAAAGCCACAACAGCGCCAGGATTTTCACCAGCGGCACCACTACGCTGGCGATGAAGATCACCGCGGCTATGGGGTAGGAGCCCATGGCCCACAGCAAGACCACGCCACCGAGGATGGTGGAAGGGCTGTCATCTCCCAGGAAGACGGTATCCATGATGGGATAGAGGTTGGCGGGCACATAGAGGATCACCGAGGTGAAGAGCAGGGCCCAGGTACGGTTCAGACCGCCCGGCTTGCGGCTGTGCAGCTTGCCGCCGCAGCGCGGGCAACTGTGCTCGCCCGCCTCGCTCAGGGCGCCACAGATGTGACAGCCCACCAGCCCGGACGCCATGGCTGCGGCCTCGGCATCCGCATCCAGCTCGCGGGCCTCGGTCGGGCCGAACAGCCGTTGCCACAGCCACATCCGGTCGAGCGACGAGATCATCTTGATGAGCAGCACCGTATAGCCGACGAAGGCCCAGAACGACAGCCCCATCTTGATGTCAGCCATCCCCATCAGCTTGACCAGCGAGATGAGCACCCCGATCAGGAAGACATCCACCATCAGCCAGGGCTTGATCCGGCACAGCAGACGACCGAGGGAGCGCAGGGCATTGCTGTGCAAGTCCTTGTCGACCCGCCACAGCACCAGCATGATGGAGCCGATGTAGACCAGCGGCAGGCCGATCAGGGTCAGGCTCAGCACGGCGCCCAGAAACAGATAGCCCTGATCCACCAGGGTGGTGATGCACTGCAGAAACGTCATCTCCTGCCCCACTCCCTTGGCCGAGAACGACATGAAGGTAAAGGCGTTGGAGAGCACGAACATGATGATGGCCGCAAAGCCGTAAGCGATGGGCCTGCGCTCCTGCTCCGGCAAATGACGGCTCAGGGTATGGCCGCAACGCGGACAGCTGCTCGTCTCCCCGACGGCCAGCGCGGCGGCCGGCACCAGCAGGTCACACTCTTCGCACGCGGTCGCGTCATGGGTATAGGTGGGTAGGTGTTGGTTTGAAACCGAATGCAAGATGAAACCCCAGCATGAGGCCCACCACGGGGCCAGAGCCGCCAATTATTACAGCAGCGGCCCCTGCCGACCAGCACTGTCGTTGCACCATCCGGGATGGGAGTGAGAATGACTTTGACAAGCCAGTGACCATTTAGCACAATCAAACGCCACTTTTTTTCCGCGGGACAATAATTTATGACAACTGAATCCCCAAGCTACTCCACGATCGAGCAAGCCTTCTCCCTCGGGAACGGGCAAGATTCTGCCCTCAACTGGTTGCGCAAGAATCGCAGTCAGGTCGCCATCTTCCTGGTGAGCGGCATCAAGCTGGAGGGGACCATCAGCGGTTTCGACCAGTACAGCGTGCTGTTGACCGATGCCCATGGCAACCAGCAGCTGGTCTACAAGGCCAAGATCTCCACCATCGCCATGCACTCCGGCCGTCCCCAGGTCAGCATACAGCGTGCCCGCAAGCCGCGCGTCTCCATGGCACCGCGTCCCCATGGCGCCCCCGGTCGTTACGATGACAACCAGGGCGGCGGTAGCAGCGAGCAGTAATATGCTTGCCTGAATCACCCCCACGCCATTGCTGCGTCAAAGGGTGACCGAGTCCATTCTCATTTATCATGTCTGTCCCGTATGAGAATGGACTCCACTCTTCCTCCGAGTGGATCCGCCTGTTTCACCTTCCTTCACTTCAATACTGCAAGTCGACCGGTTTGCCATCCCTGACCATGCAGGTCTGCATCCCCGCAGCCTGACCGGCCTGTACGCCAATTCCCGTATCCTCGAACACCAGACAGGTCGCCGGCTCGACCCCCAGCCGACGTGCAGCCAGCAGAAACGTATCTGGATGGGGCTTGTGCAGATCCACATCGTCGGCGGTCACCACCACGGGGAAGTAACGATCCAGCCCGGTATTGCGCAGTACGGCCTCGGCATTGACTCGGGGCGACCCTGTGCCTATCCCCATGGGGAGCAGGCCGTGATGGCGCTGAACCAGTTCCAGCATGGCCGGAAAGACGGTGACCTTGTGCAGATTGGCCACGTAGTGATCCGTCTTGCAACGGGTTACCACCAGCGGGTCCAGGGCAATCTGCTGCTGCTCGGCGACCAGCAGGGCGATTTTGCGGCTCGGCATGCCACCGAGTTCATAGAACCAATCAGCATCGAAGTGAAAGCCAAACTCCCGGGCCGTGTGCGCCCAGGCGGCAAGGTGCAGTGGCATGGAGTCCACCAGGGTGCCATCGAGGTCAAATACCAGGCCTTGAAATCCGGAGAGGGTCATGGTGCGGGATCTGTGTCTGAAAATGGGTCCCCATTCTAGCCAGAGCCGCGCCCCGTCGCCATGACCTAGGTGGCGAGAAACGCTTGCCCCCACATTTGTGCCTGAAAATAGATGGGGGTCAGCTTGGCGGGATCCAGCTGATAGTTAGGCGCCAGCTGGGCAAGCAGCGGCCAGTTCCCCTGCTCATAGGTCTTCACCAGCTGGAACAGATGAAAGAGCGGCCCCTCACTGGATTCGAGCGCCCGCTTCACATCCTTGGGCAGATGGGCCTTGAGCTGCTCGGAGAGCAACGACCCATCCAATACTAACCCCACCAGAAACGCCCAGCTGGCGGCGGCCTTGCCGAGCGCGGTCACGGCGATCAGCTCGCAGAAACGGCCACGGGCGATGGCCATGCGGGTACAGGCCTCCGGCATATGCTGACTGACCCGCGCCAGCCCGTAGATGAGCACGAACTTGCGGATCTCCTGCTCCCCCAGATAGGAAAGCGCCCGTGTGACCGAGACGATGGGACTGGCGTGATCGAACCCGGGGGCGTTGACATAGGTCATCAGCTGGCCCGGCAACCAGGCGTCCTGCTCCAGCAGGCTGGCGACCCTGGCAAAGGAGAACTCCTCATGGCAGATAATCTGCAATATCTCCTGCACCAGCTTCATGTCCGGCTGGGCGGCACGCTGATTCACCAGTTCGGGACGCGCGAGGAAACCGCCGGCAAAGAAGTCCACCCCCGCCTCCTTGAGCGGCAGAAAATCGCCCCAGGTCTCGATGTCGAGCGCCATCCGCTTGTGCTCGGTCGGCTGGCTAATCCCCTCCTCCCCCATCCAGAACACCAGCAGCCGCGAGGTGTTGAACCAGCGGGGCTCCCGCTGGGCACCGTGCACGGCCAGACGGCGTCGATAATCTCGCCACTGTGCCAGTACGGGAAACGAGGCGGGCAACCGCTCGGCCGAGGCCTCGACCAGTGGGATCGTGTCCTGATCGAACAACAGGGGACGTTGCTCATCGAGTTGCTCATGGCTGAAGGGCAGCAAGTATTGGCGCCCCTGGGCCAGCAGGCGGCATTGTGTCGCGAGAAGAGTCCATTCGGCGGG
Source organism: Aeromonas piscicola (assembly GCF_000820005.1). Lineage (GTDB taxonomy): Bacteria > Pseudomonadota > Gammaproteobacteria > Enterobacterales > Aeromonadaceae > Aeromonas > Aeromonas piscicola. Next base: position 163,505 of record NZ_CDBL01000044.1, on the reverse strand, counting down.
GTCAGCAAGCTGATAGTCCATACCATAAGCAACGAGGGCGAGACGACGATTGAAGATAGGATAGCGACGTAACAACATGGGCTCACCGATAGGCTAGCGTACACGCCCTCCCCTGCGACTTGGCATGATAGAGCGCCTGATCGGCTTGTTCGGTCAAGCTCTGCCATGTTCCATCCAGCGAGGGAACCAGATAGCTAAAGCCTATGCTAACCGTAATGAAATCAGCAACTCGGGAAGCTGGATGAGGGATCTTTAGTTCACCGAGCTCCTTGTGAATCCGCTCCGCCAACCGCTCAGCCTCTTCGGGTTGCGGGCCACACAGCAGGATCACGAACTCCTCCCCGCCGTAGCGGGCCACCAGGTTGGTGCGCCGCCGCTCCGCCTCCTGCAGCAAACTGGCCACCTGTTGCAGGCATTGATCCCCCTTGGCATGGCCGAAGTGATCGTTGTAGGACTTGAACTCGTCCACGTCGATCATCAGTACCGCCAGCAGGCCCTGATGACGACGGGCCCACTCCCACTCCCGCTGCATGGTGAGATCCCAGTGGCGACGGTTGGCGATGCCGGTCAGGGGATCCTCCAGCGACAGCAGCGACAGTCGCTTGTTGGCCTCCTCCAGCGCCCGGTTGGTCTCCGCCAATTGCATGGTGCGCTCGCTGACCCTCAGCTCCAGCTCCCGGTTGAAGCGCTCCAGCGCAGCCTGGGTGCGTTGACGGATCAACAACTGGGAGAGCATGGCCGCATACTGTTTGAAGATCTCGCTCTGGTACGCCTTGAGCGGCCGCCGCCACAGCAGGTTGTCGGCGGCGATCCAGCCGATGGGCGTGGCGCCGTCCCACAGCGAGACCATGGCATTCCAGCCACGCCCCACCTCCTGCTTCTCGTAGTAGAGCGGCGCATCTTCCAGCACCAGCACATAATCCTTGCGGCGCAGGGCCTCCTGCACAGTGGGGTGCTCCGGAATGGGGCTGATGAAGTGGTGCTCGTCGATGAGTTCACCCGCTTCGTTGGTGCCCCAGGTGCCGTGCATAGTCTTGAACTCGGCGTCGACGAGGAAGATGGCGATGCGATCAAACTGCAGGTCCTGACGGGCCAGCGCCACAGCATCGTGCAGCAATTGATGCTCACTGTCGCAACGAGAGAGTTTGACACCCACCTGATGCAGCGCCTGCAACAGGCTGAGGAAAGAGTCTTGCAGCGCCTGGCTGCGGATGAGATCGGCCTGGGTGTGCCTGCGCTGATCCCGCTCCTGATCGATCTGGGTGGCGAGCAACCGGCTCTCCAGCTCGGCGGCCAGGTAGTGCATCAGCAGCTGGATGCTCTGCTGCTGGCGTCGGGAGAGGCGATCGAGACGACGGCGGGTTTCCAGATAGACCACGGCCTTCAACCCCTTCTGGCGTTTGAGCGGGAAGCAGGCACGCAGGCGTGGAATTTCGGGTTCGACCGTCTCCCAGACATCAGTGGTCGGGGCTATCTGCTCCACCACCAGCTGGCCCTTGTCGATGGCCTGTTCGATGAAGATGACAGGGAGTTTGAGGGGGGCGGCAATATCCGCATTCAGGCAGATCAGCCCCTGATCGAGCTGAAAGCTGTAAAGTTGGGACTCGGGAGCCCGCAACCAGAGGTAGATTTGTTCGGCTTCTGTCTTTTCCCTGACCGTTGCCAGCGTCACTTCACAGAGGTGTTCAAAACTGGTGAAGTGCTCTGGATCCCATTCCTGCATGCCTGCCATCCTTGGTTGTATCCAAGCGAGTATATCGGCAAACTTTGCACATTAACTGACTAGGCAGTCAAAAGCGCGATCCAGAGCCCAATTTTTATAACAGATTCAATGCCTGCATCGCGCTGCGGATGCGTTCGCGGGTCGCCTCGGACAGTGGCATCACCGGCAGGCGGCACTCTTCGCTGCAAAAGCCCAGCAGGGAGACCGCATACTTGGCGCCCGCCGGGCTCGGCTCGGCAAACATCGCCTGATGCAGCGGAATGAGCTTGTCTTGCAACTCACGGGCGGCCTGCCACTCACCAGCCAGCGTCAGGTTCTGCACCTCGGCCACCAGCTTGGGGGCCACGTTGGCCGTTACCGAGATGCAGCCCTGACCGCCACCTATGTTGTAGGCTACGGCGGTGGCATCTTCGCCGGAGAGCCAGGCAAACGGCTTCGTGATCAGCTGGCGCTCGGTCCAGGGACGAGCCAGGTCGCCGGTGGCATCCTTCACCCCGGCGATGCGCGGCAGTTCGGCCAGGCGGGCCAGGGTAGCCGGTTGCACGTCCACGATGGCGCGCGGCGGAATGTTATAGACGATGATGGGCTTGGTCGTCGCGTCGTGCACCGCCTTGAAGTGGTGGTAGAGCCCCTCCTGATTGGGGCGGTTGTAGTATCCGGCCACATGCAGGGTTGCATCGGCCCCCGCCTGCTCGGCGTGGCGGGTGTATTCGATGGCTTCGACCGGGTTGTTGGAGCCGGCACCGGCTATCACAGGAATGCGCCCCGCCACCTGCTTGACCACCAGTTCCACCACCCGGCAATGCTCGTCGTGGGTCAGGGTCGGGCTCTCGCCCGTGGTACCGACCGGCACTATGCCGTGGGTCCCCTGCTCGATATGCCACTCCACCAGACGCAACAGCGCCTCTTCATCCAGCTTGCCCTGTCGAAACGGGGTGATCAACGCAACAATAGAACCTTGAAACATGGGATCTCCTTCTCCTAAATGACGCGCATATGGCAATAAAAAACCCCGGTACGGGCTGCGCAACCGGGGTTTGAATCTTCTCAGGGATGAGAGGTTACGCGCGAACGTCGGCAGGCCCGAATGTCAGGCTTTTTTTGTGCTTTCGTTTCAACCCGTTGAACCGCATTTCGTCATCTCTGGTCAAAAAATGGTGTCTGGGCATATTTCGGGAACACGGCATAAATGTCAAGGCGAAAGGGGCTATGTATAATGGCCGCCCAAAATTGCGTGGAGAGACCCGATGAGCAGCCCTATCAGTGCCGTCAGCCAGATGCTGGAACGAAACCAAGCCCTCTTTGTCGGCAAGCGGCTACTTGTCTGTGGCGCGCTGGAGGATGACTATCCCCGCCAGCTGGCGACCCTGGCCCAGACCCTGACCGTCTTTACCACCGATTACTGCTATTACCGCAGCCAGCAGGCGGCCCTCGGCGAGGCAATTCTGTTCGACCACCAGCTCGGTGGCGCCCCCCGCTTCGATGCCCTGTTGCTGCTGATGCCCAAGGCCAAGGCCGAGGCGCAATACCTGCTGGCCATGATGACCCCCTTATTGGAAGCGGGTGCCGACCTGTTTCTGGCCGGCGAGAATCGCGGCGGCATCAACGGCGCCGACAAGCTGCTGGCCCCTTACGGCGACAAGCCCATCAAGCGCGACTCGGCGCGCCGCTGCTCCCTCTATCACGGTGAGCTGAGCAAACCGGTGGCATCGTTCGAACTGGACGCCTGGTTCAGCCGGTATGAATGCAAGGCTGGTGAGACGGAACTGACCGTGCTGGCGCTGCCGGGGGTATTCAGTGCCGACGAGCTGGATCTGGGCAGCCAGATGTTGCTCGCCAGCCTGCCGCCGATGCGGGGCAAGTTGCTCGATTTTGGTTGCGGCGCCGGTGTCATCGGTTCAATGCTGGCCAAGCGTAATCCGGATCTGGAGGTCAGCATGGTGGATATCAGCGCGCTGGCGCTGGAGTCGAGCCGCCGCACCCTGGCTGTCAATGGCTTGCAGGGAAAGGTCCATGCCTCGGACGTTTACTCCGACATTGCTGAAAAATTTCAACATATCGTCTCGAACCCTCCCTTCCACGCCGGGCTCAAGACCTTCTATGCGGCCACCGAGACCTTCCTCGCCAAGGCACCGGAATACCTGTCGGCGAATGGTGGCCTGACCATAGTCGCCAACGCCTTCCTGCGATATCAGCCTATACTGGATACGCACTTCAAACGGACCGAAGTGGTCAACAGCGACAGCAAATTCAAGGTGTATCTGAGCAAAGTGTAAATAAGTGTAACCGGTGTAATAAAACAAGTAGAGGGCCCCATCCGGGATCTGATAAGGTAATTGTCAATCGTTTAACCACCCCTTTAGGGGTGTTTTTTTACAGTGAGCTGAAAACCTTTTCATATCATCAATTCAGGGAGAGAAATACGATGGCAGGCATACTCACCATGATACTGGCAGGCGGCGAAGGAACCCGTCTCCAGCCGCTTACCACCACTCGCAGCAAGCCTTCTGTCCCGTTCGGTGGCAGCTATAGACTGATCGACTTCGTCCTCAACAACTTCGTCAACGCAGACTTCCTGCGCATCTACGTATTGACCCAATTCAAGTCCCAGTCCCTCTATCTGCACATGAAGAAGGGCTGGAACATAGTCGGCATCACGGACCGCTTCATCGACCCCATTCCTGCCCAGATGCGGATGGGCAAACGCTGGTATGACGGTACGGCCGATGCCATCTACCAGAACCTGCGTTTCATCGAGATCTCCGACCCCGAGCACGTCTGCATCTTCGGCTCCGACCATATCTACAAGATGGATGTCAGCCAGATGGTGACCTTCCACAAGCAGAAGGCCGCCGCCCTGACCGTCGCCGCCCTGCGCATGCCCATCGAGGAGGCGAGCGCCTTCGGGGTGATCGAGGTGGATCAGGAAGGGCGCATGATAGGCTTCGAAGAAAAACCCAAACATCCCAAACACATTCCGGGGGATCCCACCCAGGCACTGGTCTCGATGGGCAACTACATCTTCGAAACCGAAGCGCTCTACCGCGAGCTCAAGCGTGACGCAGCCGAGGAGAGCTCCAGCCACGATTTTGGCAAGGACATCATCCCCAGCCTGTTTCCGCGCGCCCCCGTCTATGTCTATGACTACAGCACCAACGTGATCCCGGGCGAGAAACCCAACGTCTACTGGCGCGACGTGGGCACCCTCGACTCCTACTGGCAGGCGCACATGGATCTGGTGGCGGACGATGCCCCCTTTTCCCTCTACAACCGCAAGTGGCCGCTGCACACTCACTATCCGCCCTTGCCGCCCGCCACCTTCGTCGACACCGACGACTGCAAGGTCAAGATTGCCAACTCCCTGATCTCCGGCGGTTGCTTCATTCAGGGCAGCCAGATCCAGCGCTCCATCCTGGGTTTTCGCTGCAACATAGGCCCCTGCAGCCACATCAGCGAGTCGGTGTTGCTCGGGGATGTGAAGATTGGCGAGGGCTGTTCCATTCGGCGCGCCATCATTGACAAGAACGTTGAAATTGCACCCGGCACTGTGATCGGTGAAAATCTGGACCATGACAGAGAGAGATTTACCGTATCCGAAGGCGGTATCGTCGTGGTACCTAAGGGAGCAAGAGTTGGCTATTAACCCACTGAAAATCCTGTTTGTTGCCTCGGAAGTTGAGGGGCTTGTGAAGACCGGGGGCCTGGCAGATGTAGCCAGAGCCCTGCCATTGTATCTGGCCCAGAAGGGCCATGACGTCAGGATCATCTTGCCCTTCTACAAGACGATCAAACGCCGTGATGAGGCCAGACTGATCGCCTCTCGCTGGTTGCCAACCCATCCGGGACTGCCGGACATCGGCTATCGCATCTATCAGATGGAGCTGGAAGGGGTCTGTGTCTATCTGATCGACTGCCCGCAGTATTTCGATCGACCCCAGCTCTACGCCGAGAACAACCAGGCCTATGGCGACAACGGCGAGCGCTTCGCCTTCTTCTCGGCAGCGGCCCTGCATGCCTGCGAGCAGCTGAACTTCGCCCCCGAGATAGTGCACTGCAACGACTGGCATACCGGTCTGCTGCCGCTGCTGCTCAAGACCCGCCATGCTCACAACCCCTTCTTCCAGCATACCCGCAGCGTGATCAGCATTCACAATGCGGCCTTTCAAGGGGTATTCGGTCGGGAGCAGTTCTGGGCCATGCCCGAAATTGCTGACTATGAACAGCGAGTCAGCTACGACTATGGTCACGTCAATCTGCTCAAATGCGGTGTGCTCTATGCCGACAAGATCAATGCAGTCAGTCCCAACTATGCCAGTGAATTGCTGACCCATCTGGGCGCCCACGGCATGGCCAGTATCTTCCAGCAGCGAGCAGCCGACCTGCGCGGCATTCTCAATGGCTGCGACTATCAGGACTGGGATCCGGCCTTCGACGACTTCCTGCCCGCCACCTATGACGTCGACAACCTCGCCGGCAAGCGGGTCTGCAAGCAGACGTTGCAACAGGAAACGGGCCTGCCGGTGGCAGATCTGCCCATCTACGGCATGGTGTGCCGGCTGACCGAGCAGAAAGGGGTGCACCTGTTGCTGCCGGTGCTGGACAAGTTCCTGCATCACAAGGTGCAGGTAGTGATAGTGGGTTCGGGGGATCCCTCCCTCGCCGCCCAGTTGCAGGCTATGGCCCAGCAATACCCGGACAAGTTTGCCTTCATCAACACCTATGACGACCGGCTGGCCCACCTGGTGGAAGCCGGCGCCGACTTCTTCCTGATGCCCTCCCTGTTCGAACCGTGCGGTCTCAATCAGATGTACAGCTTGGCCTACGGTACCTTGCCATTGGTGCGAGCCGTCGGTGGCCTCAAGGATACCGTAGTGGACTGGGATGCCGATCCTGAGCACGCCACCGGCTTCTGCTTCAATGATCCGACCGCCAACATACTGCTCGACGCCATGCGCCGCAGTCTGCTCTATTACCTGCAGGATCCCGAACGGTTTGCCAGAGTGCAGCGCAACGCCATGAACACCCGCTTCAACTGGCCGGACTCGGTTACCCTGTATGAGCAGATGTATCAGGACGCCCTGGCGCGCCAATGACGCTAATTGCTGAAGTTTTGTGCCCTTAGCACGGCTTTGAACGTCAACAGCGAAAAAAGTCCCCTTTGGCTGTTGACGCTCTTCCAAAACTCTATAGAATCCCCCACCGCAGTGATGCGAAGGTGGCGGAATTGGTAGACGCGCTAGCTTCAGGTGTTAGTGTCCCACGGATGTGAGGGTTCGAGTCCCTCTCTTCGCACCATACTGCAACATGCTTTTATCAGACAGCATGTCAATCCAGACTGATAACCCGAATGTGCGAAGGTGGCGGAATTGGTAGACGCGCTAGCTTCAGGTGTTAGTGCCCCCCGGGTGTGAGGGTTCGAGTCCCTCTCTTCGCACCATGCTTCTCCAGACAGCATGTAAATCAAAACTGGTAACACAATGTGCGAAGGTGGCGGAATTGGTAGACGCGCTAGCTTCAGGTGTTAGTGTCCCACGGATGTGAGGGTTCGAGTCCCTCTCTTCGCACCATTCATTACATAAAAAGCCCATCACGAAAGTGATGGGCTTTTTGTTTTTACTCCTTGTTATGACTATGCTTTTGACGACTTACCGCCCATCGTCATGCCAAGGAACGCATATGATACTGGATACCGACATTCACAACTTCTACGAGCATCTGGTGCTCAAGGAGATTGAGAGACAGGGTCTGAACCTGACGCTGAACGCCAACCAGATGGCCGATCTCTGCTGCCTGACCCTCAACCAGCTGCCCTCCCACTACATACGTCACGACGTCGATATGATCTACTTCCTGACCGATGCCAAGCGTACCGAGATGGAAAAAAACGTCGTGGAGTCGCTCAAGCTGGCACAAGAGAAGGTCCGGAACGCCCCCATCCCCTGATCATCACCAGGGCTGTTGCCAGATCAGAGCAGCTATGCCGGTCATCCCGGCGACCGGCAGCAAAATAAGGGCAGGCCTCAGCCTGGGTTCCAGCATGACCCAGGCGGCCAGCACAAAGCCAAGACTCCAGATGCCGTACTCCTTCTCCTGACCCCAGCCCAGCACGGCCAGCAGCCCGACCAACAGCATGACTCTCACAATCCAGGTCATGGTGATGCCTCCTCCCGCATTATTTGATAACGATTATCATTTGTATTTTAGGAGTATGCAATCGGACTTTTCTATCAGAGTCGAATGTCCCATAGGGGCAAACAGAGCACTCAAAAACGGGTTATGAGATCAACTAATTTGTAAGTTTTTCAATCAAAACTGCATTTTTGCTAAATCTGTTGGGATTTGCCCCCCCAGGTTTGTGGTAGATTGCGGCCTCTTTTTGGGTTGGCCCCTCGGGATACGTGTATCCACAGGACGAGAGGGACTGACCTTGGCGAGCAAGAGTTTAGGAAGTATCTATGCAAAACCAACAAAACCACATCCGACTACCGGGCATGTCGCAGGTGTTTGCCTGCCTGGCCATTTTCCTGGCCCTGGCCTTCTCGTTTACCAGCGTGCTAGACCTGCCAATCCAGTTGGCGCTGTTCATCGCCTGGTTCGTCATCATGGGGCTCGGCATCAAGCTCGGCCATGATTACAAGTCCCTGGAGCAGGCCGCCGTCGATGGCGTATCCAAGGGGATGGGGGCAATCCTGATCCTGGTCTCCGTCGGTGCCCTGGTCGGCACCTGGATCGCCGGCGGCATAGTGCCCAGCATCATCTACTTCGGTCTCAAGGTAATACACCCCTCCATCTTCCTGCTGGCGACCCTGATCATCTGCTCCCTCACCTCCCTGGCAACCGGTACCTCCTGGGGCTCTGCCGCCACCGCTGGCATCGCCATGATGGGCATTGGCCACAGCCTAGGCGTCCCCGCGCCCCTGGTGGCCGGCGCAGTGCTCTCCGGTGTCTATTTCGGTGACAAGCTCTCCCCGCTCTCCGATTCTGTGGTGCTGGCATCGACCATGTCCAACGTCGATGTGGTGGAACACATCAAGGGGATGCTGCCCATCAGCCTGGTCTCCTATGTCATCACGGCCGTGCTGTTCACCGTGGTCGGCATGCAGTATTCGGGCAATGTCAGCCTGGAGCAGGTCAATCTGGTGATGGAGGCGCTCGACCAGCAGTTCAACATCACGCCGCTGGCCATAGTCCCCGTGGTGCTGGTGCTGGGCCTGCTGGCCAACCGCAAGCCCGCCTTCCCGGTGATCAGCTTCGGCGCCCTGCTGGGCCTGATCTGGGCCATCGCATTTCAGGACATGGATCCGGTCAAGGCGATGCACTCCGCCTACAGCCCCTTCCCCATCACCTCTGGCATCGACTTCATCGACAACATCCTGGGTCGTGGCGGCATGGAGTCCATGCTGGGCTCGGTCGCCGTCATCATCTTCGGTCTGGGTTTTGGCGGCCTGCTGGAGAAGGTCGGCATCCTGGAAGTGATTGCCAGCGCCTTCGAGAAGCGCATCAACAGCGTCGGCAGCCTGACCAGCCACACCATAGGCACCGCCTTCCTGGCCAACGTGTTCGGCTCGGCCATGTATGTGTCGCTGATCCTGACCCCCAAGATCATGGCCAAGAACTACGACCGGCTGGGACTGGCACGCAAGAACCTCTCCCGCAACGCCGAGTTCGGCGGCACCCTCACCTGCGGCATGGTGCCCTGGAGCGACAACGGCATCTTCATGGCCGGGGTGCTCGGGGTCGCCACCCTCGACTACCTGCCCTACATGTGGCTCAGCTTCACCTGCATCATAGTGACCATCACCCTCGCCTACATGGGCAAGGCGGTGAACCGGGTTCCGCTGGTGGCCGCTGCCAGCTCCCGCTAATCGTTGCGAGATCAATGACAAAGGCGCCATCACGGCGCCTTTTGTTTGAGCGGGATTCAAGGTTAAGCTGGCAGCCACCCCAGTCGCGAGTGGCAGGATGCCCGATGAACTTTACCTTTCGCCAGATCCGTTATTTCGTGGCCGTGGCCGACAGCTTTTCAGTGAGCCGTGCCGCCGCCGAGCTGCATATCTCCCAGTCGGCGGTCACCAGCGCCATTCGCGAGCTGGAGACCGAACTGGGCGCCCCGCTATTCGAACGCAACCCGCGCGGCGTCACCCTCACCACCCAGGGCCACCAGTTTTTGCTCCACGCCCGCCGTATTCTCGGTGCCATGACCGAGGCGAGCCACTCCCTCAAAGCGGTGGCTCAGCAGGATCAGGGGCGACTCACCATCGGCGTGACCACCCTGGTGGCGGGTTACTACCTGTCCGAGGCGCTTGGCCGCTTTCGCCGCGCCTTTCCGGCGGTACAGATCGAGGTGAAGGAGGATGAACAGCCTTTTCTGGAGCACCAGATCGTCAACGGCGAAGTGGATGTGGGGATCCTGATGACCAACCGCACCATCCGGCAAGAGGCGTTTGATACCGAGCTACTGACCCGCTCGCCGCTGCGGCTCTGGCTGGCCGCCAACCATCCGCTCTGCGCCGAGTCGACCCTCTCCCTGACGGCGCTGGGAGAGGAGCCGATGATCTCGCTGACCGCCGATCAGCTCGATCAGATCATTGGTGGCGGCCTGCGCCGCTACGGCATCTCCCCCCGTATCGTGCTGCGCACCGCATCGGTGGAGGCGGTGCGCAGTCTGGTGGCGAGCCAGCTCGGGGTCGCCCTGTTGCCCGATTTTGCCTATCGCCCCTGGTCGCTGGAGCAGGAGCGGGTCGAGGCGCGCCCCATCAAGGAGCCCATTCCCGCCATCGATATCGGACTGGTGTGGCGCCGTGGTTCACGGCTGGATTGGACTGCGCGGGAATTTATCGATATCGCGCGGGATCAGAGCCGGTTGCGGGCCCGTCAGGCGCTCCCTCGCTAGCCATCTCTTGCAGTGTTGCCACTAAAATTCAGATTCATCTGCACTCGATATCGATTTAGCTGATACCTGAGCCACCAAAAATTGAAATATTCATCGTATTGCCACTCCCCTAAGCTCATTGCTGGTTAACGGGATGTTAACGCCCATGGCGGCGTTCCTTCACCTGATGCAAGTCAACACAATGCAAGGAGTGCATGATGAAATTGACCCCTCTGATGCTGGCTCTTGTCCCGGCGCTGCTGGCAGGCCAGACCCAGGCTGCCCCGACCGAGCTCGGCAAGGGTGAAGGCCAGCTCAATATCGTGGCCTGGGCTGGCTACGTCGAACGTGGCGAGACCGACAAGAACTACGATTGGGTCACCGGTTTCGAGCAGGAGACCGGCTGCAAGGTGAGCGTCAAGACGGCGGCCACCTCGGACGAGATGGTGGCGCTGATGAACGAGGGGGGCTTCGATCTGGTGACCGCCTCCGGCGATGCCAGCCTGCGTCTGATTGCCGGTGGCAAGGTGCAGCCGCTCAATCTGGCGCTCATTCCGAGTTACAGCAAGATTGATCCCCGGCTGCAAAATGCCCCCTGGCACACGGTGGATGGCAAGCACTACGGCGTGCCCTACCAGTGGGGCGGCAATATCCTGATGTACAACACCAAGGTGTTCCCCAAGGCGCCGGACTCCTGGAACGTGGTGTTCGAGGAGCAGACCCTGGCGGATGGCAAGTCCAACAAGGGGCGGGTGCAGGCCTTTGACGGCCCGATCCACATCGCCGATGCCGCCCTCTATCTGATGACCCATCAGCCCGCCCTTGGTATCAAGGATCCTTACGAGTTGAACGAGGATCAGTACAAGGCCTCGCTCGATCTGCTGCGCAAGCAGCGCCAGCTGGTGGGACGCTACTGGCATGATGCCTTTGTCCAGATCGATGACTTCAAGAACGAAGGCGTGGTCGCTTCCGGCTCCTGGCCATTCCAGGCCAACACCCTGATCGCCGACAAGCAGCCCATCGCCACCACTGTGCCCAAGGAGGGGGTCACCGGTTGGGCCGATACCAGCATGGTGCACAGCGATGCCAAGAACCTCACCTGCGCTTACAAGTGGCTGGAGCACTCCCTGAACAACAAGCTGCAGGGGGATCTCGCCTCATGGTTTGGCTCTGTGCCTGTGGTGCCTGCCGCCTGCGAGGGCAATGCCCTGCTTGGCCCGACAGGGTGCAAAACCAACGGTATCGACAACTTCGATCGGGTTCGCTTCTGGCGCACTCCGGTCTCCCAGTGCAAGAGCCAGGGAACCTGTGTGCCCTATTACCGCTGGGTTTCCGACTATATCGCCATTCTGGGCGGTCGCTGAGGCTGGTTTAGCAAGGTGGCCGCCACGGTGACCACCTTGCTCACGGTAGGGGAGCCGCGCCTCCTCTGCACAACCGCCCAAACCGGATAATCAAGCGGGCCGGACAGGAGTCCGGCCCATCCCTGCACAGACAAGGACGCCCCATGAACGCCGTACAATTTGACCGGGTCAGTCGCCACTATGGCGAGGTGAAGGCGGTCGACGACATCTCTTTCCAGATCTCCTCAGGGGAATTCTTTACCCTGCTGGGGCCGAGCGGTTCCGGCAAGACCACCTGCCTGCGGATGATCGCGGGCTTCGAGTACCCGAGCGACGGGGAGATCCGCCTGTTTGGCGAACCCTGCTCCACCGTGCCGCCCTATGATCGCAACCTCAACACAGTGTTTCAGGACTATGCCCTGTTTCCCAACATGGATGTGCGCGACAACATCGGCTATGGCCTGATGCTCAAGGGGGTCGCCAAGGCACAGCGCTACCGCAAGGTGGACGAGATGCTGGAGCTGGTACGGCTGCCGGGGGTCGGCAAGCGCCGCCCAAGCCAGCTCTCCGGCGGCCAGCGCCAGCGCATCGCCATCGCCCGGGCCCTCATCAACCAGCCACGCATCCTGCTGCTGGATGAGCCGCTGGGGGCCCTCGATCTCAAGTTGCGCGAGCAGATGCAGCTTGAGCTCAAGGCGCTGCAGCGCCAGCTTGGCATCACCTTTATCTTCGTCACCCACGATCAGCAGGAAGCGCTCTCCATGAGCGACCGGATCTGCATCTTCAGTCAGGGCAAGATCGAGCAGATTGCTGCCCCCGATACCATCTACGACGCCCCGGCGACGCCATTTGTGGCCCGCTTCGTCGGCACCGTCAATCTGTTCGAAGGGGAGCAGGCCAGACGGCTGTGCGGCGACGGCAGCCAGATGATGGTGCGCCCGGAGCGGATCCGGCTCAGTGAGGCGGGCACGCCGGGCTGGTCGGGGGAGATCCGCGAGGTTGAGTATCTGGGCCCCTTCGTCCGTTATCGGGTCGATCTGGGGGAGCAGCTCGAGATCATCGTCAACCACCCCAACGAGGGGCAGGCCCGTCTGGCGCGTGGCAGCAGGGTCAGCCTCAGCTGGCCGGAGCAGGCCATCCATCGCCTGAGCGCCGCCCATCAAGGGGCGCAGCCATGAGTGCCCCTCACAGTGCGAGTCTTGCCATGAACCATCAGCTCGAACCTGCCCGTTTCAGGCCACTGCGGCGCCTCTCGACCCTGCTCTACGGCCGTCCCGGCCTGCTGCTGGCGATCCTGCTGGGGCCGCCGCTGCTGTGGCTCGGCATCATCTATGTCGGCTCCTTGCTGATGCTGCTCTCCAACGCCTTCTTCGGGCTGGACGAGTTCAGCGGTCAGGTGCGCCATGAGCTGGGGCTGCAAAACTTCGTCGCCCTGCTGCGGCCGGAGAATCTGGATGTGATCGGCCGCACCGTCGGCATGTCACTGCTGGTGACCCTGGCCTGCGCCCTGCTCGGTTTTCCGGTTGCCTACTACATGGCGCGCTACACCAGTGGCAAGACCCGGGCGCTGTTCTATGTGGGGATCATGCTGCCGCTCTGGTCCAGCTATCTGGTGCGGGTCTATGCCTGGAAGCTGATCTTGGCCAAGGAGGGGGTGGTGAGCTGGCTGGCCGACAGCATGGGGCTGGAGTGGCTGCTCGATGCCATCCTTTCACTGCCGGTGATAGGTGGCCCTTCGCTGTCGTTTTCGCGGCTCGGCACCTTTATCGTGTTCGTCTACGTCTGGCTGCCCTTCATGATCCTGCCCATTCAGGCGGCGGTGGAGCGTATTCCGCGCTCCTTGCTGGAGGCGAGCAGCGATCTGGGGGCGACCCCCGCCCAGACCTTTCGCAACCTGATCCTGCCGCTGGCGTTGCCCGGTGTGGTGGCGGGCTCCATCTTCACCTTCTCGCTGACCCTCGGTGATTACATCATCCCCGGCATTATTGGCAACTCGACCATGTATATCGGTCAGGTGGTCTACATGCAGCAGGGGACGGCGGGCAATCTGCCCTTTGCCGCCGCCTTCTCGCTGGTGCCGATCCTTATCATCGCCATCTATCTGGCGATTGCGAAACGGTTAGGAGCCTTTGATGCGCTTTGATGCCCATATTGCACTCATCCATGTATCTCCTCGGGTGCCCAGCCTGATCATGGCTATCCACCGACGACCGTCAAACGGCAGGGGGCGTTCGATGCACTCTGACCCAATTGCTTTGAACCGGCAGCAAGGAGGCCGTCATGTCAGCTAGCTCAGTGATCAGTCAAGGACAGCGCCCTTCGGGCCTGCTCAAGTACGCCGCCATCGGCGGGCTCTTGTTCCTGCACTTTCCCATTCTGTTTATCTTCCTCTACGCCTTCACCAGCGAGAGCAAGAGTTACCAGTTTCCGCCCCCCGGGCTCACCCTCAAGTGGTTCGAGGTGACCCTCAATCGTCCCGATGTGTGGCGCGCCATCCAGCTGTCGCTGGAGGTGGCGGGACTGGCGACGCTGGCGGCAATGATCCTCGGCACGTTGGCGGCAGGGGCCATTGCCCGCAGCCGCTTCTTCGGTCAGGAGGTGGTGTCGCTCTTGCTGGTGCTGCCCATCGCGCTGCCCGGCATCGTCACCGGTATCGCGCTGCGCTCTGCCTACGGATTGATGGAGATCCCCTTCAGCTTCTGGACCATCGTTATCGGCCACGCCACCTTTTGCGTGGTGGTGGTCTACAACAATGCGCTGGCCCGTTTTCGCCGCACCAACCAGTCGCTGATCGAGGCGTCGATGGATCTCGGGGCCGACGGCTTCCAGACCCTGCGCTACGTGATCCTGCCCAATCTGGCCACGGCGCTGCTGGCGGGAGGCATGCTGGCCTTTGCCCTGAGCTTTGACGAAGTGATCGTCACTACCTTCACTGCGGGCCAGCAGACCACGTTGCCCATCTGGATGTATCAGGAGCTGATCCGCCCCCGAGACAGGCCGGTCACCAACGTGGTGGCCCTCATCATAGTAGCCTTTACCACTATCCCCATTTTGCTTGCCTACTACCTCACTCGCGACACCCATGATGTCGCTGGCAGTGGCAAATGATGACTCAACGCGTGCGCAAGGATACAACCATGAAACTCTCTACCCAACTCTTGATTGATGGCCAGTTTGTGACCGGTGAGGGGCAGGCCGAACCCATTCTCAACCCGGCCAACGGCGAGCAGATCGCCGCCGTACCCGAAGCCTCGTTCGAGCAGGTGAACCGGGCGGTGAACGGCGCCCAGCGCGCCTTCGCCCAGTGGAGCCGCACCACTCCGGCCCAGCGCAGCAACCTGCTGCTGCGTCTGGCGGATCTCATCGAGCGCCACGCCGAGGAGTTCGCGGCGCTGGAATCCCTCAACTGCGGCAAACCCTATCTGGCGGTACTCAACGATGAGCTGCCCGCAGTGGTGGACTGCTTCCGCTTCTTTGCCGGGGCCGCTCGCTGTCTGCAAGGGCCGCTGGCGGGGGAGTATATCGAGGGGCACACCAGCATGATCCGCCGCGATCCCATCGGGGTGGTGGGCAGTATCGCCCCCTGGAACTACCCGTTGATGATGGCGGCCTGGAAGATGGCGCCGGTGCTGGCGGCGGGCAATACGGTGGTGCTCAAACCCTCCGAGCAGACTCCGCTCACCGCTTTGCGTCTTGCCGAGCTGGCCAGCGAGATCTTCCCCCGCGGCGTCATCAACGTCATCTGCGGGCGGGGCGAGAGCGTGGGGGCGCCGCTGGTGGAACACCCGCTGGTACGGATGGTGTCGCTCACCGGTGACATCGCCACCGGCCAGAAGATCCTGCAGAGCGCCGCCCGTACCATGAAGCGCACCCACCTTGAGCTGGGGGGAAAGGCGCCGGTGATCATCTTCGACGATGCGGATCTGGAGGCGGTGGTGGCGGGTATTCGCACCTTCGGCTTCTACAACGCCGGCCAGGATTGCACCGCCGCCTGCCGTATCTACGCCCAGGGCAAGATCTACGACAAGTTTGTCGCCGCCATGACCGATGCGGTGGCCTCCATCAAGGTGGGCAGCCAGTACGAGGAGGGGGTGGAGATGGGGCCGCTTATCTCTGACAGACAGCGCAACCGGGTCGCCAGCTTTGTCGAGCGGGCCCAGAGCAGCGGCCATGTGGAGGTGACGGCGGGGGGCAAGATCCGCCCCGGCAACGGCTTCTTCTTCGAGCCGACCCTGATAGTCGGGGCCCGTCAGGAGGATGAGATCGTGCGGCGTGAGGTGTTCGGCCCTGTGGTGTCGGTGACCCGTTTCAACGATGCCGAGCAGGTGGTGCAGTGGGCCAACGACTCGGACTATGGTCTCGCCTCGTCGGTCTGGACCAAGGATTTGAGCCTTGCCAGCAAGGTGGCCAGCCACCTGCAATATGGTTGCACCTGGATCAACACCCACTTCATGCTCACCTCCGAGATGCCCCACGGCGGCATGAAGATGTCGGGCTATGGCAAGGATCTCTCCCTCTATGCGCTGGAGGATTACACTGTGCCGCGCCATATCATGGTCAAGCTCTGACAAGGGCCTGATCGCCGATCACAAAAGCAGAAGGCCCCGCAATGCGGGGCCTTCTCTCTGAGCACTCTGCATGTTCACGCCACGGTAGCGGAACATGACCGGGGCCTTTGCCGGCAATTGTCGGTCTGGCCTGCGGCCATCGTTCTCTGCCTGCGTGTACGGCTTAGCGCTGTTTGCCGCTGCCGACACCAAACGGGATGCGGTAGTCACTGCTCTGCTCACCCAGGCTGACGGTCAGGTTGCCCTGAGCGCGGCTTGGAATGCGAACTTGCTGGGTACCTACCAGATTGGCATGGACTGAGGCCACGACATCGCCAGACTCGTCACGCACTTCCAGCGTGGGGTTGGTCTTGCCATCCACGGCGGCGGTCGCATGCCAGTTTACAAACAGCACGCCCGGCGCGGCATTGAAGTCAGCGGGGACGGAAGCCTGGGCGAAACCGGCGGTCATCAGGCCTGCAACGGCCAGCATCTTGATTACGTTTTTCATGTTCATTCACTCTCTTGGTTTTTATGTCATTGCCAAGGCCGTTTCGGCCTGAATCAATGCATCCGTGCAAGAGGTTATTCAAATAGTATGTTGTTCTTTCACTGACATCCGACACCCTGTTTGATGGTGTCACAGCCTGGAACGACCTGTTATTTGGCCGCTTGGCGTTCCTGCCTAAGCGTTGAGTGAATATTAAACGCCTCTGACGACCTTTGTTAGCGAGATAAACTGGCCTAGATGTTCAAAAAATCTGATGGGGATATCCATCTTGGGTTCAGGTATCGCCAACGCCGTAACTGGCACTGGTCTTGGGGGGGGGGGGAGTACGACACGGTATCGCTCCCAGTTTGGCTAGCGCAGGAAGCACGCTTAGACCCCTATTCCTCGGTGGAGTGAGGGTTGGAATAAGTTCACAGACGGACAACACAAAGGGCAGGATCTCCTGCCCTTTGATAATCATATTCCTGCCAGTTCCGCTGTCGTCATGGGCCGCAACACCCTGCAGGGATTGCCGACGGCAACCACGTTGGCCGGAATATCCCGGGTGACCACAGAGCCCGCCCCGATGACGCAGTTGTCACCAATAGTGACGCCGGGGCAGATGACGACGCTGCCGCCGATCCAGACGTTGTTGCCAATACGCACCGGCTTGCCGAACTCGACTCCGGCCACCCGCGGCACTACCGCCACCGGGTGAGCGGCGGTATAGATCTGCACCCCGGGAGCCAGCAGCACGTTGTCGCCGATATGCACCTCACAGACATCGAGGATGGTGCAATTGACGTTGGCGTAGAAGTTCTCGCCGACGAAGATGTTGGCGCCATAGTCACAAAAGAACGGCGGGTTGATGGCGCATTCCCGGCCATGGCCACCGAGCAGGTCATGAAGCAAGACATCCCGCGCCGGTTTCTCCTGCCAACTGGTGTTGAAGGTGTGATAGAGCTTGCGGCAGCGCTCGCGCGCAGCTTTCAGCTCGGGGTCAGCCGCATCATAGGGCTCCCCCGCCACCATCTTCTGCCACTCGGGGCCACGTGCTATTGCCGCCGCCATGGGCGTTGCCTGTGTCATCGTCTATTCCGCCAGCCAGATTAGGGATTCATAAGGGCGCAGCATACAGGACTGCGGCCGGGCCGGGCTATCCGGGTAGTTGCCAAGCAGCAGGCGACCTTCAACGGCTTGCAGCTCGGCAGGCAAGGCAAACTCAACCGGCTCGCCGTAGAAGTTGCTCACCACCAGCAGGGTCTGGCCGTTGGCACTACGGGTATAGGCCCAGATGCGCTGATGGCCTGGCAACTGCTCCTGGTAATCCCCCTGGGTGAAGATGGGATGCGCCTTGCGAAGCGCGATCAGATCCCGGTAGTGCCAGAACACCGAGTGCTGGTCGGCCAGTGCCGCTTCGGCGTTGATCTCGGTGTAATTGGCCGCGGGCCTGAGCCAGGGCGTGCCCTGGGTAAACCCCGCGTTGGGAGCCGTGCTCCACTGCATCGGAGTACGGGAGTTGTCGCGGGACTTGGCGCCGAGAATGGCGAGGATCTCGGCCTCGCTCATGCCTTCGGCCTGCTTGATGGCGAAGATGTTGCGGCTCTCCACATCCTGATAGTCATGGATGCTGCCATAACCCGGATTGGTCATGCCGATCTCCTCCCCCTGATAGATGTAGGGGGTGCCCTGCAGGCCGTGCAGGGTGCTGGCCAGCATCTTGGCGGCTACCACCCTATGCTCGCCCTCGTCGCCGAAGCGGGAGACGATACGCGGCTGATCGTGGTTGCACCAGAACAGCGCCGACCAGCCCTTGCCGTGCATGCCGCTCTGCCAGTGGTTGAAGATGCGCTTGAGTTCGAGGAAATCGAACGGCGCCTTTGTCCACTTGTCGCCGTTGGGGTAATCGACTTTCAGATGGTGGAAATTGAACACCATGGAGAGCTCGGAGCCATCGAGTGCACCGTAACGCTGGCAGTGCTCCAGCGAAGTAGAGGACATCTCCCCCACCGTCATGGCTCCGACCGGGGCGAATACGTCGCGGCTCACATCCTGCAGGAATTCGTGGATGCGTGGCCCGTCGGTATAGAAGCGGCGGCCATCGCCTATCTCGTCATTCGGGAAGGCCTGATCCTTGGAGATGAGGTTGATAACGTCGAGGCGGAAACCGTCCACGCCCTTCTGAGCCCAGAAGTGAATGATGTTTTTGACCTCGGCACGCACCAGAGGGTTTTCCCAGTTGAGATCCGCCTGCTCGCGGGCAAACAGGTGCAGGTAGTATTGGCCGGTAGCCTGATCCAGCTCCCAGGCGCTGCCGCCAAACTTGGACTGCCAGTTGTTGGGCACGCCGCCATCCACCGGATCGCGCCAGATGTAGTAGTCGCGGTAAGGGCTGTTTTTATCCCCCAGCGCCGACTTGAACCAGGCGTGCTCGGTGGAGGTGTGGTTCACCACTATATCCATCACGATATGGATGTTCCGCTCGTGGGCGGCGGCCAGCAGCGCCTCGAAGTCGGCCATAGTGCCGTAGACGGGGTCGATGGCGTAGTAGTCTGCGATGTCGTAACCGTTATCGACCTGCGGGGAGACGTAGACCGGGGTCAGCCAGAGGGCATCGACCCCCAGGGTCTTGAGATAGTCGAGGCGGGCCATGATCCCCTTGAGATCGCCGATACCGCGGGCAGCGGAATCCTGAAAGCTCTTGGGGTAGATCTGGTAAATCACGGCACTCTGCCACCAGGGTGTTTGGCTCATGGATCTTGCTCTTGTCTCGAATGAAAAAGGAGAGGGCGACCCGCGGGGCGCCCTGATGACTATGTTCAGGCGCTTGCCTGGGCCAGCTTGCCAGCCGCTTGCTGGCGCTGGTAAACCAGCAGGGTCAGCACCACGGGCACCACTATGGCCACCAGCATGGCGACTGAGTAAACGGCCCAATACTGGGGCTGGATGGAGAGGATGCCCGGCAGGCCACCCACTCCTATGCCGTTGGCCATCACACCGGCGAAGCCGCAGATGAGCGCCGCCAGGCTGGAGCCCACCATGGCGCACAGCATGGGGAACTTGTATTTGAGGTTGATGCCGTACATGGCCGGTTCGGTCACGCCCAGGTAAGCCGAAATGGCGGCAGGCACCGAGATCTCCCGCTCGTTCTCCTTGCGGCTGATGAGGATGATACCCACCACTGCCGACGCTTGCGCGATGTTGGAGAGGGCGATCAGCGGCCAGATTGGCGTGCCACCCATGCTCTGCATCAGCTGCAGATCCACCGCGTTGGTGGTGTGGTGGATGCCGGTGATAACCAGAGGCGCATAGAGGAAACCGAACAGGGCTGCACCGATAGGAGCAAAGGAACCCGTCATGGCGGCCTTGGCAGCAAAGCCGACGCCTTCACCAATCCAGCGACCGAACGGGCCAATAAAGGCGTGGGCGACGATCACCGCCAGCAGCAGGGAGATAAAGGGCACTATCACCAGATAGAGGTAGGCCGGAATGATGCGCTTGAGGTTGGTCTCCACCCAGGCGAGGAATACCCCCGCCAGCAGGGCCGGAATGACCTGGGCCTGATAACCCACCTTCTGGATGACGAACAGGCCGAAGTCCCACACTTCCGGGGTCTGCTGACCAATTCCATAGGCGTTCATCAGCTGCGGCGACACCAGTGTGATACCCAGCACGATACCGAGGATCTCGGAGCCGCCCATCTTCTTCACCGCAGACCAGCAGACGCCAACCGGCAGGAAGTGGAAGATGGCCTCACCCAGCAGCCAGAGGAAGGCGTGGACCTGAGCCCAAAACTGGCTGATCTCGACCAGGGTGTGGGTCCCGTCGTCGAACATCTTGATGTCGCCGATGACGTTGCGAAAGCCCAGGATCAGGCCGCCGGTGATGATGGCCGGCAACAGGGGCACGAAGATCTCCGCCAGGTGGGAGATGCCGCGCTCCAGCGGATTCATGTTCTGACGGGCAGCCAGCTTGGCGGCATCCTTGCTGCCACCGCTGACGCCGAGCTCTTCGGTCAGCGCCTTGTACCAGTCATCCACCTCGTTGCCGATCACCACCTGGAACTGGCCGGCATTGGTGAAGCAACCCTTTACCGCCGGTATGGTCTCGATGGCCTTGCTGTCGGCTTTGGCCGGATCGTTCAGGACGAAGCGCAATCGGGTCAGGCAGTGGCTGATGGTGGCGATGTTCTCCTTGCCGCCGATCTTGTCGATCAGGGTGGCAAGCTGCTGTGCGTTGATCTTGGACATGAGTCTTCCCTCTGTGACTCCATTGATATTGGTCTGCATCGCCCTTTTGAACCAGTCTGCTGGTCTGAGCGTTTTTGGTATCGTTCCCATTTAGCATGCAGCCAATTTGAACGGATCGAAATGGGAACGTTCCCATTTCGTGGTCAGCGTCACAAAAAGCGCGTTTTTTGTGCAGGGCTAAGTGATGGGGCTCACAGTGTGTGGCAGGGGGCTATGGTCGCCAGCGGACGGTGATCCTGCTCAATCTGGCCAAGCAGCTGGCGGGCCGCCTGCTCCCCCGCCCTCTTGTAGCCAAGATCCAGGCTGAGGGCGTTGGGAAAGAGGAAACTGAGCATGGGGTTGTTGCCAAGACCCGTCACCAGCACCTCGCTGCGCCCTTGTTCCTGAAGGTATTTTGCCGCACCTATGGCGAGGGTGTCGCTGGCGCAGACCAGCGCCTGGGTGGCGGAGGTGAGCAGCTCGGCCGCCAGCCGGTAGCCGCTCTGCAGGCTGAGATCGCCGAGGGCACTGCGCGGGCTCAATCCCCGTTCAGCGCAGTAGCCGAGATAGGCATCGAGCCGGCGCTGACCCGTGGTGAGATCCGAGGTATCCACCCCCAGATAGGCTATATCACCTACTCCGCGGGTCGCCAGCTCGGCCAGCATGGTGCGCACAGCCCCGGCATCGTCGAAGCAGACCGAGGAGAAACCGGGATGATCCCGGGCCACCAGTACCAGCTTCTCTTTCAGCGGTGCCATGGCGTCGTAGTCCAGATCGTTGAAGGCAAAGAGGATGATGCCATCCACCCCGCGCCGCTCCAGCACAGCCAGATGTTCCTGCACCTTGGCGGGGGAAAATTTGCTCTCCATCAGCACGGCGTCATAGCCACGCTGGTAGAGGGTTTCCAGCATGCCGCGCACCGCTTGGTTCTCGGAACTGGAGTCGAGCCGCGAGACGATGATCCCCACCACCTGCTGGCTCTGGCTACGCATGGCCCGCGCCGACTTGCTCGGCACGAAGCCGTGTTCGGCGATGACCTGCTCCACCCGCTCGCGGGTCGCCTGTTTCACCTTGGGATCCTGGTTGAGCACCCGGGAGACGGTCGACTTGCCGACACCCGAGAGGCGGGCGATGTCGAGGATGGTCAGTTTCTTGTCCATGAATTGGCTCACAGGAGGCTCGGCGGTGGAATTGCCCACATTGTTGTGATTAAGCCCTGTGAATACAAGCCCATGGCGTTAGAATGCCTTTTTTGCCCCGGCGAACGTCGTGCCGCTCGCCATCGCACAGGACGCGCATCATGGATCTGTTGGCAAGTCTGCACTTCTCCCTCTCCATCACAGGCCCCATCTGCGTGGTGCTGCTGCTCGGCATCTGGCTAAAGCAGCTGGGTCTGTTGCCAGACAGCTTCGTCGAATCCGCCTCCCGCCTGGTGTTTCAGGTCACCCTGCCCGCCCTGCTGTTTCTCAGCATGGTACGCACCGATTTTTCCACCATGCCGAGCCCATGGCTCATTCTCTACGGCTTGCTCGGCACTCTCACCGGCTTTCTGATCCTTGAGGCCCTGGCGGCCCGCTTCATCCCGGAGCGGCGTCAGCGCGGCATCTTCGTGCAAGGCAGCTTTCGCGGCAACATGGGGATCATGGGGCTGGCCTATGTGCAAAACGCCTACGGGCCAGAGGGAATTGGTGCCGCCGCCCTGCTGGTGGGCTCGGTAACCGTGCTCTACAACATCCTGGCTGTCATCACCCTGACCCGCAGTCTGGGAGGCAGCAAGGGGATCAAGCCGATCCTCAAGGGGATCGCCAAAAACCCGCTGATCATCGCCATCCTGTCCGCCCTGCCGTTCGGCCTGCTCGGTATCGAGCTGCCCCAGCTGGTGATCACCACGGGCAACTACTTCGCCAACATGACGCTGCCGCTGGCCCTGCTCTGCACCGGCGCCAGCCTCAACCTCAAGGCCCTGCGTGGCGGGGCCATGCTGACCGGCTGGGCCACCGCCAACCGGCTGTTCTGCATCCCTGTGTTGCTGGTGACGGGGGCCTGGGCGCTGGGCTTCAGCCCGCAGGCCCTCGGCATACTGTTTCTCATCAGCTCCACCCCCACAGCCGCCGCCAGCTATGTGATGACTCGCGCCATGGGCGGCGACAGCGTGCTGGCAGCCAACATCATAGCCACCACCACGCTGGGTTCATTGATCAGTACCAGCCTGGGTGCTGCCCTGATGAACTACCTCGGGCTGATGGGCTAGTGGGGAGCGTGCTGGCAGCCAATATGTCATCGCCACCACCACGCGGGGTTCATTGATCAGTACCAGCTTGGCGCTGCCCTGATGAACTACCTGGGGCTGATGGGCTAGTGGGGAGCGTGCTGGCCGTCAATATGTCATCGCCACCACCACGCTGGGTTCATTGATCAGTACCAGCCTAGGCGCCGCCCTGATGAACTACCTGGGGCTGATGGGCTGAGTGAGGCTGCCGTTGGCCAGTCCGGCAAGGCTTGACCTTGCCGCGGGCGGCAGCTTTAGGCTGACCTCACATCAACAGAGGAGATATCCCATGACCATCGAACTCACAGTGTCCGGCATGTCCTGTGGTGGCTGCGCCGCCAGCCTGCAAAAAGCCCTGCTGGCCCAGAGTGCAGTGACCCAGGCCCAGGTGGATTTTGCCAGCAGCAAGGCCGTCGTCGAGAGCGAACTGAGCAAGGCGGAGCTGATCGCCCTGATTGAAGCCAAGGGTTTCTCGGCAAGTTAAATTATCTCTATAGAGGTATAAAACAGGTTAAGGTTCTGTATCCAGCTGTTTTTTGGTGAGAGTCATCACAGACCCCCTCAACAGAAAGCGCAAACTTGCTGCAATTTTTATCACTCAGAAGGATTTGCAGCATGACTCTCCCTATCCGCAAGACACTGCTCGCCGCCGTTGTTGGCCTGACCCTCTCCCCCATGGCCATGGCCCTGCCGCAGGTTCATATCCTGGCGACCGGTGGCACCATAGCCGGTGCGGGACAGTCCGCCACCCAGTCCAACTATGAAGCGGGCAAGGTGGCCATCGAGACCCTGATCGCCGCCGTGCCCGAGATGAAGAACGTGGCCGACGTGCAGGGCGAGCAGGTGGTCAAGATAGGATCCCAGGACATGAACGACGAGGTGTGGCTCAAGCTGGCCAAGCGGGTCAACGAGCTGCTAGCCAAGGATGACGTGGACGGCATCGTCATCACCCACGGCACCGACACCATGGAAGAGACCGCCTACTTCCTCAACCTCACCGTCAAGAGCGACAAGCCGGTGGTGCTGGTCGGCGCCATGCGCCCCTCCACCGCCATGAGTGCCGATGGCCCGCTGAATCTGTATAACGCCGTGGTTACCGCATCCGACCCCAGCTCCAAGGGCCGTGGTGTCATGGTCGCCATGAACGACACAGTGCTGGATGCCCGCGACGTCACCAAGACCAACACCACAGGGGTGCAGACCTTTGCCGCCCCCAACTTCGGCCCGCTGGGTTACATCCACAATGGCAAGATCGACTACCAGCGCAGCCCGGCCCGCCTGCACACCAGCAAGACGCCGTTCGATGTGAGCAAGCTCGACAAGCTGCCGCAAGTGGGCATCGTCTACAACTATGCCAACGCCACCGATCTGCCGGCCAAGGCCATGGTGGATGCCAAGTTTGACGGCATCGTCAGCGCCGGGGTGGGCAACGGCAACCTCTACCACACCCTGTTCGACACCCTGGCCAAGGCGAGCAAGGATGGCATCCGCGTGGTGCGCTCCGCCCGCGTGCCGACCGGCGCCACCACCCTGGATGCCGAGATCGACGACGCCAAGTACGGCTTCGTGGCCGCCGGCACCCTGAACCCGCAGAAGGCGCGCATCCTGCTGATGCTCTCCCTGACCCAGAGCAAGGATCCGGCCCAGATCCAGCGCTGGTTCCAGCAGTTCTGATCCCGGGGCTCAGCCCGCTAACGTAAACCCATGAAAAAAGGGCAGGATCGGATCCTGCCCTTGCTCATGGCGTCATCTTCACATAGCGCGCGCCATCAGCTCACCATCAGCCAACCGCAGAAACCCAGGTACACCAGTCCCACGCAGGCCAGCCTGCCCGCCGTCATCCGCCCACGGCTGAAGCCCCACCACAGCAGAACCACCGCCAGCAGGGTCACCAGCGAAGAGACCATCATGGTGCTGTCGAGCAACCAGGGGGTAAACAGCAGGCAGAATGCCTTGGGAATGGTGCCCTGGATCATCATGGCGCCGGAGATGTTGGCCAGCGCCAGCCGGTTCTTGCCCTGACGCACCCAGATCAGCACGTTCATCAGCTCCGGCATCTCGGTCGCCACCGGGCTCAGCAGCAGGGCCGCCAGCACGGGAGAGAGGCCGAACAGCTCGCCCATGCTCTCCAGCTGATGAACGAACACCTGGGCCGCCAGCGCCACCACCACCAGCGCCACCAGGGTTTGCAGCAGCACCTTGCCGAGCGCCGGGATCTCGGCCTTGGGATCCAGCTTGAGGGGCTCTGGCAACTCGACCTCGTGGCTGTCGGTCTGTTTCAGCTCGCGCCGCACATAGACCAGATAAACCAGCACGAACAGCGGGGCCAGCCAGGTTTTGCCGGTGAAGGCCACCATGCCGAGGGCCACCGCCACCAGGAAGATACCGACAAACCAGGCCTGATCCCGGCCTATCTCGCGCTGTACCTCGCCATCTATGACCCTGTGCTCACGGCTCATGCACAGCAGCAGGGTCACGCCGACGGCGGCATAGCCTATGGTGGAAAGCACCAGGGGGCCACCGAGGGCAGCGCCTATCCCAATCTGCTGCTGGGCGGGGGCATCCCCCATCAACAGCGCGGTCAGGGTGACGATGCATTCGGGCAAGGCTGTGCCGAGGGCAGCCAGCAGGGAGCCGGTGGCACTCTGGGAGAATTTGAAGTGATGGCCAGTCCATTCGACACCGTTGACGAAATATTCGCAGGCCAGGTAGATGGTGACGGCAGAGAGCAGAAATAACAGCAGGGTGATCAACATAATAGGCAACCGCCAGGCGAGCAGAACAACCGATGGACCCGATACGGCTCGCCCGGCTGGCTTGCGTATCGAGGCCAAAGGTCTTGCAGAGCGATAGATGCTATCGCCGCTCATGCCATGGATCGGCAGATCCAAGAATGTTGACATGAGCCCTGCCCGGATCACGGGCGGGTTGCTACTCCCCAATGACAGTGCGGGCTTTTTACCAAACCGGCGGCCGCCTCACAAGGTAAATTAATGATCATCCGCTCAATAAGTTGTAAGGGAATGTAACGCTCCCTTCGGTCAGCGCCCTCGGTTTCTCCGTCCGGATCCCCACTCTTTCCCCCGGCATCCACGCCTTGGCACAACGATTGCTATGAGTTGTCTACTGTCCACAATAGTTTGGGAAGGATGAACGATGAAACGGTGGATCCAACATTTCTATCAACTGAACCGCCTCAACTGGCTCATGGTCTGGTTGCTACTCTGCTGCAGCATCATATTGCTGTTTCCGGCCGGCCTGATGAAGGGTGCCGTCAGCCAGTGGGCCACGACCCACGCCGCCTGGCTCGGGGTCGGCATGCTGATCGCCATCTCCTACTTCTGCAGTCAAGGCTTCCTGATCGCCTGGGAGTGGGCCTGTGACGAATGGCAATCCCGCCGCCAACAGGATCAGCTGGCCCAGATGATCGCCTTCCTCGATTTCAACGAGAAGGCGGTGCTGCGCGAGTTCGTGCTGCAACGCAAAAGCGTCATAAACTTGCCGATCACCGAGCCTGCCGTCAAAAACCTGATGGATGCCGGCGTACTCACCTACGCCTACGGCAAGCCGGTGCGGGAGAAAGAGGACGAGAACCAGATCCGGGCGCTGATGATAGCGCTGCCGGCGCGGCCGCTGCTCACCTACAAGGTGCTTGGCCTCTCCCGTGGCAAGATGAGCGACGAGCAGGTGGAGCAGATCATGAGCGCCAGACCCAAGTTCGCCCAGAAGGGCTTCCAGCGCTAACTTGCTGCCATCCTTCAAATAAAAGAGCCGGACTGTGTCCGGCTCTTTGCTATCTGCTTTGTTTACATTCGGTTCTGGCTTTCAAGTAACCAGCACAGAGTGATGGATCTGCCCTTATTCGGTTCTGGCCTTCAAATAGCCAGCATAATCCGGGATCTGCACGCTGAACGCCTGCTGCATGTGAGGGCTGTCCATGATGAAATCCGCGGTGGCCTCGTTGGTGGCAACCGGTATGTTCCACACGGCCGCCAGGCGCAGCAGCGCCTTCACGTCTGGATCGTGGGGCACCGCATTGAGGGGATCCCAGAAGAAGATCAGCACGTCGATCTTGCCCTCGGCGATCAGGGCGCCAAGCTGCTGGTCGCCCCCCATGGGGCCGGAGAAGAGACAGGTGATAGGCAGCTGTGCCTGCTTGCCGAGCATGGTGCCGGTGGTGCCGGTGGCGTAGAGGTGGTGGAGCTTGAGCTCCTCCTTGCGCCGCATCACCCAGTTCAGCAGGGGGGTCTTCATGTTGTCGTGAGCCACCAGCGCCACTCGCTTGTGGGCCGCCATCTCACGGGCGATCTGTTCCATGGACATCATCCGTAGCAGTGTTGTTTGAATAGAGCCGTATCCTAATCGAAAGCGGCGCCCGTTGCCTTGCCGGGCGCCGTAACTGTGATCACTTCGACTGTTCAATCCACTGCTTGTTCTTCTGCTCCAGCACCGAGATGGGCAACATGCCGTATTCCAGCACATGGTGGTGGAACGCCTTGAGGTCGAAGCCTCCGCCCAGCGCCTGCTCGGCCGACTCCCGCATCCGGATCAGCGCCAGCTGGCCTGCCTTGTAGGAGGTCGCCTGGCCGGTGTAGGCCATGTAGCGCGGCACTTCGGAGCTGATGTCCCCCGCCCCCAGCGCCGAGTTCTCCTTCATGTAGTTGACGGCCTGGTCGTGGCTCCAGCCATACCAGTGGATACCGGTATCCACCACCAGCCGCATGGCCCTCAGCATCTCCTCGTTGAGGCGACCGAAGTACTGCAGCTGGTTGTTGAAGGCGGACGATCCCTCGACCTTCACGTCCCCCACCGCCGGATCATAGAGACCGCGCCCCTGATAGAGCCCCATGTCGTGATCCGCCAGGTATTCGGTGTAGAGCGCCCAGCCCTCCGCATAGGCGGTGTAGGAGGCGTTCGCCACGTACTGCGGGAAGTCGGGATCCTTGGCGGCCAGCTCCTGGGCGATGGTGATCTGGAAGTGGTGGCCCGGCGCTGCCTCGTGGGCCAGCAGGGTACTGATGTTCCAGCTCTGCAGACCATAGGGGTAGTAGGTGTTGAGGAAGAACTGCCCCTTGCGACCGGTCTGCGGGTTGCCGTCCTGATACCAGGCCACCCCGCCGTATGGCGCATCCGCATAGGAGACGGGCACCACCTCGTAATCCAGCTTGGGAATGGTGCGCTCGGCATCGAAGAAGTCCGGCAGCACCAGCGCAGCCTTGCTCTTGAAGGCGTTGTACTCCCGCAGTGCCCGCTCGTGTTCGGCCAGCGCCTTCTGCTGTGGCCCGCTCAGGGTCGCCCCGGCTGCATTGTCCGGGTTGAGGCCGGCCGACCAGACCGCCAGCGGGTTCTGATAGAAGAAGGCCGGCTCGTTCAAATAGCGGAAGAAGGCGTAGATCTGGCCGCTTTGCTTGCTCTGGCTCACGTCGTCGCTGTCACACTTGCCGACGGTATGGCACACCTTGACCATGGCGCCGAAGATCCGCTCCACCTCGCTCAGCCCCAGCGCATGCACCTGCTCCGGCGTCATGTCGGTGGTGGTGTGCTTCTTCAGCAGCCAGCGATACCAGTCGCGCCCGTTGGTCATGCCGCAGAAACCGTCGTCGCACTCGCCGCTGCCAAGGCGCACCGCATAGGCGCCGCCGTGCTGGTAATCCAGGTAGTCGCGCAGCGCCAGGTAGCGGCCGTTGATGCTGTCCAGCACCCCCTTGTACTCGCTACGCAGCGCCTCGTCCGCCTCTCCCGGCAGCTGCTGCCAGCCGAGGTAGGCGCCGGCGATCGCCTCCCCATCCAGCTTGCTGTTGAGCTGGGCCAGCAGCCGGTCCACCAGCTCGTCCGGCAGGGTGTTACCCTGGGCGCTGCCCAGTTCGAACTGGTGCTTCACCTCCGCAAGGTAGCCGTCATAGGCCTTGAGCCAGGTGAGGTGCTCCTGATACCAGGTCAGTGGCGCGGTGGTGGCCCTCGCCTTGCCCGCCGGAACCGGTGCGGCGGCCGGGCGATCGAGGTCGCGCCGCCAGGCAGCATCCCCCGGCGCGACCCGCTCGGCCGAGCTCTGCTCGAAATAGTCGAAGCCGCGCTCGACGGTGCGGGCGGCCTTGCCGCTGGCGGGCGCAGCCCCCACGTCATCGGCCAGCTCCACCACCCGGTTGCGGAAGTGGTGGATCGGGATCTGGGACTGGGGCAGCTCGTAGCCCGCCAGATTGATCTGCAGATCCCAGCGGATCATGTCGTAGAACAACCGGTCCCGCTCGCTCAGCACGCTCGGGTCCAGGGCGTCCAGCCGGGCGAGCAGCGCACTGTCGAGCGCCTTGCGTTTGGCAGTGCTGGACGCATCAATGGCAAAACCGTAGGGATCCAGCGCCTGACTCTCGCGCAGGGCCTCGTCCATGGTTTGCATCAGGGAAGCCTTGGTCGCGGCGGGATCCGCCGGCGCGTTGGAGCTGTTGTCGTTGCAGGCAGCGAGGGAGAGTGCGATGGCGCAGGCAAGCGCCAGCTTGTTGGGCAAGAAGTGCATGGTGTAGTCCTTTAACCTGTTGTTATTGTGTGCCCCCGATAAGGGGCTCCAATAGTGCATCTCTCCCGCCCGCATTTTTGCGACCTGATTAACAAAAATAAGCTTGTTTTTCATACAGATGGCGACGATGAAAAGCTATGCAGCCGGACATGAAAAAACCCGCCTGAGCGGGTTTTTGAATCGGCTTTTCATGCCATAACTATTCAGGATGAGCCGTGATGCAGCTGGGACTGCTGGTAGTTCTCCAGCCCGATGCGATCGATGAGATCGAGCTGGGTCTCCAGCCAGTCCACGTGCTCCTCCTCATCTTCCAGAATGTCCTGGAACAGATCGCGACTGATGTAGTCCTGCACCGACTCGGCGTAGGCGATGGCCACTTTCAGATCCGGGATGGCATCCATCTCCAGCGACAAATCACAGCGCAGCATCTCCTCCACCGTTTCACCGATGCGCAGCTTGCCCAGATCCTGCAAGTTGGGCAGCCCTTCCAGAAACAACACCCGTTTGACCAGCTCGTCGGCGTGCTTCATCTCATCGATGGACTCGTGATACTCCTTGTGCCCGAGCGCCTTGAGGCCCCAGTCATCGTAGATGCGGGCGTGCAGGAAGTATTGGTTGATGGCAATCAGCTCATTGGCCAGCACCTTGTTGAGGTGGGCAATGATCTTGGGATCTCCTTTCATCGACAGTGCTCCTTGGTTCGTGCCTGAGGCCTCGATCGTTAGAGCTTAGTTCAGAAAAGTGACAACAATAGGTCTGGCGAGCCAGCTCGCCTGAGAGGAAGGGTGACCCTGTTGGCGGGTCGAGTCAGAAAAAAATCGGTCCAGGTCAGGCCACCTCGTAGTAGAGCGGCGCCTGTTCCAGCTCGGCCTTGTCGAGTTCGGCTGCGATGATCTCCATGGTCATGCGCACACACTTGCCACACTGGGCCCCCACCTCCAGCGACTGCTTGAGCTGACGAAACTCGGTCTTGCCTGCCTGTACCGCCTTGCGGATCTGGGTATCTGTGATGCCGCGGCACAAACAGACGTACATAGTGTTTACCTCATGCTGGAATGCCATGAAATCTAAATGAGAATGGTTCGTAGTGCAAATAACAATTAGTAATAAGATCCCCTGCTTGCCAGCCATCAACCCCTTGGTGACAATGTCTCGTCACAGAGGAAAACATCATGCTCAAGAAACTGTTCACTGCCCTGTTCGCAAGCAAGCCAGCCCCTGTCGTTGAGGTGACTCCCACTGAATACGCCGGTTATCTCATCTACCCCGAGCCCATGGCGGAAGGGGGCCAGTACCGGTTGGCGGGCCGCATCACCAAAGAGATGGATGGCATGCTGCAGACCCACATCTTCATCCGCTCCGATCTGTTCGCCAATCCGGCCGACGCGGAGCGCTTCATGGTGCAGAAGGCGCACACCTTCATCGATCAGATGGGGGATCGCATGTTTGAACCCCGCGTCAAAGCGGGCGACAGTTCAGCCTCATGAGCCCTGCCGAGGTGAACGCCCTGCGCCAGGCCCTTACCCATGCTGGCGAGCGGCGACTGATCTGGCTGGAAGGGGACGAGGCCGATTGCATCGCCCGTGCCGAAGCGCTGCTGGGCGGCGTCATCTATTGGCTAGGAGAAGGTCCGGCCTGCCATGGGCCCGTTCCCGCCGCCAAGGCGCTGCAACGGCTCGGTCAGGAGTGCGATACCTTGGTCTTCAACGCTTTCAGCGGCTTTCATCCCGACGCCTTCGGTGCGCTGGCGGGCACACTGCGGGCGGGCGGCCTGCTGCTGCTGCTGACGCCTCCCACGGCGCAATGGCCCGAGTATCCGGATCCGGACAGGGTACGGCTGGTAGCCCGGCCAGAAGAGGTTGAACGGGCTGGCCACGGCTTCATCGCCCGGCTGGTGCACCTGCTGGCAGGCGATCCTGCGCTCTCCCTGCTCCCGCCCACCAGCCCCGAGCCCTGGCTGCCGATAGGCGCGCAGCGGCGGCTGAGTCATGATCAGGCCGCAGCCCTGCCCGCCATTCACAGGGTGTTGCACGGCCATCGTCGCCGCCCTCTGGTGCTGAGCGCCGATCGGGGACGCGGCAAGAGCAGCCTGCTGGGCCTTGCCGCCGCCGAGCTGCTGCGCCAGCAACCCGACCTCAAGATAGTGGTGACGGCCCCTTCCCAGGCCACGGTTGCCACCCTGTTTGCTCACGCGGCACAGTCGCTGGATACAGAGGTGGAACGGCTGGTTGGCCTCGAGTTCTGCTCACCGGCCCGGCTGGTGCAAGAAGCCCTGCAATCCGATCTGTTGCTGGTGGACGAAGCCGCTGCCATCCCCACGCCGCTGCTGGAGGCCATGCTGGCCCGCCACAGCCGTATCATCTTCGCCACCACGGAACACGGCTACGAGGGTACGGGACGCGGTTTTCACCTGCGTTTCAAGCGAGTGCTTGACAGCAAGACGCCGGATTGGCAGGAGATCCACCTGGCCGAGCCGATCCGCTGGAGTACCCGCGATCCGCTTGAACCGCTTATCTTCCGCCTGCTGGGTCTCAATGCCGAGGTGGATGCTCCCCAACCGCCGACCAACCCGAGCTGGCGGCTGATCGGGCAAGGGACGCTGGCCGCCGATGAGGCACTGCTGAATCAAGTATTCGGCCTGCTGGTGCTGGCCCACTACCAGACCACGCCGAGCGACCTCAGATCTCTGCTGGAGAGCCCGGATCTCGACATCCACCTGCTGGAGCAGGAGCAGAGTCTGCTCGGGGTGGCGCTGGTGGCACGGGAGGGCAACATAGCTCCCGAACTAGCCGAGCAGATCTGGGCTGGCCGACGGCGCCCGCGCGGCCATCTGCTACCCCAGTCCCTGCTGGCCCACGCCGGTTTCAAGACGGCAGGGGCGCGCAGCTACGCCAGGGTAATGCGCATCGCCATCCACCCGGCGCTGCATCGCCACGGGCTCGGCTCACGACTGCTCGGCCAGCTGGAGGACTACTACCGGGAGGAAGGGCTCGATTATCTGGGCTCCGCTTTCTCGGCCAGCGCCGACTTGTTGCCCTTCTGGCGCAACGCCGGGCTGGTGACACTGCGCATCGGTTTGCAGCGGGATGCCGCCAGCGGCAGCCATGCAGCCCTGCTGCTCAAGGCGCTGAAACCCGAGTGGGAGGCCGAGCTAGCCCGGTGGCGCCAGCGCTTCGTACAACAGCTACCGACTCTGCTGGCCGGGGAGTTGAAAGAGCTGGATCCCGAACTGGTGTGGCAATGTGTGAAGGGACAAGAGCTGACCATGCCTGAGCTGGATGAGTTTGAACAGGCTGAGCTTGATTGCTTCGCCCATCACCACAAGCCGTTCGAGCTGTGCCAAGCCAGCCTGCAGCGCTGGCTGGCCGGCAATCTGCCACGACTGGCCTGCCTGACGCCAAGCGATCGTCAGCTGCTGATCGCCACCATCTGGCAATATGCGGACTGGGGGCATCTGGCCAATCGGCTGCAACTGGCGGGCAAGCCGGCCATCATCAAGGCGCTGCGCACCCTGCTGGCTCGCCAGCTGGATACGCCTACCACTCGATAGGCTCACCTCGCCAATCGAGATAGCTGAGTTCGCCGTCAGGCATCAGCCGATCCATCAGACTCACCAGATGGCGAGCTACCTGCTCTGGCGTCTGCAAGCTGCCGGCTGGCACATTGGCGTGAAACGGGCGCGAGAGCGGGGTATCCACTGTACCCGGATGAAACGCCAGCAGCTTGACGCCCGGGGCTCGCCGGGCGAGTTCGATGGCGGCGCACTTGAGCAACATATTGAGGGCCGCCTTGGAGGCGCGATAGCCATACCAGCCCCCCGCCCGATTGTCGCCTATGCTGCCGACCCGTGCGCTGAGCACCGCCAGGGTGCAGGGCGAGGCGCCAAGCAGCGGGAGCAGCTGGTTGATCCAGCGCAGCGGCAGCAAGGCATTGGTCTGGTAGAGGCGAGTCATGGCTTCGACATCGAGCGCTTCCAGCCGCTTTTCCGGCTTGATCTCCCCCTGATGCAGGATGCCGTTGCAGATCACCAGCCGATGCAGTCTCGGGGCCAGAGTGGCGATACGAGCCACCACGTCAGCCATCTGCTGATCGCTGTAATCACAAGCCAGCCAATGCAGGCGGGGATCATCACGCGAGGCGGGGGCCGGCTGCCGGCTGACCGCCATGACGGAACCGGCCCCTGTCGCCAGCCAGCGGGCCACCAGCGCCTGACCTATAGCGCCCCCGGCTCCTATCACCACTACGCCCTCATTCATGTTCGGCTCCTGTTTGCGGTGAGTGTGATGCCCTTCTCCATCACCTCTTTCTTTCCCTGTTAAGCTGTTACGCGCCTTCCTGTCTGCCGGATCAAGCAGTTATGTGGGCCATCTTGTGTGGATCTCCCCAGTGTGGGCGGATCCATTCCTATACTGAGGGAAAACCGCAGCCGGTGCTGCCAGCGCAACCAGAAGCACGAGAGTCGCCATGATGTCCAAAGACGGGGAAGAGCGTAAATCCATCCTGACCGAGAGCGGTACCAACGAGCTCGAGATCATCGAATTTCACCTCAAGAAGCAGCTACCTGATGGCAGGGAAAAGATCGCCTATTACGGCATCAACGTCGCCAAGGTGCGCGAGGTGATCCGGGTACCTGAGACCACAGACTACCCCAACGCCCAACGCCACATGGTGGGTGTATTCTCCCTGCGCGAGCGGCTGATCCCGCTGGTGGATCTCGCAGGTTGGCTTGGCATCAAGACCAACCCGGACCCCAACAACAAGGTGGTCATAGTCACCGACTTCAACAAGATGGCGAACGGCTTCCTCATCGACAGCGTCAGCAGGATCCACCGGGTATCCTGGGAGGATGTGGAGTCCCCCAGCCAGTTTCTGGAGGCGGGCGAGAATGATTGCGTGGTGGCCGTGGTCAGGCGGGATGGCAACCTCATCATGATCCTCGACTTCGAGAAGATCATCGCCGATATCAACCCAGAGCTGAGCATGGAGAAGTACGATGTGACCCAGGATCGCAAGGTCATCATAGACGATCGCATGATGGCACTGCGCCAGGCCAAGACGGTGCTGGTGGTCGACGACTCCGCCTTCATCCGCAAGATGATAGAGACCACGTTGCGCACCGCGGGCTACAACGTGGTGACCGCCAAGGATGGGGGGGATGGGCTGGAGATGCTGATGGAGTTCGACCGCCTGTCGCAGGAGGAGAAGATCCCGGTGGCCGAGTTCGTCAGCGGCATCATCACAGACGTCGAGATGCCCCGCATGGACGGCATGCACCTGCTCAAACGGCTGCGGGATACCCCTGCCTTCAAGACCACCCCCATCGTCATGTTCTCGTCGCTGATGAGTGATGACAACCGCCAGAAGGCGCTGCAGCTGGGGGCCAACGACACCATCACCAAACCCGAGCTGGGGCGCATGGTCGGCATGATGGACAACTTCCTGCTCGGCATCCCCATCCCCAAACCAGGCAATCTGTAAGGCCGTCGACACGGCCACACAAGCAAAAGGGCGCCTCGGCGCCCTTTTGCTGATTGTTACCTCACCCCAGCCAGAGGTAGAGCTGATGGGCCGCCACCCCGGCGCACAGGCCACCTATGGTGTGGGCCACTATGGCGCGGGAGGTGAGATGACGATAGCCGAGCGCATCCAGCATGGCGGTATGAGTGCTGAGAAAACCGCTCCAGCACATGCCCATGGCGGTGAACACCGCCACCTCGTTGCCAGTGATCCAGCCCTTGCCGATGAAGGGGGGTACCAGCGACATGGCTGCCCCGACCGCCCCCAGCGAGGTCACGGGGAAGGCCACCAGCTCGGCATGGGTGAAGCCGAACAACAGCTCGAACAGCCAGCCCACCTTGGCCGCCAGCACGGGCAGCAGCGCCACCCCCTGGAAGGCCTCGCCACTGTAACCCTGCTCGCCCGGGCCGAAGGTCAGCAGCATCACAAAGGTGCTGATGATGAGCACCCCGGGGATCACCGCCATCCCCAGCTCCACCCCGGACTTGCCGCCATCGAGCAGGGCATTGAGCACCCGCAGCCAGGTGGGGGCCGCTTCCTGACTCAGACCCGGCTTGGCGCCCACGCTCACGGCCTCGTCATCAATCAGGGTTTCCCCCACCAGCGGGCGGATCATGCGCTGCATCAGCCGGGTCGAGACCACAGAGCCGATGAGGGCGCCGAGCAGACCAATCAGGGCTGCACTGGCGGTGGATTCCCCGCTCGGCAGTTGCAGGGTGGCCATGAAGGTCACCACGATCAGCCCCATGCCGAAGGCGGTGCCGAAGTTGGTGAGCGAGACCAGCTGCCAAGGGGTGAAGCCCTTGCGAAAGCGGCTGTCCTTGGCGAGGCTGATCACCGCCGGATTGTCGGAGAAGAAGGTCATCAGGGCCGCCAGGGCGGTGCGCCCAGGCAGGCGGAAGATGGGCTTCATCAAAGGCGCCAGCAGCACCTCCAGCAGGCGGATCACCCCGAACTCGCTGAGCAGCTGACTCAGCGCCCCCGACAATACGGTAATGCCCATGATGAAGAGCACCGTATTGAGCAACAGCTGATGGGCGGTGTTGAACAGGGTATTGACCAGGGCGGAGAGCCCCATCTGGCTGCCGAGGTAACCAAACAGGCTGCCGAGGATGGCCAGCACCAGTACCGGCTCCAGCCAGCTGCGAAGGGAGGTGACACTCTGGCGAGAATCTTTAACTACTTGATTTTCCATACCAATCCTGAAGTCTGTCGCTGTGTGGTGAGTATTGTTGTTATGGCACCCATAAAGCAGGAGCCCTTGTCTTGCGACAAGGGCTCCTTGAATGGCTCCTCCTGCTGGGCTCGAACCCGTGCCATACGGATTGACGATTCGCCGCTCTGCCGGCTGAAACAAGGAGGAAAAAATGGGTTGCCGGACGATCCTGTCCAGTCTGCCTGTCTCGCGCCAAAGAGCCGGCCGGTACGCCCTGCCCGGCGAGAGGACGGGGCGGCAGTATAACAACTGGGACTTGCCAGTGAAACAATGCGGGTCGGCCTGACCCCAAGGCCAGACGCGCCATCGGCACTCAAAGGCGGGATCTACCCCTTCACACCCGCGTCCTTCAACCACTTGCGCAACCGCCCGTTGGCATTGTGGTAGGGAGAGGCTGTGTTGAACTGGATCATTCGCCCCAGAGTCCACTGCTCATACCAGAGGCGACCATACAGCTCATCGTCGCTGCGCAGCCCGATCAGCTCGACGATACGAGTCCTGGCCGCCATCAGCCGGGCCAGCAGTGCCGGATAGGCCAGCCCCTCATGATCCCGATAGAATTTTTGGGCCAGCCTGCCCAGCTCGTTCCACTTAAAGCCAGTCTCGGGAAAATCCACCGACAGGCCCGCCGCATCCCGCTCGATCCACTTGATCACCAGCTCATTCCAGCCGACGAGGTAGGCCACCAGATTGGCCACGCTCATGCGGGTGCCCTTGCTGTGGCCCTCCATCACCAGCTCCTGCACCCGGCTCTCGGGTACCGCCAGCAAGGCCTTGAGCAACTTGCCAAAATTAGTGTCGATGGCGAGCAGCAGCTCGACCTTGTTGCTGGGGATCCCCATCACTGTCCTCCTTCATGCCTGTCACCCTGCCGCCCGGTCGGGATTGCCGCCAGCGGCGCCGAGCGCTAAGCTCGCGACATCTGCGGCCGGCGTCCAAACGCTGCGGCTCCCATCACAAACAAGCACGACGATGAATCAGCTCATTACCTATATCAAGGCCATCCATCGGCAACCTGGGCCGGCGACCATCACACGCCAGCAGAGTGAGCACTATAGCGAGCATGACGAGAGTGGCACCCTGATCCAGCACCAGCAAACCACCTATTGGTTCGCCAATGGGGTCGTCATCTGTCATCAGAGAGAGCAGGACCAGGTCCCCTCAGAACAGCTGTGCGCCGAATGCTGGATAAGCTATCGAGTTGTCATCAGCCACATGCCCATCACACCGCCACGCAAGCTGTTCCACAACCCCTGTCAGGAGGCGTTCTGGCTGAAGATGCAGGGCATCACGCCGGCAAGGTGACAAGATGCTGACCTGGGAGTGAGCACGATACGGGGTGATTGCGGTGGCTTGCTCGGCACGATCCAGCCCTCAGTGGCGGTGCTGAGGGAGCGCGACCTGTCGGGGCATGACGGCCCAGACAGGTCGGCGATGTCATCAATACTGCTTGGTTTTCGACGCAAATCCCGCGAGGAACAGGCCGGTCAGAAACATGCCGCTGAAGGCTTCGATGGCCGACAGCAGCTGCAGCGGGGAAGAAGTCTGGGAAATGTCGCCGTAACCCAGGGTCACGAAGGTCACAATGCTGAAGTAGAGTGAGCGCCCCAGATGGTGATAGGTGACCGAGGCGGGCGCCAGAAAATAGGTCAGGGTCGCCAGCAGTATGACCACCATCGACATCAGCAGGCTTCTTATGGGCCGCTCGCCAAAGCCCCAGGTAATGAAGCTGACAAACTTGGAGCCGCACTTCAAATAACAGAGCAGGGAGAGCCACCCCTTTCTCAGCGGGCCGCTGCGCAGCCAGCGTTCCTTGAACAGCTCCCTCGGGCTTGCCAGGGACTTCATCTCATGCAGCTTCTCCTGGTAATAGCACTCACCGGCATCGACGGTATCCCCCACGCTGGAGAAGAGCCGCTTGGCGTTGCGGTACAACTTGCTGGCCTCGCTGTGATCGATCCGGCCGTTCTCGTTATAGGCCACCTGCACCTTGTCCAGATTGGTATGCTCCATGGTGGCGTCGAAGTTCTTGGCACGTACGTTGAAGTTTTTCAGCACGGCCCGGGAGGAGTGAAAACGGATCTCCTCGCACTCTATTGTGAAGTCCTGAAATACCCCGTCCTCCAGCGCCAGCTCCCGCTTCTTGGCCCAGGCCCGGTGATCCCACAGCAGGGAATCGAACAGATCGAGCCCGATCACGCCGCCATTGACCCGTACGCCCTTGGCCGAACAGTGCCACAGATAGACCTTGGAGTTGTTGACGGCGCCATCCAGCGAGAGCTCGTCGAGGCAGGTGAAATCGAGCAACCGGCCGGAGATGATGGGGCTCTTCAGCTCGACGCCGCCGATGTTGAGCAGGCGATGCTTGCCCAGCACCTGCGCCTCCCCCTTGTTGTTCTCGGAGACGGAGAGCAGGCTCTGCACCCTCTTCACCTCATCTTTGCCATGCTTGCCGGCCAGCCACATGCAATAGGGTTCAAAACGCGTCTCTGAGCGGATGAGACCGCTCTTGCGCAGCGATTCCAGCGCGATCGAGGCGGTTTCATACAGCCTTATCTTGTCGTCGCTCATGTAGACGCAGAGGCTGAGCACGGATCGCGAGCTGATGAAACGAGCGATACCGATCTGGAAGATGACGCTTTTCTCTATTTTCTGCTCTGTCATCCAGTCGCTGAAATAGGGCAGCGAGGCCACCAGCAGATCCCAAATCAAGGGATAGTCATTCTCCCGGCGCCACTCATTGAACTGCTCGGGAGACAGCTGCCAAAGCTCGGTTGCATTCATACATTACCTCGATCACAAATATGTCCCGCCCTCGCCAGATAGAGAGTCATGGTGCACAAGGCCATGGCGGATACGGCGGGTCAGACGCAGGGAAAGCGGCGCGGCAAAACGCCCGGCACGTCACCATACTAGGCGAGAAACAAAAGGCAAGTCACTGACAGGGAAGGAAGAAGGGGGATGGATGCGACAGCTTGTTCCTCAGGCGCACACTTATTGCGCAACACTCAGGTGACAATGGCCGTGGCAAACAGGCATAGAAAAAGCCCAGCATTGCTGCTGGGCTTTTGTGTTGGCTCCTCCTGCTGGACTTGAACCAGCGACATACGGATTAACAGTCCGCCGTTCTACCGACTGAACTAAGGAGGAATTGTACTTGGTGCCCAGAGACGGAATCGAACCGCCGACACGGGGATTTTCAATCCCCTGCTCTACCGACTGAGCTATCTGGGCAATATATAAATGGTGCCGGCTACCGGAATCGAACTGGTGACCTACTGATTACAAGTCAGTTGCTCTACCTACTGAGCTAAGCCGGCACACTTTAAACCTTTGTGCATGAACACATTTTTATTTCATGGCACCAAATTTTGGTGCCCAGAGACGGAATCGAACCGCCGACACGGGGATTTTCAATCCCCTGCTCTACCGACTGAGCTATCTGGGCGTGGGCGCTATTAAACGGATTTTAGGGCAGGTGGTCAACGGGAAATTTCACTTTTTGTCTCGTTCGTCTCTTTTTTGCGCAACATCATCCATTTCCCCTACTTCTTCCTGGCCGGGCTGCGCCGGGCGGCCCCAGACTCTGGGCTCCTCCCCTTTCAGCAGACGGGAGATATTCTCGTGATGGCGGATCAGAATGAGGCAGGAGAGCAGCGAGACCGGCAGCGTGTATTCGGGTTTGAGCAGGTAGGTAAAGAGCGGCGTCAGCAGCACGGTAATGATGGAGGCCAGCGAGGAGTAGCCGCTCACCAGCAGCACGACCAGCCAGGTACCGATTACGGCCCCGCCCATGGTAAAGCCGATGGGCATCATGGTGCCGAGTGCCGTCGCCACCCCCTTGCCGCCCCGGAAGTGGAAGAAGATGGGGTACATGTGGCCGAGGCAGGCTGCCACCCCGATGAAGCCGAGGTAGACGGGTTTGATTTGCAGATACCAGGCGAGATAGACGGGGGCCGTGCCCTTGAGCACGTCGAGCAGCAACACCACAACGGCAGCCACACGGCCACCGAGGCGCAACACATTGGTCGCACCCGGGTTGTGGGAGCCATGATCGCGAGGATCCGGCAGACCCGTGATGCGGGAAACCAGCACGGCACTGGACAGCGAGCCGCCCAGGTAGGCCAGAATAATCATCAAAATCGTCAGGGCCGTCATCTTGGTCGTTTTTACCACGATATGAATGGGGTATGATGCGGGCCACATTCTCTGGCTTGGCGTTGCCCAAAAGCGTGTCGCCCAAACCGACCGCGCGGCAAACTGGTTGCCAGGCCTGCATCCCTGCGCTGTTATCACAGCCCATCAAGAGTAAAGAAGAAGTACTGTCATGGACAAGGTGTTTATTCGCGGACTCGAGGTTTTGACCACTATTGGTGTCTATGAGTGGGAGAAAGGCATTCGCCAGAAGCTCTGTTTCGACCTCGAAATGGGCTTTGACAACCGTCCCGCCGCAGCAACCGACGATATCAATCTGGCACTGGATTACGCCACCCTCTCTCGCAAGATTTGTGATCACGCCTCCAGCAAGGTGGTGGAGCTGGTCGAAACCATGGCCGAGCAGGTCGCCATGCTGGTGCTGGCCGATGAGCGGGTACAATGGGTCAAGGTCACCCTGACCAAACCGGGCGCCGTACCCAATACCGCCGGCGTCGGGGTCGAGATCCTGCGCCACCGTACCCCGGCCACGAGCGCCAACTGATGGCCACCCTCTATATCCGTCAGGGTGCCAACTCGATGACAGGGAGCGCCGCATGACCCGCATCTATATCAGCCTGGGCTCGAACATAGAGCGTGAGCACCACATCCGCGCCGGACTCGACGCCCTGCAGGCGGAGTTTGGCGAGCTGGCTGTCTCCCGGATATTCGAGAGCGAGGCAGTGGGCTTCAATGGCCGCCCCTTCTACAACCTGGTGGTCGGCGCCGACACAGACCTGCCGCTGGCAACCCTGTGCCAACGGCTACGAGCCATGGAGTTCGCCCACGGCCGCGAGCCGGATGCCAAGAAGTTCGCTCCGCGCACCCTGGACCTGGATCTGCTGCTCTATGGCGATCTGGTCTGCGAGGCGCCGGTCGCCCTGCCCCGCGGCGAGATCCTCACCAATGCCTTCGTGCTCTGGCCGATGGCCGAACTGGCACCGAGCCTGCGCCACCCGGTCGATGGTCGCACGCTGGGCGAGCTGTGGCAGGGTTATGACAAGACCTCCCAGCGACTCTGCCCCATCCCCTTTCACTGGGAAGCGTGCGAGCTGCAACATCACTGAATCAACAAGGGCACCCGAGGGTGCCCTTGTTGCATCTTGCAAGGCGGCTTATCCGCCATAAGAAAGTGTGATTGGGCCCGGCCCGCCACGACTGGCAGGATGGGGCTCGCCACAGGAGACCCCCATGCCACTCGACACCATTCACGACTTCAACTGCCGGCTGCTCGCCGAACTGCCCCACCAGCGCTATGAGCACGAGCCCATCCTCGATTACGCCACCGACGAAAGAGTCAGGGCCCGCTTGGGCTGGCAGGCGGTATTCAGCAAGACGCTGTTTCTCAAGTTCAAGGATGGCCGCTTTGCCCTCCTGCTGACCCATCAAGGAGGACGGCTCGACAACAAGGCGGTCAAGGCCGCGCTCGGTGCCAAGCCCTCAATCTGCACTGCCGATGAGATGCAGGCCGAGATCGGCTGCCTGCCTGGCGCCGTCTGCCCCTTTCTGCCCCGCGCCGATATCCCGCTGCTGGTAGACCCTCAACTAATGGAGCATCACGCCTTCACCTGGACACCGGGCCACCCGGAACAGACCTTTCTGCTGGAGACAGCCCATCTGGCCCAAGTGCTTGAGCAACTGCCCTGTCTGGTCAGCTACCTGCCTGCGCCATCAGCCTGACTGCCGACGGCACAACCCGCTCACCCCTTGTCCCGCGCCA
Organism: Aeromonas piscicola; assembly: GCF_000820005.1. Classification (GTDB taxonomy): domain Bacteria; phylum Pseudomonadota; class Gammaproteobacteria; order Enterobacterales; family Aeromonadaceae; genus Aeromonas; species Aeromonas piscicola. The sequence goes on along the minus strand of NZ_CDBL01000044.1, from coordinate 120,874 downwards.
GCTGGGCGAAGATCAGCGCAGCCAGCATGGACATGAGACCAATGCAGAGATAGGTGAGGTGGAAGCCTCCCAGCCACTGCCCATCCGCCGCCGACGAACCGGCTGAGAAGAGTCCCAGCAGGCTGGCGGCAATCGCCACCCCCAGGCTCATGGAGAGCTGCATCACCACCGACAGCAGACCGTTGCCGCTGCTGGCATGCTCGGCGCTCAAGTCTTGCAGCGTAAGCGTGTTCATGGCGGAGAACTGCAGCGAGTTGATGGCGCCAAACACCATCAGCCAGCCCAGCAGCACCCCATAGGGCAGTTGGTTGTCGATGAAGTAGAAGCTGGCGATCATGGCCCCCAGTGCCAGGGTATTGCCGATCAGGATGCGGCGATAACCCACCTTCGGAATGAGCTTGTTCACCAGCGTCTTGGTCAGCATGGCCCCCAGCACGGTGGGGATCATGGTCATACCCGCCTTGCTCGGCGAGAAGCCAAGCCCCAGCTGCAGGAAGAGCGGTGTGAGGAAGGGCATGGCACCGCTGCCGAGGCGGGCAAACAGGTTGCCCCAGACGCCGATGGCGAAGGTGCTGGTCTTGAACAGCGCCAGACTGAACAGTGGCTGCTCGGCATTGGCGGCATAGAGCCAGTAACTCGCCATGGCGGCCAGCCCGAACAGCAGGGCAAACAGTGCCCAGCCGGTGGAGATGCTGTGCTCGCCCAGCCCCTGCAAGCCCACCGACACCAGTACCATGCCGGCGCTGAACATCACGAAACCCTGCCAGTCGAACTTGGCCGTGCCCTGCCGCAGATCGGGCATGAAGTGCCAGCTGGCGATAAAGCCGAGTATTCCCACCGGCAGATTGATGAGAAACACCCAGTGCCAGCTCGCCACTTCCACCAGCCAGCCGCCCAGTGCCGGGCCGATCAAGGGCCCCACCAGCCCGGGGATGGTGACGAACGACATCACCCGTAACAACTCGTGCTTGCTGTAGACCCTCAGCACGGCGAGGCGTCCCACCGGCATCAGCAGGGCGCCGCCTATGCCCTGCAGCACCCGGGCCGCCACCAGCATGGGCAGGGTATTGGAGGCGGCGCAGGCCAGCGACCCCAGGGTGAACAGCAGTATGGCGGCCAGATAGATACGGCGGGTGCCGAATCGGTCCGCCAGCCAGCCGGAGGCGGGAATGAGCAGTGCCACCGTCAGCATGTAGGCGATGATCACCGACTGCATCTGCAGCGGGCTCTCGCCCAGGGTCTCGGCCATGCTGGGCAGGGCGGTATTGAGTATGGTGCCATCCAGGGTCTGCATGAAGAAGCCGACCGCCGTCAGCGGCGGCAGCCACTTGCGCTGAGCAGGCGTAACCATGTGTGTGCTATCGGGCATGAGCAGCCACCTCCTCTTCAGATAAAAAAAGACCCGCACGAAAGCGGGTCATATTAGCCTATCAGGCATCCGGCTGGCCGAGCATGGCTCTGAGCTGCTCTTCCAGACTGGGCTCGGGGGCCTTGAGCGTATCAAGGAACAGCCGCTCGATCCCCGCCTTGTCCTGACTTTTCACGATAAAGACCAGCCGGGACTGGGCCTTGCCCTCCGGCCAATCTCCCAAAGCCTGCAGCGGATAGAGTTGACCATGAACGCCGTGGATCACCACAGGCTGGCTCTCTCCCTCCAACTGCAATATCCCCTTGAGCCGCAGCAGAGCATCGCCATATTGGACCTGCACCGCATCAATGGCGGCCAGCAGGCGGGATGGCTTGAGCGGCTCGCCGATGCGCAGGGAGAAGCTCTCTATGTTGCCGTGCTCGAAGTGAGTCGGTGCGGCCGTGCCCACCTTGGCGGCGAACGGCTTCATCTTCGGCTGCATCGGCGAGGCCAGCCCCTGCTTGGGGGATTCGGTGCGCAGCCAAGTCAGCAACTGGCGCACGTCGCGCCCCGCCGCTTCGTTGTAAGCGCCCAGCTTCTCCAGCACCGCAGGCGACAGCTCACCGTTGGTGACCCGCTCGATGGGGGCCGCCGGGTTGAGGGCGGCCAGCTGGGCCTCGACGCGAGCCAGCTGCTCGCCATCTACCAGATCTCCCTTGCTCACTACCAGCAGATCCGCCAATGCCACCTGTTTCACCGCTTCATACTGAGCGGCCAGCTGCTGCTCGATATGGCCGGCATCCACCACTGTCACTGTGCCATCGAAGCGGTAACGCTGGGCAATAAAGCCCTCTTCGCGCAGGGTAAAGAGCACGGGCGCCGGATCCGCCAGACCGGTGGTTTCGATAATCAGCCTTTTGAACGGCTTGATCTTGCGCTGGATGGCGCGCATGAACAGCCCCTGCAGCGCCTCCACCAAGGAGCCCTGCACCGAGCAGCAGATGCAACCGGAATCGAGCAATACCACCTGCTCATCTACCTGCTGCACCAGATGGTGATCCAGCCCGACAGAGCCGAATTCGTTGATCAACACGGCGCACTCGCCGAGTTCCGGCTGCTTGACCCAGTGGTTGAGCAAGGTGGTCTTGCCGCTGCCGAGAAAGCCGGTCAGCAGGGTCACGGGGATCCTGGTGTCTTGCATATCTGTCATATCGATGACTCCCCTTGGGTCGGCAGGGTGATGAGCACGCGGGTATCTTGCATATGGGTCATTTTCAATCCTTACCGGTTGGCAAACAGATCGCTGAGCCAGCGGTTTTCGAAGCGGCCATGGGGATCGAGCTCGCCCTTGAGGGCCAGGAAGTCATTCCAGCGCGGCAGCAGAGCCGGGAAGTCGTAGAGATCCATCGCCAGATGCTTGCCAAAATGGGGGATGCCACCTAGGGGCACCAGCAGTTGCTGCAGTTCGCGCATCTGCTCCATGGAGCCGTTGACAAAGGTGCCATCTGCCGCCAGATAGACCAGGAAACCGACCCAGCAGACCGATTTATCGTAGGCGGCGCTGAGCCAGGCCTCGGAGGGACCGGTACAACGCAGGATAAAGGGGTAGTGCAATACGCCCGGGTTGGCCTGCTGCCACGCTTGCAGGGTCTCCAGCGCCTCGTTCATACGATGAAGCGGCACCGCCACCTCACAGTTGATCTGGGGCGCCGGGATCCCCTTGCAGAGGATCTGGTAGACGTTGCCCACCAGATCGGAGGCGTCCTTGAAGCGGCGCACCGTCTCGAAGTGCTCCCCCGCCAACGCCTCATCCTTGGTGTCTTTCGCCATTTTCTGCAGGGTAGCATCTATGGTGGCGTTCATGCGGGCGTCGATATCACCCTCCAGCAGCAGCGGCTCGCTACCCGCGGCGCGGTAACGGGCCACCTCTTCCTCGGAAGCAGGATCCACCAGCCAGATGTGGCTCTCGCCGGTCCAGGCAAACCACCAGCTCTTCACGAAGCCGTGCTCGCGGTTGAGCCGCTCGTTGTGTTCCAGCAGGAAGGGGTAATCGGTGGTGAACTTGGTGCAGCGCATGATGCGGTTAGGCACGGTACGCAGGGTCACGTCGAGCAATATGCCGAGCATCCCCATCCCCATCACGAAGGCGCCGAAGCGCGGGTCGGGGCGATCGACTCGGATAATCTCGCCACTGGCCAGCATCACAGTCATCGCCTCTACGGCATCGCACAGGGCAGACTGGTGCAGCCCCTGACCGTGGGTGCCGGTGCTGAGGGCGCCGCCCAGAGTCTGGATGCCGATGACGCCGGGGGATGCCGGCAGCATCCGCTCCATGGCGATGAGTTCGGCGTAGATGGTATCGAGCGGCGTGCCCGCCTGATAGGTGACGGTATCGGCGGTTTTCGCCAGCTGGCCGCGCAGGTGGTGCAAATCCACCAGCAGTGCCTGACTGCCCTCGGCATAGACGCTGTGAATGGGTTCGAAGGAGAGGCCTGAACCGATCAGCCGCAGCTTGCGCTCCGGGTATTCACGCAGCAGCGCCTGCAGCTCGTCGCGGTTCTTCGGGCGCCACACCTGATCCAGGGCGCCGAGGGGGTTGGTCTTGGACCAGTTGAACAGCACCTCCCGATTGTTGATCGCCTTGATGCTGTGAAATGCCTGGAACTTGACCGTCATACCGCGCCTCATCTGACTTCTAAATGAGCGGCAATTCTACCGAAAAGTGGACCACAAGGCATGAAAAACAAGCCCCTACAGTCGGGGGTGGATAAGGGGGATGACTCCCCCACACCCTCAGCGCGATTGCTGGGTCAGTGCCAGCAGCATGCCAAACCCCACCAGCAAGCCGCCAAACACCCGGTCGATCCAGTGGCGCACCGCCAAGAGACGGGCCCGTACCGACGCGGTGGAGAAGAAGAGTGCCACCGCACTGAACCAGACCCCGTGGGCCAGCACTATGAAGGCGCCATAGCCGAGCTGGACGCCAAGGGGCGTTTCCGGCCGCACCACCTGCATGAACAGGCTGACGATGAAGATGGTGGTCTTGGGGTTGAGCACATTGGTCAGAAACCCGGTGCGCAGTGCCCCCAGGCTGGAGAGGGTTGGCTGGCTGGCCATCTCCTCATGGGTCACAGGCCTGGCGCGCAACATCTTGATGCCGAGGAAGATGAGGTAGGCGGCCCCTGCCAGCTTGATGAGGTTGAACAACCAGAGCGATTGCTGGATCAGCAGGCCAACCCCCAGCAGGGTGTAGGTCACATGGACACAGACCCCGGCCGCTATGCCGAGCGCCGTCAGCACGCCGGTGCGACGGGAGAGCAACAGGCTGTTGCGCGACACCATGGCAAAATCGGGCCCAGGGCTGATGACGGCAAAGAAGGTAATGGCTACTACGGCTAACAGTTCGGTCATGAAAAAGAATCCTGATGCTGAGAAATATCGGCTATTTTATTTGGCATATACACTAATAACGAACGATAACTTCTGACATGAATGGTGATAATAACTCACAAAAAGACCTCTCCCTCCCCTCCCTGACGGCACTGCGCTGTTTCGAAGTGGCTGCCCGCACCGAAAACTTCAGCCGCGCCGCCGATGAGCTGCATCTCACCCATGGCGCCATCAGCCGGGCGGTGCGCCTGCTGGAAGAGGATCTGGGGATCAGGCTGTTCGAGCGCCGCCAGCGCCGGGTCTTTCTGACCGAGGCGGGCAGCAGGCTCCATGAGGCCGTCAGGGAAGGGCTGGGCAGGATCCGGGAGACGGCGCAGGCGCTACGCCAGCAGAGCAAGCCCCAGTCGCTGGTCATCTCCTGCGAACCCACCCTGCTGATGCGCTGGCTGATCCCGCGCTGGCCCGCCTTTCAAGCCCTGCACCCCGAGCTGGACGTGCATCTGATGGCGGGCGGTGGCGCCCTCAGCTTTGGCAACGGCATAGACCTCGCCATTCGGCGCAACGACTTTCACTGGCCTGATGACCTTTACAGCCAGCGGCTGTTTGAGGAGCAGACCGGGCCAGTCTGTCAGCCGGGCAAGGTGGCACAGTTTTTCGAGCGACAAGGGGAACTGCCGGCTCTGCGCCCCTCTGCCCCCCGCCTGCACACCAAGACCCGTCCCGCCGCCTGGCAAAGCTGGCAGGAACAGGCCGGACAGAGTGCAAGCGACGAGGCGCCGACCCAGACCTTCGAACACTTCTACTTCAGCCTGCAGGCCGCCGTGGCGGGCCTTGGCGTCGCCATCGGCCCCTACCGGCTGGTGTGCGACGATGTCGCCGCCGGCCTGCTGGCCGCCCCGCTCGGATTCATCCCGGATGGCACCGGCTATCACCTGCTCGCCCCCGCGCCACCGATTCCCGGCAGCCCCCATGAGAAGCTGGCGAACTGGCTGCAATCCCTGAGCAAATAGGTTACGACACCTCGCGGGCCCAACCTGCTTCACTGGCTCGCATGTGGCTGCCGGACAGTGACGACACAGATTCAGCGGGCCCGGAAACCACTGCCACTCATTTGCGCCGCCAGCAACAAAGCATCGACCACTACGCGCAGCTTGGGCTGCATGTGCTGGCTCCTGGCCCAGATGACATTGATCGGCATCTCGCCACCGGACTGGTCATGAAGCACACAGACCAGCGCTCCCGAATCCAGCTGTTCGTTGACCAGCCAGGTCGGCACCTGAACCAGGCCAAGGCCAGCCAGCGCCGCTGCCAACACAGCCTCACCATCCCCCATTTCATAGCGTACCGGGATGTCGTAAGCCTCAGTCCGGCCTGCGCCATTTCGGAGCAGCCAGCTATGGCGATGCCCAGAGCGCCAGTCGATGATGCAGTCGTGCCGTGACAACTCATCCGGGGTCAGGGGAACCCCGCGTCGTGCCAGATAGGAAGGGGCCCCGCAGATGACCAGCTTCTGCTCTCCCAGCCGACGCGCAACGAGATCGGCCTGATCCTCCAGCGCACCTATGCGCACCACCAGATCGATGTTGGCCTCAATGAGATCGACCTTGCGCTCATTGAAGGTCACCGACAGATCCAGCTGCGGATGGCTGCCAGCCAGATCCAGCAGGATCGGCAGTACATGCCGGCGGCCAAACGCAGCGGGAAGATCGATTCGAACGCGACCCGACGGACTCTGTTGTCCCGATGCAAAGCTCTGCTCCGTCGCCTCCAGCACCCGAATCGCCTGGAGACAACTGACCAGATACGCCTCCCCCTCCTGGGTCAAACTCACCCGACGGGTTGTTCTGTGCAACAGCTTGACCCCCAGTCGTGCCTCCAGCCGCACTATGCTCTTGCTCAACGCCGAGCCGGTCAGCCCCAGCGCCAATGCCGCCACGGTAAAGCTGCCCGACTGCGCCACGGCGACAAAGTGCCTGACACTCAGAAAGGGGTCTTGTAGTGCCACGGATTCAGTCCCTGAAGGAAATAGAGATTGGAATAATAGCCACTTAATCAATTTCAAGGAATCAATCACACTGTTTACAGGCTCATTCAACGCCGCATCTTGCAGGTGATGGATTGGATGCCCTTGAGTTCCCCACTCGCTCAGACACGACTTCATGACCAGACAGGAGAGACCAGATGTTGACCGTTAAATCCCTCAGTGGACAAGTTGCCTTCGTACAGGGTGGTTCACGCGGCATTGGTGCCGCCATTGTAAAACGCCTCGCCCGCGATGGTGCCGCCGTGGCCTTCACTTATGTCTCCTCGGCCAGCAAGGCAGAAGAGATTGTCGCGACCATCACGGCTGCAGGTGGCAGGGCGCTGGCCATCCGTGCCGACAGTGCAGATGCCATCGCCGTACAGCACGCCATCCGCCAGACAGTCACCACCTTTGGTCGGCTGGACATCCTGGTCAACAACGCCGGGGTGCTGGTATGGGGCAACATTGAAGAGCTGACCCTGGACGATCTCGATCGCACCCTGGCCGTCAACATCCGCAGCGTGTTCGTGGCCTGCCAGGAGGCGGCGCACCACATGGGCAAGGGGGGACGCATCATCAATATCGGCAGCACCAACGCAGATCGCATTCCCATGGCGGGGGGGTCCGTCTACGCCATGAGCAAATCGGCCCTGGTCGGTTTGACCAAGGGCATGGCACGGGATTTGGGCCCTAAGGACATCACGGTGAACAACGTCCAGCCAGGCCCGGTCGATACCGACATGAACCCGGCTGACGGGGAATCGGCGGCGCAGCTCAAGGGGATGATGGCGCTGGCCCGTTACGGCAAGGATGAGGAGATCGCCAGCTTCGTCGCCTACCTGGCGGGGCCCGAAGCGGGCTATATCACAGGCGCCAGCCTGACCATAGACGGTGGTTTCTCCGCCTGACCCTCAGCACGACGTCACAAACAAAAGCCCCGGCATGAGCCGGGGCTTTTTATTGGACTGTCTGCGCCATACCGGCGCCAATCCTTATACCGCTTGCTGCAGGATCACCGCATCGGCCTTCTTGGTGTAGGAGGCGATCTCGTTGAAGTTGAGGTAGCGATAGGTGTCGGCCGCAGTGGCGTCCAGGGTCTTGGCATACTGCAGGTACTCGGCCACGGTCGGGATCTTGCCGATGATGGCGGCAACCGCGGCCAGCTCGGCAGAGGCCAGATAGACGTTGGCACCCTTGCCCAGACGGTTCGGGAAGTTGCGGGTGGAGGTGGAAACCACAGAAGCCCCTTCTGCCACGCGCGCCTGGTTGCCCATGCACAGGGAACAGCCCGGGATCTCGATGCGGGCACCGACACGCCCGAAGATGCCGTAGTAGCCCTCTTCGGTCAGCTGATCCTTGTCCATCTTGGTGGGCGGCGCTATCCACATGCGGGTCGGCAGCTCGCCCTGGAACTTCTCGAGCAGCTTGCCGGCGGCGCGGAAGTGGCCGATGTTGGTCATGCAGGAGCCGATGAACACCTCGTCGATCTTGTCGCCAGCCACAGTGCTGAGCAGACGGGCATCGTCCGGATCGTTCGGCGCACACAAGATGGGCTCCTTGATGGTGGCCAGATCGATCTCGATGATTTCGGCGTACTCGGCATCCTTGTCCGCTTCCATCAACACAGGGTTGGCCAGCCACTCTTCCATCCCCTTGATGCGACGGGTGATGGTTCGCGGGTCACCGTAGCCTTCGGACAACATCCATTTCAGCATGACGATGTTGGACTTGAGGTACTCGATGATCGGCGCCTGATCCAGCTTGATGGTGCAACCGGCGGCGGAACGCTCGGCACTGGCGTCGGCCAGCTCGAACGCCTGCTCCACCTTCAGGGTCGGCAGACCTTCAATTTCGAGGATGCGGCCGGAGAAGATGTTCTTCTTGCCCGCTTTCTCGACGGTCAGCAGCCCTTTCTGGATGGCGGCGTAAGGGATGGCATGAACCAAGTCACGCAAGGTGATGCCCGGTTGCAGTTCGCCCTTGAAGCGCACCAGCACGGACTCCGGCATGTCCAGCGGCATCACGCCGGTCGCGGCGGCAAAGGCCACCAGACCGGAGCCCGCCGGGAAGGAGATGCCGATGGGGAAACGGGTGTGGGAGTCACCACCGGTACCCACGGTATCCGGCAGCAGCATGCGGTTCAGCCAGGAGTGGATGACGCCATCACCCGGACGCAGGGAGACGCCACCACGGTTCATGATGAAGTCCGGCAGGGTGTGGTGAGTCTGCACGTCGATGGGCTTGGGGTAGGCCGCAGTGTGGCAGAAGGACTGCATGGTCAGATCGGCGGAGAAGCCGAGGCAGGCCAGATCTTTGAGCTCATCGCGGGTCATGGGGCCCGTGGTGTCCTGAGAGCCGACCGTGGTCATGCGAGGCTCGCAGTAAGTGCCGGGGCGAATGCCCTTCACACCGCACGCCTTGCCGACCATCTTCTGGGCCAGGGTGTAACCCTTGCCGGTATCGGCCACAGGCACAGGACGGCGGAACACGGTGGAGAACGGCAGACCCATGACTTCCCGCGCCTTGTCGGTCAGGCCGCGGCCGATGATCAACGGAATACGGCCACCGGCACGCACCTCGTCTATCAATACCTCTGTCTTGAGTTCAAACTGGGCCAGCACCTGCTCGGTGCCGTGCTTGCAGATCTTGCCAGCAAACGGGTAGATGTCGATCACATCGCCCATCTCCAGCTTGGAAACATCCACTTCGATGGGCAGGGCGCCGGCATCTTCCATGGTGTTGAAGAAGATGGGGGCTATCTTGCCACCCAGGCAGACACCGCCGGCGCGCTTGTTCGGCACATGGGGAATATCGTCGCCCATGAACCAGAGCACCGAGTTGGTGGCGGATTTGCGGGAAGAGCCGGTACCGACCACATCGCCCACATAGGCCAGCGGGAAACCTTTCTCTTTCAGGGCGTCAATGGTCTTGATGGGGCCGACGGTGCCGTCATTGTCCGGGGTGATGCCGGGACGGGCGTTTTTCAGCATGGCCAGGGCATGGAGCGGAATGTCGGGACGGGACCAGGCATCCGGCGCCGGTGACAGGTCATCCGTGTTGGTTTCGCCAGTCACCTTGAACACGGTAACCGTGATCTTCTCGGCCAGCTCGGGACGGGAGAGGAACCACTCGGCATCGGCCCAGGATTGCATCACCCGTTTGGCGTGAGCATTGCCCGCCTTGGCCTTCTCTTCCACGTCGTGGAAGGAGTCAAACATCAGCAGGGTGTGGGAGAGGCCCTTGGCGGCAAGAGGGGCCAGGGCGTTGTGGTCCAGCAGATCGATCAGCGGTTGAATATTGTAACCACCCTGCATGGTGCCCAGCAGCTCAACAGCTTCGGCGGCGGTCAGGATGGGAGAGTGGGCTTCGCCCTTGGCGATGGCGGTGAGAAAACCGGCTTTGACATAGGCCGCTTCATCAACACCAGGGGGAATACGGGAGGACAACAGCTCTTTCAGAAAGTCTTGTTCGCCAGCGGGCGGGTTCTTGAGAAGCTCAACCAGGGCGGCGACCTGCTCTGCATCCAGAGGTTTGGCTACCACGCCCTCGGCGGCACGTTCTGCGACGTGTTTACGGTATGTTTCAAGCACGACTAATTCCTCTTTGGTCTTTTTTTGGGGTTCGCCCACGCTCGCGGCGATCGTCCTTGCGGGACACCCGTAGGGTGCCCCTCACTATATAAGTTTTAACGACTAATTAAAATCCAAACCCTGTACACATATTCACCAAAAACACATAACCATTTAAACTTGCTCAGGTTTTGCCGGCAGATAAAAGACACAGCAGAAATAAGTTAACAAAAAGGCATCATTTGGCCGTTATTCGAATGTGGTGCCCAATTGCAGATAAAACATGTTGTTGCCCCCCTCCGCCATGCCGTAACCGAGGAAGATGGGGCCGAGGAAGCTCTCCACCCCCACATAGACGGAGCCAGCGGTGAACGAGCTCTCCATGCTGATGTCTTCCCCCTTGTCCCATACCCCGCCCTGCTCCAGGGAACCGCCCAGATAGAGCGGGGCCCGCAGTGCGCCAAAGTCGTTGTCCGCCACCCGGTAGATGTAGCGCAGGCCGCCAAACAGGCTGTAGCGACCGCTGAGCTGGTAGTGCTGGAAGCCGGACAGCCGGAACAGGCCACCCAGATCCTGCACGAACAGCGGATACTCTTCCTGCGAGGTGGATCCGCCCCCTTCCAACATCAGGTTGAGGCTGTGCCTGTCCCAGGACCAGGGCTTGATCATCGTCAGGTGATAGTTGACCCCCTCGGTGTTCTCCGTCGGCTTGCCGGTCGGCTCTATCGTGACGTGGGAGTAGCCGCTCTTGACGTCCCAGTAGACCCCCTGATACGGGAAATAGCGACTATCCAGGGTGTCGTGCTCGAAGCGGACATAGGGCCCCCAGGAGGAGGCATCCACCTTGGCATCCGCTACGTTGCGAATGTCGATATCGCCCACTTTTCCCTCCAGCCCCAGCGAGAGGCGGCTCCAGGGCTGGCGATTCCAGCCCACCGCCAAATCGACGCTGGTGAAGGTGTATTCGGAGTCGATATAGCTCACCCCATCCTCCGTACGCGTCTCCTCGGGAGTGAAGATGCGGCGCTGGGTCTTGTCATAGGCCAGACTCGCCTCGCCGTAGAAGGTCTGGGAAGGCTCCAGCGGCGTGTAGAAATCGGTCTTGAGGTGCTTGGCGGTACCGAGCGATGCCTCGGTCAACCACTCGGCCCCCCAGTCATTGACGTTGGTAAGGGTGTAGGACATGCCGACGTTGTAGTTGGAGCTGCTCTCGAAATCGTCGGAAAAGCCGAACTGGAAGTTGAGGTAGCCCGGTCCCCAGTTCTTCTCGCTGGCATCCACCACCAGCACGTTCTCGCCCTCGCGCTCTTCCACCTCATAGGTGATGCGATCGAACGACTCCAGCGCGTAGAGACGGCGAATGCCCGCCTCCAGGCTCTCATTGGTCTGCACCTTGTCCGGTCGCACCTTCAGCATGGCGCGCACCGTCTCGTCGGAGAGGCGGGACTTGTTGAGGATCTCCACCTTGTCGATGTAGTAGGCGGGCTGCCCGCTGCGCTCGGCGCGCCGGCTCAGTTTCTGATTGCGATAGGCGGTGTAGGCGGAGGACGAGAGGGAAAGCGTATCGAGCTGGGCGGAGGCGCGATTGGCCACCGCTTCCCCCCGCTTGATCCCTTCCGGCATCAGGGTGAAGTCGGCTATGCCCATGCCGCCAAACTCAGGGGTCAACAGTATGTCTTTCGGCCCCAGCAGTGCTTTCTGCTTCTCGGTGCCGACCTGAGTCATGTAGGTGGTGAGCTGATCTATCATGGCGAGACCGGACTTGAGAGATTCACGGGTACGCAGCTTGGCGCTGATATCCACCGCGATCACCACATCGGCGCCCATCGCCTTGGCCACGTCCACCGGCATGTTGTTGACTGTGCCACCATCGGCCAGAATATGCCCCTCCCACTCCACCGGCTTGAGGGCGCCGGGAATGGACATGGAGGCCTGCATCGCCTTGGCGAGGCTGCCGCTCCCCAGCACGAAGGGAGTCACCGTCTCCATGTCGGTCGCCACGGCGCGATAGGGGATGGGCAGATCGTCGAAGCTCTTCTGCGCCGGCAGGTTGGACGTGGCGTGGCGCAGCAGGCTGGCCATGGACTGTCCCTGGAAGAAGCCATCCGGGAACTGGACCGAATCACCGTTGACGCCGATGTCGGTGCGCAGCTGGTACTTCTCGCTCTGCTGCTTCTTGCGCAGGGAGAGCTCGTCACGACCTACCTTGTCCTGATAGCCCTTGTTCCAGTCGATGGCGAGCGTGGTGCGTTCCACCTCTTCGGCGCTGAGCCCCATGGCATACATGCCCGCCACGTAGGAGCCCATGCTGGTACCCACTATGATGTCGACCGGAATGCGCTTCTCCTCCAGCACCTTGAGGATGCCGATATGGGCCGCCCCCTTGGCGCCGCCACCACTCAGTACCAGAGCAATCCTGGGCCGATCGGACTGGGCCGCCGCCATGAACGGCAGGCAAGCCAGCAAAACCAGAAGCAGGTGGGTCCATCCCCGACGAAAGATGCGCATATGATTTTCCATTGAATCCAGTGCGAGCCAAGTGAGCAATGAAGCCTACTATAAGGTGCGAAAAAGGAACCGCAACCGCCACGACAGCGATATGGCGCACTCACCGAGCCGCCAATGAGGCTGAACAATCCGGCACCGTCCTGTGAGCGCAAACGCAATCTGCCAATAAAACCGGCAAGCCTCTCAAGGGCACCCGGGCGCTGCCGCTAATATGGGCTCAATCCCGTGTCCACACTCCTGAGTCACTCCCATGCTTGCAAGCCTGACACTCAAACAGAAAATTCTGGCCACAGTCACCCTGGCCGTGGTGCTCTCCTGCCTGCTGGTGGGCTATTTCAGCCAGCGCTCGGCCCAGCAGCTGATCGAAACCCGCATGTTCGAGCAGGAGCTGCCCAACCTGACCCAGCGCATCGGCAAGGAGATCGAAAAGGATCTCACCTCGGTCGCGAGTGCCGCCAAACAGCTGGCCAATGATCGCTTCGTACTGGACTGGGTTGCCCGTGGCATGCCCAAGGAGCAGGAGTCCATCCTCATCGATCAGCTCAAGGACATGACGGCACAATACGGGCTGGTCACCGCCTCCTTCGCCGACCGGCAGAGTGCCGCCTACTACAACCAGGACGGCTTCCTGCGCAATCTGACCCCGGAGCAGGACGCCTGGTTCTACGGCTATACCAAGAGCCCGCAAGACTTGATGCTCAGCATCTTCCGCGAGGCCAACGGCGAGGTGAAGCTGTTCGTCAACTTTCAGCAGCTCAACGGCCGTGGGCTGGCAGGGCTCGCCAAGTCCCTCGACAGCATGGTCAGCATGCTTGCCAACTTCCGCATCGGTGACAGCGGCTTCGTGTTCATGACGGATGGCAGCGGCAAGGTGAAGCTGCACCCGGATGCCGCCCGTATCGACCGGGACAATCTGGCCCAACTGGCCAGCGGCGGCAGTACCAATCTGCTGAGCAAGCAGGCGTTCGCCGCCACCCATGCCGAGGTCGATGGCCAGGCCGTGGTGCTGGCCACCAGCTACATTCCCATGCTCGACTGGTATCTGGTGGCCCAGGTGCCGGAAGCCGAGATCTATGCCGAGCTGGACAAGGCGCGGCTGCACATACTGCTGGTCAGTCTGGCCATCGCCGCCGGCATGGGGCTGCTTGGCATGCTGCTGGCCGGCTCGGTCAGCCGACCACTCAACGAACTGGCCCGCCTGTTCCGTGAACTGGGCAGTGGCGACGGGGATCTGACCCAGCGTCTCAAGGTGGAAGGTCGTGATGAACTGACCCAGGTCGCCACCGGCTTCAACAACTTCGTCGCCAAGATCCATGCCTCCATCGAACAGGTGGCCAGCAACTCCCGCCAACTGGCCGCCACCGCCAACGAGGTGGCCAGCAAGGCGCAGCTGACCCAGCACAACTGTACCGCCCAGCGCGACCGCACTGTGCAGGTGGCGACCGCCATCCACGAGATGGGGGCCACAGTCGGCGAGATAGCCGGCAACGCCTCGCTGGCGGCCGACGTGGCCAGGCAGGCCAACGATCAGGCCGATGCCGGCGCCCTGGTGGTAGCCCAGGCGCGCCACGGCATCGTCGGGCTCTCCGGCGAGATTGAGCAGGTCGCCGGGGTCATAGAGTCATTGGCCAACCAGACCGACTCCATCGGCAGCATTCTCGACACCATTCGCAGCATCTCCGAGCAGACCAACCTGCTGGCGCTCAACGCCGCCATCGAGGCCGCCCGCGCCGGCGAGCAGGGCCGCGGCTTCGCCGTGGTGGCCGACGAGGTGCGCAACCTGGCCAGCCGATCCGCCGCCTCCACCGCCGAGATCCAGGGCATGATCAACCGCTTGCAGGAGCAAAGTGCCCGCGCTGTCAGCGCCATGGCCCAGGGCCGCAGCCAGAGCCTGGAAGTGGTGGCTCAGGCTGACGAGGCCAATGCCGCCCTCGGCCATATCACGGCCCACATCACCCAGATCAGCGACATGAACATCCAGGTCGCCACCGCCACCGAAGAGCAATCCAGCGTGGTTGGCGAGATCAACCGCAACGTGGAGGACATCAACCAGCTCACCATGGAGACGGCCGACATAGCCCACCAGCTGACCGAGTCCAGCCGCAGCCTGCAGCAGCTCTCCGGCGAGCTCGACAAGCTGGTCGGCAACTTCCGGCTGTAACCCATCGGCAGCCTGCCATCAGCAAGGGAGCGCCATGGCGCTCCCTTTTGCTATCCGCTCTTTCGCCCTGCCCTTTGCCGGGGAGTCGGCCAATTCATATCTATACTGGCAACAACCCACCTGGACCACATCATGGCCAGCCATGAAGGAGCACTCCCTTGCTAGAAGGTAAACTGACGCTCAAATTGCAGCTGATCCTGGCTGTCACCGTGCCCTGCCTCGCCCTGCTGCTCGTGGGGGGCGCCAGCCTGCGAAGCATGGGCTCCATCCAGCAACAATCCACCGAGCTTTACCAGAACACGGCCACCCCCATGCGCGCCATGGCGGAGGTGGTGTCGCGCATTCCCCGCATGCGGGTAGGGATCGACATGATGCTGTTGCAGGATACCTCCCTCAAGGATGCGAAAGGGGTGATCACCCGGGTCAAGGAGAGCCGGGAGGAGGACATACCCGAGATGCGCCTGGCCATGCAGCAGGCGGTGACTGCCCAGACGGATCCGGCGGCCAGGGCCAATGCCCAACGACTGCTGAGCCAGTTCGAGGGCATGGCGAGCAACGAACTGAATCCCATGCTGCAGGCCCTGGAGCAGGGGGATATGGAAGCGGCCAGAGGCATCTATCGGGATCGCTACACTGTCACCTATGGCTCCATGCGCAAGGATGCCAACGCCCTGCTCGACGGCCTGATCCAGCAGGCCCAGCAGCGCCACCAACTGGGTGAGCAGAGTTATGCCAGCGGGCGGATGCAGATGATCACCATCATCACGGCCGCCATCCTTATTTCGCTGCTGGTCTCGGTGCTCATACTGATGAACCTCAAGCGCCGGGTCGGATTTCTGCAGCAATACATAGGCTATGCCGCCGAGCATCTGGCACTGGACTCCCGCGCCCAGCTGAGCGGCAACGACGAACTGGCGGAGATCACGCTGAGCTTCAACCACTTCGTCAGCAAGATCCACAACGCCATCGAGCAGGTGGCCCGCAACTCCCACCAGCTGGCCGCCACCGCCGACGAGGTCGCCAGCAAGGCCCAGCTGACCCAGCAAAACTGTACCGCCCAGCGCGACCGCACAGTGCAGGTGGCCACGGCTATCCACGAGATGGGGGCAACGGTGAGCGAGATTGCAGGCAATGCCTCCCAGGCGGCCGAAGTGGCCAGGCAGGCCAACGATCAGGCCGAAGCAGGCGCCGGTGTGGTGGCCCAGGCGCGCCACGGCATAGTCGGTCTTTCCGACGAGATCGTGCAGGTAGCCGGGGTGATAGAGTCGCTGGCCACCCAGACCGATTCCATCGGCAGTATTCTGGAGACCATCCGCAGCATCTCGGAGCAGACCAACCTGCTGGCCCTCAACGCCGCCATCGAGGCGGCCCGCGCCGGCGAGCAGGGCCGTGGCTTCGCCGTGGTGGCCGACGAGGTGCGCAACCTCGCCAACCGCTCCGCCGCCTCCACCGCCGAGATCCAGGGCATGATCCATCGGCTGCAGGAGCAGAGCGCCCGTGCCGTCAGCGCCATGACCCAGGGCAGAAGCCAGAGTCTGGCGGTGGTGACCCAGGCCGACGAGGCCAACGGGGCGCTAGGCCAGATCACCGCCTACATCACCCAGATCAATGACATGAACATCCAGGTCGCCACCGCCACCGAGGAGCAGTCCAGCGTGGTAGGCGAGCTCAATCGCAACGTGGAGGATATCAACCAGCTCACCATGGAGACAGCCGACATAGCCCACCAGCTGACCGATGCCAGCCGCAGCCTGCAACAACTCTCCGGCGAGCTCGACAAGCTGGTGGGCAATTTCCGGCTCTGACCGGCATCTTGCATTGAGCCAGAAACAACAGAGAGCGCCGCGGCGCTCTCTGTTGTTTCTGCTGGTTGCTTGTATTGCGGCATCGTCAGCGCTTGCCATCCCGCTTGCGCTGATACATCAGCTCATCCGCGCGGGTAAGCAGTTCAGCCAGCGACACACCGCCACCCCCGTCATAACAGACGATCCCGGTGCTACAGGTCAGCGCATAACCGCAACCATTGCGCCGATTGTGCTCGGCCAAGATGGCGTTGAAACGCTCATAGGCCAGTAGCGCCTGCGCTTCCACCACATTGGGCAGCAAGACGGCGAACTCATCGCCCCCCATCCGGGCAAACACATCGGCGCCGCGAAAAGCCTGTTTGAGCAGGCCGGCAAAGACAATCAGGGCCCGATCCCCTTCAGCGTGTCCCCACCGATCGTTAATCCGCTTGAAGCCATCGAGATCCAGATAGAGCAACGCCAGTGGCATCTGCAAGCGACTTGCCAGCGAGAGGCTCTTCTCTGCCAGCATCGCGAACCCCCGCCGATTGGAGATCCGGGTCAGCTCATCAATGGTGGCCAATTGCACCGCTTCGAGTTCCCGCACCACCATCGCCGCCAGATCCTTGAGCAGACCCACATCTTCGTCACTCAAGACCCGCGGCACCGTATCGATGATGCAGAGCGTCCCCAGCTTGCAGCCGTTGGCGATCTGCAGTGGCTGTCCGGCATAGAAGCGGATACAGGGCCCGCCCACCACCAGCGGATTGTCGGCAAAACGGGGATCCTGCGAGGCATCCGGCACGATGAAGGTCTCATTACCCATGATTGCGTGACCACAGAATGAAATATCCCGCGCGGTCTCGCTGACCTCCAACCCGATACAGGATTTAAACCACTGGCGCTCTTCATCTACCAGGCTCACCAGCGCGATCGGTACATCAAACACCCGTCGGGCCATGCGGGTCAGCCGGTCAAACCGCTCCTCGGCCTCTGAATCAAGCAAAGAGAGCCGCCTCAGGGTATCCAGTCGCAATGCCTCATCGGATGGAATGGGTGCCTCTAACATGAGTTCTCTCTCATTAGCGCCAAAACCTACCTTTAGCATAAGTAGCTTTAGAAAAGTCAAAGCGGTACGGAGAAAAACAAAAAGCCGCTCATTCGAGCGGCTTTTTCAGGCAAGCGAGGAAGAAAATTACTTTTTCTTCTTGGCCTTGGCGTTCGGCAGATCGGTGATGGAGCCTTCGAACACTTCGGCAGCCAGACCCACGGACTCGTGCAGAGTCGGGTGAGCGTGGATGGTCAGCGCGATATCTTCGGCGTCGGCACCCATTTCGATGGCCAGACCGATTTCACCCAGCAGTTCACCACCGTTGGTACCTACGATGGCACCACCGATGACGCGGCCGCTCTCCTTGTCGAAGATCAGCTTGGTCATGCCGTCAGAGCAATCGGAGGCGATGGCACGGCCGGAAGCCGCCCACGGGAAGGTGGCGACTTCGAAGTTCAGCCCTTGTTGCTTGGCTTCCTTCTCGGTCAGGCCAACCCAGGCCATCTCCGGCTCGGTATAGGCGATGGACGGGATCACTTTCGGGTCGAAGTAGTGCTTCTTGCCGGCGATGACTTCGGCCGCAACGTGGCCTTCGTGAACACCCTTATGGGCCAGCATAGGCTGACCGACGATGTCACCGATGGCGTGGATGTGAGGCACGTTGGTACGCAGCTGCTTGTCCACCTCTATGAAACCGCGCTCGGTCACGGCAACGCCGGCCTTCTCGGCATCCATCAGCTTGCCGTTCGGCACACGGCCTACGGCAACCAGCACGTTGTCGTAGCGAACCGGCTCGGCCGGGGCATGCTTGCCTTCGTAAGAGACGTACAGGCCGTCTGCACGGGCTTCAACTGCGGTGACCTTGGTCTCCAGCATGATGTTGAATTTCTTGGCAACGCGCTTGGTGTAGATCTTGACGATGTCTTTGTCGGCAGCCGGTACCAGCTGGTCGGCAAATTCCACCACGTCGATCTCGGAACCCAGGGAAGAGTAAACGGTACCCATCTCCAGACCTATGATGCCACCACCGATCACCAGCAGCTTGCCTGGTACGGAAGTCAGTTCCAGCGCATCGGTTGAATCCCATACGCGCGGGTCATCATGGGGGATGAAGGGCAGTTTCACCGGACGGGAGCCAGCCGCTATGATGGCGTTGTCGAAGGTCACGGTGGTCTTGCCGTCGGCACCTTCCACTTCCAGCGTGTTCGGGCCGGTAAATTTACCAAAGCCGTTAACAACCTGAACCTTACGCATCTTGGCCATGCCAGCCAGACCGCCGGTCAGCTGGTTGATGACCTTCTCTTTCCACAGGCGCACCTTGTCGATGTCGGTCTGCGGGGCACCGAAGATGATGCCGTGTTCGGACAGCGCCTTGGCTTCTTCAATGACTTTGGCGACGTGCAGCAGTGCCTTGGACGGGATACAACCCACGTTCAGGCAGACGCCACCCAGGGTGGAGTAACGCTCGACGATAATGGTATCCAGACCCAAGTCGGCGGCACGGAAAGCAGCGGAATAACCGGCAGGGCCAGCACCCAGTACTACGACCTGAGTTTTGATTTCTTTACTCATCATGACCTCTTTGTCGTTCTTATATATCCCCGGACGGCGCAGTCTTATGCCAACTCAATGCCAAACAAGGCGGCTGCAACCGTGAAAAAACGGGGCAAGTTTACAATCCTGTTAATGAAATGAGAAGTAAAAAGGGCAGGCTCTGGGCCCGCCCTCTCACTTACAGGACCAGTCGACGAATGTCGGACAACACGCCACTCAAGGTGGTGACGAAGCGGGCTCCGTCAGCACCGTCGATGACCCGGTGGTCATAGCTCAGGGCCAGCGGCAGCATCAGGCGCGGCACGAACTCCTTGCCATTCCACTTCGGCTTCATCTCGGACTTGGAAACACCGAGGATGGCCACTTCCGGCGCGTTGACGATCGGGGTAAAGCTGGTACCGCCAATGCCACCCAGGCTGGAGATGGTAAAGCAACCGCCCTGCATGTCGGCAGCGGTCAGCTTGCCGGCACGGGCCTTCTTGGAGATCTCGGCCAGATCGCGAGACAGCTCGTAGATGCCCTTCTTGTTGACGTCACGCACCACAGGAACCACCAGGCCCCCCGGAGTGTCTACCGCCACACCGATGTGGATGTACTTCTTCATGATCAGCTTGCTGCCGTCTTCGGACAGGGCGCTGCAGAAGCGCGGGTGTGCTTCCAGGGCCTTGGCAGCCGCTTTCAGGATGAACACCAGCGGGGTGATCTTCACGTCCGACTTCTGCTTCTCGAGCATCGCGTTCTGCTCTTTGCGGAACGCTTCCAGCTCGGTGGTATCGGCTTCGTCGAACTGGGTGACGTGCGGGATCATGGCCCAGTTGCGATGCAGGGCAGGACCGGAGATCTTCTGGATCCGGGTCAGTTCCAGCTCTTCGACCGGGCCGAACTTGCTGAAGTCAACCTTGGGCCATGGCAGGACACTCATGCCGTTGCCAGTGCCTGTACCGGCTGCCGGGGCAGACTCGGCACGCTTGACCGCATCCTTCACATAGGCCTGCACGTCTTCTTTGACGATGCGACCCTTGCGACCGGAGGCTTTCACCTTGGCCAGGTTGATACCGAACTCACGGGCCAGGCGACGTACGGCCGGTGCGGCGTGTACGTAAGCGTCATTGGCAACGAAGTCGGAAGCGGCAGCAGCTTGGGCAACCGGAGCCGGAGCCGCGGCAACAGGGGCAGCAGCGACCGGGGCGGCGGCCTGAGCAACCGGAGCGGCAGCGGCCGGAGCAGCGCCTGCCACTTCGAATACCATGATCAGGGAACCGGTGGAGACCTTGTCACCCGCCTTCACCTTGATCTCTTTGACGATGCCGGCGAACGGAGCAGGCACTTCCATGGAAGCCTTGTCACCTTCCACGGCGATCAGGGACTGGTCGGCGTCGACCTTGTCACCCACGGCGACCATGATCTCGGTCACTTCTACTTCGTCACCGCCGATATCCGGTACATTGACCTCTTTGGCAGCGACGGCCACAGGGGCAGCAGCCACGGGAGCGGCAGCCTGAACCGGCGCGGCAACGGCGGCAGGCGCGGCACCCGCCACTTCAAATACCATCACCAGAGAACCGGTAGACACCTTGGCGCCAGCGGCAACCTTGATCTCGACCACGCGGCCCGCGAACGGCGCCGGCACTTCCATGGAGGCCTTGTCACCTTCCACGGCAATGATGGACTGGTCGGCTTCAACCATGTCGCCTACGGCAACCATGATCTCGGTCACGTCCACTTCGTCGTCACCTATGTCAGGGACATGGACGTCTTTGCGAGCGGCAGCCACAGGGGCGGCGGGAGCAGCGGCAACCGGTGCGGCAGCCTGAACTGGCGCCGGCGCAGCAGCACCTTCCGCTTCGAAGATCATGATCTGGGAACCGGTGGCAACTTTGTCGCCCACCTTGATCAGGATCTCTTTGACGATACCGGCAGCCGGAGCCGGTACTTCCATGGAGGCTTTGTCACCTTCCACGGCAATCAGGGACTGGTCGAGTTCGACCTTGTCACCCACGGCCACCATGATCTCGGTGACTTCAACTTCATCGGCGCCGATATCCGGAACCATAATCTGTTTGGACATAGTGCTTTATCCTCTTACGCGTCTGTCGCGTTAACCTTTGCAAGGCAGTGCCGGGCAATGTGTCCCGGCACTGCACTCGATCCTCTTACGCGTACAGCGGGTTGACCTTGTCGGCATCGATGCCGTACTTGGTGATGGCATCGGCCACAACCTGCTTGTCGATCTCGCCGCGCTTGGCCAGTTCGGTCAGGGCAGCAACCACCACGTAGAATTCGTTCACTTCGAAGTGACGACGCAGGTTGGCACGGCTGTCGGAACGGCCGTAACCGTCGGTACCCAGCACGCGGTAGTTCTCGGTCGGTACGAAGGCACGCACCTGATCGGCGAAGGACTTCATGTAGTCGGTCGCGGCTATGGTGGCGTCGGAGCCCAGTACGGTGGCGATGTAAGGCACGCGAGCCTCGGCGGTCGGGTGCAGCATGTTCCAGCGATCCACGTCCTGACCGTCACGGGCCAGCTCGTTGAAGGAGGTGACGCTGAACACGTCGGAACCCACGCCGTATTCGCTCGCCAGGATCTGGGCGGCGGTGCGCACATGACCCAGGATGGAACCACAACCCAGCAGCTGTACCTTGGCCTTGTTGCCGGCCACGGTTTCCAGCTTGTAGATACCCTTGCGGATACCTTCCTCGGCGCCTTGCGGCATGGCCGGCATGGCGTAGTTTTCGTTCAGGGTAGTGATGTAGTAGAAGACGTTCTCCGGCTTCTCTCCGTACATGCGACGCAGACCGTCCTGGACGATCACCGCCACTTCATAGGCGTAGGACGGGTCATAGGAGACGCAGTTCGGGATGGTGTTCGCCAGGATGTGGCTGTGACCATCTTCGTGCTGCAGACCTTCGCCGTTGAGGGTGGTACGACCCGAGGTCGCGCCCAGCAGGAAGCCACGGGCTTGCTGGTCACCGGCTGCCCACGCCATGTCGCCGACTCGCTGGAAGCCGAACATGGAGTAGTAGATGTAGAACGGGATCATCGGGCAGTCGTTGGTGCTGTAAGAGGTCGCAGCAGCCAGCCAGGAGGACATGGCGCCCAGCTCGTTGATACCGTCTTGCAGAACCTGACCCTGCTTGTCTTCCTTGTAGTAGGAGACGATGTCACGGTCTTGCGGGGTGTACTGCTGACCGTGCGGGCTGTAGATGCCGATCTGGCGGAACAGGCCTTCCATACCGAAGGTACGGGCTTCGTCAGCCAGGATAGGAACGATGCGCTTGCCGATGGACTTGTCTTTCAGCAGCACATTCAGGGAACGCACGAACGCCATTGTGGTGGAGATCTCGCGTGCCTGCTCGCCCAGCAGGGGACCAAAGGTCTCCAGCGCCGGGATTTCCAGCTGAGTGGTGGTCTCACGCAGACGGGTCGGTACATAGCCCTTCAGCGCGGCACGACGGGCGTGCAGGTACTTGTGCTCTTCGGTACCCTCTTCGATCTTCAGGTACGGCAGCGCTTCCAGCTGCTCGTCGGTGACCGGCAGGTTGAAACGATCGCGCAGGTGACGCACAGAGCCCAGATCCATCTTCTTGACCTGGTGAGCAATGTTCTTGCCTTCGGCCGCTTCACCCATGCCGTAACCCTTGATGGTCTTGGCCAGGATGACAGTCGGCTTGCCCTTGGTCGCTGCGGCTTTGGAGAAAGCGGCGAACAGTTTACGGGGGTCGTGACCACCGCGGTTCAGGGCGAAGATCTCCTCGTCGGTCATGTCTTTGACCAGCGCGGCGGTTTCCGGGTAACGGTTGAAGAAGTGCTCACGCACGTAGCCGCCATCGCGGGACTTCATGGTCTGATAGTCGCCGTCCACGGTTTCGTTCATCAGCTGGATCAGCTTGCCGGAAGTATCTTTCTTCAGCAGTTCATCCCACTTGCGACCCCAGATAACCTTGGTGACATCCCAGCCGGCACCTGCGAACAGGCCTTCCAGCTCGTTGATGACCTTGCCGTTACCCACGACCGGACCGTCCAGACGCTGCAGGTTGCAGTTGACCACGAACACCAGGTTGTCGAGCTTTTCACGCACGGCAACGGTCAGGGCACCCTTGGCTTCCGGCTCGTCCATCTCGCCGTCACCCAGGAAGGCGTAAACGGTCTGCTCGGAACAATCCTTGATGCCACGGTCGGTCAGGTACTTCAGGAAGCGAGCCTGATAGATGGCGGCGATGGGGCCCAGACCCATGGAAACGGTCGGGAACTGCCAGAAGTCCGGCATCAGTTTCGGGTGCGGATAGGAAGGGATGCCCTTGCCGTCCACTTCCTGACGGAAGTTGTCCAGCTGATCTGCGGTCAGACGACCCTCAGCGAACGCACGGGCGTAGATGCCCGGGGAGATGTGACCCTGGAAGTAAACCAGATCACCACCGTCCTTCTCGCTGCGAGCGCGGAAGAAGTGGTTGTAGCAAACTTCGTAGATGGTCGCAGAGGAAGCGAAGGAAGACATGTGACCACCGAGGTCCAGGTCTTTCTTGGAGGCGCGCAGCACTATCATCATGGCGTTCCAGCGGATGATGGCGCGGATACGACGTTCCATCTCCAGATCGCCCGGGTAAGCCGGTTCGTCACTGGACGGGATGGTGTTGATGTAGTCGCGATTCGCCTTGGCAGCCACGTCCACACCGCTCACGCGGGCTTTCTCGGCCAGTTGTTCAAGAATGAACTGAGCGCGTTGCGGACCCTCTTCACGCAGCAGGGATTCCAGAGAGGCAAGCCACTCCAGCGTTTCTATCGGGTCCACATCGTTCTTCAGGATATCAGACATGGCTGGTTCCTATTTTGTTGTGATTGCACGGCATTGCACGGCGAAGGGCGCAAGCATTCGACAATAAAGCCTTGTGGGATTAGTTTTCCTGCTGACGGATCCGACGCATGGATCGCTGGATCCGGCTGTCTTCCCTCTGCATATCCAACAAGGTGTCCTCGATAAAGGCCAGGTGCTCATGACAAGCAGCCCTGGCCCGCTCCGGAGCCCCCGACAGGATAGCCTCGATCAGATGCGCACGATGGCGACGTATCTTGGCTACCACTCCCGGACGGCGATTCAAAATTTCGTTATTGCGTAAAATGTTCTGCTCAAGCATGGGGCCCATGGCCCGCAACAGGTGAAGCAACACCACGTTGTGGGACGCCTCGGCCACCGCCAGATAAAACTGGGTAACAGCAGCGGATTCGGTGACCAGCGAACCTTGCTGGCCGGCTTCCTCGATGGCGGACTGCGCCTGACGAATACGCTCGGCATCGGCTTCCGTCCCCCGCAACGCAGCATAGTAGGCACAGATGCCTTCCAGCGCGTGGCGAAACTCCAGCAGGTCATACTGGGCTTCGGGGTGGGTGCTGAGCAGCTCGAACAGGGGATCTGCAATCCCCTTGCTCAAAGCATTTTGTACGTAAGTGCCACCGCCCTGACGGCGATACAAGAGTCCTCTGGCTTCCAGGCGCTGGATAGCTTCGCGCAGGGAGGGGCGCGATACCTGAAACTGGATGGCGAGTTCCCGCTCGGGCGGCAACTTCTGGCCCGGCTGCAAACTGCCTTCCAGAATCATGCTTTCCAGCTCGGCGACAATGGCGTCGGCCAGCTTGGGTTGAGTTATCTTGAGATAGGGCATGAGGCTACTTTGTTAAATTGGTATTACCAATTTCATGAATGGGGCGAAAATTAGCAGAGGAGTTGGGAAAAGTCCACCCAAAAGATGATCTGAATCAAGGTTCAGCCTTGCCACTAAAGGGGTAAAGAGAGGGATTTATGATTTAGCTCATAGAAATTGGTCTGACCAATATTTTTGAGCTGGCTCACAGGCAACATTTGATCAACAGCAGGAAAAAATGGCCTACCACAAAGGCAAGCCATTGATTTTAAAAACACTAACTTATCTTTAGAATATTTACTTAAAGTTGAGCATTTTTCGATATCGCTGCCATTCGAAACTGTCACCTGGATCCGTCTTTCGCCCTGGCGCTATATCACAATGGCCGACAATTCGTTGCGCACTAATGGCAGGGTAATGGCTGGATATGGTTCGGCTGATCCCCGCCAGCACCTCATATTGCGCATCGCTGTAGGGCTGCTCATCGGTCCCTTCCAGCTCGATGCCGATGGAAAAATCATTGCAAGCCTCCCTCCCCTCCCAGCTCGATATCCCGGCATGCCAGGCACGTGCGCCAAACGGCACGTATTGCACCAGCTCGCCGTCCCGCCGGATCAGACAGTGGGCCGAAACCCGCAGCTGATGAATACCGGCGAAATAAGGGTGCGCCTCGGGGTCCAGCCGTCCCATGAAGAGATCGTCGATCCAGGGCCCGCCAAACTCCCCTGGCGGCAGGCTGATGCCGTGTACCACCAGCAGGGAGATATCGTCCAAGCTGGCCCGCTCGTTGTGGTGCGGTGACGGCACCTTGCGGGCCTGCTCACACCAACCATCTGAATCAATGGAAAAAACTGTTTTAGGCTGGGTCATCATCTACTCGATCTGCAATGGAATGACGCATGTGATAAAGCCGGATGGGCAACAAAGCGATCCGCCTCTCAGGCTCATCGCAATCGTCTCAATCCACCCTGGCAACTGTGCTAGGCTGGACCATCTTCTGCTCAACTCTGGAAAGGATATGCACCCGATGGCGCGCCGCTTCTGGTTGCTGGCCTGGCTCTCTTTGATGGGGCTGCTGACCCTCTATTTTCACGCCCGCTCGCAACCCACAGTCACCGCAAGCGGCGAACTACTGCTCAAGGCCGATGCCAGCGGCCACTATCGACTGGAGGGTGCCATCAACGGCCAACCGGTGCAACTGCTGCTGGATACGGGGGCAACCCGGGTCACTGTGCCACGTCAGGTGGCCGATCGCATCGGGCTGAGTCCCAACGGCAACAGCCTGGTCAACACGGCAGCAGGCACGATTCAGGTGCAGACCGGCCAGATTGAAACGCTGGCGATGGGTCCGCTGACCTTGTACGATTTGCCCATCTATATCAATCCGGCGGCCGACGGGGACGAGATCCTGGTGGGCATGAATGCCCTGGGCCGGCTGGAATTGCGCCAGAAAGACAGACAGTTGCTTCTCAGCCCCTTGCAGGAATAACAGGCATGCTACAACAGGACATCCGCCGCGCCGTGCGCGCCGCACTACTCGAAGACTTGGGTCAAGCCCTCACCACGCTGGACCAACCGGATGCCAGCGCCGATATCACAGCCCAGCTGATCCCGGCGGATCGCCTGGCCAGTGCCCGGGTCATCACCCGCGAAGCTGGCGTATTCTGTGGCCAGCCCTGGGTAGACGAGGTGTTCGTCCAGCTCGGTGGCGAGGTAAAAGTGGAATGGCTGGTACAGGATGGCGAACTCCTATCCCCCAATCAGGAGCTGTTCCGCCTGCATGGCCCGGCCCGCGTGCTGCTGACCGGCGAGCGCAACGCACTGAACTTCGTACAGACTCTCTCCGGCGTCGCCACCCTCACCGCCCGCTACGTGGCCGAACTGGCGGGCACCGACTGCCGCCTGCTCGATACTCGCAAGACCCTGCCGGGGCTGCGCACCGCCCAGAAATATGCCGTGACCTGCGGCGGCGGCAAGAACCACAGAATCGGCCTGTTCGACGCCTACCTCATCAAGGAGAACCATATCCTCGCCTGCGGCGGCATCAGCGAGGCCATCAGCGAAGCGCGCCGCCTCAATCCGGGCAAACCGGTCGAGGTGGAGGTTGAATCTCTGGCCGAGCTGGAACAGGCGCTGCTGGCCGGCGCCGACATAGTGATGCTGGACAACTTCGATGTGCCCATGATGCGCGACGCCGTGGCCCTCAATCAGGGTCGTGCCAAGCTGGAGGTCTCCGGCAATGTCACCCTGGACACGCTGGCGGATTATGCCGCCACCGGCGTCGATTTTATCTCGGTCGGCGCTCTGACCAAGCATGTGCGGGCACTGGATCTCTCGATGCGCTTTGTCTAGTCGGGGAGGCGCCACAATCGCAGGATGACGCCGGTGACATATAACAAGATGAAGGACTTGCAAAAGGCGCCACGGGCGCCTTTTCTTTATGCAGGATCCCTCAGCAAAGGAGTGTGATGATGGACCCAGCCCCGCCAGTAAAAAAGAGTCGATAGAGACTCTTTGTCTATGATTTATATCAAGTTATCTGTAAATGATAGAAAAGTGGTTAACAAAGGCCACAACCTCTGTTGCCAAGCCGGACAGCTCGGATAAGATATTGACGTGTGGATAGTTTTCCACCGGCACTTCCCAGGAACCAAGGACAAAAGGATATTTGAAATGAAGAAACAATCAGGCTTTACCCTTATCGAATTGATGATCGTGGTCGCGATCGTCGCCATCCTGGCGGCCATTGCACTGCCGGCTTATCAGAACTACACCAAAAAAGCCAAGATGACTGAAGTAGCTTCTGCAACAGGCAAGTACAAGACCTCCATTGAGGTGTGTGTACAAACTAAAGGTACTGCATGTGTCCTTGCTGATATTCAAAGTGGAGCTGTCGCACAAGGGAATATTACAACCACAGTTGCCGGCGGTGGCACTAACGCTTGGACAGTTACATCGGCACCAACTGCCAGCGCGGCAGCAGGTGTTTTGGCCCCTCTAGTTGTTGGCGATACTGTGGTTTTAACTAGTTCAGCACCGTCAAATACAGACCCATTAACGTGGACTATGGCTTGTGCTACTGGTGCTGCCGACTATTGTCCGGCTAAATAAATGACCTCTAGTCCCAATAGCGGCCTGGCATTAAGCCTGGCCGCGTCTTCCCTGCTTAGTGAGTCCGACTCGCAGCGCTATCTGAGCCAAGCCAAGGCCCAGCGCAAACCCTTTGTGACCTTTCTGATAGAGAACGAGATCCTCGACAGCAAGGCGCTGGCGGATTTCTGCGAGCTGGAGTATGGGGTACCTCTGCTGGATCTTGCCGCCTTCGACCTGGCCGAGATCCCGCAGAAATACCTCAATCAGAAGCTGATTGAGAAACACCATGTGCTGCCCATCTATACCCAGGGCCATACCCTCTATATCGCCATGTCGGATCCGACCAACGTCTCGGCACTGGAGGATTTCGGCTTCAGCTTCGGACTGCATACCGAGGCGCTGCTGGTCGAAGAGAACAAGCTGACGACCGCCATCGGCAAACTGCTGGAGAGCGATCAGGATGCCCTCGGCATGGAGGACATCGACGAATCAGAGATCTCCGAGCTGGAAGTTTCGGACGAAAACTCGCGACTCGATGAGAGCGTCAACACCGCCGACGACGATGCTCCCATCGTCAAATACATCAACAAAATCATGATGGATGCCATCAAGCGTGGCGCATCCGACCTGCACTTCGAACCCTATGAGACCAAATATCGCATCCGCTTTCGGATCGACGGCATCTTGCACGAAATCGCGACACCACCGGTCAATCTGGCCAACCGCTTCTCCGCCCGCCTCAAGGTCATGGCACGGCTCGACATCGCCGAACGGCGGCTGCCACAGGATGGCCGCATCAAGCTGAAGCTGTCCCGCAACAAGTCCATGGACATGCGGGTCAACACCCTGCCCACCATGTGGGGAGAGAAGATCGTCATCCGCTTGCTGGACTCCTCGGCAGCGCGGCTCAACATAGAGCAACTCGGCTTCGACGACCGGCAGAAGGCCCAATATCTGCGCGCCCTCTCCAAGCCACAGGGGATGATACTGGTAACAGGCCCCACCGGCTCGGGCAAGACAGTCTCCCTCTATACCGGTCTCAATATTCTCAACACCACGGAGGTGAACATCTCCACCGCCGAAGATCCGGTGGAGATCAACCTGCCAGGTGTCAATCAGGTACAGGTCAACCCCAAGGCGGGGCTGACCTTCGCCAGCGCCCTTCGCTCCTTTCTTCGCCAAGATCCCGACGTGGTCATGGTGGGGGAGATCCGGGATCTGGAAACCGCCGAGATCGCCATCAAGGCCGCCCAAACAGGCCACCTGGTGCTCTCAACTCTGCATACCAACTCGGCTGCCGAAACCCTGACACGCATGATGAACATGGGGGTACCCGCCTTCAACATTGCCTCCTCGGTGACCCTGATCATGGCCCAGCGGCTCGCCCGCAAACTGTGCGATCACTGCAAGGCACCCGAGGTGGTGCCCGAAGCCGAGTTACTGGAGCTGGGATTCACCCAGCAACAGTTGGCTGCCGGACTACGCCTGTTCAAACCCGTGGGTTGCAAGGATTGCTCTGGCGGCTACAAAGGGCGGGTCGGTATCTACGAAATCATGCTAATGTCTGAAAACATTGCAAAATTGATTATGCAAGGTGCCAACTCTCTGCAAATCGCGGCCATTGCCCAGAAAGAGGGGATGCGCACTCTGCGTATATCCGGCCTTGAGAAGGCTCGTCTGGGAGTGACCAGCCTGGCAGAAATAAATCGGGTGACCACCAACTGACGGTGCATATCGATCAAGCTGATTCGTCCAGGTGTCGCCAAGCTGGTGCGCCTGAGGATTTCCATCAGGCCAAGGCAAACCGCACAGCAAGGTATTGAGCGGGATACCAGAGCCCAATTGCAGGACGCAGTGATGGCAACGCTAACGCAGAAACAGAACGTCCCCAAAAAAGTCTTCGCCTTCCGCTGGCACGGAGTGAACCGCAAAGGTCAGAAGGTCTCCGGTGAATTGCAGGCCGACAGTATCAACACAGTCAAGGCTGAACTGCGCAAGCAGGGCGTCAACGTCACCAAAGTGAGCAAGAAGAGCCAAGGGTTATTCTCCAAGGGTGGCGCCAAAATCAAGCCGATGGATATTGCCATCGTCTCCCGTCAAATCACCACCATGCTTTCCGCCGGCGTCCCCCTGGTGCAAAGCCTGCAGATCATAGCCCGCAGCCACGAAAAAGCCGCGATGCGTGAACTCATGGGGCAGATTGCCGCCGACGTGGAAACCGGCACCCCCATGTCCGAGGCGCTGCGCCGCCACCCCCGCCACTTTGATGCGCTCTATTGTGATTTGGTTGAGGCGGGTGAGCAGTCCGGTGCGCTGGAGACCATCTATGACCGCATCGCCACCTATCGGGAAAAGTCGGAAGCACTCAAGTCCAAGATCAAGAAGGCGATGTTCTATCCCGCCATGGTCATGCTGGTCGCCATTGTCGTCACCTCCATACTGCTGCTGTTCGTCATCCCGCAGTTTGAGGATATCTTCAAAAGCTTCGGTGCCGAACTGCCCATCTTCACCCAGTTTGTCATCGGTATCTCCCGCTTCATGCAACATTGGTGGTATGTCATCTTTGGCGGCACAGCACTCGCCATTTTCCTCTATGTACGGGCATGGCGTGCCTCCCAGAAGGTCAAAGACAACACAGACAAGTTCATCCTCACCATACCTGTGGTCGGCATGATACTGCACAAGGCGGCCATGGCGCGTTTTGCCCGCACCCTGTCAACCACCTTCTCCGCCGGTATCCCGCTGGTGGATGCACTGATTTCAGCCGCCGGCGCCTCCGGCAACTATGTCTATCGCACCGCCGTGCTGGCGATCCGCAACGAGGTGGTCGCCGGCATGCAGATCAACGTGGCCATGCGCACCGTCGATCTCTTCCCCGACATGGTGATCCAGATGGTGATGATCGGTGAGGAGTCCGGTGCCATCGATGATATGCTCTCCAAGGTCGCCACCATCTTCGAACAGGAGGTGGACGACCTGGTCGATGGCCTCACCAGCTTGCTCGAACCCCTCATCATGGTGGTGCTGGGGGTACTGGTGGGCGGCATGGTCGTGGCCATGTATCTACCCATCTTCAAACTGGGCGACGTAGTAGGCTGATTCACGAGGGTATGCGCTCACAAACGCATGCCCTTCCCCCATTTCATGACAGACGGTTGGTTATGACACTTCTTCTCGAGCTGGCACACGGCTTGCCATGGCTCTATTTCTCGCTGGTATTTCTCTTTTCCCTGATGATCGGCAGTTTTCTCAACGTGGTGATCCATCGCCTGCCCATCATGCTGGAACGGGAGTGGCAGGCCGAATATCGCAACTACTTCAACCCTGATGACGAGGGGGTCGACGAGCCGCCCTACAACCTGATGGTGCCGCGCTCCTGCTGCCCCCACTGCAATCACCCCATCACGGCACTGGAAAACATCCCCTTGCTGAGCTGGCTCTGGCTCAGGGGTCGCTGCCGAGGCTGCCATGCCCCCATATCGGCCCGCTATCCGCTGGTCGAGCTGCTGACCGCGCTGCTCTCGGTAGCCGTTGCCATGACACTCGCACCGGGCTGGGGCACGCTGGCGGCCCTGCTGCTGACCTGGGTTCTGGTAGCACTCACCTTCATCGATCTCGACAAGATGCTGCTGCCGGACCAGCTCACCTTGCCCCTGCTGTGGGGCGGGCTGCTGTTCAACTTGCTGGGCGGTTTTGTATCGCTTGGCGATGCGGTGATCGGCGCCATGGCCGGTTATCTGGTGCTATGGAGCCTCTATTGGGCCTTCAAGCTGCTCACCGGCAAGGAGGGCATGGGTTATGGCGACTTCAAGCTGCTGGCCGCGCTGGGCGCCTGGCTGGGCTGGCAGGCGCTGCCCATAGTGCTGCTGCTCTCCTCCCTGGTCGGCGCCTTCATGGGCATAGGCCTGATCCTGCTGCGCAATCACCATCAGAGCAAACCCATTCCCTTTGGCCCCTATCTCGCCATCGCGGGCTGGATTGTGCTACTGTGGGGCGATAGCATCACCCGCTGGTATCTCACGACTTTCCTCTGAAAAAGGGTGTTCTGACCCATGTATGTTGTTGCAATCACAGGTGGGATTGGCAGCGGTAAAACCACCATAGCCAATCAATTTGCCGAACTGGGCATAGACGTAGTGGATGCGGACGTCATCGCTCGCGAAGTCGTGGAGCCCGGCGCCCCGGCCCTTGCCGCCATCGCGGCCCATTTTGGCCCGGATGTCATCACCCCTGATGGCCAGCTCGATCGACGCGGCCTGCGGGAGCGGGTGTTCAGCGACCCGGACGCCAAGGCCTGGCTCAATGCCCTGCTCCACCCCCTGATCCGCCAGGAAATGCTGCGCCGGTGCGCCGCCGCACGCTCCCCCTATTGTCTGCTGGTGGTGCCGCTGCTGGTGGAAAACAAGCTCACCGGCCTTGCCAACCGGGTGCTGGTGATTGACGTGGATGAGGCGACCCAGATTGAGCGAACCTGCCGTCGGGACGGCGTAAGCCGGGCGCAGGCGCAGGCCATTCTGGCCGCCCAGGCGAGTCGTGCGGAACGGCTCGCAGCAGCCGATGACGTGCTGGATAACAAAAATGGCGCACCCGAGACCATAAAGCCGCGTATTTTAGCGCTGCACGAGACATATATGGCATTTGCCTCTCAACAAGCCAGCCAAGTGTGAGTACACTAGGCCGGTTTATGGCTGGCCAGGATTAGGCATGATTTACGATTTCCCCCTCAATGAAAAAAGCCGGACCTATCTTCGTCTGGAGTCCCTGTTTTCCCAGATCCGCGACAATCTGGAAAGTGACCAGTCCTGGGCACACATCGCCTTCTTCAAGGGGCTGTTCGATCTGCAGGAGCTGCTGGAGCGTGGCGATCTGCGTGCCGATCTCATCAAGGATCTGGAACGTCTAGGCCAGCGTCTGAGCCACTGGGCCAGTCTGCCGGATGTCGACCTGGACCAGATCAAGCAGATGCAGCAGGAGAGCACCCAGCTCTCTCGCAACCTGCTCAGCGCCCCGCGCCCGGGTGCCAGACTGAAAGAAGATCGGATGCTCGGCTCCATCCGCCAGCGCTTCTCCATCCCTGGCGGTCTGTGCGCCTTCGATGTACCACAGCTGCACCACTGGCTCGGTACCGCGGCTGTCGCTCGCCATCAGCAGATGCAACTGTGGCTCAGCGACATCAACTTGCTGATGAATGCCATCTCCCTGCTGCTGCGGCTGTGGCGCGAATCCGGCAACTTCAGCGATCAGATCGCCACCAACGGTTTCTTCCAGGATACCGCCGAGAGTGCCGAGCTGATCCGGATCCGCTTGCCCGACGCCCAGCAGTGCTATCCGACGCTGAGTGGCCACAAGAACCGTTTCGCCCTGCGCTTCCTGCCAACCACAGAGCAGCAGATTGGCGATGTCCCCTTCCAGCTCGCCTGCTGCTAAGGAGCAAGAATGGTCACCAAGATAAAATGCCCAACCTGTAAAACCGAGCTGGAGTGGGGCCCCCAGAGTCCGTTTCGGCCCTTCTGTTGCAAACGCTGCCAGCTGATCGATCTGGGTGAGTGGGCCAACGAGGAGAAACGCATCCCGGGCCCCATCAATCCGGATCTGTTGCCTTACCCGGAAGAGGGTGAGCAGTGGCAATGAACCACGCACAAAAAAGGGCCCGCAAGGCCCTTTTTTAATCTCTGTCATATCCGCCTGACTCAGCTACACCGCATCAGGCGGTCAGAGAGTCTTGCAGCCGCGCCACGATAGGACCGTTGGCATCCGGGAACCGGTATTCATGCAGCGACGCCAGCGGCACCCACAGACATTCCTGCCCCTCCTTGCCGAACGGCTCGCCGCTGAAACGGGTCACCTTCCAGATATCCAGCAACACCTGCTTCTCTGGATAGTCGTGGTGCAGCTCCATGAAGGGGGCGCAATCCAGCACCCGGATGCCAATCTCTTCCCACAGCTCCCTGTCCAGCGCGGTGAGCAGGTCTTCCCCCGCCTCCACCTTGCCACCCGGAAACTCCCAGCGATCGCCCTGATGGCGGTCTGAAGAGCGCTTGGCGATAAAGATATCGCCCCGTTCATTCTCGATGACGCCAACCGCCACCCAGAGCCGTTTTTTCTGTTCCATCATTGTCCTCAACGTAAACA
This sequence comes from Aeromonas piscicola, assembly GCF_000820005.1. Taxonomy (GTDB): domain Bacteria; phylum Pseudomonadota; class Gammaproteobacteria; order Enterobacterales; family Aeromonadaceae; genus Aeromonas; species Aeromonas piscicola. The sequence goes on along the minus strand of NZ_CDBL01000044.1, from coordinate 86,624 downwards.
CGGCAACTCGGTCATCCAGGGGGCCAGGCGGCCAGCCTGGCGTTCCCCTTGTGCCGTAAAGATATCCTGTCCCACATGCTCATCCCCATCGGGAGAGGGACGCGGCCAGGGGATCGCCCCTGGCGGGGTGAAGCAGCGATCATGAACCAGACAGCTCTGGGCCAAGTAGCCCCAAAGCGTGTCGCGCAGAAACCATTGATCTATGTTCGGCGTTTCCATCGCCTCGGGTTGATAGGCATTGAGCAAGGGGGTCAACGGCGGCAGAACGCCAGCCACCCCACCCCACATACCCGCCAAGACCAGATCGGTATGGCTCCACCAGTCCCGCATGATATGAAACCAGCGCTCCGATGCAAGCCAGTCATCGACGGCAATGCGCTCTCGCACGCTCAGCACTGAATCCACATCCCGCACCAGGAAGCGTCCCACCCGCGGGTCGTTGGCCACCAAGAAGCGCCAGCACAGACGCTGACGCAGGGATTGACCGGATGCTTGCACCAGCACCTCGGCCCCCAGACCCCGCAGACAAGCCGCCAGTGCCGACGGCACGCTTTCATCCACATAGAAACGCACGCGCCACCCGGGATAGAGATAGGCGGCCGCCAGCACGTTGTCGATGGCCCCTCGAAGATAGCGAGGCGCCTTGCCCCACAGGGAGAAGGCGATGACATCCTGTTTGCCTTCGCGGCTCGCCAGCCAGGTTTCAGGCTCATCGTCAGGTAACGACCAGCCCTCGGGCTGATATCGGGCAGCACGATCTTTCAGGATCAGCGCGCTGGTGCCTGCCACCGCCGCCTCAGCATGACGCCCCAGCTTGGCCAGCGAGGCGCAGAGCGCGTCCAGCGCATGGAAATCCGCCGGCGCTCGCACCAGCAGGATCTGCAGCCTCTCGACCGCACGTTCGTACTGTCCCGAACGCGACAGACTGATGCAGAGATTGCGCAGCACCTCGTCATTCTCGGGTGCCATCTGGTGAGCCATCTCCAGCACTTGCGCGGCAGAGGCCGGGTCATCGCATAGGAAAAGGTAATAGGCAAACTGCAGCTGCCACGCCACAGGTTTGACGGCAGCACCGTTCAGTCGCACCAGCAACTGCTGGATCGCCGCTTGTCGCTGGCCTCCGAGCCAGCACTCATGGGCACCGGCATCCCATCCTGTCGGCATCTTGCTCATCCAGTCCCTCTCCTTTTGCCGCCCTGAAATGAATGCACCGCCCGGAGGCGGTGCATGAAGCGCCACTGACAGATCAGGTCAACTGACCGTGGCAGTGCTTGTATTTCTTGCCGGAGCCGCAGGGGCAGGGATCGTTGCGCCCGACCTTCTGCTCGTCCCGCACGAAGGTGGTGTGACCCTCTTCGGCAGCGGCCTCTTCATCGGCCAGCTGGCTCTCTGCTGCGGCATGGGTATAAGTGTGGGGAGCGGCTTCCGCCTGTTGGCGTTGCTGTTCTTCCAGCGCCTCCACATCACGTCCCTGCACCTGCACCCGGCTCAGGATGCTGACCACGTCACGCTTGAGGGTTTCCAGCATCTGGGTGAACAGATCGAAGGACTCGCGCTTGTACTCCTGCTTGGGGTTCTTCTGGGCGTAACCGCGCAGATGTATGCCCTGACGCAGGTGATCCATGGCCGCCAGATGCTCCTTCCACAGGCCATCCAGGGTTTGCAACATCACGGCTTTCTCGAAGTTGCGCAGCACATCGATACCGACCATCTCCTGCTTGTGGGCATAGAGCTTGGTGGCTTCTTCCAGAATGCGCTCGCGCAGCTTCTCTTCATACAACTTGTCATCTTCCGCCAGCCACTGCTGCAGCGGCAGATCCAGCGCGAAGTCGGCCTTCAGGCGCGCTTCCAGACCCGGCACATCCCACATCTCTTCCAGAGACTGGGGCGGAATGTACTCGTCGATCACGGCGCCGTAGACGTCGTCGCGGATGACGTGAATGGTCTCGGAGATGTCGTTGGTATCCAGCAGCTCGTTGCGCTGCTCATAGACCACCTTGCGCTGATCATTGGCCACGTCATCAAACTCAAGCAGGCTCTTGCGGATGTCGAAGTTGCGACCCTCCACCTTGCGCTGGGCGTTTTCGATGGCCTTGGTTACCCAGGGGTGCTCGATGGCTTCGCCCTCTTCCATGCCCAGCTTCTTCATCATGCCGGTGACACGATCGGAGGCGAAGATCCGCATCAGGGTATCTTCCATGGAGAGATAGAAGCGGGAGGAACCCGGGTCACCCTGACGACCGGAACGACCGCGCAGCTGGTTGTCGATGCGACGGGATTCGTGGCGCTCGGTACCAATGATGTGCAAGCCACCGGCAGCAAGCACGGCATCGTGGCGGATCTGCCAGGCGGCCTTGATTTCGCTGATCTGTTCATCGCTCGGATTCTCCAGCTGGGCAATCTCTGCCTGCCAGTTGCCACCCAGCACTATGTCGGTACCACGACCGGCCATGTTGGTGGCAATGGTGACGGCGCCGAGTTGACCCGCCTGAGCGACTATCTCCGCTTCCATGGCGTGGAACTTGGCGTTCAGCACCTTGTGCGGGATCTCTTCCTTGGTCAGGATGCCGGAGAGCAGCTCCGAGTTTTCGATGGAGACGGTACCGACCAGTACCGGCTGACCCTTGGCCACGCACTGACGAATATCTTCGATGATGGCGGCGTATTTCTCATTGGCGGTCAGATAGACCAGATCGCCCATGTCTTTGCGCACCATCGGCTTGTTGGTCGGGATAACGACTGTATCCAGGCCATAAATCTGCTGAAATTCAAAGGCTTCGGTATCCGCAGTACCCGTCATGCCCGCCAGCTTGTCATAGAGACGGAAGTAGTTCTGGAAGGTGATGGAGGCCAGAGTCTGGTTCTCGTTCTGGATCTTGACCCCTTCCTTCGCCTCGACGGCCTGATGCAGACCATCGGACCAGCGACGGCCCGGCATGGTGCGACCCGTGTGTTCGTCGACGATGACGATCTCGTCTTTTTGCACTATGTAGTCGACGTTGCGCTCAAACAGGGTGTGGGCACGCAGACCGGCGTTGACGTGGTGCAGCAGGCTGATGTTGGTGGCGGAGAACAGAGAGTCCTCTTCTGCCAGCAAGCCCTCTCGCTTGAGCAGCTCTTCCACGAAGATCTGGCCGTTTTCGGTCAACAGGGCCTGACGGTTCTTCTCGTCGACCGTGTAATGACCTTCACCCGTGTACTCCTCGGTGTCTTCCTTGTCCTGCTTGATCAGCTCAGGGATCAGCTTGTTGACCTGGATATAGAGGGCTGAGCTGTCTTCGGCCGGACCGGAGATGATGAGCGGGGTACGGGCTTCATCGATGAGCACGGAATCCACCTCATCCACCAGCGCGTAGTTGAGCGGACGCTGCACGCGCTGCTCCGGCGAAAACGCCATGTTGTCGCGCAGGTAATCGAAACCGAATTCGTTGTTGGTACCGTAGGTGATATCGGCGGCGTAGGCGTCACGCTTCTGGGACGCATCCATGCCTGGCACGTTGCAATCGACCGTCATGCCGAGGAAGGTAAACAGGGGGCGGTTTGCTTCGGCATCACGCTTGGCCAGATAGTCGTTCACCGTCACCACGTGCACACCGCGACCGCTCAGGGCATTCAGATATGCCGGCAATGTGGCCGTCAGCGTCTTGCCTTCACCGGTTTTCATTTCAGCGATGCGGTTGGAGTTCAGCACCATGCCACCGATCAGCTGCACGTCGAAGTGGCGCATGCCAAACACCCGGCGGGAGGCTTCACGCACGGTGGCGAACGCTTCCGGCAGCAACTGCTCCAGCGTCTCACCCTGCTCCAGACGCTGACGATATTCAGCTGTCTTGGCCTGCAATTCCTGATCGGACAGGGCCTCGAACTGAGGTTCCATCGCATTGATCTGTTTTACAATTTTGCGCAAAGCCTTGAGCGTTCTGTCGTTCCGGCTGCCGATAATTTTGGTGAGCAGTGTGCTAATCATGGGTACCAACTATTTCTGGTTATATAAGTGTTCCGTCACTGGAACCTGGAGAAAAAAACCTAACCCCGTCTGGCGTTAAGAAAGCGTGCGGGGTTGACCTGACGACCGTCTTTCAACACTTCGTAATGCAAATGGACCCCGGTAGCGCGACCGGTGCGTCCCATCAAGGCAATCTTCTGGCCCTCATCGACCAGGGTGCCCACTTCGACCAGCAACTTGGAGTTGTGGGCGTAGCGGGTCACCAGACCATTGCCATGGTTGATCTCCACCATATTGCCAAATTCCGGATGGCGGCCTGCCCAGCTGACGATGCCCGGGCCTGTGGCCAGGATGGGAGTGCCGGGCTTGCCACGGAAATCCACCCCTTTATGCATCTTGGCGCGACCGTTGAACGGATCGACCCGACCACCGAAGCCAGAGGAGACCCAAACTCGCTCCTGCTTGACCGGCGAACCGGAAATAAAACCGGCATCGGTTATATGGTGATTCATGATGAAAGATTCAAGTACCGACAGCTGCTCTTCACGACTGCTGAGCTGCTGGCTGAGATGCTTCATGGAATCCTGCAGCTCATTGAGGCTGACTTCCAGATCCGCGTCATAGGAAGGGCCGCCCATGGGGGGCAACTCCTTGAAATTGAACTCCTCGGGATCGAGGTCTGCCTTCTCGGTCAGCCGCTCGCCGAGCGCATTGAGGCGACCCAGCTGCCCCTGCATGGTACCCACCTGGGCAGCCAGCATGGCAAGCTGTTCGCGGGCTTCATCGGCCCCTTGCGTGGATTTTTGCTGTTCGGCCATGGCCAGCGCGACTTCCAGCGCCTCCATTTTCTGGTGCCAGCTCTGCCAGAGCCAGCCACCACCCAGGGCCAATACAGTGAAGAGGATACCGCCGACCCAGGCCAGACGTTGTTTGGGTAAGTGCAACTTGCGTCGCTGCTTGCCGTTGAGGATCAGGGTAATGCTCATAGAAATCAGTCTGCTCGGTCAGGTGAGGCCAAGGGCCAGCACGGGGAATAAAACCGGGAGATAATCGGTATTAAAGGATGGAGTAAACAAATGACGGAACGTCGGTGCGGAGAGAGGACCGACGTTCCGTTGCACAGCTATCAGGCCAGAACCAGACCGTTATCGTAGTAAGTGATGGGCGCTTTGTTGCCCTCACCCTCGAAGGTTACCAGTTCCCACGCCTCCTGCTCGGCCAGCAAGGCACGCAGCAGCTTGTTGTTCAGGGCATGACCCGTCTTGTAGGCACGGAATTCGCCAATGATGCTGCGGTTGCACATGTAGAGGTCACCGATCGCATCCAACATCTTGTGTTTGACGAATTCGTCTTCATAACGCAGACCATCTTCGTTCAGTACCCGATAGTCATCCAGCACCACGGCGTTTTCCAGGCTTCCGCCCAGAGCCAGGTTCTGGGAACGCAGGTACTCGATGTCACGCATGAAACCGAAAGTACGGGCACGACTGATCTCTTTCACGAAAGAGGCACCGGAGAAATCCAGCACGCAACGCTGATTGCGTCCTTCAAATACCGGATGCTGGAAATCGATCTCGAGATCCATTTTGAAGCCATTGCGATAGGGGTGGAATTCCGCCCACTTGTCGCCGTCTTCAACCCGGATGCTTCGCTTGATCCGCACAAACTGCTTGGCAGCATTTTGCTCACGGATACCGACTTCTTGCAGCAGGTAGATAAAGGGGTGCGCACTGCCGTCCATTACCGGGATCTCGGGTGCGTCAACCTCGACATAGAGGTTGTCGATCCCCATCCCGGCCAGCGCGGCAGAGAGATGCTCAATGGTAGAGACACGGACACCGACTTCATTGACCAGAGCGGTACAAAGCACGGTATCGCGCACCTGATCGGCATTGGCTGGCAGCGCTACCACAGGATCAAGATCGGTACGCAAGTAAACGATCCCTGTGTTAACAGGTGCCGGACGGAACGTCATTGTGACTTTCCGGCCCGAATGCAGGCCCACACCGGTGGCCTGGACACTCGTTTTCAAGGTTCTTTGTCTAATCATGGGCGTATCCGCTTAACAGCTCATATTCCGGACCAGATGGTCGTTGGCAGGCCATCTTAGCACATTCCTTAAGCAACAAACAAACTAGTGCCATTAGAGGCTTAGTCAGCTTGCTTGCGCAGGAACGCAGGAATATCGAGATAATCCGGTTCGCGACGAGCTTGCGGCTCGGCGTTGACCACTTTGGCCGGAGCCTCTTCCATCACGCGAGACTGCAGGGCTTCGCTGATCAGGGGCTGACGGGCCGGACGCTCTTGTACCATGTTGTTCTTGACCAGCGTGATGTCGGGCTTGCGCTCGGCACCGATACCGGTGGCAACCACGGTCACACGCAGTTCGTCGTGCATTTCCGGGTCGATTACGGTACCCACCACAACAGTGGCGTTCTCGGAGGCGAAGGCCTTGACCGCGTTACCCACGGTTTCGAACTCTTCGATGGTCATGTCCATGCCGGCGGTGATGTTGACCAGGATGCCACGGGCACCGGCCAGATCCACGTCTTCCAGCAGCGGGCTGGAGATGGCTTTCTCGGCCGCTTCTTCGGCACGGTCATCGCCGGAGGCAGAACCGGTACCCATCATGGCGGTACCCATTTCACGCATCACGGTACGCACGTCCGCGAAGTCGACGTTGATCAAGCCCGGACGGGTGATCAGCTCGGCAATGCCCTGTACCGCACCCAGCAGCACATCGTTAGCAGCCTTGAAGGCGTCCAGCAGAGAGATGCCACGACCCAATACCTTCAGCAACTTGTCGTTGGGGATGGTGATCAGGGAGTCGACGTTCTTGGACAGCTCTTCGATACCGTGGGCGGCGAAGCCCATCCGCTTCTTCCCTTCGAAGGAGAACGGCTTGGTTACGACAGCAACTGTCAGTATGCCCATCTCGCGGGCCACTTCGGCCACGATCGGCGCAGCACCGGTACCCGTACCGCCACCCATGCCGGCGGCGATGAACACCATGTCGGAACCGGTCAGCAGCTCACGCAGCGCTTCCCTGTCTTCCATGGCCGCATCACGACCCACTTCCGGATTGGCTCCGGCACCCAGACCCTTGGTGATGCCACCGCCGATCTGCAGGGTTGTGTTGGCGCTGGAGTTACGCAGAGCCTGGGCGTCAGTGTTGACGGTAATGAACTCGACACCTTCGATGTTTTGACGAACCATGTGCTCGACCGCGTTACCGCCGCCGCCACCCACACCAATCACTTTAATGACGGCTTCGTCAGTGTGGCTATCCATAAATTCAAACATGTTGTCTCTCCGCTTTATTTGCCTGACTCAGCAAAATTCTTAGAACTCGCCACGCAGCCAGTTGCTAACCCGTTTGACCAGGCCACCGACGCTTGCCTTGGCGGCATATTCTTTGTTGCTACCAGTGGCTTGATGGGTGCGGCCGTACTGCAGCAACCCGACCGCAGTCGAGTACACAGGCGCCTGCACGTAATCACTCAAACCACGTATGTTCATGGGCTCTCCTACCCGGACCTGGCTCTGGAAGATCTGCTCTGCGCACTCCACAATGCCTTCGATCTGGGCAGCGCCGCCGGTCAAGACCACACCGGCTGCCAGCTGATGCTTGACCCCCTGCGCTTTCAATTCGCTTTGTACCCGCACCAGCTCATCATTCACCATGGAGAGCAACTCGGTGTAACGGGGCTCAATCACTTCGGCCAGTGTCTGCCGTTGCAGGCTACGCGCCGGACGACCGCCGACACTGGGTACTTCAATATTGTCTTCCTTGCTGACCAGACGGCCGAGGGCGCAGCCGTAGCGCACCTTGATCGCTTCTGCGTCCAGCGGCGGTGTGCCGAAGGCGTAGGCGATGTCGCTGGTCACAGTGCTGCCGGCGTACGGAATCACCTTGGTGTGGCGCAGGGCACCGCCGGTAAACAGCGACATGTCCATGGTACCGCCACCTATGTCCACCACGCAGACACCCAGCTCTTTCTCGTCTTCGGTCAGCACGGCATAGCTGGAGGCCAGGGCGGAGAAGATCAGCTGATCCACCCGCAGACCGACTTTCTCCACACATTTCTCAATGTTGCGGGCCATGTCGTTGTGGCAGGTGATCAGGTGCACCTTGGCGGCCATCCGGACCCCGGACAAACCGACCGGGTTCTTGATGCCTTCCTGATAGTCGATGGCAAACTCCTGGGGCAGCACATGCAGCACCCGCAGCTCATCGGACAAGCGCACCGATTTGGCGGTATGGATGACGTTGTCCACGTCCTCCTGGGTCACCTCCTCATCGGAGATGGGCACCATGCCGGTTTCGTTGCGGCAATCGATGTGCTTGCCGGACAGCCCCAGATACACGGAGCTGATCTGGCAGTCGGCCATCATCTCGGCCTCTTCCACCGCACGACGCAGGGACTTGACCACGGAATCGAGATCGTTGACCCCGCCCTTATCCATGCCACGAGAGGCGTGACTGCCCATGCCGATGACATTGAGCTCACCGTCTGGCAGCACTTCGCCAACCAGAACCGCCACCTTGGTTGTGCCGATATCCAGTCCGACAATCAGATTTCTATCTGCGGTTTTGGTCATTCACTTTCTCTTCGTTCTTCTTCCAGCCAACTGCCATTCCGGTGTCGTATCGAAGATCCACATAAGCAACCTGCTCACGGGGTTCGATGATCGGAAAAGCATCGATAAACCGCTGTAGTCGAAGCGCTATATCCGAGCGCCCCAAAAACAGCTGAATGTTGCCATCCAGGGTCAGTTCCCAGGCATGGCGGGGAGTCAGATTCACTCCCAGCAGCTTGTATCCCTTGGCCGCCAGCTGCGCCTCGTACTGACGGCTGGCTTCCAGCACCTTGACGGCCTGATCTTCCGGCCCGGATAGCTGCATCAGGGGGGTCTTCACCCTGTCCGGCGCACTGAACACCTCACCCTTGGTGTTGACGAAGCGGTTGCCATTCCAGCGTGCCGCTACCGCCTGCTCGGTGAGATAGACCTTGATCTTGTTGGGCCACTTCTTGCGTACAGAGACTTGGGCCACCCAAGGTAAGGCGTTCAATCGCGCCTGCAATTCGTTTACATCCAGCTCGAAGAAGTTACGCAGCTCGGCACCATCCAGCACGGCGTTACGTAACTCGTCGGTCTGCAAATACTGGTGTTGCCCCTGCAGCAACAGCTCGCTCATGGGCAACCGATTGGCATCTGTCAGCCAACCTTTAACATCCAGCGCTGTCTGGTAGAAGCCCCACATGACCAGGATGAAAAATGCCACCCCTGCAATGAAGCCACCCTTGGTGCGCCCTTGTGCCCTTGCCTCCACCCGATCTTTCCCCGTTTAACGCGCCATGCCGGCCCTTTGCAGACCGGTCCGCCATTATATAGGCCCCGGCTTGGCGGTCAAAATACTCATTGGGCCCTCAGGCGCCGGATTTCATGCTCTCTATGCTCAATTTCATCTCGCCGAGACGGCGTGCCAGTGCGCCTACGTTCCCCGCGCCCTGAGTCAACACCAGATCCCCCTCTCCGACCAGTCCTGCCAGCACGGCGGGTACGTCGTCCGGGGTAGCGACAAAGATGGGTTCCAGGTTGCCACGGGAGCGGATGGAGCGACACAGGGCGCGGCCATCGGCACCCGGAATGGGCTCTTCACCGGCGGCATAGACCTCCAGCATCACCAGCACATCCACCTTGGAGAGCACGTCCGCAAAATCTTCATAGAGATCGCGGGTACGGGTGTAGCGGTGCGGCTGGAATACCATGACCAGGCGTTTCTCGGGCCAGCCGGCGCGAGCGGCGTTGATGGTCACCTTGACTTCGCTCGGGTGGTGACCGTAGTCGTCCACCAGCATGGCCTTGCCACGGCCGGTCTCGAATTCGCCATATTGCTGGAAGCGGCGACCCACGCCTTCAAACTTGGCCAGCGCCCGGATGATGGCATCATCGCCGATCCCGTCTTCGGTAGCGACCGCAATCGCTGCGGCGGCATTGAGCGCATTGTGGATGCCCGGCAGGTTCAGGGTCACCTCCAGCTCACCGGCACCTGCTCGACGGACCCGGAAACGGCTGCGATTGCTGGTCTGCACGAAGTCCAGCACCTGTACGTCGGCATCATCGCAGAGACCATAGGTGATGGTCGGGCGGGCGATCTCGGGCAGCATGCCACGGATCACGGGATCATCCACACACACCACGGCCAGACCGTAGAAGGGCAGGTTGTGCAAAAAGTCGATGAAGGTGGCCTTCAGCCGAGAGAAGTCACCGCCGTAGGTGTCCATGTGATCCGCTTCAATGTTGGTCACTATGGAGACCATCGGCTGCAGATGCAGGAAGGAAGCGTCGCTCTCGTCCGCTTCGGCGATCAGATAACGGCTGCTGCCCAGGCGGGCATTGGTGCCGGCGCTGTTGAGCAGGCCGCCGATGACGAAGGTCGGATCACGATCGGCTTCGGCATAGATGCTAGCCACCAGACTGGTGGTGGTGGTCTTGCCGTGGGTGCCGGCGATGGCGATGCCATGACGAAAACGCATCAGCTCGGCCAGCATTTCGGCGCGACGCACCACAGGGATGCGCAACTCGCGGGCGGCCAGCAGCTCGGGGTTGTCCTGCTTGATGGCGGTAGAGACCACCACCACGCTCGCCTCGCTCACATGCTCGGCGCTGTGACCCACGAAGATATGTGCCCCCAGCGACGCCAGCCGCTCGGTCACCGCATTGCGAGCCAGATCCGAGCCGGTTACCTGATACCCTTCGTTGGCAAGTACCTCGGCGATCCCGCCCATACCGGCGCCACCTATGCCGATAAAGTGGATGCGACGCACGCGACGCATTTCGGGGATCACGGTACGCAGTTTTGCCAGTTCAACCTTGGTCATAGTTCTCTCTCAGTCTGCCCAGCGGCGAGTCGTTTACACTCATCGGCAACCCGCTCGGCGGCATCGGTAATAGCGACGCGACGGGCTGCTTGGGCCATGTTCAATAGGGTTTCCCTGCGGCCGGCAAGCCAGCTGAGGCGTGCGGCCAGCGAGGCAGTGGTCAGCTCGGATTGGGGCAGGAATTCAGCACCGCCGCCGTCGACCAGGGTCAGGGCATTGCGGGTCTGGTGATCATCCACCGCATGGGGCAGTGGCACAAAAATAGCGGCGACCCCGGCGGCAGCCACTTCGGAGACCGTCAAGGCCCCAGCGCGGCATACCACCAGATCGGCCCAGGCATAGGCATCAGCCATGTCCTTGATAAATTCGCTCACCTCGGCCTCGACGCCCTGCCCGGCATACGCCTGCGCGACGGCCTCACGGTTGCCCTTGCCGCACTGATGACGCACCGCAATGGGGACGCCGGCAGCGACAACGGCTGGCGGAACCTGCTCGTTGAGCACTCTGGCCCCCAGGCTGCCACCGACGATCAGCAGGTGCAGCGGCTCTGCGCTGCTGCGTAGTTGCGGATCCGGCAGGGCAACCACCTCGGGGCGCACCGGATTACCCACCACGGCGGTGCGACGACTCGGTGCAAACGCCCCCGGAAACGCCATCAATACCCGCTTGGCAAGGCGCGCCAGCAGCTTGTTGGTGAGGCCGGCCGCCGCATTCTGCTCGTGCAGCAGCAAGGGGATGCCGGACAGCCAGGCGGCCACGCCGCCCGGGCCGGAGGCAAAGCCCCCCATGCCGAGTACCACGTCGGGCCGTATGGTCTTGAGCACACGGCGCGCCTGCAGCACGGATTTGACGATGCGATAAGGGGCCGCCAGCAGACGCTTGATGCCATTACCGCGCACCCCCTGAATGTCGATGAAGGAGATGGGATAACCATGCGCAGGCACCAGCTCTGCCTCCATCCGGTCGGCGGTGCCGAGCCAGTGAATGGTCCAGCCCTGGGCCTTGAGGCGATCGGCCACGGCCAAGCCGGGGAACACATGGCCCCCGGTACCGCCCGCCATCACCAACAGAGTCTTGCTCACGAAACCTCCCGCACGCGCGCCTGGGCACTGGCCTGGCGCAACTCGAAATCGATACGAATCAACATGCTCACCGCCACCATCATGATGATGAGACTGGAACCACCGTAGCTGACCAGCGGCAGAGTCAGCCCCTTGGTCGGCATCATGCCGCTGGCAGCACCGACGTTGACGAAGGTCTGGAAGCTGAACCAGATGCCGATGCCGATGGCCAGATAGCCTTCATACAAGCGCTCGGCCACCAGTGCCTGGTGTCCTAGCTTGAGTGCCTTGAACGCCAGCGCGAAGATGAGGAAGAGCGCGCCCAACACGCCCACGTAGCCCAGCTCTTCGCCCAGGATCGCAAATACGAAGTCAGTGTGCGCCTCCGGCAGGTACTCCATCTTCTGGATGGAGTTGCCAAGCCCCTCGCCAAACCAGCTGCCACGACCGAACGCCATCAGCGACTGGGTCAGCTGGTAGCCGCTGCCGAACGGATCGGCCCAGGGGTCGAGGAAGGAGGTCACCCGCCGCATCCGGTAAGGCTCGGCGATGATCAGCGTCACCACTGCGCTCACCCCCACCAGGATGAGGCCGATGAACTGCACCAGCCGCGCCCCCGCCAGGAACAGCATGCCCAGCGAGGTCACAAACATCACCACCACGGATCCCAGGTCGGGCTGGGCCAGCAGCAGTATGGCCACCACGAACAGCACGGCCATCGGCTTCATGAAGCCGATGAAGCGCTCGCGCACCTCGCTCTGACGGCGCACCAGATAGCCCGCCAGATAGACGAACAACGCCAGCTTGCCGAACTCGGCCGGCTGCAGGTTGAAGGGGCCGAGCGGCAACCAGCGGATGGAACCGTTGACGCTGCGGCCCACCAGCAGCACCAGCACCAGCATTATGATGGCGAGCACCAGCATGGGGCCGTTGTAGTGCTGCCAGCGGGCCATGGGCACCTGCAGCACGAACCAGGAGATGCCGAGCGCCATCACCAGGAACAGGCCGTGGCGCTTCACGAACATGAAAGGATCATTGTTGATGGCGATCCCCTCCGGGATCGAGGCCGAGGCCACTATCACCAGACCCACCGCCATCAACGCCAGTGCCAGCACCACCAGTTGCCGATCGTAGAGACCCGCTGGGCGCGCCGGTAACAACCAGCGTTGCAGCACACCTGCGATGGCGCCAAGGGCGTTCATAAGGTCTGCACCAGCTCGGTGAAACGATCACCGCGCGCTTCAAAAGACTTGAATTGATCCAGGCTGGCACAGGCCGGCGCCAGCAGCACCCAGTCACCGGGTCTGGCATCGGCGGCGGCCTTGGCAACCGCGGCCTCGAGGGAGGCAACCCGCTCGGTCTGCTCGCCCAGCGCCAGCAGCACCTCGGCATCCTGACCGAAGCAGTACATGTGATCGATCTGGCTGCCAAGCAACGCCTGCACAGGACCAAAGTCCTGGCCCTTGCCCTGGCCACCGGCCAGCAGCAGCAGACGGCCTTTCACCGATTCACGCACGCCAGCCACGGCGGCCAGGGTCGCCCCCACGTTGGTGGCCTTGGAGTCGTTGATCCAACGCACTCCGTTCACCTCCCGCACGAAGCGGGCACGGTGTGGCAGGCCTTCGAAGCGGCGCAGCACGGCGAGTTGCGGCTCGCGGGGAATGCCCACTGCATCGCACAGGGCCATGGCCGCCAGGGCGTTGGCCTGATTGTGGGCACCGACAATTTTCATTTCGTCCACGGCGAGCAGTGGCTCCCCGTGCAGGGTCAGCCAGTGGCGGCCCTCCAGCAGGCAGCGGCCATAGCCGTTGCAGTCGAGGCCAAAACTCTGCCACACCTGTCCCACATCGGGCAGGGTCTGGGTATCGTCGCGATTGATCAGGATGTGCTGGGAATGCTGATGGATCTCCATCTTGGCGGCGCGGTAGTCGGCCATGCCCTGATAGCGATCCATATGATCTTCACTGAGGTTTAACACCACGGAGGCGGCGGCACGCAGGCTATGAGTGGTCTCCAGCTGGAAGCTGGAGAGCTCCAGCACGCAGAGCTCCATCGGTTGCTTGAGCAGCTCCAGCGCCGGGGTACCTATGTTGCCACCGACCCCGACCTTGAGGCCCGCCTCGGCAATCATCTCGCCCACCAGGGTGGTGACAGTACTCTTGCCGTTGGAACCCGTGATAGCGATGACAGGCACCTGGGTCTCGCGCACGAACAGCTCGATATCGCCGACTATGCTCACCCCGAACTCGGCCGCGGCTTTCAGCTCGGGGGTCGCCAGGGCAATGCCCGGGCTCGCCACTATCATGTGCGCCTGCTTGAGCAGATCGCCGTCCAGCCCCTGGATCAGTTCGACCTCGGCGGGCAATTGATCCTTGCCCGGCGGATTGGCGCGGGTATCCATCACCAGAGGCGTGACGCCACGGCCGAGGAAGTAATCGACGCAGGAGAGTCCGGTTTTGCCGAGTCCTATAATGATGACCATGGCTTACCTCACCTTCAGGGTGGCGAGGCCGAGCAGCACCAGCATGAGGGTAATGATCCAGAAGCGCACTATGACGCGCGGTTCCGGCCAGCCCTTCTTCTCATAATGGTGATGGATCGGGGCCATACGGAAGATCCGCACGCCGCGCAGCTTGTAGGAACCCACCTGCAGGATCACCGAGACAGTTTCCATCACGAAGACGCCACCCATGATCACCAGCAGGAACTCCTGACGCACCAGCACGGCTATGGTGCCAAGCGCGCCACCCAGCGCCAGGGAACCTACGTCCCCCATGAAGACCTGGGCCGGATAGGTGTTGAACCAGAGGAAACCCAGACCCGCACCCACGATGGCGGTACAGACGATCACCAGCTCGGAGGTATAGGGCACATAGGGAATGTGCAGGTAGTTGGCGAAGTTGACGTTGCCGGTCGCCCAGGCGATCAGGGCGAAGCCCCCCGCCACCATCACGGTCGGCATGATGGCCAGACCATCGAGACCATCCGTTAGATTGACCGCGTTGGAGGTGCCGACGATGACGAAGTAGGTCAGCACGATGAACATCAGGCCGAGCTGCGGCATCACATCCTTGAGGAAGGGCACCACCAGCTGGGTCTGGCCATCGTGGGTGGCCGTGGTGTAGAGGAACACGGCCACGCCCAGCGCGACCGCCGACTGCCAGAAATACTTCCAGCGGGCGATCAGACCGTCGGTATTCTTGCGCACCACCTTGAGGTAGTCATCGGCGAAGCCGATGGCACCGTAGGCACCGAGCACGAACAGCACCAGCCACACATAGGGGTTGTCGAGGCGGCACCAGAGCAGCACCGAGGTGAAGATGGCGGCAATGATCATCAGGCCGCCCATGGTCGGGGTGCCCTTCTTGCTGAGGTGGGACTCGGGACCGTCGTTGCGGATCACCTGGCCGAACTTCATGATCTGCAGACGGCGGATGAGGCGCGGCCCCATCCAGAGCGCCACCACCAGGCCCGTGATGATCGACAGGATGGCGCGAAACGTCAGGTAGGAGAAGACGTTGAAGAAGGTGAAGTGCGGGGTGAGCAGTTCCGCCAGCCAGACTAGCATGTGGCTGACTCCTGACGGTCAACGACCATCTTGACGATATCTTCCATGCGGGAGCCGCGGGCGCCCTTGACCAGAATCGAAATTTCTTGATGTATATTTATCATTTGCGCAAGCACTTCAAACAACGACGCCTTGTTATCGAAATGTCGACCAGCCGCGGCATCTGCGGTGTGGCGACTCTGTTCCCCTACTGTCAGCACGGCGTCAAGACCGCGCTCACGGGCATGGCGTCCAACCCGGGCGTGTTGCTCGGCAGACTCCTCACCCAACTCCTTCATGTCACCGAATACCAGCACCTTGTAACCACCCATGGCGGTCAGGGCATCGATGCCCGCCAGCACGGATTCCACGCTGGCATTGTAGGTGTCGTCTACCAGGGTGAGGCCACCCCAGCGCTGGACGCAGAAGCGGCCCTTGACCGGTGCCATCTGCTCCAGCCCCGCCTTGACGGAGGCAAGCGAGGCACCGAGCGCCAGACAACCGGCGGTGGCCGCCAGGGCATTTCCCACGTTGTGGCGACCTGGAATAGCCAGGGTCAGGCTTATTTCACCCTGCGGCGTCACCATCACGAATTCGGCGCAGCCCTGCCCGTTGAGCACTATGTCGCGGGCATGGAAGGGCTGACTCTGATCTGCGAGGGAGAAGGCACACTGGATGCCCCGTTCCCGCCACTTTGGCCAAAATTCGTTGTCGGCATTGACGATGGCGGTGCCGACCTCGCCCAACCCCTCAAAAATCTCGCTCTTGGCGTGGAAGACCCCTTCCAGAGAACCGAAGCCCTCCAGATGAGCCGCTGCCACGTTGTTGATGAGGGCGGCGTCAGGCTGGGCCAGTGAGGTGGTCCAGGCGATCTCGCCCGGATGGTTGGCACCCAGCTCCATCACCGCAAACTTGTGTTGTGGCTCAAGCCGCAGCAGGGTCAGCGGCACGCCCACTTCATTGTTGAAGTTGCCGGCGGTAGCCAGCACCTCGCCTTCATGACGCAGGATGGCGGTCGCCATCTCTTTCACCGTGGTCTTGCCGCAGCTGCCGGTGATGGCAAGCACTTTCGGGTTGATGCGCTCGCGCACCAGCTTGCCGAGGCGGCCCAGCCCCTTGAGGCTGTCGGCGACGACCAGCTGGGGGACAGCCAGTGGCAGTTCCCGTTCGACCAGCAGGGCAGAGGCCCCGGCGGCAACGGCCTGCGCACAGAAATCGTGGGCGTCGAAACGCTCGCCGCGCAGCGCGACAAACAGGGCGCCTGCGCCCAGAGTGCGGGTGTCGGTACTGACAGCCGTGATCTCGCCGTCGTCACCGATCAGACGGGCATTGAGTACCTGCGCCAGCTCGGCAAGCCTGAGGGTCATCATCTGAATGACTCCAATAATGTGTGCAAGGAGGCCGCGACGGTTTCCCGGTCGCTGTAGTGCCGCTTGTCGGTTCCAATGATCTGATAATCCTCGTGCCCCTTACCGGCCACCAGGATGATGTCCTGTTTGCTCGCCTGACCGAGGGCCAGTGCAATCGCCTTGACCCTGTCGTGCTCGATCTGCACGGCAGCAGGATCGCGAAGGCCCGCCACCATGTCGGCCATGATCTGGGCCGGCTCCTCGGTACGGGGGTTGTCGTCGGTCAGGATCACGCGATCCGCATGTTGCTCTGCCATGGCGGCCATCATAGGACGCTTGCCGCGATCCCGGTCGCCACCACAGCCCACCAGACACCAGAGCTGGCCCTCGCAGTGCACCCGCAGGGCCTGCAATGCCTTCTCCAGTGCATCCGGGGTGTGTGCATAATCGACCACGGCGAGCGGCGCATTGCCGCCACCGAAGCACTCCATGCGACCGGTCACCGGCTGCAATCGAGGTGCCGTTGCCAGCAGTTCCTGGAAGTCATATCCGAGCACCAGCATGGCGCCCATGGCCGCCAGCACATTGCTGACGTTGAAGCGGCCGAGCAAGGGGGCGGATAATACACCATTCCCCCAACTGGAGTTAATGCGTGTGTGAAAACCTTGTTGGTGGAAGTGGGGATCCTGCGCCGTTAACTGTCGCCCCGGGTGGTTTTCAATCGAGCCGTGCACGCTGAAGGCCACAGCGGCAGGATAGGAGGCAAGCCACTGGCGCCCCAGCCGGTCGTCGGCATTGATGACGGCGCAGGGTTCGTCGACCAGTTTCAGCAGCTCTTCCTTGGCGGCGCCATAGGCCTCCATGGTGCCGTGGTAGTCCAGATGATCCCGGCTCAGGTTGGTGAACACCGCTGCAGCGAAAGGCAGGGCCGCCACACGATGCTGCACCAGACCGTGGCTGGAAACCTCCATCGCCACCAGATCTGCCCCCTGCTGCTGCAGGGCGGCCAGATTGGCCTGCACCTGCACGGCACTGCCGGTGGTGTTTTCGGCTTCCACCAGCTCACCGAACAAGCCATTGCCTATGGTGCCCATCACCCCGGCCCTGCCACCCAGCAGGGTGCGCCAGTTGGCGACCAGCAGCGCAGTGGTACTCTTGCCGTTGGTGCCCGTGATGCCGACCAGTTCCAGCCTGTTGGCTGGCTGCTGGTAGAAGTAACCGGCCAGTTCGGAGAGTCTGGCGGGCAGCTCGGGAATACCAATGCAGGGCACGGCCAGCTGAGACGCGACGAATTCCCCGTCATCCTCAAACACGACGGCGGTCGCTCCCTGAGCCACCGCCTGTTCGATGAAGCGTCTGCCATCCACCTGGTGACCTCGAATGGCCACGAAGAGACAACCGGGCCCGACCCGCCGGCTGTCCAGCTGGATATCGGTGAGGGCGAGCGCCGGGGCACGGATGCCGAAGGGGCGCAGTAATGAATCAAGTGCGCGGTGCAACATGGGAAGCCTCCGTATAGGCAGGAATGCAGACGCTCACACCGCGAAACAGCATGGAATACGCCCCGGAACAGATGGGATTGAGGGCCAGGTCAAGTACGCGGTGCAACATGGGAAGCCTCCGTATGGGCAGGAATGCAGATGCTCACACCGCGAAACAGCATGGAATACGCCCCGGAACAGATGGGATGGAGGGCCAGGTCAGGTGCGCGGCGCAAGGGGGGCCTCCGTACGGGCGAGTTTGGCGGGTACTGCAGGCGGTACCGCATCGGGACGAATATTGAAGAGTTGCAGCACACCGCCCATGGCTTCGGCAAATGGCGGCGTCGCAACGGCACCACCGTAGTAGGCATCGCCCTTGGGCTCGTTGATCACCACCACCATGACAAAACGGGGGTTGCTGGCCGGGGCGAAACCGGCAAACCAGGCCATGTAATCCTTGCCGTAGCCGCCGGCGACGGCGACCTTGGCGGTACCACTCTTGCCGCCGACCCGGTAACCGGGGATCTGCGCTTTCGGAATGGCATTGCTCACCACGTACTCCAGCGCCTGCAACATGGCAGTGGCGTTGTTGTGGTCGATGACCTGCTCACCCTTGGGCGGCTCGGTCACCTTGACGATGGAGAGCGGCACCCGCTTGCCCTTGTTGGCCAGGGTCGCGTAGGCGGAGGCCAGCTGCAGCGGAGTGACCCGCAGACCGTAACCGAACGAGAGGGTGGCCCGCTCGATATCGGACCAGCGACGACGCTGGGGCAGCATGCCGCTGCTCTCACCCATCAGTCCGCTGCCGGTATCCATGCCGAAACCGACCATGCTGAGGGTGTTGATCATCTCCTGCGCCGGCATCCGCAGCGCGATGCGCGACATGCCGATGTTGGAGGAGTAGCGCAGAATATCGTACAGGTTGGTCGCCTTGTGGATGCTCACGTCACGTATCTGCTTGGCCCCGATATACAGAGGTCCGCCTGGAATGGTGTCCTTCCAGCTGGTGACGCCCGCCTGCAGGGCACTCAACAGGATCAAGGGCTTGATGGTCGAACCCGGCTCATAGGTATCGGTCACGACCCGGTTGCGCACCCGGAAACTCTGGTACTGGCCGCGGTTGTTCGGGTTGTAGGAGGGGGTGTTGACCATGGCGAGTACTTCGCCGGTCTTCACATCCAGCATCACCATGGAGCCGGAGGTCGCCTTGTTCTCGTCGGTGGCCCGCTTGAGCGCCCGATAGGCCAGCGCCTGAACCCGCTGATCGATACTCAGCTGCAGATCGTTGGCGTTCTTGCCTTCCTTGACCAGGCCAAGCCGCTCGATGACCCGACCCTGCCTGTCCTTGCGCACCCGCATTTCACCCGGGGTCGCGGTCAGCCACTCGTTGTAGCTGCGCTCTATCCCTTCGATGCCGCTGCCATCTATGTTGGTCACCCCCACCAGGTGGGCACTGATCTCGCCGGTTGGATAAAAACGGCGCGCCTCTGGGCGCAGATAGATGCCGCCCAGCTTGAGGCCCTTGATGTATTCCGCCACCGCCGGCGTCACCTGGCGCTGCAGGTAGACGAAGCGCTTGCTCGGGTTGGAGATGCGGTGTTTGAGGGTGTTGATGTCGAGCTTGAGCACGGCGGAGAGTGCCAGCCAGGCGCGCTCGTTATGAATGGCGCCAGATTCGTGCACCGTCTTGGGATCGGCCCAGACGGCCTCCACCGGCACAGACACGGCAAGCTGTTCGCCGTTGCGGTCGGTGATCATGCCGCGCACCGCCTGGGTGGCAGTGGTGCGCAGCGAACGCATGTCCCCTTCCTGGCGCAGCCGATCCGGATCTATCACCTGGATCCAGGCCAGCCGCAGGATCAAGCCAGCAAACGCAATGCCGATGAAGAACACCAGCGTGCGAAAGCGCCACGGATAGAGTGACGGTGCTTTCGCCTTGGGTGGGGCCTTGGCAGATGCCTTGCGTTTCATGGTTGTGTTATTACCTTCTCGGTGGTCACCAGCGGGCGAGCCATCTGCAATTTATCCATGGCCAGACTCGCGACACGGGAGTGCTCGGCCAGCGTTCCCTGTTCCAG
Organism: Aeromonas piscicola; assembly: GCF_000820005.1. Classification (GTDB taxonomy): domain Bacteria; phylum Pseudomonadota; class Gammaproteobacteria; order Enterobacterales; family Aeromonadaceae; genus Aeromonas; species Aeromonas piscicola. The sequence goes on along the minus strand of NZ_CDBL01000044.1, from coordinate 66,275 downwards.
CAAGAGGTGACGCCATTCGATGTTGAGCCGATCCTCTTCCGCCATCAGATCGTTCTGCTTGGCGGTCATGCCACGGGTCATGTTGGTCACCAGGATCACGGCAAAGGCGGTGATCAGCACGGCAACGGCCAGCACGACCTGCAGCTTGTGCCGCCAGAGATCGCCGAGGATCTCCTTGGCCAGATGAACACGCACCTCGCTCATGACTTACTCCGCCAGTCGCAGGGCGACCCGCAGCACTGAGCTGCGCGATCGGCTGTTTTCGGTGACTTCATGCTCGGAAGGCTTGAGCGCCTTGCCGACCGACTTCAATTTGCGACCGCCGGCCAGCTGGGCCTCAGTCAACGGAATGCCGCGCGGCACCTCGGGGCCTTTCTCGTGCTTGCGGATGAAGTGCTTCACCAGCCGGTCTTCCAGCGAGTGGAAGCTGATGACGGAGAGCCGCCCCTCGGGAGCCAGCGCCTGCAGGGCCCCGTCCAGCGCGGTCTCGATCTCGTCCAGCTCGCTGTTGATATAGATGCGGATGGCCTGGAAGCTGCGGGTGGCGGCGTGTTTGCCCTTCTCCTTGCTCGGATTGACCCGGGCAATCATCTCCGCCAGCTGGCGAGTACGCACATAGGGTTCTGTGACCCGATCGTGGACGATGGCGCGGGCAATCTTCTTGGCGAAACGCTCCTCGCCGAAGGTCTTCAATACCCAGGCGATGTCATCCACATCGGCACGAGCCAGCCACTGTGCGGCGCTCTGGCCTGAGGTGGGGTCCATCCGCATGTCGAGCGGGCCGTCTTTCATGAAGCTGAAACCGCGCTCGGCATCGTCCAGCTGGGGGGAAGAAACACCCAGATCCAGCAGGAAGCCGTCGACCTTGCCAAGCAGACCGCGCTCGGCCAGATAGGTGGTAATGCCGGAGAAAGGGCCGTGCACGATTTCAAAACGGGGATCCTGGATCTTGGCCGCCTCGGCAATGGCCTGGGGATCCCGGTCGATGGCGATCAGCCGGCCGTTCGGGCCAAGGTGCTGGAGAATGAGACGAGAGTGACCACCCCGGCCAAAAGTACCGTCGACGTAGATGCCGTCCGGCTTGATGGCCAGCCCTTCAACGGCTTCGTGCAACAGCACTGTGATGTGTTTAGCGGCTTGGGTCATTTATAAAGAAAAATCCTGTAGTCGTGGCGAGCTTGCCCAGTCGTCCTCGGGCAAGCCATGAATGTCGTCATTGACCTGTTGTTGCCAGCGGGCTTCATCCCACAGCTCAAACTTGTTGAGCTGGCCCACCAGCATGATCTTCTTGTCCAGCCCGGCGTGGCTACGCAGTGGCTGGCTCAGCAGCAGACGGCCATTGCCATCCAGCTCGCATTCGGTCGCATGGCCGAGCAACAACCGCTGCAAGCGGCGTTCTACGGGGTTCATGCTGGAGAGCATCTTGAGCTTGCGCTCTATCTCTTCCCATTCGTTCAGGGGATAAAGCAGCAGGCAAGGATGGGCAATATCTATGGTGCAGACCAGCTGGCCCTCGCTTTCGTCGCGCAGCCAATCACGGTACTTGGTCGGAATCGCCAGTCGCCCTTTGCTGTCCAGGCTGATGGCGTGAGCACCACGCAACAAATTGCAGTCCCTGAAAATGAGTTAAGGGGGGCAAATCGCCCGATAAAAACCACTTTGATCCACTTTTCCCCACCTTGAAGTTTAAGGACGTGCTGAGGGCTTTTCAAGCGAGGATATCGGGCATGGGGAACATATTGACGCAGTGTTTGGGTAGCACTGATTAAATGAGTTGATTTTCCACAAGTTATTCGTGCAGAAATAAAATCGATTAATTAGGGCCTGGGGTATAAACCGCCATAATCAGGGAGAAATAATGAAGCGGTACAATACAACGGCGCACAAAATGATGCTGACGCCTACCACAGGGTAAATGATGTAGTCATCCCCTGCTCGCCGTGCCCGCAAGCAAACCAGCTGGCACAGCAACAGGTTGTAGATGATCAGCAGAAATGTCAGCAGGAGATTTGTACCAAAGGCCAGCTCCCCTGCATGCATGACATAGAGCCCCATCAACACAAAATTGGCGAGAATCAAATACAGTAAAAATTTCTGGATCGCCTTGCCCGCTGTCGGGGTCTTTTTTACTCGTGTTATCATGCTTATCACGTCCTGGATTCCACATGAACAGTCGACAAAAACTGTCAAAAACTGTTGAGATACATCATGTTTTTATTGTTCAGCCCTCCTTGCATCACCCTGAAATCATGACTCGGGTACTCTGTTGGCTAGTTGGTACTCTGTTACTGACCTCTCCCTATTGTTATTCCTATCATAACTATCATTGGCAGGCTGATTTTCCTACCCCTGTACAAGGAAAAGGAGCCGAACTAGTCACTCAACAGACTCAGTTTCTACTGCAGCAACGTGACCATCTGCAAAAACGGATCACTCAGTCACAGCCAATGATCCGGTGGGTCGAACAACAGGTTCGGGCACGCAAGCTACCCACCATGCTCGCTTTCCTTCCTTTGATTGAGAGCAGTTATCGACTGGATGTGGTATCTACTGCAGGAGCTGCCGGACCTTGGCAGTTGATGCCCGCTACGGCGGCGCGCTTCTCCATTCCCATGATGTCGGGTTTCGATGGACGCTACTCGCTACCACTCGCAACCGATGTGGCACTCGCCTATCTCAGTTGGCTCCATCAATTTTTTGGTCAAGACTGGCTACTGGCTCTGGCGGCTTACAACGCGGGAGAGGGGCGGGTGCTGAAGGCAGTACTCGATGCAGGTACTCGCAATGTGTGGGAGCTATCGCTCCCGACAGAAACGCGACTATATGTGGCTCGGTTCATTGCCCTATCTCAACTGCTGGATCGTGCGGAACAATACCAATTTGCTTTGCCATCTTGGCAAGAAGGGGAAGATTTACAGGTGATACGGCAGCCGAATAGCTGCTCATTGCTGGATTGGGCGATGGCAAAAGGGGTGGCCATGAATGAGGCCAGCCGCTGGAATCCTGCCTGGCAGCTGCCCAACGTACCCGGAGTAACCAACTGTCCCATCGTCTATAGCCGTGGGAAATCCCCTCTCCCAGTCACCAAAAAGGGGCAGATCCTGCTTCAAAAAGCCATTTCATTGGAAAGCTTGCACGATCCCTTGCTGCTACATGCAGCAAGAGGGCTGGATATGGATATGAGTCGTGGCGCTATCAGACTGGAGTCGTTAACAGATCCACTGGGGCTGGAGACGAAGCGACCCCTCCTGACACCATGAAGCAGTGTCGCCAATGACTGAGCACTGGCGACAGATCTACCGATTCTGGATCTGACCAACGGGCGCCATAGAAGCTCAGGTATTGACCAATTGAACGTCGATGGGTGATTTGGCAATCCAGCACAATACGCGGGGAGAGTGACAGACTGACAATCTCGGGCAGGATAAAGCGTGCAGGAGCCAGAAAACCAACCCCCCCCGGCCCTATATCCTTGATCACAGCCCGGCCGATACTCTTATCGAACAGAAGACCCGACACCATGAGACGGGCAGCAATACCACAGCTTTGTGACTCCAGAGGGGTACTACCATCATGCAGGTACCAGCGAGGGACCTTACGCCGAGGATCGCTAAGTTTATCCGATCCCGGCAGGTCCATTTCAAGGTTGTCCATGAGAAGTGTCGTCCTTGGCTTGCTTCACCGCAGTTTGCGTTTGCGCACTGAATAATTGTTCCAGATTCTTTTCCGCCTGGCTTGTCATCACCAGCAGTTCAATACGGCGATTTTGGCTGCCTCGTGGATCGGCTGTATTCTCCAGCATGGTATCTGACATGGCTACGACCTGCCCAACCCGCTCTGGGGGCATGCCTCCGGCAAGCAAGACTCGCCTTGCCATCATGGCACGATCAGATGAAAGCTCCCAGTTGCTGTAGTTGTCACCCGCAAAGGGGGTGCTATCGGTGTGGCCCGAGATCATGACTCGGTTTTCAACTCGCTGAAATATAGGGGCCAACGCCATCAGCATATGCCGGAAGAAGGGACTGATCCGGGCGCTGCCACGGCTGTACATCTCGCGCTCATCATCATCGCGAATGAGGATCCTCAAGCCTTGCGGTACCAGTTGCAGCTCAAGGTTGTTCTTGGCTTGCATCTGATCGGCCAGCGAGCCAATGAACCCGGCCAGTTGCTTCATCTGTGCCTCACCTTCAATTTTCCCCACCAGCAGGTTCTCGTAACCGCCGCTGGCCCCATCAGAAAAGATGCTGCGATTCCGCTCCATATGCTTTGGCATCCGCTGCCCTTCCTCGACAAACTTGGGACTGAGCTCTTCCAGCACGGATGGGTTGCCTCCCAGATCCACCGGGTAGGGGCTGTTGCGGATATCGAACGGGTTGGCTTCACTGTCCATGATGCTGTAGTCACGCAGGCGACTGGCGACGACCTCACGCTCCTCCTGACTTGAGACAGCCAGGATCCATAACACCATGAAAAATGCCATCATCGCCAGGGTGAAGTCGGCAAAGGCCACTTTCCAGGCCCCACCCCCCTTGGGCGCGCTGTTACGCCGTTGCTGGCGTTTGATGATGATCTGCTCGTGATTACGCATTACATGGCCCTGTTTGTCACCCACTCTTCCAATTCAAGGAAGCTGGGTTTAACGTCAGGCTCCAACATCTTGCGGCCCGAATCGACCGAGATGAGCGGGGTTTTGCCACGAAGCTGGGCAATCAGAATAGATTTGATGCACATCAGCAGCCCTATCCGACGCTTGACCATCTCCTCCATGGCGTTGCTGATGGGCTCCAGCAAGCAGTAGCAGAGGAAGATGCCGATGAAGGTTCCCACTAATGCGGCCGCGACATGTACACCGATATTGCTCAAAGGGCCATCCAGCTGCTGCATGGTGATGATGATCCCCATCACCGCAGCCAGAATACCGAACCCTGGGCATGCCTCACCCGTCTTGTGCAGGGCATGTGCCGGTTTGAGCATGTCCTCTTCAATAGCCATGATCTCCTGCTCCAGCATGGTATCCAGCTCATGAGGCGTAATCTTGCCCATTCCCAGTAAACGCAAGTTATCGATGATGAAACCGAGCAATTGAGGATCTTCCGATATCTGGGGATACATCAAAAATACTGAGCTCTGTTGTGGATTCTCAATATGTTCATCGAGTGCCTTCATGCCCTTATTGCGGGTCTCCTCCAGCAATTGGTGCATCAAGGTCAGCAACTCGCGGTAGATCTCTTTCTCATCCTTGTTGGATTTGAAGCACTGCTTCATCTGGCGCCACATCTCATGCATCACCTCTTTCGAGTTACCAAGAAACATAGAGCCGACTGCAGCACCTATGATGATGATCAGCTCAGCGGGCTGCCACAAGGCGATCGGTTTGCCTCCCGCCATCATGAAACCACCCAGCACACAAATGAAAATGACGCCAAGACCAATCTGTTTTTGCATGAACGCTCCCGCAGAATTCAAGGAGCCTCACCACAAGTGGTGAAGCATTAATATATGGAGTCGACCAAACGCTGCTTGAGCTGAAGGACGCACTGTTTGTGCAATTGGCAGACTCGTGATTCGGTCAGGCCCAACACCAGCGCGATCTCTTTCATATTCAACTCTTGCTGGTAATAGAGTGAGAGCAGCAGTTGCTCTCGCTTGTCCAATGAGGTGAGCACCTTGCTGATGGTCATGGCCATATCGACATCATCAGACTCAGTGGCCGGCGCCTTGCCTCCATTCTCCAGCCACTCTTCCAGGCTCTGTAACGCTTCAGCCTGACTGGCATATGCCAATTGGCGTACTTCTTCCACGGTACAATTCAGAGACACAGCCAGTTCCTGCTCCGTAGGAGATCGTCCCAAACGGTTATACAGCTCTCGCTGGGCTTGATTGTGGCTGTGCACCTGCTGGCGTAGTTGACGAGGTCGCCAATCTAGACGCCGAAGCTCATCAAGCATGGCACCACGGATACGTTTGAAGGCGTAGCTTTCAAACTGAGGGTCCGGTTCACTATCGTAACGACGCCAGGCCTCCAGCAGCCCCATCATGCCAACCTGTTCCATATCCTCCTGATCGAAGCAGGCAGAGACCTGACTGCGAAGGTGGCTGGCAGCCCGTTTCACTAACGGCAGATAACGAGTCAATATTGCCTGCTCACCCGTGCGAGGGGGTGAAGTGGCAAACTCAGGCGGCGTATCCCAGTCGGTATTCATCATGTCGGTGTTATTGCACCAATACCTTGGTGATCAACACTTCATCCAAGTAGGTCTTGTACCCATAGCCCTGCAGTGTCATCACCAGTTTACCGAGCAGAGAGCCTTGCAATGCCGTGATGTTCTGCAGCTCTTTTTTCACATCATCGTGCGTACGATGACTGAAATACTGCACCATCGCATTGCGGATGAGCGGGGTCAGCTCATTGAGGGTATTCAATTGTGCCGGATTGTGAGTAACCAGAGCCAATTCCAGCACGAGATAATGAGACTCGGCGCCTCCTTCCAGACTGATTACAAAGCGCTCCATCGGCTTGAACAATGGAGTCGCACTCAACTCTGGCTTGGGTTCGGCCAGCCCCAGCCACACGGCGACCACATCACGCTTCAGATAAACGCCATAGGCCAGCACGGCTAATAGACACAGGGCCATCACGACCACCATCAACCACTTCATGACACGCCGCATAATATGAAATCACTCTCGCTATTGCCGGATAATAAAAATCAGACCAGGGTATTCAGCCAATCCTGCATAGTGCCGTCAGTTGGCTCGAGCTCCTCTTGCCACTGCCGCCTGCCGGCCATGATTTGCGGTTGCTGCCATTTTTCCTGCTGCCCCTGCTCGCTTCCCTGACCAACATTGACCTCGACACCACCAGCATGATGGGGAGCCAAGCTCATTCGCAGTCGCTCCATTGACTGGATCAATGCATCTCGCACAGCAGGATTGCTTATATTGAGCTGAACGTTGAGACGGTCACCATCGACCCGAACTGTCAGTTCAAGCCGCCCCAGCTCAGGTGGGTCAAGACGGATATGTGCTTGCTTGATCTGTTGATTGACCTGGATTTCAACCTTGTCCTTCAACACATCTACCAGTTGCTGCCCCCACTGCGCCGGGTTATCGGCCAACTTGGCGGGGGCCCATTGATACTCAGCTGGCCTGGAAAGAGGCGATGACAACAGGTTCCCCATCACCCCCTTGAGCTCGGGTACACCAGGCTCCTGCTCAACTGGCACCTCACCGCCCAGCAAGGGTTGCAAACTTGCTATCAGCTTGCTGCGCAATGGCAAGTCGCCGGTCTGGGCAGCTTGCTGTCCCACCATCATTCGGGAGAAATCAGTTATGGAGAGCACAGGTTTATCCTGGCCCAACGTGGTCTGTTCAACACCATGGGGTAGTGCCGTCTCCGACCGCCCATATGCCGACAACGAACGCAATGCCACCGATATGGAGGGAGCACGATCGTGCACGGTTCCTCCTTCCTTCCCGCTGCTCATCTCCGCATCAGGCTGAGCAAGTCGTGCAGATGATAACCTCATGACTTCATCCTTCAGGATGAAGACGGGTGGCATGTTGGTGAAGGACTCCAATTGTTCAGTCGCATCTTCTCGCGCGGCATCGACCACATCAGTATCCGCATCCGCGTCGTCAACAACCTCTGCCGGCAGAGTAATGAGTTCTTCTGTAAACGGAAGGTCCAGAGGTTGGTACATTTCGCCTTGCTCGTCAGGCTGACGGGCAAGGCGGTTGAACCCGGTCGATTCGAGGCTAGCTAAACTGTCGACACCGGCAAGCTGGATCATGCCCATTCTTGTACCTCACCATAAGCCTGCAACCCCTCCCGCTTCCGAGACAGATCGTGCCATTCCTGCTCACGTTGTGCCGTTTCTTGCTGACATAACAGCAAGGCCTCCTGTTGCCAGTTGCGCACCTGTGCACGGGCTGGCTCCAATGATGACCACAAATCCGGTTGCTTGAGCATGTGTTGAATGAATTGGGCCAACCGGCTATCGGTCAGACGCACAGCGTCCCATTGGCCAGCACGCGCCTGTTGCAAGATCAGACGACCCAACCCCAACAACTGACGCTGGCGAGTCTCGAGTTCTGTGCTGAGCGGCTTAGACTCTGTCATCGACATGATAATGGCCCCTAATTAAGATGACCTTACCGACTAGCAAGGAGCAGGCCAGATATGGAGCTGAGGAATTTCAGATAATGGCTGCGGTATCGAGTTGAAACAGGGGAAGGATAGCTTCCGCATTAGCGAGGATGCTGTGCCATCGCTTCCCAACCTTCCTTTAATTCCAGCAGAATACGACGAACCTCGGCAAACCCGGCGACATCGTTGGACACGCTGATCTCAAACAAACGCTGCCCACAGTAGTCGTAAAGACGATGCAGGTTGGCTGCAAGCTCCCCGCCCTTCTCCATGTCCAGAGCACTATCAAGTCCCCCCAGGATTTGCAGGCATTTGTTGATAGTCTGCCCTTTACGCTCAAATTGCTTGGCAAGAATATGGCCTTCCGCCCTGGCCATCTCATCAAGCAGACCATCCATCAGCATCAGCACCAGCTGATGTGGATCGGCACTGGCTGCCTTGGCCTGAGTAGCAGCAAACTGATAGGCATCGTAGCCATCTTGGTGTTCAAACATGTACAACTCGCTTGTTCGGAATAAGACGCAGCGGATGGTGGGACTGACTCTGGCTTAGAGTGAGCCCATCGTCTGCAGCATCTGGTTCATGGTGGTGAACTGGTTGAGATAGCGCTTATACGCGGAATCCATACGACGATCCAGTGCTTCCATTCGCTCATTTACACGCTTTTCACTGGCCTCCAATCCGCTCTTGCGCCCCTTCAAAGCACCATCGCGTTTGGTATAAGGATCCAGTGAGTCACTCATCCGTTTGAGCAGACCATCATCCCCCATCAGCGCCTTACCAAGTAACTCAGGGTCCTTCTCCAGCGCCTTGTTGAAATCCGTTTCACTGAAAGAGAGCTTGCCTGCCTTGTCGGTCTTGATCCCAAGACTGCTGAGACTCAGACCATTGGGCAGGTCACGCACACTGTTAGAAAGTACGCTCTTGAGGCTACGTACCCCGCTGTCGGAAGAAAGCGCACCAGGCGCCTTGGGATCGCTGGAGGTCATCTTGGCCAGCTCATCGACCAACTCGTTATAACTTTCGACAAACTTCTTGAGCGAGCCGGTCACTGCCTCCTTGTCCTGCTCTATGTTGACCAGCAAGGGGGCATCACCGCTCTTCTGAGCCTTGGTCAGCTGCAGCGTCAGACCATCCACCACGTTTTCGATCTTGTTGCTGGCAGAGATGATGGTCAACGGATTGTCCCCCCCCATCCGCAACTTGGCATCCTGAGCTTTGGTAATGTCTGTCTTGCCGCTTATCGCGGCTCCCAGTGAATTGCTCGCATCCCCGCGGTAATTGACCGTGATGGCATTCTCCAACCCACTATCCTTGCTGGTCAGCACCATGTTGACCTTGCCGTCGGTTCGGACCAGTGTCGCCTTGACGCCGGGATTGTCCTTGGCATCGTTGATGTGGGAGACCAGATCCTTGACGGTTGAGCCTGCCGGCAGGGTGGCCAAATCGATGTCGATGGTCTTCCCCTTGACGGTGAGCGAGAAGACACCATCCGCAGGCAGGGGGGCCGTTTCACTAGCCAGGCTGAGACCGATCTGATGGGACTGGGCAAGCTGCTCCACAAAGAAGTTGTACTGCCCCGAGCTGGCCTTGCCATTACTCGTCACCGTCATGACCCCGTCCTGGGACATAGTCGCCTTCTGCGCCTGTAAATTGGATGCCTTGTTGAGATCTTTGAGCATGGTCTGGAAAGTCGACAGCTTTGTATTGAGCGTGCTGAGCGCACTCTGCTGACCTTTGATGCCATCCATCTGCTTCTTCAGCAGTGCATCCATGTTCTTGCGTTCGATAGCTACCAGTTGCATTGCCGTGGTGGCCGGATCTATTTGCATCTTAATCCCTCTTCAATTCACTCAACTGGCATGCCTGTTGGGAAAAACCGTTTCGACTCTTTCCAACCGACAAACCCTTATCAGACAAAGGCCGCCCCACGGGAGCGGCCATGCAATCCATTAACGCAGCAGACCAGTTACCATACCGGTCATCTGGTTGGAGTTGGACAGAACGGACATGCCAGCCTGCATCAACATCTGGTTCTTGGTCATATTGGTGCTTTCCTGAGCGAAATCGGCATCCATGATGCGACCATTCGCCATGTCAGTGTTCTCTTTCATGTTGGAAAGGTTGTTGACGGTGTGCTCCAGACGGTTGATGTTGGCACCGAAGGCAGAACGAGCTTCACCGATCTTCTCCAGCATACTGTCCATGGCAGTAATCTGGGCAGCTGCACCAGTGGTCAGGGCGGCAGTAGAGGCAGTACTGATAGCGGTGTTGACGCTGGTTACTTTGGTGGATGCATCGAAAACAAGTTTCTCATCAACGCTGGCACCAATTTGGAAAGTCACACCACCGGTAGCTTGGAATTTGCCACCGGTTTTCAGCAGAGAAGTGCCGCCGAAAGTGGTGTTGTCACGGATGTTACCCAGCTCTTTACCCAGTTCCTTGAACTCGGCGTCCATAGCATCAAGATCCTTGGTGCTGTTGGTACCGTTGGCCGCCTGGGTAGCCAGATCTTTCATGCGCTGGGTGATGTTGGTCATCTCGTCCATGGCGCCTTCAGCGGTCTGGATCATAGAGATGGCATCCTGAGCGTTGCGCATACCCACTTTCTGACCATTGGACTGAGCCTGCAGACGAGTGGCGATTTGCAGACCGGCAGCATCGTCGGCAGCGGAGTTGATGCGCAGACCGGTACCCAGACGCTGCATGGCGGTGCCCAGCATCTTGTTGGTAGAGTTCAGCTGGTTCTGGGTGGTCATGGAAGCAAAGTTGGTATGAATGGACAAGCCCATGGTTATTTCCTCGATTTAGACGCTGCACTGCAGCTTGTTAGGTAGACAAAATAGAAGGACGACCAGGGCATGGAGAAAATTGAGCCGGAGACGACAATTTATTAAGTGATCGGCTCAAAAAGGCGGGAATGGGGATGTCAAAACAGCTGTGGGGCCATTGGCCCCCGCAAAAAATGATAGATAGTCTCAGGCAAGCGCCAGCTCGATCTCATCCAGCAAGTGAGGCAACTCATATTCTAGGTAATCACAGAGCCCCACCCAATCGTGCCGTTCTTGGCATTGGAGCAACTGCTTGGCCAATGTGACCAAACGGACTTGCAGCTCGCAGGGAAAATGACTCATCAGCGGCGTCAATAATTGCAGCAAGCGGCCACATTCAAAACAAGCACTCTCGTCCCTTCCTTCTCGCAGCATAGTGGCCAGCGTCTTGGCCCCCGTTTTGAAACTGGCGACATCAATCATCCGGCAAACTCCTCGTGATAGCGGGTACCCAGAATGCGAGCACCTTCACGACTGCTGTTTTTGAACACGACTTCTGGATGGATCTTGATATAGAGCTCCATATAGTTCAGATAGATACAGAAGCTCAGCAACGTTCTGACCGGTTGGCCGTTACCGTTTGGAACGGTCCGTCGACCGTAACGGGCATGTCCACCCAACACGCCGTCATCCCAGCCGGTGTGGCTTTTGTCACCTGGATAGGAGAGGTCGACACCAAAGAGTGTCACTTGCCCAGCCCCCATCCTAACGGCCAGATCCGTTGCCGGATGTATCACACTGCCACCGGTAAAGAGGCTGGCCCGCCGCAGTTTGCTGCTTAGTCGGACATAGGTATCGAGTGCCTCATAAGCACCATAACGTGGTCCCAGCCAACTGGCCAAGACCCCATTGTCAACCATAGGTATGTAGACCAGCTTGATATCATGGGACCAGTCAGGATGCAGGATGCCACAGTGGATATTGCGATCCACGGTAACGACGATATCAGGTCTGATCCCATGCTCCAGCAGTGGTCGCAAGGCCGTGTCAACACAGATAAACAGGGGGCGTTCAGCCTGCTCGCGAACCTGTTTCAGGCGTTCAAAATGGCCTGCCAATGTTGGTCCTGTTGCCAGCACATAAGCTTCTCTACCTTTCATCGTCCCAAACAGAGCTGCAACATCCTGATCTTGCCGGAGCAAGGCCAGGTTTTCATCAAACCGCTTGAAGACCCACTCATCTTCGAACTCCCCATTCAGGACTTCGCGCCTGCTCTGGATCAAGACCCGGTCCCGGATCTTGGCACTGCGTTCGTCAGCCAGTTCCAGTTCTGCACTCAAAAACAGAAATGGAGTCATGACCAGCTCATTTTCCTCCGCAAGCAACAGGTTGACCCTGGGGTCGGACAGCCAGTCCAGCTGCTCCGTCAAGTGCAAGACCAGAGCAAAGATGGCAGAGTTCATGATCTTGACATTTAGTCGGCGCAGGCGTTTTCGCTGCAGCAGCACCCGCGGCACGTCACCCAACCCTGTGCCATACAGAGTCAGCTCTGCCACCTTCGTTGAAGCCATGGCAGCAATCCGCTCAGCTTCCCGCATCCGGTCATGACGGCTAGTCAGCTGAATACCGTTGATGGCAAGGGTAGAGCTAAGCCCTTCAACCAATTCGGCGGGTACGCTGTTGACATCCTGTTCTTGCAGACATGCCAAGACAGCAGGCCAACGGCGGGCGATGAGCTCTGCGTGCTGGGGGAAATAGTCGATCATGATGTGTTATGTCACTTGCAGAAGAGGAACGGGAAAAGAGAAGAATGTGTTCAGGTCAGCAACGCCACCACATTCTGGCGGGAAACATTTGCCTGAGCCAACAAGCCGGCCATGGTTCCCATGAAGCCACCCTCCTTGAGCTGTAGGCTGAGCTTGCCTTGCAACTGCTCAAGCTCTTCCTGTTTCAGGTTCTGGCTACGCGCCTTCACTCGATCGAGCTGTTTGACCATTTTCTGGCGAAACTGTTTGAGCTCACGCACGGACTGTTCAATCTCGCCAAGCAGCCGCTTCAGGCGCTGTTGCTCCTGCTTGAGTTCACCCTTGTCGATACCCTCACCCAGTTGAGTCAGTTGCCCTGGTTTGAGCTTGAATTGAACCGGTACAGGATTACCAGCCGGAATCCGGATGCCTTCTCCACTCAGCAACACGGGTTCGTCCAGTTTACGTCTGTATTGATCAGGCACACTCAACTCAATCTTGCCGAGTTCGTTTAACCGTACCTGGATATTTTCTTTGCGCAGAGCTCGATCCAGCCTTGAAACCACTTCAGCCTCATTGGCTCCGGCAGGCAATATAACTTCAGCTGCACTACTGGTTTGTGGAAAAGAGAAAACAAGACGCTCGGCACTCGCCTTGGGGGTAAGCAAATCGAGTCGCTCTGAACTGTAATGAACGCGGCTATCTGTAGCAGAAGCCAGCAGACGCGGCCTCAGCTCTGAGGTCAATGGGGCCTTAGGTTGGGTCAACTTGTCTTCTAACAATTTCAGGCGCGATACCAGATCCCCACTCGCAGCACGATTTTGGCCAAGTTGCTGCTCCAGACGTTTAAGCTCCCCCCACACCTGACTCAAGGCTTGCTCCCCTCCCTGGGCATGGGCAATTCGCTGCTGAGCCGTGCCGATCAGAGCCCAGCGATCCAGCCGGACAATATTGGGGTGACGTTCCGTTTTGCTGGCTGACTGGGACGTAGTTTGAGCAGTCACGCGCCCGCGCAGTCGGGGCTGGGCAGGGGTTTCGGCCACTCCGCCCAAACGGGTTTGTTGGATCTGCATCATGGCTCCCTGAACCTGAATTTATGGCATGTAGTTGAACAAGCTCAAGCCGTTGACCTTGGCAAATGCCTGTTGTTGCACTTGCAAAGCCATCAGCACATGAGCCTGCTGGGTGACGGCACTGGCATAATCGAGGGACTCTATCTGATTACTCACTTCCTTGCTATAGACGCCCTTCTCGGCATGCCCTTCATCCACTTGATCAAGCAAATTAATACGAGCACCAATAGAACTCACCATCTGGCTGATATCGTCCTGTAATGTCTTGCTTCTATCCAGCATGTTCCGAGCTTGATCCGCTGCATCGGGAGCACCGCTTTCCATGGCTTCCACCATGGCGTCCAGCTGCTTGAAGAAGTCTCCGTTCTGGATGAAAAGCTGGTCTGCCGTCTGATTGAGCCCCACGGTAACACCTTTGGCGATGCTGACTTCTCGGGTCAACGCATCACCCTGATACTGATAATCACCAGAGGGCGTTTTAACGATCGCAATCTGGTTCACCTGACTGCCGGCAAAAAGGCTCGAACCACTCTCGTTGCGGGCATTGGCCAGATCCAGCAAACCATCCTTGAGAACAGCTGTTTCACTGGCTACCGCTCGGCGATCATCTTCGGAGAGTGAACCAGTGGCCGCGGTTTGGGTCAGCTCACGCAACCGCATCAGCATGTTGGTCATGGTTTCCAGCTGCTGCTCCCCCTGAGAGAGCTGGCTCTTGGCGTTGGCAATATTTTTCTGATATTGCTCCATGGCAACCTGCTCTTTCTTCAACCCAAGCAGGCGTACGCTCCCCACGGGATCATCCGAGGGTTGCAGGATACGTTTGTTAGCCGATATCTGGCGATCAAGCCGAGCATATTCACCGAAACCATGTTGCAGATTGTCGAGCATGCTGAGTTGGATCTGGTTGGTGCTAATGCGCATGGTCACTCCGTCAGAACATGTTCAGGATGGAATTGAAGAGCTGATCGGAAGTACTGATCACTTTGGCATTGGCCTGATAGGCCTTGGTATAAGCCATGATCTTGACCCCTTCCTCATCAGTGTTGACCCCACTGACACTACTCAGTTTGGTGGCCAGCTGTTTCTCCATATTGGCATCCGCCTCCATGGTGGCCTTGGCTTGGCCACTTTGTACCGCCATCCGGCCAAGCAAGGCACTGTAGGCATCATATTGGCTATCTTTGATGGTCAGCAGCTCTTGCAAGTTGCGGTTGTCACCACTACCACCGCCCGCCTTGGCAAAAGCCAGATCATCGCCAGTGAAACCATCTGCAATCTTCAGGGTTCCAGACGGATTGAGTGGATCGTACGTGAAAAGAGATTTCCCCGGGTTACCATGCAGATCGACCCCTCCGCTCTGCTTGGCATTAAAATCATCTGCCAGTTTCTTTGCTATCTGATTAAGCTCGTCACGGAGCGGGCGCAAGACTGTCGTCCTGTATTCGATCACCCCGGCCAGACTGCCACCATGCAGCTTGGGTACATCAAAGGACTGAGGTCCAAAGCTGAGGCTGAGCGAATCACCAGCCAAAGAGAGAGTACTGCTACTACCAGCCAATACCAGTGGTTGTCCCTGAGGCAAACTTAACGAGAATGAACCATCACTTTGTCGGTTGACCCTAACTTCCATGAAGGTCGACAACTCACGCACGATCTGCTCGCGACTGTCTTCCAGTACCGAGGTGTTGACCCCCTTGGAAGCCTGCTCGCTAATCTGGGTATTCAGCTCGGCCACTTGTTTCAGGTAGCTGTTGACCTGAGAGACAGTGCTGTTCAGTTGATCGTCGATCTGCTTCTCTTGCGTCAACATGCTCTCGTTCAACTGGCCAAAACGGTTGGCCAAGGCACCGGCAGAGCTGACGATCTGGCTGCGCTGCGCTGGCGTCTCCGGGCTGTCGAGTGCGGCACTCAAGGAGGCAAAGAAACTGTCCAGTCCCTTGGCAATATTCATCGACTCGCTACCCAACAACTGCTCGGTGGTATTGATGTACTGATGAAATGAATAAGAGGCGCCAGTGGAAGAGCGACTGCGCCAATGCTGTGAAACCAAGTAGTCATCCGTGATCCTGCGAACACCGGTTACCTCTACCCCCATGCCGTTGTCCAATCGACCAAAGCCGGACAGACTGCCCATCATGGCTTCCTGGCGGCTATAGCCTATGGTATTGACGTTGGCGATATTCTGGGCGGTGACATTTAACGCGATCTGGGCCGCGTTAAGTCCGCTAAAACCGATATTGAGCATCGACATCAGTCAACTTTCCTCATTTTTGCCGAATTCAGAGGCTGACTGAAGGCAGCCAGGGTCTGTGATTCTAAAGCGACCACAGGCTCGGCATTCTTTAATGTCGGCGCCAATTGGCTGACCATCTGCTCTTTCAGCCCCATACCGCCACGCTTGACCAGACTCATCGCCAGTTGACTGTCATACATGTCGCGATATAGATCTTCTCCTTTAATAATCTTGTCGTCTTCATCCTGCATGGCGTCGGAGGCTGAACGCATATGCTTGAGCACAGTCTGTAAAAAGCTCACTTCAAATTGGCCCGCAGCGGCATCCAGCGCCGCACGTTGATCTGGATTGCTCTTTATCTGCTGCAATTCATTGAGATCCTGATAAAAACCAGGCTCTGACGTTATTCTGGTCATAGCGATCCTTAGATGACTACCAGTTCTCCCTCGAGGGCACCGGCCTCATCGAGAGCTTGTAAAATGGCCATGACATCATCGGGAGTTGCCCCGAGTGAATTGACTGCCTTGACGATCACCTCCAGCGAAGTGCCATCCGGCCAGACAAACATGTTGTTTCGTTCGCGATCCACCTGGACCTTTGAATTGGGTGTCGTCGTCGTTTGTCCATTGGAGAAGGCATTGGGTTGACTGACATTCTGGCTCTCGCCTATGGTCACGGTCAGACTGCCATGGCTAACCGCAGCCTTGTGTACCTTGACCCCTTGCCCCATCACCACGGTCCCAGTCCGGCTGTTGAACACAACTCTGGGCCGCTCCTTGCCCATATCAACTTGAATGTCTTGCAGCAACGCCATGAAAGAGATCCGCTGACTCTCATCCTTGGGAGCTGTGACCTGGATCCGCCCTGCACTCACAGCTCTGGCAACTGGACCCAGCTGGCGGTTGATTTCTCGCTCAACATTGCGGGCCGTTTTAAAATTGGGCTGGTGCAGGTTGAGCGTCACCTCGGGTTTATCCGCAAAGTTACTGACGGCCTCGCGCTCAATGATGGCGCCATTGGGAATGATGCCTGCCGTCGGCACATTGATGGTCACAGAAGAACCGGATTGCCCTTCAGCCTTGACCCCGGCGACCACCAAATTTCCTTGGGCAACGGCGTACACGTCCCCATCAATACCACGTAATGGCGTCAACAGTAGTGAGCCACCACGCAGGCTCTTGGCATCCCCGATTGAGGTCACAGTGACATCCACCAACTGCCCCTTGCCTGCCAAGGCCGGCAGCGTCGCCTGTACCGATACAGCAGCGACATTCTTGAGCTTGGGGTCGAGATCATCGGGCAACTGTACGCCAAACTGCTTGAGCATGTTGGCCATGGATTGGCCGGTAAATTTGACCTGGCTGCGATCTCCCGTACCCGACAGGCCGACGACCAGGCCATAGCCCACCAACTGGTTGGTTCGCATTCCCTGCACATCGGCAATATCCAGCAAGGCCCGCTTGGCAGGGGGCGCGGCATTAGCCCACCAGGGCAGACT
Source organism: Aeromonas piscicola (assembly GCF_000820005.1). GTDB lineage: Bacteria > Pseudomonadota > Gammaproteobacteria > Enterobacterales > Aeromonadaceae > Aeromonas > Aeromonas piscicola. Next base: position 48,806 of record NZ_CDBL01000044.1, on the reverse strand, counting down.
CAGGCAGATCAAGGTGATAAACCATTTGTTCATGTAGATCCTCAAAATGGTGCGAATGCGGAACTGAAGAAACGCCCCAGCCACCCCATCTGGTTAGTGTCGGCAAGGGCACCACGCCCCGCATAGGTAATGCGGGCATCGGCAATGCGCTGAGAGGAAATACGGTTGCTCTGATCGATATCTTCCACTCTCACCATGCCACCCAGACGGATATATTCGTCTCCTTGATTGAGCCGGATCCACTTCTCCCCCCGGATCCCCAGCACCCCGTTTGGCATCACTTCGGCAACCGTTACCGTAATGGAACCGGCTAGCGTATTTTGCTGGCTGGAGGTAGCGCCACCATCAAAGTCACGATCTGCACTCAGGCTAGCGCCCCAGTCGGAACGCACTTTTCCACCGATAGAGGGTGCTGGCACGTTCATGCTGCTGTTCTTGCTCATGCTGGTGTTGGCTTTCTTGCTCGACTGGGTACGTTCTTCAAGTACCACGGTCAGAATATCGCCGATACGATAGGCACGACGATCCTGAAACAGAGTCATCATGTAGTCACCGCGATAGAGGCTACCGTCTTCTCCCCGAGCCGAGACAGATAACTTGGGGCGGGAAGGAGCCCACTTTTCGTCACCTGGCTCAGGGGCCTTGAGTTCATAAGTGGCACAGCCACCCAGCAGCAATACCACCCAAAGATAACGCCACATCGCCTTCATCATCACAGCGCCTGAGTGACGAACTTGAGCATCTGATCTGCGGCGGATACCACCTTGGCATTCATCTCATAGGCACGCTGAGTGGTGATCATGTCGACCATCTCCTCCACCACGTTGACGTTGGAACTTTCCAGCGTGAACTGCTTGATGGCGCCCATCGCCTCCTCACCCGGTACCCCTTCGATAGCTTCACCGGAGGCACCCGTCGCACGGTAGAGGTTGCCCCCAAGCGCTTCCAACCCAGCGGGGTTCGTGAAATTGGTCAAGGTAATACGCCCCAGCTCCACATTTTCTTGCTGGCCTGGCAGCGTTGCGCTTACGGTCCCATCTGTACCGATAGAAACCTTGGTCGCATTATCGGGGATCTGGATCTGCGGCAACATGGGCAGCCCATCCGAATTCACCAGCAAACCTTCAGCATTGCGATGCCACTGACCGTTACGGGTATAGGCCGTTTCCCCATCAGGGCGTTCGACACTAAAGAAACCGGCACCGACAACCGCCATATCCAATTCCTGGTTGGTATTCTGAAACTGGCCCGGGGTAAACACTTTCTGTGTTCCAACCACACGCACACCATTACCCATCTGAATGCCGATGGGTGACAGGTTTTGCTGATCCTGCTGCGCGCCAGGCTGGCGCTGTACCTGATAGAACAAGTCTTCAAAGGCCACGCGATCGCGCTTGAAACCAACCGTATTCACGTTGGCCAGGTTGTTGGAAATGCTGGCCATCTTGGCATCTTGTGCCGACAGACCCGTTTTACTCACCCAAAGTGCTGCATGCATCTTTGCTTCTCCACTTAATTCATTCGGGGCGCTATCGCGCATCCATCAAGGGTCTTGTGGCTCTAGCAAGCTAACTGCTAGCCCTGACCGGAAATAAGTCTGGCTCCTTGCCGGGCCTGATCATCTGCGGTTTTCATCAACTTGACCTGAAGCTCGAAATTGCGGGTCAATGACATGCTGCTGATCAGCTCGTCGACCGCATTCACATTGGCACCCTCAAGAAAACCTGAGGCCAGTACCACCTGCTCGCTGGTCTCGGCATCGCCTCCCTGACGCAGGCGGAAGAGGCCATCTGGACCTTTTACCAGTTCGACCGGATCCGGGTTGACCAGCTTTAGGCGACCCACATCCAAGCGGGCACCACCACCCGGTGGCGTGATGCTGAGGGAACCATCCTTACCGAAGCTCAAGTCGCGATAAGCAGGCAGTACCATTTCCCCACCATCTCCCAGCACAGGGCGGCCATTGAGAGTCAATAGCCCTTCAGCATCCACTTCCAGGTTACCTGCCCGGGTATAGGCCTCTTTGCCATCGGCAGTTTGCACCGTGATAAAACCTTCACCACGCACCGCCACATCCAATTTGCGACCCGTTTGCATCAGGGCACCCGCCTTAAAATCCGTGCCGGCCATCTCTTCGCGCGCCATGACCCGGCTTGGGTAGCCATCACCGGTCAGTGCATAGGCGGAAACCCGCTCAAAATCAGCCCGAAAACCGGCGGTATTGACGTTGGCCAAGTTATTCGCCCGAATTTGCTGGGCCATCAGGGTATGTTGCGCCCCCGACATGGCGGTATAGATAAGCTTTTCCACGCATCAAGCCTTAGAAGGAGTTGAAGAGAACCTGAGTCATCTTGTCAGCTGAGCTGATGGTTTTGGCGTTGGCTTGATAGTTACGCTGGGAAGTCATCAGGCTGACCAGCTCTCCCGTCAAGTCCACGTTGGAGCTTTCATAAGCCCCCGCGGTGAGGGAGCCCATGGTCCCGGTTCCTGGCGCGCCCAACACCGGCTGACCTGAGCTGAAGGATTGTTGCCAGGTGGTGTTGTTGGTTTGCATCAGGCCATTCGGGTTGGTGAAATTGGCCATCACCACTTGCCCCTGTAGCAAACTCTGACCATTGGTGAAAGTGGCATACACACCACCATCGGCATCTACTTTGACCCCGGTCAGATCGCCGGCGGCATAGCCATTGGACTGGTTGCGGGTTGCGTTGAAGTCGGAGGCATACTGACTGACACGTGCGACATCAACACTGAGAGCAATTTTCTCTGCGCCTGGGGGCGTCAAATTCAGCACAGGGGAAGTGGTCGGGGATTTCAGCGTACCGTTGGTATTGAACTCCATGGTTACCGGCGAACCCGTCTTGGTGCCATTGAAGGCGTAGTTGACCTGCCAAGTATTGTCCGCCGTTTTGACAAAATACTGGGTCACTGTGTGTTCAACCCCCAGCGAGTCATAAACCTTGCTGGATTGTGAATAGCTAAAACTGTCAGATTTGGCAGGATCGAACGGATGGGCAGTCTGATCGATCACACTGGCATCCGCCTTGAGGTTGGCTACGAATTCCAGCTTGTCAGATGCCTTGGCTGGCAAGCTGCCCGCCTTGACCTGAATATCGCCAATCACACCGGATTGCAGCTCACCCGCATCGTTGGTGGTATAGCCTTGCAGGCGAGTACCATTGGCTGTGGTCAGATAGTTGCTGGCATCCCGTTGAAACATACCCGCACGGGTATAAGAAGTCTGGCCATTGCTGTCTTTCAACACAAAAAAACCACTGCCGGAGATGGCGAGATCCAGTCCCTTACCGGTACGCATTACATCGCCATTACGGTCAAAGTTCTGGGAGACGTTGTTCATCTCGACACCACCTGCCTGTCCGCCACCATAGATAGCGGCGAATTCGGCGCGGCTCGATTTGAAACCAGCCGTACTGGCATTAGCCACGTTGTTGCTGATAACACTCAATTCCTGGTTCACGGCGCGCAGGCCGCTCAATCCGATACTGAAAGACACAGTTTCGCTCCTATCTGATTACGCCGATTTACCAAACTGGATGGCACTGAAGAGAGGCACATCACCCACTCCAGCCACCTGTAACATGATCTCGCCTGTGCCTGGCAAGGTGACACGCTCCACCTTGCTGGCCACAAAATTCTTGGATGTGGTCACCACACCATCGAGCGAGGCTTTTACCTCGAAGCTATATTCACCGGCAGGCAAGGGAGGCAATTCATAATCAAGTCCCCCAGCCTTGCTATCACCCCAATTTTTGGTCGCAACCAGGGTGCCATGTTCGTCATATACCTTAAGCTCGACCTGATCCGCAGCGCCGGCCAGCTCAATTTGCCCACGAATCGTCTTTTCAGCGCTCTGGGTCAGCGTCTTGCTGGGAACCATTACTTCCTTGTCGATCAGAGCCGTACTCTGCAATACCTGCTGGGTGTCCATCATGTTGATCGACTTTTGCTGCAGGACTTTGAGGCTCTCAACCCCTTCCACCATGCTGAACTGAGCCAGCTGGGTGACATACTGGGCACCATCCAGTGGATTAGTCGGGTCCTGGTTCTGGATCTGGGCAACCATCATCTGCAAGAATTCGTTACGTAATTGCATGCCACCCTGAGGGTTCTGGCCTGCAGCCGCACTGTTGGGGGCTATATCTGGTGTTGCTGTACGCTGACTGGTGCTGCGCGCAGTATCCAGGCTACTCACCTGAGGCAGGCTCATGGCTTACACTCCCTGGCCCAGGCGCAGCAGACCTTGCTGCATACTATTGATGCGATTGATCACTTCGACCGAGGTTTCAAAACCGCGCGAGGCGCTCATCATGTCGGCCATCTCTTCAACTGCGTTGACGTTGGAGTAGTAGACGAAGCCATCCTGATCGGCCAAGGGGTTGGTCGGCTCGAGGCGTTTATCTACCTGGCGATCAGACTGTACGATTCCTGCGATCTGCACCTGAGCCGCCCCCAGCGAATCAGCATCCTGTACCCGTTGATACAGCGTGGAGAACACCGGCTTGATGGCACGAAAAGCAGCCTCTTCACTGCCTGCGGCACTGTCCACGTTTGCCAGATTGGAGGCCACCGTATCCAAGCGTACGGTTTGCGCGCGCATGGCACTGCCTGCGATGTCATAGATTCGATTAAACGACATGATTAACGGCCCTCGATCGCTTTGGCGATCCCGGTGATTTTCATATTCAGGAAGGTGAGACTGGTCTGAAAGTCGGTAGCATTATTGGCAAACTTGCTTTGTTCAACGCTGAGCTCGGCAGTATTGCCATCCATGGAGACCTGATAGGGAATACGATACAAAGGATGTTGCATATCATTGGCCATGACGCCCTGACTGATGGCTGCACTCGCATCTCCCGTCGCAACTTGCTGCGCGACACGCCCCAGAATCGTCTTATAATCGACATCTCGGGCCAGATAGCCAGGGGTATCCACATTGGCCAGGTTCCCTGCCAGAATACGCGCCCGATCCGCCCGCACATCCAGGGCATAAGGGTGTACACCAAGAGCGCTGTCAAATGAGATACTCATGCTTCATCCTTCTATGAATCTGTCAGACCGGTGCATTCTTTATCAAGACTCATGCCAATGATGAATATCCTTTATTCCCGCTGGTTACGGCATCAACAGTGGCTGATAACACTGATAAAAGGGGAAGTGTTGTTTCCCGTATGGAAGCTCATTGGCCTGCTGATGCTGTCATACCCGCTGCAAGCCGCACCAACCGACTTGTCGTGGTATTTGGAGACCCAGCTGAAAGAGGATGCCCGCGAGGCGTTGAATAGCTATTTGCAGCAACAAGGCTGGTCAGCATCTGAAGTCGACTACCAGGTCTGGCTCTCTCCCGCAGTGACCCATTTGCCACCCTGCCAACAAGCCATTCGTCTGCAAGCAGGAGGTCAATATCGGCAACCCTGGGGGCGACGTCCCTATCTGGCTGAATGCACGGAGCCTGCATGGCAACTAAGGGCTCGTGTCGAAGTGACGCTCATGTTGCCAGTGTGGGTGACGGCACAAGAGATCCAGAAAGGCCAAACCATTCGTGCCGGAGATCTCGTCGAGAAATCTCTTGATATCAGTAGATTGCAACGCGGATTTGTTCCAAGCTCCGAATCCCTTGTGGGGAGCAAGAGCAATCGGAATCTCAGGATGGGTCAGTTGATTGGCGAACTGGATTTGCAGAAGGCCTGGGCCATTCGGGAAGGGGAAGGAGTACTGATCAGAGCCGGCCTCGACGGTTTTTCCGCAACCACCCGCGGCAAGGCATTGACAAACGGCGCCATTGGCGATGGCATTAAAGTAAGAAACATCAGCTCAGGCAAAGAGATTCAGGCCTGGGTGATAGAGAAAGGCGAAGTCGAAACCCGTTTTTAACCCAAAGGGCTGGTTTGATTTAAGTTAGGCTGGCCTTGGGTCGCTTGTCAGAAATAGACCATCAGGAATTGACGTTATGAAAATCACACGCACCGACCCGCTCTATGTTCAAACCCAGCTGCAGCGCAAGCCGGAGTCTGCGACTGCACAGCCACAAGCACGCGCCAGCCAGGCTGATGCCCAAATAAGCACCACGGCGCAGTTTGTAAACCAGGCAAGATCGCAATTGGCAACTACATCGGATGTGGATATGGAGAAGGTGAACCAGATCCGCCAAGCCATCAGCGACGGCAAGCTCGAACTCGATATGGATGCGCTGAGCCAAGCCATTCTGGATATGCATCGTCGATGAGCCTGGATCCCAAGCTGCGGGTCAAGCAACTGATCATCGGTATCCAGCAAGATTGTGGTCGCTACGCTGAGCTGCAACAGCTTCTACTGCGCCAACACAGCCTGCTGGCCGCTCACGATGTTGACGGGCTGGCTGAACACAATCAGCAGCAGACCCAACTGATGGTAGTGGTTCAGCAGCAGGCACAACAACGCTGTCAACATCTGCTCGCGTTGGGATTGAAACCGGACGAAAAAGGGATGGCGACACTGATAGCAAAACTGCCAGCCAGTTTGCAAAAAAACGTTGCCAGCCAATGGCAACAGCTTGAACAATTGTTACAGCAATGCTTGCGCCAAAACGAACTCAATGGCCGTCTACTGGCAGGGCAGATCGAAACAATCAATACGCTATTGGGACAAGAACAGCCCTATGGCCAACTGGAACGCTTCCCGGACTAACCCTTATCCCTCTCTCAACGCGCGATGACGCAGACTGGATAACTCATCCAGCTGTCGCTGATCCCGTGACTCCTGTTGCTGACGCAGGGTCAGGTCACGCTTATCCAGCAGCAACTCCAATCCTTTGACCCGACCAAATTGCTTGAGCACCTGGCCTTCGTGGCGCTCCAAATCCAATTTGGCCAAGGCAGACTGTTGTACCTGATGAACCAGCAGATGGCGCAGTTGTCCCTCCATCTGCTGCTTGTTCTGCCACAGCAGGGGATGAAATGTCGCAGAACCGGGGCTCGGAGAGCTGATCACATCCTGCAACCTCAGCGCCCTATGCTCTTCTCGAATGGCCTCTTCTCGCAAACGCTGGCGCTCCTTGCCCATCACCTCCAACGCATCCTGCTGCAGACCAAGATAGGATTTCAACATGGTGGATCCTTAAGACTTCCCAAGCACTTGCTTCAGCCCTGTCATCACCTGAGCAAAAGGCGTCTCCTCATGGATACCCTGTTGCAGGAAGGCCGCGATGGCAGGGTAGCGCTGTACCGCCTCATCCATCTGCGGATCGGCTCCCGGCTGATAACCACCCAATGGCAACAACTCGCGCACCTGTTGATAACGCCCCCACAACTGCCGCAGCGTCACTGCCAACGTCTGCCATTCGGCGGGAACAACCTGTGGCATGACTCGGCTTACGGAGGCACCTATGTCGATCGCGGGGTAATGTCCCTCCTCCGCCAATCGGCGAGTCAGAACAATATGACCATCCAGAATGGCGCGGGACGCATCCACCACAGGATCCTGCTGGTCGTCCCCTTCCGCCAAGACTGTATAGAAAGCACTCAGAGAACCTTCTGGGTGTGTGCCATTACCGGCCCGTTCAACCAGCTGGGTCAGCATGCTGAACACCGAAGGTGGGTAGCCCCGGGTCGCGGGCGGTTCCCCTATTGCCAGCGCGATCTCGCGCTGAGCTTGGGCATAACGGGTCAAGGAATCCATGAGCAGCAGCACATCCCGCCCCTGCTCACGGAAATACTCGGCGATACGATGACACAATTGTGCCGCGCGCAGACGCATCAGCGGAGATTGATCCGCAGGGGCCGCCACGACGACCGCACGCGCCAATCCTTCCGGGCCCAGGCTGTGCTCGATAAATTCGCGCACCTCTCGCCCCCGTTCACCAATCAGTCCCACCACCACTATCTGCGCGGTCGTATTGCGGGTCATCATGCCCAGCAGCATACTCTTGCCGACCCCGGAACCCGCAAACAGGCCCAGGCGCTGCCCCTTGCCGACCGTCAACAGACCATTGATGGCGCGAATGCCCACATCGAGCGGCTCGCGCACTGGCGTACGCAGCAGGGGATTCGGGGGGATGGCGAACAGAGCAACACGCTCACCGTCATCGCGCAACGGACGACCATCCAGGGGTTGCAACAGACCATCGACCACACGTCCCAATAGATGCTCACCGACCTGTATTGTCTCTTCACCATCAATGGGAAGCACACGTGCACCGGCATAGAGGCCACTCATGGGTTGCAGCGGCATCAAGTAGGAAATATCCCGATTGAACCCGACCACTTCGGCCAGCAGCGGTGCCCCTGTCGCCGTATCAACCCGGCAACGCTGGCCCATCACCAGCTGACAGCCAACCACCTCCAGCGTCAACCCTGTGACTCGAACCAGCCGGCCATAACGGCGAAAACCGGGGACATCCTCAAAACTGTCCAGCGCTGAAGTAAGCGCCTGTTGCAGCGCTTCATGCATCCCGTGGCAATTCCAGAGTACTATTTAGCTGCTCGATACAAGAGGCGAGGCGCTCTCCTGTATTGACTTCGATCACCGCAGCCCGCGTTTCTATACGGGCATCACCCACACTCAGGGTGCTATCCACCTGCAATGGCCAACCCTCACACCGGGTAACGCCTTGCTCAGCCAAACGCTGGCGATCTCCCTCACTGAGATAAATCACCAGCTCTTCTGATGCAGCTGGCAGACTCGCCAAGGCCTGCTCCACCTGATTGAGTACCTGCTGTGGATTGAGGGTAAATTCAGCCTGGATCACTCGTTTCGCAACCTGCGTCACCAGCTGGGCAACCAGTTCTTTTTGTTCCTGCATGCGAGAACGGGTCAAGGACTCCCATTGCGCCTGCAGCTTGGCGAAGGGAACCAGCGCCTGATCGAACGAGGCACGCCCTTCTGCCAGGCCCAGTGAAAAACCACGAGTTTGGCCCTGCTGCAGTCCCTTGGCCTCCCCGTCAACTAGACCGCTGGTCAACCCTTGCTGATAGCCAGTCTGATACCCTTCATCATGGCCTTGCTCCAGACCCTGCTGATAGCCGAATTCGAACTGCTCCTGCTGACTCTGCGCCTCTTCTCCGCTTTGCCCCAACGAAGGAAAACGGTAAAGACGAGTGGTGCCCGTCGCCAACTTGCGAACATTGTGACTCATGAACGCCTCCTGTTAATTGACGGTGGGCTCTTCGAACAACTGGAATTCAACCTCGCCCTGCTCCACCAATTCGCGGACCAGTTGCATGACATCTTCCCTTGCCTGCTCAACCTTGCGCAAGGAGACACTGCCCTGCCCCTGAATTTGGGCATCCAGAGCCTGGGCCATCCGTTTCGGCATGGCTCCCAGCACCACTTTACGGAAGCTGGCTTCGGTATTTTTCAGCGCCAATGCCAACAGATCGCTTGGCAGTTCCTGTACCAGACGTTGCAAGGTTTCATCCGATTGACGACGCAAGGCCATGAAGTCGAACATGTTCTTCTCGATTTCCAGCGCCATGTCACCATCGTGTTCCCGCAACAGGGAGAGCATCTGCTCCTTGTCGCCCTGATAACGGTTCAGGATGTCGGCCACCTGTCGTACGCCATTGACTTTGGCTCCGGACTGATCAGCCACGTAGGCAAGGCAGCGGTCCAATGTCAGACGCAGCTCTCCCAACACGTGTTCACTGACGCTATTGAGGCTGGCAACCCGTACCAACAGATCATCGTGGACGGAACCAGGCAGAGCATCCAGTACGGCGGATGCCGTCTGGGGCGGCAGGAACGCCAGCAGAACCGCCTGCATTTGCGGATGCTCGTTACGGAAGAAGCGGGCCAACACATCGGCAGGAACCCATTGCAAACGCTGGATATCCTGGCTCATGACATCGCCATACAGGCTGTCGAGCAGACTGCGGGAGAGCCGCTGCCCCAGTGCGAGATCAAGCGTCTGTTCCAGATATTCCCGCGAAGCGCTGCCAATCCCGCTCTGCTCACGGTACTGGTTGAAGAACTGCTGCAAAGTCCACTTTGCCTCCATCGAGCTGACGCCAGACAGACCCGCCATCTTGGAGATGAGTCGCTGCACTTCGTCACGGGAGAGTTTCTGCATGACCTTGGCTGCCGCCTCTGTGCCCATGCTTAACAGCAAAATCGCTGCCTTTTCCAGATTATCGATGTCGATATCGACGGCATTTTGGTTCAGATTAACGTTGTTCATTGCCACTCACCCATGATCTGACCACTTCCGCTACCCGAGCGGTGTCCTTCTCGACCAGCAACTGCAGATGCTGAAGCTGTACTTCCAGTTCGGAACCCGGCTCTGGCAATGCCTCCAGATTCAAGGAGGAGAACTGAGGTTCCATCTGATTATCCGCACGGATCAGACCATTATTCATCATCGGAGCCGTCAGGGCGGCATCGTCATCCCGTCGCATGGATAGACCCACAGTTGGTTCTTGCTGCTCGTCCAGCTCTTCGGCTGGTTCCTCATCGGGTAGCTGCTGGGTACGTACCAGATGCTTCACCAACGGACGAATCCCGAAGAACACCAGCGTCAAGCCAAGTAGGCCTCCGACCAGATAACGCAATGAGTCTTGCCAATAAGGCGTTTCCCACCAACCGGATTCAGGCGGAACAATTGGCACCGCACCGGTAAAATCGAAGACTTGCAGGCTGATCTGATCGCCCCGCGCATCATCAAATCCGACCGAGCGTTCCACCATCTGGCGGATTTGCTCCAGTTGTTCTGCACTCCAGCCATCTTTGGGGGCACTTTGCTGATTTAACAAAATGGAGACATTCATCTTCTCCAGCCGGCCCTGCTGATAGCGGGTATGCACTATGGTTCGGCTATTTTCGTACTGCTTGTTGATCTCTTGGCGCTCGGTACGAGAGTCGTTCTTCTGGGTTTCCGAGCTGGTAGTCCCCTGATTCGGAGCTGGCTGCTCACTTTTGGGCGTTGTTTCGGGAGGGCGATTGGACAAGGCTCCGGGGATCCCCAGCGCCAACGCGTCTATGGTTTTATCCGACTTGCTGGACTCTTTGGTAACCACGCCCTGTGGATCCAGCTGCTGCTGGGTCTCCTCCACCGCATTGAAGTTCACATCGGCGGCGATCTGCACCCTGAAATTGCCCGTGCCCAGCATGGGATAGAGCATGTCGCTGGCCCGCTGCCGGATGTACTGCTCAAGCTTGCGCACATATTCCATCTGCTGCACGCTCTGCTTGCCGAAACCAGCCTTGTCGCCCAGCTCGGCGCTGAGCAGCTGACCCGCCTGATCCACTATGGTTACAGCACCCGGTTTCATGCCGGAGATGCTGCCGGCCACCAGATTGGCTATCGCCTCTACCTGTCCAGGCTCCATTGTCTGACCCGGTTGCAAATCCAGCATCACAGAGGCACTGGGTTTTTCTTCATCACGACCGACAAACAGGGTTCGCTTGGGAATCGCCAGATGAACACGTGCACTGCGCACCGCATCCAGCGATATGATGGTTCTCGCCAGCTCACCTTCCAATGCATGTCGATAACGGGCGCCCTCCATGAATTCGCTGGTGCCAAGGCCTGTGACATTATCCAATCCTTCCAGACCGGCAGGCATGGCCGCTCTGACCCCTCTGGCCGCTAGCGCCATGCGAACATGGGCAAGCTGACTCTCGGGGACCAGAATTTGACCTGTGCTCTTTTCCAAACGGAATGGCACTTGCTCCTTTTCCAGCATCTCCATGATGTTGGCGGTATCGTAAAGCTCCTGCTTGCCATACAGGGGCACGTAATTCTTGCTGGAGGTCCACAGGATCACGACGATCGTGCCAGCCACAATGGCCGCCAATAGTGCGATTGTAAGAATGGATTTGTTGTCGCGGGAAAGACTACGCCAGTTGCGCAACCCTTCCTGGACTCGTGTTCTGAAGGAATCCGAAGCCCCTTGCGGGGACGTTACCAGTTCAGTCATCACTTACCTCAGAGTGGCATGCGCATAATGTCGTCAAAGCCTGTCATCAGCTTGTTTCGCACCTGCATCAGGGCAGAAAAGCTGAGACCCGCTTTCTGGCTGGCCACCATGGCCCCCACCAGATCATCGCTCTGACCCGCATCGACGGCGGTCATCAGTTTTGAGGCGGTATTTTGCTGCTCGTTGACTCGTCCAACGACATCGCGCATGGCATCGGTAAATGACACATTCGATGCATCATTTAATTCGATGGAAGGGGTTTGGTTGGCGACTCGCTGCATCTCCTGCATCTGCTGCAAGAGCGTCACCTGTGATGACATCATTTCAATCTTCACTCGGTTATCCCTTAGTTTTGAAGCTGCTGCTCAATATCTATGCCCTGCTCACGCATGGCCGCCAGCTTGTATCTCAGTGCCCGGGTCGTCATACCAAGGGCCTCTGCCGTGCGGGTCCGATGGCCGCGAAAGCGACGCAGGGTCTCTAGTACAAATTGAAATTCGGCATACCGACGCGTCTCGCTGAGCCCTTCCGGGGCGGAAAACGCTTCCGGTAACGCATCGTCGGATTCAATGGTGTAACTGGGCAGCATCAAATCCACTGCTTGAATATGCAATCCGCGAGCCATGATTAATGAACGTTGTATGACGTTATCCAGCTCCCGGACATTGCCAGGCCAGCCATACGCCAACAGCTGCTGACGGGCGCTTTCGCTCAGACGGTAGCCTTGCTGAGGAGCATGCCTCTCGATGAAATATTCGGCCAATGGCAGTATGTCATCCGGGCGCTCCCGTAGCGCTGGCCAACTCATAGGAAGCACGTCGAGACGATAAAACAGATCTTCCCGAAACTGGCCCACGGCAACAAGCGTCCGTATATCTTTGTTGCTGGCAGCGATAATCCGTATATCCAACGCTATGGTTTGGTGACTGCCTAACCGCTCGACTTCCTTCTCTTGCAAAACACGCAGCAACTTGGCCTGCAGCGACAACGGCAACTCAGAAATTTCGTCGAGTAGCAGGGTCCCGCCCTGCGCCAGCTCAAACTTGCCCGGTTGCGTGCCTGTCGCACCGGTAAAGGCCCCCTTGTTATGGCCAAACAAAATGGATTCGAGCATGGATTCAGGAATGGCAGCACAGTTGATCGCGATAAACGGTTTGCCGGCACGGTTGGACATGTCGTGGATATAACGAGCCAGTCGCTCTTTACCCGTCCCCGACTCACCACTAATCAGGATGGTGGCAGACGTCTTGGCAGCACGACGGGCCAGTTGCAGCACCTGCAGGCTCATGGCAGAGGTAGCGATAAGATTGGGAATGGATTGGCGCAGACGCAGCGCCCCCTTCACCGCATCGAGCATTTGCTGACAGCCAAAGGGTTTAATGATGTAGTCAATCGCCCCCGCCCGCATTGCTTCTGCCGCAAGATAAGCCTGCTGTTCATTAACCAGGATGACGCAGTCGACGCCGCAGAATTCATGCACTAATTGAGGGCCAGCCTCGGTCATGAGATCCATATCAAGCAAGATCAGAGCAACTGAGTTATTGGCGAGAATTAATTTGGACTTCTTGATCGAGTCAACACAAGAAACAGCGTATCCCTGCGCCAACAATATCCCCTCTATATCGTTTCCATTTGATAACGTAGGTCTGATCAATAACAAATGAGGAGCGGTCTCAATACCAATGGGTCTTGAGTTTTTCTTGATAGATATATCCGAAAGCATATGAACCCGAACCCGTGATTGTGGACAAACCAATCAACAGAACTGATATGTCAAAAATAAAAGCGCACCATGCCGAAAATGGCGCCTCTAATGGGCGTCTCATTTATGCAGAGAATGGTATCAAGGCGGTAACAATGGCCTTGGTAACCCCGCTATCATTAGCATTTCAGCTATTAGACCGGAGGCTTTGCGTCCTGACTTTTCAGTTCAGTTTGCCTTTATCATGCGACTGTCCGTATTGGGACAAGACAGCTCCACCTATCTAGTGATCGCTGTGTGACACATGTGAATTGTTATATTTGTTATTTATTTTTAACACTTGGTGCGTCAAAAACAGTCACATCATAGCGGCTTCCAGTGACAATTCAAGTAGATATGCGGAATATAACCTTCCGATCAGTTCATAACATGGCAGTTCAGCTTCAGCCCAGTGTCCCAATAACTTCCACCCTCAGATCTTCAGGTATTTCATTATAAGAGAGCACTTTGAGACCTTTTGAAAAAGAACGAGCATATCGCGCCATCAAGGGTCTGAGCTGGGGCATGACAACCAATACCGGAGCATGACCTTGCTGTTGCAACTGCTCTTTCACCAACGGCATATTTTGCTGTAACTGCGCCAGCAACTGAGGATCAACCGGAAAGCTATCCAAATGAATCTTTCCCTGCTGCTGGGACTGGTTCATTGCAGCCAACAGCGTCTGCTCCAGACGATCCTCCAAGGTAAACGCGGCTAAAATATCGCGCGATCCAATCGCCTGTCTGACAATCTGGCGTTTCAAGGCACATCTGACATCGGATGCCAGCAAGACAGGATCCTTGGTCAGTTCGCTCGCATCCAGCAAGGTGGTGGCAATGGTTCGAATATCGGTGAGGCTGATCTGCTCCTTGAGCAACTGGCGGAAAACCCTCAGTTGCTGCATCTGGGTCAGCGCCAGATTAAGTTCTTCTGCCAGACGGGGTGACTGGGTAGCCAGATACTGGCCCAACTTGCCCACCTCATCATGGCCAAACAGAGAATCAAGCTGCTCTCTCAACAACTTGCTGGCATGAGTGGCAATAACTGTCGCGGAATCGACCACGGAATAACCCAGATTCAAGGCCTTGGCCTTGTTCTCCGGCGAGATCCAGACTGCATTCATGCCATAGGCGGGATCCTGGGTCAGCTCACCGTCCAGGACTCCATACGTCTCCCCGCTGCTGATGGCCATCAGTCGCTGACAGTCGACGTTACCAGCCGCAAGTGCCACACCGGACAACTTGATCCGGTATTGATCGGGTTGCAACTGCAAGTTGTCACGCACCCGGATCTCGGGCAGCAGGAAGCCATATTGCTCGGACAGAGTCTTGCGAATACCCCGTACCCGGGCAAGCAGTTCGGCTCCCTTGTCCGCTTCTGCCAAGGGCACCAGCCGATAGCCCAGTTCAATGGCGACCGCATCGACAGGAGGCAGGTCCTGCCACTCCAGTCCCTGTGGCTCGGACTGCACCATCTGGCGCGTCAGCTCCTGGGCTGCATCGAGATCAGGATCATTGACCCGACGCTTGCTGACACTCCAACCGGCCCATGCCAGCACGGCGGCAAAGCTGAGAAAAGCCAGCATAGGCATACCTGGCACCAGACCCAGGATCAACATGATGGCAGCAGCGGTGTAGATAACCCGTGGCGATGCCAGGATCTGCTGACCCACTTGATCCGACATCTCGCCTTCATCGCTGACCCGAGTCACTATGATGGCCGCAGCGGTAGACATCAGCAAAGAAGGGATCTGAGCGACTAGACCGTCACCTATGGTGAGCAGTGCGTAACTTTGGAACGCCTCCGCAACCGGCAGCGAGTGCTGGAAGATACCGATCGCCAAACCACCCACCAAGTTGATGATCAACACCAGCAAGCCGGCGATGGCATCCCCTCGCACGAACTTGGACGCACCGTCCATCGCACCGTAAAAATCAGCCTCTCTGGCAATCTCGTCACGCCGTGCGCGGGCCTGATGCTGATCCATGGTACCGGCGTTGAGATCGGCATCGATCGCCATCTGTTTACCAGGCATCGCATCCAGGGTGAAACGAGCGGATACCTCGGATATCCGCTCACCACCCTTGGTGATCACCACGAAGTTGATGATCATCAGGATCACGAAGACCACCAGACCGACGACATAGTTGCCACCGATGACCACTTCCCCGAAGGCCTGAATGACTTTACCGGCAGCCTCATGCCCCTCGTGACCATGCAACAAGACGACGCGGGTAGAAGCAACGTTGAGCGACAACCGCATCAGGGTTGCTACCAGCAACACTGTGGGGAAGACGGAGAAATCGAGCGGACGGCGAGCCGAGACAGAAACCAGCAGCACCAGAACCGCCAACACTATGTTGAACGTGAACAGGACATCCAGCAGCCAACCGGGCAGAGGCAAGATCATCATGGCCAATATGGCCAGGAGCAGCATGGGGATCGCGGTATAGGATTGGGTCAATACACGCCAGTTCACAACTTACCTCTCAGGTTGACGTAACTCGGGCGGCACATGCAAAGGGGCAAGAGGAGTAGGTTTTTTCCCCTTGCCTGCCGCATAGGCCCGTAACTGCAATACATGGTTCAGCACATAAGCCACTGCGGTGTAAAGACCCGCAGGCACTTCCTGGTCGACCCGGGTGGAGTAGTAGATAGCCCGGGTCAGATCCGGCAGACTTATGACCATCTTGTCGTGCTGCTTTGCAACCTGGCGGATCCGTTCCGCCATGCCGTCAACCCCTTTGGCAATCACGTAAGGGGCATTTGCCCGCTCAGGATCATATTTAATGGCCACCGCATAGTGGGTCGGGTTGACGATGATCACATCTGCCTGCGGTACACGCTGCTCGATACGAGCCCGGGCAAGCATCCCTTGTACCTGGCGGATCTTGGCCTTTATCTCAGGCCGCCCTTCACTGTTTTTGTGCTCATCCTTGACCTCTTGCTTGGTCATTCGAAGTTGCTTGTTCAGGGACCAACGCTGATACGGCACGTCCAGTACTGCAATCAACATCTGCACACTGCCAAGCAAGATAAATGCCTGAGAGAGGATCCGCAGCGCCTGCTCCATCGCGGCCTGGGGCGGCATGCGGTTCATCATCATCAGCAAGGGCCATTGATGCTGCAGCATCAGTGCCAACGTTGAGCCAATCAGCAGGATCTTGAGCACTGACTTCAGCAGTTCCATCAGGCTGTGAGTTGAGAACATCCGCTTGAGCCCCTTGAGCGGATTGAGCTTCTCTGCGCTGGGCAGTAATTTCTTCCAAGTCAGTACCATGCCACCTGGCACTATGCTGAGCAGTACCAGCAACAACGCCAGAAAACCGAACAGAGGTAGCAGCACCCACAACATGCTGAGCAGGGCTTCAGCCGTCCAGTGAATCATCATTTGCGGATCGCGGGCGCCTTGCCAGTCAAAGCGTTGAGGGCGTTTCATCAACTCGGCAAAGAAGTGGCCAAAGCTGGGTACCATCCATTGCATGGCGAGGCCCCCCAGCAGCAACAGCCCGGCGGAGCTCAGCTCCTTGGAGCGCGCTATCTGTCCCTCTTCCCGAGCCTTGCGCAGTTTCTGGGAAGAGGCCTCTTCGGTTTTATCCTGGGCGCTATTCTGGCTCATGACGGGGTCAGAGCCCTGAGTTGCTCCAGCACATGCGCCACCAAGTCAAGGTAGCGGGCCGGGACGCCACTGATGGAAATAGCCATGGTCACCAACCCGAGCAACAAGGTCATGGGAAAACCCAGCGAAAATATGTTCAGAGATGGCGCAGTGCGGTTCATGACCCCGAAGGTCAGGTTGACCATCAACATGGCCACCACCGCAGGCAAGGTCAGGATCAATGCGGCACCAATACACCAACCAAACAAACCTATGACCCCTTTCATATCCAGCAAGTCGAGCGAAGATCCCGGTGGCCAGCTGCGCAAGCTCTGTACCAGCACATCCAAAGTGACCAGATGACCATTGAGCCCAAGAAACAACAGTGAACAGAAGATAAGCATCAGCTGGCTGACGATAGGTGCAGAATCCCCGTTGCTGGGATCATTCATCACTGCCATCGCAAGGCCCATCTGCATGGAGAGGATCTGCCCTGCCATGGTCATGATCATGAACAACATCTGGACACAGAGTCCGAACAGCAGCCCGAACAACAGTTGCTCCACAGTCAGCACTAGGGCACCAGTGCTGAGAGGATCGACCACTGGCATCTCTTTTAACATGGGAGCGATCAACAGGCTGACAATGAAGGCGAGGAGCAAACGCACTTGTGGCGGGATCCGACCATCACCAAATACCGGCATAACCCAAAATGCGGTGGCAATCCGGATGAATGGCCACCACCACTGCCCCAGCCAGGCCGTCAGGTCGGCAGCACTGAGGGACAGCAGAGAATTCATCCAATCAGCCCGGGTATCTTTAGAAACAGATCGTGGAACAGGGTCGTGATTTGGGAGAGCAACCAGTTGCCAGTGAAGATGAGCGTCATCAAAGTCACCAGAAAACGTGGCAAGAAGCTGAGTGTTTGCTCCTGGATCTGGGTGGCAGCCTGAAACACGCTGACGACCAAACCGACAATCAGGCTCGGTACAATCAGTACCGAAACCATCACCACCACGAGGTTAACGGCACCACCAATGAGCGCCACACTCTGCTCTGGTGTCACGTCAGCCTCCACTACCAAAGCTAGCTGCGAGGGTGCCTACCGTCATGGACCAGCCATCCACCAGCACGAACACCATCAGTTTGAACGGTAACGAGATGATCAGGGGCGAGAGCATCATCATCCCCATCGCCATCAGCACGCTGGCAACGACCAGATCTATCACCAGAAAGGGGATAAACAACATAAATCCTATCTGGAAGGCTGTATTCAGTTCACTCAGCACAAAAGCAGGCAACAAGACCCCAAACGGAACCTCATCCTTGGTGAGGGAGGTGGGTTCACCGGAGATCCGCAGCATCTGTTCCAGATCAGGTTCACGGGTCTGCGCCAGCATAAAATGACGTAAGGGCTTTTCAGCCCGAGCAATCCCCTCCGACAGGCTAATTTCATTCTGGTCGTAAGGGATGAATGCATGCTGATACATGTCAGTCCAGACAGGGCGCATGATCACTATCGTCAATATCAAACTGATGCCTATCAGTACACGGTTGGGAGGGCTCTGCTGCAAGCCCATCGCCTGGCGCAGAATCGCCAGCACTATGATGATCCGGGTAAAGCTGGTCATCATGAGCAATAGCGTCGGAAGGAGCCCCAAAAGGGTCATAAAGAACAGGATCTGCAACTTGATGTTGTAGTCCTCCCCACCTTCCGCCCCCGGTAAAACCGAGAACAATGTCATGTCTGCCCCCCAACTGGGCAGCGAACACAACAGCAGAGCAAACAGCAGGTGGCGCATCAGTCGTCCATGCCACCCAGCAGATTGGTGTCGATCACATCCACCAGACGCAGACCATATTTACCATTGACCACAACGACTTCCCCCTTGGCCAGCAGACGACCATTTACCCGGACGTCAAGCGGCTCACCAGCCAATTTATCGAGCTCGATAACAGCCCCTTCTTCCACTCGCATCAATTCCCCCAGCGAGACCTCGGTACTGGCCACTTCCAGCGTTACCTTGACCGGGATCTGGCGAAAGAAGGAGAGATCCCGCTGCTTGCTACTACTGGTAGGAGCCATATAGTCTGCCGCACTCGGCATGCTGATATCATCACCAAACAATTGATCCAGACCATCCAAATCCAGCGGGTCATTCATAGTGTGCTCGTTCATGATTCGATTATTCCTCTACGACCGTCGCGACCTGATAAACCAGGCTGCCTTTATGTTCAGCGATACGTCCACTAAAGCAGGGACGGTTACCAATCAGGGCTGGCACCACTTCAGGTAAATCCAGCGAGAGCACATCGCCCACCTTGAGACACTCCAGGTCGGCCAGCGTCATGGACAACTGCCCCATCACCACGCGTAAACGTGCGGGAATATGTGTTAGTGCCTGCTCCAAGGCGCCATCTTGCAAGGTGTGCCCTACCGCAGGGCCTGTTCTCTCCGCGGGTGGAACCAGCCACAACTGCCAACCATGGGAAAAGCTCCCCACCGTCAGGGTGGCTGCGGCCATCCACAACCGTGACACCGGGAGGGCATCACGTGTAATCAAGGTCAATTGCCATTCGAGATCACCCAGCCCCAGGCAGGAGGACCAGATGTCGACCTGATATTGGCAAAGACGCAACACCAAGCGTTGCTCGGTATCCGTCAATCCTTTGCTATGAGAGACAGTTTCTTCCTGATTGCGTAAAGAGCCGCCGAAGAAGAGCACCGCCAAGCGATAGATAACTGAAGGGGATATGGAGAAATAAGCGACCCGTTGGGTATCAAGCGGACTACGGGCCTCAATCCAGATCAAGCCATCATCATCTTCCGGAGATGAAACAGCGATGAACTCCTGATAAGTCAGCTCGCAGTCAGCGCTATTGAATAGCTGAGCCATGCAGCCCGCCGCCTGCAGGGAGAAAGTCCCTAACTGGGCATTTACTTGTTTGAGTTGTTCTCGGTCTGCTCGCTCGACACCCAGAAGATCATAATGGGGAAGGGTTTTACCCCGCTCAGCACAAAGTAACCGAGAAGGTGTCAGCATTACGCCGCTTGATGACATGAAGAATCCACCTTAGCCATTTTTATCTCGCCTTACTGCCACAGAGACATCTATCAGGCCAGCCATGTGATCGGTACAAATAGTCCAGCCAACATAGAGCGACCAGAATGGGCGAGAACTTTATTACAAAACCCTAAAAGGCGCCACGAGACAGTCTGGCAACCCAAAAATAAAAATCCCGGCACCAGAAGGTGCCGGGATTTTAAGGTACTTGCATACCTTTAATAGGTCGGAGTCGGCCTGTAAGCCGGGTTCTGTTCCGGGTTGCCCCGGTAGCAATCATTCCTCTAGGCCAGCAATCGCTCACTGGCTCAAGCAACCTACCCGCCCCCAACGCGGGCCGCGCCAATAGGGGCCTATTTGGTCTTGCTTCGGGTGGAGTTTACCGTGCCACGAACTGTTGCCAGTCGCGCGGTGCGCTCTTACCGCACCCTTTCACCCTTACCTGATCCCTTGCGGGCCATCGGCGGTTTGCTCTCTGTTGCACTGGTCGTAGGCTCGCGCCTCCCAGGCGTTACCTGGCACCCTGCCCTATGAAGCCCGGACTTTCCTCCCCTTCGCCCGTCTGTCCCGAGGGACACAACGACGAAGCAGCGATTGCCCAGCCGACTCCGGGCGCGGATTATAGCCTTGTCCGCCGGCCCGGGTAAACCTGCAATTGGCCTTTCCCCGGATTAATAGTGCTCGAGACCGTATTTGTAGAGAGCATTCTTCTTGACGCCATGGATCTCGGCGGTCAGGGCTGCTGCTTTTTTCAGCGGCAATTCGGCGACCAGCAGCCCCAAGGTACGGATCGCATCAAAGGGCAGCTCTTCATCCACCTTGCTGGCACCGGCGACCACCAGTACTATCTCGCCACGGCAGCGGTTATCGTCCTGATCGAGCCAGATCAGCATCTCGGAAGCGGGCAGACCATGGATGGATTCGAAGGTCTTGGTCAATTCGCGGCACACCACCACTTGACGCTCCCCCAGAATGCGAGCAATCGCTTCTACCGTATCCTGCACCCGACGTGGGGATTCATAAAATACCAGTGAGCGGGTGTCTTCGATCACGGCCTGCAATCTGTCATCACGCCCTTTGCTTTTGGCGGGCAAAAATCCTTCGAAGGCGAAGCGGTCGGTCGGCAAACCGGCAGCGCTCAGGGCCGTGATGGCGGCACAAGGACCGGGCAGTGGCACTACCTTGACGCCCGCTTCGCGACAGCGGGTGACCAAGTGGTAACCTGGGTCGCTGATGAGCGGGGTACCCGCATCGGAGACCAAGGCGACGCTCTTGCCCTCCTTGATCCTGCCGATCAGCACATCGGCTTTCTGCTGCTCGTTGTGATCGTGCAGCGCGAAGGTGGGAACCGAGATTTGGTAGTGGCTCAGCAGGATACCGGTATGACGCGTATCCTCGGCAGCCACCAGATCGACACTGCGTAAAATGTCCAATGCACGCTGGGTGATGTCCGCCAGATTACCGATCGGAGTGGGGACTATATACAGGGTTGGGATGTCACTCATGGGATCTCCGAGTGTCCCGACAATTGTGTCGCCATATTGGCCCGTTTACACTATGGAGAACTTCAACACTGGTCGGGGAATGAACTTGAACCGGGTTACAAAGCAGCTAAGTGTATCACGACTCTTCGGCATCCTACTCGCGGCAGTACTGCTAGCCGCCTGTGCCTCGGGGCCCAATCAACCTTCCGGGCAACCAGGCATGCCGTCTGCGTTCTCCAATCTGACCAAAAATGCCCAGTGGTATCTGGAGCAGGTGGATCCCGTCAAACCGGCCGAAGCCTTTACTTGGCAGGTGATGGCAGCGCGCAGCTACCTGGCACTCGGCCAGGCCAAGCCGGCATCGGCGCTTTACCAGCAACTACAGAAGCAGGCCCAGAGCGCGGAGCAGAAGGCGCAGCTGCAACTATTGCAGGCACATCTGTTACTCGCCCAGGGCAACGCCAACCAGGCGCTGATCCTGCTGGAGGGCAAACCGGACGTGCCGCTGGATGCCGATACCCAGAAAAATTGGTATCGCCAGCGAGTGGTGCTGCAGCTGGATATCAACAACAAGTTTGGTGCCGCCAAGTCGCTGATCTTGATGGAGCCCTATCTGGCCCAGAATGAGCTGTCGACCAACCATCAGCAGATCTGGTCTCTGCTGAAAAGCATGACCCCGTCCACCCTGCAGGCACTGGAAGAGGCACCAGCCCCTGACGTGACCACGGGTTGGCTGCGACTGGCGGCACTGGTTAACGAGTTCGGTGCCCAGCCCAGTCAGCTGGCCCGTCAGCTGGCAGGCTGGAAGCAGGCCTTCCCGAACCACCCGGCCCAGAAAGACATGCCGGCCGGTCTGGGGGATCTCGCTACCAGCCACATCAATACGCTGCAGCAGATCGCCGTGTTCCTGCCGCTCTCCGGCAACCTGGAGCCTCAGGGCGCCGCTATCCGCAACGGCATGTTGATGTCTTACAAGGAGAATCAGGGTCAATTTACCCTCAACTTCTATGACACCCAGGCCAAGGCGATGGGCGAGCTCTACAAGCAGGCCATTCAGGAAGGGGCCAACATGATCATAGGCCCGTTGCTCAAGGACAGGGTCGAGGAGCTGCTCAAGTCCAATCCGAGCGTGCCCGTGCTGGCACTGAACGAGCTGGACAAGCCGATCGTCAATGACAACACCTTCTACTTCTCCCTCTCGGCTGCCGCCGATGCGACCCAGGCCGCGCAATATCTCTACGGTCAGGGTTATCGCAAGCCCTTGCTGATCGCCGCCCAGGGGCGGATCGGCTACAGCAGCATCAAGGCGTTCGAGCAGGCATGGGCCACAGTGAGCCAGGACAAACCGGTCGTGGCCACCTTCGGTGCCCGCAACGAGGTGCAGGGGATGGTCAAGAATGCCCTGAGCGGCCGCTCGACCGCCCGGGCCGGGGAAGTGGTGCAACTCTCAGCAGCCGCCCCGCGCAGCATAGATGTGGTCTATGTAGTCGCCAACAGCCTGGAGACCCGGATGATCAAGCCCTATGTGGACATCTCGGTCAATCCCATGGGCAGCCTGCCCATCTACAGCAGCTCACGCAGCTACGACAGCGCCACCACAGAGGTTGCCTCCGAGCTCAATGGCATGCACATCTCCGACATGCCACTGCTGCTGGGTGGCTACGAGAAGCAACGGGAGCAGATCGCCCTGCTTTGGCCACAGACCCAGGGTGACCTGCTGCGTCTGTTCGCGCTCGGTTACGATGCCGTCAGCCTGGCGGAAAACCTGCAGCAGATGCGCAAGGTCAATGCCATGCAGCAACCGGGCATGAGCGGCCAGCTGAGCGTGGACGCCAGCGGCAACATAGTGCGGGTACTGGACTGGGCCACCTACCAGAACGGCAAGCTGGTCAGCGACAGTGCCATGCCTCAGCTCGAGGGAGCCTCCCATGAAGGGTCTATTGGCACGGATGAGCCAGCAGTGGCAGAACCTGTTCCCGTCACCGACGAACAAGGGACAGCACTTTGAGCAGGTAGCTGAACGCTGGTTGCAGGCCCGCGGCCTGCAACCCGTGACCCGCAACTACCGCTGTCGGGGTGGCGAAATCGATCTCATCATGCGCCAGGGGGAAACCCTGGTGTTTGTTGAGGTCCGCTACCGCGCCAACACCAGCCATGGCGGAGCAGCCAGCTCGGTCACCCGGCGCAAGCAGCACAAGATCGTGCTGGCAGCGCGCCACTATTTCAAGCAACATGCCATCAACGAGGCCAGCCAGGCCTGCCGATTCGATGTGATTGCGTTCGAGGGCGACCAGCCAGACTGGATCCAGAACGCATTTTAAGAGGACCCTATGACTGACCGCATCAAAGAGAACTACACCGAAAGCATCCAGACCAAGATTGCCGCCGCCGAGGCGCTGCCGGACGCTATCCATACTGCGGCCCAGATGCTGACCATCTGTCTGCTCAATGGCCACAAGGTGATGGCATGCGGTAATGGTCCTTCAGCGGCGCTGGCCCAGCTGTTCATCTCCGAGCTGGTCAACTGCTACGAGACAGAGCGTCCCTCCCTGCCCGGCATGGCGCTGACCCCCGACATGGCGACCATCAGCGCCATCGCCACCGACCATGGCTTCGAGGAGGTCTATGCCAAGCAGATCCGGGCGCTGGGTCAACCTGGCGACATCCTGGTGGTCATCACCACCACGGGCAACAGCCGCAGCCTGATCAAGGCAGCCGAAGCCGCCCTCTCCCGCGACATGACCATAGTGGTGCTCGGCGGCGGTGACGGTGGCGAGATCGCCGGCCTGCTCGGTCCCAACGATGTAGAGATCCGGGTACCATCCGCCCGTCGTCCCCGCATTCTGGAAGTGAACCTGTTGACCCTGCACTGCCTGTGTGATCTCATCGACCAGACTCTTTTCCCGCAACAGGAAGATTGAAACCATGAAGAAACAAACTCTCCTGCTCGGCCTGCTGGCCGGCACCCTGCTGCTGCAAGGCTGCGCGGCTGTGGTAGTGGGCGGTGCCGCCGGAACTGCCAAGGCTTCCGGTGATCGCCGTACCCTGGGTGCCCAGTGGGACGATCAGGCCATCGAGCTGAAAGCGGCCAACCTGCTGGCCGACAACAAGCCGCTGAGCGCGGCCAGCAAGATCAGTGTTTACAGCAACAATGGCCGCGTGCTGCTGGTCGGTCAGACACCTTCTGACGCCTACAAACTCGAGGCCGGCAAGGTAGTCGCCCGGATCGAAGGGGTGCGCCACGTCTACAACGAACTGCGCCTCGGCCAGCCGGTCAGCATAGGGGTGCGCAGCAATGACTCCTGGATCACCTCCAAGGTCCGCGCGGACATGCTGGGAGCCAAGAATTTCGACAGCGCCAAGGTCAAGGTGGTCACCGAGAATGGCGAGGTGTTCCTGATTGGCCTGGTCACTCGCCAGGAAGGGGATCAGGCCGTCGAGATCGCTCGCCACGTCAGCGGCGTGAAGCGCGTCATCAAGGCTTTCGAGTTCGCCCAGAACTGAACGATGAACAAATTGCCATAAAAAAACGCAGCCAACTGGCTGCGTTTTTATTTGATGACTTTCAGCGTCGGACGTCCGGTCGGACGCGGTGGTTCCGGCTCGGGCTCCACCGGTGCTTCGGCCTGCTCCAGCCAGAGATCGTAACCTGGCTCGGGCGGGAACAGGGTACCCACGCCGTTTTCCCTGGCATGAATCGCCAATACGGCGGCCATCGGGATATAAACCTGCTGGGAGACTCCACCAAAACGGGCGCTGAAGCTGACTGCTTCATTGTCCATGTGGAACTGCCCCACCGCACGTGGCGCTATGTTCAACACGATTTGTCCATCCTGGACAAACTGCATCGGCACCATCACATGGGGGATATTGACGTTGACCACCAGATGCGGAGTCAGCTCGTTATCCAGCAACCAGTCAAAGAATGCCCGTAACAGATACGGGCGACTGGGTGTCATTGTTGGTTCCATGCTCATACGCCAGCGCGGATCTCACGTTCAGCTTCGGTCAAGGAAGCCTGGAAGGATTCACGCTCGAACAGACGAACCATATAGGCTTTCAGCTCTTTGGCACCACGACCGGCGAAATCGATCCCCAGACTAGGCAGACGCCACAACAGCGGGGCCATGTAGCAATCGACCAGACCGAACTCTTCGCTCATGAAATACGGCATTTCACCGAAGATAGGCGCGATGGCCAGCAGGTTGTCACGCAGTTCGGCACGAGCCGCATCCACGTCAGTACCCGCCATGATCTTGTCGGCCAGGGAGTACCAGTCCAGCTCGATGCGATGCATCATCAGACGGCTGTTACCGCGGGCTACCGGGTAGACCGGCATCAGGGGCGGGTGCGGGAAGCGCTCGTCCAGATACTCCATGATGATGCGTGAGGTGTACAGTGCCAGCTCACGATCGACCAGAGTCGGTACAGTGTTGTACGGGTTCAGCTCGGCCAGCTCATCCGGCAGGTTGCTTGGGTCAACCTGGCAAATATCTACGCTAACACCCTTCTCCGCCAGGACAATGCGCACCTGATGGCTGAACATATCGTTGGCACCGGAAAACAGCGTCATTACCGAACGCTTATTGGCAGCTACAGCCATTGAACCCTCCCGTCATTAAAAAGCAGAAACGGCAATGAAGCATCTTGGTCTTCATTGCCGTGCATTATAGTACCCGGATCTGGTCGCTTAGTGAACGTCGCGCCAGAATTCCTTCTTCAACAGCACAGTGAAGATGAAGAAGATCACGATGAATCCGAGTACCCAGAAGCCCATGCGTTCGCGCTCCTGTTGTACCGGTTCAGCCGAGTAGACCAAGAAGTTTACCAGATCCAGTACCGTCTGATCATACTCTTCGTTATTCATTTCACCGTTGCCGTCAGATTTGACACTGACAACCTGCTGGGTTTCTACCCCGTCGACCGTATGAGTAGCAAACTCGGCACGCGGCGTGCCTTGTAGCGGCTCCAGTACGTGGGGCATGCCCACGGACGGGAACACCACGTTGTTCACGCCAAACGGACGAGTCTCGTCCACATAGAAGGAGCGCAGATAGGTGTAGATCCAGTCTGCACCGCGCACTCGCGCCACCAGGGTCAGATCGGGGGGGGGCGCACCGAACCACTTGGCCGCGTCCTTCTCTGAAACCGAGTTTTCCATCAGATCACCGATCTTGGCACCGTTGACGATCAGGTTGGCCGCCATCAGGTCCTCTGGAATACCTATGTCTGCCGCAACCCGGTTGTAACGCTGGTACTGGGTACTGTGGCAGCCAAAGCAGTAGTTCATGAAGGTGGTGGCACCACGCTGCAGGGACGCCTTGTCGTTCAGGTCATAACTGGCCTTGTCCAGATGCACGGCTCCGGTATTGGCAAATACCAGCGTCGGCAGCAGGGTCAGCACTGCAAAAATTATTCTTTTCATTTGAATGTCACCCTCTCCGGCAGCGGCTTGGTGCTTTCATTCTTGCTGTAGAAGAACAGCAGAACGAAGAACCCGAAATAACCCAAGGTACAGATCTGGGCAATCAGCGTCAGGGTCGGGGTCGATGGCAACACGCCGAGAACACCGAGAATGACGAAGCAGACCACGAACTGGGCGATGTTCAGCTTGTGCAGGGTGCTGCGGTAACGCACCGAGCGCACCTTGCAGCGATCCAGCCAGGGCAGCAGGAACAGTACTACGATGGAGAGACCCATCATGATGACGCCCAGCAACTTGTCCGGCACCGCACGCAAAATGGCGTAGAAGGGCGTGAAGTACCACACGGGGGCTATGTGCGCCGGGGTCTTCAGGCCGTTGGCCACTTCAAAGTTCGGCTTCTCGAGGAAGTAACCCCACATGTCCGGCTTGAAGAAGATGATGGCGCAGAACAGAAACAGGAAACCTGCCACCCCGATCATGTCCTTCACGGTGAAGTAAGGGTGGAATGCCACCGCATCCAGCGGCCAGCCTTTCTCGTCCTTGTGCTTCTTGATGTCGATACCGTCCGGGTTGTTGGAGCCCACCTCGTGCAGCGCCAGGATGTGCATGGCCACCAGCATCACCAGTACCAGCGGCAGCGCGATGACGTGCAGCGCGAAGAAGCGGTTCAGGGTTGCCCCCGAGATGACATAGTCACCACGGATCCACAGGGTCAGATCGTCGCCGATCACCGGAATGGCGCCAAACAGCGAGATGATGACCTGAGCCCCCCAGAATGACATCTGGCCCCAGGGCAGCAAATAGCCCATGAAGGCCTCGGCCATCAGGCAGAGGAAGATCAACATGCCGAAGATCCACAACAGCTCGCGCGGCTTCTGGTAGGAGCCGTAGATCATGCCGCGGAACATGTGCAGATACACCACCACAAAGAACGCAGACGCGCCTGTGGAGTGCATGTAACGCAACAGCCAGCCGTAGTCCACATCCCGCATGATGTACTCCACGGAGGCAAAGGCGCCTTCTGCGGAGGGGTTGTAGTTCATGGTCAGCCAGATGCCGGTGATGATCTGGTTGACCAGCACCAGCATGGCCAGCGAGCCGAAGAAGTACCAGAAGTTCAGGTTCTTTGGCGCCGGGTACTTGGCCATATGGTCGTTGTACATGGCAGTGAGCGGGAAGCGATAGTCGATCCAGCCCATCAGTTTGGCAAACATGGTCAAGCCTCCTTGCCGTCGGCACCGACCAGGATGGTGGTGTCGCTAAGATATTGGTACGGCGGAATGACCAGGTTCAAGGGTGCAGGCACCCCCTGGAACACTCGACCAGCCATGTCGAACTTGGAGCCATGGCACGGGCAGAAGAATCCGGAAGTCACGCCCTGAACCTGTTCACCGAAGTTGTCCGGCAGATAGGAGGGAGAGCATCCCAGATGGGTGCAAATGCCGACGGCCACGAAAATTTCCGGCTTGATGGACCTGTACCCGTTGTGGGCATAGTCAGGCTGCTGGGGTTCGTCGGAGGCTGGATCGCGCAACTTGTCATCATGGGCGGCCAGGGCATCCAGCGTCTGCTTGGTACGTTTTACTACCCAGACCGGTTTGCCTCGCCACTCCACGCGGATGAGCTGGCCTGGTTCCAACTTACTGATATCCACTTCTACCGGAGCACCCGCCGCTTTGGCTTTGGCACTCGGGTTCCATGACTTTATAAACGGCACTGCGGTAAAAGCAGCTCCTACCCCACCAACGGCGACCGTTGACCAGGTAAGAAATCTGCGGCGACCGGTATCAACTGGCGCATTGCTCATCCAAAAACTCTCCCATGTGGACTCCGCACATTCTTATTGTGTCCCTGTTCCCCTTTCTTCCGTGACAACAGCGGCGGAAGCGGAGTTACAATTGTCACAGAAAAACCGAGGGAATTTTAAAGAAAAGATAACAACTTGACAAGAAAGAGAAGCGAAGGGCAAAAACAATAAATACACAAATATTTGTCTTTTGTGACGTGGTGTTAGCATTGGCGTAGGTAATATTACCAATAAAAAAAGCCTGGCACATGGCCAGGCTTTTTTGACACTCGTGAGAGTGCGTACCAAAAGCGAATTAACGCTTGGAGTACTGCGGACGCTTACGAGCTTTGTGCAGACCGACTTTCTT
Source organism: Aeromonas piscicola (assembly GCF_000820005.1). Classification (GTDB taxonomy): domain Bacteria; phylum Pseudomonadota; class Gammaproteobacteria; order Enterobacterales; family Aeromonadaceae; genus Aeromonas; species Aeromonas piscicola. The sequence continues at coordinate 19,427 of NZ_CDBL01000044.1, read as the reverse complement.
ACGCTCAACCTTACGGGCATCGCGAGTAACAAAGCCTGCTTTACGCAGTTCGGCACGCAGGGTTTCATCGTACTGCATCAGAGCACGAGTGATACCGTGGCGGATTGCACCAGCTTGACCGGAGATGCCGCCACCGTTAACGGTGATGTACAGATCCAGTTTCTCGGTCATCTCAACCAGTTCCAGCGGCTGACGAACTACCATGCGGGCAGTCGGACGGCCAAAGTACTGCTCCAGGGAGCGCTGGTTGATGATGATTTTACCGCTACCCGCTTTGATAAACACGCGAGCAGTGGAGCTTTTGCGACGGCCGGTACCGTAGTATTGATTTTCTGCCATGTTGCCAGTTCCCGATTAGATATCCAGTACTTGAGGTTGCTGAGCAGCATGAGCATGCTCGGCGCCTGCGTAAACTTTCAGTTTACGGAACATGGCACGGCCCAGAGGACCCTTCGGCAGCATACCTTTGACAGCAGCTTCGATTACCATTTCCGGTTTACGCTTGATCAGCTTGTCGAAGCTGATTGACTTGATACCACCCGGGAAACCGGAGTGAGCATGGTACATTTTGTCGGTAAATTTCTTACCGGTTACGTGTACCTTCTCAGCATTTACAACGATGATGTAATCACCGGTGTCAACGTGCGGAGTGTACTCAGCTTTGTGCTTACCACGCAGACGAGAAGCGATCTCGGTTGCGATACGACCCAGAGTTTTACCTTCTGCGTCCACAATGTACCAGTCACGTTTTACGGTTTCTGGCTTGGCAACGAAAGTTTTCATTAAGTTAAACCCAATTACCTGTTACAGACCCAATTGCTTATGGGGGCTCTCCCACAAACAACAAACGATGGCCTACCTGTACCCCTTCGAATACAAGTAAAGCTTAAAGTGTTGCTGTCTTATCGACAGCTGTAACGTGGGCCGGGCGATTATAAGTGAAGTTGCCTTAAATATCACCTGCTAATTTCACTGCCATGAAGCTAGCAAATGTCGCCCGGCCCTACCTGCCGCAGATGCCCATCCGACTGGCAGGCGCGGTATTGTGACTAAGGAAGGTGCACTCTGGCAAGGTATTCGTGCGATTGCATTTCCTGAAGCCGTGAAAGACAACGTTTGAATTCGAAATTCAGCAGCCCGTCCCCGTAGAGTTCTGTCATGGGGACAGCCGCCGACATGATGAGTTTCACGTGCCGTTCATAGAACTCGTCCACCATGGCGATGAAGCGGCGAGCCGCGTCATCCGTGCCCGCCCCCATTGGTTGCACATTAGCAAGCAACACGGTGTGAAACAGTCGGGCAAGCTCTATGTAGTCGCCCTGTGAGCGAGGAGTGCAGCAAAGTTGCTCGAACGCCATGTAGAGCACCCCTTCTCCCATCCCCAGCGACGTCAATTGACGATGGTTGATCTCGACACTGCCCGCCCGAGCCTCTTCCACCCCGGTTAACTGTTGAAAATAACGATCCAGATTCGCTTTTGCCTGCTGATCCAGCGGAGAGTGATAAATCTCAGCCTGCTCCAGAGTACGCAAGCGATAGTCGATGCCACCATCCACGTTAAGTATCTCGCAATGACGCTCGATCAATGCGATGGCTGGCAGAAAACGGGCGCGCTGCAGGCCATTTCGATAAAGATCCTGTGGCGGTATGTTCGAGGTGGCCACCAGTACCACGCCGTGACCAAACAACGCCTGGAACAAGGTTCCCAGCAGCATGGCATCCGTGATGTCGGAAACAAAGAACTCATCGAAACAGATGACGTCTATCTCGCCGGCGAGCTTGCTGGCGATGAGCTTGAGCGGATCGGCCTGGCCGGTCAGCCCCTTGAGTTCGTCATGCACCTTGTGCATGAAACGGTGGAAGTGGATCCGCAGTTTTCGCGTCCCCGGCAGGCTCTCGAAAAAAGTATCCATCAGCCAGGTCTTGCCTCTGCCCACTCCGCCCCACATATATAGCCCTAGGACGGGTTCCTTGGCCTTGGGCTTTTGCAACCAGCCCAACAGGCCGCGGGATCTGGTCGGAGTCGGGCTTTGGCACAAATCCTGATAGAGTCGCTCCAGGCGGGTCACGGCCATCGCCTGAGCTGGGTCGGCCACAAAGCCGGGGCGCTGCAAATCCTGCTGATATTTTTGCTGCGGGGTCATCCTGTCAACCGCCTCCAAGTCCTTGAATGAAGGACAAAATGGTATCACGCTCTCGGGGGGCACGGTATAGTGCCATCAAGGCGTAGCGGCCATCCGGGCCGCATCAACACACATTGATTTAGCTGTAACAAGGAGCATCTATGAGTCTGTTAAACGGGATCCTGCTGGCTGTCGCCGCCTTGATTATCGGTATCATCATCGGTCGCTTCACTGTGCGCAGCCGGGATGCCGGACGTCTGGAACAAGAGCTGAAAAAAGCGCACACGGAGCTGGAAAGCTACCAGGGCCAGATCAATACCCACTTTGCCGACAGCGCCGCCCTGATGGAGCAGCTGGCCGAGCAGTATCAGACCCTCTATCGCCACATGGCAGAGCAGAGCAAATTCCTGGCCAAGGCACAGGAGCCGCTGTTCCGCGAAGCGCTGCTCGACGAGAGCAACGATGCACCGGCCAATGAAGAACCGGGTATCCCCCCCCGTGACTATGCCGGCGCCTCCGGTCTGCTCAAGCAGTCCAGCTAGTTCCTTGCGGAACTAATTGCGCTGTATCGTGGTCAGACCTTGACGATTGCATTGCAACTTTTTCTGGGAGCTGTTTTTCATATGCGTAAACCTCTTTCTGTGTTCAGTGTGTTAGCCCTCAGTGTCGGTATCGCCATGTCAGCGGCACCTGTGCAGGCTGCACTGCCCTCTTTGCTGGCGAACAACCAGGAGATGCCGAGCCTGGCGCCGGTTCTCGAACAGGTCACGCCTGCCGTGGTCAACATTTCCGTCTCTGGCAAAAAAATCACCCGCCAGCGTCTGCCGGAACAATTTCGCTTCTTCTTCGGCCCCAACATGCCTGACGAGCAGGTGAGCGAGCAGCCCTTCCAGGCGCTGGGCTCAGGCGTCATCATAGATGCCAAGAAGGGCTACGTGATCACCAACGCCCACGTCGTGCACGAGGCGGACGAGATCAAGGTCAATCTGAAAGATGGTCGTGAATATGCGGCCAAGAAGATAGGTGAAGACAAGCAGTCCGACATAGCGCTGCTGCAAATCAAGGCCGAGGATCTGGTCCAGATCAAGTTTGCCGATTCGGACGAACTGCGAGTCGGTGACTATGCGCTGGCCATCGGCAACCCGTTTGGCCTGGGCCAGACAGTCACCTCCGGCATCGTCAGCGCCCTGGGCCGCAGCGGCCTCAACATCGAAAATCTGGAAAACTTCATCCAGACCGATGCAGCCATCAACTCCGGCAACTCGGGTGGCGCCCTGCTCAACCTGCGCGGTGAGCTGATCGGCATCAACACCGCCATCCTGGGCCCGAACGGTGGCAACATCGGCATCGGCTTCGCAATTCCGTCCAACATGGTGCGCGATCTGTCCGAACAGATAGTCAAGTACGGTGAAGTACGCCGTGGCCAGCTGGGGATCACGGGGACCGAGCTGACCTCAGAGATCGCCAAGACCTTCGGCTACAACAAGAAGGATGGCGCCTTCGTCAACCAGGTCATGCCCGACTCCGCCGCCGCCAAGGCCGGCATCAAGGCGGGCGACATCATCATCAGCATAGATGGCAAAGCCATCCGCTCGTTCGGTGAGTTGCGCGCCAAGATAGCGACCATGGGGGCCGACAAGCAGGTCGCCTTGGGTCTCATCCGCGATGGCAAGGAGCAGACCGTCAAGGTCATCCTTAAGAAGGCGGATGACAGCGAGATCCTCGCCAGCGTGCTGCACCCGGCACTGGAAGGGGCCAAGCTCAGCACCACCGCCGAACCGGTCACCGGTGTAGCCGTCTCCGATATCGATCCTCGCTCCCCTGCCGCCGCCTCCGGCTTGCAGAAGGGCGACATCATCATCGGGGTCAACCGTCTGCGCATCAACTCGCTGGACGAGCTGACCAAGGCGCTCAAGAACAAGCCAGAGGTGCTGGCACTGAACATCCAGCGCGGGGAGTCTTCCCTCTACCTGGTGATACGTTAACGCCCTCACACCCGCGGCCCTCGCCGCGGGTGATTTTTATCCACCGATAGTGTTATTCTCTGCCCGCTGCATGTACGGATGAGAATGACATGAAAATCCCACCTTTGATCAGTTACTTGGGCAAGTCTGTCGGCTTCGGTTTAACCGTGGCGGCTCTCCTGTTGCTGCTGTTTCCCGATTTCCGGGGCGGTGCCCAGCTGCCCGGCATCATCACCAATGCTCGCGAGCTGAGCTTCTCCTATGCGGCCCACAGGGCTGGCCCTGCCGTCGTCAACATCTATACCCGCAGCTTCGCCCGCAATCAGGGCAACCAGGCCGAACTCAGGCCTCAGGGGCTGGGCTCCGGCGTCATCATGAGCCAACGTGGCCATGTGCTGACCAACTACCATGTCATCGCCGATGCGGACCAGATCATAGTCGCGCTGCAGGATGGCCGTGTGTTCAGTGCCGAGCTGGTCGGCACCGATCAGCTGACCGATCTGGCGGTGCTCTACATAGAATCGGACAACCTGCCGGTGATCCCGCAGGATCCAGAACGGCTGCCGGATGTGGGGGATGTGGTGCTCGCCATCGGCAACCCCTACAACGTCGGCCAGACCATCACCCAGGGCATCATCAGTGCCACCGGCCGGATCGGCCTCTCCAGCATGGGGCCGGACAGCAACGGCCGGCAGGATCTGCTGCAGACCGATGCCGCCATCAACGAGGGCAACTCGGGTGGCGCCCTGGTCAACGCCCGCGGTGACCTGGTCGGCATCAACACCGCCGCCTATCACCTCAACGGCAATCAGGAGAGCTACGGCATCAGCTTCGCCATCCCCTATAAGCTGGCCAAGCGGATCATGGACGAGCTGATCGCCAATGGCCGGGTCATCCGCGGCTACCTCGGCATCTCCAGCGTCGAGATCAACCCCATAGTGGCCCGCATGATGAACCTGGGCGATCTGCGCGGCCTGGTGATCGAGAGCCTGGATCCCAACGGCCCGGCGGCCAGGGGCGGGCTGACGCGAGGCGATGTGCTGCTCAAGATCAACGGGGAAGCCATCAGTGGCGTGCGCTCCGCCATGGACAAGATCGTCGAAAGCCGCCCCGGCACCAAGCTCACCATCTCGGTGTTTCGTGATGGCAAGCCACTGGAGGTGCAAGTCACCATAGAAGAAGACCTGCGCTACCAGCAAAAGCAGCAGAACAAGGGCAATTCCAACGCGAGCGCCGCTGCTGCCAGCTGACGCCCGGCCCTCTCCATCACAAGGGCGGGATTCCGCCCTTTGTCATCTCAATGCCCTCTTATTTTCCTTGCCATCCGTGAGGCGACTCACAGTTTCCACCAAGCCTTGTCGGGCCAGACCCGCGGACCAAGTGCGCCACCGATCACACTAAGTCGGCCCCGATAGCAGCCCTTTCCCCCTCCAACGCACAAAAAACGTCGTTTTCAGCCCAGTCGAGCAGGAATTTCCGCTTCGAATTGGAAAAATGCTGCCTCCTCTGCGCACCCCTGCGGGCTTAGGGTAAAGCCATCCCTTCTGCCAGCCTTGGAGAGCAGACATTGCAAACAGAGACTCATGACCAGAACCTGACCCCGGATAGCCCGGCGTTGCTACGCCAGACCGACCTGGTCCTGGCACGCATCCACTCCCTGCTCGGCGAGCAGGGCATTCGTCCCAACGAGGTGCAGAAACAGATGCTGGCCTCCCACGTCAAGGCCATGGTGTGGCGCTCCCATAGCGGCGAGTCCCTGCCGGAGATCGACCTCAGCCTGTTCGAGGAGATCTCCCCCCTTTCCCTGCGACTGGCCGAGCAGGTCGTCGCCTGGCTGGACAAGCTGGCCTATGAAGAGGCGCACCTCTTGTCCGTCCATTTCGAAGTCGCCAAAGAAAACGAACTCAGCTCACTCAAAGGAGATATCTAAATGTCAGCCATCAAACTCGTGATTGGAGATCGCCTCGGCAAGGGTCAGAAAGTGGGTGCCGGGGCAGAAACCGCCGGCGCCATCGTGACCGTGATCCCTGGCATGGCCGCCGACATGAAGCTCGGTGATGTGATGAACAAGGAGCAGGCGGATCTCGGCATCTCCTTCTGCGGCAGCGGCGGCGCCGGCGCCATCACGGCCCAGACCAAGTACGGCTACAAGTGCCGCTACGGCATGCGCTCCGTCGAGGAAGGTGTCACCGCCATCAATGACGGCTGCGTGGTGCTGGGCTTCGGCTTCATGGACAAGGAAGAGCTGGGCCAGAAGCTGGTCGAAGCCTTCGCCAAGAAGCACGGACGCGTCTGATGAAAGAGAACTTCACCACCCAGGTCATTGTCAACGGCAAGGGGGCGACCCGCCAGCAGGCGTTCGCCGCCGCCCTCAGCCAGGTGCAGCATAGTCTGCTCAAGGACAACCCGCGCGTGATGCTGCGGATCGAACCGGTCGAGGTGCAGGTGCTCAAGGCCGAAGAGTCGGTTCGGGTGGAGAAGTTCCTGTTCTTCTTCCTGCCGCGCCAGCGCCGCGAGTTCCGCGTCCAGCTGGAGATCACGGTCAAGGTCACCAGCCTGGACGCCGAGCAAGTGACGTTCACCCTGGTGTGACGCCACCCGCTGGCCCCCCCTAACAAGAAGGATACCCTGGATGTTTCTAATCATATTTATCAAGTCACTCATCATCGGCGGCCTGGTGGGCGTCGGTGTGGGGGCTGGCGCGGCACGCATGTTCCACGCCCCGACCGTACAGGGCATGGGCGCCTTCCGTACCCTGGGCGAGCTCAACTCCTGCGAAGGGGATCCTGCCTCCCACTTCTCGTTCGGCCTCGGCTTCTTCTTCAACGCCTGGGCCTCGACCGTGGCGGCCGGAGCCTTCACTCAGGACGTGGATCACCGCATCATTCCGCACTGGGCCACGGCCGCACTGCTGGTCAAGAACCGGGATCTCGCCACCACATTGCACGATCCCAAGAAGATGGCCATCGCCGGCGGCATCATAGGCGCCATCGTCGTCGCTTTCCTCAACAGCACGGCCGCCGCAGTGCCGGAAGCCCTGCAAGTCACCGCCGTCAAGGTGCTGGTGCCGGCTGCAAATCTCTTGGTCAACACCGTCATGCCGGTGATCTTCTGGCTGGCAGCCATAGAGGCGGGCAAGAAATCCGGCTTCTGGGCCACCATCTTCGGCGGTCTGGCGCAGCTCATCATGGGCAACGCGGTACCGGGTCTGGTGCTCGGCATCCTGATCGGCAAGGGAGTGGAGGAGAGCGGCTGGAACCACGTCACTCGCGTGATGATGGCCGCCATAGTGCTGCTGTTCGTGCTGAGCGGATTCTTCCGCGGCTTCGATATGAAACTGATTGAATCCTTCCATATGGGCATTCCCCTGTGGCTGGAGAACGTCCATAACCTGCTTAGCGGCAAATAAGGGGCCACCACATGGATGAGAAACTGAAAAACAACTTCTGGTACGCCGACTGGTCCTTCCCCATCTTCGTCGGCCTGCTCTCGGCCGGCGTCTTTGCCGGGACCCACATGTACTACCTGTACGGGGTCGGCGCCTTCAACGAGGTGGCTTTCGTCGCCATGCTGAAAGCCGGCATGGACACAGGGGCCTACGGCGCGGTGGCGGCTTTTGGTGCCAGCTTCCTGTTTGCCCGCATCATAGAAGGCTCCCTGGTGGGGATCCTGGATATAGGCGGCGCCATTCAGACCGGGGTCGGCCTGGGCGTGCCTGCCCTGCTGCTGGGTGCCGGCATCCTCTACCCGGTGGAGAACTTCGGTGCCTCGCTGGCGACCGGCATGGCCATAGGGGTCGCCATCGGCGGCATCATCATCCTGGCGCGCAAGTTCACCATCAACCAGAGCAACTCCACCTACGGGGCGGATGTGATGATGGGAGCTGGCAACAGCTCGGGCCGCTTCCTGGGCCCCCTGATCATCCTCTCCGCCATGGGCGCCTCCATCCCCATTGGGCTGGGCTCCCTGCTGGGTGCACTGCTGTTCTACGTGTGGAACAAGCCCATCACAGGCGGTGCCATCCTGGGTGCCATGCTGCTCGGCACCTTCTTCCCGGTCGCCCTTGCATAAGCCCCCGCCGCCCTGCGGGGCGGCCTCTTCGAGGTCATCACCATGCATGACATGATCATCAGAGCGGGACGCCAGGGAAATGGCGAGCTCATCGATATCGCCATCCGGGACGGCAAGATAGCGGACCTCGGCCAGCTGCCGGCAAAGACCGAGGCGAAGCAAACCCTGGATCTGGCTGGCCGGGTGCATGTAAGTGCGGGCTGGATCGACGGCCACACCCACTGCTATCCCGCCTCCCCCATCTATCACGATGAGCCGGACAAGGTGGGCGTGGAGTCCGGCGTCACCACCGTCATAGACGCGGGCAGCACAGGCGCCGACGACGTGGACGACTTCCAGCGCCTCGCTTCGGGCTGCAAGACCCGGGTGCATGCCCTGCTCAACATCTCCCGCATCGGCCTGCTGCGCCAGAACGAGCTGGCGAACAGCCGGGATCTGGACATGGCACTCGCCTCGGCAGCCATTGCCCGTCACCCCAGCTTTATTGTCGGCATCAAGGCGCGCATGAGCGGCAGTGTGGTGGGTGAAAACGGCCTGCAGCCGCTGCGCATGGCCAAGGCGCTGCAGCAGGCCCACGGCCGGCTGCCGCTGATGGTGCACGTGGGCAACACGCCGCCGGACCTTGACGAGATAGTCGCCCTGCTGGGGGATGGCGACCTGCTGACCCACTGCTTCAACGGCAAACCGAACCGCATCCTGACCCCGGCCGGCGAGCTGCGGGTCGCGGTACGCGAGGCGATGAAACGGGGCCTGTTGCTCGACATAGGCCACGGCGGCGCCAGCTTCAGCTTCGAGGTGGCGGAGCTTGCCATCCGCCAGGGGATACTACCCCACACCATCAGCTCCGACATCTACTGCAAAAACCGTATCAAGGGGCCCGTCTACAGCCTGGCCCAGGTGATGTCCAAGTTTCTCGCCATCGGCATGACGCTGGAGCAGGTGCTCGCCTGCGTCACCGACCATGCCGCCGATGCGCTTCGCCTGACCGGCAAGGGACGACTCGAGGTGGGCGCGGATGCCGATCTGACCCTGTTCGAACTGGCCAGCGGCCCGACCCTGTTTATGGATACCGAGGCGCAATCGCGCAGCGGCGATCTACAACTGCTTCCCCTCGCCGCCCTGGTGGGGGGCGAACTGGTTCTGACTCACTATGGGAAATCACACCATGCCTTCTGTTTATGAGAAATATCAGCTCAAACCTGTGATCAACGCCTCCGGGCGCATGACCATTCTCGGCGTCTCCACCCCCGAGCAGGAGGTGGTCGATGCGGTCAACTTCGGCCTGGGCCACTACTTCGAGGTGAAGGATCTGGTCAACAAGACAGGCGCCTATCTGGCAGGCTTGCTGGATGTGGAAGATGCTGTGGTGGTCTCCTGCGCCAGCGCCGGCATAGCCCAGGCGGTGGCCGCCGTGATAGTGCGTGGCGACCCCTACCGGCTGGAGCAGCTGCATGCCCATGCCCACGGGGTGCCGAGTGAAATCGTGCTGCCCAAGGGGCACAACGTCAACTTCGGCGCGCCGGTCGGCACCATGGTCAATCTGGGGGGAGGCAAGGTGGTGGAGGCTGGCTATGCCAATGAGTGCTCCCCTGCCCAGCTGGCCGCTGCCATCAATGCCAACACAGCTGCCATTCTCTACATCAAGTCCCACCACTGCGTGCAGAAGAGCATTCTGTCGGTGGCAGAGGCGGCCGAGGTGGCCATGGCCCACCAGCTGCCACTGATCGTCGATGCGGCGGCCGAAGAGGATCTGCGTCTCTATTACAACCAGGGGGCGGATCTGGTCATCTACAGCGGTGCCAAGGCCATCGAAGGCCCCACCAGCGGGTTGGTGCTCGGCAAACGCCAGTATGTGGAGTGGGTCAAGCAGCAGGCCAACGGCATAGGCCGCGCCATGAAGGTGGGCAAGGAGGGGATCCTCGGCCTGACTCATGCCATCGAGCGCTATCTGGAAAAAGAGAAGGAGAGCGGCGCCGCCATGGTTGCCAAGATGGCCCCCTTCATCGAGCGACTCAATCTGCTGCCGGGCGTCAGCGCCAAAGTGGTGTGGGACAGCGCGGGGCGCGACATAGCCCGCACCGATATCGCTTTTGATCACCAGCAGATCGGCATGACCACAGTGCAACTGGTGACTCGACTGCAACAGGGCAATCCTGCCATCTACTGCCGTGGCTACAAGGCCAACGAGGGGCATGTCGAGATCGATGTGCGCAGTGTCACCATCCCCCAGCTCGACCAGATCCATGCCGCCATTGCCAACCTCGTTCAGGAGAACCGTTGATGTCCCTTGTTCCCAATGACTGCCGCAACCGCGTCTGCCTCAATGTATTAGCGGGTTCCAAACAGTATGCCGTCATCGAAGACCATATCTAATTCAGGAGGATCACTGATGTCCCTAACTCCCAATTACTACCGCAACCGTGTCTGCCTCAACGTGCTGGCAGGGTCCAAACAGAATGCCGTCGACATCTATGAGGCGGCCGAAGGCCATGTGCTGGTCGGTGTGCTCTCCAAGAACTATCCGGATGTGTCCTCTGCGGTCGCCGATATGAAGGAGTACGCGAAACTCATCGACAACGCCCTCTCCATCGGGCTGGGGGCGGGCGATCCACGCCAGTCCGCCATGGTGGCCGAGCTGGCCTGCCAGCTGCAGCCCCAGCACGTCAATCAGGTGTTCACCGGGGTCGGTGCCAGCCGGGCGCTGCTGGGCCAGCCAGAGACACTGGTCAATGGCCTCATTTCCCCCACCGGCACGCCGGGTCTGGTGAAGATCTCCACCGGTCCCTTCAGTGCCCAGCAGCCGGACGGGATTGTGCCCATCGATACCGCCATCGCCCTGCTCAAGGACATGGGCGGCAGTTCGGTCAAGTTCTTCCCTATGGGTGGCCTCACCTGCCGTGACGAGTATCAGGCGGTCGCCGAAGCCTGTGCTCGCCACAGCTTCTGGCTGGAACCCACAGGTGGAATCGATCTCGACAACTTCGAGGAGATAGTCCGCATCGCACTGGACGCCGGTGTCGAAAAGGTGATCCCCCACGTCTACAGTTCCATCATCGACAGCGAGAGCGGCCAGACACGCCCCGAGGATGTGCGCACCCTGCTGGCCACGGTGAAGCGGCTGCTGGCGTGACGAAAAGATGGCACCGGTCCGATCACTGGCCGGTGCCTGGCTTGTTAATGACCCGCTTGTTAACATCGACCCTTTATTTCGCGACAGGAGTCCAGTCCCCCCTCATGACCAAGCTGCCCCACCCCAGACTCCATCAACTGCTGACCCAGCTCCATGCAGAACCGCTGCCACAGGAGGAGCTGGCTCGCCGCCTCAATGTCTCCACCCGCACGGTGCGCACCGACGTAGCGACCCTCAACGAGCTGATCGCCACCCACGGCGCCCACCTGATCCACCAGCGCGGCAGTGGCTACCAGCTCAAGATTTACAATCAGGGGTTGTTTGACGAGTTGCTGGCAGCCCAGGAGCAGGAGAGCAGCCTGCCGCGCACCAGCCGCGAGCGGGTGCTGCACCTGCAGATCCTGCTGCTGACGGCGGAACAGGGGATCAAACTCGACGAGCTGGCGGATACCTGGTATCTGAGCCGGGCGGCACTGCAGGGAGACATGGCGGAGGTGCGGGAGCGGCTCGCCCACTTTGGCTTGCTCATCGACAGCAAGCCACGGCTGGGCATGCGCATCCAGGGGAGCGAGACGGCGATCCGGGCCTGCCTCACCCAGCTGCTCTATCAGGAGCTGATCCACAACAACCAGTTGCAGAGCCTGCTGCCCAACCTTTGCCCCAGCAAGACGCTGGAGGTAGTGGGCAATCACATCCATGCCCAGCTCGGCCATCACCAGCTGCGCCTCGCCGACGAGAGCCTGCAGCAGCTCGCCATTTACTGCGCAGTCGCCCTGCTGCGCCAGGCAGCCGGCCACGAGCTGCGCCAGTTTGCCAGCGACGACATCACAACAACGCTGGCCGCCGTAGCCCGCGACATCTACACCGAGCTGCCGACCCTGACACCACCGGGAGCAGAGGAGATCGCCTGCCTCGCCATCCAGATCCAGGCCCGCCTCACCGCCGACACGCCCAGGCTCAGCCCGGCCATGGCCGCCGAGAGCGAGCAGCTGGTCGAGCATCTGCTCGCCTATATCCACCAGCACTACCCCTATGATCTGCGCGGCGATCTGCAGTTGCGGGCGGATCTGCAGACCCACATCAGCGCCATGCTGCTGCGGGTCAAATACCAGATTGGCAGCCACAATCCACTGGCGGATCACATCAAGCAGTACTATCCCCTCGCCTACGACATCACGCTGGCTGCCATCTCTGAGTGGATAAAACAGACCCCTTACCGGCTGACCCACCACGAGATCGGCTACCTGGTAATCCATATCGGGGTAGGGCTGGAGCGCCACTACGACATCGGCTACACCCGCCGTCCCCAGGCGCTGCTGCTGTGCGACGCCGGCAACGCCACCTTCCGGGTGCTGGAGGCGCGCATCAAGCGGGAATATCCCCAGCTCCAGCTGACGACGCTGGAGTCGGTGCGAGATTACGAGGGATTGGCGCGGATCGAGCAGGACTTCGTCATCAGCACTATCAAGGTGGGCGAGAAGAACGCGCCCGTGGTGCAAGTCGCCCCCTTCCCGACCCAGTATCAGCTGGAACAGCTTGGCAAGCTGGTGCTGATCGACCGCACCCGCCCCTACCTGCTCGACAAATACTTCGATGCCGACCACTTCATGGTGATCAATGAGCCGCTCAACCAGGGCCAGCTGTTCGCCCGCATCTGCGATCAGCTGGAACAGGAAGACCTGGTAGAAGCGGGGTTCAGAAGTTCACTCCACGAACGAGAACGCATCGTCTCCACCCTGCTGGGAGAAGGCATAGCCCTGCCCCACTCCCTCGGCCTGCTGGCCCGCCGCACCCTGGTCTATACAGTGCTGGCACCTCAGGGAATCGACTGGGGCAACGGCGAGACAGCCACTTTGATATTCGTGCTGGCCATCAGCAAGACGGACTACGAAGAGGCAATGGGTCTCTACGATCTGTTTCTGGCGCTGATGAACGAAAAAGCCAGCAAGAATCTGCTGGCTTGTCGGGATTTTGCCAGCTTCAAGGGGCTGGCGCGCACCGGTTCCTGAACCAGGGCGGGGAATGAGTCACTCCTCGTTGAAGCCGGAGGTGAACAGCGCCACCACGGCAGCCAGCGCCTCCACTTCTTCGGGGCCCTCCACCTGCACCTCCACCTGCTTGCCCTGAGCGGAATCCAGCATCAGCAGGCCGATCACGCTGTCCGCATCGGCCTCTATGCCATCCTCGTTGCGCAGCAGCACGTGGGCGTCGAAGCCCTGTACCAGCTCGAACAGCATCATGGCCGGTCTGGCATGCATACCCAGTTTGTTCTTCACTTCCACAGAGGCTGAGACGGTCATCTGATCTTCCTATTGGTCCATCAATATTGCGGCGCACTCTTGTCGAGGGTGCGGTGGCGGATCTGGACGTTCTTGCCCTGCAGCCGGAATGCGCTGGCCAGCTGTTCGGCGATGAACACTGATCTGTGCTGACCACCGGTGCAACCAATCCCCACAGTCACATAGCTGCGATTGTTGCGCTCCAGATGCGGCAGCCAAGTCGCCAGCATGTGCTCAATCTGCAGGATGAACTGCATCACGTCCGGCTGGCTGGAGAGGTAACGGGCCACAGGCTCGTCCTTGCCGGTAAAGGGCTTGAGTTCGGGGATCCAGTGCGGATTGGGCAGGAAGCGGGCATCGAACACGAAGTCGGCGTCCTTGGGGATGCCGTACTTGAAGCCGAATGACTCGAACACCAGCACCAGCTCGTTCTCTTTCTTGCCGAGCACCCGGGTCTTGATGAGCTCGCTCAGGTCGTGAATGCTGAGGTTGGTGGTGTCGATGCGCAGATCGGCGGTAGAGGAGAGCGGTGCCAGCAGGTGGGTCTCTTCCCGGATCGCCTCATCCAGCGACAGCTGTTTGCGCGACAAGGGATGCAGCCGGCGACTCTCGCCGTAGCGCTTGAGCAGGGTGGAATTTTCCGCATCGAAGAAGAAGCTGGAAAATTCGACCCGGCCCTCGTTGCGCACCTGGGCCAGCAGGGTCTCCAGCTTGTCCGGGCTCACCGGCAGGTTGCGCACGTCAATGCTGACCGCCAGCTTGTCATACTGGCTCTCGACCGACACGATCAACTGGGGCAGCAGGTTGACCGGCAGGTTATCCACGCAGTAATAACCGAGATCCTCCAGCACACGCAGGGCAACTGTCTTGCCCGAGCCGGAGCGCCCACTTACCACTATTAATTGCATCTTGTTCCCTCACCGCTTGGGGTCATGACAGGGGCCTGCATATCAGGCCGAGGTCATGATCTGATAGAGATCTTCATCGCTGGTTGCCTGGCGCAACTGGCGGCAAACCGCCTTGTCACCCAGTTTGGATGCCATCAGGGAAAGGGTTTTGAGGTGCTGCTTGCACTCACTTTCCGGCACCAGCAGGGCAAAGAGCAGGTCAACCGGTTGATTGTCGATGGCGTCGAAGGGGATAGGCTCTGCAAAAGTCATCAGGATGGCGGTCGGCGGAAACTCGTCACCGATCCGGCCGTGGGGAATGGCGATACCGGCACCGATACCGGTACTGCCCATCTTTTCTCTGGCCAGCAGGCACTCGAATAACGCCTGACGAGAGGTACCCAGGCGTTCAGCGGCTAATTCACTGATGATCTCAAGGGCGCGTTTCTTGCTGGTACAAGGGACCGCACTTTTGGTGCAGTCCCGACTCAGTATGTGTTCAAGTTGCATAGTTATTTTTGATTTAACTTATCTTTGTGCTTGATGATCTGCCGATCCAGCTTGTCCAGCAGGGTATCAATCGCAGCATACATGTCGGCATGCTGTGAATTGGCGAACACCTCGCCACCGCTGACATGCAGCTTGGCTTCGGCGATCTGGTTCAGTTTTTCTACGCTCAACACCACATGAACATTGTTGATGTGGTCAAAGTGACGCTCGAGTTTGGCAAATTTGTTATTCACATAATCACGCAGAGCTTCGGTGATCTCGACATGGTGTCCGGTCAGGTTAATTTGCATAACGTCTTCCTTTTGTTTTGCCTAAACCAGGCGTTTGCGCTGATTGGATGGCGGGATCAACAAGGATTCACGGTACTTTGCGATCGTGCGTCTCGCCACCATAATACCCTGTTCGGCCAGCAAATCCGCGATCTTGCTATCACTTAGCGGCTTGGCGGGGTTCTCTGCCGTCACCAGCTTCTTGATCAGCGCGCGAATTGCGGTCGATGAGCACTCTCCTCCTCCTTCGGTATTCACATGACTGGAGAAAAAAAACTTCAGTTCGAAGATGCCGCGGGGCGTATGCATGTATTTCTGGGTCGTTACCCGGGAAATGGTCGACTCATGCATCTCCACCGCTTCGGCGATGTCGTTGAGCACCATGGGTTTCATGGCCTCTTCACCATACTCGAAAAAGCCCTGCTGCTGCTCGACAATACAGCTGGCCACCTTGAGCAGGGTGTCATTGCGACTCTCCAGGCTCTTGATGAACCACTTGGCCTCTTGCAGATGAGAGCGGATGAACTGGGTATCCTGGCTGGTGCGCGCCTGGCGGGCCATGGCGGCATAGGTCTCGTTGACCCGGATGCGCGGCGCGGAATCGGGATTGAGCTCGACCACCCACTTGGAGCCCTTCTTGACCACGGTCACATCTGGGATCACGTACTGGGAGTCGCTCTGTATGATGCCATTGCCCGGTCTGGGCTCCAGCTGCTGGATGAGATCCAGTACCTCCTTGAGGTCGCTCTCCTTGAGCCGGGTCTTGCGCGCCAGGGTGCGATAATCGCGATTGCCGAGCAAGTCCATGTGCTCGTTGATCACCTCTCTGGCCTCGGTGAGCCAGGGCAGTTCGGGGGCGTACTGACCGAGCTGGATCAACAGGCATTCCTGCACCGAGCGGGCGGCGATGCCGACCGGATCGAAATGCTGCACTCGCTTGAGCACGGCCTCGACCTCGTCGAGTTCTACCTCTACATCCTCGCTGCTCACCGCCGCCTGTATATCTTCGAGGGAGACGGTCAGATAACCAGAATCGTCGATGGCATCTATGATGGCGAGAGCAATGGCGGCATCCAGATCGCTGAATGGCGTGAGTCGCATCTGCCACAGCAGATAGTCCTGCAGATTTTCGGTGGTTTCACCCTGATAGACGCTGTCTTCCCCATCGTGGATGGGGCCTGCGCTCTGGGCCGTGCCGGCCGAATAGACATCTTCCCAAGTGGTATCCACCGGCAACTCGTCCGGCATCTGATCCTGGGCCATGGCATCACTGGAGTCGAGCTGACTGGCGTCGACCGGCTCTTCCGGGCTGGTCTCCTGCACCTCATTCTCCTCTTGCTCCAGCAAGGGGTTGTTATCGAGCGCTTGCTGAATTTCCTGCTGGAGTTCCAGAGTGGAGAGCTGGAGCAGACGAATCGCTTGTTGTAATTGCGGCGTCATGGTCAGGGACTGACCGAGACGCAACTGTAATGTCGGCTTCATCTACGTCGGGATATCCTTATGTTCAGCGAGGCAGTCGTCAAAGGAAATGAAGAGATGCCCCCTTACTATAGACTGAATTGATCGCCCAAATAGACGCGCTTGACCTGTTCATCGGCCAGTATCTCGGCCGGTGCACCTTCGGCAATCATCTTGCCGTGGCTGACGATATAAGCCTTCTCGCATACGTCCAGAGTCTCTCTGACGTTGTGGTCGGTGATCAAGACGCCCAGGCCCCTATCTTTCAGATGCTGGATGATCTTCTTGATGTCTATCACAGAAATGGGGTCGACCCCGGCAAACGGCTCATCCAGCAGGATAAAACGTGGCTCGGCCGCCAGCGCGCGGGCGATCTCGACCCGGCGCCGCTCCCCTCCGGACAGGCTCTGACCCAGGTTGTCGCGAATGTGGGTGATATTGAACTCTTCCAGCAGCTGTTCGACCTTGTCTTCCCGCTCTTCGCGGCTCAGCCCCTTGCGGGTCTGCATGACCCCCATCAGGTTGTCGAACACCGACAGGCGGCGGAAGATGGAGGCCTCCTGCGGCAGATAGCCTATGCCGTTGCGGGCTCGGATATGCATGGGCTGCAGGCTGATGTCCTGATCGTCTATGGTGATGAGACCGGCATCGCTCTGCACCAGCCCCACTATCATGTAGAAGGAGGTGGTCTTGCCGGCACCATTTGGGCCTAGCAACCCGACGATCTGGCCGGTACCCACTTCCAGGCTCACATCGCTGACCACCATGCGGCGCTTGTAACTTTTTTGCAGGCCGACTGCTTTCAACACTGCCATGGCTTATTTTCCCTGCTTCTTCTGATCGGCTGGCTTGTCGAAGTTCTCTACCTGATCCGGCAGGAACACAGTCTTGACGCGCTGGGTCGGGCCCTTGCTCTCGGCGATCATCTTCTGTTTGACGATGTCGTAGCGGATCAGATCGCCGTTGACCTGGCTGTCTTCCTGCTTGAGCTGGCCATTGCCGGTGATGGTCACCAGCCGGTTCTTCAGCTCGTAGCGGATGCTGTTGCCGTGGGCGTTGACCGGCTTGCCGTTGTCCAGGATCTGGAAGAAAGTTGCGGGATTGCCATAGGCCGTCATGACCTCGGCCCCTTTCTCGCCGGAGCGGATCACCACTACCTTGTCGGCCTTAATCTTGATGGTGCCCTGAGTGATGATGACATCGTCACTGAAGGTAATGCGATTGTCCTGCATCTCGGCCACCTGTTTGACCGCATCCACGTAGACCTTCTCGGCAAAGTCGGACTCTTTGGCGCTCACGGTGCCGCACAGCAGCAGGGCCGCGAGGGCCAGATTAACGTTTTTCATTGAAATATATGGCATGGCCCTGGTCCAGTAATTCAAAATATTTGCGTTCCAGATGACCCTTCAGGCCAACGCCCTCGGTCTGGAAATCCTTACCCACTATGCTGACTTGCTGATTGCTTCTCACGTTCTGGGTCACCAGATCCAGCTCCAGATAGGGGGTATCCAGCGTGGAGATGAAGGAGGCGGGCAGCAGGCCGTCCAGATGTACCTTGTCCCGCAGGATCACGTTGTCATCCGTGTTGAGCACGCCGGTATCGGCCGTGACTTTCCACTCGGCCTCGCCCTGCTTGTCGAACATGTAGACCACCGGCTTGTTGAAGGTGGCCTGTTCGAGGAGCTGGTAATACTCCGCATACTCCGACTCCAGCCGCTCGGTGCGACGACCCTCGACATCAAAGCGGGTGGTGACCAGATTCTTGGCGGTGAAATCCGGCTGATAGTTCTCGACCTTGGCGGTCGGCTCCGGCACCAGCTCGATGTCGCCGAGCTGCCAGGCGGCCAGCGCCACCAGAAACAGCAGGGCGAACAGCAGCGTCTGTCTGCTCATACCGAGGCCTCTGGCTGATAGTCACCCAGCCCTTGTGCCTGCAGAATGAGGTCGCACACCTCGCGCACAGCACCCAGCCCACCGGCCAATCGGGTCACCATGTCGGCCCGGGCCA
>NZ_CDBL01000044.1:0-566 GCF_000820005.1 Aeromonas piscicola | reverse complement strand
CACCATGTCGGCCCGGGCCAGCACCAGTGGGTGGGCATCGGCCACGGCGATGCCAAGGCCACAGGCCTGCATCACCGGCAGATCTATGGTGTCATCCCCCATATAGGCGGCTTGTGACGCATCCAGACCCAGCTTGGTCAGCAGTGCCTCGAAGTGGGGCAACTTCTGATCCGCCCCCTGCACCAGATGCTGCACACCCAGGCTCTTCATCCGATCGCTGACGATGCGGGAGTTGCGCCCGGTGATGATGGCGATCTCGATCCCGGCGTTGAGCAGGGCCCGCATGCCGGCGCCGTCGCGGGTACAGAAGGTCTTCAGTTCTTCGCCATCATTGCCCATATAGATGAGGCCGTTGGAGAGCACTCCATCCACATCGCACACCAGCAGGCGGATCTGCGCCGCCCTGTCATACTGGCTGCGCGTCACCGGACCGTAGAGGGTCGGTACGTTTTGCATCAAATTACTCCGGCTTTCAGCAGGTCGTGCATGTTGAACGCGCCGAGCGGGCGCTTGTCCTCATCCACCACCAGTAATCCGTTGATCTTTCTGGTTTCCATCAGTTTGAC
>NZ_CDBL01000043.1 GCF_000820005.1 Aeromonas piscicola | reverse complement strand
CACAAGAAAAAGCTCTTGATATTGTCAAGGCAAGTAAAACCATTTTTACACCCTACAATATAATATCAGATGCAAAGATTACATCGAATAGTCAGATAGAAATATATGACCAAACCAAAACCTATGCACAACGGCTGGTAACTGCATCTGGTATTACGTATATCCAAGGTGGTAAGTCTGATAAAGATGTTACTGATCAGAAAATGATGTTGTCTGGATGGTATGGTACACCCCTTACATCCTTACGTTTTAATATGGCGAATCAAGTTAATCCACAAGTATCTTGGGGTTCTTCTTCTCATGATATATATCATGCAGGCAATCGCCCTACATCAATGCAAGAAGTTTCTCTATCTAATACTAGTTGTAACGAAGCAATAGAATCCGGTTTCTATTCTATCTTTACTGGAACTACTGATACGCCATTTGGTGCTGGCCCCAGTGGGTCTCAGTTGATTGTTGCTAAATGGGGTAATTCTGGTGTTTCTCAAACATTCTATACCTATAACAGTGACCGTGTGTTTGTACGTCGTCTTTATATTGGTGCTTGGCAGCCTTGGTTTGAACTATATTCAACTTCGAAAAAGCCAACTGCTGGTGATATTGATACATGGAATAAGTCAGAATCTGATAATCGGTTCCTTCGCTATAATGTCAACACTGTAACAAACTCGTATGTATTGAGTAAGTCAGTTGACTATACAGACCAACAGTCTAAGAACATGTTTTATTCTGGCTTCTATCGTCATAACAGTACGGATGGCTTTCGTGGTCTTACTATGCATGTTGCTCACCCGGCAAGAGTGGATAGCCCTGCTAATAGTAGAGGGATCACATTTGATTATGGTGGGTCTGGTACGAAGCTCTATACATATGGATATGATGCTAATGGAGTTAGAACCGATAACTACAAGATCTATACTGAGGCTGATAAACCGACAGCATTAGAGGTGAATGCATTACCTAGCTCAGGCGGCACTATGACAGGTGCTTTGATTGTTGCAAATAGGAAGTCCGCAATTGTGGTTGATAATCAGAGGTCAATAAGCTTCCAAGACCAGTCTGCTGATGTGTATCATATACTCGCAGAGGGTAACAATTTTAAGATCAAACGCGGTTTAAGTGCAGAAATTCCAGTATTTGAAATTAATAGTTCAAACGTTAGTATGGTGACTGGGCTTTTTGCTAGACGTGGAATCGTTGTTCAAAGCACCGACGGTAGTACAAATATGGCAATGCAATCATATGATGCAGTCAATCCATATATTAGCGTTAGAACCGTAGGTGACACTGCGGATAGAATTGCATTAACCTTCAATAAAGGTGAAATACTATCCAATAGTGACATGATTACTTCTGGAAACTTCCGTGTAATGAATGATGGTGGTTTGAAGTTTTCTTCAAGTTCCGGTTTTTCTGGTATAACTTGGTCTATTGGTGTCAATGAAGCGTCTAGAGAACTAGGTATTCATCGATATCTTAATGGTGCATGGCAAGCTTTACCAGTTATTGTCCATACTGATGGTACTCTTAATGCAGTAAGTGGTTTACGTACTAGCATTATAAGCTGTAGTGGGAACGTCGCCGTCGGTGGCTCCATGTCAGTAGCTGGTCTTAACGCAACAACTGGCTATATGTCATTGACCAGCCCCGGTAATTGTCTACTGGAATTCCATTCTCCGGGCAAAAACGCCGTAATGATCTATAAGACTGAAGGTGGTGAGATTAGATTTGTTACATCGAATGGTGTTGGTGGGGAATCTGCTTTGCGTATGGCGTTAGATACTGGTAAAAACTTAACAGTTGTCGGTGGTGTATACGCACCCGCATTTGTACAGACTTCAGATATTCGTCTCAAGTCTAACTTGGTCAAGATCGATAACCCTCTTCAACGTTGCGCTGTCATCGATACATACGCTTATGACAAGAACGGCAAACGCGAAGTGGGGGTAGTTGCCCAGGACATTCAGCGAGCGCTTCCGGAAGCCGTGGAGACAGTCCACACGGAAAATGGTGATTATCTAGGTGTTAACTATGGTTCGATCGCTTCTCTTGCTGTTGCTGCTATCAATGAGCTGAATCAACAAGTGAAAGAGTTGAGAGATGAAGTTGAAATGTTGAAGGCTTCGTAGGCAGATGAAGGAGGGGATTACTCTCCTTTATAAAAATTATTCACCCTAAATATTAATGATAATTAATACTGATTATCATTAACAGGGGAATATAATGAATGAC
>NZ_CDBL01000042.1 GCF_000820005.1 Aeromonas piscicola | reverse complement strand
CCGTTGCCATCACCGCCACATCCCCAAAGCCCGGTAGACAGGCATACGGCGAGAGCACACAGATGTGTATTTCGTGTAGTTCGCATTATTGGTTCTCTAGATTGTCAGTTAGCGCCAGGCAGTTAGGGGGTGCGGTTTGTAAGGAAGAGGGGACCGAATGGTCACCCTCCTCCCCCAGCACGAAGACAGATGAAAAGCGTGGTGTGCAGCATCAGTCGCCGCCGTTGCCGCTGCGCGTGAAGGATTTCAGAGTTGAGATTTTATCGTCACCTGGTGTGGTGAGTGGCAAGCCAAGTGATGCCAATTTATTCCCTTTAAATTCAATTAATAAAGTGGTTTTCACAAATTTATTGCGTGAAAGTGAAGGGCAAAAAAGGTGGCAATAGAGGTGCAGCAAAGGGGGGGGGGAGTACGCAGTGTAAGTGCAGGAGTTAATAGGTTAAATGGGTGAAAATGACAGAACACGTTGAGGTGAGCGGTACATAAAAAAGCAGTGAGGGTCACCCCCTTCCCGGACAAAGTCCATAAAACAGCGAAATACTGTTCTATTTACGGGCCTAATATGAGCGGAGTCAGCCCGCATTCATTGTGTTTACAAACGAGAGCATACATCGGCAGATGTAAGTCGATAGACAACGTCTGACAATGATACTGATCCAATTAGGGCTGTCAGGTTCCTCTCGAGAACGCAATGACCAGCAGATCACGCCAGGCGTCATCCGACGACAAATACATCCCCCCAAACACCATGATAGCGCCGGTAGCGCATAACCAAGCTAGTATCCATAACCCGAAAACATCCTGCATGATATCAAAACTCACATAATCATTTGAAAATAAAAGAGTTAAGTTTCCATCACTTCGCATACAAGCTAATCAACAACTGTCTGGCAGAATTTCGCGAGCTCTTGACTACACCTGCAAAAACAATTTATGCATTTTTAGATAAAGGGTCTGAACGCACATATTGGCCTTGAAGAGTTATGTTTGGGTCGCAAAATCCGGGCGACCGGTCAGCAAGCGAGCCCTATGCTGCAATCCCGATTTTGTGTTGTGAGCGAATCCCCTGAAACAACGAGAAACAAATAGTGAAAAACATGAAAATTGCAGCCTCGGCACTTGTCTGTGGAGCTCTGCTAAGTGGCTATGCGACTGCCGGTGGCGACAATGGCCACGTGACGTATAAGGGAACAATTTTGGCGGCCCCCTGTTACATCGATCCAGCCTTCTCGGAACAAGTGGTAAACGTCGGCACCTATAGCACAGCCAGTGGTGCAGACCCTGACTTTTCCGCACCCTACACAACCTATAACATTCCACTAAAGGGTGTCTGTAATGCGACGACCGTCAAAGGGCTAGACACCGATGTGGGCAACGAATATTGGCATACTCTAATCACTAACGGGTTTATCACTAGCACGGACGGCTTGGCCCTCCTCTCCTATTACAAATCAGCCTCGAATGAATTTGTTGCGATTGATTTGCATGTAGGAGTGAACGTCGCACCACAACACATTCATAACAATCAGTTTCAACTCGCCGTGCAACCGAAACAACTAACCGATCAAAAACTTGATGCCGGCGAATACACCAGTCAGTTGGTCCACACACTCATATTAAACTGACTCGTTGAACCAAAGTAGCTTCGGTCTGCAACGAAGCGTTCCCCCGATGAATACCGCCTGATTGAGGCGTTGTTAATGGGATGGTCGCCCCTACCCAAAACGGCATCTGAAGTGCCAAAGTGGAGAATGTACGTTCCCACTGATGAGAGAGGCGACCACCATGAAGGCTACGACAATCGGCATAGATTTGGCAAAAGAGGTATTCCAGGTTCACGGGGTAGACGAGCACGGTAAGCGGTTGTTCAACAAGCAACTCAGCGTTCACAAATAGCATCCTTTTTTGCCAATATTCCACACTGCTTGATCGGCATGGAGGCCTGTGCCTCTGCCCACTTCTGCTGCAAGGGCTGGGACATACCGTCAAACTGATGGCTCCCCAGTTCGTCAAGCCCTATGTCAAAATTAATCAGCATGATGCTGCTGATGCAGAAGCTATCTGCGAAGCCGTCACTCGACCCAATATGCGGTTTGTGTCTATCAAAAGTCCTGAACAGCAAGCCGTTCTGGCACTTCATCGGAGCCGCCAGAGATTCAGTTCAACAACAGAGTGTCTAGAAAACCCGGGGCGATTCAACATTGCCTCGGTAGCATTGGCTCATGTACAGGATCTTTAGCGGCAACCAATTGAAATAGATATAAAAAAGGCTTCGTTTGTGATCTGATTTTATCGCCAAACAGGCGTTGTTTCCCAAATCAGCCAGCAAGTCATGACTTCCCCAGCCCCAAGTGACCGTTACACTCGGGGCTTTCTGACAGGCAGACCAAGGGGGTTCAGTTTGTTGATTGCACCAACATACGCCATCACTTCCCCTACCTGACCGTTGTATGTTCGCAGACTAATTTTGCCCGTCATCAACTGCTTGAACCGATACATCGCCGTTTCTGCCAGCGAGCGCCGGTGATATCCCGACATCTTCTTCAAGTGCGCCAGCCCCTCCTTGCGCATCACCAGCACCGCCTCATTTCTCGGATGTCCCTTTTCCCATAACCCCGCGTTCTTGCGAGGCGGGATACAGGCTGTCGCCCCTTTGCGCGCGATAAGCTGATGGCTGGCTTTGCTGTCATAGGCGCCATCCGCATAAACACGTCCCAGCTTGCGCCGCAGTGGGTTGAGCAAGGTCGGCAACACCTCTGCGTCATGCACATTCTCCAGCGACACTTCTGCCGCCACGATATCGTGAGTCACCGGATCTACCGCCAGATGCAACTTGCGCCAGACTCGCCGCTTCTCAGCGCCGTGTTTTCTGACTTTCCACTCGCCTTCACCAAACACCTTCAACCCGGTTGAGTCGATAACCAAGTCGGTAATGCGTCCCTTTGGGGGCTGTCGATAAGCCACCGTCACCGTGCGTGCTCGCTTGCTGACACAGGTATAGTCCGGTGCGCACAACGGCACGTTCATCAACTCGAACATGGAGTCGAGTAGACCCTGAGTTGCTCGCAGCGTGAGGTTGAAAATCCCCTTGAGCATCAGAAAGGTTGAGATGGTCTGGTCGGTGTAGAGCTGGCTGCGCCCCCGCCGCCCATGATGGTCGTGGTGAAACCAGTTGCTCATGGCCTCGGCATCAACCCAGAAGGTGAGTGAACCACGGTTAATCAAAGACTTGTTGTATTGAGGCCAGTTGGTGATGGGGTGAAGCGACTTGCCCATGATGCAGACTTGAAGAGGATGGTGGTGATCAGATCACCGCGCCCTCAGTAAGTTCCATTCAGGCGTTATCGATTTGGGAAACAACGCCCGCCAAACAAAATCAACACGCGCGAAGCCTATGACCATTATCAATGCTAATTACTATCTGGAGCAACTCCTGACTCCCGCCGCACTCGAGCGCATTGCTCGGCTCTGCAAGTTTTGTCTGCGTCAGCGCGCCATTACCCCTGCCATGCTCGTCCCTGCACTGCTGCGGGCCATGGGGGGCGACCAGGTCAATGACATTGCCGGTTTACACCGTCATTTCAATGCTTTGCAACTGGTGAATGCGCATCGGGTTTCCTACAAACCGTTTCACAATCAACTGCGCAAAGAGAGCTTTGCCCTGTTTATGAAAGCCCTGGTCGAACGGGCCATCGCCTTGCGGATCGACCATCAACTCAAAGCGGCCTCCCTCGGCGCGTTCAAGCAGGTGTTACTGCGCGATGGCACCTCCTTCGCGGTGCACCGCCGCCTGGCGGCTGACTTCCTGGCCGGTTCAAGACCATCAGTCCGGCGGCTATAGAGTGCCATATGACCATGTCTCTGTCGGAGCCGAGCCCGCTGTGCATGAGTGTGTCTGCCGGTACCGCAGGGGAGCGGCAATTTCTCCCTGAGGCCCACAAGCTGGCCAACTGCCTGCTACTGGCTGACGCGGGTTACATTGATAGGGCTTGGTTTGAACAAGTAAACGACGCCGGCGGATTTTATCTGGTGCGAGGAACTCAAAACCTGAACCCCAAGATAATCCATACCTGGCGCGGTGATGGACGGGAAGTGCCAAAACTGGCGGGACTGTCACTGAAAGAGGCCGGACGGCGACGCTGTCGGGCCGAGGTACTGGATATGGTGGTGAAGTCCGGTAAGGTCGAGTATCGGTTGATCCGGCGCTGGTTTGCCGAGGAAAAGCGGTTCTGCCTGTGGATGACTAACCTACCGCGAGCGGCATGGTCAGCAGAGCAGGTGATGAGCCTGTATCGCTGCCGTTGGCAGGTGGAGTTGTTATTTAAAGAGTGGAAATCGCACAACCGGCTCAGGGGTTTGTGACGGGGGAGAAAGCCATAGCCGAAGGATTGGTGTAGACGAGCCTGCTGTCGCTGGTGATGAAAAGACGGGTCGCGCAGAGTGTGATGACAGGGATGCTATCAATGTTGAAAGCGTCCAAAAACAGTACGACATGGTGGTTGCCGCTATTGGAAGCAGTGGCCCATAGGGCGCTGACAGAAATAAGGGAACGACTGGAATGGGCAGCTGATTATTTTGCCAAGAACGCTGCCGAACCAAGCAGAGAAAATCGATACAGAACAGGATCTTGGAAGGAATTTTAAAGGGACTCAATGCTTAAGGTCCTGTACATGTATAGATCCTAACATCAGGACGCTGTATCGAGGACGGTGAAAACATGGCGCTAGAGCGCCATGTTTTTCCATAGCTAATCCGTTATTCCTGAGTTATTCGACACATTGGGTTGGTGACGAGCCATCCCGCCAGACTGTCGTGTTATCCGAAAGCGACAAGGGAAGGAATGTTAATCCCGTCGTCATGTTTGCAGGAGGCATATCCCAATCCAGCATATACATGCCCATGGGTAGTGCACCCTTGGTTGTATTAACTGCAACCTGTTCAACGGCCAGGCTGCTATAACGTAAACCAACCAAATCGAAGTGACTTCTCCAGTCATAGCCTGTCAACTGACTTAACGCGACCAGCATGAAGTCATTCCCTGGAATATCCCAGATGTTATTACCACCATAAACTGCATGCCCTGAATATGGGAAAAGACTAAAGCCCAGCTTATCCCGATTGGCGGCCCAGTTCGCTTCATTATCTGCATATTTATCAAATATCCTGCTGTATTCGTACAGCAGCGTAAAGATATGGAAGCCATTTGTCAGAGTTGTACCATTGCGCATTTTCATTTTGTCAGCGCGCAATGCCATCTGTATGTAAAATGCATTTCTAAACTCGTTTACCGCCGCGTAGCTGCTACTCTGCCAACCAGCCTCATACCTGTTTTTTCCAGCGTCAAGAATTTGGCATGAACTTTCGTAAACAACTCGCTCTCCCGCACTATTGGTTACATTAGCCGCATCAGACATAAAAGCAAAAAATATCTTCTTGCTGTTGACATGTCCCTCGTCAATAGGTGGGGCATTTTCGTCATTTATATAATGAGCTCTCCATCCAACCCAATAAGGGAAAATGTTATTTGAGGCTTCCTGAGCGCGGTCCTCATAGGCCGACCATTGGTCAGCATTCGACGCATCAACATAATTTGCCTTAAGTTTATTTGTTTGTAAATTATGGCCAAGTTCGTGAGACTCTCCCCAACCAGTAGGGCCGATGACCCAAGAGGCATCAAAAGGGTTACCAGAAGCACCGCTCGCAGTCTCGGCATTTTGATCAAAATTTCCATGTTGAATTTTTGCTCTGTCATGCAATATCTCATCAACGCAGTCGGCATTACCAAATATATCAGCACATACAGAGAGCACATCCGATGGCAACGATTCTGTCAATGTTTTACCTCTAATAGAAAACCCCCCCAACGTATACACTGGCGTGACATAATCATTTTTTAGTGCAACAACTATTTGTTTCACTTTATCAGCACTTGCATTACCACCCTCTATAAAGCGATCCTTGCGAAGATGAAATTGCGCATTACCGTTGTCGATGTCGACATGCGGGATCTCCGTTTCTTGAAACAACGTTACAAAATTATCTATGTCAGCATCACTTGCACCGTCTGGAATTGACGGATGCTTTGCAATGCCCACAGCAGAAACATCCACGTTGTTTGGCTCATGCGGGCCATCTACGTTAAGATAAATAGGACCGCCATAAGGGCTAGAAAAAGCCACAGTTTTCCCGGGCAACAGCTTTATACGCTGTGTCGCCAGCTCCAGGGGCGCAGTATACTGACTATTCTCATAAGCCCTATTCGTACCAGCTCGATGATAGTTGAGCCGAATTTCAACATCGATATCATTGAAATTGTCGTTTCGAGTCAAGCTCACCGTTTGGCCAGGTAGTGCATACCAACCAGTAGTAGTCCACTGTCCAGGCCGCCAGTTCGGCAATGCCATAGGCCCATATTCCCAATACCCGTCAGGATTTGGTGCAACACTGAATGTCCGTCGGTCATTTTCTGTTTTAGGATACACGTAATGAGCGTTAGTCCCTTTACTCAGCTCGCTTGTCTCTTTTATGTATTCACCCAAATCAGGTTGTGGCAGGTTAGTTGTTCGTCCATAGTTCACCAACCAATCTGCAAACATCGCATGCAACCAATTATCATGCTCACTATCGCTAATCGGATAATCGATCATACTGCGATATTTATCCGCCAACAGCAACGATGCTTGCATCATTGCATTACCATTACGGGGCTGTCGTAGTATGTTTATATCATTTAGATCAAATTCAATCAGTCTATTTCGCAGAATATCAGCACCCTGTTTGAATATTTCCAAAAACTCAGGTTCGTCACAATAAAGGAAATTATCCGTGCACTGAGCTAGCAGTGACGTATTAAATTTATTGTCCCGCAATGTACCAAA
>NZ_CDBL01000041.1:668-917 GCF_000820005.1 Aeromonas piscicola | reverse complement strand
AACTACGATTTGGTGAGCAACGCTGTTATATAAAACTCAGGTATTCTATTGAAACAAATATTGAGTATTTTTGGAGGGCAAGGATGTCAACAGAAGAACTCTTTGAAGAAGCCGCTGATTGGGAGCTAAAGCGGGAAAGGTTCATCACTAGTCTGCAGTTGTGTGATTAGTTCAAAATCCCCCTTGCGACAGGGCCACTTATCCGCAAGCTAATTATCTCCCCTTGGATAACGGTAGAGTTCAATCGTG
>NZ_CDBL01000041.1:0-445 GCF_000820005.1 Aeromonas piscicola | reverse complement strand
AACGGTAGAGTTCAATCGTGAGGAATTCAGTCAGGTTAAGTCCGTTTGTCACTCGTCAGCTTCTCAAACCGCTAACTTCATACTCGCTTCACTCTGGCATGCGAGTCTGGCTTCTCTTCAAATACCACAAGAGGTCATTGTGATGGTACGGATTGGCGCGGTGTTCATGGTGCTCGGGCTTGCATGCTTCATGGCATTCAACATGATCGGTTCCACTGTCGATGAAGCCGGAGTGCTGCATGAACCGTTTGGCCTGCTGCCCATAGGCTTTGGCCTACTGTTCATCGGTGTGCTGATCGCTCTCTTTGGCTGGCTCAGGACATGCATCAGGCGTCGCCGGGCTAGAGTGGGGGGATAATCCATCCAAACTATTGCACCAGGTTGCGGCTGAATAGGCGCTATGTGACAAGGGGTTGCCGACTCCGGAAGGGGGAGGCAAAAAGGG
>NZ_CDBL01000040.1:593-999 GCF_000820005.1 Aeromonas piscicola | reverse complement strand
GGAGAGGGAGCAACACGCCCAGCGCTGCAAGCGGGGAGAAGCGATAAAAAGAAAGGGAGCCGGTCAGGCTCCCTTTGATGCGGTGATGCAGCGATACACCTATGCGTGAGGCGGATACGCAACCGGATCACTCACGGCCAATGGCATTTGACCAATGCCGTCCCTTATCGATTGGTCGCGGCCTTCATCCCTTCCACAAACTCCTTCAGACGAGTGAGCATATGCTCCGGATTCTGGTGGTGGGTCTCGATGATCTTCACCACGGCGGAGCCGGAGATGGCACCGGCGGCGCCAGCGGCGATCGCTTCACGTACCTGAGCCGGTTCGCTGATGCCAAAGCCGAGCAGGGCGGGGGGGGCGTTGAACTCGCGTAGGGTATTGATCAGGCCATCCACCGGCATGCCGG
>NZ_CDBL01000040.1:0-389 GCF_000820005.1 Aeromonas piscicola | reverse complement strand
GCCATCCACCGGCATGCCGGCCTTGGTCTCGGCGCCGGTCACACCGGCGCGGCTCACCAGGTAGGTGTAACCACTGCCGAGTTCCGCCACCTGTTTCAGGGTCTCGGCGTCGCCATTGGGCGGGGCGATAAAGATGCTGTCGATACCGAACTTGTCGGCGGCCGCCTTGTAGGGGGTGCACATCTGCACCGGCACGTCGGCCACCAGCACCGAATCCACGCCCGCCTGCTGGCACTTCTCATAGAAGCCGTCGATCTGGCGCACATAGACCAGGTTGGCGTAAACCAGCAGGCCAATGGGCAGCTGCGGGTACTTGGCGCGGATGCGGCCGAGCAGCTCGAAGCAGTCGTCCGGGGTGGTGTGGCTCTCGAAGGCGCGCAGGGCGGCGC
>NZ_CDBL01000039.1:150098-150424 GCF_000820005.1 Aeromonas piscicola | reverse complement strand
GGGCGGGCGCCGCCGCAACAACGGCTGTGGCGCCCCCTGCGCCGGCGTGCCGCCCGCCAGGGGTGGCAACCCGCCGAGGGGGAGAGTCTGGCCAGCTGGTGCGCGCGACTCGGCTCCCTTGTCCCTCTGCTGGCGCGACCGCTGGCACGCTGCGCCTGGCTCTATCGACGCTGGCGCTACGCCCCCCTCTCCCCGAGACAACGGCAGCGAGTCTGGCAGCAACTGCAGCGACGGCTGCGCCAGACCTGCCGCGCATGGGATGGACAGCGATAGCGCCGGGCGCCCATCAGGCTCCCGCGCAAGCAAAAGGGGAGCCAGTGGCTCCC
>NZ_CDBL01000039.1:100386-149913 GCF_000820005.1 Aeromonas piscicola | reverse complement strand
AGGGGAGCCAGTGGCTCCCCTTGTTCATCAGGCAACAGCAAACGTCAGGCTCAGGCCTGCTTGCTGCTCTGGGGCGGGTTGTCCCAGATCCCCTCTTCCAGCTGGCTGCGGATCTCTGGGTACTTGTTGGCATCGAAGGTAGGCACCTTGCCCAGCTTGAGCTGATCGTTGTAGTCCTTGGCCAGCTTGATGGCCACGCTGGAGAGCAGCAGTATGGCCACCAGGTTGACGATGGCCATCAGCCCCATGGAGACATCCGCCATGGCCCACACGGTCGGCAACTCGCCCACGGAACCGAACATCACCATGCCCAGCACGAACATCCGGAACAGCATCAGGCCGCCCTTGTGGTTGTGCTCTAGGAACACCAGGTTGGTCTCGGCGTAGGAGTAGTTCGCCACTATGGAGGTGAAGGCGAAGAAGAAGATGGCCGCCGCGATGAAGATGTTGCCACCGCCACCTATCTGTGAAGAGAGTGCACGCTGGGTCAGCTCGACCCCTGTGATGCCGGAGCCAGGTTCAAACTGGCCGGACATCAGTATGATGGCCGCAGTACAGGTACAGATGACGATAGTGTCGAGGAAGACTCCCAGCATCTGCACATAGCCCTGGGAGGCCGGGTGCGGCGGATAGGGAGTCGCGGTCGCTGCGGCGTTGGGAGCTGAGCCCATACCGGCTTCGTTGGAGAAGAGACCGCGCTTGATGCCGTTGATCATCGCCTGGGAGATGGCGTACCCCATGGCGCCGGACCCCGCCTGCTCGATGCCGAAGGCCGACTTGATGATCAGCGCAAACACCCCTGGCAATTCGCTGATGTTCATCGCCACCACGAACAGCGCCATCAGTATGTAGGCCAGCGCCATGAAGGGCACCACCAGTTCGGCGAAGCGGGCTATGCCACGAATGCCGCCGAAGATGATGAGGCCGGAGAGCACCACCAGCGCCAGGCCGGTCGCCCAGTCAGGAATGCCGAACGCCACGTTCATCGCCAGGCTGATGGAGTTGGCCTGCACCGCGTTGAACACCAGGCCGAATGCCAGCAGCAGACAGAGGGAGAATACCACCCCCATCCAGCGCATGCCGAGGCCGCGCTCCATGTAGTAGGCGGGGCCACCACGGTAGTTGCCGTCCTCGTCCTTCACCTTGTAGAGCTGGGCCAGAGTGCTCTCCACGAAGGCCGTCGCCATGCCGATGAAGGCGATCAGCCACATCCAGAAGATGGCACCCGGGCCACCGAGGTAGATGGCCACGGCCACACCGGCCAGGTTGCCGGTGCCCACGCGGGCGGCAAGACTGGTACAGAGTGCCTGGAAGGAGGAGATGCCGGCCTTGTCCGATTTGCGGCTATTGCGCAACACGGAGAACATGTGGCCGAAATGGCGGATCTGGATAAAGCCCAGCCGGAAGGTAAAGAAGATGCCGACCCCGATGAGCAGGTAGATGAGCACGGCTCCCCACATCAGGTCGTTTAGCATTGCGATCAAGGTGTCCATATGTCTCTCGTTGTTATCACGTCCATGGCCAGTCTGCGCTGACCCCTTGCTGTCTGTTTCTGAATTAGCGGTTCACTAAAGGGGCGGAATCTAGCATAGCGAGGGAGTTCAGAATAGTGATCGCGATCACTGAGAAAACAAAAAACGAGCTGTCCGGCGCAATAAAGCTTCATTTAACACGCAAATTTTCAACAAAACTTGAAACTCAATCAATCAGCTGACAAATTAGACCCAAAAGAGCACGATTTGGCAATTATCTACATAGAGGTAGATGAGTTCACGGGGAAGCAAACTAGGGCGCAAGCGTTTACCTGAAATGGATTTCAAAATGGCCCCATTTTGCCAAACGTTTTACACGTAATAAAATTTCAAGTGGCTGACCACACAATTTATGTGATCGATGACACAAAACCGATAATCAACCAAAAAAGTTGTTTTTATCGGGGGATAAATCCATTTGTGAAAAATGGATAAAAGTCGTTTTTTATCAATCACTTTTATCCACTTCATCCCCGCGCCGCCAGCGACTGGCTGATAAGCATACAAGCCCCCCTATTGCAGGATGAGCCGCATCCGTATTAATTAGGCAGGCAATGGCGATGGGCCTCCCCCATCGTGCTTTTCTGAGCCTGAGCCGCCGGGATTTTGTAATTTTATTTCAGAACTGTCGTCTCACGCCCGCAACCCCGGGATCCCTCCCTCATTAAGAGATGATATTTGCTATGGCCGATAAATTAACCCAGCTGAAAGCCCTGACCACAGTTGTCGCCGATACCGGTGATATCGAAGCCATCAAGCGCTACCAGCCCATCGATGCCACCACCAACCCCTCCCTGGTGTTGAAGGCATCCGAGATCCCCGAATACGCGGCGCTGATCGAAGACGCCATCAACTGGGCAAAATCCCAGAGCCAGGACAAGGCACAGCAAATCATCGACGCGGGCGACAAGCTGGCAGTCAACATAGGTCTGGAAGTGCTTAAGATAGTCCCGGGCCGCATCTCCACCGAAGTGGACGCCCGTCTCTCCTTTGATACCGACGCCAGCATCGCCAAGGCCCGCAAACTGATCCGTCTCTACAACGAAGCCGGTATCGCCAACGATCGCATCCTGATCAAGCTGGCCTCCACCTGGGAAGGGATCCGTGCCGCCGAGGTGCTGGAGAAAGAGGGTATCCAGTGCAACCTGACCCTGCTGTTCTCCTTCGCCCAGGCCCGTGCCTGTGCCGAAGCCGGCGCCTTCCTGATCTCCCCGTTCGTGGGTCGCATCCTCGACTGGTACAAGGCCAAGCACAACCGTGACTACACCCCGAGCGAAGATCCGGGCGTGGTCTCCGTCACCGCCATCTACGACTACTACAAGCAACACGACTACCCGACCGTGGTCATGGGTGCCAGCTTCCGCAACACCGGCGAGATCCTGGAACTGGCTGGCTGCGACCGCCTGACCATAGGCCCGGCCCTGCTGGAAGAGCTGAGCAAGACCGATGGCGCCGTGGTGCGCAAACTGAACTACACAGGCGAGCGCAAGGCCAAGCCGACCCCGATGACCGAAGCCGAATTCCGCTGGGAACTGAACCAGGACGCCATGGCCCACGAGAAGCTGGGCGAAGGGATCCGCATGTTCGCCATCGACCAGGGCAAGCTGGAAACCATGCTGGCCAGCCGCCTCTAATCAGGGCGCCAAGAGCAGACAAAAACCGGGCTCCCGCGAGGGAGCCCGGTTTTTTTATGGGCGCTGGATCCCCTGTCATGAGTTCGTCACGAAAACGTTTTAATTTTAATGGCGTTATGTTATACGGGTGATGAAAATGATAATAACCAAGGAGGGAGCCATGGAAATGTTCAACTTCGATTATGACGATGTGGTTGAGCTCGGTTCACGTAGCCGCGGGACAACGGGAAAGAAACGTAAATGGCGTGAGATTGAGGCGTTGAAAGACAAGCATCGCCTGCAGAAGGAGCTGCAATCCATTGACATCGCCTATGAAGGTCTCTCGGAAGAGATCGAACTGTAAAAACAGCGCCCCAGTTAACCGGGGCGCTGTTTTTTAGTGGCTTGTGACTGTCAGGAAGAGAGTGGCAACGACAGGCGTTTGGCCAGCTCCTGGAAGTGTTGACTGATCTCGGCGCCAAACAGGGGATCCCCTATGGCCCGGTTATGCCAGATCTGCTCCAGGTGACGCCAATCGTCCTCGGTCAGCGAATCACGCAGATGGGGGAAGATGACTCCCTCTTCATAGTTCATGTGCGCCTCTTGCAGCGCCACAAACTGCTCCAGCCTTGCCGTAAACTGATCCAGCGGGATGACGGCGTCCATCAATATCATCTCCACCATCTCCTTGAGCTCGGCACCGGCCTCCAGCAGTCTGGCGTGTTCCTCCTGCAACCGGCTGGCGACCTCGCCTTCCACCACCCGGTATTTCAGGTAGTAGTCGTAGATCATGTCCTCTTTCGGGTGGTGGTACTTGTCCGACACCTCCCGCAAATAATCCACCACGTCCCGGATCAGGAAGTAGCTGACCGGCTGCTCACTGCGAATGGCGGCGAGCTTGTGTTTGAGCAGCGCCAACAACCTGGCGATGTTGAGATGATCCTTGTGCAGACT
Organism: Aeromonas piscicola; assembly: GCF_000820005.1. GTDB lineage: Bacteria > Pseudomonadota > Gammaproteobacteria > Enterobacterales > Aeromonadaceae > Aeromonas > Aeromonas piscicola. Next base: position 145,814 of record NZ_CDBL01000039.1, on the reverse strand, counting down.
GGCTAGCATGGGCACTCCTTGCGCTGAAATGAGACGATCCTGTTTCGAGTATACGGTCATTTATCACGCTAACTTTGCACTCAATCAAGTCATCTGCAGACAAAATGCCGAGTGACGCACAATGCCAGACTCCTGCTCCTGCCATCCTGACTCGACACCCGGCGACAGTCATGGCCCTTCAGTGTCCGCTTATTCGCAGACCGAATGCCAGTTGATGGGGCTCATCCCCTGCTGGGCCAGCAGACGGTTGGTTTCGGAGAAGTGGCCGCAACCTATGAAGCCACGATGGGCGGAGAGCGGACTGGGATGAGGGGCACTCAGCACGTGATGGCGCTGCCGGTCGATGAAACGGCCTTTCTTCTGGGCATGGGCACCCCACAGCAGGAAGACAACTCCCTGACAGCTGGCGTTGATCTGCTCTATGACCCTGTCCGTGAAGGTCTCCCAACCCAGATGGGCGTGAGAGTGGGCCATGCCCGCCTGTACCGTCAGCACCGTATTGAGCAACAGCACGCCCTGCTGGGCCCAGGACTCCAGAAAACCGTGATTGGGTGTGACAAAACCCGGCAGATCACGCTGCATCTCCTTGTAGATGTTGACCAGCGAGGGGGGCGTACGCACGCCGGGCAGCACGGAGAAACAGAGGCCATGGGCCTGGTTCGGGCCGTGATACGGGTCCTGACCCAGGATCACCACCTTGACCCGATCCAGCTCGGTCAGTTTGAAGGCGTTGAACACCTCGGTTGCCGGGGGATAGATCAGCTTGCCCGCCTCCCGCTCGCTCCTGACGGTCGCCAGGGTCGCCTTGAAATAGTCCTGCTCTTTCTCAGAGCCAATCACATCTGTCCAGCTCGGCACCCCAGCCTCCTCAATCAATGCGGCAGGATCAGACCCCTGCGGTCCTCTCCCTCTCTCCTCTTTCTCCGAATCCAGTACATCTGTCCAGGTCAGCACCCCAATATCCTCAATTAATGCGGCAAGGGGCTCAGGATAGGGGGGCAGACCACAAGACGCAACCGCAGCGCCATCGGCTGAGCCCCTCCCGGCGGATCCTCGACCTTTATAGAGGAGGCGAGAACCCGAGGTTGCCGGATGATGGGCATCCAGCCCAGCGCCATGGCCCAATCTGTCGGTGAGACCGGCAGCGCCCTGACTTCCGCAGAGTGAAACAGCTATAACATGTAGTTAAATTACTAGATTTAATTAATGAAAGATGCATAATTTGGATATCTTACATAATCAGAAAAATGACCTATTTTTGATTAATCTCAATAATTTAATCCCCACACACAGGAGCAAAACGCGCATTTTTTGATTTAGATCAATTTTCGTATTATTACCATCGTGGTATATATGACCCAACAAAGTAAAGGTGTAAGGCAAGGGCCCTTTAAATCATCCCGGTGGTTTAAATACATCAGGGTAATTTCCTTACAGTTGAATCCGCTTTCCTATGAGGAGTCATACCATGATCAAGGGCATCCAAATCACCCAGTCCACCAACGCAGCACTGCTGAACTCTTTCTGGCTGCTGGACGAAGAGAAGCAACAGGCTCGTTGCATCTGCGCCAAGGGCGACACCTTCACCGCCGATCAGGAAGTCAGCGTCTCTGACCTGGGTCAGTTCGAATACCGTGAGCTGCCGGTTCAAGCCGAACCTGCCGTGGAAGGTGGCCAGCACCTGAACGTCAACGTGCTGCGCCGCGAGACCCTGGAAGACGCCATCGCCAATCCGGAGAAATACCCGCAGCTGACCATACGTGTTTCTGGCTACGCCGTGCGCTTCAACGCACTGACCCCAGAACAGCAGCGTGACGTGGTCACCCGTACCTTTACCCAGAGCCTGTAATTCCCTCTGCGGTGATCTGCACCATGAAAAACGGCCCACACGGGCCGTTTTTTTATGGGCAAGACACAGTGCTTGCCCATCTCTCCTCGCAGGCCGCGCCCACCAGCTATCCGTGCTGGTCGACCTTCTGTACGGCGGCCGGGTTGGCGAGCACCTCATTCATCTGCTGCTCATCAAGCTGATCGCAGTAGCGGGCCACCACCACAGTGGCCACCCCGTTGCCGATCAGGTTGGTCAAGGCACGCGCCTCTGACATGAAGCGATCTATCCCCAGGATCAGCGCCAACCCGGCGAGCGGCAGGTGCCCCACCGCCGAGATGGTGGCCGCCAGCACGATGAAGCCACTGCCGGTGACGCCGGCCGCCCCTTTCGAAGAGATGAGCAATACCACCAGCAGGGTGATCTGCTGGAACAGATCCAGCGGCGTGTTGGTCGCCTGGGCGATGAAGATGGCCGCCATGGTCAGATAGATGGAGGTGCCATCCAGGTTGAAGGAGTAACCGGTCGGGATCACCAGCCCCACCACAGACTTCTTGCAGCCAAGCGCCTCCATCTTGACCAGCATGCGCGGCAACACGGATTCGGAAGAGGAGGTTCCCAGCACGATCAGCAACTCTTCCTTGATGTAGGAAATAAAGCGCAGGATGCTGAAACCATTCGCCCTGGCGATGCTGCCCAACACCATAAAAATGAACAGCAGACAGGTCATGTAGAAGCAGGCTATCAATTGCCCCAGCTGGATCAGCGAGCCAATACCGTATTTCCCTATGGTAAAGGCCATGGCACCAAATGCTCCGACCGGCGCCAGTCGCATGATCATGTTGATGATGCCGAAAATAACCTGGGAGAAGCTGTCGATGACATTGAAGATTAATTTTCCCTTCTCGCCAATATGATGCAGAGAGAAGCCAAACAGCACTGCAAACAGCAATACCTGAAGAATATTGCCGCTGGCAAAGGCGCCGATCACGCTGCCCGGGATCACATCAAGCAGGAAGGCGATGATGCCCTGCGACTTGGCCTGCTCGGCATAGGCCGAGATGGCGCTGACATCCAGCGTGGCGGGGTCCACGTTCATGCCCACCCCGGGTTGCAGCAGGTTGACCACGCACAGCCCTATGACCAGGGCGATGGTGCTCACCACTTCAAAGTAGAGCAGCGCGATGGCACCGGTTTTTCCTACCGCCTTCATGCTCTCCATGCCGGCGATACCAGTCACCACGGTACAGAAAATAACGGGGGCAATGATCATCTTGATTAATTTAACGAAGCCATCACCCAGTGGCTTCATATCCGCCCCGAGGTCGGGATAGACGTGCCCCAGAAATACCCCCAGGGTGATCGCAAGCAGCACCTGAAAATAAAGGCTGCTGAATATTTTTTTTCGCATTATTAACGTCCTGTTAATTAATCGACATATCATATGGCAGAAATAAGCATGCGGGAGCCGTAACGAGAGATCATCATTCTCTCGCCAGCTTCATGCTATTTCGTCATCGTAACGGCGCCACTGTCACACGTTATAAGAAGCAATTAAGAGACATTAATCACACAACACATTTAACATCATTAACACCACGGCAACTGTGATATATTTGGTCGGTGATTTATTTAAGACCTTAATGACAACATCCTGGATATAAAAATGCCCCGCATGGCGGGGCACCTGGCATCACGACACCGGCACTGCGGATCAGGCGGAGGTATCGAGGGGCTCGAAGCCCTTGATGAGGTCGTCGATCGCCTTCATCTGCTTGAGGAAACCTTCCAGCTTCTCCAGCGGCAGGGCACTCGGGCCATCGCAACGGGCCACTTTCGGGTCTGGGTGTGACTCGATGAACAGACCGGCCAGGCCGACCGCCATGCCAGCACGGGCCAGCTCGGTCACCTGATCCCGACGACCACCAGAGGCCGCCCCCAGCGGATCGCGGCACTGCAATGAGTGGGTCACGTCGAAGATCACCGGATAGCCACCTGTGCTCTTCTTCATCACGCCCAGACCCAGCATGTCCACCACCAGGTTGTCATAACCGAAGTTGGCGCCACGCTCGCACAGGATCAGCTGATCGTTGCCGCACTCCTCGAACTTGTCGGTGATGTTCTTCATCTGGCTTGGGCTCAGAAACTGCGGTTTCTTGATGTTGATGACGTTGCCGGTGCGGGCCATGGCCTCCACCAGATCGGTCTGGCGCGCCAGGAAGGCGGGCAGCTGGATGACATCAACCACTTCGGCCACCGGCTTGGCCTGATGAACCTCATGCAGATCCGAGATGACTGGCATACCGAAGGTCGCTTTCAGCTCCTGAAAGATCTTCATCCCCTCTTCCAGGCCTGGGCCGCGGTAGGAGTGGATGGAGGAGCGATTGGCCTTGTCCCAGCTCGCCTTGAACACGAATGGTATGCCCAGCTTGCTGGTCACTTCCACGTACTTCTCGCACACCGCCATCGCCATGTCGCGGGATTCCAGCACATTCATGCCACCGAACAGCACGAACGGTTTGTCGTTGGCTACATCGATGTCATTGATCTTGATATTCTTCTGTTCCATCTCAGGCATCCTTAAGTGAAGGGGCTTGAATCCAAATTAGTCCGCTGCGCCTTGGCACACCGGCCTTGATACTCTTCCGTTGCAGCTCCCGGGCACTTTTAATGGAGGGGCTTGGGGCTCAGATCCAGCGCGGCCAGTTGCACCTTGAGCACATCGGCCACCGGATCGTCCGGACATTGTTCAATAAAGTATTCAAAATCGTCGGCGGCGAAGCGCGGGCAGTCGAGCTGCTCATAGATGAAGCCGCGATCCCGCGTCTCCAGCGGATCGCCAGGCTTCATGCGCAGCAGCAGTTCGCTGCAGCGCAGCGCTTCCGTCATGCGATCTTCCCGCAGCAGGGCACCCTTGCTGACGTTGAGCAGCCGCTCGATGATCTCCCACTGGCCCGAGGGCTGCAGGTGTTCAGAGGTCAGGGTAGCCAGATTACCGAGGGCGCCGCGCAGCAGCAGCTCGATGCGGTGCAGGCTCAACTCGTCGCCGGTGAAGGGGTCCACATAGACCTCGCCCTCACTGCCAGCGAAGCTCACCAGGAAGTGACCGGGGAAACAGATCCCCTCAACATCCAGCCCGAGCTTGCGGCCCAGCTGTATGATGAGGATGCCGAGGCTGACCGGAATGCCCTGCTTGCGGGCGAGCACCTGCGCCAGATCGCAATTGGCGGCGGAGAAGTAATCCTGCCAGTCACCGTGAAAACCCAGGGTCTGGTAAAAGCCCTGCAGCAGCTGACGACGCACCTCGTCGCAGTTACCCTCGTCGATCGTCTCGTCCAGCCAGGCATCGAGCCGGGCCAGCTCGGCATCGCCACGACCGCCGATACCATAGATCTCGTCACTCACCGACAGCGCCAGCTCGGCGATGTCGTGGGCCTCGAAATCGGTCCATTCGTCTACGCGTATCATAGTCATCATCCTTAACCGAACAGACCGGCCTGCTTCTGCAGCGCAAGCTTGGCGATAAAGAAGAGCCAACCCAGGGCACCGAGGAAGGCAAACCAGCGGATACCCTTGTTGCGGGCCAGCCGCAGCGCCATCATGGCCAAAAATGCCACCACCAGAATGGCGGTCAGCTTCTCGCTGAGCCAGGGGGTGCCGTTGTTGAGCGGATTGAGATCCAGCACCATGCACAGCAGCACGCCGGAGAGCACCACCAGCCCATTCAACCAGCTGCTCAGTTGCAGGACCCGGCTGCCATAGGCGCCGCCCGTCCCCTTCTGAACCCAGTAAAAACGCAGCATAAACATCAGCACGGCCGAGGCGATCAGCACCAGATGCAGATGTTTGAGAGCAACATACATAACATGTCCTTGAACAGAGGCAGGCCGGGCCCGCCCGTCATCATCACCGAGCCAGGCGCCCCAGGGTCACCCGCTCGTTATCCCCGTAATCGCGCACGGTTTCCACCTGGCTGTAGCCGTGCTGCAGCAGGAGTTGACGCACCGCCTCACCCTGTTGCCAGCCGTGCTCCAGCAGGAGCCAGCCACCGGGCAGCAGATGGGCAGGCGCACCGGCTACTATCAGCCGGATATCCGCCAGCCCCTGTTCGTCGGCCACCAAGGCGGAGCGAGGTTCGAAACGCACATCCCCCTCAGCCAGATGGGGGTCGGCGCCGTCGATGTAGGGCGGGTTGGAGACTATCATCCCGAAGCGCGGCGCGCCCGAGAGTGGCTCAAACCAGCTGCCATCGCGCACCGTGATGGGCAAACCCAGCGCGGCGCTGTTGGCGCGCGCCAGTGCGGCCGCCTCCGGCATCCTATCCACCGCCCATACATCGGCATCGGGCCGCTCTGACTTGAGCGCCAATGCAATGGCACCTGTGCCTGTACCCAGATCCAGCAAGGCACAAGGCGCCTGATGCGGCGAAGCGGGCCTGGGGGGCAACCGCGCCAGCGCCTGCTCCACCAGCACCTCGGTGTCAGGGCGCGGGATCAGGGTGGCCGGGCTCACCTTGAGCGGCAGTGACCAGAACTCCCGCTCACCCACCAGGTGAGCGATGGGCTCGCCGTTGAGACGACGGCTCAGCCAGTCCTGCAGCCTTGCCTGCTGGGCGGCATCCAGGGTGCGCTCCGGCCAGGTCATCAGATAACTGCGCCGGCAGCCGAGCAGATGGCAAAGCAGCACGTCGGCGTCGGCGCGGGGAGACTCGCCTCCGGCCAGGGTCGCCATTATGTGGGCGCGAGCCTGCTGGATCTGCATCAGCGGCGCCCCACCGCCGTGATGGCGATATCTGCACAAACCGGCTGCATCAGCTGTTTTCCGCCAGGGAGGCGAGCTGATCGGCCTGATACTCCTGGATCATGGGGCTGATGATGCAGTCCAGATCCCCCTCCATGATCTCGCCGAGACGATAGAGGGTGAGGTTGATGCGATGCTCCGAGAGGCGCCCCTGCGGGTAGTTGTAAGTGCGGATACGCTCGGAACGATCGCCGGAACCCACCAGGTTGCGACGGGTGCTCTGCTCGGCGGCGCGGTGGCGCTCATCCTCGGCCGCCTGCAGGCGAGCGGAGAGCACGGACATCGCTTTGGCGCGGTTCTTGTGCTGGGAGCGCTCATCCTGGCACTCCACCACTAGGCCGGTAGGTAAGTGGGTGATGCGGATGGCGGAATCCGTCTTGTTGACGTGCTGGCCACCGGCCCCGGAGGCGCGGAAGGTATCTATCTTCAGGTCGTTCGCATTGATCTCGATCTGCTCGGCTTCCGGCACTTCCGGCAGCACGGCGACGGTACAGGCGGAGGTGTGCACCCGACCCTGGGATTCGGTCTCGGGCACCCGCTGCACCCTGTGACCGCCGGATTCAAACTTGAGGCGGCCGTAGACATGCTCGCCGTCCACCTTGGCGATCACCTCCTTGTAGCCACCGTGCTCGCCGTCGTTGCAGCTGACGATGGAGATGCGCCAGCCCTGACGCTCGGCGTAACGGGAATACATGCGAAACAGGTCACCGGCAAAGATGGCCGCCTCGTCACCGCCGGCACCGGCCCGGATCTCGAGGTAGCAGTTGTTGTCATCCTTGGGATCCCGCGGCAACAGCATAACCTGCAGCGCCTGCTCCTGCTCCTCCAGCGTGCTCTTGGCCAGCGGCAACTCCTCCTGCGCCATCTCGCGCAGGTCGGCGTCATCCTCTTCCAGCATCAGCTTGGTGGCCTCCAGGTTCTCTTCGGCCTGGCGGAAGCGCTGGAAGGCGTGAACGATATCTTCCAGCTGGGCATATTCCCGGGTCAGGGCGCGGTAGCGATCCTGATCCGAGGCCACCCCGGGCTCGCCGAGCATGGCCTGTACTTCTTCGTGGCGCTCGATGAGGCCTTCCAGCTTTCTGATCAGTGACGGATTCATAAATCTTGTTTTCTCGATGGAGGAAGGGGCCGCCAGTCGGCCACCCCGAACAATTACTCTGGTGACAATCCCAGCACCTGACGCAGGCGGGAGAGCTGATGGTGATCCCCCTGGGCCGCCGCCTGGCGCAGGGCCTGGGTCGGTGCATGGATCAACTTGTTGGTGAGGCGGTGCGCCATGGCCTTGAGGGCCTGCTCGGCATTCTCGCCCTGTTGCAGGGCCAGCAAGGCACGCTGCAACTCCTCATCGGCCACCTGCTGGGCCTGATGACGATAATCGCGGATGAGATCTACCGAATGCTGGCTGCGATACCAGCCCATGAACTCATCGCGCTCTTCCTGCACTATAAGCTCCGCCTCGGCGGCGGCCCGTTTGCGGGTCTCCAGGTTCTGCTCGATGATGCCCTGCAGGTCATCAACCGTGTAGAGGTAGGCATCGGAGAGCTCGTCCACCTCGGCCTCGATATCCCGTGGCACGGCGATATCCACCAGGAACATGGGCTTGAAGCGACGGGCCTTGAGGGCGCGTTCCACCATGCCCTTGCCGATGATGGGCAGGGGACTGGCGGTCGAACTGATGACGATGTCCGCCTCGTGCAGATAATCAGGGATCTCTTCCAGGGTCATCACCCGGGCGCCGAACTCCTCGGCTAGCAGCTGGGCCCGCTGCAGGGTGCGGTTCGCCACCATCATCTGGGTGACGTTTTGCTCGCGCAGATGACGGGCCACCAGTTCTATGGTTTCGCCGGCACCGACCAGCAGCACCTTGGTCTGGGAGAGATCGGAGAAGATGCGGCGACCCAGGCTGACGGCGGCAAAGGCCACCGACACCGCGCTGGCACCTATCTCGGTATCGGTGCGCACCCGCTTGGCCACGGAGAAAGACTTCTGGAACAGACGCTCCAGCGAACCCTTCACCGCCTCGGACTGCTGGGCATGGGCATAGGATTGCTTGATCTGCCCCAGGATCTGCGGCTCGCCCAGCACCAGGGAATCCAGGCCGCAGGCGACCCGCATCAGGTGACGCACCGCCTCTTCGTCCCAGTGCTGGTAGATGGCGGACACCACTTCTGCCGCGTCCAGGCCATGGAAACGTTGCAGCCAGTGCAGTACCTGCTCCCCCTGCCCCTGCGCCAGACTGCAGTAAAGCTCGGTGCGGTTGCAGGTCGAGACGATCACCGCCTCGCTTACGCCGGGTTGGGTGACCAGCTCACGCAGGGCGCGATCGATGCAGTCCGGGCCGAACGCGACCCGCTCCCGCAAGGCGACACTGGCGGTGTTGTGGTTGATTCCGAGGGCAAGCAAACTCATGAGTGGGTGGTGATCGTATCTGTGCGCTGGGAGTAAAGGCCGTCAATTGTACGAGAAAGGGTAAGGCTTTAAAAGCAATACGGCCGCCCCGTATACTGTGGCAAATCCCCGTATCTGGAGCATGACCTTGTTGTTGCGTATTTTCACCTTCGCCTGCCTGCTGTTGCTGGCCGGTTGTGCCACCACCCAACCCCAGCGGGATCAGGTCAATTGGCAGCAGGAGCGGGCCCGTCTCGAGCAGCTCAGCCACTGGCAGCTGTCGGGCAAGATGGCCATCATCACGGCCCAGCAGAAGGGCAGCGCCCGGGTCAACTGGCAGCAGGATGGGGACGACTACCGCCTCAACCTGAGCAGCATAGTTGGTACCCACATACTGGAACTCTCCCGCAGCAAGGGCGAGATCACCCTGATCGACAATGAGGGCAAGCCGCACCAGAGCCAGGATGCCGAGGCGCTCGTCTATCAGCTCACCGGCTGGAACATACCGGTGCAGGGGCTGCCGGAGTGGATCAAGGGGCTGCCGGGCAAGGCCGAGTTCGAACTCAATCCCGACAGCAGCCTGGCCAGCGTGCGTGACGGCCAATGGCAGATCGTCTACGGCGACTACCGGGATCAGGACGGCTACCGCCTGCCGCACCAACTGACCATGACAGGCCAGGGCAGCCGCCTCAAGTTGCAGATCAACCAATGGACGCTCGCTCGCTGATGGCTGCGACTGACAAGGAGGCGACAATGACCGCCACTCGCTGGCCGGCACCGGCCAAACTCAACCTCTTCCTGCACGTCAATGGCCGTCGTCCGGACGGCTATCACGAGCTGCAGACCCTGTTCATCTTCCTCAGTCACGGTGACTGGCTCGAATTCGAGCCGCTCACCGGTACCGACCTGCTCACCCTGAGCCCGGCCATTCCCGGCGTACCGGATGAGCAGAACCTCATCATCCGCGCCGCCCGCCTGCTGCAGGCGCGGTTGCCCAGCCCGCAGGGGGCCCACATCCGGCTTGAGAAGGTATTGCCCATGGGCGGTGGTATCGGCGGTGGTTCCTCGGATGCAGCCACCACGCTCGTGGCGCTTAACCACCTCTGGCAGGCAGGCTTGAGCGAAGATGAACTGGCACAGCTTGGCGTTCAGCTGGGGGCCGACGTGCCCGTGTTTGTTCGTGGCCGCGCCGCTTTTGCAGAAGGGGTGGGCGAGCGACTGCAACCGGTCGAATTGCCAAGCGCCTGGTATCTGGTGCTCAAGCCCGATTGCCACGTGGCGACGGCCGCAGTATTTCAGGATCCGGACCTGCCCAGAGCGACCCCGAAAATGGCATTTCACAACTTGCTGGAAGGGGATTGGAAAAACGATTGCGAATTGCTGGTGAAAAAGCGCCACCCCGAGGTTGCCAATGCGCTCGGCTGGTTGCTAGAATACGCGCCGTCAAGAATGACGGGCACAGGAGCCTGCGTCTTTGCTCAATTTGAAGACGAAGAGGCTGCTCGGGAAGTGTTGGCAAAAGTGCCGAAGAGATGGGATGGGTTTGTCGCCAAGGGCGAGAACATATCACCACTGTTCGTGACATTGCAACAAATCAGTGATTGGGGTATCGCCAAGCGGTAAGGCAGCGGGTTTTGATCTCGCCATTCCTAGGTTCGAATCCTAGTACCCCAGCCATTATCTTGGTGATTGACACAGGTGTGTCGGTAAACCGGCGGCAGAGGATCTTGACAAAGCGCAATCTCGTCAAGCCCGTCTGCAACCATTATCGCCCCCTTGTCACTCACAAAGAGGTCATCGATCTCCTGGATGACGGCGGCCCGCAAACGCGACAGCCATCCGATTTGAAACATGTAACGATATGCACCTAGCCTGAAAGCGGCCTATAGTGGCCTGACCCGTCAACCTGATAAATCGTTTGCCCCAAAACGATACGGGTCTGAATCAGACTCCCCCACATACTGGATGCAACCCCGAGGTTTCAAACCGTGCCTGACATGAAGCTGTTTGCTGGTAACGCAACGCCGGAACTAGCCCAGAAGATCGCAGATCGCCTGTTTATCAAACTCGGCAATGCTGCCGTAGGTCGCTTTAGCGACGGCGAGATCAGCGTACAGATCAATGAGAATGTACGCGGTGGCGATATCTTCATCATTCAATCCACCTGTGCCCCGACCAACGACAATTTGATGGAATTGATCGTCATGGTGGATGCTCTGCGTCGTGCTTCAGCTGGCCGTATTACTGCCGTTATCCCCTACTTTGGTTATGCCCGTCAGGACCGCCGCGTCCGCTCCGCCCGAGTGCCCATCACCGCCAAGGTTGTCGCCGACTTCCTCTCCAGCGTGGGTGTGGACCGTGTGCTGACCGTTGACCTGCATGCCGAGCAGATCCAGGGCTTCTTCGACGTCCCGGTCGATAACGTGTTCGGCAGCCCGGTGCTGCTGGAAGACATGAAGTCCAAGAACCTCGAATCCCCTGTCGTTGTATCGCCGGACATCGGCGGCGTGGTGCGTGCCCGTGCCATCGCCAAGCTGCTGGACGATACCGACATCGCCATCATCGACAAGCGTCGTCCCCGCCCGAACGTCTCCCAGGTCATGCACCTGATCGGTGACGTGGCCGGCCGCGACTGCATTATCGTCGATGACATGATCGACACCGGCGGCACCCTGTGCAAAGCCGCAGAAGCCCTGAAAGAGCGCGGCGCCAAGCGTGTATTCGCCTACGCCACTCACCCGGTCTTCTCCGGTTCCGCCGTGGAAAACATCAAGAACTCGGTCATCGACGAGCTGATCATCACTGACTCCATCCCGCTCACCGCGGAGATGAAGGCGGTCGACAAGGTCAAGCAGCTGACCCTGTCAACCGTGCTGGCCGAAGCCATTCGTCGTATCAGCAACGAAGAGTCCATCTCTGCCATGTTTGAGCATTGATAGACGCCGTTGTGACAAAAACCGCCAGCTGGCGGTTTTTGTCTTTCTAGCCCTGTCACACCCGGTATTGCCCTGCCCCACCGCAGGTTAAGGATTGATCCATGAATCGCTTGCGCCCGCTGCTGCTCCTCGTCCTCTGCAGCTTCCTGTTCGCCTGTCAGCCCGGCAAAGAAAACCAGCCCTTCGTGCTAACCCTGGCGCACATGAACGACACCCACTCCCAGTTTGACCCGGTCAACGCCGAGCTGAAGGGGCCCATCTTTGGCAAGCAGGGGGAAACCGACACCCTCTACACCCGCTTCGGCGGCTATCCGCGCCTGCTCACCATGGCGAAATCCTTTCAGGCCGAGGCGCTTGCCAAGAACCAGCCGCTCTTGCTGCTGCACGGTGGCGATGCCTGGCAGGGCAGCGGCTACTTCAAGCTCAACGAGGGAATGGCCAATGCCGAGCTGCTGAGCCAGTTCGGGCTCGATGCCATGGCCCTGGGCAATCACGAATTCGATCTCGACAACCAGAAGCTGGCCCGCTTCATCGAAGGGGTCAACTTCCCGGTGCTGGCCGCCAACCTGGATACCCGTGACGACCCGGATCTGCGCCACACCACCAACCTCAAGCCGTTCGTGATCTATGCCTTCGAAGGCAACCGAAAGAGCCCGGTCACCGATCTCAACAACCTGCCGCAGGGCAAGCAGCTGGTCGCCGTGATGGGGCTGGTGCTGGAGGACATGGCCAATATTTCTCCCAACGTCGGCAAGCTGCGCTTTGGCAAGGAGGTCGCCTCGGCCCAGGCGACCGTGGATCTGTTGCGCCAGAAGGGGATCCACCACGTCATCGCCCTGACCCATATCGGCAACCAGCGGGATCTCGCGCTGGCGGCCGAGGTGAACGGCATAGATGCCATCGTCGGCGGCCACTCCCACAGCCTGCTCGGCGATTTTCGCAACATCGGCTGGGGCAAGACAGGCGAATACGCCCAGCTGGTCACCAATCCGGACGGCGTCGGCCTGACCTGTGTGGTGCAGGCAGGCTCCTACGCCCAGGCCATCGGCCTGGCCCGGGTCAGCTTCGACGGCCAGGGCCGGGTCATCGCCTGCAAGGGCCAGAACCAGCTGCTGGCCAGCCGTGACTTCTTCGCCGATCCGGCCCGCAAGCAGGTGCTGGATGAGGCGCGAGGCAAGCAGGCGGGCAAGTTCATCGATGCCCAGCCCAACCTGGTGACAGTGGATGAAGACCCGCGCCTGCGCGGCATCATCGACAGCCACTACAAGCCGGCGCTGGAGCAGGCCTTCGGACCCGTCATCGCCACCCTGCCGGCGGCGCTGCAAAATGCCCGCCGCCCCGGCGACAACGGCAGCGACAGCCACGGCTCCGACGTCGCCCCCCTGGTGGCTGAAGGCCAATACTACTGGGCCAACACTCCGGCGGTGCAGGCCCTGACCGGCGGCCCTGTCCACTTCGCCCTGCTGGCGGTGGGAGGCGTGCGCGCCGATCTGCCCGCCGGCGAGTTGCGCGAAGGGGACGCGGCGCTCACCCTGCTGCCGTTCAAGAATCAGCTCTCCGTGCTGACCCTGACCGGTGCCGAGGTGCGCGCCCTGCTGACCGAGACCATCACGGCCACCCTGCCTGCCAGCGCCCACGCCGGCAAGTTCCCCTACGGCGGCCACCTGCGCTACACCTTCACCGAAACCGTGCCGGCCAAGCGTGGCGAGTTGACCCGACTGCAATGGCTGAGCGCCGAAGGGCAATGGCAGGATCTGGTCGACAGCCAGCGCTACCGGGTGGTGATGAACGCCTACAGTGCCAATGGCAACGACGGCTGGCAGGCTCTCGCCCGCGCCCAGCGCCAGCAGGCCGAGCGGCTGGATCTCGCCTGGGTGGATGGCAAGCTGACCGGCTTCCCCATCGAGAAAGTGGAGCAGAGCGGCGATCAGCTGAGCGCCCGCTATGCGCCGGGCCAGCAGCTCGACTGCAAGGCCAGCAGTGTCAACTGCAGCACGGACGCGGCCTCCTTCGTGCAATACGTGCGAGAGCAGCGTCCGATCCTGACCGCGTTGACAGAAGAGACGGTCACGCTGCTGCGAGCCAAATAAGGCACCACCCCAGCCAACACCGACCAGCACGGGCCTCGACAAGGGGCCCGTTTTGCTGTCATTGGCAACCCGATCAGCGGTTATTCCCTCACGGTGGCCGAGCTTTGGTTGAGTGATCGCCAGTCGGCGGCTAGAATATTGCGTCCCATTGCCTTGGGCAGTCTGCCCATTGCAAGTAGCGAGTGAAGACATCAAGCGTGACAAGCCAAATCAAACTGATCGTGGGACTGGGCAATCCCGGCCCCGAATACGCCAAGACCCGCCATAACGCGGGCGCCTGGTATGTGGAGCAGCTGGCTCGCTGGCACAATGTCAGCCTGCGCGAAGAGCCCAAGTTCTTCGGCCACACGGCCCGCATTCAGGTGGAAGGTCAGGATGTGCGTCTGCTCATCCCGAACACCTACATGAATCTCTCCGGCAAGGCCGTGGCGGCGCTGGCCCGTTTCTACCAGATAGAACCGGAAGCCATGCTGGTGGCCCACGATGAACTGGACCTGCCCCCCGGCATCGCCAAGTTCAAGCAAGGTGGTGGCCACGGTGGTCACAATGGCCTGAAAGACATCATTGCCAAGATGGGCAATAACAATAACTTCTTCCGGCTGCGCCTCGGGATAGGCCATCCCGGTGCCAAGGAGCTGGTGGCCGGATTCGTCCTGACCAAGGCCCCAAGCAGTGAACAGAGCCTGATCGAGGCCGCATTGGATGAATCCCTGCGCGCCACCGATATCCTGTTCAAGCAAGACATGACCAAGGCCATGAATCGCTTGCACAGCTTCAAGGCCGAAAAAGTATAGGGATGTTCGATCATGAGTCGGCTCCACTCAAGGGCGCGTTCAACGACGAGCCCAAGCCGGACATGCTCAGGGCCATGAGCGGTTTCATACCGTCTCGAGGCCGAAAAAATATGACACGGGACGCCTGCGCCCCTCACAGCATCTATCAAGTAAGGTAACAATCCATGGGTTTTAAATGCGGTATCGTGGGCCTGCCCAATGTAGGTAAATCCACCCTGTTCAATGCGCTGACCAAGGCCGGCATCGAAGCCGCCAACTTCCCGTTCTGCACCATTGAGCCGAACACGGGTGTGGTTCCCATGCCGGATCCGCGTCTCGACCAGCTGGCGGCCATCATCAATCCCCAGCGTGTCGTACCGACCACCATGGAATTCGTGGACATCGCCGGTCTCGTTGCCGGTGCCTCCAAGGGTGAGGGTCTGGGCAACCAGTTCCTGGCCAACATCCGTGAAACCGAAGCCATCGGCCACGTGGTACGCTGCTTCGAGGACGAGAACATCATTCACGTTGCCGGCAAGGTCTCTCCGGCCGACGACATCGAGGTGATCAACACCGAACTGGCCCTGTCAGATCTGGACGCCTGCGAGCGTGCCATTCACCGCCAGTCCAAGCGCGCCAAGGGCGGCGACAAGGATGCCAAGCTGGAAGTGGAAACCCTGGAGAAGATCCGGGTCGCGCTGGAAAACGGCCAGATGATCCGTGGCATGAAGCTGGACAAGGATGAGCTGGCCGCCGTCAGCCACCTCAACTTCCTGACCCTCAAGCCCACCATGTATATCGCCAACGTGGCGGAAGACGGTTTCGAGAACAACCCCTTCCTCGACAAGGTGCGTGAAATCGCCGCCGCCGAGAACGCGGTTGTGGTGGTGGTCTGCTGCGCCATCGAATCTGACATCGCCGAGCTGGATGACGACGATCGCGCCGAGTTCATGGCAGATCTTGGCATCGAAGAGCCAGGCCTGAACCGGGTGATCCGCTCAGGTTACGAGCTGCTCAAGCTGCAGACCTATTTCACCGCCGGCGTGAAGGAAGTGCGTGCCTGGACCATACCGGTTGGCGCCACAGCCCCGCAAGCGGCGGGCAAGATCCACACCGACTTTGAAAAAGGCTTTATTCGCGCCCAAACCATCGCCTTCGAAGACTTTATCACCTACAAGGGTGAGCAAGGTGCCAAGGAAGCAGGCAAGATGCGCGCCGAAGGGAAAGACTACATCGTCAAAGATGGCGATATCATGAACTTCCTGTTCAACGTCTAATCCCATGAGAGGCCAGCATTTGCTGGCCTCTCTTTTATCTGGCAGAACGCCGTATCTTCCGGCAAATGTCGTAAAAAAAACCAGATTGTTGGGCTTTTGCACGACAGCGACCAATAACTCGCCAAACGCACCCAAATTCGGTTTTTCTGGCAAAAAAAGGGTTGACGCCCCAGAGCCAGATACGCATAATTCGGCCCGCACAGTGACGAGGCAACGACTCACTGGAAGCACGGTTGGCTATGTAGCTCAGTTGGTTAGAGCATCGCACTCATAATGCGAGGGTCACAGGTTCGAATCCCGTCATAGCCACCATTAATTGTTCAGTTGGGGTATCGCCAAGCGGTAAGGCAGCGGGTTTTGATCTCGCCATCCCTAGGTTCGAATCCTAGTACCCCAGCCATTTTTAAAAGTTCTTTGACCAGTCACATGACTGTCGAGGAGCGCTGTTGGGGTATCGCCAAGCGGTAAGGCAGCGGGTTTTGATCTCGCCATCCCTAGGTTCGAATCCTAGTACCCCAGCCATTATTGCTTTTCATCGACCTCGTCGGTGATCGCTGTGGTAAACGTAAGAGGTTTCGATCTCGTCAACGTGCATAGGTTCGTTTCCTAGTACCACAGCAATGTTTAAACGTTCTTTGCCAGTCTACATGACTGTTAAGGAGCACTGTTGGGGTATCGCCAAGCGGTAAGGCAGCGGGTTTTGATCTCGCCATCCCTAGGTTCGAATCCTAGTACCCCAGCCATTTTTACCCGTCATCGACCTGTCGATGATTTGCTGTGGTAAGCGTGAGAGATTTCGATCTCGTCAACGTGCCTAGGTCCAAACCCTAGTACCCAGCCATTTTTACTTGTAGACGACCCTGTCGCATACAAGACGGCTATGTAGCTCAGTTGGTTAGAGCATCGCACTCATAATGCGAGGGTCACAGGTTCGAATCCCGTCATAGCCACCATTTTGCAGTTGTTCAGTTGGGGTATCGCCAAGCGGTAAGGCAGCGGGTTTTGATCTCGCCATTCCTAGGTTCGAATCCTAGTACCCCAGCCATTTTTGACTTGTCAGCAATGATATTGGTGACAAGACGGCTATGTAGCTCAGTTGGTTAGAGCATCGCACTCATAATGCGAGGGTCACAGGTTCGAATCCCGTCATAGCCACCATTAATATTGCGGAAGTGGCGAAATTGGTAGACGCACCAGATTTAGGTTCTGGCGCCCTAGGCGTGAGAGTTCGAGTCTCTCCTTCCGCACCATTAATAGCAGTACCAAACAGACCAGCTCAGGCTGGTTTTTTTGTGCCCGTTTTTCGCCCTCTATCCCCCTTGCCAACCTATCTCTGCCTCACTTCCCTCTCGCTCTGCTGCCACCCAGGCTCATGCGGAGCGACAAAAAAGCGGCCCGCAGGCCGCTTGTCTCTCTTTTCCCTGAATCAAACCAGTCAGAACGGGAAGAACCAGGGGATGGCGATGACGCTCACCACCATCACCAGCAGGGTGAAGGGCACGCCAATGCGCACGAAATCCACGAACTTGTAGTTGCCTGGGCCCAGCACCAGGGTATTGACCGGCGACGAGACCGGCGTCATGAAGGCCGCCGAAGCCGCGATGGCGATGGTCATGGCAAAGGGATAGGGGGAGATCCCCATCTGCTGGGCCGTTCCCAGCGCAATGGGCGCCATCAGTACCGCCGTCGCGGTATTGGAAATGAAGAGCCCGATCAGGGCGCACAGGGCAAACAGGCTGGCCAGCATCACGCGAGGGCCCATCTCACCTACGGCCGCAATCAGACCGCCGACAATCAGGTCCACCCCGCCGGTCTTCTGCAGCGCCAGGGCAAAGGGCAGCATGCCGACGATCAGGATCAGAGTGGGCCAGTGGATGGACTTGTAGGCGCTCTCCATGTCGATGCAGCGGAACTTGCCCATCAGCAGACAAGCCACCAGCGCCGCGATGACGTTGGGTACGGGATCCGTCACCATCAGCACCACCATGACCCCAAGACAGATCAGGGCGTGGATGGCCTGGCTGCGGGCCGGCGCCATCTCGTCCACCTCGGCGGGCAGGCCCAGCAGCAGGAAGTCGCGGCTGTGGGTCTGCAACAGGCGGATCAGGCTCCAGTTGCCCACCACCAGCAGAGAGTCGCCCATCTGCAAGGGATCATCCACCAGCTTGCCGGTCAGCGCCTCGCCGTCACGGCGGATCCCCACCACGCTCAGACCGTAGTGGGAGCGAAAGGCCACCTCGCGAATGCTCTTGCCCAGCAGACGGGATTCGGGGATGAGCGACACCTCGGCCATGCCCACCTCCCGCGCCTGATCGGAGAAATACTCCCCACGCAGTATCATGGGCTCTAGCCGTGCCTCGCTGCAGAACTCTCGCACATCCACCTCGGGGTCGGACATGTCGATCAGCAGCACGTCCTTGGACTGGAACTCGGTGACGCCGGAGACGGTCACCATCACCCGCCGAAACTTGCGCCAGCGCTCCACCCCGATGACGTTGGCGCCGTAACGGGCCCGCAGCTGCAACTCGTCCAGGGTCTGGCCTATCAGGGGGGAGTCGGGCCGGATCGCCAGCCGGCGGGCCCGCCCGGCCAGCCGGTAATCGCGGATGAGATCGCGCATGGTGCTGCGCCCCGCCTGCTTGCCTTTTCCCTCCTCCCCTTCACGCACCAGGGAGCCCCGCATCAGCAGCATGTAGATGATGCCCATCACCAGGATGATCAGCCCCATGGGGGTGAACCCGAAGAAGCCGAAACCATGGATGCCATGGCGCATCAGCTCACTGTTGACCACCATGTTGGGCGGCGTCGCCACCAGCGTCATCATGCCGCTGATGAGGCCGGCAAAGCCAAGCGGCATCATCAGGCGGCCGGCCGGGATCCCCATGCGGTTCGCCACGCTCAGCACCACAGGGATGAAGATGGCCACTACCCCTGTGCTGCTCATCACGGCTCCCAGCAGGGAGACAGCCACCATCAACAGCACCAGCATGCGGATCTCGCTGCTGCCCGCCACCTTCACCAGCATATCCCCCACCTGATAGGCGATGCCGGTACGGACCAGCCCCTCCCCCACCACGAACAGGGCAGCGATCAGAATGACGTTGGGATCGCTGAATCCCGCCAGCGCCTCCGGCAGGGTCAGGGTACCGCTCAGCACAAACAGTATGATGATCAACAAGGCGACTACGTCCATGCGTACCTTGTTGGTAATAAACAGATAGATGGCGCCCACCAGCATGCAGAGGACCCAGATCAGTTCGGAATTCACACTTGCTCCTTTCGTTCATGTCCGCCATTGCACAATGGGTGAAATGGCGGACTCCATCAGACCACAGCTTGTTCTGCCCCGGTTTGTTACATATCAATAAAGGGCAAGGGCCATCATCGCATATCGGGGCCCCCTGCGGTCCGCAAAAATGGCGAGCCTTTGCCGCCCCCCTTTATCCATTCTTTGATGTGGCTCAGGCTGGCTCGGACAAAAGTCCTGCGTTAGCCCCCGCGCAGCCCCTAGAATAGGCCCGTTCCGATCACCCCCCTTCTTTCAAATTTTCAAAGGAAACGAAAATGAGCATATTCGAGTGGTTCAGCATCAATCACACCCTGGTGACCATACCGCTAGGCGGCGGTTACGCCATGTCGTGGATTGAAGCCATCGGCACTCTGTTCGGCCTGGCCTGCATCTGGTTCGCCAGCCAGGAGAAGACCATCAACTATCTGTTCGGCCTCATCAACGTCAGCCTGTTTGCCATCATCTTCTTCCAGATCCAGCTCTACGGCCTGCTGATGCTGCAACTGTTCTTCTTCTGCGCCAACGTCTACGGCTGGTACGCCTGGACCCGCCCCGCCAACGAGCAGGGAGACTGCTTGCAGATCCGCTGGCTGAGCAAGTCCAAGCTGATGGTGACCGCTGCCCTGAGCGTGCTGGCCATCGCCCTGCTGACCCTGTTTATCGACCCAGTGTTCGCCACCCTGGCCCGCACCTCGGTCGCCCTGCTCAACCTGTTCGGCGCCGGTCTGGCTACCCCTGAGCCCTCCCCCGACGCCTTCCCGTTCTGGGATGCCAGCATGACGGTGCTCTCGGTGGTGGCCCAGATCCTGATGACCCGCAAATACGTGGAGAACTGGATCCTCTGGGTGGTCATTAACATCATCAGCATCGGCGTCTATGCCGCCCAGGGCGTCTACGCCATGTCGCTGGAGTACCTGATCCTGCTGTTCATCGCCGCCAATGGCACCCGCCTCTGGATGCTGGCTGCCAAACGCCCGCAGCAGGAAGTGATCGCATGAGCCTGCTGCCCCATCTGCAATGCCGCCCGGATCAGATTGCCGAGCGGGTGGTGCTGTGCGGCGATCCAGCCCGGGTCGATCGCATCGCCAGTCAGCTGCAAGGGTGCGAGTCACTCGGCCAGAACCGGGAGTATCGCCTGATCAACGGCCATCATCAGGGGCTGCCCATCACCGTCTGCAGCACAGGCATCGGCGGCGCCTCCGCCATCATAGCGCTGGAGGAGCTGGTGCAGGCGGGTGCCCGCTCGCTCATCCGGGTCGGCTCCGCCGGCGCCCTGCAGCATGAGATGGCGCTGGGTGATCTTATCGTGGTGGAGGGGGCCGTGCGCCACGATGGCGCCTCGCTGGCCTACCTGCCCCCCGAGTACCCCGCCTGCGCCGACATTCGGCTGCAGGCCGCCCTGCTCGAGCATATCGCCGCCAGCGGCCAGCCTCACTGGCACGGCCTGGTACGCTCCCACGACAGTTTCTACCGGGATGACGAGCAGGCGGTGTGCCGCTACTGGCACGAACGCGGCCTGCTGGGGGCGGACATGGAGACCGCCTCCCTGCTCACCGTCGGTCGGCTGCGCAAGGTGCGGGTCGCCGCCGTGCTCTGCAACGTGGTGGCATTCGAGCAGGACGTGCAGCAGGGGGTAAACGACTACGCCAGCGCAGAGGCGGCCATGATGGCCGGTGAGCGGCTGGCCATCACCGCCGCGCTCCATGCGCTGGCGCAATAAGCCAGGCCCCCCACCCGGATCTGACCAGCCCAGGGGCCGGCACCATCGCCGGCCCCTGCCAAAACGTTAAGCCCGGCACATTCGATGGCACGGGCGCTGGCATCCGGCCCCCGCTCTTGCTAGCCTCATGGCCCTCGTTTCCACGCGCGGGTTTCTCATGCAGCAACACCCCTACCCCCTCGGTCGCTTTCACGCCGAACTTGAGCAGCTTGAACCCCGCTTTGCCGCGGCGCTGGAGGCGTGCACCCTGTTTTTGCGCCGCTACCTGCCGGGCGAGCCCATCATGCGCCAGGGGGAGCAGAGCGAATGCCTCTATCTGGTGGAAACGGGGCGGGTCTCCCTCAACAGTGCCGTGCACTCGGGGCGCCTGTTTCAGCTCGGGGAGATAGCATGCCAGCGCCAGATCTTCGGTGAGATGGAGTTCTTCAGTGCCACCCCGGTGCAGTGGAGCGTGGTGGCCGAGACAGAGCTGGATGCCAGCGTCATCTGTGCTCACAAGCTGGCCCAGCGGCTACTGGCAGAACCCGAGCTGACCCTGTTCTTCGCATCGGCCCTGGCCAGCGACTATCTGGATACCCTGGACATCACCACCAGCCGCCTGCTGCACCCCATCGCCTACAACATCGCCTTTGAACTGTGGCGAGAGCGCCAGCGCACCCCCATGCTGGGCTCGCGCAAGCGTTCCCACGAGGCGGCGCGCTTTGGCACCACGGAGCGCGTCTACCGCCGCGCCCTCAAGGAGCTGGTCGAACAGGGGATAGTATGCGACGGCGCTGACGGCCCCACCATCGCCGATCTGGCCAGGCTGCGCGCCTATCTCGACCTTTAATCTCGATTCACTCTTCACCCCTGTCGGAGCATCCATGTCTACCCATCCCTATCCCGAGTTCACCTTCTTCAGCCGTTTCGTGGCCGATATCCAGGCCGGCCGCAAGACCATCACCATCCGCGACGAGAGCGAAGCCCAATGGCAGCCCGGCCAGCGGCTCTCACTCTTCACCAACCCCGAGCACCAGCCGTTCGGCGCCATAGAAGTGCTCTCGGTCAATGCGGTCGCCTTTGATGAACTGAGCGACGAACACGCCCGCCAGGAGAACATGACCCTTCCTGAGCTAAAACAGGTGATTCGGGATATCTACCCTGACCTGCCTCCGCTCTATGTGATTGAATTCAAACTGATCGCCTGATTGATGGCCCGGGCCGGATTTGGCCCTGGCCGAGCAATATGTTAATAGTGTTCCTTTTGAATCGTGGAGAAGCCGAACGTGTTTGAGATAGCGAGCCTGAAAGAGGGAATGATGCACGGCGTCGAGCTGTTCCAGCTGCTGCTGGAGATCATCTCCATCGCCTGCGTGGTCATTGGGCTTGGCAAGACGCTCTGGCTGGCAGCACGAGTCCGGGATCACGCCCCCGGTTTCCCCCGTATCCGCCTCTGTTTTGGCAGCTGGCTGATCCTGGCGCTGGAGTTTCAGCTCGCCGCCGACATACTGGCCACCACAGTCGCGCCGAGCAAAGAGGAGCTGATCCGCCTCGCCATCATCGCGGTGATCCGCACCTTCCTGAACTACTTCCTCGGCAAGGAGCTGGAAGCGCAAGCGGAACGCCAACAAGAACCAAACGCCGAGCAGGCCGGGGCGACCCGATAACGAGTTATGCCAAAAGGCATATGAGCAGCACGCCATCCCGACCACGCCCGTAGCTCGGGATGGCACCTTTGTGACCCTCCCCTCACTTTTGACAACCAGTCACTTATGGAACCCTTTTCAGCCACTCCCCTGCCCTGTTGAGGGCAACCCGGAGCGCCTAGAATAGGGTTACCCCTTCCCCAGCCGACCAGCGCCATGACCCCTCTCGACACCTGCGTGATTTACCAGATCTATCCCATGAGTTTTCAGGACAGCGATGGCGACGGCATGGGGGACATCAAGGGTATCCGCCAGCGCCTGGACTATCTGGCGACCCTGGGGGTCGATATGCTGTGGCTCACCCCTGTCTATCGCTCCCCCAAGCGGGACAACGGCTACGATGTGGCAGACTACCGCGCCATCGACCCCACCTTCGGCACCCTGGCCGAGATGGAACAGCTGATCAACGATGCGGCCACCCGCGGCATCGGCATCATGATGGACATAGTCGCCAACCACACCGCCACCGAGCATCTGTGGTTCCAGCGAGCCCTGGCGGGAGATCCCCGCTATCAGGCCTATTACGTATTCCGGGACCAGGCCTTTGTCGATGCCCACCCGGTGCAATCCATCTTTGGCGGCAGCGGCTGGGAGTATGTGCCAGAGCTTGATCTCTACTACCTGCACAACTTCGACATAAGCCAGGCCGATCTCGACTGGGACAACCCGGCGGTGCGCACCGAGATGGCTGAAGTGATCAACTTCTGGCTGGCCAAGGGGATAAAGGGGTTCCGCTTCGATGTGATCGACATGGTGAGCAAGGAGTGGTCGCCCCTTGCCATGAGCAACGGCCCCCGCCTGCACGACTATATCCGCGAGCTCAACGGCGCCAGCTTCGGCAACAAGGGGATCATCACGGTCGGGGAAACCTGGGGGGCGGATCTCGCTCATATGCAGCACTATTCGAACCCGAATGGCAGCGAATTCAGCATGGTGTTCAACTTCGAACACCTAGGGCTGGGGCAGGACAAGTGGTCGTCGCATTTTGATCCCCTCACCTTCAAGCGGTCCATGGCCCGCCACCAGCAGGGGCTGCACGGCCGGGGCTGGAACAGCCTGTTTCTGGGTAACCACGACCTGCCCCGCGCCGTCTCCCGCTTTGGCGACGACAGACCCGAGTGGCGCGAGCCGAGTGGCAAGCTGTGGGCCCTGGTGCTGCACATGATGCAGGGCACTCCCTTCATCTATCAGGGGGAGGAGCTCGGCATGACCAATCGCCACTGGCAAACCGATGAACTGCGCGACGTGGAGGCTATCCACTACAGTGCCAGCCAGCCTGGGCTGGCTCCTGCCGAGCTGAGCCGACGACTGGATGCCATCGGCCGCGACAACGCCCGCACCCCGATGCAGTGGGATGCCAGCCCTCACGCAGGCTTTAGCACCGCCAAACCCTGGATTGCGCTCAACGACAACTACATGGACATCAACGCCACCGAGCAGCTGGCCCGCACCGGCTCGCTGTTTCACTGCTATCGCCAGCTGATTGCATTGCGCAAGGCCCACCCCGTCATTCGCCACGGCGACTTCGAGCTGCTAGATGGTGACGATCCGCTGCGCATCAGCTACCACCGCCGGTGGCGGGATCCTGCCACCGGCGAGACCCACACCCTGTTGCTGCTTGCCAATCTCACCGCGGGCACCTTGCCCATGCCCCATCTTGATCTGGTGGAGAGGGGGGCCACCCTGCTGATGGGCAACTACCCGGACGCACCCACGACCACCTTCGCCCCCTATCAGGCCGCCATCTGGCTGATGCTGGCATAACCGGGTGAGTGACAGGCGGCGCTTCGGGGCCAGCACATAGCCTCCCCGCTGGTGTTGGCTCCCAATATCCGTCTCGTTTATCGCCGACAATACATGACCAGATCCTGACCCCGTTATTTTCCTGTATTGTTCTCCTCCCTATTGGCCCGCACCATTTATCTTTAATCACTTAAAAACTTCGTATTTCCAGGCAGGTGGTAACCAGCCAGAAATATAACAACCGATCTCTTTATAGATAATAGAGACACCACAATACGTTGTTTATAATGAAGTAATAATTAATGGAAGTCTATTGAATGGTTATTTACAGGATGTATTTTGTGCTGTTTAGTCAGGGTTAAAAGTCAATTCAAATCTGCGGCCTTGTTATTCCTAGCCTGAACCTTATGGTTTCCATCCGGAGCGAGGAGATCCTCGCTCTGCGCCAACATGCAGTTCAGGCTCGCGGGATAATTATCCCGCCATAACAAAAGGTAATCACCATGCGTAAAACCGGTGTGGCACTCGCCATCTCGACCCTCTTCTGGCTCAATTCAGCCACGGCAACCCCCATCATATTCCCGGACGACCCGCTGGCCAGCCATGGACCGGAGACGCCCGCCCTCGCTCGCACCTTCCAGCTGGCGCAGGATGATCTGGGCAACCGGATCCACCAGCTTCATCTGCCAATTCAGACCGAACCCGAGCTGGTGGCTGAGCTGGAGCAGATCGGCAGGCAGCAGGGATTCTCGGTCAATACCCATGGCGACATGTACACCTGGACCGAGGACAACATGTGGCTATCACGGGATGGCACCCTCGTCTTCCGCCCCCGGGCACCGCTGGCCGACAAGGACAGGTACCACGCCTTCGTCACCGCCTTGACCCCAGAAAGCCCGCAGGCCGAGCAGGAGGGCCACCACAGCCTGGGCAGCCAGGACTCCCAGGGGCTGACAGATGGCATGCTGGCCCAGGCCGACAGCTTTGCCAGCGAACAGGGGCGCGAGCTTCTCCCGACCTTCTCCATCATAGATGGCGGCAACATGCTGACCGGTCAGCGCGCCGACGGTAGCCCCTATGCACTGATCGGTCGCGATGCCCTGCTGCAGACCACTCTGCACCACAGCCGGCTGGATCGGGAGCGCATCGCCACCCGGCAGGAGACCATGGAGCGTGACGGTGACTTTCGCCTGCAGCTGATCGAGCGTGAGTGGCTGGGCAGCCCCCATACGGTGCAGATCGGCCACGATCCCGAGATTGACCTCATACTGCTGGAGGCGGCCAACCTGCTGCCGCAGGGGCTGGATGAGCCACAGCGCCACGCCTTTGCCAGAACCGCGCGCGCCAAGGTCGAGCTGGCACAGTACCAAGTGGACTGGGACAGCCGGCAGGCCGCACAGGGGCGGATGTTTCTGAGCCAGCAGCAGGGCGCCCTCATCGCCGAGCGCTATCGCGCGCTCCATGGCCAGGCGCTGCCGGCCTCCTTCAATCTGCTGGCTCAGCTGAAACAGGACTACGCCAGCCTGGTGGTCACCGCCGATCTCCACTCTGACTTTGCTGATGACCAGATAGAGAAGGAGCTGCAAACGCTTCAGGCCGATGCAGCCACCCTGACCCGGCTGGGACGCATGCTGCAAGCCGGCGGCTACCAACGCAAGGAGTTGGCCAGCGCCGAGCTGGATGAGCAGACCCGCCGTTTCCTCGCCATGATGGCCATCAGCCAGCGCCTGATGGCGCAGGAGCTCAAGGTGACCGAGCGCGATCTGGTGATCCTGGCCCAACCCGGTTTTCACCTCGACATGGCCATGCGCCCGCTGGCCGATGGCCGCATCCTGTTCAACGACCCTGCAGCCAGCGGGACGCTGATCCAGCAGGTACTGACCAATGATGGCAGCCTGAGCGACAGCGAACGCCAGGGCCTCACCGAGACCCTCACCAGCCTGAAACAGCAGGCCGAGCGCTGGCACAAGATCCATGCCCTCATCCGGCAGCAGCTGACCGACGCCGGTCTGACCCCCATCGCCACCCCGGGCGCCTTCAGCGTGAACAAGCGGGCGGTGAACTGGATGAACGGCATCATGGGCACGGCGCAGCAACCCTTCTACATCACCAACGCCGCCAGCATAGCCCCCCTGAATCAGGCCTTCGGCGCCTGGTTGAAACGCGAGGTGCCCGAGCTGACCACCTACTTCGTGGGTCAGACAGCGAGCAGCACGCGGGCAGGATTTAACCAGGCGGAGGCTCTGCTCTGGGGCAGCGGTGGCCTGGATTGCATCACCTTGCACCACGAGTAGCGAGCGCTTGAGTCAAATGTTCAACCGACGGTCATTTGACTCGCAGGCGGGTTCTGTGTACTTTGCGACCAGAATTTTTGTTGGACCGCTTTTCCATGTTGTACATCCTGTTCAAATGCTCTGTCAGGAGGCTGTGCTCCGTGCACTAACACGATGAAGTGTTGCCCGGAGCCATCCCTCTTCTGAATCTTCATCAGCTGCGTGCATGCCCTCTCACAGGGAGGCGGCCCCGCATCTGATGAAAACAGGAGACTCAGGCCGGCGAGATGCTTCATCGCCGGCCTTTTTGTTTCTGATATTCAGGACAAAGTTTCAATATTGCTTGAAACGGGGGGCCGGTACGCCAAGTACCAGCCCCCCGTTTTTTATGGATGTCACATCATGAGTTTACTCACCATTCAAAACCTGACTTGTCACATGGGTGACAAGACCCTCTACCAGCAGGCCAACTTCACCCTCTTCGCCGGTGAGCATATCGGCGTCACGGGCAAAAACGGCGCGGGGAAAAGCACCCTGCTGAAACTGCTGCAGGCGGAGCTGTTGCCCGACGGGGGCGACATCCTCTGGCAGCCCGCTGTGCGCCTCGGTTATCTGGATCAGCATGCCGAGATGGACGCGCAAACAAGCGTGCGCGAATACCTGCAAACCGCTTTTGCAGATCTCTACCGGCAGGAGGCCGAGATGATGGCCATCTACGCCTGCCCGGCGAAAAGTGTCCAAGCCCGCCATCTGGCACGTGCCGCCACCCTTCAGGCCAGCCTGGAGAGCCGGTCGTTTTATCTGGTCGACAGCCGGATAGATGCGGTGGCGGATGGCCTGGGGATCACCCAGTTGGGTATGCATACCCGGTTGGGGGAATTAAGCGGCGGCCAAAGGCACAAGGTCATGCTGGCCCGCCTGCTGTTGCTCGCGCCGGATGTCCTGCTGCTGGACGAGCCGACCAATTATCTGGATACCCTTCACCTTGACTGGCTGGCGAACTACCTGAGCGGCTTCAAGGGAGCTTTTATGGTGGTCTCTCACGACAAGGCATTTCTAAACCGGATTGCCACGGCCATTTGCGACATAGACCGGCAGCAGATCCGCAAATTCAAGGGTAACGTCGACAAGGCCATGGCTCAGAAAGCCACTGAAGATGCCGCCCATGGGAAACACTATCTGGCGCAGCAGCGACATATCGACAAGCTGGAACGGTTCATCGACAAAAACGGAGCCGGGGTCAATGCCAGCATCGCCAATGGCCGCAAGAAACAGCTGGCACGCATAGACAGGCTGGCCGCGCCGGAGCAGGAGAAGCCCCTCTCCTTCTCGTTTCGTAACGCCCCGCACAATGGCCTGCAGCTGCTTGCCGCCACTGAGCTGGTCATTGGCTATCGACGCCCCCTGTTGGCGCCCATCTCGCTGACCCTGAGCCGTGGCGACAAGCTGGTGATTGCCGGGTTCAACGGCATCGGCAAATCCACCCTGCTGAAAACCTTGGTGGGCGAGCTGCCCCCGGTATCTGGCCAGCTCGCCCTGTCACCGGCCCTCAAACTGGGTTATTTCGAGCAGGCACTGCGCTGGGCCGACCCGGATGCCACACCGGTGGATCTGGTCAAAGCTGTGTGCCCGGGCGTGGATGACAAGGTGGCCCGGCAACATCTGGCACGCTTTGGCATCACGGGAAAACTGGCATTGCGGCCGATTGCCTCCCTCAGTGGTGGTGAGCAGACCAGGGTGAAACTGTGCAGGCTGACCCTGCAACCCACCAATCTGCTGGTACTGGACGAACCGACCACACACCTGGATGCCACCGTCAAAACAGCCCTGCAACAGGCCTTGCAGGACTATCCAGGTACTGTGGTGCTGGTCTGCCACGAACGGGAGTTCATCGTCCACTGGCCGGATCGGGTGGTGGATATTCACGCCTTCACTGCCGCTGAACATACGTATTGCGTTTGAGGTCAAAGATATGTTTTTGAAAATATTGCTGTTCTTGATTGCGTTTCTGGTGGGGGCCGATGAGCTGATGCTGGGCCCCATACTGGCTCCCATCGGCAAGGATCTGGGAGTTCAACCCGAGCGCGTGACCCTCTTCATCACCGCCTACAGCCTGGCACTGGCGATGATAGCCCCCTTGCTGGGTAGCCTCTCGGATCGCCTTGGCAGGATAAAGATGATGCTGCCCGCCGCCCTGTTGTTCGGGGCGGCCTCAGTCGCAACAGGCCTGGTGGAGAACTTTGAATGGGGGCTCGCAAGCCGGGTGCTCACCGGCCTTGCCAGTGCCGGCATGTTGCCCATCGCCTTTGCCATGGCAGCTGACAGCGCAGGGACAGATGCCATGAAACGCATTGCCTAGGTTCAGGCAGGCCTGACCCTGGGCATGATAGCGAGCCCAGCAGTCGGGGCTCTGCTGACCCAATGGCTCTCCTGGCGGGCTGCCTTCATCCTGCTCGGCGTGTGCGCCTGGGGGGTGGCGGCGGCGCTGGCCTTGCTGCCCACCGGCCAAGATCCGGCAGAAAAATCGGCTGAGCATCAGGAGGACAAGGGCCCCCACCTGCTGGCCATCCCGGGCGCGGTCGGTGCCCTGCTGGCCATGTGCCTGGGCCTTGGCGGCGGCATCGGCCTGTTCAATCTCGTCGGTCAGCATTTGCGCGATACCCAGGAGTGGTCCATCGGGTCCGTGGGGGGCTTGTACGCTCTGCTTGGCATCATCAGCGTCATCGGCAACCTGCTGATGCCCCGTCTCTCTGGCCGGGTCGAGAGCGGGCGCACCCTGATGCGTATGGCCTTGGTGGTCTGCTTGCTGGTCAGCGTCTGGTTTTACCTCTATCCGGCTAGGCAACCCATGCTGCTGCCCCTGCTGCCGATAGTGCCGCTGCTGCTGTGGGCACTGGCAGGCGGCATAGGATCGCCCGCGCTGCAGGGCTATATTGCGCAGCTCTCTGCGGCTCACAGAGGCATGCTGATGTCACTGGCGATGACCATGATGCACCTTGGCGTGGCGCTCTGGTCCGGTGTCGCCGGGTTCGCCTACAGCGCCAGGCCCCTGACCATGGCCGCCCTGGCCATGCTGCTGTTCGGCAGCGCCATTGCGCTGCTGCGCCCCGTCAAACCCGCCATGTGATCCCGGCGGAATAGGTGAGCTCGGACTCTGGGCTCACTCCCATCCAGTACAACGGGCCGCCCATCCGCGAGGATCGGCGGCCCTATATCTGACTGTGCCGGCACTTTCAGCCCGCACGCTTGTCATTCACACTTTTTTGCGCCCTTTTCTACCCAGCCATGCTCTGGCAACCACGCCGTTGAATCGTTTGAGGTATGTGGCTTGCACCACCCGGTTCAGCCTGGTCATATCAACCGGCGAATACGCTGAAGCAAATAGGCTCGATTGCTTGCAGGGGGCGGACCACGAATAAAAGATGTATTCACTGATTATTTATCCCGTTTGATGCCCTCTCTCCAACCCTCTTACTATGCCTGCGACCTATCCATGGCCGGTTGCCCGCAATCGGCCTTCAAACTGGCATAGCAAGTGGACAACTCATGATCACCACAGACGGTAATAATGCAGTCGCCTCAGTGGCGTACCGCACCAGCGAAGTCATCGCCATCTACCCCATCACCCCCAGCTCCAGCATGGCGGAGCAGGCGTCGGCCTGGTCGAGCGATCGAGGCAAAAATCTGTGGGGGGATGTGCCTCGCGTGGTGGAGATGCAGTCGGAGGGGGGTGCCATCGCCACCGTCCACGGCGCCCTGCAGACAGGCGCGCTGGCGACTTCGTTTACCTCGTCACAGGGCTTGCTGCTGATGATCCCCAACCTCTACAAGCTGGCGGGTCAGCTCATCCCCTTCGTGCTGCATGTGGCGGCGCGCACAGTGGCGACCCACGCCCTCTCGATCTTCGGTGATCACTCGGACGTGATGGCGGTGCGCCAGACCGGCTGCGCCATGCTCTGTGCCAGCAATGTGCAGGAGGCACAGGATTTCGCCCTGATTTCCCAGGTGGCCAGCCTCAACAGCCGGCTGCCCTTCATCCACTTCTTCGACGGTTTTCGCACCTCCCACGAGATAGCCAAGATAGTGCCGCTGGCGGATGACACCCTGCGCGCCCTGCTGCCCGAGGCGGCCATCCGCGCCCATCGCGATCGGGCGCTCACCCCCGAAAAGCCTGTCATTCGCGGCACAGCGGCCAACCCGGACACCTACTTCCAGTGCCGGGAGGCGAGCAATCCCTGGTATGACGAGGGCTATCGCCACGTGAGCGAGGCGATGGCGGCCTTCGGCTCGCTAACCGGCCGCTACTACCAGCCGTTTGAATATGTGGGTCACCCGCAGGCCGAGCGGGTGCTGGTGCTGATGGGGTCCGCCATCGGCACCTGCGAAGAGGTGATCGAACGGCTGCTGGCCAGAGGCGAGAAGGTGGGGCTGGTGAAGGTGCGCCTCTACCGCCCCTTCAGTGCCGAACACCTGCTGGCGGTCATTCCCGAGAGCGCGCGCAAGATTGCGGTGCTGGATCGCACCAAGGAGCCGGGCGCCCAGGCCGAGCCGCTCTATCTGGACGTGATGACGGCGCTGGCCGAGGCGGTCAGCCGGGGCGATCGGGCCAGCCTGCCGCGGGTCATCGGCGGCCGCTACGGCCTCTCCTCCAAGGAGTTCAATCCGGCCTGCGCGCAGGCCATCTTCGACGAGCTGGCGCTGGATAACCCAAGGCCGCGCTTCACCGTCGGCATCTTCGACGACGTCACCGGCCTATCTCTGCCGCTGCCGGTGCTCGACTATCCCGGTCAAAGCAAGCTGGAGGCGCTGTTCTACGGCCTTGGCAGCGATGGCACCGTCTCGGCGGCCAAGAACAGCATCAAGATCTTCGGCAATCACACCCCGCTCTATCCACAGGGCTACTTCGTCTACGACTCCAAGAAGGCGGGGGGCCTCACCGTCTCCCACCTGAGGGTCGGCGAGCGACCGCTGCAATCGGCCTATCTCGTGGATGAGGCGGACTTTATCGGCTGCCACCAGTGGCAGTTCATCGACCTGTACCAGATGGCGGAGCGGCTCAAACCGAACGGGATCTTC
This sequence comes from Aeromonas piscicola, assembly GCF_000820005.1. GTDB lineage: Bacteria > Pseudomonadota > Gammaproteobacteria > Enterobacterales > Aeromonadaceae > Aeromonas > Aeromonas piscicola. The sequence goes on along the minus strand of NZ_CDBL01000039.1, from coordinate 113,936 downwards.
CTGCTCAACAGCCCCTACGACGCCGATCAGATCTGGCAGCGACTGCCGCAAGAGGTGCAACAGGCCCTGCGTGCAAAAGAGGCGCGTTTCTACATCATCAATGCCGCCAGGATCGCCCGGGAATGCCAGCTCGGCAACCGCATCAATACTGTGATGCAGATGGCCTTCTTCCAGCTGAGCGCCATCATACCGCCGGCAGAAGCCACCGAGTTGCTCAAGCAGGCCATCGCCAAGAGCTACGGCAACAAGAGCGCCGAGCTGGTCGAGCGCAACTGGCAGGCGCTGGCCGCCACCTGCGAGGCGCTGATCCCGGTGCCGCTGCAGGTGCTTGATCAGTCCAGCCACCAACGCCCCCCCGTGGTGTCGGCCCAGGCCCCCGACTTCGTCCAGACGGTCACCGCCGCCATGCTGGCGGGGCTGGGCGACAGCCTGCCGGTCTCCGCCTTCCCGCCGGACGGCACCTGGCCGGTGGGCACCACCCGCTGGGAGAAGCGCAACATCGCCAAGGAGGTGCCCATCTGGCAGGCGAACCTGTGCACCCAGTGCAACTACTGCGTGGCCGCCTGCCCCCACTCCGCCATCCGCGCCAAGGTGGTGGACAAGGACGCGCTGGCCGATGCCCCCACGACCCTGGATGCGCTCGATGTAAAGGCCCGCGACATGCGCGGCCAGCAATATGTGCTGCAGGTAGCGCCTGAGGATTGCACCGGCTGCAATCTCTGCGTCGAAGTCTGCCCGGCCAAGGATCGCACCGATCCGAGCCGCAAGGCGATCAACATGGCCTCCCGGCTGGAGCACCTCGATGCCCAGAAGGCGAACTACGACTTCTTCCTGGACCTCCCCGAGCGCACCGCCGAGCAGCTGGAGCGCATAGACATCCGCACCTCCCAGCTGGTCTCGCCACTGTTCGAATACTCGGGCGCCTGCTCCGGCTGCGGCGAGACCCCCTACATCAAGCTGCTGACCCAGCTCTACGGGGACAGGCTGCTGATTGCCAACGCCACCGGCTGCTCGTCGATTTATGGCGGCAACCTGCCCACCACCCCCTACACCACCAACGCCGAGGGCCGTGGCCCGGCCTGGGCCAACTCCTTGTTCGAGGACAATGCCGAATTTGGCTTGGGGTTCAGGCTCACCGTGGATCAGCATCGCGAGCGGATGCAACGCCTGCTGGCCAGCCTGGGCGACGCTGTCCCGGCCGAGCTGCAACAGGCGCTGCAAGATGCCAGCCTGCCGGTCTCCGAGCAACGGGGCCATATAGCGCAGCTGCGCAGTCTGCTGCAGGGTCGCACCGAGCCGGGCGCGGCTGAGCTGGCACGGGATGCGGACTATCTGGTGGACAAGTCGGTCTGGCTCATCGGTGGCGATGGCTGGGCCTATGACATCGGCTTCGGCGGGCTCGACCATGTGCTGAGTCTGGGGGAGAACATCAACGTGCTGGTGCTCGACACCCAGTGCTACTCCAACACCGGTGGCCAGCAGTCCAAGGCAACCCCGCTCGGTGCCATCACCAAGTTTGGCGAGCAGGGCAAGCGCAAGGGGCGCAAGGATCTCGGCGCCAGCGTCATGATGTATGGCCACGTCTATGTGGCGCAGATCTCCCTCGGCGCCCAGATGAACCAGACGGTGAAGGCGATCCAGGAGGCGGAAGCCTATCCGGGGCCGTCGCTCATCATTGCCTACAGCCCCTGCGAGGAGCACGGCTACGATCTGGCCCAGAGCCACGAGCAGATGAAACAGCTGACCGCCACCGGCTTCTGGCCGCTCTACCGCTTCGATCCTCGCCGCAGCGACGAGGGCAAGCTGCCGCTGGCGCTCGACTCCCGGGCACCGAACGCCTCGCTGGCCGAGACCCTGAGCCAGGAGCCCCGCTTCCAGCGGCTGGAGCGCCAGCTGCCGGAGGTCGCCACCGAACTCTATCGTGAAGCGGAACTGGACGCCAACCGCCGCTTCGCCTGGCTTAGCCAGCTGGCCGGCAAGGAGGCTCCCCCGCAGGAGTGATCGGCCCGCCAGCGACCAGTGAAACCGGATAACAAAGAGGGCTCCCTGCGGGGAGCCCTTTTGCTATTGCATGCCGACGATTGCTCAGGCGTGGATGCTGGCCAGCTCGTGGCGTTTCAACGCCAGCAGCGTGATGAGGAAGGCGGCGGTGGCGATCAGCGCCATGCCGATATAGGTGGCACTGAAACCCGGGGCCAGCTCGGCCGGGCTCAGGCTGGCCAAATTGTGGCTGGTGCCGGCCGGCAGGGCGGCATGGAACAGCACGGAGCAGATGGCGACCCCGACCGCCCCCCCCAGCTCACGGCCGAAGTTGAACAGGGACATACCGATGCCGCGATCTTCCCGTGGCAGGGCATTTTGCACCACCACGGAGAGCGCCGGCAGCACCAGGCCCAGCCCCAACCCGGCGAAGCCCAGCCCCAGATTGGCCCAGACGTCGAAATGGATCTGCCACAGCGCCAGCGCCGACAGGGCGAAGCCCACCACCACGAAGCGTTTGTAGTAACCGGTGCGGCCGATCAGCTTGCCGCCGACGAAGGCCCCCGCCGTGATGCAGACCATGAAGATCACCATGTAGAGACCGCTCTCGCTGGCACCCATCCCCTTCTGCCACTGCATCTGCAGCGGCAGATAGACCAGCACGGCGAACATCAGCAACTGCGAAGCCAGCGCCAGCAGCACGCTCACCAGATAGCCTGGCAACCGGGCCAGATGGGCGGGCAGTATGGGGTCGTGGGCGCGCCGCTCCACCAGGATCAGCAGCAGCAGGGCAATCGCCAGCCCCCCCGCCAGCCAGATGGCAGGGAGCGCCGTCTCGGGCGAGAGCAACAGCAAGCTCAGTGTGGTGACGGTGATCAGCAGCGCGGCCCCCTTCCAGTCGAAGCGACTGTGGCGGCGTACATTGAGGTGGCCCAGGTTGCGGTTCACCAGCCAGAGCGCGAGCGCCCCGAGCGGCAGGTTGATCCAGAAGATCCAGCGCCAGCTCAGCTGCTCGGTGAAGTAGCCGCCGAGCAAAGGCCCGGCGATGCTGGAGACCGCATAGACGGCCGAGATATAGCCCTGGTACTTGCCCACCTCCCGCGGCGGTATGCTGTCGGCGATGACGGTGAAGGCGAGCGCAATCAGGCCACCGCCGCCCAGCCCTTGCAGCACGCGGGCCGCCAGCAGGGTCGGCAGATCCTGCGCCAGGCCGCAGGCCACAGAGCCTGCCAGAAACAGGGCTATGCCGATATTGAGCATGCGTACCCGGCCGAACATGTCGCTCAACTTGCCGTAAATGGGCAGGGCGGCGGTGGCCGCCAGCAGGTAGGCGGTGACCACCCAGGTGAGGGCGGCACCGGCGTTCAGCTCGGCGCCTATGATGGGCAAGGGGGTGGTGACTATGCTCTTTTCCAGTGAACCCAGGGCGATCACCAGGGCCACGCTTGAGAAGATGGTTTTTGGGGACATATACGGGCTCGCTAATTTGAAATGCCAGAATCTGCGGCGCAGAACTTGTTATTGTCTCATAAATCATCAGCCGATGGCCAAAACCGCCCCTGAGCGGCAAGCATGACCCCGGTCGCGGCATTGCCTCCTGCATTCTGATAGGCTGGCTGTTCACACCCCAAGAGGAAGCAGACCCATGTCCGAGCAGTTCCGGTTTGATCAATACGACGCCCTGATTTTCGATATGGATGGCACCCTGGTCGACTCCATGCCCCTGCACCTGGATGCTTGGGAGGCAACCAGCGCAGAGTTTGGTCTGCCGTTCAATCGCGAGCAACTCAATGAATATGGCGGTATTCCCACCCGCAAGATAGTGAGCATGCTGGCCGAGCAGCACGGACTGGATATCGATGTGGATGCCTTCACCCGGCGCAAGGTGGCGCTCTATCTGGCGCATATCGACAAGGTCAGCGTGTTTCCCGCCATGTGGGAGCTGGTCAAGCGCTGCCATGGCAAGGTCCCGATGGGCATAGGCACGGGCTCATCGCGCGAGCATGCCGAGCGCATTTTGAAAAACACCGGCCTGGATGCCTATATCTCTGTGCTGGTCAGTGCCGACGACATCGACAACCACAAGCCCCACCCGGATACCTTCCTGAAGGTGGCCGAGCTGCTCGGTGCCAATCCCGCCAACTGCCTGGTGTTTGAAGATACCCAGATCGGCATTCAGGCAGGCAAGGCCGGCGGCATGGCCACCTTGCTGGCCACCGAAGGCGCGCTACAGCGGGTGTGAGATCGGGTTAGCGAAGCGCCCGCCACTGCGGCCAGAGTCCGCCAAGGAAGACCAACAGGAAGAGGCCCAGGGCCATCTCCCAATGGAAAGTGAAATAGAGATCCGCTGGCAGGGACGCCAGATAGATAAACAGGGCGCTGAACAGACCGCGACAGAGCGGCCCTCTCAAGACAGACCAGCGCAGCAGCGTGACAACGCCGGCCCCCTTGCCAGACAGGGCCATCAGCTCATCCCCAGCAGGCCGAGAATGCCGGCGACTGTGTACCACGGATTGTGCACCCTGCGCTCCTCTTCCAGCGCCTCATGATCCTGCAACAGTGTCAGCGCCTCGGCCGGGGTATCGGCAAAAGAGGGGGCAACGACAGTCACAAACCCCTGCTCGACCAGTTGGCGACGTTCATCGTCATAACCGACCGCCCATGTATCGAGATAGGTAAATGACTGACCTTGTTTGAAGAAGTGATAGCGAGACATGGTGGGCTCCGAGGCGTTGGACCCCCACTCTACACCGGAGATTGCAAACTGGCTCACCCCGAATGGGTAGCCAGCTCAGCCTCACCTCATCCTCCCACCTTGTCATCGCCAGGGGCTGCAATAGCCCGTTTAAGCGAGAGCGAATGACCCGGGAGCGCAGAGCCAAGGCTGGATAAAGGGTGTATAGGCCCAACGCAAATCCATAAAAAACGCCCCTTGCGGGGCGTTTCGCCAACCATCGCCGTTACATGGCGTTGGTGGATTCAAAGATCTTGTCGGCCGAGGCTTCGACGAAGCCCGGGTAGAGTACGCCGTCGGCCTGCGGGTAGCGCAGGGCGAACTCGTAGAAGCAGCTCGGAATGGTGCGCACCCCGTCGCTGAAGGGCACATCCGCCTTGTCGGCCATGGTGGAGGATTGTTCCAGCATCACCTGCGGGTCCCCTTTCACCTCGCCACCCACGCCGTTGAGCACGAAGCCGGCCGCCTTGAGGGCTGCGTTGACCTGCAAGATGGTATCGAACTGCTTGAGGCGATTGATGTTGACCGTGAAGTGGTTGGCACGATAACCCCAGGCCGCCATCCAGGCCGCGTACTCACTCTCCGCCAGCAGGGTCTGGTAATCGTCCCAGGAGACCTGCCAGGGGGCGCCCGTGTAGAGGAAGGCCTGGGTATCGGTCAGGTGATCGGGTACCTGATCCGCCAGCTTGTGGATGATGGCCTGGGCCGCCTCGGAAAGCTCTTCTACCTTCAGCTCGCTGATGAACACCTTGGGGGCATCCGGATCTTTATGCTCAAAGTGCTTGGCATAGAGCTTCTTGGCCTTGAACACGTACTCGCCCTTCTGCTCGTAGCCGAGCGCCAGGAAGTGGGCGGCCAGCTTCTCCAGCCCCAGCTTGGGCAGGTTGTAGGTGCGAAACGCCACATGATCGTTGACGATGGGCTCGCCGCCACCCAGCAGGGTGTGGACCTTGAGGGCACTCGGGGTGACTTGAATGTAGTTATCCCACAAGTGACCGAACAGGGTGTCGATATCCTTTTGCATCTCTCTTTCCTTTGATCGCGGGTACAGACAAGGGCACCTGTTCAGTGCCCCTTTTATTTTGTTATCAGCGCTCAGCGCAGAGGAGGACAGTGTCAGCCGTGGCGGCCTTGCTGCCGGCCTCTTCCTCGTTAAAAGGTCAAACCCGGAGACAGCTGATCCGGCATGGCGGCCTTGCTGTCTTCGACGGAAGCAACCGGGGATATGGCACAGCAGTCGGCGGCATTGGCTCCTCTCTTGCTGCATCAAGCTCCCCATTCACGATTAAAACGTCAAACCCGGAGACAACTGATCCGGCATGGCGGCTTTGCTGTCCTCGACGGAGGCGACCGGATAAGCACAGTAGTCGGCGGCGTAGTAGGCGCTCGCCCTGTGGTTGCCGGAGGCACCGATGCCGCCGAACGGCGCGGCGCTGGAGGCACCCGTGATGGGCTTGTTCCAGTTGACGATACCGGCGCGGATCCGCTTGAAGAAATGCTGCCAGTCAGCCTTGTTGTCACCCAGCAGGCCCGCCGAGAGGCCGAAGCTGGTGGCATTGCCCTGGTCGATGGCGGCATCGAAGTCGTCGTAGCGGATGAGCTGCAGCAGCGGGCCGAAATACTCTTCGTCCGGCAGCGCACCGATTGCGGTCACGTCTATGATGCCGGGCGAAACGAAACCGGTGCCCGCTTCCAGGTGCTTGAGGGTGAGCAGGCTCTCGCCACCCAGCCCTTGCAGCTTGGCTTGCGCCTCGACCATGCCCAGCGCAGCTCTCTCGCTGATCATGGCGCCCATGAAGGGCTGATCGGCGGCATCATAGAGGCCAACCTTGATCTGGCTGACCACCTCCACCAGACGCTTGACCAGGGCATCGCCCCGAGCGCCGCGCTCGACAAACAAACGGCGCGAGCAGGTGCAGCGCTGGCCGGAGGTGATGAAGGCGGATTGCACTATGGCGTGCACGGCGCCATCGATGTCACTCACATCCTTGACGATCAGCGGGTTGTTGCCGCCCATCTCCAGCGCCAGGATCTTGCCGGGCTGGCCAGCAAACTGCTGGTGCAGGAAGTGGCCGGTACGGGACGAGCCGGTGAAGAAGAGGCCATCAATATCCGGATTGCCCGCCAGCGCCTTGCCGGTTTCCACCTCGCCTTGCACCAGGTTCAGCACGCCCTTGGGCAACCCCGCCTCCTGCCAGATCTTCAGCATGGCTTCGGCCACCATGGGGGTCAGTTCGGAAGGCTTGAACACCACGGCATTGCCGGCAATCAGCGCAGGCACTATATGACCGTTCGGCAGATGGCCCGGGAAGTTGTAGGGGCCGAACACGGCCACCACCCCATGGGGCTTGTGGCGCACGAACGCCTTGGCGCCCGGCATGGGGTTCTCCACCGTGCCGGTACGCTCATCATGGGCGCGGATGGAGATGGCGATCTTGCCCTGCATGGCGGCCACTTCGGTGCGGGTCTCCCACAGCGGTTTGCCGGTTTCGCGGGCTATGGTGAGCGCCAGCGCCTCCTTGTGCTCGCCGAGCAGCTCGGCGTAACGGCGCACTATGGCAAGACGCGCCGCCAGGCTCATATCAGACCAATGGTAGAAGGCACTGCGGGCGGCCTTGACGGCGGCACCCACCTGGGCGGCACTGGCGGCGCCCCCTTGCCAGATCACCTCGTTCTTCGCCGGATCCCTTGACTCGAACGGCTTGCCTTCACCGGCAAGCCATTGACCGTCTATCAGTTGTACTAACTGGCTCATCCATTCACTCCCTGTGGTTCGCAAGCAGCCTTGGCTGCCTGTTTCATATGCGATTTTACTGCCAATACGGCTCAATCGAGATCAACGGCTCGTACCATGTCGCCATCTTGCACCTTGAGTGCCGTCGCCATCTTGGGCGGGATGATGGCTTCGTGCTTGTCCAGATCGACCCGGATATTGCCGTAGCAGGCACGGTAGTGCTCGTAGCGGGTATTGCAGACCAGGTGGATCTTGCCACCTATGGGTTCGCCGATCAGCACCCGCAGCTTCTGGCTGCGGCGCACGCTGCGGATATTCTTTACGTCACACTCGACGGTGGGGCCGGCATCGAAGATGTCAACGTAGCCCCGGTTCACGAAGCCTTCATCCTGCAGCATCTTGATGGCCGGGCGGGTCTTCTCGTGGGTCTGGCCGATGACGGCGCGCGCCTCGTTGCTCAGCAGGTTGACGTAGATGGGGTACTTGGGCATCAGCTCGGCGATGAAGCGCTTCTTGCCGATGCCGGTGAGATAGTCGACGGTGGGAAAGTCCATCGAGAAGAAATGCTTTTGCAGCCACTCGTAGAAGGGGCTGTGACCATTGCCATCGGAGACGCCACGCATCTCGGCAAAGACGGTATCGTCGAACAACTCGGGATGCTCGGCCATGAACAGGAAACGATGCTTGGAGAGCAGGCGGCCGTTGAGCCCCTCGCGGGCGCATTCACGCAAAAACAGGGTGCAGAGTTCGGAATTGCCGGTGTAGTCATTGGACAGCGTGAGCGTCTCGACCACGTTGTAGATGCCGAGCTTGGGGGAAGAGTGGACCACCTTGCCGATGTGATAGTTGTAGAACGGCTGGGACAGGCCCACGGCCGCATCAATGGCACAGGTACCGACCATTTCGCCGGTCTCCAGATCCTCAGCCACGAAGAAGTAGAGGCAATCACCCTTACCTGCCGGTTTGTCCGAGAAGGTCTGGGTCGAGGCATCTATCTTGCGCTGCAGCAGTTCATCGTTGACGGGCAACGAGGTCATGCCGGTGCCGGATTCGATGGCACAGGTCTTGAGACCGGCAAAATCTTTTTGCTCGATGGGACGGATAACCAACATAAATGACAACTCCCTTTCATTGACGACAGGTGGGGTCCCGGCTCCTGCCGGGAGGGCTCCCCACCTCAATTTGGATCAGGCGTTAACCACCTGGGCAACCGCTTTCTCGAACCGGACCAGACCTTCCTTGATGTCTGCTTCCGGGATAACCAGCGAGGGCGCGAAACGCACCACGTTGGTACCCGCGACCAGTGCCATCAGCCCCTGATCGATGGAGGCCAGCAGGAAGTCACGGGAACGGCCCTTGTAGTCGTCGTTCAGCACGGCGCCGAGCAACAGGCCCTTGCCACGCACTTCGCTGAAGCAGTGGTATTTGGCGTTGATCGCCTCAAGTCCATCGCGGAACAGCTGTTCACGCTGCTTGATGCCGCTGAGCACTTCCGGGGTGTTGACCACGTCGATCACCGCCTCGGCCACCGCACACGCCAGCGGGTTGCCGCCGTAGGTGGAACCGTGAGTGCCCACTTTCAGGTGAGCCGCGATTTCATTGGTGGTCAGCATGGCGCCGATGGGGAAGCCGCCGCCGAGCGCCTTGGCGCTGGTGAGGATATCAGGCGTGACGCCCAGACCCATGTAGGCAAACAGATCGCCGGTACGACCGACCCCGGATTGCACTTCGTCATAGACCAGCAGGGCATTGTGCTTGTCGCACAGCTCACGCACGCCCTTGGCAAACTCGTCGGTAGGGCTGATGATGCCACCCTCCCCTTGCAGCGGCTCCATCACCACGGCGCAGGTATTGTCGGAGATGACGGCAGCCAGCTCCGCCAGATCGTTGTAAGTCACATGGGTGATATCCGCCGGCTTGGGACCGAAACCATCCGAGTAGGCAGCCTGGCCACCGACGCTGACGGTAAAGAAGGTACGACCGTGGAAACCCTGATGGAAAGCGATGATCTGGGTCTTGTGCGCACCGAACTTCTCGATGGCATAACGACGGGCCAGCTTGAGGGCCGCTTCGTTGGCTTCGGCGCCCGAGTTGCAGAAATAGACCTTGTCGGCGAAGGTGGCGGCAACCAGCTTCCTGGCCAGCCGCAGGGCCGGCTCGTTGGTCATCACGTTGGAGAGGTGCCACAGCTTCTCGCCCTGGGTTTTCAGGGCTTCGACCAGCTTGGGATGGCAATGGCCGAGGCCATTGACGGCAATCCCGCCGGCAAAATCGACATACTCACGGCCTTCCTGATCCCAGACACGTGACCCTTCACCACGCACCGGGATGATCTTGGCGGGCGCATAGTTGGGAACCATCACTTCATCAAACACTTCACGTGTCACTGCCAACAACTCTGACATATTGCTCTCCTTCGATCTGGCGACAGAATAATCCACCGCCCAAAAGTTAAATCCATGTAAACACATCGGCATTGTCACAGAAAAAAAGCTAAAAGTCTGCAACAAAGCAAGTTACAGGGAACAATGTTCGATTGCCTGTGAGATTTTAGGCAACCGCATTGCATAACGGCTCAGGGGGTATTGGCAAGAGATAATTTGGACAGGGAGGGAGGTGAATAAAGTGTCAGGGAAAATATTTTTGGCCTCATTTCTATTCTGGGAGGCCGATCACAACTCTTCAGGAACTTGCTAAAAAATTGGCCAGCAATTGGTGGCCCTGCTCGCTCAAAATGCTCTCCGGATGGAACTGAACCCCCTCTATATTCAACTGCTTATGGCGCAGGCCCATGATCTCGTCAAAGGAGCCATCGGCGTGCTCGCTCCAGGCGGTGATCTCGAAGCGGTCGGGCAATGTGCTCTGATCCACGATCAGCGAATGATAACGGGTGACCCGCAACGGATCGTTCAGACCGCGAAATATGCCCTGCCCTTGATGGCGAATAAGAGAAGTCTTGCCGTGCATTACCTGACGCGCGCGCACCACTCTGGCCCCGAAAGCCTGAGCCAGGGATTGGTGACCGAGACAGACGCCAAGGATGGGGATCTGACCCGCAAAACGGTTGATGGCCGACAGGGAGATGCCCGCCTCATTGGGCGTGCAGGGGCCGGGAGAGATCACCAGATAACGGGGAGCTAGCTGCGCTATGGTATCCAGCGTCAGCTCGTCATTGCGCTTTACCACCACCTCTTGCCCCAGGGCGCCAAAATACTGCACCAGGTTCCAGGTAAAGGAGTCGTAGTTATCGATCAGCAACAGCATGGGGTAACCAGAGACAGAGAATCAACGATCCAGATAACGACCCTGCTCCATTTCGCGCTCGCGCTGGCATTCGGCCAGATAGATGGCGGCGGCGATGGCAGGAGTCTTGTGGTATTTGTCGATGGCGTTGGAGACCATCAGCTGCAGGGTATTGAGGTTCTTGGCCTTGCGAAATTTACGTAGCCAGTGACCTTTGTCACCCAGCTCTTCAATCATGGTATTGGATTCGACAGACATGCTTACTCTTGGGGCAGAAGCCCGCGTTTGAAATTGGAAGATGAATTAACGAATAGCAGGTTGGGTAAAACAAAGAAAGCCAGGCAAATACCCAGCTCTCTTCTACTACACCTTCCCAGTATGTCAGGCTCGAGGAACGAAGCCGACTACATCATATACGCTGGTCAGGGTTTTTTCAGCCCTTTCACGTGCCTTTTGTGCACCTGCAGCCAAAATTGTTTGCAGATGAGCCTCATCCTGACGCAGCTCGCGGAAGCGCGCCTGAATGGGTTCCAGCAAGGCCACGACCGCCTCGGCAGTCTCGGTCTTGAGGTGACCGTACATCTTGCCTTCGAAGTGCTGCTCCAGCTCGGGGATGGAACGGCCCGTCACCCCGGACATCAGGGTCAGCAGGTTGGAGACACCCGGCTTGTTTTCCGGATCGAACCGCACCACGGCCGGCTCGTCGGAGTCGGTCACGGCGCGCTTGATCTTCTTGACGATCTGCTTGGGATCTTCCAGCAGACCGATGAAGTTGGCCTCGTTGTCGTCAGATTTGGACATCTTCTTGGTCGGATCCTGCAGACTCATCACCCGCGCCCCGTCAGTGGGGATGAAGGGCTCGGGCAGAGTGAACACCTCGCCGTGCAGGTTGTTGAACCGGGTACATATGTCGCGAGTCAGCTCCAGATGCTGCTTCTGATCGTTGCCGACCGGCACCTGATTGGCCTGATAGAGCAGGATATCTGCGGCCATCAGCACCGGATAGCCGAACAGGCCGACGTTGACGTTGTTCTCGAAACGGGCGGACTTGTCCTTGAACTGGGTCATGCGCGACAGCTCACCCATCTGGGTGTAGCAGTTCAGGATCCAGCCCAGCTCGGCGTGCTGCGGCACGTGAGACTGGATGAAGACGGTACTCTTGGCGGGATCGATCCCCACCGCCAGATAGAGGGCTGCGGCATCGAGACACGCCTTGCGCAGGGCGGCTGGTTCCTGGCGGGTGGTGATGGCGTGCAGGTCGACGATGCAGTAGAGGCAGTCGAAGTCATCCTGCATGTTGACCCACTGACGCAGGGCCCCCAGGTAGTTGCCGATGGTCAGCTGACCCGACGGTTGGGCCCCGCTCAGTACGATAGGTTTAGTCATGAGAGTGTTAATCCTTGTTATTCGGTCAGCCCAGCAGCCTTATTCGGCCAGCAGCGCATCGAGTTGGGCAAACTGCTCGCATACCCAGTCCGGGCGGGAATCTGCAATGGGGCGGCCATAGTTATAGCCGTAGGTCAGTCCCACCACCTTCATGCCGGCAGCCTGAGCGGCCAGCACGTCATTCTCGGAGTCGCCCACCATCAGGGTGCGCGACGGACTGACGCCCAGCTCGTGGCAGGCGTGCAGCAGCGGATCCGGGCTCGGTTTTTTAACGGGCACGCAGTTGCCGCCCAGCCAGAGTGCGAAACAGTCGCCGATGCCGAGGGCATCCAGGATGGGCTGCACGAAGTGACTCGGCTTGTTGGTCACTACGGCCTGTTTGTAACCAAGCTTCTGCAGGCGACGCAGGCTCTGCTCCACCCCATCATACATGGCCAGCCCTTCCAGCAGACAGGCCTGATAATGCCGATCGAACAGGGGGCGCGCCCTGGCAAACAACGCAGGGGACTCACGGTAATCCAGCGCGCGCTGGATTAGCTTGTCAGCGCCGTTGCCGACCCAGGTACGCACCACGGCCTCGTCGGCCTCGGCCAGACCCAGTTCGGTGAGGGTTCGGTTGACCGCCAGCGCCAGTTGAGGGGCGCTGTCGATCAGGGTGCCATCCAGATCGAACAGCACCAGATCAAAATCACGCTCAGCGCTCGACATGGGCAAGCTCCGCGCGCATCCGGTCGATCACCGCCTTGTAGTCAGGCTGGCTGAAGATGGCAGAACCGGCCACGAACATGTCGGCACCGGCTTGTGCTATCTCGCGAATGTTGTCGACCTTGACGCCGCCGTCGATCTCGAGGCGAATGTCACGGCCACTCTCGTCGATCAGGCGACGCACCTGGCGCAGCTTGTCGAGGGTGCCGGGGATGAAGCTCTGCCCACCGAAGCCAGGGTTGACCGACATCAGCAGGATTACATCCAGCTTGTCCATCACGTATTCGAGGCAGGAGAGCGGCGTCGCAGGGTTCAGCACCAGACCGGCCTGGCAGCCCTGCTCCTTGATGAGGCCCAGGGTGCGATCCACGTGATCGGACGCTTCCGGGTGGAAGGTGATCAGATTGGCGCCCGCCTTGGCGAAGTCCGGGACTATGCGGTCCACCGGCTTGACCATCAGGTGCACATCGATGAGCGCCTCTATGCCATAGTCGCGCAGGGCCTGACAAACCATGGGGCCTATGGTCAGGTTGGGGACATAGTGGTTGTCCATCACGTCGAAATGCACCACGTCGGCACCGGCGGTCAGCACCCTGGCGACATCATCGCCCAGACGGGCGAAATCGGCGGAAAGGATCGAGGGGGCAATCAGAAAGTCTTTCATCAGCGTCATCCATTGGCTAGCGGGCAGAAAAAGCGGCGCAATTTTACCCCAAATATCCGATGAAAACGACCCGAACGCGGGGAGGAAAAAACGGGCCGCCAGCT
>NZ_CDBL01000039.1:0-100044 GCF_000820005.1 Aeromonas piscicola | reverse complement strand
AAACGACCCGAACGCGGGGAGGAAAAATAGGCCCGCGGCTTTACCACCCATATCAGGCGAAAACGATACGAACACAAGGATAACGACAGGTAGAAACAGCGGCGGCACCCAAAGGTGCCGCCAGAAGGTCAGCCGAGTGAGACAAGCTCGGCGTCGCTGGGGTAATAACCCTGCTCCGGCTCGATACCGGGCGGGTAGAGCGCTAGCAGCTCGGCCACCTTGTTGCGGCTGCCGCCGTTGCGGCTGATGGTGCGCTTGACCAGGATCTCGTCCAGGCGGGCACCACGGTAGAGCTCGCGGGTCAGCTCTATGTCGTGGTTGCTGATGAGCACGGGCACCCCCTTGCGGGCCGCCGTGTGACGGGCCAGCCGCGCCAGTATGGCCTGATCATCCAGCGTGAAGCCACCTGCGGAATAGGTAGTGAAGCTCGCCGTAGTGGAGAGCGGCGCATAGGGGGGATCGCAGTAGATCACCCAGTCCGGTTCGGCGCGCTTGATGGCATCGGCGTAGCTTTCGCAGATGAAGGTCGCCTTCTGCGCCTTCTCGGCAAAAGCCCACAGCTCTTTCTCCGGGAAGTAGGGCTTCTTGTAGGAACCGAATGGCACGTTGAAGCCGCCCTTCTTGTTATAGCGACACAAACCATTGAAACCGTGACGGTTGAGAAACAGGAACAACAGCGCCCGCTCGAAGGTGGTCTCGGTCTGGTTGAACTGGGTACGCAGCCGATAGTAGGCAGCCTTGTGGTTGTGTTCAGCCACAAACAACTTGCGCGCCTCGGCGATGAATCGGTCAGGCGTCAGCTTGAGATGGTTGTAAAGGCAGATCAGATCCGGATTGATGTCGTTGAGCACATAGGCGTCGTAGTCGGTGTTGAGAAAGACAGACCCGGCCCCGACGAAGGGCTCCAGCAACACACGCCCGGCCGGCAAGCGCTCGGCAATATCTTCAACCAGGGAGTATTTTCCCCCGGCCCATTTTAAAAAAGCGCGTGTTTTTTTCATGGAAATCCGGTGTTAAGAAGGCATCGACCAAAAAAGGGGGACGATTCTACCCCCTTACCGGGCGCAATGGCTATTGCTTCAACTCTTTTTGTACCTGAGCAAACGACTTGGGCCAGGGCTGACCCTTGAGCAGGGCGGGCGAGAGCTTGCGAATGGCGGCCTTGGCCTGGGCGGCGTTGGCATAATCCCCTTGCAGTACCACGTACCAGGGGCTGCCACGGAACTGGGTTTTGTAAACCCAGATATTGCCGGCCAGCGCATGCTCGGCTACGAACTTGTCGACGGCCTTGGTGTTGCTCGCCCCCATCAGCTGGACGCTGTAATGATTCCTGGGCTTCTTGTTCAGGGTCGCCGCCGGCGTCAACGCCACCTTGGGTGAGGGTGCCACCACGGGTTCAACCACGGCTGGCTTGGCTGCCGGTGTGGTTGCAACCGAGGAGCTCTGGGTCTTGGGCGCAGTGGTCGGCTTGGCAAGCAGGCCCTGGGTCGATGCATTCTGAGCCTGGGTGACCTGAGTCGAAACGGCCTGGGAACCGGCACCGGTCAGCTCATTCTCCACGGCCGTGGGCAAGGCACCGCTGACGTTGGGCTGCTTCATCAGTTTCTCGACCACTTCATCGGAGATCACCACCCGGCGTCCCTCGTAGTTGGTCGATTCTGTGGTCACAGTCTCGCTCTCGACCGCCTTGGGCAACACCTTGGCATCCGGCTGCCAATCGCGCACCACACCGCCAGGATTGCCAGCGCCACCATCATGGGTTGCGTTCTGATTGCCATTCTGGCTGGTGTTACTGCCGCCTATGGTCAGCGGATCCCCACCCGACACGGGAATGGGCAAGGCCGTTGTTTGCGCAGGTTCCAGAGCGGAACTCTTGCTCTCACCGTTGAACAGGGCTGGCAGCAGATAGCTCAGGGCCAGCAAACCGACGGCAACCAGTGCCAGCACGGTCGCAATCTTCTTGACGGGCAACTCGGCCTGACGCTTCTTGGGCCTTCTGTCGGTCATGATATCCTCCAGTAACTGCATGATGGTGGACGGATGTCCATTTGCCGCTTTCAGGATCTCTTCCACTTTCAGCTTGGGCAAGAGGGCTGTTGGGATCTTGAGCTCTTTGGCTTTCTCATACAAGAAGATACGTTGCTCTGGCGCGCTCAGTGGTGCGACTTCCAGCTCCAGTGCCGGCATGGCACGCCCTTTCAGCAGGACCTTCTGGTTGCGACACCAGACGTCACTGCCGGAGAGCACTATGGCAAGTTGATGCGGCACGGACAGGGTATCGTTGTGACGACAGAGGCTCCACAGCTCACCGACCAGCTCGGCGGGCAATTCGTCGGCGCGCTCGATCAGCAGCAGCAGGGTAGCGGGTTTGCCTTCCAGCATGCGAAAGAAGCTGTCGGCTAGCGCATCCTGTGGATTAAACAGCGGCCTTGCCACCACCTGCGGCAACAGCAACTGGCGCACGTCCGCCATCTTCATGGCAGAGCTGCCAATCAGGCTCACGACCCGTACTTTTTCGGGCAGGGCGCCGAGCAGGGATTCACACAGGGTGCCGCGACCACTGCCATGCTTGCCACAGAGAAAAATAAAGGGGTGATTGAATTCAATCAGGTGCAGCAGCCGGTCAACCAGCTGCCGCTGGGAAGGAAGCTTAAGCAGTTTATTATTACTCACGACCAGACTCGATCACCGCCAACAATTCAGCATCGGAGACATCGGCCACCACCTGTGCATGACCGATACCGACCGGCAGCACCAGTCGCAACTTGCCTTCCATTACCTTCTTGTCACGCCGCATATGGCGAATGAAGGCATCAAAATCCATCTCGGCCGGTGCCTGAATGGGCAAATTGGCCGCCAGCAGCAGATCTCGGATACGGGCGACTTGCCGGTTATCCAGCTCGCCACGAACCTCGGCAGTGAATGCAGCCAGCATCATGCCTGCAGCAACGGCTTCGCCGTGCAGCCAGTTGCCATAGCCTTTTTCGGCCTCGATGGCGTGACCAAAGGTATGGCCCAGGTTCAACAGGGCACGCACACCGTGCTCCGTCTCGTCCTGCCCCACCACATCGGCCTTGATCTCGCAGCAGCGGCGAATGGCATATGCCAGGGCAGCTGGTTCCAGCGCCTGCAGACGGGACATGTTGGTTTCGAGCCAGGAGAAGAATTCGGCGTCCCAGATGATGCCGTACTTGATGACCTCGGCCATGCCGGCGGCAAATTCACGGGCAGGCAGGGTCTTGAGGCATTCGGTGTCGATGACCACATGCTTGGGCTGATAGAAGGCCCCAATCATGTTCTTGCCGAGAGGATGATTGACGGCGGTCTTGCCGCCGACGGAGGAATCAACCTGGGAGAGCAGTGTGGTAGGCACTTGAATAAAAGGAATGCCACGTTGGTAGCTTGCCGCAGCAAAGCCGACAACATCCCCTATCACACCGCCCCCCAGGGCGATCAGTGTAGTGTCCCGACCATGGTTGGTTTCCAGCAAAGCAGACATGATCCGCTCGAAGGTTGCCAGGGTCTTGTAGGCCTCACCGTCCGGCAGGATCAGGTGTTCAACCTGAAAACCGGACAGCAACTGGATAATCCGCTCAAGATACAAGGGTGCGACAACGGTATTGGTCACTATCATGACCCGCTTGCCCTTGATGGTTTGTGTCAGCACCTCTGCATGCTGCAACAGACCCGCCGCTATCTCGATGGGATAACTGCGTTCACCCAGTTCGACCTTCAACCTTTCCATGGACGTCCTCTAGATTACATGCCAATCAACTTAACAATTTGATTGGCAACAACTTTAGCGCTCTGATCATCAGTCTGGATGACAAAGTCAGCCACTTCTTCATACAGCGCATTGCGCTCTTGTGCCAAACGCTCGAGTACTTCGCGCGGCGGCTCTTCGGTTTGCAGCAGTGGGCGGCGCTTGTCTCTTTGTGTGCGCGCCAGCTGCTTCTCAATCGTTGTTTCGAGGTACACCACAATACCGCGAGCAGAGAGCTTGTTCCGTGTTTCACGGCTCTTGATGGCACCGCCACCCGTCGCCAGCACGATACCCTGCTGTTCTGAAAGGTCGCCTATGACCTTCTCTTCGCGGATCCGGAAACCCTCTTCGCCTTCAACATCGAACACCCAGCCGATATCGGCACCACTGCGGCGCTCAATCTCATGATCTGAGTCGAAAAACTCCATATGCAGTTGTTCTGCCAGATGTCTACCTATGGTGCTCTTGCCCGCACCCATGGGACCTATCAGGAAAATATTGCGTTTCTCAGCCATGTCTTTTCATTAGTAATTACAAACTGTACGACCCCGACAAACACTCGATCGGGGTACCTATGAACCTTGTCTTGCGATGGATCAGGAGGGGGATTATCTCAATAGAAATCGGGACTGGCAACCGCAGCCCTTACGCCCCAGCCTCATTGGGGCGTAAGGTTATATGTGTTTTACCCTCACATGTAAAGCATTCAGAAGGCGTCGGTGACTATCTTCGGCGTCACGAAAATCAGCAATTCCCGCTTTTTATTCTCGCTGGTTGTCTTGCGAAACAACACGCCAAGACCCGGGATATCACCGAGCAGAGGCACCTTGCTGACGTCGCTCTTGATGGTCTGTTGATAGATGCCGCCAAGCACCAGGGTCTCGCCATTGTTGACCAGCACCTGGGTGGTGATGGACTGGGCATTGATGGAGACCGCATCTCCAGTACCGGTGGGTACCGTCTCACCCTTGGTATCCTGGGTCACGGTCAGATCCAGGATAACCCGGTTGTCCGGCGTGATTTGCGGTGTGACCTTGAGGCTCAATACTGCCTTCTTGAAGGTGACCGAGGTGGCACCACTGGAGGAGGACTCCACATAGGGGATCTCGGTCCCCTGCTCGATCAACGCGGGTTTCTGGTTGGCTGTGGTGACTCTTGGACTCGCGATAATCTCGGCCTTGCTCTCTTTTTCCAGCGCCGACAGCTCGAGGTCCAGCAGGGTGCCATCCGCCAGGCGGGCTACCTGGAATGCCAGGGTACCAGCGGCATTGGTCACCGGCAGATTGACGTTCAATCTGTCATCCACCCCGGGACGAGTGATCGCCGAACCGCCGTTGTTATTGCCGGATCCGTCGTTGCCTTCGATAGAACCCGATGTGCTGTTGCCGTGACCATCGTTCTTGGTCACCCCCCAACGTACCCCAAGCGCCTCGTCAAAACCGTCATCTATGGTCACCATGCGCGCTTCGATCACCACCTGCTTGACCGGAATATCCAGGATATCCAGCATGCGCTTGATGTTGCTGATGACGTCTGCCGTGTCCTTGACCACCAGCACGTTGGTCCGCTCATCGACGCTCACAGCCCCCTTGGAAGAGAGCAATTTGGTACTCTTGGATGAAAGTAAATTTGCCACCTCGGATGCTTTGGCATAATTGATCTGCAGGTATTCTGTATAGAGCGGCGCCAGATCGGCAACCTGATTGCGACTCTCCAGCTGCTGCTTCTCACGAGTAGCGATCTCTTCTGCCGGCGCCACCAGCAGAATGTTGTTATCCAGCCGTTTATCCAGCCCCCTCACCTTGAGGATGATGTCCAGTGCCTGCTCCCAGGGCACGCCATCGAGCCGCAGCGTGATATTGCCTGATA
Source organism: Aeromonas piscicola (assembly GCF_000820005.1). Classification (GTDB taxonomy): domain Bacteria; phylum Pseudomonadota; class Gammaproteobacteria; order Enterobacterales; family Aeromonadaceae; genus Aeromonas; species Aeromonas piscicola. Next base: position 94,412 of record NZ_CDBL01000039.1, on the reverse strand, counting down.
CCGAGTCCGTGGTGACCAGGTTGAGGTTGTTGAAATCGGCGATGAGCTGCAGCACGGTGCGCACCGGGATGTCCTGGAAGTTCAGCGAAATCGGCTTGCCCTGATACTGCTTGCCTGCGGTCACCGCGGTGCGTTTTTTCACCTCGACGATGAACATCTTGTCCGCCTGATCGTAGCGGTAATCAAACTGGCCGTTGACGGAGAGCTCGAACAGGGTGTCATTGCCCTGGCGGAATACCTCCACCTGAGAGACAGGGGTGGCAAAGTCCTGCACATTTATCAGATTGAGCAGGTCGTCCGGTACCCGGGTACCATGGAACTTGGCCAGCACTGTCTGACCACGGCTGCTGACATCGACTGCCGCCGAGCTGTTGTCCAGCGTAACCAGAAACTCACCCTGCCCCTCCTTGCCACGCCTGAAATCCACCCCCTTGACGGAGTTGAAATAGGCACCGCTCGCCCCGGTCTGAGCCGCAGGCAAGACGGGTTTACTGGCTACAGGTGCCGCCACCGGGGCTGACTGGGCAACCAACTGGGTGTTAATCAGGGCAGATTGAGTCACAGGCTGAGGATTAACAAAGGCAGGCGAGGTTGCAGGTGATGAGACCATGCCAGCTGATTGGGTAGAAGCCGGGAGAGGCATGGTTGCCTTCTCTCCCAGAGCGACCAGCAGCTTGTTGCCCTGCTGATGCACCTGATAAGGGGTCAATTGATCGAGTGCTATCTTGATATCGAGCCCGGCTCCCTTGCCCTCAACCTTGAGATTATCGACCCCCTGTTGCTTGATGGGCAGCGGATTGACATTGAGCGCACCAACGGCTCCTGGTACATGCAGCAACAGCTGATTGGGCTCATAGGAGAGCCGGTCGGTAAAGCCGCTGACCGGTTCACTGAAGCTCAACTCCAGCAACAGCTGATCGGCCATCAGCGGATTCACTTTCACCTCTTGCAAAGTGGCCACAGCCCAGGCCTGGCTCCATGCTCCGGCGCAAAACAGCAGGGCAACTCTGGTTACAGTACCTATTGTTGTTCTCATCGCAGTCATCCCTGATTATCGTTTTGCTTCAAGATTGGCCATGCCCAACTGGGTTTCTCTGGTGACCCAGCATCCTTTGCCATCCGGTATAGTCTCAATCAAATCCACGTAGGTATCAGTGATCCTGATCACCCGGCCCTGATCCAGTCCCATATGTTGGTTGAGGCCCACTCGGACGGATTGACCATCTGGCGTCCGTATCAAGGCCCACAATTGGCCCTGCTTGCCGAGCGATCCCTGCATGCTCAGGCTGGCCAGCGAATAACTCTCCAACACTTCTTTCTCTCTGTTGGCGACTATCTGGGCACAATCTGGTTTCACATTAGCATCCACCTTGGCGCTGCTGGCCTCGGGCTGGGGCGCAATGAAGGGGCTGCGCTGATCGCTGAGGTGATAGGCCATGGGCGAAAATGGTTTGATTTCAGGCAACGGCTCGATAGGCACTGGCTGCCTGGCCTTGGTCTGAGCCACATAGTTATCCATGTCATCCTGCCCACCGCAGGCTGTCAGCAGACACACCGGCAACAGTACGCAGATCATTCTCATTTTTTCTGCCCCACTGTCTTGCCGTTGTACTTGTAGGTCTTGGCCAGCATCGACATGCCGATCATCTCGTCCGGCTCCTTGCTCTGACCCAGGGTGAACGACTCCAGAATGACAATCCGCGGCAGCGCCGCCATGTCGGCCGTGAACTTGCCAATCTCATGGTAGGTACCTACCACCTCGATCCGCATGGGCAGTTCAGTGGAAAACTCGTGCTTTATCTCGGGCTCCCAGTTGATACGATTCAATTTGAGACCATTGTCGGTTGCAATGAAGCTGATATCGTCCAGCAAGCCCGCCACCTCGTGAGTATTGGGTAACTGTTTGAGCTGGGTATCGACCAACTGCTCAAGCTGCACCATCTGTATCCTGTATGCCCCCAGATTGGCAGCCAGCATCGCCTTGCTCTCGAACTGCGCTTTCAGTTCAGCTTCCTTGTTGGCTTCCTCAGTCAACAAGGTCAATGAATGCGCAATCACGTAGTAATAGATGGCGCCGCCCAGCAGCGCACAGAAAAACAGGATGAAAATGCCTTTGGCCAACTTGGGCCAGCCGGCAATGTTGTTGAGATCCAGTTCATTGAGCTGTTGTAGGTTCATTCTTGCCCCTTAACCGCATCGACGGTGGCGCCTGCCGCAGCTGCGACCTGGAACATCATGGAGAACTGGCTCAGCGAGACAGGCGCAACGTCGGCCGCAAAAATCGTGCTTATCTGTGATTGCCCAAGCCAGCCGGAACCATCGATACGCCGCATCATGCTGGCAACCCGACCATAGGCTTCGGTCTTGCCGTTGACGTCGATCCGGTTGTCTTGCAAGGCAAGCGTGTTCAGATACACACCGTTGGGTACCAGCGAGGGCAACTGGTTGAACAGCCGAACCGGCAGGTTGCGACGCATCTGCAGATGCTCGATCAGTTGCATGCGATCGATCAGCTCCTTGCGCCTTTCCTTCAGCAAGCGGATCTCGCCGAGCTGTGCGTCGAGTATGGTCATCTCCTGCTGCAAGCGTTGATTGCGCTGCTGTTGATGGCTGATCTGCTGCTCCACCAGCCAGTCGGCGGCAAAGCCGAGGGAAGCGGTGATCGCTAGGAAAATCCCGAGCATGACCCCGAACTGTTTTTTCTGCCGCAGGGCTCTGGCTTCACGCCAGGGAAGGAGGTTTATATTTGACATGGTGTGAAGCTCCTCAATGCCAGACCCAGCGCCGTCATGTACTTGGCACCATGGGCTAGCCCCCCCTCCCCTTTGGGCTTGCCAAACAGGGCAAAGGGATCGGGATGCAATACTTCACAGTTAAGTTCATTGCCGACCTGGGCGACCAGCCCAGGTATCAAACTGCCACCGCCAGTCAGCACCAGCTTGGACAGCTCCCGGTGTCCGGAGGAGCTGCAAAACAGCTGAACGTTACGCCTGACTTGTTGCAACAAGGCGTTGATATGGGGTAATAACACGTCCAGTTCATAGTCGGCAGGCAGAGAGCCCTTAATCTTGGCAAGCTCCGCCTCCTCCAGGCTCATTTGATAGAAAGAAGACAATGCCTGGCTATATTGATCACCGCCAAAGTTCTGAATTCTTGAATAAGTTGTCTGACCTTTGATTAACGCAACAAACGTCATGGCGCTGGCACCGATATCGATCACGCCAACCGGTTTTTCCCAAGCAAGCAAATCAGGTAAACAGGCGAGGACGGCGCGTCCCAAAGCATGAGCTCCCACGTCCACCACCTTGGTGATCATTCCAGCTTCAGCCAAGGCGGTGACTCGACCACTCACGCTCTCGGTGCGGGCCGCACTCAGTAGTACCTCCTGACGATCCTGATCGTTGACCATGCCGATGATCTCAAAGTCCAGGCTCACTTCATCGAGGGGAAAGGGAATTATCTGCTCTGCTTCCTGCTGGACCTGATTTTCCAACTCGTTTTCGCTGAGACGCGTATCGACCTGAATGACCTTGGTGATCACATTGGAGCCAGTGACGGCCGTCGCAGCATATTGGCTGTTACCATTGATAAGACGCTTGAGGGTTTTGAGAGACTGGCTGACTCGTTCAATATCCTGCAACTGATAATCGACCAGCGTACCCTTGGGGGTAGCCACTTCGGCCACTGATTCGAAATGCAGCTTGCCGGGGCGCCCGGCGATAGTGACAGCCTTGATACTCTGGCTCCCAAAATCAATACCCACCAAGGGAAGCAGGGAACCTTTATTGAATAGCCCAAACATATACACATCCATGCGTTATTGGGTTTTAGGATTGATTGTAGGACAGCTAATCAGATGGTGATGACTTGACTCATCCTAAATGCTCTATCTATCAATGTCATAAAGTTTACACCGAAAAGTGATGCATCTCGCTTTCTTGCCGCCCCCGCCTCCCCTTGGTTATTGAGCCGCAGAATGCTAACCTCCCGCCTCTTCTCGAGGAGCCTGACTGCTGACAGGAAAACCTCGAATTCCCGGAGGCAAAAGGGCTATACTCTGCGCCCGTTGGCTAATTTTAAGACGATTGGTAGTTCTTCCATGCTGAAATGGCTCGTACGCCTGTTTATTGTCATGATGCTGGGTGCTGTGCTGGGTGTTGCCAGCCTCATCGGCATCTACTTCTACATCAAGCCCCAGTTGCCCGATGTGACCGCGCTGCGCGACGTCAAGCTGGCCACACCGATGAAGGTGTACAGCCGGGATGGGGAATTGATCTCCCAATTTGGCGAAATTCGTCGCATACCGCTGCGTCTGGATGAAATTCCCCAGTCCATGATAGATGCCGTACTCGCGACCGAGGATGCCCGCTTCTATGAGCACCCGGGCATAGATCCGATAGGTATCATTCGAGCTGCCACCGTCTGGGCCGTCTCTGGCCATGCCCGTCAGGGCGCCAGTACCATCACCCAGCAGGTCGCCCGCAACTTCTTCCTGAGCAATGAGAAGACCATAGTGCGCAAGGTCAAGGAAGTGTTCCTAGCCTGGCGTATCGAGCAGAATCTCTCCAAGGACGAGATACTGCAGCTCTACCTCAACAAGATACCGCTCGGTTACCGCGCGTTTGGGATAGGCGCAGCCGCTCAGGTCTACTTTGGCAAGGAGGTCAAGGATCTGACCCTGGACGAGATCGCCATCATAGCCGGCCTGCCCAAGGCACCATCCATGTTGAACCCGATCCGTTCACCGGAGCGTGCCTTCGCCCGCCGTAACGTGGTGCTGGGTCGCATGCTGGAAACCGGCAAGATCACCCAGACCCAGTATGACGAGGCCTCCAAGATGCCGATCAAGGCCCGCTATCACGGCGCCGAGATCACCCTCAATGCCCCTTACCTGGGGGAGATGGTGCGCCAGAAGATGGTGGAACAGTTTGGTGAAGATGCCTACACCATGGGCCTGCACGTCTACACCACAGTCACTGCCAAGCGCCAGCGTGCCGCACGCCAGGCCCTGCTGGATGGCGTGTTCGACTACGACACCCGTCATGGCTACCGTGGCACGACAGCCCAGCTGTGGAAAGCGGGAGAAGCCGACTGGGATTACGACCAGATCATGGCTCACCTGGCCAAGCAGCCCACTTACGAGCCCCTGATGGCCGCCGTGGTCACCAAGCTGGGTGACAAGAGTGCGACCCTGGTGCTGAAAAATGGCAAACAGGCAGAGCTCGGCTGGAACGGCATCAAATGGGCTCGGGCCTTCATCACCGATGATCGCCAGGGCTTCGCCCCCCGCTCCGCCCACGATATGCTGAAAGTCGGCGCCCAAATCTGGGTGCGGGAGAAGGGGGAAGAGTTGCTGCTCTCCCAGATCCCCGAGGTCAACGCCGCCCTGGTGGCCATGAACCCGCAAGACGGTGCCATCGAGGCCCTGGTCGGCGGCTTCAGCTTCGAACTGTCCAAGTTCAACCGGGTCGATCAGGCGCGCCGTCAGATTGGCTCCAATATCAAGCCATTCCTCTATGCTACCGCGCTGGAGCAGGGCTATACCCTGGCCTCCCTCATCAATGATGCGCCAATCAACCAGTGGGACCCCTCCAAGGGCCCCATGTGGCAGCCCAAGAACTCCCCGGCCATCTACGAAGGCCCCACCTCGCTGCGGCTCGGTCTTGCCAAGTCCAAGAACGTGATGTCGGTGCGACTGATGCGCGCCATCGGTCTGGACACCTATATCGACGGCCTGACCCGCTTCGGGTTTGCGCGCGATACCATCTCCCGCAATGAATCTCTGGCGCTGGGCGCCGCCGAATTCACCCCGCTGGAAGTGGTGCGCGGTTATTCCGTCATGGCCAACGGCGGCTTCCAGGTCACCCCCTATTTCATCACGGACGTGACCGACAGCTTCGGGGAGCCCCTGTATCAAGCCAACCCCGCCGCCGCCTGTCGTGACTGCGGCGTGCTGGCCGCAGCAGGTCTCGACAGTGCAGATACCTACGCCAATACCAGCGGCGACTGGAAGGCCCAGTGCCCAATCGATCCTGTCGTACCCAACAACATGGCACCACAGACCATCAGTGCCCAGAGCACCTTCCTGGTCACGGATACCCTGACCACCGCCATCTGGGGTGGCAATGGCTGGCGCGGTACCGGCTGGCGGGCGGCTCGCGACCTCAAGCGTCACGACATCTCCGGCAAGACGGGGACCACCAACGAATCCCGTGATGCCTGGTTCTCCGGTTACACGCCGAACCTGGTCGCCACCTCATGGATAGGTTTTGACAACCACCAGCGTGGTCTTGGCCGCGCCGAATTCGGCGGCGGCGCCGCCCAACCTATCTGGATCGACTTCATGAAGAAGGCGCTCAAACAGGTGCCTGAGCGCAAGATGCCGGTACCCGAGGGGATCATCACGGTACGAATCGATCGCGAAACCGGTCTGCTGACCAATCGCACCGATGGCAGCAGCACGGAGGAGTTCTTCAAGGAAGGCACTGAGCCGACCCGCTATGCGACCCAGAGCTCGGACGGCAATCAGGTGTATGGCGGCGACGGCTCGCCCACTGACGGGCCCGTCTCTACCGACGACATCTTCTAAGCGACAGCTCAAGATAAAAAAACCGGCGCCAAGGCGCCGGTTTTCTTTTTGTGCTTCGGAAATGTCAGCCGAGCAGGCTCTTCATCAGGCTGGAGATACGGGCTGCCAGCTCGTTGAAACAGGGCCTGCGTACCGAGTAGTGGCGATAGAGCAACGAGATGGCACGGCCCGGCACGGGGTCAATCACGGGGCGATAGCTGACGCCCCTCTCCTCCGCATTGGCAGGCACGGCCAGTTTTGGCACCAGCGTCATGCCGCTGCCCGCGGCGACCATATTGCGCAGCGTCTCCAGGCTGGTGCCCTTGAAGCGCTGATCCTCACCGATACCGGCGGCGAAGCAGAATCCCATCGCCTGATCCCGCAGACAGTGGCCATCGGCCAGCATCAGCAGCTTCTTGCCCTTGAGATTGCTAAGCGGCACCGACTTGGCCCTGGCTTCCGGGTGATGCTGCGGTACCGCCAGCCACATGGGTTCCTGATAGAGGGGAATCGAGCCAAACCCTTCCATACCCTCAAGTTCGGCGAGGATGAGACAATCCAGCTCCCCTTCTTCCAGTCGCTTGAGCAGCACCTGGGTCTGCTCCTCATAAAGATAAAACTCCAGCTTGGGAAAATGCTCGCGCAGATCCTGGATGATGTGGGGCAGCAGATAGGGACCGACGGTGGGAATGAAACCGATATGGATCTCTCCAGACATGGGTTCGGCAAAGTGCTGGCCTATGCTTTTGAGCTCACGCACCTCTTTTAGCACCTTGCGGGCCTGATGGGCCATGGCGTCACCGGCCGGGGTAAACAGCACCTTGCGCGAGGTGCGCTCGATCAGGATCACCCCCAGCTCATCCTCCAGCTTGCGCAGCTGGCCACTCAGGGTCGGCTGGCTGACGAAGCAGCGCTCCGCCGCTTTGCGAAAGTGCTTCTCCTCTTCCAATGCCACCAAATACTCGAGATCGCGAAGGTTCATACATCCAGAATCCTGCCAACTAATTGGGCCATTAGCATGCCCAAGAAAGACAGGAGCGACAAGGGATGGCGACTGAATGTAAAAAGAGGGGCGGATGAAAAAACAAAACGGGCCCGGATCCAGGATCCGGGCCCGCTCAAGCGGCGGGTGTCAAACCGTCATTACACCCGGAAGCGACGTACCATCTCCTGCAGCTGAGTCGCCAGGTGGTTGAGGTCGTTGCAGGCCTGTGCCATCTGGGTTGCACCAGCCGCCACCTCTTCGGAGGCATGGCTGATGTTGACCACGTTGCGGTTAAGCTCTTCGCTCACCGCCCCCTGCTCTTCGGTCGCGGTCGCGATCTGTATGTTCATGTGGGAGATGCTCTCCACAGAGCCGCTGATCTCGGAAATGGACGCCCCCGCCTCCCGCGCCGTGCTCACGGTAGAGTTCATCATCTCCTGACTCTGCTGCATGGTGGTGCCGGCCTGTTCGGCCCGCTGCTGCAGTTCGGCAATGATGGTGTTGATCTGGGAGGTGGAATCCTGCGTCCGTTTCGCCAAGGTACGCACTTCATCGGCCACCACGGCAAAACCACGGCCCTGTTCACCGGCCCGAGCCGCCTCGATGGCGGCGTTCAACGCCAGCAGGTTGGTCTGTTCGGCGATCCCGCGGATCACTTCCAGCACCATGCCGATGTTGCGACTGTCATCACCGAGCTGACGGATCACCACGGCTGTGCTCTCGATGGCACCAGCCACCTGCTCAATCCGTTTGATGGAGTCGTTGACGGTGCGAGCCCCCAGCTCGGCCGTGCTGCTAGCGGCACTGGCGGCACTGGCGGCATCACTGGTGTTGCGGGACACCTCCTGTACCGTGGCCTGCATCTCGTTCATGGCGGTGGCCAGCTGGTTCAGCTCATGCTGCTGATTGTTCATGTTGGTGGCAGACTGGCGGGCCACGGCACTGATTTCCTCGGCCGCCGAGCTGAGCTGTACCACTGAACCGGACACCTCGCTAACCAGGTTGCGCAGACTACCCTGCATCTCGCCAAATCCCTTGGCCAGTTGCCCCAATTCGTCGTTGTTGAACTGATTCATGTCGAGGTGAGCCGCCAGATCACCGGCAGAGACCTTGCGAGTCTGCTCCAGCAGGGCCATCACGGGGTTACGGATCTGGCCGGTCAGCAACCAGGCCACAACGACAACGAACGCCAGCGTCGCTGCCCCCACCAGGATGCTCATGTTGCGCGAGCTGCTGTAAAGCTCGGCGACTGATTTCACCATGCCATCAGCAATCTCGTTGTTGATCTCGCGCAGACGATAGGATTTGGAACCCACCTCTTCCAAGGCAACACGGGTCTCATTTTTACGCAGGCTTTTGACCCGTTCGAGATCACCATTGGAAAAGGCTGTCACCAGCTCCTCATGCACGGAGAAATATTTGGCACCGGCAGCAATCAACTGCTCGTAGGTCTGCCGCTCTTCATCCGTGCTGAAGGGCAGCGAGCCATATTTTTGCGCCGCCGCATCAAACTCCTGCTTGGCCTTGTTGAAGGTGGCGGTGCGGTCACTGACCTCCTGGGCATCCTTGTTCAGGCCGCCGATGACCTGAGCCAGCTCGGAGCGACGGGCATCGAGAATCGCCACATGCATCTGGCTGGCATAGCGGGTCGATGGCAACAAATTCCCGGAGATGGTTTCAGTATCACCGTAGAGGCGTGACAGCTGAGCGATGGAAAACCACGCCAACCCCAGAACCAGCAAGGCCAATACGGCAAAGCCGGCACTCAACTTCTGACCTATAGACATATTTTTGAACATGATTGGTATCCTTGGCGGCTAGACGCAAACCCGTGGAGCCGAACTCCCGAGCTATCCCCATAGAGCATAGCGTGATGATCGCAAGCGGATGATTTTCAAACTATCCGCTAGTCAATATATCGTCACTTTCACGGATAGCATGAGGACGAAGCGGTTAGGAGAAATCGTACTCTCTCAGCCAGGGTTCACTTTTCATCCCGCTCGCCAATCGACGGGCGCGGATTCAGCGTCCCATCACTGCCTGGATCTGACGGGCAAAGGCCACCGGCTCACCCAGGAAGGAAGAAGCGGACAGCTGCGTCACCTTGTCCCCTTGCACCAGACCCAGCGTGGGGTAGCCCTGTCCACCGAGGCGGCGCATCCAGCCCTGGCTGTCTGCCAGATGGCCGGCCAGATCCACATTCTGATAAGCATCCGCAAATGCCGCAGCATCAATGCCCTGCTCTGCCGCCAGGCTGCTCAGGTGCTCAAGGGAACCTATCCAGATACCATCGCGGTAGTGGGACTGCTGGATGCGATGCAGCAGGGTCAGACCATTGCCGCCCAACACCGACATCGCCAGGATGGCGCGGATGGGTTGCTCTGAGTCGAGCAGCAGGCCATCGCGCAGCAGCAAGTCGTTGAAATAACCCTCGCCGAAAGACTGGCCAGTCAGGGCCTGGATCCGCTCGTCATGAGGGCGGACGTAGTCACGCAGGGCCTGACCCATGGGCTGACGACGCTCGCCCAGCCAGAGGCCGCCGGCATGCAGTTCGATGTGAAGACCAGGGAGCCCGGCCGCTGCTTGCAGCAAGGGGGCAGCGCCATAGCACCAGCCGCAGAGGGGATCATATACGTAATGCAGGCTTGTCTCGTTCATGTGATTCATTCTCGATTGTTTGGCTAAAAAAACCGGGCCCAAGGGCCCGGTAAAAAACACAGGGAAGCAGGCGTCAGGCAATTACCACTTCATTTCACCGGTGTTGACCTTGGCACCTATGGCCAGACCATCGTCGACCGGCAGGGACGGGAAGGCTTTCTTCAGGCCTTCAATCAACTCGCCGGAGTTTTTGGACTTGGCCAGCTCCTGCTCGAAGCGCTGGACATAGTCACGGGTGAAGGTCACGGCTTCGGTGCCCTTGGGCGCAGTACCCAGGAAGTGACCTGGTATGACACGCTCGGGTTTCATGGCCAGCAGCTCGTTGAGAGTCTTCACCCAGTGAGCGCGGGCTTCCTTGGTCTGGCTGTCCGCCATCCAGACGTGCACGCCGCTGTAAACGGGCACACCACCCAACGCTGTCTTGATGGACGGCGCCCACAGGTAAGCGGTCGGCGTGTTCATCTCCTTGATCTCGATCTTCTCGCCTTCGAGGGTCAGGTAAGAGGCAGTCATCACTTCCGGTACCGTCAGGGTTTTGGGTGAACCTGCACCCAGGATAGGTCCCCAATAGGTCAGCTTGTCATCCTTGGTCTTGTTGATGTGGTCAACCACATGCTGGTCAGCCAGGACTTTGACTTTAGGAAACGCCTTCATGATGGGCTCCAGACCGAAGTAGAAGTCAGGATCACCCGCGCTGATATAGACGGTGGTCAGTTGCTTGCCGCTTTGCTTGATCATGTCGACCAGCGCCTGGCCATTTTTCACATCAAACTGGGCATCGATCAGAATGGCCTCTTTGTCACCGGCCACCAGAGAAGAGGAGACAGGGAAGATGGCCTTCTCGCCCGGGTTATAGACAGTCACTGTCAGGGGGGCTGCCATGGCGGCGCCACTCAGCAGGGTGGTGGCCAGGGTCAGGTTGCGGATCAGGGTGTTGTTCATCGGGTATTCCTCATCAAGTCATCAGGGGTTCATCAGATGGACACAGTTTATTGGATCATTAACGGTACAAATACAGCATAATAAGCGCATCACTGTTGCATTAATCGAGCATATAGAGAGCCTGCATATGGATCGACTGACCGCATTACGGGTCTTTGTCAGCGTAGTCGAACAGGGCAGCCTGAGCGGCGCCGGGGAGAAGCTGGAGATGTCGCGCGCCATGGTGACGCGCTACCTCGCGGAACTGGAGCAGTGGATGGGGGCCCGTCTGCTGCATCGCACCACCCGCCGTTTGAGCCTGACAGGCCCGGGGGAAGAGGCATTGAACCGCGCCAGGGCCATGCTGGCACTGGGGGAAGAGATGGAACAGATCGCCATCCGCGGCGATGAGGCGCCCAAGGGACAACTGCGCATCACCAGCAGTTACTCCCTCTCCGAAGCTCTGTTGGTGGGGGCCGCCAACGACTATCTGGCCCAGTATGCCGGCACCGCCATCGACATCCTGCTGCTGGATCGTACCGTCAATCTGGTGGAGGAGCGGATCGATCTGGCCATTCGCATCACCAATGATCTGGATCCCAACCTGGTGGCCCGCCGGCTCGGCACCTGCCACTCCGTGGTCTGTGCCAGCCCGGCCTACCTGGCCAGACACCCGACCCCGCACAAGGTGCAGGATCTCGCCCTGCACAACTGCCTCACCTACACCTATTTCGGCAAGAGCCTGTGGGAGTTTCAGGGACCCGCCGGGCCTGAATCCGTGCCGGTCAGCGGCAATCTCAGTGCCAACATATCCAACCTGCTGCTGGAGGCGACCCTGGGTGGTGCCGGCATCAGCATGCAGCCCCGCTACTCGGTACAATCCCAGCTGGAGAGTGGCGCTCTGGTACCGCTGCTAGAGGCGTGGCAACCCAAGCGCCTCGGGGTCTACGGTGTCTATGGTACCCGCAAGCAGATGTCGCCCCTGTTGCGCAGCTTCCTCGATTTCCTGATAGTACGCATGGCGGCCGATCCCATGTGGCAGGAGTAACGGCACCATGCAAAAGGGGCCCGCAGGCCCCTTGTTCATGACATCCCGGTCATGGCATCCGGCTCAGGCTTCGAAGCCGGTCAGCGGAGCCTCTGACTCTGCCTCCTGCGATACATCCAGATAGATGTCCCGATACGCCACGTAGATGGAGTAGTTGAGGGCCGGTATCACCACCAGCAGGCCGATCAACATCAGGGCAGCACCAAACAGCATCAGCCCGGCGGCGATCAGTCCCCACCAGAAGAAGGGCCACATGTTGGTCAGGCAACCTTTGAAGCTGAGCTTGGCGGCCTGCAATATGCCGACATCGTGGAAATAGATGAGGGCGGGCGCGAAGGTAATAGCCATCAACACCGGGATCAGCAGTGCCAGCCCCAGCAACAGGCAGAACAACAGCCCCTGCACCTGCGCCACGCTCACCACCATGGACTCGGGATCCTGAGTCAGCAGGGAGGTCAACCCCCACATGGAGAGCAACCCCAGGCAGATGAGTCCGATCAGGGTAAACAGAGCCAGCACCAGCAGGCCACCCAGCATCAAGGGGGTCAGCTTGTTGCGAAACCCGGCGAAGAAGTCTGCAAACTTGAGCTGATTGCCCTCGTAGCCGCGCTGGGCCACCACCACCCAGCCCGCGCCCCACACCATGTAGAGCAACTGGGAGATGAGGCCACCCGCCGGCAGACGCTCCAGCAGCAGGCCGACCACGAACCAGATCAGGACCATGGCGACACTGACGCCCATGCCCTTGTTGAAAATATCGAAGCCGGATCGCACCCAGACCCAGCCACGCCCGATAGGGTGACGGGCGGGCTCGACGCGCAAGGGGGACAATCCATTCATAACGTTTCCTCAGATGATGACGGGCTGGCTGCCGATTCTAGAGCCATGGGCCGGCTGACTCAATGGCGGACGATCGCCGGTTGGCGCTTCGCACGTCAGGGCTGCTTGTATCAGACGTTACGGTTATCATAAGAGACCCCCGCACCAGGGGCATTCACTTATTCAAGAGAATCCAAGATGCGTACACTTCATCTGGCGCCGATCCTGCTGGCCTCCCTGCTGCTCAACCTCTGGCAATGGCAGGCTCAATCCGCCACCTCAGCCCCCCAGCCGCAACCCGACGCCACTGAAAGCCCTGCCGTGGCCCAGTGTGACACAGCGGCCAGCCAGAGCCAGAACGCCAATCAGAACCTGATGGCCAAACTACCCGGCAAGGGAGCACAGGGTGAGCCCGCCCCCGCGCAGGAGGCCATGACCCCCAATCCGGAGCTGGAGGCTGCCATCAGCCAGTGGAGCCAGTCCAGCGACGGCTCTGTGCTGATAGAGCGACTCTACGATGCCGAGCAGGGCAGCCAGCTCACCACAGTGTTCGATCGGCTGGACGTGGTGGAGGACGTGCGCGGTCAGGTACAGGAGCAGCTGCGCGAACTCTATCGCCTCGGCTTCGATCACCCCGATGCCTACGAGCAGGAGAGCCAGCGCATCTGGAGCAACATCAGCAACCTGCTGGGTGACGACACCCGCACCCGGCTGGAACAGGAGCTCTACTCGGGCGACATCAACCGCCTGCTGGAGATCCAGGGCCGACTGGCGGAGCGCGGCGAGCTGCTGGCCCCGACCCAGCGCCAATCCCTGACGCGTCTGCTGAGCGACGCCAACCAGCAACTGGCCCAGCAGGAGAGTGGCGATGCCGGCACCTATCTGGAGAACCAGAAGGCCTATACCCAGCGGGTGCTGGAGAGCAGTCGCTCCTTCCTCAACCCGAGCCAGCTGAAAGTCGTGCAGGACATGCTGGAGCTGGACCTGGTACGCCAGGAGGTGTCGGTCCAGATGGAAGCCATCTATCAGCGCTTCCAGCCAGCTTCCTGATGCCCTTGCCCTTGTTCATTTTCCCCAGCCTATAGCGTGGAACCGTCATGAGAGTCGTTTGTTGTATCTTGTTGCTGCTGGCCAGCCAGTGCGCCCTCGCAGAGGGATTTATCAGCCGTCTGCTCAACCATCCGGTGCCGGGCGGCGTTGCCGTGTTACCGCTTGGCAATGAAGCGCAGGCCCCGGCCGCCCGTTATCAAGGCAAGCCCGTGCTGGTGGTGCGGGAAGAGGATCGCCGCTGGATCGCCATCGTCGGCATTCCCCTCAAAAGCCAGCCGGGGGCTCATACGCTGACGGTGAATGATGGCCGCACCCTCAGCTTCACGGTCGGCAACAAGCACTACCGCGAGCAGCACATCAAATTGAAGAACGGCCGCCAGGTCAACCCGCTGGCCGAGGACATGGTGCGCATCAACCGCGAACTGGCGGAGCAGACCCTGGCCTATCAAACCTTCAGCCCTGTCCTGCCCAGCAACTTGCTGTTCGACAAGCCGGTGCAGGGCCCGCTCTCCAGCCCGTTCGGCCTGCGCCGCTTCTTCAACGGCGAAGAGCGCAATCCCCACTCAGGCCTCGACTTCGCGGTCGGTGCCGGCACCCCCATCAAGGCCCCGGCCGCCGGCAAGGTGATCCTGATCGGCAACTACTTCTTCAATGGCAACACCGTCTTTGTCGACCACGGCCAGGGGCTGATCAGCATGTTCTGCCACATGTCGAAGATCGACGTGAAACTGGGTCAGAGTTTGCCCCGTGGTGGCATAGTCGGCCGAGTTGGCGCTACCGGTCGCGCCACCGGTCCCCACATGCACTGGAACGTCAGCCTCAACGATGCCCGCGTCGATCCCGCCATCTTTATCGGGGCCTTCAAGCCCTGACTCGAGACAGCCAATCCAGTCCATCTGCTGTGATGAGCAGGCGGATAAAACGAAAAAGGCAGCCTGGGCTGCCTTTTTTATGGACGGATGACGGCATATCAAACTGCGGCGTGCAGGCCGGCCTCCTTGCGCATGGCCCACCACATCACCAGCACCAGCACAGTGCTGCAAGTCGGCAACGCCAGCCAGACCCCGGCCACCCCCCACAGGGAGGAGAAGCCCCACAAGAAACCGCCGATCAGCACCAGCTTGCCGCCGGTGAGCAGGGAGGCGATGCGGGCCCGGTTGATCGCCTGGAAGTAGGTGGCGCCCACCAGCAACAGTCCTTCCATCGGCAGGCCCCAGAAGTAGAGCCAGATGCCGAGGCTCGCCACCGGCAAGAGGGCCGCGTTGTCGCCGGCAAACAGATAGACGACCCCTTCCGGCCACAGATAGAGCGGGATCATGCCGCACAGCGCCACCAGCAGGGTGACCCCCAGCGCCAGGTTGCGCACCCGCAACACCCGTTGCCAGTTGCCCGCCCCCGCGTTGAAGCTGGCGATGGGCTGTATACCCATGGCGATCCCCTCGAAGATGAGATAGAAGAAGGCCTCGCTGTAGCTGATGACGCCATAGGCGGCCACGTGCAGCGAGGTACCCACCGCCAGCAACGCCTTGTTGTGCAGCGCCAGCACCACCGACAGGTAGAGGTACATCAGAAAGCTCGATACCCCGAGCCGCAGCGTCTCGCGCATCAGTCGCCAGTCCGGTACCAGCGTATCCCAGCGAATGCGCAACTGGCTGCGCGGGGTGAAGAAGTGCCACAGACAGAGGCCGCCGGTCACCGCCTGGGAGAGCATGGTGGCGATGGCCGCCCCCGCGAGGCCCCAGGGGACGACCGCCATCAGCAGATAGTCGAGCAGCACGTTGAGCACGCCGCCGCCGACCAGGATCCAGGTGGCGAGACCGGGTCGACCGTCATTGCGCAGCAGGGCGGTAAATGCCATGGAGAGCACGGCAAACACCCCGAGCCAGGCGTACCACTGCAGATAGGCGAGTCCTGCGTCGAATATGAGCCCCTCGGCCCCCATCCAGGCCAGCATCTCATCCCCATAATTGATGCCGATAAAGGCAAGCACGGCCGAAGCGAGCAGCACCATCACCAGCGCATTGCCGACTATGTGCCGCGCCTTCGCCTGCTCCCCCTTGCCGAGGTAGAAGGAGGCGAGCGACGAGGATCCCATGCCGATCAGCGCCCCCACCGCATAGAGCACGGCGCAGATGGGATACGCCAGCATCATGCCCGCCAGCCCGTCCTGGCCCAGGATATGGCCGACGAAGATGCCGTCTATGGTGACATAGATACCGGTGACCAGCATGGCGGCCACGGTCGGCGTGACGTAGCGCCAAAACAGGCGGGAAAGGGGGGCCGTGCCCAGATCGACTGCTGACATAAGATGCTCTAAGGAGGGGAAAACGGCCGGAATAATAGCCAAACAAGGTCCGAAGCGCCCGTTATTTATGTTACAAATCATTAATATGGAAAACTTTACCCGCCTCGGCCCCTGCTTTAGGCTAGGGCGACCTCTCATGAACGGAAACGTGCGCCATGTTGCAACGCCTGCTCTCCCTGCTGCTGCTCTCCCTCTGTCTCTTCCCCGCATTCGCTCAGGCCAATGACGCCATCACCCAAGTGGAGGAGCTGCTGCAAAGCGTGCCCAAGACCGACACCCCGGAAAACCAGAAGTTGCGGGAAAGTTATCAGCAGGCGCTGCAATTTGCCCGGGAGGCCCAGCGCTATCGCGAGCAGGGCAAGGCCTATCAGCAGATCCTCATCGACTACCCCAAGGAGTCGGCCCGCCTCAAGGAGAGCCTGCACAACTATCAGCCCCAGTCTCGCCTGCCGCTCTCCTCTCTGAAGGAGGAGGCGCTGCGCCAGGCCATAGGCCTGAGCAGCAACCGCCAGCTCAACCTGCGCAAGGAGCGCCAGGCTGTGATGGACAGCCTCAACCAGCTCGAGAGCACGGGCCAGGAGTATCATCTGCGGGTCGACGAGCTGCGCAAGCAGTTGCAGCAGACCCGTACCCTGCTCGACCGGCTCAGCTTCAGCAGCGAATCAGACCGCCAGCAGGAGGCCCAGCAGCTGGTCACCCGCCTCAAGGAGCAGAGCCTCTCCGACCGGATCCAGATGCTGGAGCTGGAGCAGCTCTCCTCCCAGCAGCGCAACGATCTCGGCAAGCTGAAGTTGCAGGAGCTCAACCTCGCCATCACGGACGAGGACGAGTGGCAGACCAGCCTGCTCAACCAGCAAAACCAGCTGCGACGGGAGAAGACGGAGCTGGCGCTGGCGGAGAGCGAACGGCTGCGCAAGCAACTCACCTCCGACATGCCGCTGCTGCTGGAACAGCAACAGCAGAACCAGGCGCTCTCCATCCAGCTCGGCGCGCTGGAGGATCAGATAGAGCGGGTGCAGGACGATCAGAGGGCCATCGACAAGAACCTCTCGGCCCTGAACGATCTGGTCAACTCGGTGCGGGAGCAATTGGAATGGCTGCAGATCAGCAATGCCTACGGCGAGAACCTGCGCAGCAAACTCTCCGATCTGCCGGCCTACTTCCCGCTCGACAAGCTGGAATCCGCCATCGTCAACGCGCGCATGGCCAAGTACCAGTACGAGACGGAGCAGGACGCGCTCAAGGATCCGCGCCAGATGCGCGAGCAGCTGATGGCCACCGACGAGGTGGCCCTCGACCGCTCCCAGCAGGCGGTGCTCGACAACCTGCTCAAGGCCAGGCGGCAGCTGCTGACCCGCCTCAACGACGCCTCCGACAGCCTGATCCAGGAACAGACCCGGCTCAAGCTGCTCTACAGCCGCCAGAACAGCAAGATCGACGAGATCCGCGATCTCAGCGCCAGCCACCTGTTCTGGATGCCGGACGTGCGTCCACTCACCCCGGCCGTGCTGCTCGGGGTGCCAGCAGCCCTCGGTCTCGCCCTCAACCCGATCAACTGGCTGCAACTGCCCCAGGCCATCGCCGAAAACAACCCCATCACCCTCACCTTCGCCGGTATCGGCATCCTGGTGCTGGCCTGGTGCTGGTTCAAGCTCGCTCGCCATCTGACTCAATACAGCCAGCACATAGCGCCCCGCATCGGCAAGGTGACCCAGGACAAGTTCAGCCTCACCAGCCGGCTGCTGATGCGCTCCCTGCTCGCCTCCCTGCCCTTGCCCGCCATGGTGCTGATGGTGCGCGGCCTGCTCGACGGCGCTTGGCAATATCCGTTCGCGGTGGCGGTGGCCCGCGGCCTCGGCGAGATCTGGTTCCTGCTGCTGGCACTCTTGATGGCGCGTCACCTGACCCTGGAGAAAGGGATCCTGATCCTGCATTTTCGCTGGCAGAAGGAGCGGGTACAGAAGGTGTGGAGCCAGTTTCGCACCCTGCTGCTGGTGATCATCCCGAGCTTCTTCGTGCAGGGGATGGCCAACAGCTATCAGGAGCACGCCTTCTACGACTCCCTCGGCCGGATGGCCTTCATCGTCGGCGCCCTCTGGCTGCTGCTGTTCTTTGCCCGCCTCAACCGGGAGCGGCTGCCGCTCACCTGGGGTCAGGCCGACATGAGCAAGCCCCATTTGCTGCACCACTTCATCTGGAACAGCCTGATGCTGGCACCCCTGCTGGCGGTGATCGGCTCCCTGCTCGGCTACTTCTACACGTCCCGCATCCTGCTGCGCCAGCTGGAGCTCAGCCTGCTGATGGGGCTGGGCTGCCTGCTCATCTACTATCTGGCCCATCGCTGGATGCTGATCCAGCGCCGCCGTCTCGCCTTCGATCGGGCCAAGAGCAAACGGGCCGAGATACTGGCCCAACGCGGCCGGGAAGAGGGCAACGACGAGCTCAGCTCGGAGATACCGGACGTGGTGGAAGATACCGAGCTGGATCTGGATACCATCAGCGCCCAGTCGCTGGGGCTGGTGCGCACCCTGCTGATGCTGGGCTTCACCATGCTGGTGGTGGTGCAGTGGTCCGAACTCAACTCGGCGTTCAGCTTCCTGCGCAGTATCGAGGTGTGGCAGGTCACCAGCAAGATTGGCGGCATAGAGCAGCTCTCCGCCATTACCTTGCAGGATCTGATGCTGACGGCCTTTGCCTTCATCCTGACCGTGGTCACCGCCCGCAACCTGCCGGGCCTGATGGAGCTGACCCTGCTCCAGCACCTGAGCCTCTCCCCCGGCACCGGCTTTGCCATCACCACGGTCACCAAATACATAGTGCTGGTGGTGGGGGCGCTGAGCGGTTTCTCCATCCTCGGCATCGACTGGTCCAAGGCGCAGTGGATGGTGGCGGCGCTCTCTCTCGGCCTGGGTTTCGGCCTGCAGGAGATCTTCGCCAACTTCGTCTCGGGTCTCATCATATTGTTCGAAAAACCGATCCGGCTCGGCGATACCGTCACCATCCGCGAGCTGACCGGCACGGTGACCAAGATCAAGACCCGCGCCACCACCATAGTGGATTGGGATCGCAAGGAGATCATCGTCCCCAACAAGGCCTTCATCACCGAGCAGTTCATCAACTGGTCGTTGTCCGATGCCATCACCCGGGTACGGCTGCGCATCCGCATCGGCCTGACCCAGGAGCCCAGAAAAATACAGACCATTCTGGAAGAGTCGATCAGAGCCTCCACCCTGGTACTGGAGACCCCCTCCCCCGAGGTATTCCTGATCGAATTTACCGACTCTGCGCTGATCTACGAGATCCGGCTCTATGTGAACAGCATGGATCACCGCATGCCCATCACCCACGAGGTGCACTCGCTGGTGCTGGAGAAGCTGCAACAACAAGGGCTGGGGCTGCCGCACCAGCAGATCGACATTCGACTGAGCCGCGCCTGATCGCGGCGCAACAGGAGCCATATCATGCAGATCATCGCCCATCGCGGAGCCAGCGGGCTGGCGCCGGAAAATACCCTCAAGGCCATCCGGCTGGCGCTGGCACTGGGGGCCCAAGCCATAGAGATAGACGTACAGCAAGCTGACGGCGAATTGTGGGTATTCCACGACCGGCGACTGGAGCGTTGCACGAACGGCGGCGGCGTACTGACGACGCAATCCCGTGCCTATCTGGCGGGACTTGATGCGGGGGAAGGAGAACCCATCCCAACCCTGTGGCAGGTGATGGAAGCTATCGCTGGCAAGGCCGAGCTGCATATCGAGCTGAAAGGGGCACACACAGCCGACGAGGTGGCCCGGCTGACCCGGCGCGCCGAGGCACAGCTCGGCTTCGCGCCAGCGCACTGGGTCGTCTCCTCCTTCCACCATCCTGAGCTGGCCCGCTTTGCCGCATTGCGACCCGAGATCCGGCTGGGAGCCTTGACCGCCACCATACCGTTCACCTTGGCCGCGTTTGCGGCCGAGCTAGGAGCCTGGTCGCTCAACTGCGACGTGGACTTTGTCGACGCAGCGCTGGTCATGGATGCCCACCGACGGGGATTGAAGGTACTGGTCTATACGGTCGATCACACGGCCGACCTGACGGCACTGGTCGCCATAGGGGTGGACGGGATATTTACCAACCGGCCGGACCGCTTCCTTCCTCCGGCCTGATCGGACTCACTATTTCGGCAGGAGATCGATAAACGCTGATTTAGGCTATAAATTTAAGTGCGCACCGGGATACAAAAAGTTCTACTTTGGCCGATAACAGTTGGCTCATAACAATAAAACGACACATCGCAGACTGACGCTCACAAGGATGTAAATATGAACTTATCCATCAAGAACAAGCTTGTCCTCGCCATCGGGGTCATTATCCTGGTCATCACAGGCATGCAGGTCTGGTACAACACCTCCCAACTGAGAAGCGAAACCCAACGCCTGATCTGGAGTTTCATCGACGACAGCTCGGTTGCCAATGTGAAGGGCATCTCCCGCTGGCTGGACGCCCGGATCAGCATGGTCACCTCCACCAAGGAGGCCTTCACCAAGGAGGATGAACCCATCAGCCATCTGGCCCAGGCCATGAACGCCGGCAACTTCGATCTGGTCTATGTGGGCACGAAAGATGGCAAGATGATCCAGAGCAAGCCGACCGATCTGCCGGCCGGTTATGACCCCCGTCAGCGTCCCTGGTACAAGGATGCCAGTGCGGCAGGCAAGATGGTGGTGACGGCACCCTATGCCGACATCACCACGGGTCAGCTCATCATCACCATCGCCGAGCCGTTCACCCGCGGCAATACTCAGGGGGTGATCGCCGGTGACGTCTCCATCGATGCGCTGGTAAGCGATGTGCTGGCCATTAACTCGGAGGGCACCTACGCCATCCTGGTGGACAGCAATGGCACCATCATAGCCCACCCGGACAAGGGGCTGACCCTCAAACAAGCCACCGCCATCTCCCCGGATCTGACCGCCGCCAAGGTCAACGAACTGGCCCATGACAACACCATCTCCGAGATGGAGATCAGCGGCAAACTCAGCGTGTTCGACCTGACTGAAATCCCCAATACCAACTGGTATTTCGGCATAGTGGTGGATCAAGCGGTTGCCTATCAGTCCGTGTCGCGCATGGTCACCTCCGCCCTGCTGCAGGGCCTGCTGACCATTCTCATCGTGGCCGGCTTCTCCTATGTGGCCATCAACGGCTCCCTGGCCCCGCTGAAAACTCTGGGGGAGGCCATCGCCGACCTCTCTCGCGGCAACGGTGACCTGACTCGCCGCGTCAAGATCGAGCGTGAAGACGAGGTGGGGGTCGTGGCCAAGCACGTCAACACCTTCATCGATCGCATCCATGTGATGGTGCAGGATATCTCCAACTCTTCCGGCCAGCTGAACCAGCAGGCCAAGTCCTCCCACAACATGGCGGAGAAATCCAGCCAGGGTCTGGCGCGTCAACAGAACGAGATCTCCCAGATCGCCACCGCAGTGCACGAGATGTCCGCCACCGCAGTGGAAGTGGCCAGCAACGCCGAACAGACCGCTGATGCGGCCCGCAGCTCCTCCAGCAGCTGTGATCATGGCAAGCAGGTCATAGCCCGCAACCAGCGCTCCATCACGGATCTCGCCACCCAGGTCAAACAGGCCTCCGGCATCATTCAGGAGCTGGAGAAGAATGCGCAGGAGATCAACACCATACTCTCCACCATCCAGGGCATAGCCGAGCAAACCAACCTGCTGGCACTGAACGCCGCCATCGAGGCGGCGCGGGCCGGTGAGCAGGGTCGTGGCTTTGCCGTGGTGGCCGACGAGGTGCGGGTACTGTCACAACGTACCCACAGCTCCACCGTCGAGATCCGCAGCATGATAGAGACACTGCAACGCAACACCCAGGGCGCCGTCAGCACCATGCACGAAGGCCAGCTGCTGGCCCAGAACAGCGTGGAAGATGCAAACGATGCCACACAGGCGCTGGAGCAGATCACCGCCTCCATCAACCAGATCTCCGACATGGCCACCCAGATCTCCAGCGCAGCCGAGGAGCAGCGCGCCGTGACCGACGAGGTCAGCCGCAACATCCAGGCGGTCAAGGATGTGTCGGACGAACTGGCGGTGGATGCCGACAGTTCTCGCCATCTGTCTGAACAACTTAAAAATATTTCAGGTGAACTGAGCACTCAGGTCGGCATGTTCCGCATCTGAACGACGCAAATCAAAGGGGCCACACAGGCCCCTTTTTTTATGAAAAAATGCTTTTGTTTCAATAGTTATTACCACATCAACGATCGGGACTATGGGGATGGAAATTCTCATACGAAGCGGTATCTCGTCATAAAGCAACGCATCAAGACCGACATTCGGATTAGTTTTTTGAACCTACCAGCGCCATTAGCCAATCCGTGAATAATTCTTATTAAATATTTTTGATAAAAAACTTAAAAACTTTATGGGTAATACCTAAAAAGAGAGGTGTTTCTCATTTTTTTGAAAGAAAACTACGTATAATCCTGAGCTTAAAATAACCATAGCAATGACAGCGGCTGATACCGATAACTGAAGGATGGCGATAATTACGGCGTTTTCATCCAGGGAATGGGGTGATTTTGATAAAAGTCACCATTGCCAAGCACTAAAACAAACCAGTTTGACTTGCATCAAGCCTGAATTTTTTTCATAGAGCAAAATCGTGCCCAGCAAATCTATCCCTAAGGAGGCAGATGTGGATATTATCAAGACCGATGTCGCCATCATCGGTGCCGGTGGTGGTGGCCTGCGTGCCGCAATCGCCATAGCAGAAGCACACCCGGATCTGGACATCGCCCTGATCTCCAAAGTCTACCCGATGCGCAGCCACACAGTGGCCGCAGAAGGCGGTGCCGCCGGTGTTGTCCGTGATGATGACTCCCTCGAAAACCACTTCAACGACACCGTATCCGGTGGCGACTGGTTGTGTGAGCAGGACGTGGTCGACTACTTCGTCAACAATGCCACCAACGAGATGATCCAGCTGGAGCACTGGGGTTGCCCCTGGAGCCGCAAGCCGGACGGCAAGGCCAACGTGCGTCGTTTCGGCGGGATGAAGATCCCGCGGACCTGGTTCGCGGCAGACAAGTCCGGTTTCCACATTCTGCACACCCTGTTCCAGACCTCCATCAAATATCCGACCATCAAGCGCTTCGATGAGCACTTCTGCATGGACTTGATCGTGGACGACGGTCGCGTGCAGGGCGTGCTGACCTTCGATATCCAGAACGGTGTTTCCCGCTTCATCCAGGCCAAGTCCGTCATTCTGGCCACAGGTGGCGCCGGTCGCGTTTACCGCTACAACACCAACGGTGGCATAGTCACAGGTGACGGCATGGCACTGGCCTACCGCCACGGCGTGCCGCTGCGCGACATGGAGTTCGTTCAGTATCACCCGACCGGCCTGCCGGGCACCGGCATACTGATGACCGAAGGTTGTCGTGGTGAAGGCGGTATCCTGGTCAACAAGGATGGTTACCGCTACCTGCAAGACTATGGCCTGGGCCCGGAAACACCGGTCGGCCAGCCAAAGAACAAGCACATGGAGCTGGGTCCCCGTGACCGTCTCTCCCAGGCATTCTGGCAAGAGCAGCAGAAAGGCCGCGTGATCCAGGGCCCGATGGGCGACGTGGTTCACCTCGACCTGCGCCACCTCGGCGAGAAGTACCTGAAAGAGCGTCTGCCCTTCATCTGCGAACTGGCCAAGGCCTACGTGGGTGTGGATCCGGTCAAGGAACCGATCCCGGTACGTCCGACCGCCCACTACACCATGGGTGGTATCGAGACCAACGGTCAGTGCGCGACCCGCATGCCTGGCCTCTACGCCCTGGGCGAGTGTGCCTCCGTCGGTCTGCACGGTGCCAACCGTCTGGGCTCCAACTCCCTGTCCGAGATAGTGGTATTCGGCAAGGTAGCGGGCGAGCACGCCGGTGAATTCGCCAAGACCCAGGCACACGGCGACACCCAAGCACTGGCCGCCAAGGCCGAGCAGTTGATCAAGCAACACCTCTCGCTGATGGACATAGACGGTACTGAAAACCCGGCCGACATCCGCAACGAGTTGGGCATGTCCATGGAAGCCGGTGTCGGTATCTACCGTACCGAAGAGCTGATGCAAGGCACCATCGACAAGATCAATGAGCTGAAGGCCCGTTACAAGAAGGTCAAGATCAACGACAAGTCCTCTGTCTTCAACACGGATCTGCTGTACGCCATCGAACTGGGCTACATGCTGGACGTAGCCGAAGCCATGGCGCATTCCGCCATCAACCGGAAAGAGTCCCGCGGTTCCCACCAGCGTCTGGACGGTTATGAAGAGCGGGATGACGTGAACTACCTCAAGCACTCCCTCTCCTTCTACAACCAGGAAGGCGCCCCGACCATCGATTACTCCGATGTGAAGATCACTAAATCCCAACCGGCAAAACGCGTATACGGTTCCGAGGGTGAGAAACAAGACGAGGCTAAGAAGAATGGCTGAGATGATCGAAATTGAAATCCTGCGTTATCGCCCTGAGCAGGACAACGAGCCCTGGATGCAGACCTTTCAGGTGCCTTATCTGAAAGAGATGTCCCTGCTGGATGCGCTGCAATACATCAAGGATCAGCTCGACTCCACCCTGAGCTTCCGCTGGTCCTGCCGTATGGCGATCTGCGGCTCCTGCGGCATGATGGTCAACGGTATTCCGAAGCTGGGTTGCAAGACCTTCCTGCGTGACTATCTGCCAGGCAAGATGAAAATCGAGCCGCTCAACAACTTCCCGATCGAGCGCGATCTGGTGGTCGACATGTCCGATTTCATCGAGAAGCTGGAGAGCATCAAGCCCTACATCATCCCGAGCGAACCGCGCAGCCTGTGCGAGGGCGAGTACACCCAGACCCCGGCCGACATGGCGAAGTATCACCAGTTCTCCATGTGCATCAACTGTGGTCTGTGCTACGCGGCCTGCCCGCAGTATGGCATCAACAAGAAGTTCACCGGTCCGGCGGCACTGGCACTGGCCTATCGCTACAACGCCGACAACCGCGACAGCGCGTCCAAAGAGCGGATGAAGATCATCAGCCAGGACGAGGGTGTCTGGGGTTGTACCTTCGTGGGTTATTGCTCCGATGTCTGCCCCAAGGGTGTAGATCCGGCCGCAGCCATCCAGCTTGGCAAGGTCGAGAGCGCCAAGGACTACATGATCGCCATGTTCAAGCCAGATTGAGATCAGGAATGAGACCATGAACAACACCAATAGCAAACGTAAGCCTTACGTCCGCGAAATGAAGAAAGACTGGTGGCTGAAGAATGCCTTCTACACCGGTTACATGATCCGTGAAGGCACCAGCATCTTCGTCTCCATCTATGCCGTCGTGCTGATGTGGGGTCTGCTGCGTCTGGTTCAGGGTCAGGAAGCGTTCAACGGCTGGCTGGAATCCCTGCAAAGCCCGATCGCCATCCTGTTCCACGTCATCGCGCTGGCGGCCTGCCTGTTCCACGCCAAGACCTGGTTCGCCCTGGCGCCTAAGGCCATGCGCATCTTCCGTGGTGAAGACCTGGTGCCGGAGAAGCCGATCGTCATCGCCCAGTATGTGGCGCTGGCAGTGGTATCCCTGCTGATCCTGATCATCGTGGCTTGAGGAGAAAATTAATGAGACGTTCTGACGAACCCATCTATTGGGGTCTGTTTGGTGCCGGTGGCATGGTGGTTGCCATGCTGCTGCCGGTGATTGTCCTCATCACAGGTCTGCTGGTGCCCATGGGCATCATGGACGTGGAGACCATGAGCTACGAACGCGCACTCGAGTTCGCCAGCTCCTGGTGGGGTGCCTGCATCCTGCTGGTCATCATAGCGCTGCCCATCTGGCACGGCATGCACCGTATCTACCACGGCCTGCATGATCTGGGGATCCATACCACCAAGCTGCACCACTATGTGTTCTATGGCTTCGCCTTCCTGGTGTCTGCCATTACCGTCGGTCTGCTGATGGTGCTGGTCTTCCAGTAAGCGCATCCTGACTGAATGACAAACCGGGCCAAGTGCCCGGTTTTTTTATTATCCCTCTCGACGGCTCACACTGCAGTCCGATAGCTGACCGGGTCCCTTTATGGAACAAGGCACTCAGCAACAACTTTCCGCATCCCTTCACCAGAGCCGCGGCGCGGGTTCACGGCCGTTTTCCGCGTAATAGAGAGACGGCAGAAACTGCGCCAGATAGCTGAACTCGCTGTAGCAGTGGCGCATCAGATTGAAGCCGATCTCGTCCGGCACCTCATCAAGTGGATTGGCGCAGGCCTTGCCCAGCAGGAAGCGGCTGCGCAGCACGCAGCCATAAGGGGTATCGCGCGCCAGGTGCAGCATCTCGCCATCCAGCGGTGCACCCTGCTCATCCAGCGCCACCTGATCGCCAAAGCCGATGCGAGCGCAAATGGCGGCAGACAGTGCCTGCGTCTCCCACGCCTCGTGTAGCGATTGTGCAGCGAACACCTCTTCAGCGCCGTGAAACTTGAGTCGAGCCGCAACCGGCGGCAGCTCGGCAAGCCACTCCACCGCATCTATGCTGGCCCCCACATAGCGCTCCCCTTTTTTCCAGTGATGGTCCCAGCCCCGGTGCTCGACGTGGTCATGCGGGTGCCACCACTTGATGTGCTGGGTCGTCTCGAAAAACGTGAACCACCAATCCAGCATGCGTCCCTTGCAGCCGTGCAGATCGGTGCGAATGGCGACCGTCATCAAGCCGTCGGTACTGCGGGTCAGGCCCATTTCCAGGCGCAGCGGCTGCAGCCTTAGCAACTCATTGATGTCATTGACGCCCCAGGGGGCAAGCAAAGCGGAAGGATTCATGATGTGACTCCGATTTAATTTGGAAACGAATTGCGTTTCTCAATTTACGCTATGCCTGTATGATGTGTCTGTCAATGCTTTCCAGGAGCCACACATGTCGAACCAATCCAATGACGTAATACGTTCACGCGGCCGGCCGGCCACCCCGGAATCCGACCTGCGCGCCGCCCTGATCGAGGCGACGCTGACCTTGCTGCTGAAGGGGGGGTACGCCACCGCGACCGTGGATGCGGTAGCCAAACAGGCGGGAGTCGCCAAGAAGACGCTGTACCGCTTCGCCGCCAACCGCGACGAGCTGGTGGCACAGGCGGTACGCAGCTGGACCGATGCTTTTCAACCGGCATTCGAGCTGGATGCCGATAGCTCCGATGCCCTGGGGGAGATGCTGGAGCAGGGGTTGCAGGCCATTGCGAGCCAGGTGCTGAGCGCGCCGGCGGTAGGCATGTTCCGGCTGCTGCAACATGAGTTTGTAGGGCGTGATGCCCTGCTGGCGGCCTATCAGGACAACGGCATTGTGCGCGGCAGGGCGACGCTGGCCAACTGGTTGCAGCGCCAGCAGCAACTGGGTTGGCTGCGCGCGCAGGACGTCGCCCAAACCAGTGACCTGCTGCTGGCAATGACCATGGCGGAGCCGCTGCGCCAGATGGCACTCGGCTTGTTGGACCCAGGCAGCGACATCCGCGAGCGCATCGCCGCGGCCGTTGCGCTGGTGCTGCCCGGCTTGGTGCGAGGGTAGGCACACACTATCAACAAGGATTCGACGTCACGGCAAAGGCGCTTAGGCCTGCCCAAGCAGGCAAAGGGCTGGGCGACATCTGACAGCGGCGACCTGCCGAGGGTACCCCGCTTCCAGCCGGTCCCATCCCGGTCATTAATAAACCGGGCCTGATGCCCGGCGTGTGGACGGCTCTCACTCCATCGGCGGCAAGAATTTGCGCATCACCTCGTCGCTGTAACCGCTGTCCTGAAAATCGATGAGCACCTGATTGAGACGGGTCACCAGCTCATAGGCGCGTGGCGAGCCCTTGCTCACCAGCAGATAGAAACCCTTGCGACTGGGCAGGGAGAGGTTGAGCAGACCGCTCTCGCTCCGGTAGATACCAAGGCCGATCCCGCTCGTCAGCGGCTCGATTTCACTTGGCAGAAAGTCGCAGCGATCCCGCCCCAGCATGTCCAGCGCCTGCTGCAACTGCTTGACCCGGCGCGGCTCCAGCACCAGCCCATAGGGTGTGTAGTTGTAGCCAATCACCCCACAGACCCGGGAGCGGTTGACCGTCTGCAGATCGGGCGTCTCGGGGAAGCGGCGCTTGAGGTAGAAAAAACCCAAGTGGGTGTAATAGAGCGGCACGCTATAGAAGGCATACTCGGCCCGCTCGGGCTTGTAGCTGGCATCCCAGGTCAGCTCGCACAGTCCGTTCTGGCGATAATCCGCAAGTTCCTGCTGCACCCGAGCCCAGGGCAGGTAGCGGATCTGGTGTGACAGTCCCAGTTTGTTCAGGGCATCGAGCACCAGAGTAGTGGCCGAGCCGGTGAGCCGGCTTGTGTCGGGCACACCATCCTTGCGCTCCCAATAGGTGAAGGGGGCCCACTCATTGCCCTCCCCCAGGCAGATCTGCACCTGAGGTTCACTCGCCTGTGCCAAGCCGGCCATTCCCCACCCCAGCAGCAACAACATGGATCGCGTCATCATCTCCCTCCTTCGCTACCCTTGCAGCTTAGTTCAGAGGGCCGAGCCGCTCATCCATCAGGCGCCGTCGAGATCGCGCCACAGGGCCAGCAGGGGCACGGGAATGGCGCCGTACTGCAGGCTCGGGGTCTGATGCCAGTCCGCCAGCCGTTGCAGCGCCCTGGCCAGGTCTTGTGCCAGGGTGCGGGTGACCCTGACCCCCGCCTCCAGATAGAGGCTCTTTATCTCGAACACGCCCTGCTGACGATGGGCCTTGGCATCCATACGCCCCACCAGCTTGCCGCGGTGCAGCAGCGGCAGCACGAAGTAGCCATACTGGCGTTTGGGCGCCGGGGTATAGCACTCGATGCGATAGTCAAAGTTGAACAGTTCGCTGGCTCGCTTGCGATCCCACACCAGGGGATCAAACGGCGACAGCACCGTGGTGTGGGTCGCCTTGAGCGTACCGGCTTGCGCCTTTGCCAACTCATCGGCAAGGGAGGCGTGCACGAAGGCACCGTGCTGCCATCCTTCCACTCGCACCGGCAACAGCTCCCCTTCGTCCGCCAGCTGGTGGAGCTGAGCGTCGTACTTGCCGCGGCGCAACCTGTAGTAATCAGCAACCCAGCCAGTCTTGACCAGACCCAGCGCCCGGCAACTGGCTCGCACCATGTCCCTTTGAGCTTGTTCTGGGCTCGGCAGATCCCGCGCGTCACACCAGTCGGGCATCACCCGCTCGGCCAGATCATAAACTCGCTGGAAATTGCGCCGCTCGCGCACCATCAGCTGGCCTGCGGTAAAGAGCACCTCCAGATGGCGCTTCTCCGGCTTCCAGTCCCACCAGCCGTTGCCCTTCCCGGTTGTACGCTCAAAGTCAGCCGCCCGCACCGGGCCATGCTGGCGAATGCGCTCGAGGATCTCGCCAATCTCCTGCTGATGAGTGGCGAGCCAGTTGGCCGAAAACTTCCAGCCCATGGCGGCGGGATCCAGCATGCGATGGCGCAGCAGCCGGTAATCCTCGCGGGGAACGAAACAGGCCTCGTGGGCCCAGTATTCGAAAAGATCGCCGTTGGCCAGCAGCTGCTCCAGCCAGCGCGGCTCGTACTGCCCTAGCCGGCTGAACAGCACCAGATAGGGGCTGCGAGCCACCACAGAGATGGTGTCTATCTGCAGCAACGCCATGCGGCGAATGGTCGCCAGCAGATCGGCCGGGGTCGCTTTGCTGCGACGGGGGGTCAACAGGCCCTGGGCCGCCAGTTGCAGATGACGGGCGTCCTGCAGCGAGAGATGGGGGATCGACATGAAAAACCACTCCTTGGTTTCAGGGGGCCGCGCTTGCCACCTTGTCGCGGCTCACCGCGCCAGTGCGATGATAAACGGGGAAAATAAGGCCCTGCGGTCAGGCCATCAGCATGCCCAACTCGTCGGCAAATGAAAACGCCCCGCTCAGGGTTTGGTGATGACGGCCACATCGGCATGGGGAAAGAGAAGGTCGGCCTGCCAGCGGGCCGCCAGGGCGCGAAACGAGGCCTCGGCAAAGAAGACGATGTGGGTCGGATCATGGCGGTAGCGCCAGCTCTTGAAGCGCTCGTCACCCAGTACCCGCTGGGTCTGCAGCACCAGGATGCCACCGGGCTTGAGGCAGTCCCAGAGCCCGTCCAGCGCGGCGCGCGGCGCGGCGATGTGCTCTATCACCTCTGTGCTGGTGATGAAGTCGTACTGCCGCGTCAGCAGCTCGGGGAAGTCGGCGTAGAACTTGTCGTAACCCGCCATCTGGTAGCCCGCTTCCCGCCCCATGGCAATGAGCGCGGGGCCCGGGCCGCAGCCGAAGTCGAGACCGCTGGCCGGTGGCGGCACCCGGCTCAGCACCTCGCCGAAGGCCCGCATCAGAAAGCGGCGGTAATGGAGATCGTCCACCCGGTTGTCGTGTCCGTCATAAACCGCCTTCTCCGCCGCTGGCGCCAGATGATCGCCGGCATCCAGCCAGACCAGCTCGCAGGCCCGGCAACGATGGTACTGCTTGCCGGCCACCGGCAGCACATAGGAGTCGACTGCACCGCACAGCGGGCAAGGGGACGGACACATGGGGTTTCCTCGCGAGAGTGGCTGGCCCAATCCGGGATGGGCTCGAAATGGGCGCCAGCTTGCCTGCCCTGACCGCCGCTGACAAGAGGTTTATCCCATGGGAGCAGGGCCTGCCACTTTGCTGACAACCACGGTTTTCACTGCCTTCCACTACAAATCGACACTGATTTTTCCCCTCTTAAATATTTCTTAAGTTTGCCCCTTTAGTCTGACAACAACAGACCAGAAGGAGCCATCCATGACCACAGACATTCAAGCCCCCTACCGTTTGGTGCTGGCCGATACCCCGCAACAGGTCATGGCATTGCAGGCCTACATACAGACGGCCTACAGCCACGAGTTCGATGCCCGCATTCCCCATTTTCTGCCCTGCCTGCTCGGGCTCTATCGAGCGGATGGCATCCTGGTTGGCGCTTGCGGCCTCAAGTTGGCCAGCACCGAGCGTCTCTATCTGGAACAGTATCTGGACCACCCCATTGAGGCCGCCATCGAGACCCGACTCGGGGTACGCGCCCGGCGGGATCGCATCGTCGAGGTCGGCAATCTGGCCTGCAGCGAACCGGGCAACGCCCGCCTGATGTTTGCAGCGCTGTGCCGCCTGCTGTGTGACAACGCCCTCGACTACGTGGTCTTCACCGGCACTGCCAAGCTGCGCAACAGCTTCCATCGCCTGCACCTCACCCCGGTCGAGCTGGCTCCTGCCCAGGCTGACAAGGTGGGTGACGATGCCAGCGCCTGGGGTGCCTATTATCACTGCCAGCCCAAGGTGATGGTCGGCGACCTCGGCCTCGGGCGGCAGGCCCTGGCCCAGGGCAGCCTGCTACTCTCCCTGCTTGCACCCATGCCATCCCTGTTCGACTGCACGCACCGGAGCGCCTTATGATGCTGTTCAACCAGATAGCCCACTTCGCCCGCCATGCACCCCATAGCCCGGCCCTGAGCGGCAGCAATCATCGAATCAGCTACGAACAGTTGTGGCTGCAGATCTCCGCCCTGGCCGAGCGCCTGCAACAGGCCGGTATTGCCCGGCTGGCGCTGCAACTGGACAACGGCCTGCCTTGGGCACTGATCGACTTGGCCTGCGCCAAGGCCGACATAGTGGTGATCCCGGTGCCCCATTTCTTCAGCCCGGAGCAACAGGAGTGGCTGCTGGAGAGCAGCGGGGCCGACGCCCTGATCGGCCCCCATCACCCAGGCTGGCAGACAAGCGAACCGCTGCTTCTCTCGATTGGTGAGCTGCCGCTGTGGCGCAAAGAGCCATCACAAATGTCCCCTCTACCCGCTGGCACCGCCAAGATCACCTATACCTCCGGCAGCACGGGACAACCCAAGGGGGTCTGCCTCTCCCTTGAGCATATGATGGCGGTCTGCGAGTCGCTGGCGCAGCGGGTCGCCCCGGCCCGGGTCGAAAAGCACCTGACCCTGCTGCCGCTGACCACACTGCTGGAGAACCTGACCGGCCTCTATGTACCGCTGCTCACTGGCGCCTGTAGCCGTATCCCCTCGCTGGGGGAGCTGGGTTTTTCCGGCTCCAGCAAGCTGGACCCCGCCACTCTGGCCCAGGCCCTGCTGCGCTGGCCCACCCACAGCCTGGTGCTGGTGCCAGAATTGCTGCGTCTGCTGCTGGCCCTGTGCAGCGCCAATCCGACGCTGGCCAAACAGCTGGCGGCGCTGCGTTTCGTCGCCGTGGGCGGGGGCAAGGTATCGCCCGAGCTCATCAGTCGTGCTCGCAAGCTGGGGCTGCCTGTCTATGAAGGTTATGGGCTGTCGGAGTGCGGCTCAGTCGTGGCGCTCAACGGACCTGACGGCCACAGCCTAGGCAGCGTCGGCCAGCCACTGCCCCACTGCCGGGTATCGATCGCCGCCGACGGTGAAATTTTGGTGGAAGGGGCTGCCATGCTCGGTTATCTGGGCAGCAATGAACCGGCCCCCGCTCTGGTTGCCACCGGCGATTTGGGTCACCTGGATGATGAGGGCTATCTGCACATCACGGGGCGCAAGAAGAACGTGCAGATCACAGCCTTCGGTCGCAACTTCTCCCCCGAGTGGATCGAAGCGGAAGCCCAGCTCTGCCCGGCCATCGCCCGCATCGTGATCTTCGGCGACGGCCAGCCCGCCAACGTGGCACTGATCCAGGCACTACCCGGTGCCGACGCCCAGCTGGCACAACAGATAGCGCAACTCAACCACCGTCTGCCCGATTACGCCCGTATCCACCACTGGCTGCCGGTGGCACTGGATCAGCATCCCGACCTGCTGACCGCCAACGGTCGCCCCCGCCGCGAGCGGATCTATCACCACTTTTCTCAGCAAATCAGCCAATGCCTTACAGGAGAGACCTCATGAGCTTCTATCACCTGCTGCAACAAGCCACAGCCCCGGCCCGGGAGCATCTATTCAAGGCGCCCATCATAGAGGCGTGCCGCAAGGGAGATATTTCTCGCGACACCTATCTGCGCTTCCTCTCCCAGGCCTTCTATCACGTGCGCCACACTGTGCCACTCTTGATGGCCACCGGCGGCAAGCTGGGTCAGGAGTACGAATGGGTACGCGGTGCCATTGCCGAGTACATCGACGAGGAGTATGGCCATCAGGAGTGGATCCTGAGCGACATCCGCGCCTGTGGCGGCGATGCCGAGGCCGTGCGGCACGGTCAGCCCGAGCTGCCCATAGAGCTGATGGTGGCCTTCCTCTATGACCAGATACAACGCGGCAACCCCATGGGCTTCTTCGGCATGGTACAGGTGCTGGAAGGCACCAGCGTCGCCATCGCCCTGACAGTGGCCGATCAGCTGAAAGCGGGCCTCGGCCTGCCGCCACAGACCATGAGCTACCTGAGCTCCCATGGCGCGCTGGATCAGGAGCACCTCAAGTTTTTCGAATCCCTGATGAACCGGGTGGAAGACCCGGCCGATCAGGCCGCCATCATTCACTCGGCCAAGGTGGTTTACCGCCTCTACGCCGACATGCTCTATCAACTCACGGAAACGCAAACATCATGAAGCTTGAAGGAAAAAAGGTGTTGCTCACGGGCGCGAGCGGCGGGATCGGCGAAGCGCTGGCCCAAGCGCTGGCGGCCCAGGGGGCGCACCTGTTGCTGCATGGACGCAGAGCCAGCGCGCTGGAGCGCCTCTGCAAGGAGCTGCCGCACCCGGAACGCCATCAGATAGCGATCGCCGATCTGGGATCTCCTCAGGAGCGGGCCAGGCTGCTGCAACATCCGGCATTGGAGGAGGGGCTGGATGTGCTGATCAACAACGCCGGCTGCAACCAGTTTGCCTGGCTGGAGGACCAGAGTGCCGAACAGGTAGAGCGCCAGCTGTTGCTCAACATAGAGGTGCCGATCCAGCTCACTCGCGCCCTGCTGCCCCGGCTGCGCAAGCCCGCCGTGGTGATGAACATAGGCTCCAGCTTCGGTGCCATCGGCTATGCGGGTTACAGCGTCTATTGCGCCAGCAAGTTCGCCCTGCGCGGCTTCAGCGAGGCGCTCGGCCGCGAGCTGGAGGGGACCGGCATCAAGGTGCTGCACTTCGCCCCTCGCGCCACCCGCACCCGCCTCAACTCGGAGGCAGCCTACGAGATGAACGCCGAGCTTGGTACCCAAACCGACAGCCCGCAGGACGTGGCCGAGGCTGCCGTCATCGCCCTGTGCAACGAGACTCGCCGCAGCTGGCTCGGCTGGCCGGAGAAGCTGTTCGTGCGCCTCAACGCCCTGCTGCCCGGCCTGGTCGACAGGGCGCTGGCCAAACAAAAACCCATCATAGAGCGCTACGCCCGCCACTCGCCTCCGCCAGCCGCGGGCACAGGCAACCCCACCGCCGTCATGACAGAGAAGGAACGTTAAGATGAAGCAAGCCACTTTCCGCCCCCGTTTGGGCCACTGCGCTCTCCTGCTCCTCACGCTGGGCTCTGGCTTGGCGCAGGCCGCCGACGCCCTGCCCGTCATCCAGCAGCAGTGGGCCGTCTGCCAGTATCAGCAGACCGGCAAGGCCAAGGAGGGCTGCCTGGAGAAATTGAGCAGCCAGGCCGATGAGGCAAGTGCCAAGGAGGCCTTTCGCACCGATCTGTTGATCTGGTCGGCCATCGTCAAGAGCACCTGGGCTGGCGCCAAGGGCGGGCTGGGGGCACTGGGCCTGGTCAAGGAGGCCAAGGCCAAGCTGGAGATAGCCCTCAAGCAGGATCCCAAGGCGCTGGAGGGCTCCGCCTACACCAGTCTGGGCTCGCTCTACTATCAGGTGCCGGGCTGGCCGGTGGGCTTTGGCGATGACGAGAAGGCCGAGCAGCTGCTCAAGCAGGCGCTGGCCATCAACCCGACCGGCATAGATCCCAACTTCTTCTACGGCGACTTCCTGCTCGATCAGGGTCGCAAGGACGAAGCCAAAACCTATCTGGACAAGGCACTGGCGGCACCGGACCGTCCCGGTCGCGAGCTGGCGGACCAGGGCCGTCGCATCGAGATCCGGGACCGCCTCGCCAAGCTATAAAAACAAGCCGGATCAAACAGCTATTTAAACTCTGCCCGCCCGCTTGCATACTGGTGGGCAGCGTCGTTTAAGGGGGAGTGACTATGCGGATCCTGTTGGTCGAAGATGATGTGATGCTGGGCGATGGCATGGTGGATGCCCTGCGCAGCAGTGGCTATACCGTTGACTGGTTGCAGCAGGGGCTGCCCGCCCTGTCGGTGCTCAAGAGCGAAGAGTTTGCGGCCCTCATTCTGGATCTCAACCTGCCGGATATCGACGGCATCAGCCTGCTGCGCAAGTTGCGCCGGGAGGGGCAGGTGCTGCCCGTGCTGATCCTCACCGCCCGCGATGCCCTGGACGACCGGGTGCTGGGGCTGGATGCGGGCTCCGACGACTACATGGTCAAGCCCTTCGCCCTGCAGGAGCTCAACGCCCGTCTGCGCGCCCTGGTGCGGCGCAGCAAGGGCCAGGCTCAGGCAATCCTGGAATATGGCGAGCTGCTGCTCTATCCCGAGTCACAGCAGGTCACCTACCGGGGCGAGCCGGTCAAACTGACTCCTCATGAATACAAACTGCTGCAGGAGCTCATCACCCAGAGCGGACGGGTGCTGAGCAAGGATCAGCTGCAACAGAGCCTCTACGGCTGGGACGAGGGCGCCGAAAGCAACGCGGTGGAGGTCCATATCCACCACCTGCGCAAGAAGTTCTACAGCGACCTCATCCGCAACATTCGCGGGGTCGGCTACATCATTCCCCAGCTTGAGCTGCCACAACGCCAGGATAACCGGGCATGACTCGTCCCCGCTCCATCCGCCGTTTTCTGCTCTCCGGCATACTGGCGCTGGTCAGTGCCAGCCTGGCCATCAGCGCCCTCATCGGCTATCTCGAGGCCAACCATGAGATGGAGGAGCTGTTCGATGCTCGCCTCGCCCAGTCTTCCCGCATCACCAATCAGCTGCTCAGCCGCTATCTGGAGCAAAATGGCGAGCTGCCCGCCAACGGCACCGTCTACGAAGATTGGGAGCAGCACAACCCGGATCAGTGGCAGAAGGACACCAGCCTCAATCTGAGCGGCGAAGACAGGGAGCTGACCCCCTTCGGCCACGAGTTCGAGCGCAACCTCTATTTCCAGCTGCTGAATGAACAGGGCAGCATACTGCTGCGCTCCCCCAGCGCCCCGAGTCAGCCGCTGGTCGAACTGGCGCCCGGCTTCAACACGGTCGAAAAAGACCGGCATCAGTGGCGCACCTTCACCCTCTACAACCGGGACGAACATACCTGGCTGGTGGTGGCGGAACGGGACGACGAGCGCAGCGAACTGGCCAGCAAGATGGCCACCCTGACCATGCTGCCGCTGCTCATCACCTTGCCCTTCCTGCTCGGCCTGCTGTGGTGGCTCATCTCCCGCGGCTTGGCGCCGTTGCGACTGCTGGCCCAGGCCATAGGCGAACGCCACCCCGCCAACCTGAGCCCGCTCAACCTGAAGATCCGCGCCCAGGAACTGACCCCGCTCACCAACGAGATCAACCGGCTGATGCACGCCCTGGCCGATACCATAGAGCGGGAGAAGCAGTTCACCAACGAAGCGGCCCACGAGCTGCGCACCCCGCTGGCCGTGCTGCGCATTCACAGTGAAAATGCGCTGGCCGCCGAGGATGACGCCAGCCGCGAGCAGTCGTTGCAAAAGATGCTGCTGGCGCTCGATCGCAGCGACCGCCTGCTGCGCCAGCTGCTGACTCAGGCCCGCATCGACAGCCAGCAGGGACTGGATATGACCGAGCTCAACCTGAACCAGCTGCTGCAAGGCACGCTGGCAACCCTGGCCCCCATAGCCCTGAAAAAGGATCAGCAGCTGTCGCTGGAGGGGGCGGAGCAACTGACCGTGATGGGCCAGGCCACCCTGCTGGATCTGATGTTCAGCAACCTCATCGACAATGCGCTGCGCTACACCCCGGCCCGGGGCGAGATAGCGGTCGAGGTGCAGCACGAAGGCAACAGGGTCAGGGTCGATATCCGCGACAACGGCCCCGGCATCCCCACCGCGGCCCTGTCACGCCTGTGCGAGCGCTTCTTTCGGGTCAATCCCCAGCAGGGAGACGGCGTTGGCCTCGGCATGGCCATCGTCTCGCGCATCGCCCAGCTGCACGGCGCGGATCTGGACATCCACAACCGGCCAGAGGGAGGGCTGGAGGTGAGCGTGCTGCTGCCAACCAACAAACCAATCCTATAGTCCGGAAACAACAACGCCCCCCGCAGGAGGCGTTGTTCACTGATGCTGGCTGCGTGACTTGTCGCCACGCCATCACCGGCTAATCAGGCAAGCAGCGCATCCAGACCCGCCGTCACTGCCTCCATGCGATGCCCGCCAGAGTGCTCAATCACATAACGCTTGCCCACTTGGGAAGAAGCATCCAGCCCGAGCACACCGTGCTCCACCTTCTGGCTTAATGGATCCCCGCTGGTGTTGATGTGGGTAACATTGGCATCGTCCAGCTTGTGGGCAAGGCGATCCCGCAACCCGACATGCAACCCCATGCTGTTAAAGGCCGTGACCTTGAGTCCGTGCTTGATGCCTGCATACTGCGCCAGACCGCCCCCCAGAGAATGGCCCAACACCTCGACCTTGCCACCATGCTGCTGGGCAAAAGCCTTGACCAGACGGTCGGCATCTTGAAATGCGCTGTCTTTGATCCCGAGCGCCGCGCCAGCATCGCTCTTCAGGGTCCCCGGGCGTTTAGCAGGCTGAGTACCAACGAACGAGAGCACCATGGTATCGCCACGCTTGTAAACGGCGACCTTGAGCGCTGACCAAGCATCGCCTGTCAGGATAAAGGGGTCATTCTTGCCCTTGCCCGGGGTTACATGAAGAGTCAGTGCACTCCCGGTGCCGCCGGAACCATCTTCA
The DNA here is from genome assembly GCF_000820005.1 of Aeromonas piscicola. Lineage (GTDB taxonomy): Bacteria > Pseudomonadota > Gammaproteobacteria > Enterobacterales > Aeromonadaceae > Aeromonas > Aeromonas piscicola. The sequence continues at coordinate 56,108 of NZ_CDBL01000039.1, read as the reverse complement.
CGACGGGCCAATATCGAAGGAGGAATATCTGCCAGCGTGGCGTGACTGTAGCCTGCCGGCATCTCCCGATAGCTGCTGGAGCAGCTGACCCGAGCCAGCTGGGCCGCATCCATCACAGCTCTCGCCCCCTCGGCAGTCAGCGGCTCCTGCTGCGCCTTCGCCACGAAGGCCGGCTTGATGATTCCCTTGGCGGCACTCAATGCCTGCTGTGAGCCCTGTTGCAACCTGTCTGACATACCGAGTGGCAGATGGGAGGCCCCCTTCATAACGCTACCCGCCAACCCCAGAGAGGAGGAGGCCACCAGACGCGCCGCTGACTCACCAAGGTTTTTCACCCCGGCCACCCCGGCCGTCACCGCACCGCTGGCCACGCTGCTGACGCCGCCGGTAATATTGGCCAGCCCTTTGATGATGGCGCCAGTCCAGTAACGGGCTTTCCCCTTGGCGCTCTGGGCATGGGAGTCATGGCCGCCCTGGATGGCGATGCCAATCTTGCGAGCCGGGGCACTGAGGGTCAACCACTTGAGCGAGGTATTCAATACCTTGCCTGGCTGAACCCGGGAACCGAAGCCGAGACTGGTATAGTGAGAGGCCAGATTGTGATGAACCGTGTGCTGGCGAGATGATGATTGCACCTCGCCATGCTCATGAGAGGCCACTGCGGTGGCTCGCTGGGGTTGTCCAATGCTTTGAATAGACATCTTCTGCTCCTGATTAATACCAATGACGATCCATCAACACGGGATCATGACGCCAGATAACGGTGAGTGAATGGCAGGTTTCTCCTGCTGGATGCTCAACGTCCGCAACTGCGCCTGCAAGGTGACGCCGAGATCAAGAAACTCGCCCAGGGTCTGCACAAACAGGGTTTTATCGAGCATCTCGATGAGGGAGGAAAAGGTCAGCACCAGATGGTTGCTGCGACTGTCCAGACTGATCTGGCTTCCACCAGTGGCCAAACCAAACATGTTCAGCTCAAGGGCCGAGCGGGTCAGCAGCAACTGGCTGGCTGCATCGTCAGGCAGACGAAGCAAGGGAATATAAAGGTAACATGCCTGCAGATCATCGTTATCAGGGACTTCGACCAGACACTCGCCATCCAGACCGAACGGCACACGACAGTGGCCATCACTGCCCAGACTCAATGCTACGCCCTGCTGTTCGCCCGCGAGCAATAGCCATTCAGATACGATTTTTTGATAAGGTTTCACTATGATGCACTCCACGCTCAATCCCTTGCTGGCGAACGAGCTCGCACGCATCAGGGTATGATGGAGATGCTACCTCTGGCAGAGGTGCTGTGATTTAGCTGTGAAACGGCGTTTTTTAGATTCACGCCGAAATTGCCCCTAACGGCAAGCGGGCTTCACCGTGAAGGTACGGCTCGAATCCACGGCCCCCAGATCCGCCAGCAGACGGCGACCGAGCAGCACCGGATAGATCATCTTGCTGCGATCCCGCAGGGTGAACCACTCCTCATACACCTTGTCACCCAGGCAGATGGCCATGGTGACGGTTGGCCTCTGCTCCATGCCGCCGGCACCGCGCACCGTCACCATGTGTTCCACCGGCCGCTCCAGGGTCTGGCGCACCTGCTTGTCGGTGTTGGCATCCGTCACCTGCAGAGTAAAGCGCACCCAGGGTTTGCCATCGCGCTTGAAGTGGTGCAGATCCCGTGCATCCATCGAGGAGGTGAGCGCCCCTGTATCCAGCTTCATCTTCACTGCCACGCCGCTTGGCATGATGAGTCCCTTCTCGATCCAGCCATACACGGCGGGAGCCGAGGCGGCACGGGCCCCCCCCGGCAGGGAGAGGCAGGCCAGCAGCAACAGCGGCATCATTCGCGATCCAAACATGTCGGTTCCTCGTCCAGACAGGGCCCAGGCTGGCCCGAGAGGCCCAGAATGAGGATGCAAACGGCGGCTGTCAACTGGCGAAGCGCGGCGGCAGGCGGGCTTGTTCTGTCAGCGTCGGAGGCGCGACATGGGCTGGTAAAAAGGCGTGATTGATGACTCTGTTCGCGAAGAGGTTCAGGCAGAAAAGCGGTGTTGGATGACACCCGAGGCTGCGCTCAGGTTGTGACGCCAAAGGCTAACACAATGATGAGCGAATTATCAGTCTTGTTCTGGCGGGATTTTTGCCTACACTGTTGTAAACCGGAGGCCCTGAAAACCGCCGGTTTTTTTGCGCCTGCCGAAAATTGACCACTGCAAAAGTGACTTTCAACAAGGCTCAATAAGGAATTCGTCATGCGTATCGAAGAAGACTTGAAGCTCGGTTTCAAGGATGTTCTGTTCCGCCCCAAGCGCTCCACTCTCAAGAGCCGTTCCCAAGTCAGCCTGACCCGTCAGTTCACCTTCAAGCACACCCAGACTCAATGGCAGGGCGTTCCCGTCATCGCCGCCAACATGGATACCGTCGGCAGCTTCGCCATGGCCAGGACCCTGGCCGGTTTCGAGATGATGACCGCAGTCCACAAGCACTACAGCCTTGCGCAGTGGCAAGCTTTCGTGAACGAGACAGACCCCGCCCTGCTCGGCCATGTAATGGTATCGACCGGCACCTCCGAAGAGGACTTCATCAAGACCCGCCAGATCCTGGCCATGTCGGCGGCTCTGCGCTTCATCTGCGTGGACGTAGCCAACGGCTACTCCCAGCACTTTGTCGAGTTCTTGCGCAAAATACGTGAAGCCTGCCCGAACCACGTCATCCTGGCCGGCAACGTGGTCACCGGCGAGATGGTGGAAGAGCTGATCCTCTCCGGCGCCGATATCGTCAAGGTTGGCATAGGCCCGGGCTCTGTCTGCACCACAAGGGTCAAGACAGGCGTCGGCTACCCCCAGCTCTCCGCCATCATAGAGTGCGCCGATGCGGCGCACGGCCTTGGTGGCCAGATCGTCGGTGACGGCGGCTGCACCTGCCCGGGTGACGTGGCCAAAGCCTTCGGCGGCGGCGCCGACTTCGTGATGCTGGGCGGCATGCTGGCAGCCCACGAGGAGTGCGGCGGCGAAGTGGTGGACGTAGATGGCACCCCCTTCATGAAGTTCTACGGCATGAGCTCATCGAGTGCCATGGACAAGCACGCCGGCGGCGTCGCCGACTATCGCGCCTCCGAAGGCAAAACCGTGCTGCTGCCCTACCGCGGCCCGGTCGAGAACACGGTGCGCGACATCCTGGGCGGCGTGCGCTCCACCTGCACCTACGTCGGCGCCAGCCAGCTCAAAGAGCTGACCAAACGCACCACCTTTATCCGGGTGCGCGAGCAGGAGAACAACGTCTACGGCAAGGAGTAAACCTGCCCCTGCCAGGAGTGAGGGCTTCATGCCCTGCCCCTTAGAAGCCAATCCACCGGTGTGCTACCCTGCACACCGGTTTTTTTGTATCTCTTTTCCATCGGACCCCTGACATGACAACCTCTTCACCACGTAATCTGCCGCCATTCGACTGGGATATCTTCTGCTGCGTCGTGGACAACTTCGGTGACATAGGCGTCACCTGGCGGCTCGCTCGCCAGCTGGAGCAAGAGGGGCATGTCCCGACCCAGGCTAGTGGAGCAGAAGAGGGACAAGGGCTGACCCACGGCAGTGAAGCAAGAGTCAGGCTCTGGGTGGACGATCTGGCGAGCTTCGCCCGCATCTGCCCGGGACTCGACCCCGCGCAAGATGGCCAGTGGGTCGCGGGCATCTATATCCAGCACTGGCACGACGCGCTGCCGGCGGATGTCATCCCGGCAAAGGTGGTCATAGAAGCGTTCGCCTGCGAACTGCCCGCTCCCTTTATCGAGCGCATGGCCAGCCAACCCAAGCCCCCCTGCTGGATCAATCTGGAGTACCTCTCGGCCGAGAGCTGGGTCGAGGATTGCCACGGCCTTGCATCGCCCCAGCGAGTCGGCGACCTGAGCCTCAACAAATACTTCTTCTTCCCGGGCTTCACCCCCAGCACCGGCGGCCTCTTGTGCGAGCAGGGGCTCATGGCTGCGCGTGAGCAGTGGCAACAGGATGAAGCTGGCCTTGCCGCCTACTGGGCCAGCCTGGGATTGCCGCCCAAAGGGGACAATGAGCTGAGAGTCAGCCTCTTTACCTACGAGAGCGAAGCGCTTGTGAGCCTGATAGAGGGCTGGTGTCAGAGCCCAACCCCCGTCACTTTGCTATTGCCGCTGGGGCGCTCGCTCAATGACGTGCTGCGCGGCGCCGGCCTTGAGAGCGCCATCGCCACCGCCAGGGCCGGGGATCTGCTGCGCGTGGGCAGTCTCACCATCAAGCTGCTGCCGATGACGGATCAGGCAGGCTACGACCGGCTGCTGTGGAGCTGCGACCTCAATCTGGTGCGCGGCGAGGACTCCTTCGTGCGGGCCCAGTGGGCCGCCCGCCCCTTCCTGTGGCACATCTACCCGCAGGATGAGCAGGCCCACATGGTCAAGCTGGACGGTTTTCTCGATCACTATCTGGCGGACTTTTCCCCGGAGGCAGCCCAATGGTTGCGGGCTTTCAACCACGCCCTCAACCAGGGGGAAGATACCAGCAAACTTTGGGCCCAATGGCCCCGATATAGCGCCATTTGGCAGCAAGATGCGCGAAGCTGGTCACAGAAGCTGCTCGAGGACGGGGATCTCGTCACGCGGTTGGTGAAATTTTTAGAAAGCCGTATATAATCTGGCAGTTTTTATCCGTCCGTTTCACGAACAGGAATTTTTTACATGAAAACCGCACAGGAAATCCGCGCTGGTAACGTAGTCATGATCGGCACCGAGCCGATGGTGGTCCAGAAGGCTGAGTTCAACAAATCCGGCCGTAACTCCGCCGTGGTCAAGATGAAACTGAAGGGTCTGCTCAACGGTAGCGCGACCGAGACCGTATTCAAGGCCGACGACAAGCTGGACGTGGTTCAGCTGGAGCGTAAAGAGTGCACCTACTCTTACTTCTCCGACCCTCTGTATGTCTTCATGGACACCGAGTACAACCAGCACGACGTCGAGAAAGACAACCTGGGTGACGTGCTGAACTACCTGGTAGACGGCATGGAAGACATCTGCGAAGTGACTTTCTACAACGAGAAAGCCATCTCCGTAGAACTGCCGACCACTATCGTGCGCGAAGTCGAGTACACAGAGCCGGCCGCCCGTGGCGACACCTCCGGCAAAGTGACCAAGCCTGCCCGTCTGAAGGGCACCACCTACGAGCTGGCCGTTGCCGCCTTCGTAGAGATCGGTGACAAGATCGAAATCGACAGCCGCACCGGCGAATTCAAGCGTCGTATCTCCTGATCGACCCCTTGAGTTGAATCCAAAAAAGCGAGCCAATGGCTCGCTTTTTTATTGATCCCCTGGCCGCACTTCAGAAAACCGGCCCCGTGCCGCTAACCCAATTAACCGGGGAGCGCACTATGGCCAGATTATCCTTATCACTGCTGTTACTGACCCTGCTGGCAAGCCAGGCTTCGCAGGCCAGCGATGTCGCGCCCCCCATCACCGAGCCACAGCCCCTCGACTACTGGCAAAACAGCGACTGGCAGGGGCTGCCCAACAGCACCCAGATAGACAAGCAGACTGTGCTGTTTGCCAAGCATGACAGCGACAGCTATGTCGGGCTGGCGATCCTGCTGCCGGACTGGCAGCGCAGCGGTCAGCTGTGGCAACTGACCCGGGCCCTCGGCCAACTCGGCTTCGATACCCTGCTGCTGCTCCCCTCTCCCCAACAGGCGGAGCTGGACCCCGCCGCCGAGAAGAAACAGCAGGCCATCGATGACTTTCGCAAGCAGTTTGCCGCCCGCATCATCAAGCTGGGGGATGCCAAGCTGCAAGAAGGGGGCTTCAAGCTGATACTGGCGCAGGGCACCAGCGCCGCCTGGGCCACCAACCTCATCGCCAGCGAGCAAGTGCCCGCCCCCGATGCCCTGGTGCTGCTGGATGGCTTCTTCCCCAATCAGCAGAGCAATCAGACCCTGGCCAAGCAGGTGGCCCAGGCAACCATGCCGACCCTGGATCTCTATCAGGAAGAGGGCGGCCGCTGGCCACTGCTGGCCGCTGAAGCTCGTCGCAGCGAGAGCCGCCGCAGCCACAAGCTCAACTACCGCCCCTACGCCTTGATGGAGCTGGATGAAACACCGACCCGCATTCAGGGGTGGCTCACCCACCTCGGCTGGCTCTGACCTCGACCTGCCCCCAAAATGCCGCCAGCGTCACAGACAGCGCCATTGATTCACCGCTGACGGCGTTCGGGCTGGCTCCCGGACGCCCATATTTGGCATCATGACGGCTCCAATGGCAGGAGGCGTCATGCAGCAGATAGTTTTTCTCGATAGCGATACCCTGGATGCGGGCATCACACTGCACCGGCCAGACTTTCCCCATCACTGGCAGAGCCATCCAAGCACGACCCCCGAGCAGGTGGTGGAGCGGCTCAGGAATGCCAGTATCGCCATCATCAACAAGGTACGCATCGGCGCCACCGAGCTGGCACAACTGCCGGATCTCAAGCTGATCGCCCTGGCGGCCACCGGCAGCGACAACGTGGATCTGGAGGCGTGCCGGGCAGCCAATGTCGGGGTATGCAATATCCGCAACTACTCGGGTCCCTCGGTGCCGGAGCACGCCATGGCGCTGATGCTTGCCTTGTCGCGCAATTTGTTCGCCTGGCGCCAATCCCTGCTGGAGGGGCGCTGGCAGCAGAGCGGCCAGTTCTGCTTCTTCGATCACCCCATCATGGATCTGCACGGCAAGCAGCTCGGCATCATAGGCAAAGGTACCCTGGGTCAGGCGCTCGGCGAACGGGCGCAGGGGATGGGCATGGCGGTGCGCTACGCCCAGAGTCAGGTCGGCGCCAGCCACGACGAGGATCGGCTGCCGCTGGACGCGCTGCTGCAAAGCTCGGATGTGGTCAGCCTGCACTGCCCGCTCACCCCCTACACCCGCCACCTGATCGGCGAACGGGAGCTGGCCCTGATGAAACCGGGCGCCCTGCTGATCAACGTGGGCCGTGGCGGCCTAGTGGATGAAGCGGCACTGCTCAAGGCGCTGGCCAACGGCCGGCTCGGTGGCGCCGGCTTCGATGTGGCGAGCGTCGAGCCGCCACCCCCCGATCACCCGCTGATGCAGGCTCTGCAATACCCCAACTTCATCCTGACCCCGCACGTGGCCTGGGCCAGCGAGGAGTCGATGCAGCGCCTCGCCGATCAGCTGATCGACAACATCAACGCCTTCGCCGAGGGACGGCGCCAGCACCGGCTGGTCTGAGTCACACCATGCAAAAAGGGGCCTGTTGGCCCCTTTTGTCTATGCTCGCCACCATGGCGCACCAGCCAGCACGGCTGACATCAGTCATCATCATGCCATCTGTGTTTCTTGTGCTTCTTGTGTTTCTTGTGGTGCCTGTGCTCATCGTCGTCGTAGCGATCATTGTTGCTCTTGTGACCGTCTCCCGTCTTGGCACCAATGGCCGACCCACTGGCACCGCCGATGCCGGCACCGATCAGCTGGCCCGTGCTGCCTCCCACGCTCTTGCCGATGGCCGCGCCACCCAGGGCACCAACGGCGCCACCCAGGGCCGCTTCATTCTTGTTGCCCTTGTTGGCGGTGGCGGCGCCACCGGCCGCACCACCGACTGCCGCTCCCACCAGGGCACCGGTATCGCCCCCCAGCTCCTTGCCTATCATGGTGCCAGCCACGCCACCGGCACCGCCGCCGAGTATGGTGTTGAGGGTTTCCGAGGCCTGCACTGCGCCGCTCGCCAGCAACAGGGAGCCCAACAGGGCCAGGGCGCTCATGCCGTGCTTGTTCATCTCCATGGGGTACTCCTGTCAAACCTGATTAATTTCCCCTGCACTATACAAACAGCCGTCCACTCCGCCAGTGGCCCCCGCGGCCTGACACCTCATTCAAAAGAATCAGAGCCAGGCGCAGGCGCTCGAGATGAAAGATTAACGATTTGAAAATAAAGATAAAAATATATAGATCAGCACAAGGTGAGCGGTACATCCCCTTGGCCCGGATTGTCGCAGCCCGCCAGGATCACGCAGGGATCAGACAGATATTGTCACCGAAGGGAGCTTGGCTCACCGCCAGTCTCCGGGGACGAAGAGAGATGCCAGCGATCCCGCCCCAACCGCTTGCTCTGGTAGAGGCAGTCGTCGGCCCGATCGAACAGAAAGAGGGCGTCATCCGGATAGTGAGCACCGCCCGCGCTCAGGGTGACCTCTGCCTTGAATTCCCGCCACTGCTGATTGCGTACCCGCGCCAGCAGATGGTTCAGTCGCGGCTCCAGCTCGTGGCGCGCCCACGGCAGCAGGGCCGCAAACTCGTCTCCCCCGATCCGGTAGGCGCTGCCGCTGCCAAGCTCGGCCACCATCAGTTCAGCCACCCGGCAGAGCACGCCATCCCCCACGCTGTGGCCCCAGCTGTCGTTGATGCATTTGAAATTGTCCACATCGAACAGCACCAGCCAGTGGGGCGTCCGATTTTCTTCCAGCTCGCTCCGGCGCTGGATAAAGGCGCGCCGGTTCATGATGCCGGTGAGGGGATCGTGCAGCAGCGCATCCTGCCCTTGCAGGAAGCTGGTGCGGACCTGCTCTATCTCGCTGAGGCTGTTGCGCACAAACCAGGTCTTCAGGTGACTCGAAGGCTTGGGGCAACAGGGTGCTTGCACAATGCCGGTCAGCGAACCCGAGACCAGCGCCTGCTCCTGACGGAACACCCGCACCAGAAAATTGATGCTGCAAAACCAGATGATGAAGAGGGAGAGCAGCGGCAGCACCACCATCAGCAGGGCCTCGTAAAGACTGTCACGAAACAGGGCGGGGGGCAGATAGATATTAAGGTCCCAGTCGACATCCTCCAGCTCGCGCCTCAGGTGGCTGCCATGCCAGATAACATCCAGCCCCAGCAGATGGGGCTCTGCCGTCGCGTTAGCCTTGTCATAGAGCGCCATCTTGCTGCCCACCAGCAGCCGGTCACTGCCCCGCTGGCTAAGGTAGATGGCGGCCTGGTTGCTACCCATGGCCCGCTGCAGCGCCTGCTGGATGGCGTTGAAGGACATATCCACCATCAAGAGGCCGAGCAGCTTGCCATCATCATCTTTCACCCGTTTGATCAGAGTCAGGATGCGCTCGTGGGAACTGTACTCCTGATAGGGGCCAAACCAGACCAGCTCGTCCCCTTCCATCGACAACACCTGGTACCAGGGGCGCAGGGCGGCCCTGTACTCGGCTGGCTGTACCCAGAGGGGATAACTGCTGATCCGATCAAAGCGGGAGTTGTAGAAATAGATGTAGTGATCGTCACGCTTGATCTGATGGGCGATGGCCCAGATCGGGTTGTCGGCGGGCTCGCCACGGGCGATGGCAGCCTTGTCCAGCGATGCCTCCAGCACGGCCAACTGACGCTGGTTGGCCAGCACCAGTTCGTGAATGAGCGCAGCCTCGATGGAGGAGATCATGTGGCCGTAACCGGCCATCGTCTTGTCTATGCTGCGCAGGTAACTGACCGCAGCCAGGGTCAGGGTGGCGACCAGCACCAGAGCGCCCAGCAGGAAGGAGCACGAGGTCAACACATAGTAGCGCCGGTTGAGCACCCACTGGATCATCAAAGCTCCCTGAAAACAGCCGATGTGCGAGGATCTTATAGTGAAAAGACCGGGTTAATCATTGATTGAAATCAGCTGAATAAGAGCTAATTGACAAGAAACACAAAAATGTGAGGCGGCTCATCCAGACTGCGCATATGAATATCCACAAAAAGTAAAAACAGTGACCACTGTGCGTTGACGGTTAAGCGGGAAGGCGGTGTTATAGTCTATAGCTTGAACAATCGGAGCCGGATGGCCTTCTCACTGGCCGCCGAATGCGATGATCCGTCAAACCAAGGAGATGTTATGAGCAGTCCGTTTATCGAACAGATCAAAGTACGTCGTACCATCTATGCCCTGGGCGACCAGGTCTCCCACACGCCGGAGCAGTTGACGACCCTGATCCAGGATGCCGTCAAGCACAGCCCCTCCTCTTTCAACTCCCAGAGCTCCCGCGCCGTCATACTGTTTGGCGCCCAACACCACAAGCTGTGGGACATAGTTAAAGCTGAATTGAAAAAGATAGTACCGCCAGAGGCTTACGCCCAGAGCGAAGCCAAGGTGGATGGCAGCTTCCGTGCCGGTTTCGGTACCGTGCTCTTCTTCGAAGACACGGATGTGATCAAGGATCTGCAACAGAAGTTTGCGCTGTATGCCGACAACTTCCCAATCTGGTCCGAACATGCCACCGGTATCGCCCAATTTGCGGTCTGGACCAGCCTGGCACAGGAAGGGATTGGAGCCTCCCTGCAGCACTACAACCCGTTGATCGACGAAGCGGTGCGCAAGGAGTGGAACCTGCCAGCGAGCTGGCTGCTGCGCGCCCAGATGCCCTTTGGCAGCATCAAGCAGCCAGCCGGAGAGAAGACTTTTATCGACGACGCCACCCGTTTCCGCGTTTTCAAATAACCCGGCTGTCTCGTCATACCATGCCCCCGCTCGCCGGGGGCTTTTTTGTTGTCTGCTCTCCCATCAGGTCAGCAGCGTCACCTGCAACGCGCCCTCCGCCCCATCACCCACCCTCACCTGACGCCAATCCTGGATCACGGCTATGACGGCCGGATCCAGCAACCGCTTGCCTCCGACCTGCACCACTGTACAACCGGCCCGCAGGGCACTCTCTATGCCAGCCGACGCATCCTCGAACACCAGACAGTCGGCGGGGGCAACCCCGAGCCGTGTCGCGGCCAGCAGATAGGGCTCGGGATCCGGCTTGCCCCGCATCACGTCTTCCGCCCCCACCAGCATATCCGGCAGTGGCAGACCTGCGCTCGCCAGCCGATGGCGGGCGACCCTCTGACTGGCGGAAGTCACCAGTGCCCAACGTCCGGCGGGCACGCTGGCCAGCACGGCCCGGCATCCCATGATGGCCTCGCCGCGCCCCGTGTGATGGATCTCAAGCTCATCGAGCAGGGCCACCTCCTGCGCCATGTCCAGCTGCGGAGCCAGGGCCCGGATCACCTCCCGCGAGCGAAGGCCGTGACACATGGCCAGCACGGGCTCGGGCGCCAGCTGATGACGTCGGCACCATAGCCGCCACACGGTTTCCACCTCGCCGGTGGAGTGAACCAGGGTGCCATCCATGTCCAGCAGCAGGGCGGCAGCCTGCAGGGTGAGCCGGGTCATGACGGGGCTCCAGCCAGCACGGGCTCAACCCCTGCCAGCACACTGGCGAGGGCCGACTGCTGGGCTGCCTGCTCATAACAGGCCAGCGCCTGCTCGGCATTGCCCGCCCAGACCTGCTGGGGGGCCACCACAAATCCCTGTTGCAGCAGGCTCGCCAACAACTCCCCCGTCTCCGGCGCCGCCAGTGGCTGGGCCATCACCAGGGTTCCCTTGATCAAAAACAGATAGCGTTCGCTAGACATGACATGGCTCCTCGTTGTGTGTCAGACCGGGCAGATGGCCCGTTACGAGACCATTAGAACAAGGCAGTTAGATAATTTATAATCAATAAATCGCCACATTGGATAACCAAACGGAATGAAATTCGACTTGAGGCAACTGCAGGCGTTCGTGATGCTGGCCGAAACCGCCAACTACCGGGAGGCCGCCAGCCGGCTGTTCATCACCCAGCCGGCACTGACCAAGCAGATCCAGGGGCTGGAGCTGGCCCTCGGCAGCACGCTGTTCAACCGGGGTCGCCACGGCGCCGAGCTGACCGCCATAGGTGCACAGCTGCTCACCCAGGCCAGCGCACTGGTCGAACACGGCAGGGGGTTTGAGCGTCACGCCCTGGCACTGGCGAGCGGCATAGCAGGGCGGCTCAAGATTGGCTTCGGGCTGTCGAGCTTCGCGCTGGCCCCCTCGCTGGTCGCCCGTTTCAAGCAGCAGGTACCCGATGTGATGGTGCATCTGCAGGACATGACCTCCGCCATCCAGCACGAGCGCTTGCTGTCGGGTCAGTTGCAGCTGGGATTCATGCGCCGGCCGCACGCGCCGCAACTGCGGGAGCACAGGCTGCTGACCGACCGGCTGGTGCTGGCCGTGCCCAGCCAGATGACGGGGCCGGATCCGGCTGCTTTCGACGTGGAGTGGGCGCTGGCCCATCAGCCACTGTTGCAGATGGTCGGGCACCGCTGCCCGGGCCTCAGCCAGCAGATCGCCAGCTTCCTCGGCGCCAACCGGCTGACCGGCATGGTGCAGGAGGCGGAAGATATCCAGACCCTGGTCGCCCTGGTGGCCGCCGGCATAGGCAACGCCATATTGCCGCGCAGCGTCAGCTTCATTGCGGGCCAGGATGTCACCCTCTACCCCTTGTCCGGCCCTTGGTCAGAATGGGAAATCAGCCTGGTCTGGAACCCGGCATTTGCCGATCCCATCCGCGATCGTTTCCTGCAACTGGTCATGGCGGCGCATCCCACGCCATGCTCGGCCGTGCCCGAGTGCTGAGGCGGCTTATGCGCAAAAAAAAAGCCCCATCAAGGGGCTGTGGTGCTCAAGGGGCGGGTAATGACGGACAGCTGACGCTGTGGCAGCGATTCTTGCCCCCCTTTTTGGCCATGTAGAGCGCCATATCGGCCGCCGCCAGCAGTTCGTTCTCCGAGCCCTGCAGCAGATCAGGGATCTGGGTGGCAATGCCGATGCTGGCGCTGAGTCGGGCATCACCCGCCTCCCGGATACTCAAGGCACGGATCCCGAGGCGGATCGCCTCCCCCATCCGCAAGGCAGCCTCCTTGCCGGTATTGCCGAGGACCAGCGCAAATTCATCGCCCCCGAACCGGCTTGGCAGATCCGCTGGCCGCTGGCACAAGGCGTTGAGCAGGTGGCCCACCTGCAGCAGGAAATCGTCCCCAACCTGATGGCCGAAGTGATCGTTGCACGCCTTGAAGTTGTCCAGATCCAGCATGATGAAGGAGATGGGCGTGCGCTCCCGCATGCTGCGGCGCCACTCGTTATGCAGGAAGCTGTTGAACAGACGCCGGTTGGCCAGACCGGTCAGGGGATCGTGTTGGGAGAGGTGGGTCACGTCCAGCTCCTGCAACTTGCGCTCCGTGATGTTGATGTGGGCTATGGTGTAAAACTCGACATCCACCCCCAGCACGGGAGAGACCCGCATCATGAACCAACGCTGGGTATCCGGGCTGTGGCAGGGATACTCCAGAGAGAAGTGGTCCTGCTCCCCGCACAGCACACGACGGATCCCCTCTGCCGCCATCAGTACCAGTGGATCGACCAGGCAGTCGAACACCCTCAGGTAGTTGACCCCCAGCCAGTTGTACCCTTGCGGTATGCCGTTTTGCTCGGCAAACCGGTTCCAGGCGAGATTGGTATAGTGGATCACTCCGTCCCGATCAATCACGGATATCTGGTCTTCCAGCGAGTTCAGCAAGGCCGCCAGATACTGTGCCCGTTCGGAAAAATGAAACAGAGAGCCCCGAAAATCATCCACCATGACCGCACACCTCACCCAAAAACAACGCACAGTACCTGCCGAGACAACGAGAGCAATGCCGGCCTTTCTGCCAGCGTTTCGCCAATGACTAAAGGGTAGAACCGGCCATGCCCCGCCCCCGGCCTGTAAAATAAAGATAGATGATCAACCGCTTGAGCCAGCCCCCCGCTAATGGCTGCACCACTGACTTTCACAAGGAATGCCGTTGCCTCTCCCTCTGCCATCCATCTTGGTGTTGGGGCAATTTTGCAAAAACCAGGTCGCCTCCTCGCAGGAGGTCATTTGGGAGCAGTACTGCCGACCGTCGCACTGACGGACGAAGGTGGGGCTGTATGAGCTGCCGGCCTCCTCCTGGCTGAAAGAGGAGGCCGGCATAGGTGAGACCGACTCGGCCGAGAAGCGGGAGTAGACCGAAAACAGGCCCGCCAGCACCAGCAGGGGGATCAACTTGCCGCGCCAGCTGCTCTTGCGGCGATAGGAGGGACCAGGGCGGAGCCTGGAGGAAACGGGTGGCTGTGCCCCCCTGGCCGCTGGTCGGCGGACCGCGTCTTTGCAGGACAAAGGGGGAACGGAGGTGTCAGCCAGCGACAGGGGCCGGTCGGGGAAGAACACCTGCACGGCCCTGGGCTTGTCATCCTTGCCCCTGCCTATCTGGTAGGAGACCCGCTCCCCCGCCTCGGGCAGCCGACCATCGGATTGCAGTGCCGAGATGTGCACGAACAGCCCACTCCCTTGCTGCTCGCTCCCCTGCTGCTCCGGCGTGATAAAGCCGAAGCCTCGCGCCTCGTTCCAGCTCGCGATCCGTCCCTGATAACGCATGCCCTCATCCTTGTGGCCATCAATGCTGACTCCATGTTGCCCTAAAACGGCGCCGGCTCAACAGGGGACTGCTGACAAAATGTCAAAATAGTGAGCGAAAACAGCCTTGACCGGCGAGATCACTCCAGTCGGGCCACCTTGATGATCTCGGCGATACGGCCAAGCATCCGCAACGAGCCCAGGTGTTCGCTGGCGTCGGCGGCGGCGCAGGCATCCTCCAGTATGGTGATGGCGTAGTCCCGATCGTGGCCGTCCCGAGCCGCAGCCTGAATGGCCCAGCTGGTGCTGACCCCGCACAGATAGAGGTGACCAATGCGATTGGCCCGCAGCGCCGGCTCAAGCGCGGTGCCATAGAAGGGGCTGACCCTGGGCTTGGTCAGCACCAGATCGCCGGGTTGCACGTCAAGATCGGGGTGGAAGTCGGTGCCACTGTCCGCCAGCGAAAGCGCACCAAACTGATTGGCCCGACCAAACATGGGGGAACCCTTGGGTTGCAGCAGATAGCCGCCATCAAAGCCGACCTTGATCAGGATCACCAGCCAGCCGTGGGCACGGGCATGGGCCAGTGCCTGATTGGCATGGGTGATGGCATCCTGCTCCACCACATGGGCCGCCGAGGCGGCGATGCGCCCGTCCGGGTGGGCTATGTCGTTGATAAAATCGATCGCCAGCAGTGCCTTGTTCATGATCTCTGCTCCCTCGTGATGGCGCCCGGCGCCTTATACCAGCCCCAATGCGTAGCGCAGCGCCATCTCCTTGAGCGGGCCAGCCTTGTCCGCCAGATTGAGGGCCAGATTGCGAGCCAGCTTGAGTGGCCCTATCTCGTTGCTGAACACCCCGTAGAAGAGATCCATCCCTGACTGCATTAAAAGGTTGTCAGGGCGACGGCGGCGCTCGTAGCGCTCCGCCAGGGCCAGCTGATACCAGTCGGCTCCCGCCTTTTCCAGCAACCCAGCCCAGCAGGCCACGTCCTTGAAGCCGAGGTTGACCCCCTGCCCCGCCAGCGGGTTGATGGTGTGGGCGGCATCGCCAAGCAGCACAACCCGACCGGCGTGATAGTCGTTGGCGTGGCGCCGCACCAGCGGAAAACTCCCCTTGGCCGTGACGGTGAAGCCGCCGAGCCGGGCCGGAAAGTGGCGGCGCACCTCCTCCCCCAGCTTCTCGTTGCTCATGGCCGACAGGGCACGAATACGGGCCGGGCTGTCATACCACACCAGGGAACCGTGCTGGCCGGGCAGCGGCAGGAAGGCGCGCGGGCCGCTCGGGGTGAACTGCTGCCAGGTGATATCTTCCTGCGCAAACTCGGTGTCGATATTGATCAACATGCAGTGCTGGCGGTACTCGAAGCGCGACACGCCTATGCCAGCCAACCGGCGCATCTGGGATTCGGCGCCATCGCAGGCCAGCACCCAGCGGGCGCAAAGCTCGGTACCATCGTCCAGAGTCAGCACGGCCTCGTTGGCGCTCTGGCGCAGACTCGTCACCGCCGCCGGGGTGTGGGTCTGGATGTTGGGGAAATCCTCCATCCTCTTGAGCAGGGCCAGCTGCACCAACCGGTTTTCGATGATGTAACCGAGCTGGGGCAGGCCGAGATAGGCCGCGTCGAAGCGGGTGGCAAAACCGTCCAGCTCCCAGGTCTCCAGCCGGCGGTAGGGACAGAGCCGCATCTGCTGCAGGTGTGACCAGGCGCCGGCCTGATCCAGCAGCGCCACCGAGGCCTGACTGATGGCGGAAACCCGCAGATCCAGCGGCTGCTGTGGGGCGTATTGCTCGGGCAATTGGGTCTCTATGACCCGAATGGAGAGACCCTGCGCCGCCAGCAGACAGGCGGTGGCAGCGCCGACCATGCCAGCGCCGACGATGGCGATATCACACTGTTCCATAACTTGATTCCTGAAAGGGGATGCCCCGGACAAGGGTAGGCGGGGTAAAACCGAATGGGGACATGATACCGCAAGGGACCGGCAGAAACAGTGAGACAAATTGCGAATTGCCGCGCCAAATCAAGGAGAAAGCCCGAACAAATACCGGCTGTCCGGAAGGAAGGGAGACCCATGACGGGCTGGATATTAGCTAGGCAGTATCCAGATTGCGGAGTAAAATGCCCGGTCCTTTGACCATGCCGATTTCAACACAAGTCAAGAGAAGCAATGAGCAAGAAACTTCACATTAAAACCTGGGGTTGCCAGATGAACGAGTACGACTCGTCCAAGATGGCCGACCTGTTGGATGCCAGCAATGGCTATGAACTGACCGAGGAGCCCGAAGAGGCAGATGTCTTGCTGCTCAATACCTGCTCCATCCGCGAAAAAGCACAGGAGAAGGTGTTCCACCAGCTGGGACGCTGGAAAAAACTCAAGGCCAACAAGCCCGGTCTGGTGATCGGCGTGGGTGGCTGTGTCGCCTCCCAGGAGGGGGACAACATTCGCACTCGCGCCCCCTATGTGGATATCGTGTTCGGTCCACAGACCCTGCATCGCCTGCCCGCCATGATCAAGCAGGTGCAGGAGGGCCGGGGTGCCCAGGTGGACATCGCCTTCCCCGAGATCGAAAAGTTCGACAGCATGCCGGAACCCCGTGCCGAAGGCGCCACCGCGTTCGTCTCCATCATGGAAGGCTGCTCCAAATACTGCTCCTTCTGCGTGGTGCCCTACACCCGTGGCGAGGAGGTGAGCCGGCCGATGGACGACGTGCTCTACGAAATCGCCCAGCTCGCCGAACAGGGCGTGCGCGAGGTGAACCTGCTGGGCCAGAACGTCAACGCCTACCGGGGCCCGACCTTTGATGGCAGCATCTGCTCCTTCGCCGAGCTGCTGCGACTGGTGGCCGCCATCGATGGCATAGACCGCATTCGCTACACCACCAGCCACCCGATCGAGTTCACCGACGACATCATAGAGGTCTACAAGGACACGCCGGAAGTGGTCAGCTTCCTGCACCTGCCGGTGCAGAGCGGTTCGGATCGCATCCTGACCATGATGAAGCGCCCGCATACCGTGCTGGAGTACAAGTCCAAGATCCGTCGCCTGCGCGCCGCCCGTCCCGACATCACCATCAGTTCCGACTTCATCGTCGGCTTCCCGAACGAGACGGACGAGGATTTCGAGGCCACCATGAAGCTGATCGAAGAGATCAACTTCGACATGAGCTTCAGCTTCATCTACAGCCCGCGCCCCGGCACGCCGGCCGCTGACATGCCCGACGACGTCGACATGGAAGTGAAAAAGGCCCGGCTGGCCCGCCTGCAGCATGTCATCAACAACCAGTCGATGCAGATTGGCCGCGCCATGCTGGGCTCCACCCAGCGCATCCTGGTGGAAGGGCCCTCCCGGCTCGACCCCATGCAGCTGTGTGGCCGCACTGAGAACAACCGGGTGGTCAACTTCGAGGGGCAGCACACCCTGATCGGCGGCTTTGCCGACGTGGAGATCACCGAGGTGCGTCCCAACTCCCTGCGCGGTCGTTTTATCCGCGGCGAGGATGAGATGAATCTGCGCATCGCCACGGCGCCGCGCGAGATCCTGGCCCGCCGCCCGGATAATATACCGGACGAGCTGGGCGTTGCCGCGTTTACCCCCACCCCAAGCGAGATCCTGGTTAAATCCGCCCGCCCGGATAACGTGCCGGACGCACTGGGCGTTGCCGCCTTCACTCCCCACTAATCTCTTCGTGCCCATCTGGCCTGGCCTGATGGGCACTGCGCCAAGACGAGGATATTTTGAGCCGACACATCTCGACCCTGAATCTGCATCTGGAGCCCGCCGACAATCGGCGCCTCGCCAGCCTGTGCGGTCCCTTCGATGACAACATCAAGCAGCTGGAACGCCGCCTCGGCATCGAGATCAGCTACCGTGACAGTCACTTCCAGCTGGTTGGCAAACAGGCCCAGCTGGATGCCGCAGCCGTCATCCTCAAGCACCTCTATGTGGAAACCCAGCCCCTCAAGGGCGGCAAGGTGACCGACATAGTGCCCGACATGGTGCACCTGGCCATTCAGGAGTCGCGGGTGCTGGAGCAGGATGACGAACCGGCCGCCGGCATACCTTATGGCAAGGAGGTGACGGTCAAGACCAAGCGCGGTCTCATCAAGCCGCGCAGCCCCAATCAGGCGCAGTACATCGCCAACATAGTCCAGCACGACATCAGCTTCGGCATTGGCCCGGCCGGTACCGGCAAGACCTATCTGGCGGTGGCCGCCGCCGTGGATGCGCTGGAACGTCAGGAGATACGCCGCATACTGCTGACCCGCCCGGCGGTGGAAGCGGGCGAGAAGCTGGGTTTTCTGCCCGGCGATCTCTCCCAGAAGGTCGATCCTTATCTGCGCCCGCTCTACGACGCCCTGTTCGAGATGCTGGGCTTTGAGCGGGTCGAGAAGCTGATGGAGCGCAACATCATCGAGGTAGCGCCGCTCGCCTACATGCGCGGCCGCACCCTCAATGACGCCTTCATCATCCTGGATGAGGCCCAGAACACCACCACGGAACAGATGAAGATGTTCCTGACCCGCATCGGCTTCAACTCCAAGGCAGTGGTCACCGGTGACATCACCCAGGTGGATCTGCCGCGCAGCACCAAGTCCGGCCTGCGCCACGCGCTGGAAGTGCTGCAAGGGGTCGACGGCCTGTCGTTCAACTTCTTTGAATCCAAAGACGTGGTACGCCATCCGGTGGTGGCCCGTATCGTGCAGGCCTACGAGGCGTTCGATGCCAAACAGGCCGAGTCCATCCCTGCCAAAGCCAATAAAGAGAGTGCCCAATGAGTGTGACCCTGGATCTGCAACTGGCCTGCGCTCAGGCGGAAGATCTGCCGAGCGAAGCCAAGCTGCAAGGCTGGCTTGACGGCACCATACTCGGTTTCCAGACCGAGGCCGAAGTGACGGTGCGCATCGTCGACGAGGCGGAGAGCCGCGAGCTCAACCTCACCTATCGCGGCAAGGACAAGCCCACCAACGTGCTCTCCTTCCCGTTCGAGGCGCCACCCGGCATGGAACTGCCGCTGCTCGGTGATCTCGTCATCTGCCGCCAGGTGGTGGAACAGGAGGCCGTCGAGCAGAACAAACCGCTGGAGGCCCACTGGGCCCACATGGTTGTGCACGGCAGTCTGCATCTGCTAGGTTATGACCATATCGAGGATGAGGAAGCCGAAGAGATGGAGCAGCTCGAACGCGACATCATGCAGGAGCTCGGTTTTGCCGATCCTTACCAGGACGATGAAGTAGCAGAGTAGACAGGAGAACAAAGCCGAAGAGATGGTGCCACGCCTGGATCGCGACATCATGCAGGAACTCGGTTTTGCCGACCCTTATCTGAACGACGAAGAGTAAAAGCGTAAAGGACGGGAGAGTCATCGTCTTGAAACAGCCGATGGTCATCCTTATATCACCAAGACAATTCCAAATGTGTTCAAGCGAGTAACCAAGAGAAAAAATGACCGACGATCACCCTAGTACCGGCTCGCCGAAGAAAACCTGGCTCGACAAACTCAGCCAACTCTTCCAGGGCGAGCCAAAAGACCGCAACGATTTGGTGGATGTGATAGCCGATGCCGAGGAGCGCGATCTTATCGATCAGGACACCAAGGACATGATTGAAGGCGTGCTCGAAATTGCCGAGCTGCGCGTTCGCGACATCATGATCCCCCGCTCCCAGATGGTCACCATAGAGAAGTCCCAGCCGGTGGACGACATCTTGCCCGTGATCATCGAATCCGGTCACTCCCGCTTTCCGGTGATCAACGAAGACAAGGATCATGTGGAGGGCATCTTGCTCGCCAAGGATCTGCTGCCGTTCGGTTTCGGCGGCCACCATGCCAGCGAGCCGCTGCAGCTCGAGAAAATCTTGCGCCCTACGGTGATCGTGCCCGAAAGCAAGCGGGTCGACCGTCTGCTCAAGGAGTTTCGTGAAGAGCGCTACCACATGGCCATCGTGGTGGACGAGTTTGGTGGCGTCTCAGGTCTGGTGACCATCGAAGACATACTGGAGCTCATCGTCGGCGAGATCGACGACGAGTTTGACGACATCGAAGATGAGCCGGACGAGATCCGCCGCATCAGCAAACGGGTCTTCTCGGTCAGCGCGCTCACCGAGATCGAGGATTTCAACGACTTCTTCGGCACCCAGTTCAGCGATGAAGAGGTGGATACCGTGGGCGGTCTGGTGATGCACGCCTTCAGCCACCTGCCGAAAAAGGGTGAGGAGATAGAGCTGGACGGCTACCTGTTCAAGGTGATGCACGCCGACCGGCGCCGCCTGCAACAGCTGCAGGTGAAGATCCCCGACAACCATGTCGCGGCCCAGTCTGAAGCCCTGTAAATTCAGCGCGGCCCTCAGCCAGCCGTGAAGCATCAGCGCCCCGCTCGTCGGGGCGCTTGCCATTTGGCCACGGGGCAAGGTAACCAATCCTTTGACCCCACACGTCATCCCATGCCCGGCAGACCGCCCTTTATTTCCCGATCCCAGCCCGGTTGTGCCCGCCACAGCCGGGAGGCTCGCCGTTGACCGCATTTACAGGTTAAGATACCGGCCAATCAACCTGTTGCAGTCCAATCCGAGCCTCTATTGCCCGTGAAATCGAAACTCCTGACAAGCCTCTGTGCCATGGCATCCGGCGCGCTCGCCGTGCTGGCCTTCTCCCCCTTCAACTACTGGCCGCTGGTGATCCCGTCCCTGCTCGGCCTCTATGCCCTGCTGGACAAGGCCAACCCCAGGCAGGCGGCCTGGCGCGGCTTTGGCTATGCCATGGGTCTGTTTCTGCCGGGGCTCTGGTGGATCCACGTCAGCATGACCATGTTTGGCGGCATACCGCTGCCGGTGGCCTTCGTGCTGCTGGCCGGGCTGTCGGCCTATCTGGCACTTTATCCAACCCTGGCCTGCTGGGCATTCGCCCGCTTCTTCAGCGGTCGCCACTGGAGCCGCTGGCTGCTCGCCTTCCCGGCGATCTGGCTGGTGGCCGACTGGCTGCGCGGCTGGGTGATGACAGGCTTCCCTTGGCTCTGGTTTGGTTACAGCCAGATCGACGGGCCGCTCAAGGGCCTGGCCCCTATCCTCGGCGTGCAGGGCATCACGCTGGCGCTGCTGCTGTCGGCCTCAGCCCTCTGGCTGGTGTGGCAGAGCCGCAAGCCGGTCTGGCTGCTGCTGCCCGTCGCGCTGATCGGTGCCGCTCAGGGGCTGATGCAGCTCAACTGGGTGACCCGAGGCGAGCCGGTCAAGGTCGCCCTGGTGCAGGGCAACATAGAGCAGTCTCTCAAATGGGATCCCGAGGCGCTGGTGCCGACGGTGCGCAAGTATCAGGATCTCAGCCGCGAGAACCAGGATGCCGACATCATCATCTGGCCGGAATCGGCGATCCCGGCCATCGAGAAGGAGATGGGCAACTACCTGGAGAGCCTGGACAAGGCAATGAAGGTGAACGACACCGGCTTGCTGGCGGGCATCATTCATTACGATTTCGAGCAGCAGCGCTTCTTCAATACCGTGCTGGGCATGGGAGTACAGGATGCGGACGGCAAGGAGTCGTATCACTACGAGCACCCGAACCGCTACTACAAGTCCCACCTGCTGCCCATCGGCGAGTTCGTGCCGTTTGAAGATCTGCTGCGCCCCATAGCGCCCTTCTTCAACCTGCCCATGTCCTCCTTCAGCCGCGGGAATGAGCAGCAACCGAACCTGATCGCCAAGGGGCTCAAGTTCGCCGCCGCCATCTGCTACGAGATCATCTTCCCGGACGAAGTGCGCCGCAACGTGCAGCCGGATACCGACTTCCTGCTGACCGTCTCCAACGATGCCTGGTTCGGCACCAGCATAGGTCCCTGGCAGCACATGGAGATAGCCCGCATGCGCGCGCTGGAGCTGGCTCGCCCGCTGCTGCGCGACACCAACACCGGCATCACAATCGTCACCGAAATCGACGGCAGCATCATAGCCCAGCTCCCGCAGTTCGAGGCCGGGGTGCTGAGAGCCGAGGTGCGTCCCGCTCACGGTTCGACCCCCTACCTGCGCTTTGGCAGCTGGCCGCTGTACGGGCTGACCGTCCTGCTGCTCGGTCTGGCGCTGGCGCTGCGCCCCCGTGCCCACCCCTGGGCCCGCGAACTCTGAACCGGTAGTCCGATTCGTCGCTGAATAGAAAGAGGCGCCCCCTGGGCGCCTCTTTTCATCTGGTTGTCTGACGGGATCAGGGCGAAAGCGGCTCGCGGTGATACTCGTGGCCGCCGCACTCGGGGCAGGTATCGAGCGGTTGCGGGTGCAGCACAGTATGGCGCCAGCCGCACTGCTCGCACACCATGACGCCGAGACCCGCCCAGTCACCCGCCTCGTAGACGCCCTTGTGCTCCAGCTCCTCCGCCAGCTCGCGCCACTCCACCTGGGCACGGTCGGTCACGTCCGCCAGCCAGGACCAGGCGGTGTCTTTGAGCGCCAGCATGAAGGCGGACTCCTCCACCTCGGCGCGCCCCTCGTCATAGTTGCCCAGATCCCGCTTCACGTACTCGGCGATCAGCGCCAGCTCATCCTGGGTCAGGTCGCCGGCCGCCTCCAGATAGGCCTGCACCTTGGCGATCATCCGGTTGAGGCGCTCCCCCTGGAACTCTTCAGTCTCTTGCCACTGCTTTTGCAGCTCTGCAATGAAGGCTTCGTACCCTTTTTGACGTTTGTCCATGGTCGTTACTCCTCTACTGAACCCTGATCATGCCCGGCATAAGGCCTGACGGATGCTGGCGGTTGTTGCCGCCGCTGGATATGGGTATTCTATTGCGATTTCCCAGCTGATTTATCTATTCATTTCACAGATCCGGATGTCACCAATGCAAGAGCAATACGTTCCCCAATCCATAGAACCAGCAGTGCAAAAGCACTGGGATGCCAAGAAAACCTTCAAGGCGGTGGAGAAAGTAGACAAGGAAAAGTTCTACTGCCTCTCCATGTTCCCCTATCCGTCTGGTCGTCTACACATGGGGCACGTTCGCAACTACACCATAGGTGATGTGATCTCCCGTTATCAACGCCTCAATGGCAAGAACGTGCTGCAACCCATAGGTTGGGATGCATTCGGCCTGCCGGCGGAGAACGCCGCGGTCAAAAACAACACGGCACCGGCGCCCTGGACCTACGAAAACATCGAATACATGAAGAACCAGCTGAAGATGCTGGGTCTGGGCTATGACTGGGATCGCGAGCTGGCGACCTGCAAACCGGATTACTACCGCTGGGAGCAGTGGTTCTTCACCAAGCTGTACGAGAAAGGTCTAGTCTACAAGAAGACCTCCTCCGTCAACTGGTGCCCGAACGACATGACGGTACTGGCCAACGAGCAGGTGATCGACAACTGCTGCTGGCGCTGCGACACCCCGGTGGAGCAGAAAGAGATCCCCCAGTGGTTCATCAAGATCACCGACTATGCCGAAGAGTTGCTCAGCGACATCGACAATCTGGAAGGCTGGCCGGAGATGGTCAAGACCATGCAACGCAACTGGATTGGCCGCTCCGAAGGGGTCAACATCAGCTTCGCCATCGAGGGTCAGGCTGAGCAGCTGGAAGTCTACACCACCCGTCCGGACACCTTCATGGGCGTCACCTATGTCGGTATCGCCGCCGGTCACCCGCTGGCCCTGCAAGCCGCTGCCGGTAACCCCGAGCTGGCCGCCTTTATCGACGAGTGCAAGAACACCAAGGTAGCCGAAGCGGAACTGGCCACCATGGAGAAGAAGGGCATGGCCACCGGCCTTTATGCCATTCACCCGCTGGATGGCCGCAAGGTGCCGGTCTGGGTCGCCAACTTCGTGCTGATGAACTACGGCACTGGCGCCGTGATGGCAGTTCCGGCTCACGACCAGCGTGACTTCGAGTTCGCCACCAAATATGGCCTAGACATCAAGGCGGTCATCAAGCCTGCCGATGGCGGGGTGGACGTGAGCGCCGCAGCCTACACCGACAAGGGTGTGCTGTTCGCCTCCGGCGAGTTCGACGGCCTCGAGTTCCAGGCCGCCTTCGATGCCATCGCCAGCAAGCTGGAAGCGATCGGCAAAGGCAAGCGCACCGTCAACTTCCGTCTGCGCGACTGGGGCGTCTCCCGTCAGCGTTACTGGGGTGCCCCCATCCCCATGCTGACCCTGGCGGACGGCACAGTGGTGCCGACGCCGGAAGATCAACTGCCGGTACTGTTGCCGGAAGACGTGGTGATGGACGGGATCCAGAGTCCGATCAAGGCCGACGCCGAGTGGGCCAAGACCACTTACAACGGCCAGGAAGCATTTCGGGAAACTGACACTTTTGACACCTTTATGGAGTCCTCCTGGTACTACGCCCGCTACTGCTCCCCGGACTACGACAAGGGCATGCTGGATCCGGCTGCCGCCAACCACTGGCTGCCGGTGGATCAGTACATCGGCGGCATCGAGCACGCCTGTATGCACCTGCTCTACGCCCGCTTCTTCCACAAACTGCTGCGTGACGCAGGCCTCGTGAACAGCGACGAGCCGTTCAAGCGCCTGCTCTGCCAGGGCATGGTGCTGGCCGACGCCTTCTACTACAAAGACGAGAAGGGCGGCAACGTCTGGGTCAGCCCGGTTGACGTCAAGGTCGAGCGTGACGACAAGGGGCGCATCACCAAGGCCATCGACCTTGAGGGCCGTGAAGTCATCCACTCTGGCATGACCAAGATGTCCAAGTCCAAGAACAACGGCATAGACCCGCAGCTGATGGTGGAGCGTTACGGCGCCGATACCGTCCGTCTGTTCATGATGTTCGCCTCACCGGCCGAGATGACCCTGGAGTGGTCCGACTCCGGCGTGGAGGGGGCCCAGCGCTTCCTGCGTCGCCTGTGGCGCATCACCTTCGAGCACGTCTCCGGTGGCGCCGTTGCTGCACTGGATGTGACTGCCCTTACCAGCGAACAGAAGGCGGTACGCCGCGAGCTGCACAAGACCATCGCCAAGGTGAGCGATGATGTGGGTCGCCGTCAGACCTTCAACACCGCCATCGCCGCCATCATGGAGCTGATGAACAATCTCTCCAAGCTGGGCTGTGACGAGCAGGACCGCGCCCTGATGCAGGAAGCGCTGGAAGCCGTGGTGGTCATGCTCTCCCCCATCACCCCGCACATCGGCTTCGAGCTGTGGAAGATGCTGGGCAAGGGCGATGACGTGGATCACGCTGCATGGCCGGTGGCCGACGAGGCCGCCATGGTCGAGACCGAGAAGCTGGTAGTGGTGCAGATCAACGGCAAGATGCGCGGCAAGCTGACCGTACCGGCCGAGATAAGCCAGGCCGACGTCGAGAAGCTGGCCATGGCCGATGCCTCGGTGCAGAAGTTCACTGATGGCCTGACCGTTCGCAAGGTCGTCTATGTGCCGGGCAAGCTGCTCAACATTGTCGCTAACTGATGGTAGCGAGGACCTCGTCCGCCCCCTGCCGAGGGAGAGCGCCTGTTGCGCCTCCCCGTGCAAAGGGGAAACCGGGAAGAGATCCGCTGATCGTTGCCAACGAGGATGACGGCGGGCCCTGCGCCCGCCGCGCTTCACTTCATGCAAAGAGGATTTCATATGGGCACCCCCCTCATTCGCTGGATGGCCATCGTGCTGATGGGCCTGCTGCTGCAGGCTTGCGGTTTTCAGATGCGAGGCACGGCAATCCCGCCCGAGTTGATGACCATGAAGGTGGTCGGTGACAACAAGAGCGACTTCTACCGACTGGTCACCACCCGCCTCAAGGCGGCTGGCGTCAAGCTCGCCGACAAGGAGGGCATACCTGTGCTGACCCTGTCCGGCGTCGGCAGCACCAGTCAGGTTGCCTCGGTCGACTCCATTGGCCAGGCCCGTGAGTACGTGCTGGGCTACAACACCCAGTTCACAGTCTCCATGCCGGGCAAACCGACCCAGGTCTTCCCCATCACCTTCAACCGCAGCTTCCTGAACAAGCCGGATGCAGCGCTGGCCTCCTCCCGCGAGCAGGAGCAGCTTGGCAAGGAGATGCAGGAGCAGGCCGCCAGCCTGGTCATCCGCCAGCTGAGCCAGGTCAAGTTCTGATGCGGATCTACCCCGAGCAGTCTGCGGATCACCTCAAGGCAGGGCTCAAGCCCTGCTATCTCGTTTTTGGTGACGAGCCTCTGCTCAAGCTGAAAGAGCAAGCCATCGACCTGGCGGCCCACCGACTCAACCAGGTCAAGTTCTGATGCGGATCTATCTCGAGCAGTTTGCGGATCATCTCAAGACAGGGCTCAAGCCCTGCTATCTCGTTTTTGGTGACGAGCCTCTGCTCCAGCTGAAAGAGCAGGCCATCGACCTTGCGGCCCACCGACTCAACCAGGTCAAGTTCTGATGCGGATCTATCCCGAGCAGTTTGCGGATCATCTCAAGACAGGGCTCAAGCCCTGCTATCTCGTTTTTGGTGACGAGCCTCTGCTCAAGCTGGAGGCCATCGACGCCATCCGTCAAGCCGCCCGCAAGCAGGGGTTCGATGAGCGCCATACTTTCGTGGTGGAGCAGGGACTGGACTGGAATCTGGTTTATGACGCCTGCCAGGCCATGAGCCTCTTCTCCGCCCGCCAGATCATAGAGCTGGAGCTGCCGGCCAAGGTCGACAAGGATCTGGCCGCCCGCATCACGGAAATTGGCAAGCAACTGCATCCGGATCTGCTGCTGGTGCTTAGCGGTGGTCGCCTCAACCAGACCCAGATGAAAGCAGCCTGGTTCGACAAGCTCAGCCAGAACGGCACCTATGTGCCGGTCAATCACCCCGAGCCCCGCTTCTTTCCACGCTGGATGAGCGCCCGCTTCCAGCGTTTCGGCCTCAAGGCGCTGCCGGATGCCATCAACTTCATGTGCCACTCCTACGAGGGCAACCTGCTGGCCGCCAGCCAAGAGATTGAGAAGCTGACCCTGCTGGCACCGCCCCAGCCGATCAGCGTCGCCTATCTGCAAGAGACCATCATACGCCACGCCCATTTCACGCCGTTCCAGCTCATCGATACCCTGCTGGAGGGCAAGGTGAACCGGGCCCAGCGCATCCTGCTGGCCCTGCGTGCCGAAGGCACAGAGCCCGGCATGCTGGCTTGGGCCCTGTGCCGCGAGCTGGAGCAGCTCACCGAGCTGGCCCTGGCGGCCAGAGCCGGCCAGCCGCTGGTGGAGCACTTTTCCCGCCTGCGTATCTGGCAGAGCCGCCAGCAGCTGATCCAGCAGGCCCTGACCCGGCTGCCCTTCACCAAGTTGCAGCAGCTGTGGCAGCTGATGGCCCGGCTTGACGACGCCCAGCGTCGCTTCGACACCGAGCAGGCCTGGCTGATGTTGCAGACCATAGCCCTGGGTTTTCGCGATGGCACCCCGTTGCCGCTGCCGATGGAGAACAGCCCATGCTGAAGGCCCCCATCGGCTTGCTTGGCGGGACCTTCGACCCCATCCATATCGGCCACCTGCGACCGGCCATAGAGGCACGGGATGCCATCGGGCTGGCCGAAATCCGGCTGATCCCGAACCATATACCGCCCCATCGCGCCCACCCGTTCTGCTCGAGCGAGCAGCGCCTCGCCATGGTCAAGCTGGCGGCGGCGGAGAATGCGGGATTCGTGGTGGATGAGCGGGAGCTGAGACGGGACAAGCCCTCCTGGACCATAGACACCCTGATTGAGCTGCGTCAGGCGCTGCCCGATACCCCGCTCTGCTTTCTGATGGGGATGGACTCCTTGCTCGGCCTGCCAGGCTGGCACCGCTGGCAAGAGCTGTTCGATCACGCCCACCTGGTGGTGAGCGTGCGGCCGGGCTGGCAACCTGACTACCCGGGGGAGGTTGCCGAGCTGCTGGCTCGCCATCACACCACGGATGCCACAGCGCTGCACCGGCGCCTTGCCGGCCATATCTGGCTGGCGGACAACCAACCCATAGAGCTGTCGGCCACCCGGCTCAGAGCCCTGCTGGCGGCCGGGGAGGATCCCCGTTACCTGCTGCCGCCGTCGGTGGCCGATTACATTCGCCAGCAAGGCCTCTACCAGGCAAGCTGACCGCAACCGGCGCCGACTATTGTCCCGGCCGGTTGCGCACTATATTGATCAACAGGGGCCTGGTTTGCCAAGCGGGCACGGCCCCCGTTCCACTCCCCTTCACCGGACTGGGAAACGGGAGTGACCATGATATAATCCGCCGCCCTCAGGCGTCGGAACACAGGAGAAGATCATTGCAAGGCCAAGAACTGCATGCCTTTATCGTCGACAAGATCGATGACATGAAAGGCCGCGACATCATCACCCTCGATGTGCGCGGTAAATCCAGCATCACAGACACCATGATCGTCTGTTCCGGCAACTCCAGTCGCCATGCCAGCGCCATCGCCCATCACCTGGCCAGCGAAGCTCGCCATGCGGGGCTCGATCTGCTGAGTGTGGAAGGCCAGCTCACGGGGGAATGGGTACTGGTGGACTTGGGGCAAGTCATAGTGCACGTGATGCAGGACGAATATCGCGACTTCTACCAACTGGAAAAACTCTGGGGCGCTACCGCTCAAGTGAATGCGCAATAACAGAGCACAAGTGTAACAAACGATGAAGATCCAGTTGATTGCAGTGGGCACCAAAATGCCTGCCTGGGTAGAGCGTGGCTTCGAAGAGTACCGTCGCCGTTTCCCCAAAGACATGCCGTTCGAGCTGGTCGAGATCGGCGCCGGAAAGCGCGGTAAAAATGCCGATATTCCCCGCATCCTGCAAAAGGAAGGGGAAGCCATGCTGGCCGCCGCCGGCCGTTCGCGCATCGTAACCCTGGATATTCCCGGCAAGCCCTGGACCACGGAGCAGCTCGCCGTACAACTGGAAGCCTGGAAGCTGGATGGTCGCGACGTGGCGCTGCTGGTCGGGGGCCCGGAGGGCTTGTCGCCCGAGTGCAAGGCCGCCGCCGAACAGAGCTGGTCGCTGTCGCCGCTGACCCTGCCCCACCCGCTGGTACGGGTGCTGGTGGCCGAGAGCCTCTACCGCGCCTGGAGCATCACTACCAATCATCCGTATCACAGAGAGTGAGCATGAATCTCCAGAGTCTCGCCACTCACCACCTCGTCAGCCATAAGGTAGCGGCATGCTGAAGAATCGCATCGAAATGCGCGACCACAGCGCCGAGGGTCGCCTCTTCTTCCGACGCACCCTGGTCGCCTACATCGGCATGATAGTGCTGATGCTGGTGCTGCTGGGCAATCTCTATTACCTGCAGGTCGAATCCTTCGAGACCTATCAGACCCGCTCCAACGACAACCGGATCCGGGTCGTGCCCGTGGCGCCGCCACGGGGCCTCATCTATGACGCCAACGGTGTGCTGCTGGCGGAGAACCGCCCCGTCTACAGCCTGGAAATAGTGCCGGAAGAGACCACAGACCTGGAAAAGACCGCCGACGAGCTGATCACCCTGCTGGCCCTGCCGGAAGGGACCAAGGAGAAGTTCCTGGCCGAGGTCAAACGCCAGCGCCGCTTCAAGCCGGTGGCCCTGTTCGAGAAGCTGACCGAGTATCAGGTCGCGCTCTTCTCGGTCAACCAGCACAACTATCCGGGCGCCAGCATAGAGGCCTACCTCAAGCGCTACTACCCGTTTGGTGACACCCTCACCCATGCGCTGGGCTACGTGGCCAAGATCAACACCCGCGACGTGGAGCGCCTCGACAAGGAGGACAAGCTCGCCAACTATGCCGCCACCAAGGATATCGGTAAGCAGGGGGTGGAGAAGTTCTACGAGGATCAGCTGCACGGGGTGGCCGGTTATCAGGAGGTCGAGGTCAACAACCGCGGCCGAGTGGTGCGTACCCTCAAGTTCCAGCCGCCGGAGCCCGGCAAGGACATCTACCTCAATATCGACATTCGCCTGCAACTGAAGGCCCAGCAACTGCTGGCCGGTCGCCGGGGCGCCATCGTCATGATGGATCCCAATACCGGCGCCATTCTGGCCATGGAGTCGAGCCCGAGCTACGACCCCAACCTGTTCGTGACCGGCATCTCCAACACCAACTATTCGGCGCTGCTCAACGATCCGGCCCGTCCGCTGGTGAACCGCACCACTCAGGGCATCTATGCCCCCGCCTCCACCGTCAAGCCCATGATGGCGGTGATGGGGCTGAACGAGGGGGCCATCACCCCCAACTACCGCTACTTCGGCGGCCCCAGCTTCTCCATCCCGGGCACCACCAAGAAGTTTCGCGACTGGCGCCGCTGGGGCCACGGCTGGCTCGACGTCTACCGCGCTATCGAGGTGTCGGCGGATACCTATTTCTACGATCTCGCCTATCGGGTCGGCATCGACAAGATCCACAGCTACATGACCAAGTTCGGCTTCGGTCAGTACAGCGGGGTGGACCTGTATGAAGAGACCCGTGGCGTCATGCCCTCTCGCGACTGGAAGATGGCACGCTGGCGCCAGCCCTGGTATCAGGGTGATACCATCTCCATCGGCATAGGTCAGGGCTACTGGAGCGCCACCCCGATCCAGCTGGCCAAAGCGATCAGCATACTGACCCAGAACGGTCACGACGTGACGCCACACCTGCTCAAGAGCACGGCCTCGCTGGATGGGGTGGTCAACGCCCCCGTCAACCCGAACATGGCGCTCAAGGCCAAGAACGATGCCTATTGGCAGGTGGCCAAGGACGGCATGTGGCGCGTCATCAACGGCAATGAAGGCACCGGGCGCCGCGCCTTTGCCAACACGCCCTACAAGGCCGCGGGCAAGTCAGGTACCGCCCAGGTGGTGGGTCTGAAAGAGAACCAGGTCTACAACGCGGCCACCACCAAGGTGGAGCACAGAGATAACGCCCTGTTCGTCTCCTTCGCCCCGTTCGAGGCACCCAAGGCCGTGGTGGCCCTGGTGCTGGAGAACGCCGGGGGCGGCAGCAGCATGGCCGCGCCTGTGGCACGTCAGATGCTGGATGCCTATCTGGTGCCACCAGAGCCCCAGTTGCCACCTGCTCCCAAGCAGCCGTCCCCATCACGCGAGGCCGTTTCCCATGAGTAATTCCGCGCAGCGACAGAGCATCTGGTACCGGCTGCATATCGACCTGCCGCTGTTTCTCGGCCTGCTGGCCCTGATGTCCCTCTCCATGGTGGTGCTCTACTCCGCCTCCGGTCAGAGCGTGGACTCCATCGTGCGCCAGCTGGTGCGCGGGGGGCTGGCCTTCGCCCTGATGATCGGCATGGCCCAGTTGCCCCCCTCCCTCTACGCGCGCTGGTCCGTGCCTCTGTTCGTGGTGGTAGTGCTGCTGCTCATCGCGGTGGACGTGTTCGGCCATATCGGCAAGGGGGCCCAGCGTTGGTTAGACCTCGGCTTTATGAAGTTCCAGCCCTCCGAGGTGATGAAGCTATCCATGCCCATCATGGTGGCCGCCTGGCTCAGCCGCCATTCGCTGCCCCCCAAGTTCAGCCATGTGGTGATCGCGCTGGTGATGGTACTGCTGCCCACTCTGTTAATCGCGGCCCAGCCCGATCTCGGCACCTCCATCCTGGTGGCCGCCTCCGGCTTCTTCGTCATCTTCCTGGCGGGGATCAGCTGGTGGCTGATCGGGCTGGCGGTGCTGCTCATCTGCGCCTTCATGCCGGTGCTCTGGTTCTTCCTGATGCACGACTACCAGCGCCAGCGGGTACTGATGCTGCTCGACCCGGAGAAAGACCCGCTCGGCCGCGGCTATCACATCATACAGTCCAAGATAGCGATCGGCTCCGGCGGCGTCTTTGGCAAGGGCTGGCTGCAAGGCACCCAGTCCCAGCTTGAATTCCTGCCCGAGCGCCACACCGACTTCATCTTCGCGGTCTTCAGCGAGGAGTTCGGTCTGGTGGGAGTCTCCCTGCTGCTGGTCATCTATCTCTACATCATCAGCCGCTGTCTTTTTATCTCCATGCAAGCTCAGAACAGCTTTGAGCGCCTGCTCGGTGGCGCCCTGACCCTCACCTTCTTCGTCTATGTGTTCGTCAACATGGGCATGGTGAGCGGCATACTGCCGGTGGTGGGGGTGCCCCTGCCGCTGGTGAGCTATGGCGGCACCTCCATGGTGACCCTGATGGCGGGCTTCGGCATCCTGATGTCCATTCAAACTCACAGACGACTGCTCGCCTGATGAGAGGAGCCTGGCTGGCGATCTCCCTGTGCTCGCTGACGGCGAGTGCAGCCCCTGCGCCTGAACGGCTGGCGTTGCTGGCCGAGCAACAACAGGTGCCGCTGGCCGAATTGCAGGCGGCCACGGCGCAGGCCCGATTGCGCCAGGAGATACTCGACACCATCAGCAAGCCGTGGGAAGCCAAGCCCTGGCACAGCTACCGACCCTTGTTCGTGACCCAGGCCCGCATTCAGGACGGGGTCAGCTTCTGGCAACGCCATGCCGACGCCCTGGCGCGGGCCGAGCAGCGCTACCGGGTACCCGCCTCCCTCATCGTCGCCATCATAGGCATAGAAACCTTTTACGGCCGCCAGATGGGCCGCCATTCGGTGCTCGACAGCCTCTACACCCTGGGATTTCACTACCCAGCGCGCGAGGAGTTCTTCGCCAAGGAATTTGCCCAGTTGGTGCTGCTGGCCAAAGAGGAGAAGTGGCCACTCACCCTCCTCAAGGGCTCCTACGCTGGCGCCATGGGCATGGGGCAGTTCATGCCCTCCAGTTACCGCCACTACGCGGTCGATTTTGACGGAGATGGCAAGCGGGATCTGTTTGCCAATCCGGTGGATGCCATCGGCAGCGTTGCCAACTATTTCGCCCTGCACCAGTGGCGTTGGGGCGAGTCGGCCGTCGAGCCTGCCTTGATCGGACTGGCGCCAGTGAGTACCCTGCTTCGGCCCGAACCCGAGCTCAAGCAGCAGTGGGCAGAGCTGGCTGCCGCCGGGATTGAACTCGCCACCCCGCTGGCACCCGACACGCCGGTGAAACTGCTGGCATTGGAACAGGCCGATGGACCGGAATACTGGGTCGCGCGCCACAATTTTTATGTGATCACCCGCTATAACCGCAGCCCTCTCTATGCGATGGCGGTGCATCAACTCAGTCAAGCAATCCAGGAAGCGTATGCATTACAGCCACAAACTTCTCCCGCTCAGCCTGAGCTTGTTGCTGGCCGCCTGTAGCAGCCAGCCGGAACAGTCCGTTCCGATCGAGCAACCACCGGTCAGCAAACCACCCGTTATCGAAATCCCGCAAGCCACCGGTGCCATTCCGCGCCCTGAGCCCCTGAGTGCCAGCGGCAACCGGGACTACTGGATCGGCAAACAGAAGAACGAGGTGTGGCGCGACATCAAGCACTACAGCGAAGAGGGCACCGCCAGCTGGCTGTCGCAGGATCTGGACGGTCAGCAGACCGCCAACGGCGATGTGCTGGACAGCAAGCTGTTCAGCGCCGCCCACCGCAACCTGCCGCTGCCAAGCTATGTTCGAGTCACCAACCTGGCCAATGGGCTGGAGACGATAGTGCGCATCAACGATCGCGGCCCGTCCGACAGCACTCGCCTAATCGATCTCTCCTATGCTGCCGCCAAGCAGCTGGAGATGGTCGATAGCGGTGAAGCGCGGGTACGGCTGGAGCTGATCAACGACACTCCGGATCAAATGGTGATCATGGAGCCGATGAAACCTATCCAGATGACCCCAACCACCCCGGCTGCGGCGCAGGAGGGTTTTCTGGGTGAACCGACCGCGCTCGCCATGGCCACGCCGGCAGCCGCTGAACCGGCCCAGGTGAAGTCCCCCGCGGCCAAACCCGCCAAACCGGCACAGGCCAAGGCGGCCGCCCCCGCCAGCAGCGGCGACGGCAAGATGATCCAGGTGCTGGCCAGCGGCTCCCAGCCCAGGGCCGAAGCCATGGGCAAGGTGATGACCCAGCGCTACGGCGTGCCGTATCAGGTGGTGGCCCACGGCGCCATCTTCCGGGTCCTGCTGGGACCGGTCGCCGCCGATCAGCAGACAAGTCTGCTGGAACAGATCCGTCAGGGGGGCTTGGAGCAAGCCTTTATCGTCCCCTGAAACCAGCTGGCTCACCTTGGGTGAGCCACCGCCGGGCGCCCGTCGTCACGTCGTTTCCCGGCGTGACGACGGCTCCCGATGGAGAAAAAACCAGACCAGATGGCACGTCGGACTATGACCGACTGTCGCTTCTGGTATAGTTAAGCCCGCATTTTAACTTGGGTTACCCCCCATCCAGGCTCCAGGAATTTCAAGATGTCCAAATTTGCCCGTTCAGTTATTCTGGCCTCCCTGATCAGCGCCACCGCCCAGGCCAACCAGCCTGTACCGACCCCGAACGCTACCCCCATGGTCGTTCCCGCCGCGCCGGAGATCTCCGCCAAGGCCCATATTCTGATCGATTACTACTCGGGTCAGGTGCTGGCCGAGCAGAACGCCGAAGAGCGTCTGCCGCCCGCCAGTCTGACCAAGATGATGACCTCCTACATCATCGGCCAGGAGCTGCTGAAGGGAAACATCAAGCGCACCGACATGGTGACCATCAGCCAGAACGCCTGGTCCAAGAACTACACCGACTCCTCCAAGATGTTCATCGAGGTGGGCAAGCAAGTCTCCGTCGATGACCTGAACAAGGGCATCATCATCCAGTCCGGCAACGATGCCTGCGTCGCCATGGCCGAATTCCTGGCCGGCAGCACAGACTCCTTCGCCAGCCTGATGAACTCCTGGTCCGCCAAGCTCGGCATGAAGGACAGCCACTTCATGAACCCGCACGGTCTGGATGCGGAAGGCCACTACAGTACCGCCCACGACATGGCCCGTCTGGGTCAGGCCCTGATCCGCGATCTGCCTGAGGAGTACAAGATCTACTCCCAGAAATCCTTCGTGTTCAACGGCATCACCCAGCACAACCGCAACCGCCTGCTGTGGGATCAATCCCTGCAAGTGGATGGCATCAAGACTGGCCACGTCAGCCAGGTCGGCTACAACCTGGTCTCCTCCGCCACCAACAACGAAGGCATGCGCCTGATCGCCGTGGTGCTGGGCGCCAGCAGCGAAGGTTCCCGCGCCGCCGAGAGCAAGAAGCTGCTCACCTACGGTTTTCGTTTCTTCCAGAGCCTGACCCCGTACAAGGCTGGCACCGAGCTGGTCACCCAGAAGATCTGGATGGGCGACAAGTCTGAAGTGAAACTGGGCGTCGACAAGGATGTGTCCGTGCTGGTCACCCGTGGTCAGGGCAACAACCTGAAAGCGGACTTCCAGCTCGAGAGCGAACTGAAAGCCCCGCTGGCCAAGGGCCAACGGGTCGGTACCGTGTTCCTGAAGCAGGGCGACAAGGAGATCAAGCAGGTTCCGCTGGTCGCGCTGGAAGAAGTGCAGGAAGGCGGACTGATGAGCCGTCTGTGGGATTACCTGGTGATGCTGGTCTCCAGCTGGTTCAAGTAAGACAGACGCACAATCCTGACCAAACAGCGGCGCCAACAGGCGCCGCTGCTGTCTTTACCCGGTCATACCAGCGAATAACCCTGCAATCTGCAGGTTCCGCCGACTGGCGATTTGTGGTAAAAAGCAGCATCTCCATGTCTTGTCGCGCGGCCCGGGCCTTGATCTCTGCCCGGGCAATGCCCATATAGACTTGTACATGACGGCCTGATGAGCCATTGGCCACCAGCCACGCAAGATTAAAGATGAAGTCATCCCGTGATGACGCCAAAAGGTGAGTAAATGAATACCAAGTTTGATGAACTGCTGGAGTTCCCCTGCAAGTTCCCGTTCAAGGTGCTCGGCATTGCCGACCCGGCCCTGCCGGATCAGGTAGTTGAAGTGCTGCAGCAACACGCCCCCGGTACTTACAGCCCGACCGTTCAGCCCAGCTCCAAGGGCAACTACCACTCGGTCCGCGTAACAGTAACGGCCCAGAGCAAAGAGCACATCGAAGCGATGTACCACGCCCTTGGCAAGATCGAGCTGGTGAAATACGTACTGTAATTTCTCTCTCGCCCCGCCAGGGGCGATTGATTTTGCGTCACCCCCGAGCGCTGCCCCATGGTGCCGACTCAAGCGCCAGCCTGTGAGGAAAAGATGTCACCCCAGATCCCCGCCCAGCCACAGCTGCTCGTCAGACACCTGGGTCGCCGCCCCTACCAGCCGGTATGGGACGCCATGAAGGCCTTCACCGACAGCCGCACCAGCGACACTCCGGACGAGTTCTGGGTGGTGGAGCATGATCCCGTCTACACCCAGGGCCAGGCCGGCAAGGCCGAGCACCTGCTCGCGCCGGGCGACATCCCCGTGGTGCAGAGTGATCGCGGCGGTCAGGTGACCTATCACGGCCCGGGCCAGCTGGTACTCTACGTACTGGTGGATGTACGCCGCAGCAAGCTCACGGTGCGCGAGCTGGTGACCTGTCTGGAAACCGCCATCATCAAGACCCTGGCAAAGAGCGGTATTGAGGCCTATGCCAAGCCCGATGCCCCCGGCGTCTATGTGAAGAACGCGCTGGGCACCTCGATGCAGACAGAAGCCAAGCTGGCCTCGTTGGGCCTGCGCATCCGCAAGGGCTGCTCCTTCCACGGGCTGGCACTCAATATCAACATGGACATGACCCCCTTCCTGCGCATCAATCCGTGCGGTTATGCGGGCATGGCCATGACCCAGACCAGCGCCCTGGGCGGCCCGCAGAGCGTGGCCGAGGCGCAGGCCATTCTGGTGGCCGAACTGGCCAGCCTGATTGGCTATAACACGATCACGAATATCGACGATGCGGCATGAGCAAGCCCTGCCGTGCGGCCGCGAGGGCACAGAGATGACCCCGATGGCTATCTACCAAACAATAACAAACACCGAGAGTGAATCATGAGCAAACCCGTTCGTATGGAGCCGGGCGTCAAGCTGCGCGATGGCGACAAGATGGCCCTGATCCCGGTGAAATTCATGCCGGATCCCGACGAGGAAGTGCTGCGCAAGCCGGACTGGATGCGGATCAAGCTGCCGCCGTCGAGCCAGAAGATCGAGCACATCAAGAGCACGCTACGCAAGAACAAGCTGCACTCAGTGTGTGAAGAGGCCTCCTGCCCCAACCTGGCCGAGTGCTTCAACCACGGCACAGCCACCTTCATGATCATGGGCGCCATCTGCACCCGTCGCTGCCCCTTCTGTGACGTGGCCCACGGCCGCCCGCTGGCGCTGGATCCCGACGAGCCGCACAAGCTGGCACTCACCATCAAGGAGATGGGACTGAAATACGTGGTCATCACCTCGGTGGACCGCGACGATCTGCGCGACGGTGGTGCCCAGCACTTCGCTGACTGCATCAAGCAGATCCGCGAGCACAGCCCGCAGACCCGCATCGAGATCCTGACCCCGGACTTCCGTGGCAGGATGGAGCAGGCGCTGGAGGTGTTCCGCGAGACGCCGCCGGACGTGTTCAACCACAACCTGGAAACCGCCCCGCGCATGTACCGGGTCGCCCGCCCCGGCGCCGACTACAAGTGGTCCCTTGAGCTGCTGCGTCGCATCAAGGAGATGCACCCCCATGTACCGACCAAGTCCGGTGTCATGATGGGCCTTGGCGAGACCAACGAGGAGATAGTGCAGGTGCTGACCGACTTGCGCGAGCACGGCGTCAATATGCTGACCTTGGGCCAGTATCTGCAGCCGAGCCGCCACCACCTGCCGGTGAAGCGCTACGTGCCGCCCGCAGAGTTTGACGAGCTGAAAGATGTCGCCATGGGGCTGGGCTTCTCCCACGCCGCCTGCGGCCCCTTCGTCCGCTCCTCCTACCATGCGGACCTGCAAGCCAAGGGTGAAGAGGTAAAATAACCTCGTCCCCCTTGGTCAAAAAGAGCGCCCAAGGGCGCTCTTTTTTATGGGCCAGCCGCGGGCTGACGCCGTCCCGGCTCCCGACAGCAGCCGGCATCGTTTGCGCTCACTTCGCCGCCGGGTTAACGTGAACCCCCTTCCCCCTTTGAGTGATGTGCAGGATGCCAACCCCCCTCGTTAGCCTGATCCCCATGAGCCAGGCCCACTACCCCGCCTATTGCGCCTACTTCATCGAGGATTACGCGCAGGATATCGCCAGCAATCATGGCCATGATCTCGCCACCGCCCGCCGCAAGGCCGAGGCCTCCCTGCAGCACTCCCTGCCGCAGGGGGTGGCTACGGCAGGCCACAGCTTGCTCTGCATCCTGCCCGCCGGCGAAGAGGAGGGGGTTAGCGCCGCAGAATTACCGCCACTGGGCTATCTCTGGCACGCCATCGACGCTGATGCCAGCGCCACCTTTATCTATGACTTCTATGTCGCGCCAGCTCACCGCAGCCAAGGCATTGGCAAGGCCGCCATGGCAGTGCTGGAAACCGAGCTCAGGGCAAGTGGCATCAGCCAGATCAAGCTGCGGGTCGCGTACGACAACCCGCGCGCCCTGGCGCTCTACCAGGAGGCGGGCTTCGCCATCACCGGCTACAACATGGCCAAACGGCTGGGCTGAGCGGTTTTATCCTCCCCTGAACCACCCAGACAGGGGCGTGTCGTCACCCAGGGGCACTGGTATTATGTGGCCGCCCCGGCCAGTTGCCGCAGCGGCACGGTTTTCATTCCCTGTTGCCCCGTTTCAGGATCATGCTCATGTCACACACCCGTGTCTTCATCGTGCACGGCTACACTGCCTCCCCCCAGTCCCACTGGTTCCCCTGGCTCAAGGAGAAACTCGAGTCTCGCGGTATTCATGTCGAGGTGCTGGCCATGCCAGACCCGCATCGGCCGGAACCGGCGGCCTGGGATGCCGCCATGGACACTCTGGTGCGGGATCACGATGAGCACACCTTCCTGCTGGGCCACAGCCTCGGCTGCATCGCCATACTGCGTCAGCTCAGCCGCCTGCCCGCCTCCCGCCGGGTGGGCGGGATCCTGCTGGTGTCCGGTTTCGACCAGCCGCTGCACACCCTGCCGGAACTGGATCCCTTCATGCAACCGGGCTACGACCCGGCGCACATCATGACCCTGGCACCACAACGGGTTGTCGTTGCCTCCCGGGACGATGCCATAGTGCCCTATCGCTACTGCCAGCACCTGAGCGAGCAGCTGGCCGCGCCGCTCTACAGCCTGGAGCAGGGTGGTCACTTCCTCGACCGGGACGGCTTCCTGACACTGCCGCTGGTCCATGACCGGCTGCTGGGAATGATAGCCTCCGCCGAATAGCAAAACGGCCACGCAAGTGGCCGTTTTCACAGATGGCGTGCCTAGAGCGACATGCCGGAGAAGGACATGAAGCCGAGCGACATCAGCCCGGCCACTATGAAAGTGATGCCGATGCCGCGCAGCCCCTCGGGCACATCCGAATACTTCATCTTCTGGCGCAGACCGGCGATGGCGACGATGGCCAGCAACCAGCCAAGCCCTGAACCTGCCCCATACACTATGGATTCGATGAAATCGTAATCCCGCTGGGCCATGAACATGACACCGCCGAAGATGGCGCAGTGCACCGTCAACAGCGGCAGATAGATGCCCAACGCGTGATGGAGCGCCGGGAAGTGCTTGTCGAGCACCATCTCCATCACCTGTACCAGCGCGGCCAGTACCCCGATGTAGACGATGAAATCGAGAAAACTCAGATCAAATTCCCCTAGGAAGGTGCTCTCGGGCCGCAGGATATGGCGGTAGATCAGGTTGTTGAGGGGAATGGCGATCACCATGACCACCAGCACCGTCAGGCCCAGGCCGAAGGCGGTATTGATGTTCTTGGAGACGGCCAGGAAGGTACACATGCCCAGAAAGAAGGCCAGCGCCAGGTTTTCGACAAAAATCGATTGAATAAACAGGTTTACATAATAATCCATCGGATCGGCTCACAACTTGTGCAGAGAAGGGCCCGGCTCCCGCACGGCGGGCGGGGTAAGCAGGGGCAACAAGGCGCGGCAACCGATCGCAGGCGTCAGCCAGCAGAGAGGTCAAACAGTCAGTCGACGGGGAAACGCCGGATCCGGTGCGCGCTCAGCAGCAAGCCGGACGCGAGTGGCCGTGGCAGAAGCGAAATTGCAGGTGGTGGCAGATCAGCAGGCGTTTGTGCAGGTAACCGAAGTAACCTGACAGCTGCCTGAGGTAGATGAGGGGCAGGAAGAACAGCAGGCCGCAGAGCAGGCCCAGGATCTCGTGCTGGAACCAGGCCAGCAGCATCTGATAGAACTCGGGGTGACTGGCGCTCTCCAGCCGCCGCCCCTGTTCGAAGCTGAGCCGCCACTGGCCGCCCGGCGGCAGGCTGACGCTGTTGACGAGTCCTGTATCGGACGGCTCGTGCAGTTGCATCGCGGCCAGCCGGTCGGCCGATGTCGGCTGACCGGACACACTGACGCCTCCCGCCGCTAAGGCGGCAAGCCACAAGATAGAGGCGATGGCGAGGGCCATCAGTCCTGTCGGTGATCGGCCAAGGGGTGGCAAGCGGTCAGGTCCCTGAAAAAAGACAACAGATAAAACGAGCCGAATATATCACATTCCCTCTATTTATTGAATTTAAACATCCAGTAATTAACCTTACTCGATACTAAACACCCGTTATATCCAAAAAGGCGGCATTTAAAATCCATAAAAAGACAGTGAGCCCTGCCGCCCTTCTCTGATAATGGCTCCTCCCCCCCTGATTGGCAGCCCTGGCCGATAACAACACGGCCACCCTGAGGTGGCCGTTGTCGTGAGCAGATGTGCCAGAGCCGGCGCTAGATGCCGGCGGCTTCCAGATGCTCCACCAGCAGCTGCACGCTGCGGTTGCCGCGCCACTCGTTGACATCGAGCCGATAGACCAGCCGCACCCGCTTCACCGAGGCGTCCGGCCAGCGCTTGAGATCGACCCCGAAGGCGATGGCATCCACCGCATGGCCCGAATCCGTAGTCAGCATCATCTTGAGGTGTTTCTCCCCCACCAGCCGCTGCTGCACCAGCACAAACTCGCCGTCAAACAGCGGCTCGGGGAAAGCCTGACCCCAGGGGCCGGAGGCGCGAATAAGCTCCGCCAGCTCAAGGCTCAGCTCATCCGGCAACAGTTCGCCGTCGGTGAGCAGCACCCCGGTCAGCAGCTCTGGGGTCACCAGCTCGCCGATGACCGCCTCAAACGCGCGGCCAAAGGCCTCGATATTGGCCTTGGGCAGGGTCAGCCCGGCCGCCATGGCGTGACCGCCAAACTTGCCCATCAGGCCCGGGTGACGGGTGTCGAGCAGTTCGAGGGCATCGCGCAGGTGCACGCCGGGAATGGAACGTCCCGAGCCCTTGAGCTCGGTGTCGCTGCTCTCGGCGAAGGCGATCACCGGGCGGTAGTACTGCTCCTTCACCTTGGAGGCCACCAGCCCAACCACCCCCTGATGCCACTCGTCTCTGTGCAGCACTATGCCGGAGGGCACCTCACCGTCACGAAAGCGGATCTGCTCCAGGGTGGCAAGCGCCTCCTGCTGCATTCCCTGCTCTATCTCTTTGCGCTCCTGGTTGAGGCTGTCCATCTCGGCCGCCAGCTGGCGCGCAAGATTGAGGTCATCGCTGAGCAGACAGGCGACCCCGAGGGACATGTCGTCGAGCCGGCCCACCGCGTTGAGGCGCGGCCCCAGCGCAAAACCGAGGTCGGCGGCGGTGAGGCGGCGGCCATCACGGCCCGACACATCCACCAGCGCCTGGATGCCGGGACGGCAGCGACCGGCCCGGATCCGCTGCAGCCCCTGATGCACCAGGATGCGGTTGTTGCCATCCAGCGCCACCACGTCGGCAACTGTGCCAAGCGCCACCAGATCCAGATAATCCGCCACATTGGGGGCACGAATGCCTTGGCGCTCGTACCAGCCCAGCTGGCGCAGGTGGGTGTTGAGGGCCGCCATCAGATAGAAGGCCACCCCCACCCCGGCCAGGGACTTGGAGGGGAAGTCGCAGCCGTGCTGGTTGGGGTTCACTATCGCGTCGGCAGCAGGCAGCTCCTGGCCCGGCAGGTGATGATCGGTGACCAGAACCTGCATGCCGGCCGCCTTGGCCGCCGCCACCCCGGCGATGCTGGAGATGCCGTTATCCACCGTTATCAGAAACTCGGCGCCGCGGGCCACCGCCAGCTCGACGATCTCGGGGGTGAGGCCATAGCCGAACTCGAAGCGGTTGGGCACCAGAAAATCGATGTGGTGGCCACCCATGGCCCGCAATGCCAGCACACACAGGGCCGAGCTGGTGGCGCCGTCGCAGTCAAAATCTCCGACGATTAGGATGCGCTGCTGGGCGGTGAGCGCCGCCGCCAGCAGCGGCACCGCCTGCTCCATGCCGAACAGGCGCTGGGGCGGCAGCAGCGAGCTGGCGCTGCGCTCCAGCAGGACGGGATCCTCTACCCCCCGGCTGGCGAAGACTTGACGGAGCAGTGGATGCAGGGTGGCGGGCAGATGGGAATCATCAACTCGCGGACGACGACGGATTTGCAGGGGCATTGATGTGATCCAGTATCTTGAGCAGTTGTTCAGGGCTCTGATAACCCCGCACCAGATCCCCGTTTGGCAGGACCCAGCTCGGCAGCGCCTTGATCCCGAGCCACTGGCTCAGGCCGATATGATGGGCAAGGATCTCATTACAACCGGCCGCAGGCAAACGATCACTGAGACTGAGTTCACTGAACAGAGCGGGATCGCACCAACGCGCCTGCGCCTCGGCCAGATCGGCGAAGGTACCCAGCGCTGGCAACAGCTGCACACTCACCCCCTGCGCCTGCAGTATGGGCAGCTCATCGAGCGAGGTACGGCAGCTACTGCAGGTCAGATCGGTAAAGAGTGTGATGCTGTGACGCTCGGGCACCGCCTTGAGCTGCATACGCCGTTCGCCGATCTGGGTCAGGGCCCGCTGCCGTTGTTGACGCTGGCCCAGCATGGTGAGGTTTTTCATGTCGTGGCCCAGATCCAGCATGATGCCCTGGAGCACGTAGTCCCCCTTGGCATCGGCATAGAGCGGCCCCTGACTGGTGCCCAGCATGAAGAGGCCGGGCATGGGGGTCGCATCCACCAGATAGACCTGAACCCCGAGCCGCTGCTCTATACGCTGTTTCAATAATTGGGGATCCATCCCCGCGCTGGCAGCAAAGGTGCACAGCAGCATCATTCCCAGTAGTAAATGCTTCACTCTTTTACTCACTTGGCATGAACGAATGGACTCACAAGGTAACTCAGGCCATATCCTGGCCTCAACCTGTTAATTACTGATTGATTAATAGCGAGGGCTGCAAAAAATCCCTCCCTGACAGGTTGCCAATTGGGCAGAGGCCCAGCAAGCTAACCGTGACGACAGGAAACAAGACGGTCATCCCTCTGTTTTCCTGATGCTTTATTATTCAAACCTTGGTGCGGCAGCGACCGCACTCTGCCCATTTTTGGAGGGAAACATGAGTCTGATTCAAGAGTTCAAGGCCTTTGCAGCCAGAGGCAACGTCATCGACATGGCGGTCGGTATCATCATAGGTGCCGCCTTCGGCAAGATA
Organism: Aeromonas piscicola; assembly: GCF_000820005.1. Lineage (GTDB taxonomy): Bacteria > Pseudomonadota > Gammaproteobacteria > Enterobacterales > Aeromonadaceae > Aeromonas > Aeromonas piscicola. The sequence goes on along the minus strand of NZ_CDBL01000039.1, from coordinate 12,472 downwards.
GTCTCCTCCTTCGTGGGTGACGTGATCATGCCGCCAATTGGTCTGATTCTGGGGGGAGTGGACTTCAGCGATCTCGCCGTGACCCTGAAGGCCGCCGAGGGTACCACCCCGGCCGTGGTCATCGCCTACGGCAAGTTCATCCAGACCATCATCGATTTTCTGATCATCTCCTTCGCCATCTTCATGGGGCTCAAAGCCATCAACACCCTCAAGAAGAAGCAGGAAGAGGCAGCCGCTCCCGCCGGTCCCACCAAGGATCAGGAGCTGCTGAGCGAAATCCGCGATCTGCTCAAATCCCAGCAGGGAAAATAAGCGCCAACTCCTGTCGTGTGTTTAAAAAAACCGCCCTCGGGCGGTTTTTTGTTGCGCGTCGGCGACTCAGGCACGGGGGTGGTGCTCGCCGTGCAGCGCCTTGAGTCGCTCATTGGCCACATGGGTGTAAATCTGGGTAGTGGAAAGATCGGCGTGGCCCAGCAGCATCTGCACTACCCGCAGATCTGCGCCGTGATTGAGCAGATGGGTGGCAAAGGCGTGTCGCAAGGTGTGGGGAGACAACTCCCCGCGGATACCGGCACGCTGGGCATAGAGCTTGATCCTGTGCCAGAAGGTTTGACGGGTCATCATGCGGGCCTGCTTGGAGGGAAATACCACGTCCGAGCTGGTCCCCCCCAACAGCAGGGTGCGGGCCTCGCGGTAGTAACGCTCGAGCCAGTGGATCGCCTCCTCCCCCATGGGCACCAGCCGCTCCTTGTTGCCCTTGCCCACCACCCGTACCAGCCCCTGGCGCAGGCTGACATGCTCGGCGGTGAGCCCCACCAGCTCGGAGACCCGCAGTCCGGTGGCGTAGAGCAGCTCCAGCATCGCCTTGTCACGCAGCTCCAGCGGATCGTCCACCAGCGGCGTCTGCAGCAGCGCCTCCACCTCCCCTTCGCTGAGATCGGAGGGGAGCTTCTTGGGCAGCTTGGGCCCCTCCAGCAGCACGGTCGGGTCATCACTGCGCAGCTTCTCGCGGTTCAGATACTGATAAAAACGGCGCAGGGCAGACAGAAAACGGGCCGTGCTGCTGGCGGCGAACTGGTGATCCACCCGCCAGGCGAGGTAGTGCTGGATCTCATCCATCCCGGCCAGCAGCAAAGAGCTGCCCTGCTCATCGAGCCAGAGGGCAAATTTTTCCAGATCACTGCGATAGGAGCTGACAGTGTTGTCAGACAATCCCCGCTCCAGCCAGAGGGCGTCGAGGAAGGGTTCGATCAGGGGGTGATTGTGCACGGCAGGCGCTGGCTTGGTCATGGTACTGGGTCTTGGGCAAACGGTGGCCCATTGTAGCGCGCTAGGCGCCGGGCGACAGCGGGATCTGATGAGGCCGGCGCCACGCTTGCCCCGTGAAGGGTGCCGGGCAATCTGTTAAACTGGCGCCCCTCCCTGCAGCCTTTGCGCGCGCCAGCCCCACGCGCCGCCAGGATAAAGAGCTATCTGTTTTACGGTAAGGACAGTGCGATGAAGATAGGTTTGTTTTACGGTTCCACCACCTGTTACACCGAGATGGCCGCCGAGAAGATCCGCGCCCTCATAGGCCCGGAGCTGGTCGATCTCCACAACATCAAGGATGTGCCCCTCATCCGCATGCAGGAGTACGACATCCTGATCCTCGGCATCTCCACCTGGGACTTTGGCGAACTGCAGGAAGATTGGGAATCCCGCTGGGAGGACATCAAGGATGTCCATCTGGAGGGGCGCATCATAGCCCTGTTCGGCCTGGGCGATCAGCTGGGCTATGGCGAATGGTATCAGGATGCCCTCGGCCTCCTGCACGATCAGCTGGTGCCCAAGGGGGTCAAGCTGGTGGGTTACTGGCCCAGCGAGGGGTACGAGTTCGACGCCTCCAAGGCGCTGATCGACGATGGCCGCCACTTCGTCGGGCTGGCCCTCGACGACGCCAACCAGTACGACCAGACCGAATCCCGCATCGAACAGTGGGTCGACCAGATATTAAGCGAGATCCACGAGCTGCTCTGACTTGCCGGTTTGACGATGGCCGTCATCTTGCGTCGGCCTGGTACTCGACGACGCCAACCTGTACGCCCAGACCGAATCCCGCATCGAACTGTGGGTCGACCAGATCCTCGGCGAGATCCACGAACTGTTGTGAGCCCCTGACCGGCGGCCAGTGTCCCGATGCATTGGCCATCCGGGCGCAGTTATCGCACCGATTTTCTCAATCGGTATCATCGCATGACGCTATAGCGACTTTTTTGTGCTGGTCTGCAACAATGCAATCGACACCCCATAACACAATCAGAACGGGTGTCGGAAGCAAGCAGGAAACAGACCAGAAAAGGATATTCTATGACCTCATTTTCCCTGTTGGCCCCCGCCATTGCCCGCGACGTGCTCGATCACGCGCTGGCGCTCGGTGCCGACTTCGCCGAGCTGTTTGTGGAGCGCAAGCGCCGCAGCCAGCTCAGCCTGCTCTCCAGCCAGATCGAAAATATCAGCGGCGGCCTCGATTTCGGCATAGGCGTGCGCCTCTGCTACGGCCACAAGGTGCTCTACGGTTACACCAACCTGGCCGATCGCAACGAGCTGCTGCGCATCGTCACCCTGCTGGCGGCCAAGGACAGACGCGACCCCGTAGTCACTGCCACCGCCTTCGACTTCACCCGCTTCACAGACCGCAATCCGGTCACCCTGCCGCTCGGTGCCGACAAGCTGCTGGAGCAGAAGATTGCCTATCTGCACGCCATGGATGCCGCGGCCCGCGCCGAGAGCACCAAGGTAAGCCAGTTCTCGGGCAATGCCCTGGGCTGGGAGCAGGAGGTGGAGATCTTCAACAGCGAAGGGCTGCAAGTGGCCGATCGTCGCCACTACAACCGCATCATGGCCCAGACCATAGCCATGGAAGGGAGCGAGCAGAGCGTGGGCTACGAGGCCCCCGGCGCCATGATGGGCTGGGAACACGCGGCCCTCATAGACCCGCGCGAACTGGCCCTCACCGCCACCCGCCAGGCACTGGTGAAACTCGGCGCGGCACCCTGCCCGAGCGGTACCCTGCCGGTCATCATGGAGAGCGGCTTTGGCGGCGTCATCTTCCACGAGGCGTGCGGCCACCTGCTGGAAACCACCTCGGTAGCCAAGAAGGCCTCGGTGTTTCACGACAAGATGGGCCAGCTCATCGCCAACCCCGTGGTCAACGCGGTGGACGAAGGCTTGCAGGGCAACGCCTGGGGCTCCATCAACGTCGATGACGAGGGCATGGCGACCCAACACACCCAGCTCATCAAGGATGGCGTGCTGACCGGCTTCCTGGTCGATCGCATGGGGGCGCTCAAAACTGGCTATGCCCGTACCGGCTCAGGAAGACGCGAATCCTATCGCTTCGCCCCGGCGTCGCGCATGCGCAACACCTATATCGAGCCGGGCAGCCACAGCCTGGACGAGATGCTGGCGACGGTGGAACACGGCATCTATGCCAAGCGGATGGGCGGCGGATCTGTGCAGCCGGGCACAGGCGAGTTCAACTTCAACGTGCAGGAGGCCTATCTCATCGAGGGGGGCAAGATCACCCGGCCGCTCAAGTCGGCCACCCTGATCGGCACAGGGCCCCAGGTGCTCAAAGAGATCTCCATGGTGGGCCGCGATCTCGCCATCGCTGCCGGCATGTGCGGCTCTGTTTCCGGCTCGATCCCGGCATCCGTCGGCCAGCCACCACTCAAGGTCGACAATATCCTGGTCGGAGGGAACGCCTGATGAGCCAACTCGATATGAATACTCTGCTCACCCGCCTGCTGGACAAGGTCGCCGATCTCAATGCCGAGGCGGACATCATCGCCAATCGGGACAAGGCTTTCTCCCTCAAGGCCGACAAGGGCGAGCTGGGTGAATACAAGGTTACCAGCAGCCAGCAACTCGGCATCCGCCTCATCAAGGATGGCCGGGTCGGCATCGCCTACTCGGAATCCCTGGATGAGCTGGCGCTGGATGCCATGCTGCAGGATGCGCTCGATGCCAGCCGCTTCGCCAAGCTGGATGCGGATCAGCGCATCTCGGTGGCCAACAGCCAGCTCAGCACGCAGTGCGCAGAGATAAACCAGCCCGACACCACGGCCGCGGAGGAGAAAATCGCCCTGGCCCTGCGCCTCGAAGCGGACATGCTGGCCCTGCCGGATGTGACCGGCGCGCCTTACAACAGCTTCTTCGAGGGAGAGAGTCAGCTCTGGCTCGCCAACAGCCAGGGCAGCCTCTGCCAGCACAGTGAATTCAGCGTCGGTTGCTATACCTCGGCGCTGGTGGAGCGGGATGGCCGTCAGTCGATGCACTCGCAAGGGCAGTATGGCCGCCGCTTCGACGAGCTCGACAGCCAGGCCCTCATAGCGCAGATCCATGCCGTGGCCGACGGCCTGTTACTGGGGGAAGCCGTGCCGAGCGGTCACTACAGCGCCCTCTTCAGCACCAACTGCTTCGCCAGCCTGTTTGGCTGCTTCCAGGCGGCGCTGTCGGGCAAGTGGGCCCAGCAGGGGATCAACCCCTGGCGCAGCAAGCTGGGCCAGTCCGTGGCCTCCCGCTGGCTCACCCTGGAGAGCCGGGCCTATATGCCGGGTGGTATGAACATCAAGGCATTTGACGGTGAAGGGGCGCCCACCTCGGATCTGCTGCTGATTGGCGAGGGCGAGCTGAAAACGCTGCTCCACAACAGCGCCACCGCCCACCACTTCGGCCTGGCCAGCAACGGCTCGGCCGCACGCAGTGCCCGCGGCGCGCTGGATGTGACGGCGCGCCACCTGGTATTTGGCACAGGCCCCCACAGCGAGGCCGAGGTCAAAACCGGCGAGTATCTGGAACTGGTCAAGCTGGACGGCCTGCATTCAGGCGCCGATGCGGTGAGCGGTGACTTCTCGTTCGGGGCGTCGGGCTTCCTGTGCCGGGATGGTGTTCGCATCCAGCCGGTGCGTGGCATCACGGTAGCGGGCAACTTCTATCGCCTGCTGGGCGAGCTGGAGGCGGTCGGCGACCTGCTGCACCACGACGATGGCAAGGGCTTCTATGCGCCCCTCATCCGCTTTGGCGGGCTGAATATCGCAGGCAAGTAACTGTATATCGAGGGGAAAGGGCTTCTCCTCCCCACCCAAAAGCGGCGCCATCAGGCGCCGTTTTTTTTGCCTCTGGCGCCCCTTCCCCCCTGAGCAAGATGATCGCCGCGTCTGTATGCACCCTGCCTTGTCACCCGTAGCCAACCATCGACAGGGCAACCCATGGATTGCCCTGTTTTGTTCAGTCAACCCGCCAGCGTCGGGCGGCATGGCAACCGGTCAAATAACGCTCACATCCCCTCTGGCCAGGTCGATAGTGACAGTGCAAGGCAATGAAAAAGTGGTTTCCTACCAGCGTGCAAGACAATCAGGAGGTCTGCATGAAGACAATCGCAGTGGCGCTCACCCTCGCCACCATCTCCACGGCACAGGCGGTGCCGGCAACCAGTACCGGACACATCACCTTCAGCGGAGCCATCGTGGAAGATGCCTGCCGTATCAAGCAGCAACAGGATCTGATGCAGATCACCTGCCTCTCGGGCCCCGCGCAAACCACAGAGACCCTCAATCTGCAACAGTTGGCGAAGCAGTCGCCACTGCGTCTCGCCAGCAGCCAGGTTTCCTATCGATGGATTGATCCGCGCCATACCATGGCGGTGATCACCATCAGCCACGAATAATCCTCACCAATGCCAGAAACAACAACGGCGACCACAAGGTCGCCGTTGTTTATTACCGGGTTTCCCGGGCCATCAGGCCTGCGGGTTGAGACGGGTCGGCATGCCGGTACGCTGTTCCAGCACCTGCTTGACCACATTGGAGTCGCTGTCCATGTGGGCGATGAAGCGGGTGATGGCAGGGGTCATTGGCAACGGCACAGACGTGGTGGAGTTGAACTCCTCCTCGTTGCGCGACAGCGGCTCATGGACTTCCATGTAGCGACCGCCATCCGGCTCGACCGTGGACTTGACCGGCTGGTTGACGAACTGGACGCGGGTACCGACCGGCACGTGGTCGAACAGGTACTTGATGTCGTCGGCGCGCAGACGCACGCAGCCGCTGCTCACCCGCAGACCTATGCCGAAGGTGGCATTGGTGCCGTGGATGGCATACAGGTTACCGATGTAGAGAGCATGCAGACCCATGGGGTTGTCCGGACCGGCTGGCCAGACCGCAGGCAGTGTCTTGCCCTGGGCGGCGTAGCGGCGACGGATGTTCTCGGTCGGGGTCCAGGTCGGGTTGGCGCGCTTGCGCTCCACCTTGGTGATCCAGTTTTCCGGGGTATTCACCCCCAGCTGGCCTATGCCGATGGGCAGCACTTCTACCACGTTCTTGCCTTTGGGGTAGTAGTAGAGGCGCATCTCGGCCACGTTGATGACGATCCCTTCACGGGGCGCATTCGGCAGGATCAGCTGATGGGGGATGACCAGCTTGCTGCCCGGTGTCGGCAGATAAGGGTCGACCCCAGGGTTGGCTTCCATGATGTTGGTCAGGCCCAGCTGGAAGTCTGAGGCGATCTGCTCCAGCGGACGGTTGTCCGCAGGCACCACGTATTCTTGGTTCTCACCGATCAGGCGGCTGTTGGCCGCGGGCAGTGTGTATTCAACGGCGGCGGCCTGGTGGCTGACCAGCGTCAGAGTACATAAAAGGGCCGAAGCGGCAGTGCGAAGGGGATTCATAAAATTCCTGTGTGGTTTCCTGTACCAAGTTGGCCGGGGGCCGTGTCATCCTCGGTCTGGCCTGTGACGAGTCACCCTGCGCCCGAGGTCAATAACCGAGCGCGCATTCTTCCCTGAGTCGGCCAAAATTTCAACGTCAGGATGGCTCTTTTTGCATGAACAGTCTATTCACAGCCCCTGGCTTGTCATTTTTACCCTTGCCAAGCTAACAATCAGCAAATGAGTAGAGCATGAACAAAAGGGAGACCCGTGGGTCTCCCTCTCCTCAGCAGCCTCTGGCAAGCAGGCGGGTCACAGCCTCCCTGATGGCGGCCCTGGCATCCAGCCTCCCTATCTCGTCGGCCAGCAGGCGCGCCCGTGCCCGATAGCGAGGCTCACGCACCAGCTTGCGCACCGCCGCAGCCACGGCCTCTGCCGTCGGCTCGTTGCTGTGCAGATTGATGCCAACGCCACTCCACGCCACCCGAGTGGCCACCTCGGCCTTGTCCTCCCCTGTGCCTGCCACCACCAATGGCACCCCGTGGGCCAGTGCGGCCTGCACCGAGCCGTAGCCGCCGTTGGTCACCAGCACGGCGGCCCGGGGCAGCGCCAGCTCGAACGGCACATGCTCGGTGACGATGGCATTGGCGGGGATGGATGGCCCCAGCAGCGCCGGATCCCGCCCGTCCGTAGTCAGCAGCAACTGCACCTCATCACCCGCCAGCCCCTGCAGGGCCGGGATCAGCAGTTGCCCCAAATCCACGTTGGCCAGGGTGCCCTGGCTGACGATGACCAGCGGCCGCCCATCCAGCCGTTCCCACCAGGGCGGCGGCATCAACTCAATTCTGGGTGGCAGCAGGGGGCCGACATGACGGATCACCCCCTCAAGCTCGGGCCGCTCATATTCAAAGCCGGCGCAGGAGAGCTGCAGGAACGCATCCGGCGCCGTCACCATCACATCGGTGAAGGGGGCCGCCAGCGGCGGCGCCCCCGCCTCGGCCAGCGCAGCATCGAAGCACTGCTGTACCTCGGCCTGCAGTCGCCTGGTCTGTTCATCCAGCCAGGGCAGCTCGCCAAGGGAGCGGCGCAGCTCGGGGGGGATGCGCGGGCCATAGAAGATGGCATCCGGGCTCGAGAAGGAGACCGGGTTCACCCCCAGCATCAGGATCGGCACCGGCCTGCCATGGGGTTGCTGCAGCAAGGGCAGCACACCGTAGAAGCCGTTCTCCACCAGCAGCAGATCCACCCCCTCTTCAGCGATCAGCGCCCGCAAGCGGCGGTCGTGCACCGGGATGGGCGCGGCGAAGAAACGCCTGAGCGCCAGCGCCATCTGGGCGGTGCCGCTCAACTCGGCCCGCTCGGGGAAGTGCTGCTCCAGCGCCCGGTAGTCAAAATCCAGCTCGGGGGAGAAAGACACAAATTCGGCGCCGCTCTGGCGGATACGCTGCTCGAACAGGGCGCCGCACAGCATCAGCACCCGGTGCCCCTCCCCCACCAGCAGGCGGGCCGCCGTCAACATGGGGTTGACGTGGCCCGGAGTGGCGGTGGCCGCCAGCAAAATGGTCGCCATCACGCCGCTCCTTGCGGCGCCAGCGCCGGGTTGAGGCAGAGCGGACTGGCCTGGACATGGACCCGCTGGATGTGGCGTGCCGAGCGGGCGGTGAAGCCTTCCCGCCCGTGCAGCAGGCCGAGGTTGTCGGCGATCACCACATCCCCCGGCTGCCACTGGTGGGCATAGAAGTAACGCGGATCGTAGAGTCGCTCGTGCAGATCCTGCAGGAAGGCGGCCTGCTCATCGAGCGGGATCCCCTCAATCTGCAGCGCATGCTGGTTGAGGAAGCGCACCCCCTCGCGCGGCGGCTCGTTGTAGCGCATGACGGTCTCGCCGCTCACCGGATGAGGCACCAGCAGGGGCGAGCTCACCTCGCCACCGTAGTGCACCACCTGCTTGATGCGATAGGTGATCCGTATCCGCTCCCAGCGGGCCAGCCGCTCGCCATCGAGATCCACCAGCAGCTGGCGGGTATTGATGAAGGTGGTGCGCCCGCCCTCGTCGGCAGCCGGGGCGTGTACGCAGTGAAACAGCTGGAACTCGGGCACGGTCGGCTTGTACATGCCATCCCAGTGCAGCGGCACATAGCTGGAGTCGAAGATATGGTCGGTGGCGTTCTCGTGCTCCTTCACATCCAGCACAGCGCCGAAGGGCCACATCATGATCTCGCCCCAGTGCTCGGCGTAATGGGTCAGCCGCTCGGGGTCGACAAAGCCCGAAGCAAACCCACGCAGGATCAACACACCGTGGCGACGGGCCAGTTCGCGCAGCGATTCGACCGGCAGGGCCTGCACAGTTTGCCCCTCCCGGGCCGGTTCGATCAGCAGGCCGAAGGGGGCGTGGGGATGAATGCGGCAGTGCTCGCCGCCGAGGGGAATGATGGATGCTGTCATGGTGAACTCCTCAGGCGGCGGCCTGCTTGCTGCGGATCAGGTAGTGACTGGGACGGCCATGGATATGGACCAGCTCGTGCTCCAGAGCCAGCACGTCGCGCCGCTTCATCAGCACGAACTGGCCATCCAGATTGGCCGCCACCCCGTGCCAGGGGGTGAGCCAGTCATCCCGGGTCGGCAGCATGTGAATGCCCATCTTCAGGCTGTGGCTGGCCTGGGGGTGAATGGAGAGACGGATGGCCTCGGGGAAGCGCTCCGCCAGCAGCTTGCCCCAGGCGCGGCTGCGCTGGATCACGCCGTGGGTGCGCGACTTGGCATCCCGCTGCAGCGCCGTGTTGGAGAGTGGCGTGTCCGGCAGCTGGCTGTCTTCATACAGGAAGCGGGTCATGGCGCGATAGAGACGAACCCCCTCCTCCGTGGTCTTCACCTCTTCACTGATCTGCGCCAGCGGCTCGGCATAGCGCTCGACCAGCTGTTCGCGCAGAGTGTCGAAGTCGCGGCTGGCGCAAAACTCGGCCATGCCCGCCACCATCCCCAGGTGAAAGACCCCGAGGTGGGTCGCCCCCAGCTCCAGGATCAGCTGCTCTATATGGGCCTGATAGGCATCGATGGCCGGGTCCGATACCCGGATCAGATCGCCGAAGACGTGGCCATCCGAGCAGATGAGGATCCGCATGCCGGGCCGGTAGTGCAGCTGGATGCGCTGGCAGAGGTGATTGAGAAAGCTGAGGGAGAGGCGCTCCGCCATGTCCGGCAGGGTGCCCAGCACCTTGTTCGGGTTCGGTGACTTGGTGGGGAAGGCGGGCAAGACGCAGGTGATGGTCTCGCCCCGCTCGATGAAGGCCTGCAGCCGGGGGATCTGGATGGCGGCCACCTCCTGCTCTTCGCTGTGCCGATCTAGGATGGGATCAGGAAAGCGACGACGATAGGGCAACAACTCGGCAAATATCTCACGGGCAATTTGATGGGAAGATAAACCACTCATTATTCCGGCTCCTTTAGGCAGGATAAAATCAATAAAGATGACTCTTTATCAATGCGTCCAGTCTCTGTCGTTATTATGGATGTATCCGTTTGCTACCCAAACGAATCGAGAGGGGACAGTAGCCGAGATGAAGTCAGGCTATCAATTCGCCATTAATGTAAAGAGATTCAACCCAGCGCTAACAATCTATTTCGCATAAGCTAACTCACCCTATGCATATGAATAAAAACAGATTTAATGAATATTGAAGCGTATTGAAAATACACCAGTCAGGAAAGTTCCCCACCGGCTTTATTATTCCGTCACAATTTGACTCGTGGATTATTTAGCTCAACTTAATAGTGATATTTCTTCATGCCGGCAATGCTGACCATTTCGCTTTAAATATCGCAAACTATTATCCAGCAGCATATTAAGCGGACGAACAAACGCTGGCTCTGGCAATCAAGACGGGGAGTGGCGGGCTGGATGATTCATCCCTGACCCCCAGCGGCATCGCCATGGTTTTTCATGGTGGCAGCCCCGGGCGGAGCCGTCAGACGATTCAAGGCTGGGCCGGGTCGGCCGCCAGATAGTCCTGAGCCGCCTGCCAGCCCATTTGGTAACCCTGCTCCAGCCGCCCCTTGTCTGTGGTCATGCGACCGACCCGAAAGCCCGCCGGCGGGTGGATGAGCCGGATGCGGCAATCCGCCGGTGGCTGGCGGATGAAGTCGATGGCGTCGTTGTAGCTGCGATGGCGCGCCAGGCTGGCGCGAGCCAGGGCTGGGGTCTGGCGCAGCAGATAACGGTGCAGCGCAGGCAGGCGCGGCGCCCGCTTGCGATAGCCGAGTGGGCGGGAGAGCACTACGGTAATATCGCGCGCCCCCTGCTCGTAGGCATGACGCACCGGAATGGAGTCGGCCACCCCGCCATCCGTCATGGCTTCCCCGCCGATACGCACGAAGTCGCGATAGACCAGCGGCACAGAACAAGAGGCCTTGATCTGCTGCTCCAGCTCGACCGCATTCCCCTTGAGGTAGGCAGCCTGACCATCCGAGACCCGGGTGGCCACTACTGTCAGCGGCACCGGATTGGCGGCGAAGCGGGCCAGATCGAGTCGGCACTCGCGGATGGTGATCTCCCACAGCCAGTCGAGATCGAGCCAGTGGCCGCCGCGCACAAACCTGGCCAGACTGATGAACTCGGGGCGGCAGGAGTAGTCCGTGATGACGCTGTGGTTGCGCCCCCGCTGGCCGGCCAGAAAGGCCGCCAGGTTGACCGCCCCCGCCGAGACCCCGATGCAGTGATCAAACGCCGTCCTGCCCTGTGCCAGAAAGGCATCCAGCACACCGGCGGCAAAAATGCCGCGCATGGCGCCCCCCTCGACCACCAGGGCCGTTTGTCGCCGACTCATCTCGCCTCCCCTCATTGCTCTGTGAATGGACTCACACTTTGGCTCATCCGGCGCCCGGCCCGGGGCCGGGATCCCTATAATGGGCGCGCCTCAACGCTCGTACCAACGAGATATAACTTATTGATGCTACGGAATATTACAATGAAAAATATCAGCAAGTCCCTACTCGCCGCTGCCATTTCCCTCGGATTGATGGCAGGCTGTAACAGCCAAAACGACTCCGAGACCCCGACCCCCATGGTTCGATTCGCTACCTTCAACCTCTCCTTTGATCGCACCGCTCCTGGCATACTGAGCGGGGAACTGGCCCTGACCCGCGCCGAGCAGGACACCCTGCTGGCTCGCCTCGCCGACGGCAGCCTGAGCGGTGCAGAGAAGACCAAAGCCCTGGATGTGCAGCAGATCCGCAATATCGCCGAGATAGTGCAGCGCACCCGGCCGGATGTGTTCCTGCTCAACGAATTCGACAACGACGGCAAAGGCGAAAATACCGCCGACCTGAAAGCGTTCAACGACAACTACCTGGCCCACGCCCAGCACACCGAAGTGACCGCCATCAGCTATCCTGTGCTGCAAAACTTCGCCACCAACACAGGCCTGATGAGCGGCCATGACCTCAACCTGGATGGCAAGGTCAACACAGGGCCGGACGACGCCTGGGGCTTTGGCAACTACCACGGCCAGTACGCCTTCGCCGTCATGTCCCAGTACCCCATCGACACCAAGCAGATCCGCACCTTCCAGCACTTCAAGTGGAAGGACATGCCGGGCGAATCGAACCCGGTCATCGACGACTGCAACAACCCCAAGGCGCCGATCCCGGCCGGCCGCCAGTGCGGCGATGCCTGGTATGACGACACCGCCTGGCAGGCGTTCCCGCTCTCCTCCAAGAACCACGCGGACGTGCCGGTGCGCATCAAGCGCGGCAACAAGGAGGAGGTGATCCACTTCCTCGTCTCCCACC
>NZ_CDBL01000038.1 GCF_000820005.1 Aeromonas piscicola | reverse complement strand
TCTGGCCCCCGCAACCAACTTTCTTCTGTTTCTCCATTTTGTTTTTCCTCTTGTTTTCCCCTCGTTATGTTTCGCGCCGTTTCCGGTCGCTCGTCATATGTACGCATAATCACGCTTGATATTGATTTTCAAGTGCAAATCTGGTCGCCACCGCGCTTTGTTGGGTATCATCAGTGATATCTCTTCATGGACGAGGCCCCTGCCCAATGATGCAAAAGTTTACTTATCTCCCCCCCCAGATCGATATTCAGGATGCCACCCTGAGCCAGGTTATGGGCAACGGGCTCTCAGCCAACTTGCTGCTTGTCGCCGAAGATCTGCGCGACTCTGTTCTGTCCAGGCCGGAGTTTGCCGCCGTGGCAACCCAGATAGCGCTGGGGCAGAAGGCGCCCTTCAGCCTGGTACAGCACAACAGCCTGCAACTGGTGATCTTCATCGGAGCCCATCCGACCCGGGATCACGCCCTCTATAAACAGGCTAGATCCTGGATAGCCCCGCTGGCCGGACTCAAGATTGAGCGAATGGGGCTGCATCTGGAAGGGTTTGACGAGGGGGACAGGGCGCAGCTGGCCGAGCTGGCGCTGGCCTGCCTGCTGGCGGCCAATGTGCCGCTGCCGAGTCACAAACATCGTGCCGAGAATGAGTGGCGCTATCAACAGATTGCGGTGTCGCCGCGTTGCGTGCTGGATCTGGCGCGGATCTATGCCGAGGCCGAAGGCAATGGCATGGCGCGGCATCTGGCGGTATCGCCGGCCTCTGATCTCACCGCCCGCAGCTATCGGGAGTGGGCTCGTCAGCTGGCCCAGGTCGAAGGCTGGCAGTGGCACGAGTATGATCAGGCCCAACTGGCCGAACGGGGAGCCGGCGCCTTCATTGCTGTGGCGAGAGGCTCGGAAGACAACCAGGCCGCCATGGTCAAGCTCAGCTACTGCCCGCCCAATCCGGTGCGCCGGATAGCCTTGGTGGGCAAGGGGATCTGTCACGATTCGGGCGGCTACAACCTCAAGGTCGCCGGCAGCATGTATGGCATGCACCTGGACATGGGCGGCAGCGCCGTGGCACTGGGCGCCCTCTATGCGATCAGCCGCGCCCGGCTGCCCTACGAGGTGCACTGCTGGCTCGCTATCGCCGAGAACCACATAGGCCCGCTCGCTTACCGGCCGGGGGAGGTGGTAACGGCACTCAACGGCACCACCATAGAGGTGGTGGATACCGATGCCGAGGGGCGCATGGTGCTGGCGGATACCCTCTGCATGGCGGTGCAGGACAATCCGGATCTGCTGATCGATTACGCCACTCTGACGGGGGCCTGCAAGCGGGCGCTGGGCAGCCGTTACAGCGGCGCTTTTACCAACCGCCCCCAATGGTTCGGTGAGCTGATAAGCTTGGGCCAGCGCAGCGGTGAGCGAGTCTGGCCGTTCCCACTCGATGAAGACTACGATGACAACCTCGATAGCGAGTGGGCCGATCTGTTACAGTGTGCGCCGGGCGCGTCGCCGGATCACATCGATGCAGCCCGTTTTCTCAACCGCTTCGTGCCTGCCCAGATCCCCTGGCTGCACTTCGATTTGAGCGGTTTTCGCAGCAAGGGGGGCAATGGCGTGGTCAGCAGCGAAGTGACCGGATTCGGGGTCAGGCTGACGCTGGAGTTGCTCGCCAGTTCGCTGGGCCGCCGCTGAGGCTCTTATGAACAGGCACTCGTTGAACAAGAACAGTAGGGGATCCCGTGAAAGTACCAAGTTATGACTGGGTGTTGTTCGATCTGGACGAAACACTGCTCGATTTCCCGGTCGCCCAGGCCTTGGAGCAGACTCTGCAGCTCTATGGTGTGACGCCGACGCCCCCCAAGATGGCGGAGTATCACGCACTGAACCACAGGCTGTGGCAGCAGTACAACTCGGGCGAGATAGATGCGGCCCACCTGCAGCAGACCCGTTTCACTCTGTTTGCCGAGCAGGTGGATGTGGCACCCATGGCGATGAATGACACTTTCTTGCAGCAGATCATCGCCCTGAGCGTGCCGCTGGAGGGGGTGCTGGAGACACTGCAGGCCCTCAAAGGCCGAGTGCGGATGGGGATCATCACCAATGGCTTCAGCCTGCCGCAACGGGGCCGCCTCAGCAAACTGGGCTGGATCGACTGGTTCGAGCCGCTGGTTATCTCGGACGAGGTGCAGGTGACCAAGCCGGCTGCCGCCATTTTTCAGCATACCCTGGCCTTGATGGGGCAGCCGAGCCCGGCGCGGGTGTTGATGGTGGGAGATAACCCCAAGACCGATATAGCCGGTGCCGCGGCGCAGGGGCTGGCCACCTGCTGGTACAACCCGGCCCGCCACGATACCGAGTGCGAGGCGACCCACGAGATCCACCACTTCGCCCACCTCTCCACCATAGTGCTGGGGCAGTAAGCCAAGGCGGCGAGCCGCTCGCCAGCAACAAAAAAGGCAGCCATAGGGCTGCCTTTTGTGATCTTGTCATCTATCAGGTACCCAGGCGGCTGAGCAGCCAGGATTCGAGCAGGGCGACCCCGTGTTCCAATACGGCTTCGTCGAAGTCGAACTCCGGATGGTGATGAGGCGCCGCCAGATTGGCCCCCAGGATCAGGTAGGCGGCTTCGCCGCCGCTCCGCTGCACCCGCTCGATGAGAAAGCCCGCATCCTCGCTGGCGCCAAAGCGGCGAGTGTGGATGGTCTCCAGTTTGAGCGCCTGCGCAAGCGGCACTATCTCCTCGAGCAGGGCCGGGCTGTTCTCGATGCCGATGGCTTCCCCCTGCTTGCGAATGAGGTAGGTGGCACCCTGCATCATGGCGGCCCCTTCCACTATCTGCTGTACCTGGCTGAACATGTAGTCGTTAAGCGCCGGGGTGGCACCGCGGGTCTCCCCCTGCAGGCGGGCATGGCCCGGGATCACGTTGCGACCGCTGCCACCGCTGAGCTGGCCCACGTTGATGCGGGTCATGCCATCGCGGTGGCGGGCAATACCGAGCATGGCGGTGGTCGCCGTGCAGGCTGCCGCCAGCGCATTGCTGCCCGCGTTGGGTTCAAGACCAGCATGGGCGGCGCGCCCCATAAACTCCACATCGAACTTGGTGGAGCAGAGAAACTCGGTGGGATTGACCACCAGCTCGCCACTGTTGGCATGAATGCCGATGTGCAGCGCCAGCAGGGCATCCACATCGTCGAGCTGACCGCCGGCCGCCAGTGCCTTGCCACCGCGGCACCCCTCTTCGGCAGGCTGGAAGAACAGCTTGATGCGGCCGTTGAGTTGCTCTGCCAGAGCGGCGATCCGCTCGGCCAATACCAGCCCGATGGCGGTATGACCGTCGTGGGCACAGGCGTGCATCCAGCCGGCATTGCGAGACCGCCACCCCTCCTGACTGGGGGGATGCAGTTCATCCTGGCTCTCATCGACTTCTACCGCATCGATATCGAAGCGAAAGGCCAGGGTCGGGCCGGGACGACCGCTGTCCCACACGCCCATCACACCCGTTATCTCTTCGATGCGGGCCAGCCAGTCGGGATGCGCCCCCTGACGCAGGGCGCGCTCCTTCTGGGCTTGTACGTCTACCTCCCGTCCCATGATGAGGTTGCTGGCCAGCAGCTTGTCACCCAGCATGACGGAGAAACCGAGTTCAGAAAGATGGTGTGCGATGAGGGAGCTGGTGCGAAATTCGCACCAGGCCGCTTCCGGCAGACGATGAAGATCACGACGCCACTGGCGTAGAGCATCTTGGGTCATGGTAATTCCTGCATGGCGAGTCCAGCTGATATTGTGACGGGCAGGGGAGCAAGAGTAAATCCCGGAGCGGCAAATGCAACAAGGGGAGCTATGAGGCTCCCCTTGTGGACGGTGGCAGTGACATGCAGCTTATATAGTGTGCATCAACCAGTTCTAAATAAGGCTTTCGGTATCACGCTGGGTGAAACAGCCAAAAAAGACAGAGAGTGGTGAATTAGTCAGCGCCTGGGCTGTGGCTGTCATTCAGCAATACATAATTCTGGATGACTAACCGGCTCAAAGCTGTGACAGCGACGGCAGAGAGACGGCAACCAGAGTGAAGAACACGGTAAAAACGGCAGTAACAACAAACTCTTTCATATTTTGTCTCCCTTGGCTGACTGTTGATGGGACCAAGATACCATAACTGTGCGGTAAAACAATAGTAAAATGTATTTATATGGCAAATTAGGTGCTTGATGTGTCTAAAGCCTCATTTTTGCATTTTGGCGTCTGTTTTATCATCTGTCCTTCTTTGTGATACCGATACGTGTTCTGTGTATATGGTATAAATTTATAAAATTCATAATGTTAGGGTTTATTTGTGTCAATTTTTTAGTGGGTTTTGTATGGAGCTTTTCTGGGGCCATTGAAATTTAATCCGCTTTAAAGCCCCTCTCTAGCGTCTGAAAATGTCGCCGAAAGCAGGTTGGCTTGTCCCTTGGCTGAATTTGAAGAGTGCATCCATTTTTTGTCGTATCTTTTACCTCGACGCCTGATAGGGCGCCTCTTTCAGGGAGCTGGTGCTGCACTCGCTTCTCAGTCACGCGCAAAAAATGGCGAACATGAAGAAGGGCTTGCCGTTGAGGAGGGACGAATGACGGCCCCTGTGCGGGGCTCAGATTTTTCTCATACCATGCGCCTGTGTGCCCCGACATCAGATCCCATCGAGACGGCATTGCCAGTGGCTGAAATAGCTGATGTGGCGTCCCCGGGATGACGATGGCTCTGTTAGCGATGAGTAATGTCATGCCACCGGCGGCCAGCTGTGATGAGAAAAGGTCCGGGTGCTGACCCTGCGCCCGATATAGATAAGGCAATCCCCCCAGTCGGCATACCCGGGATGCCGTGAGGTGTGAGCTGCGAAACCTTGGCAAGGAACCCGCGCCCATTCGCCTATGGCGAGAGGGCTGTCGCTGACCATCCAGGGGGCAGGAGGTGAGCCGCTCCCCTGTATGGCGACAAGACCTGGGGAAAAAACAACGCAGCAGAGGGCGCAGCAAGAGAGAGGACGCCTGTACAGATGCCGGTTCCGTCCGTTGTCGGGCACACGACGTGCATAAAAAAACCCTCCAGTGGAGGGTTTTTTGTCACAACTTGCTGAGCAAGCGACGGGCGCTTAGAACAGGGTGGTGGAGAGATCGTACAGCTCCTGATCGAACGGGCGCTTGAGGTTCTCGATGCAGTCGATGATGTCGTGGTGCACCATCTCGTTGCCCTGGATCCCGACGCAGCGACCACCCTGACCGGCCAGCAGCTGTTCAACGGCGAAGGCTCCCATGCGGCTGGACATGATGCGATCGCGCGCGGTGGGCGAGCCGCCACGCTGGATGTGGCCCAGTATGGTGGCGCGGGTCTCGCGGCCTGTCATGGCTTCGATGTCCTTGGCCAGGGCATTCACGTCGGTGACGTGCTCACAGATGGTGATGATGGCGTGTTTCTTGCCTTTGGCCTCGCCTTCTTTGATCTGCTGCAGCAGTTTCTCTTTGTCGAAGGCCACTTCCGGTACTATCACGTACTCGGCACCACCGGCAACGGCGGCAGACATGGCCAGATCGCCGCAGTGGCGGCCCATGATCTCGACCACCGAGATGCGGTGGTGGGAGCTGCAGGTGTCGCGCAGACGGTCGATGGCGTCAACCACCACGTTCAGGGCGGTGTCAAAGCCGATGGTGAAGTCGGTACCGGCGATGTCGTTGTCTATGGTGCCCGGCAGGCCGATGCAGGGGAAACCCTCCTCGGTCAGCTTCTTGGCACCCATGTAGGAGCCGTCACCACCGATCACCACCAGGGCGTCGATACCGTGTTTTTTCAGATTTTCGATCGCTTCGGCGCGCACTTTCGGGTCTTTGAAAGCGGGGAAACGGGCGGAACCCAGGAAGGTACCGCCGCGGTTGACCACGTCGGAGACGCTGTGACGTTCCAGCTTGACGATCCTGTCCTGATGCAGACCGAGATAGCCATCATAGATGCCGTAAACTTCCAGGCCATGGTGCAGACCGGCGCGCACCACTGCGCGGATGGCTGCGTTCATACCCGGTGCGTCACCACCACTGGTCAAAACACCAATACGTTTGATTTGTTTGGTCATGAGTGCCTCTGGATCTGAGTTGTCTAATACGAAGTTTTGAAAATGAGATAAGCCACATTGACTATATCGGCTTTCGTATGGGATGCGGGGGCCGCCATAGGAAAAGCGATATGCTGGAGGGGGCAAGTGCCCCCTCCTGGGCAACAGCTTACTTGGCTGCGCCAGCGATGATCTGGGAGAAGTCGTCCACTTTCAGGGACGCACCACCCACCAGGCCACCGTCGATGTCCGGCTGACCGAACAGATCGCTTGCGGTCGCGCCAGTGACGGAGCCGCCGTACAGGATCTGTACCTTGGCAGCCACGGCGCCGTCAAACCCGGCCAGGTACTGGCGGATGTGAGCGTGGACGGACTGGGCGATTTCCGGCGTGGCAGTCTTGCCGGTGCCGATGGCCCATACCGGCTCGTAGGCAACCACGGCGTTGCTGAAGGAGGCGATGCCACAACGGTCGATGACGGCTTTCAGCTGGGTCTCAACCACGTTCTTGGTCACGCCGGCTTCGAACTGTTCCAGCGTCTCACCGATGCACAGTACCGGCACCAGGCCAGCTTTCTGGATGGCTTCGTACTTGGCGGCTACCACGTCGTCGCTCTCTGCGTGCAGGGTACGGCGCTCGCTGTGACCGACCAGGGAGTAGGTGCAACCGAAGGCTTTGAGCATGGAGGGGGCGTTCTCGCCGGTGAAGGCGCCGGACTCGTGAACGTCGGCGTTCTGGGCACCGTAGGCAATCTTGCTGCCGGCGGTCAGCTGCTCAACCAGACCCAAAAAGATAACCGGCGGGCAGACGGCGACTTGCACAGAAGGATGAGCGGCAGCAGCCGGAGTCAGTCCTTTGATCAGAGCTTCGACAGAAGCTTTGGTGCCGTTCAGTTTCCAGTTACCCATTACCAGGTGCTGTCTCATCTTGTATATCTCCTAGGCATTTGATTGCGCGACATTATATGAATTGAACCGAGCCCAAGATAGCTGACCCGGCGGCAAATGACGTAATTTTTTTTCGCTTTCCTGATCCAAATCAGGAATGAAAGGCTCGATTGCTCAATCGTTAACCTGCCCTCGCAAACGGGCCCACCATACCCCAATCCATTCGTGAATGGCAGCCTCGGAATACATCAGATAACGCCCCTTCGGCAGGTAGCTGTAGAGGGGTTGCGCCACCTGACTCTGCTTGGCTGTGTAGTCGGTAGGAGCCGGCACCGCATCGAGTCCCTGTCCCTGATAGAGCGCCATGGCCCGTGGCAGGTGGGTGGCCGAACTGACCAGCGCCACTCGCTTGCCCTTGAGATAACGGCTGATGCTGACGGCCTCGTCGTGGGTGTCTTTGTTGTTTTCAAACAACGTCATTCGCGAGCGGGGAATGCCGAGGCTCGTCGCCATGCGGGCATTGACCTCGGCGTTGGAGAGGGGATCTCCGGACACATAACCGGAGAAGATGAGCTCCGCTTGCGGGTAAGCCTCTGCCAGCCGTACGCCCTCCAGGGTTCTTGCGAGGGCTATATTGTTCTGCCAGGCGCGTTCGGGCAGCGCCGGATCGCTCACATGGCCGTTGCCCAGCACCACAACGGCCGCTATATCCGGGTGCTGGTTTATCTCAAAGGGTGGAAAGGTCTGCTCCAGCGGGCGGGCCAGCTCGTAGCTCACCGGCCGCATCCCCATCAGTGCCACAATGAGCAGCGAGAAGGTGGCCAGCAGCTTGCCGGTTTTTTGAAAACGGGTGAACCAGAGCAGCAAGAGCGCCAGCAGCAACAGGGAGAGGGAAAAGGGCAGCGGCATCAGCAATTGGCCTAGCCATTTCTTGATAACAAACAAGTTGGCGGCAAACAGGTTGATCTCAAACACTGGGATGTCGTCCTTGAGTTTTCAGCAAATTCGGGATGTGACAGAATACCCCTCTTTTTTCGTCAGGCCCAACCCTGCGGCCAAAAGTTGAGTGTGTCTTGAAGCAAGATCAGAGTTTTGACGGGCGCGCCGACAAGTTCGCTCGCAACATTTATGACTCCACCAAGGGGCGCATTCGCACCACTGTGGTGTGGAGCGACATCGAAGCCTGCCTGGCTCGTCTTGGCAACCGGCCGCTGCGCATCCTCGATGCGGGGGGCGGATTTGGCTATTTTGCCCAGAAGCTGGCGGCCATGGGTCATCAGGTGGAGCTGTGCGATCTCTCTGCCGAAATGCTTGAACTTGCACGGGTCCAGATCGCTGAAAAGGGGCTGGAAGACAGAATTCGTCTCATCCAGTGCCCCATTCAGGATCTCAAGAGCCAGGTGACCGGCACCTTTGATCTGGTGCTCTGTCACGCCGTGCTGGAATGGCTCGCCGAGCCGCGCCAGACCTTGCTCGGTCTGTTCCCTTTCGTCAATGCAGGGGGCATACTGTCGCTGCTTTTTTACAACCGTCATGGCCTGCTGTTTCAGAGCCTGGTGGTGGGCAATTTCGACTATGTGCGCCTCGGCCTGCGCAAGAAGCGCCAGACCGCCCTGACCCCCACCAATCCGCAGTTGCCTGAGCAGGTGTACGACTGGATTGGGCGAGGGGGGCTCAAGATCATCGGCAAGACAGGGGTGCGGGTCATCCACGACTACATGCGCCACAAGCAGGATCAGGTCGAGAAATTCGATGATCTGCTGGCCATGGAGCAGCAATATTGCCGCCAGGAACCCTTTATCTCCCTGGGTCGCTATATCCATGTGATGGCGCAAAAACCAGCCAGCTGATGGGTCGGCGAGTTGGTTGACCGGGGGCTGCTCCCTTGTTTGCAGTCCCTGGGTCAATGTATCCATATGATGGCGTAACACCCTGCCAGCGAATGCCCGATGTGAAGTGACTTTTTTGATGCTACCGGATGTAGCCGTGCGCGAGCCTTCGCGCTCAATTACAACAACGAGATGACAACGTCATGATGAGTACATCCCGTACCCTGCCCGAGATGGTGGGTTGGGTCAGGCAGGAGGGGTTGGCGTTGAGCCTGCCTACCGACCGGCTGGCCTTTCTGATTGCAATCAAGACCCTGTCCGAAGATGAATCGGACTTGTCGGAAGCGGCGCTGCACGATGCCTTCGGCTATGTCAGCAACGCCTTTGGCCAGATGGACGAGACCCTCACAGGTCGCGCCAACAACGCCATCAACGATCTCATTCGCCAGCAGCTGCTGTCGCGCTTCAACACCGATATGGTGGCGGGGGAGAGCCTCTATCGCCTGTCGCGGCTGGGGATGGGGATCGTCGATTTCTTCATGGATCAGCGCCAGGTCGACTCCATCAAGCTCTCCATCCTGCTCGAACACCTGGCGGCCGAGCTCGACACCGCCCGCAAGGCGGCGCTCGAGACCAACACCCGCGAGCAGTGGGATGCAGAGGTGCTGCCACGGCTCACCTTCTCGCTGGAAGAGACGCTCGGTCGTATCGACTTGACCCAGCGCGCCATGGACGAGCAGCAGAATCAGGTCAAGAGTGAGATAGCGGCCCTGCTGACCCAGAACTGGGTCGATGCCATCCACAGTTGCGAAAAACTGTTGCACGAGACAGGCCAGACCCTGCGCGAGCTGCAAGACACCCTGGACGCCGCCGGCCACCGTCTGCAGGCGGGGCTGCTCAACATTCAGGAAGTGGCTCAGGGGCGCGACGATCTGTTCCACGTCGAGGAGTTGACCCATGCCCTGCAGGGACGGCTTGACGTCATCACCAGCTGGGGCCAGCAGTGCATCGAACTTTGGTCCCGTTACGATCGCCACGTCCACAAATTTATCCGCAACGCCATCGACATGGACAAGAACCGCGCTTTCAGCCAGCGGCTACGCGACTCCATTCGCAATTTCGAGCAGCATAACTGGCAGCTGCGCATCGCCGAGGAACCCCGTCTGCTGGAGCTGCGGGATGAAACCATTGCCATCCACGATGAAGAGGTCACCGGCGAGGTGCCCCTCGAGATGGAGTACATGGAGATGGTGGACATCAACCAGGCGCTGGCCGAGCGCATCGAGCGCTACCTGGCCCGCTATCCCGAGCAGGGCCATCAGCTGGATGTGGCCGATGTGCTGCGCGAATACCTGCTGGATTACCCGGCTCACGCCCATTTCGATGTGGCGCGTCTTCTGATCGACCAGGCCGTGCGCCTGGGCCATGCCAGCGGTGAGCGCGAGCTGCACCACCAACCCGCATGGAAACCCATTAACCAAGCTGGATCCAAGGTTCAGGCCTATGTCATTGATCAATACTGAGTTTCCCTTGCCGCTGCGACTCGCAGAGGCCATCGCCAACCCCTTGTTTCCGCGCATCGATACCGCCTTGCGTTCGGGCCGTCACATCAGTGCCGACGATTTCGAACAGCATTCGGCGCTGGTGGAGTACCACAACGAGCTGGAGATCTTCTACGGCCGTTATCAGGTGGAACTCATCAAGGCGCCGGAGGGCTTCTTCTACCTGCGTCCACGCCCCAGCGCCGACATTGGCACCACAGTGCTCTCCGAGCTCGATATGCTGGTGGGCAAGGTGCTCTGTTACCTGTTCTTAAGCCCGGACCGGCTCGCCTCGGAAGGGGTGTTCACCATGGGCGAGCTGCAAGAAGAGGTGCTGAGCCTGGCTGACGAGAAGCAGCTGCTGCGGATGGTCAACAGCCGCTCCGGCGGTACCGATCTGGACAAGAAGAAGCTGCTCGAGAAGATCCGCACCTCCATGCGTCGCCTGCGTCGCCTTGGCATGATCACCGCCCTTGGCAACAGCGACAAATTCCGGGTCAACGAATCCGTGTTCCGCTTTGCCGCCGACGTGCGCTCCGACGAAGATCCGCGCGCCGTGCAGCTACGGATGATCCAGGAAGGTGAAGCCATCTTCCACGACGACGAGATGCCGAGCAGCGATTCGCTGTTTGAAGACATTGAAGCGGATCTCGATGAAGAACAGCTTGAACTGGAGGTTGAAGATGACCTGCCGCGTTAAATCCAAGGCCCAGATGGAGGCAAAGTCGTGAGAGGCAAATTCAAATCCCTGACCATGGTCAACTGGAACGGCTTCTTCGCCCGCACCTTCGATCTCGACCAGCTGGTGACGACGCTCTCCGGCGGTAACGGGGCGGGCAAATCCACCACCATGGCGGCCTTCATCGCAGCGTTGATCCCTGACCAGTCTCTGCTGCATTTTCGCAACACCACGGAAGCGGGTTCTTCCAGTGCTTCGCGCGACAAGGGGCTCTACGGCAAGCTGCAACGGGGTTCCTGTTACTCTGTGCTCGAGGTGATGAACAGCCGCGAACAACGGATCTGGGTCGGCGTGCACCTGGAGCAGATTCAAAACCGTGACAACAAGGTCAACATCACCCCGTTCGCCCTGGTGGATGTGCCAGAAAACCTGTCGCCCACGGATCTGCTGCTGGAGAAACTCGATGGCGGCAAGGGTCGTATTCGTGCCTTTGCCGATCTGAAAGGGGCCGCTGCCGAGCTGGGGGCGCTGAAGGTCGCCAAGTTCAATACGGTGACCGACTATCACAACTTCATGTTTGAGTTCGGTATCACCCCGAAAAAGCTGCGAGATCAAAAAGATCGCGGCAAATTCTATCGCCTGATCGAAGCCTCCCTCTACGGCGGTATCTCTTCTTCTATCAGCCGATCCCTGCGCGAATACCTGCTGCCGGAGAACTCTGGCGTGCGCAAGGCGTTCCAGGACATGGAGGCGGCCATCTATGAAAACCGCCGCACGCTGGAAGCGATCAAAGAGACCCAAGGCCAGCGGGATCTGTTCAAGAACCTGATCACCGAGACCACCCACTATGTGGCGGCCGACTATGTGCGCAACGCCGCCGAGAAGAACCGTCTCTCCGAGTTGGCTCTGAAAGCCCGTCAGGAGCTGGCGGAGAAGCGCCGCATTCTGGCCGAAGAGCGTCAGCGCGCCATCTATCTGGCCGACGAGGTGGAGCAGCTCACCAACCGCGAGAAGCTGCTGACCGATGAGCTGGAATCTGCCGCCGAACACCTGGCCAAGGTGATGGCCGCCGTTGCTCTGCAAAAGAAGATAGATATGTATCGCGCCGATCTGGCGGAGCTTGTCGACAAGCTCGAGCAGCAGCAGGCGATCGTGGAGGAGATCCACGGTCAGCTGCTGGAAGTGGAAGAGCGCAAGGAGCTGGCGCAGGCAGAGGTAGACAGCCTCAAGACCCAGCTGGCCGACTACCAGCAGGCACTGGACATTCAGCAGACCCGCGCCATCCAGTACCGTCAGGCGGTGCAGGCGCTGGAAAATGCCCGCGCGCAGTGTGAACTGCCGGGGCTGACCGCTGAACAGGCGAGCGACACCCTGCACCAGTTCCGCACCGCCGAACAGAGCCTCACCAGCCGGATGCTGGGGGCCGAGCAGCAGCTGGCACTGGCCAAGGCGGCGGTAGCCGAACATCAGGCCGCGCTGACGCTGCTGTTGAATATTGCCCCTGAAACCGCCCGCGAGGCCGCCTGGCCTACGGCGCAGGCGCTGCTCAAGCGTCATATCGAAGACAAGGCCCGCATCGCGCAGGGGCAGGGGCTGCGCGCCGCGCTGGCTCGCCTCGAGAAAGAGAGCGAAAGCCAGCAGGCGCTGCTGCGCTTGCGTGACGAGTTGCAGCAGGCCTCTGGCCAACTGATCGCGAGTCAAGACGAGCTGGAGATCTTCCTCGAAGCTCAGCGTACCCGTCAGGAGGAGCTCTCCGAGCAGCAGGCGGAGGCGAATCAGCGTCGCGCCAGCCTGGAGCATCAGGGCGTCCAGCTGGGCCGCGATATTGCGGAGCTCACCAAGCTGGCCCCGCGCTGGCTCAAATCCTTTGAAAAGCTCGAGCAGCTGCGCGAGCAGAGTGGCTTGGCCTTGGCCACTGCCGAAGAACTTTCTTCCGGCATGCAGACCGTGCTCGACAAGGAGCGGGAGTTCGAGCAGGAGAGCAATCGCATCGCGGCGCAGAAACAGGCGCTGGAGCTGCAAATTCGCAACCTGCAGCTGGGGGCTGGCGAGGCCGATCCGCGTCTGGCCCGCATCGCCGAGCAGGTGGGGGGCGTACTGCTCTCAGATGTTTATGACGACATCTCCATCGACGATGCCCCTTACTACTCCGCACTGTACGGCCCGGCCCGCAGCGCCCTGGTGGTGCTCGACCTTGAGGGCGCCATCGAGCGGCTGAAAAAGCTGGAAGATTGCCCGGAAGATATCTACCTCATTCAGGGCAACCCCGACTCTTTTGACGAGGATCTGGTGGAAGCGGACGAGCTGGGGGACGCCGTGCTGGTGCGCACCAGCAAGCGTCAGGTGCGCTTCTCCCGCTATCCCGAGCTGCCGCTGTTTGGTCGCGCCGCCCGGGAAAAACGGATCGAGCAGCTCGATCTCGAGCGGGAAAATCTGATCGAGGGCTACGCCAAGGCCGCCTTCGAGCAGCAGAAGTATCACCGCCTCTACGGCCACTTCCGCGACTTTATCGGCCAGCATCTGGATATCGCCTTCCTGCCGGACCCTGAAAGTCAGGTGCAGACCAAACAGGCCGAACTGCGCACGCTGCAAGGAACCATAGCCGAGTGCGACAAGCAGCTGGCCGAGGCCAAAGCGGCCGCCGCCCAGCTGACTCGCCATATCCAGCTGGTGCAGGGGATGTTGCCCTTTGCCCACCTGTTTGCCGAGACAGACCTGGCGGCCCGTCTCGAGGCGGCCCACGCCGATGTGGAAGCCCTGAAACAGGCCGAAGCCTTTATCGCCAAGCACGGCAAGGCGCTTGAGAAGCTTGAAGCCATGGTGCAGGTGCTGCGTCAGGATCCGCAGGATCTTGCCGCCCTGCAGGCCGCGTTCGACGAGACGAGCGAATTGCTGGCCGAGCAGAAGCGCCGTTGCTATGCCCTCGATCAGCTGGTGGCCCGCTTGCCGCACTTTGCCTATCAGGATGCGCAAGACCTGCTTGGCAAGGCCTCCGAGATGAGCGAGCGGCTCAAAGAGAAGCTTAAAGCTGCCGAGCTGGCGGCCCGCACCGCAGGGGAGCAGCACAAGCAGATTGCCCAGCGTCACACAGAAGCGTTGCAACTGCGCACCGCGCTCGACTCCAGCGCCTCGGCCAAGCGCCAGACCCTGAGCGAGTTCGAGCAGGAGCTGGCGGCCATGGGGCTGACGCTGTCGGACGACATGGAAGAGAAGTCCCGCGCCCACAAGAAAGAGATCGAAGAGCTGCTCATCCGCACCCGGTCCCGTCGCACCAGTGCCGAGGCCCAGTTGCAGGTAACCAAGCGCGAGATTGAATCCTTAGGGGGTCGCCTCAAGCTGGAGGGCAAGGATTACTACAGCGCTCGCAAATCCCTGGTGGGTCACAAGGCGAGCTGGTCGCGAGTGGTGCGCCTGGCACGGGACACCGACGTCGAGAAGCGTCTCAACAAGCGCGAGCTGGCTTACTTGGACAGCGACGAGCTGCGCTCCATGTCCGACAAGGCCCTCGGCGCCCTGCGGGTTGCCGTGGCCCATGACGAGGCCCTGCGCGATGCGCTGCGTCTGTCGGAAGGCAATCGCAGCACCGAGCAGAAGGTCGCCTTCTACGTGCAGGTCTACCGATATCTGAAAGATCGCATCCGCAACGACATCATCCGCTCCGATGATCCGGTAGAGGCCATCGAGGAGATGGAGATCGAGCTGGCGCGCCTCGCCGACGAGCTCAAGCAGCGTGAAAACCACCTGTCGCTCTCCTCCCACGAGGTGGCGGCCAAGATCACCAACATCATACGCCGGGAGCAGAACCGCATCCGGGTACTCAACCAGGGCTTGCAGAACATCGCCTTCGGTCTGGTGCGCGGGGTGCGCCTCAACGTCAATATCCGCGAGGCCCACACTCGCCTCTTGACGGCACTGGCGGATCAGAGTGCCATGCACAACGATCTGTTCGCCGACAAGGAGCTCAGCTTCTCCGAGGCGATGGCCAAGCTGTTCCAGCGCCTCAACCCGCAAACCGAGCAGGGGGATCGCAGCTATCAGGTGATGGGCGATGTCTTGCTCGACTATCGCAACTATCTGGAGCTGGAGATCGAGGTGCAGCGCGGTGCCGATGGCTGGCTGCGGGCCGAGAGCGGCGCGCTCTCCACTGGCGAGGCGATCGGTACCGGTCAGGCCATCTTGCTGATGGTGCTGATCAGCTGGGAGGAGGAGTCCCGCCGTCTGCGTGGCAAGGACATCGCCCCCTGCCGCCTCTTGTTCCTCGACGAAGCGGCCCGTCTGGATGGCAAATCCATCGCCACCCTGTTCGAGCTGTGCGAGCGGCAGGATATGCAGTTGCTTATCGCTGCGCCGGAGAACATCAGCCCCGAGAAGGGCACCACCTACAAGCTCATCCGCAAGGTGCAGGGCAAGCACGAACATGTGCATGTGGTGGGGCTGCGCGGCTTTGGCTTTAGTGACGACAAGCTGATTGCCTGACCTGCGTCTGGCTCATCCGGACATGGGATGACGGGTAAATACATGAACGGGAGGCTTGGCCTCCCGTTTTAGTTGAAAAACATGGCAAAGTAGCCGCGTTGCCCTCGGGTGTGGAACCGCGAGACAGTTTATGAACCTTTTACTGGCCATCCCGATCTGGCCGTTTTACGCGACGATAACAAGACCGGCTATACCGGCAAGGGGATCAAGGATAAAGCGCATGGCGGATATGAAGGGAAAGATGCAATACATACAAAAAGGGCTGCTGTTATCTCTTTGCCTGTTGCTGGCAGCTTGCAGCAGCCGATATGACGACAGCCACGGCGGCAGCTGGCGCGGCTATACCGAAACCGGGCTTGCCTCCTATTACGCCGACCGCTATCACGGCAAACAGACCGCCAGCGGCGAGCTATATCGCAACAATCTCAATAGCGCCGCCCATATGGAGTTGCCTTTTGGCGCCATGGTGCGGGTCACCAACCTCGCCAACGGCAAGAGCGTGGTGGTCAAGGTCAATGACCGCGGTGCTTTTAAACGCGGGCGGATCATCGATCTCTCCAGGTCTGCCTTTAGCAGCATCGGCAGCACAAGATCCGGGCTTATCAAGGTCAAGGTCGAGGTATTGTAGCGGGCAAGAGGCGCTGTGTTGGAAATGCATTGGTTTCAAGGCTGGCAGTGGCTTGGCTCATCAGTTGCAAAACAGTTCCGCGGCCGATGCAACCTGTCTTGAAATCCACCGATACCATCGAATTCCCCGATGACGCTCTGGTTCAAGGTGCTGATGGTGCCTGGTCTGCTTGGCATAAAGACAGTTCGCTTTATCAGGAGCGGAATAAGTATCCGGTGGGAGAGTCATCCTACTGTCGAGCCCACCATATTGGACATCATTCACTATGAGCAGCATGGCATTCAAACCCTTCGGTGACGTGAGCGCAGAGGATTTTCTGCCCTTGGTCAACGACGAGACAGTGAGAAAACATCTGATTGATCATCCCCCCTTCGATGCGGCCAGTGTGCGCGTCTGGATGGATGACAAGATACGGATAGACGCGTTACCCGGTTGCCGCGTGCGGGCCATTATCATCGATGGCGCTCTGGTTGGCTGGTGCGGAATACAACCCGATGACGAGGGAGTTGAGATTGCCATTGTGATCGCCAAGGCGGGTTGGGGGGTGGGGATTGCCATCTTCAAGGAGATGATTGGGTGGGCAAGGAATATGGGGCATCAAGAGATCATATTTCACCTGTTGAGCTCACGTCCTGAGTATCGGTCGCTCGCCAGACGATCCATCAGGGTGAAAAAGACGACCCTGTCAGGGAGTGGCTTCACCACCTATTACCTCAGCGTAGAAAAATGGTTTGCGGGCTGATGACGGACAACTGGCGCGTTACCAGCGCAGAGCGTGCCGCCTGTTCATGTTGCCGTATTGAAGATTATTTTCCCCAGTGGCGCTGGCGCCAAAGCCTCTCTTACGGGGCTGAAGCCAGGGATGCCTGCCAGCAGAGGGGCGATTCTCCTGCCGTCTCTTCCGTTGTTCATCCGACCGAACACTCTGTCCATTCTGCCCATCTATATCCGCCAACCAGCCATGCATACACTGGGCACCATCTTGATGGGTGAGTCTTTCATGAAAGGAAATAGTGACTTTCTGGCTCACTTCTATGCCTTGATAACCTGAATGTGGAGATGAATGGATGAAGACAAGCACGGACAAGATAGTGTCGATTGCGGTGCTCAAAGCCCGAGCCGGGATGAGGGAACACTTGCGCCGTGAGTTGCTCAAGCTGGTCGAGCCCACGCGGCGAGAGCCGGGTAACTTGGATTATGTGCTGTTTGAACTGCGTGACGAACCGGGCACCTTCTATATGCGCGAAGCCTTTGTCAGTCAGGCTGCGCTGGATGCCCATTGTGCGACCGACTATTTTCAGGCCTTCGCCAATCAGGCTGATGGATTGTTGGCAGAGCCGCTGAGGCTGATCTTTATGGAGGAGGTGGTGCAATAACCACTGGTGTTGGGCCGAGTTCTGGCCCAGCAATTACAAAGGCCGCAGGCTCGATTGGCGAGACGTAATTGTGCGGTCGAGTAAATAGAGCTACCGGCTGTTGCCGTAGCTAAATAGACAGAAAATATGCTACCAGGGGAAATAGTTATCCAAGCTTTTAACAGTTATAAGAGATCGCCTATTTACCCTTGCGGCACCCTGACCCCTTTGTCGAGATAGAGGCTGCTGTAATGGGCTCGGTGGGTGACAAACATCACCTGATGGCGGCTGCCGTCGGAGAGGATAATAAAGTCGCCCGCCTGGGCGGGGCTCTGCAGGCTTATCTCCTGTTCGGGGGCGGTCAACTTGTCGACCTCCTCTTTGAAGGTGAGGGTGTACGAATACATAGGGTTCTCCACTGCAGGACCGTATACAGACACGCATCACAAGGCTAGTTGCCATCGTCCGGATCCGCGGCGCCCAAGCGGCACCTGTGCGGCATTTAATTTAACGAGTAAGCTGGGTCTGTTTATCTTATGGATGGGGGTATGGTCTGCGTTTGCACGAGTCCCTTGCGTGGGGTCGTAAACAGGCGCCAGAGTGAGCCCCCGTCTTTTTCAGCGCGTAAGCAAGGAGTGGTTATGAAGGAGCTAGCCTCCCCGTTGGAGCCTGAGTTGGTGCGGATCGCCGCGTTTTCTGACGGACAGCAAGGAGGGAATCCTGCCGGTGTCTGGCTGGGGCCTCGCTTGCCTGCGGCCGAGGAGATGCAACGCATCGCCGCCCAGGTGGGATTCTCGGAAACGGCCTTCGCCGCGCCCTTGCCACCACTCAGGCTACCTGGCTCACCCCGGGGGGCCGCGACCACCCGGCAAACTGCCGAGTCTGGGGAGTGGCGGGTGCGCTACTTCTCCCCCGAGGCCGAAGTACCCTTCTGCGGCCATGCTACAATCGCCCTCGGTGTGGCGCTGGCGCGGCGTTTTGGAGAAGGGGAGTATGCATTGCACCTCAATCAGACCGAGATCAAGGTGTCGGGCTGGCAGGATGGGGAGGGGCAGTGGCAGGCGGCGCTGCAATCGCCGCCGACCCGCAGCAAGCCGGCCCCTGCCGCGTTGGTGGCGGCAGCGCTGGCGTTGTTTGGTTACACGTCAGCAGATCTGGATCCCCGCATTCCGCCGGCCCTTATCCATGGCGGCGCCGATCACCTGGTGCTGGCCCTAAACAGTCGGGCGGCGCTCTCGGCCATGCATTACGAACTGGCGCAGGGGCGAATCCTGATGCAAAGGGAAGGGCTGGTCACCATACTGCTGGCCCATGCCGCCCGGGATCAGCTGTTTCATACCCGCAACCCTTTCGCCTATGGCGGCGTCTATGAGGATCCCGCCACAGGTGCGGCCACCGCCGCCTTTGCCGGTTACCTGCGCGATATCCATTGGCCCCACGGCGGCATCATAGATCTCTTTCAGGGGGAGGACATGGGGATGGCATCGCACCTGCACGCCGAGATCCCGGCCGAACCCGGCAGCTCAATCAGGGTATTTGGCCGGGCCCGCCTGATGTGAGTGACATGCAATGAAAAAACCGCCAACTGGCGGTTTTTTCCTTTGTTCAGGAGCGAACTCAAGCGCGTTTCTCGGCATATTGCGCCCACTATGCGCTTTGGCCATGCTCCCCAGACGGATTGCGCTCCTCGTGAGCGGGGGTGAGCCACTGCAGCAACTGACGGCCCACCTGCGGGCTGCCGAGCAGGGCCATATGGCTGGTGCGATAGGCAATCCAGCAGTGGGAAGTGGGGAATGCAAGCTGGTGGCGCGCCTCGTCATGCTGGCCGAGGGCGCTGCGCAGGGGCACAAGCCCATCGCCAATCAGTCGATCAGCCAGCAGACCGCGCTTGGCTGCCGTGGTGGCTGCTATGGTGAAGCAGGCCACTTCGGCGGGCAGCGGCAAGGGGGGGCGAGGATCGGGCAAGGCGGTGTGCGTTTTGTCCTGCGAGAGCGGCGAGTCCATCACCTTGCCGTGGCGCAGATCCTTGATGCCGGCGCTGCGCAGTTGTGCCAGCCTGACGAAGGGCTGGGTATAGGCGGTAGCAGGTAGCAGCTGCTCCAGCCAGTGACCGGCGTGCTCAAGGGGCGCGCCATGATGGGGCGTGCCGAGAAACACCATGTTTTTCAGGACGCCGGGCCAGCCCATCTCACTCTGGCTGGCATGATGACAGGCGCTGCGGATCACCAAGCCGCCCATGCTGTAGGCCAGCACGCTGATCTCGTCGATGCCGCCTGGCCAATGGGTTGTCAGCCGTTCCAGCTGACGGGCCAGCTCCCGCCCGTTTTGCGCAACTGGCAGGCCCGAGTTGTAGCGCACATAGACAGGTACATAGCCCAGTTCGTCGGCCAGCATCTCCCCCAAGTTGAGCGTTTTTTCTGTGTCCTTCCCCCTGGTTTGGGTCTGCCACTGCAGATCGTTCATGCACAGACCATGCACCATCAGCAGCACCCGGCCCCCGGTGGGCAGACTCGACGGCATGGTGTGCCAGTTCAGGGGCTGGCCGCCATGGCGCAGTGTCATGGGGGTGGCGAGGGCATTGTGGCTATCGACCAGCTTGTCCCCCATCACACCATTGAGGGTGGCGAGCAGAGCGGCGCGCTTGGGTGTCTCGGGGAGCTGGTGCAAGGGAGGCGTTGGCGGCAAGCGGGTGAGCAGGGCATGGATGCCACCGCTCAGGGTATGGGCGGCGCCGTGCACCCCCTGGTAGACCAGACCCGTGATCCCTCGGGTCCGCCCCTGGGCCTTGCCCCTTATTCCCATGCCACTCAACACTGCCTGATGGACGGCCTCGGTGATCTGCACTGCCGCAGGCAGGGCCTGGGTGAGCAAGCAGGCCAGCTCGCGGATATCGGAAAGATGCCAGGAGGAAACCGGCTGCTGCTCTGTCGACTGGGTCATGGGGTCGCCCTCAGGGAGATGGCGTCAGCAAGCAGACTTGCACCGACGGGGTGCGTGCTGGCTGGCACAGACCCATCCAGCTTGCCGTGTTTGCTTCGGGTTTACCAGTGAAGCCGCTGGCAGATCCTGCGGGGCAGGGCCCCTTGTTGCGTGGGGTGCCGAGAGAGAGTGTTTTCCCTGACGCGAGGCGGGTCACGGTAACGGGCAGCAAAATCCTCTCTACTTAGTCATATGGCACCGTGATGAGGAGGCGAGGATGTCACTATTTGATGAGCGCAGGGTACAGGATCTCTGTACCCGCTTGCTGGAGGGCACCAATGAGAAGGGGTGTTCACTCGATAGCAGGCATGGGCAAGAACTGCTGGCCCTGTTGCAGGCAGTGAGCGGCGTCAAGCCGTTGGGACGCAGCGTTCGCTATACCTTGACCCCCGCAGGGCACGACTATCTCGCCAAGCAGCTGGCACAAACGGCGACTCAGATGCTGGACAAAAGGACAGTGTGCAGGCCCTCGGGGTGAGTTTACCTTCACGCCTCAATCAGGCCAGTTTTCATGCCCTCTGGCATGGGGATAGCAAGCATCCACGCAGTGACACAGACTCGGATCAAGCTATAGCACTGACGCAGGATGAGGTGATCCGACTGCGTACCCTGAGCCCGTTGTCACTCATCGATCAGGATGGCCAGCGCCATGAGATGAGGGCGCCGATGGCGCTCTTGGGAGAACTGGTCTTGCCGGAGCGCAGCCTGGACAGGTTGCAGGGCATCGAGTGGCAAGGGCGGCAGATAGTCACGGTGGAGAACAAGGGCGCCTTCGTGGATTACCCACTGCAAGCGGGGGACTTGCTGCTCTATGTGCCTGGTCGTAATACCAGGCTGGCGCGGCAAGTGATCCCGCTGTTGCCGGTGGCAGTGCCCTGGGCTCACTTTGGCGATCTGGATCAGCGGGGATTGGACATTGCCACCGAGCTGGCCGGGGCCATCCATCGGCCTCTGGCGCTCTGGTTGCCCGACACGCTGATGGCGTATATCCATCACTATGCTCGCCCTCTGACCCGTCGGTTCGAGGGGCAGCAGGCCAGCAGAGGCAAGATCCCCTGGCGTGCCGAACCTGCGGCAGGCAGGCCCGGTGATCTGCTGGCAGAGGCACTCTCGCAGCTGATCGCACACGGGTTGTGGTTGGAGCAAGAGGTGCTGGTGCTGGCCAGACGTTGGCAGTCATGGCCATTGGGTGCGGCTTGTGACTAATGGAGGCATAAAAAAACCGCCTGATGGCGGTTTTTTTATCATGCCGGCCCTTATTTCAGGGCTTTTTTCAGCTTCTTGATCTTGCCTTCGTGCTTGGCAATTTTCTCAAGGCGAGCGGCGATCTTCTTCTTGATATCTTTCTTGCTGGCTTTGGCCATCTGTGTTGCTCCTTTTGCAGTGGGGACACCTTGAGTGTCCGTGAGTCTGTCCATCAACGTCCCAGAGTGCCACAAGGTTGCCGTCTGAGCCAAGCCTCTGTCGAAGAAAACAGCATATTTCAGCCGGGGTGCCGAGGCAAAGCAGGGGGGCTAGCTGTGGGTGACCTCGGTTGCAGGAAGCATCAGATAAGGTTGGGCGAGCACCAGAGGCTTGTGTGGCATATCGCAACCACCAAAAAGCGCCCCTTGGGGCGCTCTTGGTATCACTGGCAAACCTGACTCTATCAGGCTTTTTTCAGGTAGGCGGCGACCAGCACTATCTGCACGCCGTTGACCTTGCCTTCGATGTGCAGCGGGTTGTTGGTCAGGCGGATGCCCTTGACCAGGGTGCCGCGCTTGGCGGTGAATCCGCCGCCCTTGACGTCCAGATCCTTGATCAAGGTAACCGAGTCGCCTTCGACCAGCACTGCGCCGTTGGAATCCAGGGTCGGTACGCTGTCGTCATCGTCGCCAGCCTGGCCGGCTTCGGCCCAGGCCTTGGTCTCGTCTTCCATGTACATCATGTCCAGCATGTCCTGAGCCCACACTTCGCCCTGGCCGGACAGATTTTTCAGCTGACGCCACGCCATGACCTGCACAGCGGGAACCTGGCTCCACATGCTGTCACCCAGGCAACGCCAGTGATTGACCACTGTGGTGTCCGGCTGCTCCAGCTGGCCACGGCAGGTGTCACACAGGGCAAGGCTGTGATCATCATCGCTGGCCGGTGAGTGGGGCACAGCGAAGGCAGTCAGTGCCTGTTCGGCGCCGCACAGTTCGCACTTGGCGCCTGCGCGCGCTTGCAGGATGGCATTGATGGTCATGTTTTGGTTCCATTCATGTTGGTAAAATGGCCCGCCTTGAGCGAACCAGGGTAAAGAGGGGGCGGAATATAGCATAAAACCCCTCTCTTTGTCAGGCCAACGCCCGGGCTCCGGGTTGTTTGCCTGGTTGCGCCTGTGCTTACAGTTGCCTGCCGGGGCAAGGCCAGGGTTAATGACCGCCGGTCAGGCCCAAGCCCGACCTCATGGCGAACGCCCCGCATTGGCGAGTGCTTTTTGGGAAGGGATCGCTAAAATGAGCCTCTTTTTTGACTGCAAGGCAGGGGCAAGCGTGCTGGCTCAACGTTTTCAACAACTGGATAGATTGCTGACCGAGACCCGGCGCTGGTGGCAATACCAACCCTATCATCACCTGAACCTGGCCTTCGCCGATGAGGCTCCCGCGCTGGCCGCACTGCTCAACGCCACGCCCCTTGAGCAGATCAATCGGCTCGATGGTGACATGGGGGCCCTGTGCGACCTGCTCGCCCCCTGGATCCCGGCGGGGGAGACGCTGCACGCCCTGAGTGAACTTGCGCTATTTACCCCGGAGCCCATCCAGTGCGCCAAGGAGATGGCGCTGCACATGCCGGGTCGCAAGCAGGCGCAGATAGAGGCCTTTACCGGCTGCCTGCCACCCCATCAAGGCCCCTATCTGGAGTGGTGCGCAGGCAAGGGCCATCTGGGGCGGCTGGTTTCCCTGCATCGCCGGGCAGAGATCCTGAGCCTTGAGCTGCAAGGCCCGCTCTGTGAGGAGGGGCGTCGGCTGGCGGCCCGTGACGGGGCCCGCATGCAGTTTGTGCAGGCGGACGCCTTTGCGGTGGATGCCAGCCAGCTGCTCGCTACCGAACACCACGCCATGGCGCTGCACGCCTGCGGCGAGCTGCACACCCATCTGTTGGCGCTGGTGGCAGAGCGCGGCGCTCAGGGGGTGACCATATCCCCTTGTTGCTATCACCTGATCCGCGGCACTCACTATACCCCCTTGTCCACCGCCGCTCGGGCCAGCGATCTGCACCTGGCGAAGGCGGATCTGCGGTTGCCGCTGCAGGAGACGGTGACTGCCGGGGCCCGTATCTCGCGCCTACGCGAGCTGGAGGTGGTGTGGCGGCTCGGCTTTGACTGCCTGCAGCGTCAGGTGCGCGGGGTGAACGAATACCTGCCGGTGCCCAATATGCAAAAAAGCCTGCTCACCGGCAGCTTCGAGGCATTTTGTGAATGGGCGGCCGAGCGCAAGGGGATAGCCCTGCCTGCGGGGATGGATCTTGCCGCTTTTCTGGCCATGGGGGAGGCACGTTATGGTGATGTCGCCCGCATGGAGCTGGTGCGTCATCTGTTTCGCCGGCCGCTCGAGATCTGGTTGGCGCTCGATCGGGCACTCTTCCTGCAAGAGCAGGGCTACCGGGTGGAAGTGGGCGAGTTTTGTGACAAACCCATGACCCCCCGCAATATCTTGATCCGCGCCGTGCGTTCTGCGCAGGCATGAGTGATATGCCCCCGGAATGCCCTGCTGCCAGCCGGGCAGCACCCCATACTGCCGGGTGATTGACCCAATCGATTTGTGATGTGGCTCATCATGGAATGGGCCACAGCAAGATGCGGGTTGTTATTATTTTTCATCGGCCTTAACAAGGCATATCACAGTGCCCTTTGCGTCAGTTGGAACATCTGTTTTTTATGCATTTTATGGCGTTTCGCCCAGAGAGTGAAATGGCTCACAGATCCGTTTTATTTCTTAATTTTTGATGAGAATTTAGTTATGAAAAGGCCTATTCTCGGGATGAACTTTTCTGAGACAAGGACTGTGCCCCATGTTCAAACCCACGCAATGTGCCTGGCTGGTTGCTGCTGCCTGCGCATTTCCAAGTTATGCCGCCATGAATATCCAGCCCGATCCACAAAATGCTGGTGGATATGTGATTGCCGCACCGGATCTTGCGGCAGTTGAAAAAGCAAAGACAGCCAACCCCATGTACGGAGTCTGGTCAAAAGCATTGGCGACTCGGCCCAATAATATTGTCGATGCCATCACGCCAAGAGCGGCCAGCAACCCGGATAACGTCAAACGGGTCGAGCGGGTATTCACGGAGTCGGACTGGGAATATTTAACCCAGATGGCGGCGCCGGAATATACCTATGAACGCTTCTTGCGGGCCATAGGTAAATTTCCGGCTTTTTGTGGTGAATATACCGATGGCCGGGATTCGGATGCCATCTGCAAAAAATCCATAGTGACGGCCTTCGCCCATTTTGCCCAGGAGACGGGCGGGCATATCAGCAAGAACAATATATCCGACAATCCGCTGGCGCTGGAGGAGTGGCAACAGGCGCTGGTGCATGTGCGCGAGATGGGGTGGTCAGAGGGGCAGGCGGGTTACACCACGGGTTGCGGCCAGAATGACTGGCAGAACAAGAAGTGGCCCTGCAGCACGGGGCAGGGCTATTTCGGGCGCGGCGCAAAGCAGCTCTCTTATCACTTCAACTACGGCGCCTTCTCCGAGGCCATGTTTGCGGGTGATGCCTCAGTGCTGCTGAGCGATCCGGGGCGGGTCGCCGACTCCTGGCTCAACCTCGCCTCCGCCATCTGGTTCTTCCTCACCCCCCAGGCGCCCAAGCCCGCCATGCTGCATGTGATTGACCGCACCTGGGTGCCCTCCCAGCGCGAGATAGCGGCGGGCATCGGCTATGGCTTTGGCACCACCATCAACGTCATCAACGGTGGCATAGAGTGTGGTGAACAGAACAAGGAAAAGGGCCAACCGGTCAACCGGATCCGTTATTGGGAGGGGCTGGCCGAGCATTACCAGATCCCCGTCAAGGCCGACGAGAAGAACACCTGCTGGCAGCAGACCCCTTATGGCAGCCTGAATCTGAACGGCGCCACCGATGTGCTTTATACCAACTGGGATGGCAACTGGAAGTACTACCCGGACAGACCCGGCGGTTACTCCTTCGAATGTGAGCTGGTGGGTTTTCAGACCGCCTATTCGGCCCTGGTGCCGGGAGATTACGAGAAGTGTGTGACCAACTTCTACGGCTCTCATGCCAACTGGCCCAAGGTGCGGATGGTGGCCAAGCTGGATCCGGCCCCCGTTGACCCGGTCGATCCGCCGATCGGGGACGTATCGGCCTGGAGCGCGACCGCCGTCTATACGGCGGAGGCCAAGGTCAGCTACAAGGGCGCCGTTTATCAGGCAAAGTGGTGGACTCAGGGCAATGAGCCCGGCAAGGGCGATCCTTGGGCACTGGTGCCTGCCAGATGATGAGGGCTCGGCGCCGTTCCGGGGCTAACGAGATTTGTACAACGGACCCTTTAATATCTGACTGAACGGCAAGGGGGAGGCTTATTGCCTCCCCCTTTCATCATATAGATACCATTCATCCGGGAAGAATGAATTACCATGTTTGCACCTCTCGCTTATCAAGCTATGACTTTTCCCTGAAGAGGTCGGTTTATTTATCCTCTGTTCATATCCGGCATCTTATGGTGTTCCCTGTTGGAGATATATGTGCGACGGACAGCTGTTTGCTGGTCTGGCAATACGATTTGGATGCCATAAATATTGATGTTCGGCTGCTCATTCCGCCTGGTGACTGCCAGCCATCAGGCCGGCCTCTTGTTATCGCGTGCCAACAGCCGGCGACCTGGGGTAGGCCAATTCATCCCCACCATCGTCAAGCCTATTTTCATGGTTATTGTGTTTGGCGTTTAGCACCATGCGCCTGGACAATATCCATTGTTCGACATGGCGCGGCATAATGGCGTGATCTTGTCGTGTGCCAGCCCCTCATTCTGTGGATTGAGAAACAGGTGGCTATATCGGAAATGGATCTTGATTCTGCGCGGGTAGAATAGGGATAAACAAGGAGGGGCTACATAATGAATATCGCCATGCATTTTGAAATTCCGGTGACGGATATGACGCGAGCCATCGGGTTCTACTCCCGCGTATTTGGCATCACGTTCGAGCGAGTGGATATAGATGGCAACGAGATGGCGTTGTTCCCGCTCTCGGAAGGGGGTGAGGGGTGTTCCGGTGCCCTGGCCAAGGGAGAGACGTATGTTCCGAGCCTGGATGGCACACGGATTTATCTGGCGGTGGCCGATATCGAGCAGGTGATGGCCAGCGCCTTGCTGGCCGGTGCCAAAAGTCTGTATCCCGTGACCCGGGTTGGCGACATCGTCAGGGTGGCTGAATTTCAGGATCCCGAGGGCAACCGGATCGCCCTGCAGCAAACGGCCAGACGCTGACGCAAAAATTCATTCATGCTGGGCAGGCCAAACGGGTCTCTGCCCGGCACAGACAAGCAGGTGTTATGACGATACGTATTGCTACCCCGGCGGATGTCCCGGCGATGTTCGAGGTTCGTACCAGTGTGCGAGAGAACCAGATGTCCCTCCAGGAGCTGGCCGCAGTGGGGATCACCCCCGACACCTTGCCCGGCATGCTCACCGGAAGCGGGCGAGGCTGGGTGGCCTGTGACGGGGGCCAGGTGGTGGCGTTTGCGATGGCAGAGGCCAGTGACGCCACCATATTTGCCATGTTTGTGCGCCAGAGTCATGAGGGCAGGGGGCTGGGTCGCCGCTTGATGCAGGCAGCCGAACGCTGGCTCAGTGCCGAAGGTTGCACCGAGGTGTGGCTGTTGACCGATGCGGACCCCCGGGTCAGGGCCAACGGTTTTTATCGCCATCTTGGCTGGATGGAGGATGGCATTCAGGAGGAGGGAGAGGTGCGTTTCAAGAAATGCTTGCGGGATGAGGGGTAACGAGCAGGCCGTGGCATGCGTGCCTCTCTTTTGGCTGGCAGGGAGAGGCAGCGCCCCCCCAGATGCGTTGAACAGGCTGGATCCGTGCCGCGTTTTGTGAGGCAGTTAATGGCGAGGACGCGACAGGCATGGTACTCATCTGATGCGAAATATGGCCGAAGAACGGCTGGGATCCATCTTGTCAGGGAGGCGTTATGCAAGGACATTGTTTGTGCGGCGGGATCCTGGTGTCGAGCGGGGATCACCAGGATGTCAATCTCTGCCACTGCACCACCTGCCGGCGCTGGTCCGGCGGCCCCCTGTTTGCGGTGCACTGCGGCAAGGATGTGCGTTTCAGCGGGATGGCGCCTGCCACCTATCGCTCCTCCGAATGGGCGGAGCGCGGCTTTTGCCCCACCTGCGGCACCCACCTCTTCTATCACCTGCTGCCGACGGATGAGTACATAGTGCCGGCCGGCCTCTTCCAGCGGGACGATTTTCAGCTGGCGAGCCAGATTTTTATCGATGAGAAGCCTGACTTCTACGAGTTGAAGAACGAGACGCCCACCCTGACCGGCCAGCAGCTGTTCGAGCAGTTTGCGCCCAAGCCTTGATGAGAAGGGTGCTGATGCGATGACGTTGACAGACAA
This sequence comes from Aeromonas piscicola, assembly GCF_000820005.1. GTDB lineage: Bacteria > Pseudomonadota > Gammaproteobacteria > Enterobacterales > Aeromonadaceae > Aeromonas > Aeromonas piscicola. Next base: position 4,948 of record NZ_CDBL01000038.1, on the reverse strand, counting down.
GGACAAATGATGGAACTGGTGGTGATCCGCCATGGTGAGACCCAGGCCAATGCCGAGGGGCGTTATCTGGGGGCGCTGGATGTCGGGCTTGAACGCCAGGCGATCGTGGCGTTGAAAGCCCGGCTTACGACTGCTCCGGCGACTCCTTTTTACAACAATTGCGGCCTTGTTTTTTGGCCAGATAGAGGGCGGTATCCGCCCGGCGCACCATTTTTTCCACCGTATCTTGCGGACTCTGGCTCGCGCTGATGCCGATGCTGATGGTGAGCGGCACCTCTGTGCCCGCGCCCAGCTGGTGGCGTTCCGACTCTATGGCCAGGCGGATCCGCTCCGCGCTGGCCCAGGCTAGCTCCAGCGAGGTTTCCGGCAGCAAGATGATGAACTCCTCGCCGCCCCAGCGCCCCAGCATATCCACTTCCCGCAGCTGTTTGGCGATGCGCCTGACCAGGCTGAGGATGGCCTGATCCCCTTGCTGATGGCCATAGGTGTCGTTGACCTGCTTGAAGTGATCTATGTCGATCAACAGCAGGCTCATGGTGTGGCCGAAACGCTGGCAGCGCTGCATCTCCAGCTTGACCAGCTCATCGAAGCGGCGCCGGTTGGCGATCCCGGTCAGGGGATCCGTGGTGGCTGCCACCTTCAGCTCTTCCACCAGCCGGGCCCGCTCCGAAATGTCCCGCAGTATGGCGGTCATCTCGGTGGTCTGACCCAGATTGATCTTGGCGATGGTGACTTCCAGTGGAAATTCGCTGCCATCGCGGCGCAGGCCCATCACGGAGGCGCGGGCGTGCATGGGGCGCGAATTGATGGGGGAGCTGCTGAATGCCCTGAAATAGCTGTCGTGGTTGGCGCGAAAACGCTGGGGCAACAGGGTTTCCAGCCGCTTGCCGACATAACTCTCATCGACCCCGAACATCTCGCAGGCGGCGGTATTGATAAGCTCGATACGCGACTCGCTGTTGACGCTGATGATGCCGTCATAGGCGGAGTTGACCACGGCTTCGAAGCGCTTGCGGCTCGTCTTGAGCGCCTCCTCCAGCTGCTTCTTGGCGGTGATATCGATGGCCGTGACTATGATGCGGGTGATGCGGGATTGTTCGGGAATGATGGGGGAAAGAATGAAGCGCCACCAGCTGGTGCGTGACAGGGTGTCGATGGGGAGCTCGCTCTCCAGCCCGGTCTGCTGGCTGACGCATTCGTGCATCGGCTGCTCTATGCTGCCGGTGATGTAGCGAGGAAACATCTCGCTGAGCCGTTTGCCTATCGTGCTCAGCACATCCAGCTCGAACGCCTGGGCGAAGGTGTCGTTGGCCGAGACCAGGGTGAAACGATCGTCATCATCGAGTGAAAACACCGCCACCGCGGCACCGATGGCATCGAGAGACGACTTCATGTCGGCATGGGAACCCTGTGTGAACATGCAACCTCCACGGCGAATAACACGTTTGTATTCAGTATAGTGTGGCCGTTTTTTCCACCGGGCATGGCGTGAGTCAAGCCGTAGCGGGTGTGACTGGCTCAGGGGGCTTAGCTGGGCTTTACTCTGTTGACTTGGGTATCACATGCGTCGCCAGTGTGCTCGCAGCGGCAGGTCTCGGTGTCGAGACCTGCCGCTGGCAAGGAATGTCAATCGATGCAAGGCAAGGAGAGAGGGATGAAGATCAGCATTGATGCGCGTATCGAGCAGGAGATCGACGCCGTCTGGTGGGCCTGGAATGACCCGGACTGTGTCGTCAAATGGAATGCCGCCTCCGATGAGTGGCACACCACGTGCAGCCGGGTCGATCTGGTGGTGGGGGGGCGTTTCTGTCATCACATGGCGGCCAGGGATGGCAGTGCCGCCTTCGATTTCGAGGGCACCTTCACCCTGGTCGAGGCACCGACCCGGCTTGCCTATGTGATGGATGACGGACGGGCTGTGGATGTGCGCTTCGTCGAGGAGCAAGGCGCCACCCTGGTGAGCCTGGATTTTGACGCCGAGTCCGCGCATAGCCGCGAACAGCAGCAAGCGGGCTGGCAGGGCATTTTGAACAACTTCAAACGTTACGTGGAGGCGGCGGGCTGACGCAGGTTCGGCCAGGTCAATAAAAAACCACCGGCGGGCAGCGGTGGTTTTTTATTGGGGCACTCGCCCCCTGCGGGTAATGCAGGGGCAGGCTCGGATGGCAAGGGGTATCAAGGTAGCGTCATCGGCAGGGGGGTTGTCACCCCTTGTCCGTGGACGTTTATTCTTCTATATCCAGCAGCACCAGGATGGCGCTGTCGCCGCCCCATTCACGAGGGGCCTGATGAAAGGCGCGCACATTGGGGTGTTGGGCCAGCCAGCTCGGGATCCGCTGCTTGAGGATGTGTTTGCCGATGCCGTGCATCACGGAGGCGACGTGGATGTTCTCTTTCTGGCAGAGGGTGAGCAGGGCGGCCAGCTCCTGTTTTGCCTGATTCTGGTTCATGCCGTGCAGATCCAGATAAATCTCCGGTGGATAGATGCCGCGTTTGAGCTTCTTCAGCTCGAATTTTGACACATCGTCACGTACGTAACGGGTCGGGCCATCCTCGTCCAGATGGGGCTGGTACTCGTCGCTGAAAAAGTGGCCAACCCCAAGCTTTTCGCGGCTTTCACGCAGTTCGCGTTTCTGCTTGACCGGGCGCAGGTCGGCCCTTATGGTATCTTGCTTAATTTTCCGGGTACCTTTGACAGCATCGCGAAACAGCAGGCTTTCCTCGATCGTCGGTGAGGGCATTTTTTTCATCAGGTACTCGTCTTGCTCGCTATATAGGTTTCTCGGGCCGGATATTACTCGACTTGGAGGTGGATTTGGACAAGATATTTATCGATGAGGTGGTTGCCGAGATGCACACCATCCAGGACATGTTGCGCTGGGCCATGAGTCGTTTCAACGACGCCGGGATCTTCTACGGACATGGTACCGACAACGCCTGGGATGAGGCCGTGCAGCTGGTACTGCCCGCGCTACATCTGCCGCCGGACGCGGATCCGGGCATGCGCCACTCCCGTCTGACCACCAGCGAGCGTCATCGCATTGCCGAGCTCATCATTCGCCGCGTGCAGGAGCGCGTACCGGCCGCCTACCTGACCAACAAGGCCTGGTATGCCGGTTGGGAGTTCTACGTGGATGAGCGGGTACTGATCCCGCGCTCCCCCATCGCCGAGATGGTGGCCAACCGCTTCGCCCCCTTCCTCAAGCATGAACCTACCCGGATCATGGATCTCTGTACCGGTTCCGGTTGCATCGCCATCATCATGGCCCACGAATTCCCGGATGCGGAAGTGGATGCCATCGACATCAGCGTGGATGCGCTGAACGTGGCCGAGCGCAACATCACCGATCACGGTCTGGAGCAGCAGGTCATTCCGATCCGCTCCGATCTGATGCGCGATCTGCCGGCGGGTGACAAGTACGATCTCATCGTCTCCAACCCGCCCTATGTGGATTCCGAAGACATGTCGGACTTGCCACAGGAGTTTCGTCACGAGCCCGAACTGGCGCTGGCCTCCGGCTCCGATGGCCTCAAGCTTACCAAGCGTCTGCTGGCCAATGCCGCAGACTTCCTCAAGGATGACGGCGTGCTGGTGGTCGAGGTGGGCAACAGCATGATCCATCTGGAAGCCCAGTTCCCGGAAGTGCCCTTTACCTGGGTCGAGTTCGAGAACGGTGGTCACGGCGTGTTCGTGATGACTAGGGCCGAGCTGGAGCAATACCGGGACCATTTCGCGATTTACAAGAGCTAAGCAGCAAGGAGCACCCATGGCAGGGAACAGTTTTGGCCAACTCTTTCGGGTCACCACCTTTGGCGAGAGCCACGGCCTGGCGCTAGGCGCCGTGGTCGACGGCTGCCCGCCCGGGCTCGAGATAAGCGAAGCGGATCTGCAGGGAGATCTGGATCGGCGCAAGCCCGGCACCTCCCGCTACACCACGCCGCGGCGCGAGCCGGACGAGGTGAAGATCCTCTCCGGGGTGTTCGAGGGCAAGACCACGGGCACCTCCATCGGGCTGCTCATCGAGAATACCGATCAGCGCTCCAAGGATTACTCCGACATCAAGGATGTGTTCCGCCCGGGCCATGCCGATTACACCTACCACCAGAAATATGGTCAGCGGGATTATCGGGGCGGTGGTCGCTCCTCCGCCCGTGAAACTGCCATGCGGGTGGCGGCGGGTGCCATCGCCAAGAAGTATCTCAAGCAGATGCATGGCATCGAGATCACCGGCTTTCTCTCTCAGCTCGGCCCCATCAAGGCCGAGGCGTTCGATGCGGCGCAGATTGAGCAGAACCCCTTCTTCTTCCCCGATGCGGGCAAGCTGGAGGCGCTCGATCAATACATGCGTGACCTGAAAAAAGAGGGCAACAGTGTCGGTGCCAAGGTTCAGGTTGTTGCGACCAAGGTGCCTGTTGGCCTCGGCGAGCCTGTCTTCGACCGGCTCGACGCCGACATAGCCCACGCCATGATGGGCATCAATGCCGTGAAAGGGGTGGAGATAGGTGACGGCTTCGCCGTGGTGGAGCAAAAAGGCTCGGAGCATCGCGACGAGATGACCCCGGCCGGCTTTGCCAGCAACCATGCGGGCGGCATTCTGGGTGGGATTTCATCCGGTCAGGATATTGTGGTGAGCTTAGGCTTAAAGCCCACCTCCAGCATCACAGTGCCGGGCAAGACCATCAATACCGAGGGCGAGGCCATAGAGATGATCACCAAGGGTCGTCACGATCCTTGTGTCGGCATTCGCGCCGTGCCTATCGCCGAAGCCATGCTGGCACTGGTGTTGATGGATCACCTGCTGCGCCATCGTGCCCAGAATCAGGGTGTGTTGACCCAGACGCCGCAGCTGCGCTGAACGGCCTGCCTACCCCCTCCAACTGATCGAGCGGTGGTGCAGAAAAATACCGCAATGGTGCAGTAAGAGGCTGCGCAAAAAGGCGACCCCAG
>NZ_CDBL01000037.1 GCF_000820005.1 Aeromonas piscicola | reverse complement strand
CTGCTCTCTCCACAAGGCGCCCCCGAAGGCGCGCCTTGTGGAGAGAGCAGTGTGTGCAGATATGCCTCCCTTGGCAAGGCGACAGGGCTCCCGGACAAAGGGATACCAGCTCCCCCATGCCGACCAAGTCCAGCCCGCGGCGGGCGATCAAAAAAGCCCCGCCAGAGGACGGGGCCAAGCAGCATGACAGCCAGAGAAAACCGGGCGAGACATGACCTGATCACCCACCAGGCCGGTTGCTGCAATCTCTTGATAATAATAAAAAAGACAGCCGAAGCTGTCTTTTTTGTCTGAAGCCGAGCTTAGTAGAAGATCCGCTCGCCACGCTCGCTCATCTTGAGCCACACCGGCTTGGTGCTTGTCTTGCTCCAGATGCGGTGCAGATAGCTGTAGAAACGGGCGCGATCACTGCGAAACAGCATCACGGGGAAGGCCAGAATACCCACCAGCAGCGCATAGATGCGACGAAGAATTATCTGAGTCAGAGAATAGGGATGAAACATGATAGCACTCCTTACTGGTAAGACCACTGAGCAAAGATTACTCCACAATTTGTAGGATTACTACACCAACAACCTCGTTTTTTCGCAAAAAAGTTCGCCAAAAGCCACAAAATGAAATTAGGTTACAGCCATTAACTTCCAAGCAACAAAATCTGGCAAAGCGGCACCGTTTGACCAGATTTAATGAGTTGGCAGTCAACATGGAGTCTGTGCGATGAAACCCGCAGAAGTGACGATCATAGGAGTGTTGGGCCTGTTGCTCTGGTCGGAGTGGCAGGATTGGCGGCTCAATCAAAACGACAGCATAGAGCTGGCCTACAAGGGGGCTCCGACCATCAGCCTGTGGCAATGCGGCCAGTTGAAACAGAAGATGATGGATCTGACCGAGCATTCGGCCGAGGTGCAGTTTCAATTCCGGGGACAGGATCTGGTGGAGGTCAATCGCTATCTGGAACGGGAGTGGCAACAACAGGGTTGCGAACCCTTGCTGACGCAGCAGGGATATTGAGAAAACCGGAATAGCGGGAAACAGAAACGCACACATGAATGTGTGGGCTATTGGTGCAGGGATGAGGCTGAACAAAAAGATGATGGAGGCACGTTCCGGAGTCGAACCGGACTAAACGGATTTGCAATCCGCTGCATAACCGCTTTGCTAACGCGCCATGCTAACAAGGCTGATTGCCTTGAAAGTGATACCCATAGTTGGGGCTATGAGAAATTGGAGCGGGAAACGAGACTCGAACTCGCGACCCCGACCTTGGCAAGGTCGTGCTCTACCAACTGAGCTATTCCCGCTTGACTGCAGTGTGCCAGTTACCTGACAACGAGGCGCATTATACGTACCCCAAGCGCGGACACAACCCTTTTTTCGCACTTTTAGCCCTTGCCCGTGCTGTTTGCTCAGGGTTTAGACGGCTTGGCCAAAAAAACCACATCAGGCTGTGACCCCACAGGCGAATTTAAGATAAAGTCATTGAAATGATTAGTCTTTAGTCAGAGACTTGTGGCGCTTAGTAACTGGATTCTCAATTGAAAATCACACGATGAAATGGATCTTCAAGCCTCGTGGGCTCAGGCCGCAGCTAATGCTGGCTTTTTTCATGTTGGGCCTGGTGCCCTTCCTGGTCGTCACCCTGTTCTTCCTCTACAGCCACGGTAAAGATCTCACCACCCAGACCTCCAACCATCTGGTGTCGGTGCGCAACATCAAGAAGAGCCAGCTGGAGGATTACTTCGGCAACCTCAAAGAACAGATCATCAACTTCTCCCAGCAGGATTTTGCCGGCAACAGTATCGGCCGCTTCTATGGCTTCACCGGCGCCTTCGAAAAACTCGGCATCACACCACAGGAGGCTCGCGCTCGCGCCCAGGCCCGCTATGTGCCCGGCTCCTGGGATCAGTTGCAAAAACCCGACGACAAGGCCGACATCGAGCCCTCCATCAGCGCGTTGATCCTGGCGGACGAGATGTATGGCCGGGTGCACCAGCGCTTTCATCGCGGCTATGCCGACATGGTGCGCAAATCCAACTACAGCGACATCTTCCTCATCGATCTCAACGGCGACGTGGTCTACTCGGTCACCAAGCGCCCCAACTTCGCCACCAACCTGCTCTCGGGCCCCTATCAGGCAAGCGGCCTTGGCAGCACCTTCGCCAAGATCAAGCGCCGCCTCGACGGCGGCCAGAAGCCGCAGCAGATCTTCGAATTCACCGACTTTGGCCGCAACGAGCTGACCGGACAGGTGGTCGCCTACATGGCCGCCCCCGTGATGCAGTACGACTATGTGCGCGGCGTGGTGATCTTCGAGCTGCTGCCGGACAAGCTCAACCAGATCATGGCGGAGCGGGAAGGCCTCGGCGAGACCGGCGAGACCATCCTCATAGGCCCGGACAAGCGGATGCGCGCCAATGCCTGGCTGGCACCGGAATTCAGCGTGGAGAACAGCTTCAGCCCCAATTTCAGGCCTCTGCAGACACCCTTGGTGGTCAAGACCCTCTCAGGTGAGCAGGGAGTCGGGCTGTTTCGCTCCTATCACGATGACGAGGTGCTGGCCGCCTACACCCAGGTGAAGGTGTTCGACACCGAGTGGGCCTTCATCGCCGAGATCTCCACCAGCGAGGCCTACCGCCCCATCCGTCAGCTGGAGACGCTGGTGATCCTGCTGGGGGCCGGCTCCCTGCTGCTGCTGATCCTGTTCTCGCGCTGGCTCTCCCACTCCATCACGGCCCCGCTACGCTCCCTCACCGCCGCCGCCGAGCAGGTGGCTGATGGCGCCCTGGATCACTCCATCACTATCCCTCGTACCGACGATGACATAGACAGGCTGGCCCAGGCGTTTCGCCACATGCAGCGCTCGGTGAAGGACAAGATAGAGCTCATCGAACGCCAGACCCAGGAGCTGCAGCAGCAGGTCAAGCTGACCCACAAGCAGAACCTCAGCCTGCAACAGGCTGACAAGCTCAAGGATGAACTGCTGGCCAACACCTCCCACGAGCTGCGCACCCCCATCCACGGCATCAAGGGGATGGCCGAATCCATGCTCGCCAGCCAGCAGGATTTGACCGAAGGGCAACAGAAGCAGCTCGGCCTCATCATCAAGAGCGCCGATGGCCTGGCCCGGCTGGTGGACGATCTGCTCGACTACCACCAGATGCGTTACGGCCAGCTGGAGATACACCCCCAGCCAGTCTCTTCCAAGGGAGTCATACGGCTGGTGCTGGATCTCTGCCAGCACCTGGTGCAGGCCAAGCCCCTCACCCTGGTGGACATAAGTCCAGCCGAGCTGCCGCCGGTGCTGGCCGATGAACAGCGGCTCGAACAGGTGCTCTACAACCTGGTGGGCAACGCCATCAAGTACACGCCGCAAGGCAAAGTGGTGCTGAGCGCTCTGGTGGAGGGCAGCTTCCTGCGCATCAGGGTAACCGACACCGGCATCGGCATCGCCAAAGACCATCTGGAGCACATCTTCGAGCCGCTGGTGCAGATGAGCCCGGAGGTGAGCAAGCAGGGGGCTGGCCTTGGCCTTTCCATCACCCGCCAGCTGGTGCACCTGATGGGGGGTGAGCTGTTCGTGGAGAGCGAGCCGAGCGTCGGCTCCACCTTCGCCTTCACCCTGCCGCTCGCCAGCGGCAAGGCGGGCAGCCTGACGCTGGACAGCCGCCAGATCGAGCACCAGCTGGTGCGCCAGCAGCCTCTCATCCTGCCGGACTGGGAGAGCGATGACCTCCCCCCTCCCCCCGAGGATGCGCCCCTCATACTGGTGGTGGATGACGAGCCCATCAATCTGCACATACTGCACCATCTGCTGCAACCCTGCGGCTACCGCATACTGCCCAGCAGCGATGGCCACGATGCCCTGGCCAAGCTGGCCCAGGAGCCGGTCGACCTGATCCTGCTCGATGTCATGATGCCGACCCTCTCGGGTTTTGATGTCTGCCGCCGCCTGCGCGAGCAGCACCCGAAAGACAAGCTGCCGGTGCTGCTGCTCACCGCCCTCAATCAGCCCAAGGATATAGAAGAGGGCTTCAATGCCGGCGCCAACGACTATCTGGTCAAGCCGTTTTGCAAGGAGGAGCTGTTTGCCCGGGTCAGGGCCTTGCTGGAAGCGAGTGCGGGCCGCGCCTCTCTGGTGGAGAACCGCCTGCTGAAACAGGAGATAGAGCACCGTCTCACCCTGCAGGAGCAGTTGCATCAGGATCAGGAGCGGCTGCTGGCGCTGCTCGGCGAAGGGGCCGATCCCATGGTCTTCATCGATGAACAGGGCACTGTGCTGTTTGCCTCCCGGGTACTGGCCCGCTTGCTGGGCCAGGAGCCGGAAGCCATGGAAGGTCAGCCGCTGGATGAGTGGCTGGCAAGCCCGCTGGCAACCCAGTGGCCCGACCTGAAGGCCCGCCAGGAGCAGCGTCTGGAATTTCTGGTGGCCGGGCTTAAGGATGAACTCAATGCCCGTGCCCTGCCCATCAGCCTGGGGGGACAGGCCGCCTTCGCTCTTACCCTCAGCACTGAGCCACGTCAGGACGAGAACCGGGTGATGGCGCTGGAGAACGCCCTCAAGAGCCTGTCGCGCCAGGCCATCATAGAGGACGGTCAGCTGCTGGGTGAGCTGAGCCGGTTGGGGGGAGAGTTCCGATCGCTGGCCGACGATCTCATTCGCCAGCAGGATGACGAACCGCTGCGCCGGGCTCTGGTGGATACCATGCGCCTCACCCTGGATGCCTGGCAGCAGGGTACCGGCAAGGGCAAGATAGTGCTGGCGGAGAAGAGCAAGCTGTGGCGGGTCTACATGGACAGATCCAGCCCCCAGACCCGTACCCTCGACAAATACCTGAGCCTGGATACCCTGCCCAAGGCACCGCGCTGGAAGACGGTGGTAGCCACCGCCGAGTACGTGCTCACCCACGGCCAGCTGAGCGATCCCCTGCGCCAACAGTTGCACCACAGCGCCCAGACCCTGCGTCAGCTCGCCAACCGCAAACCCTGACATGACACGCCCCGATCTGCGCCCTGGCTCACACTTGCCGGGGCGGTTTTTTTTTGTGCAGAATTAAGCGGGCAAAAGGCGTCAAAACGAGAGCCGATCCAATTCACACAATTGTCATGAATGGCCTTAAGACAGGGACTTATTACGCCAAAGCAAATAACATAACTTAATGATTTAAAATGAGTTAAAAGTCATTTTGACGAAATTGACGTAAGGGCCGTGATTTTTACGATATCGACGAACGGAACAGTTGTTGTTTTCCTGTTAACTCTGCTTTGCTAGGGACGTTGGATGACACAACTACAAGGGTGCAAAACCTGACCAACATTGAGGGCCGACCTCCACAGCATGCGATGTCGGTGCTCAAATCCGAACAAGGAATATAAATAAGAAAGGACATAATATGCTTGCCAAAGTATCCAAAATCTCTACTGCTGTACTGCTGGGAACCATGATGCTGGCCGGGGCTGCCGGCACTGCCATGGCAGCCGAAAACAAGACGGTGCTGACCCTGGTCGCCCAACAGGAAACGGCCTGGGTCAAGAACTTCAACCCCTTCTTGCAAGCGGGCCTGCTACACACCACCCGTCACTTCATCTATGAACCTCTGGTGATCTTCAACGATATGCAGGGGGGCAAACCCGTCTATCGTCTGGCCACCAACTATGCGTTCAGCGAAGACCTGAAATCCGTCACCTTCGATCTGCGTGACGGGGTCAAGTGGTCTGACGGTCAGCCCTTTACCGCCGATGACATCCTCTTCTCCTTCAATCTGGTCAAGGCCAACAAGGCGCTGGACGAGCGCTCTATCTGGACCCAGATCAAGAGCATCGAGAAGCTGGCCCCCAACAAGGTCAAGTTCGAGCTGACCGACGTCAACACCAACGTGGTGAATGACCTAGTACTGGTGCCAATCGTCCCCGAGCACCAGTGGAAATCCGTGAAGGATCCGGTTGCCTTCACCAACGACAAGCCGGTCGGTACCGGTCCCTTCACCGAGGTGGACAACTTCTCCGCCCAGCTCTACACCCAGTGCCGCAACCCGCACTACTGGGATAACGCCAACCTCTCCATCGACTGCCTGCGCATGCCGCAGATGGCCACCAACGATCAGGTGCTGGCAGCAGTGATGAAGGGTGATGTGGACTGGTTCGGATCCTTTGTGCCAGACATCGAGCGCCTCTACGTCGGCAACGATCCGAAGAACAACAAATACTGGTTCCCGGCCTCAGGTACAGTGGCATTCAACGTCAACTTCCAGACCAAGAATCCCGGCAACCACGAAGCCTTCAACGACATCAACTTCCGCCGCGCCTTCTCCATGGCGATGGACCGTCAGGCCATGGTGGACATTGCCGGCTACGGCTACCCGACCGTCAACGAATACCCGTCAGGTCTGGGCAAGGCATTCGCCTCCTGGGACAATCCGGAAGTCGAGAAGAAATACGGCAAGTTCAACAAGTTCGACCTGGAAGGGGCCAAGGCCCTGCTGAAACAGGCTGGCTACAAGGACTGTGACGGCGACAAGTTCCTCGACACCCCGACCTGCCAGAAGATCACCTTCAAGGTGCTGGTGCCGAACGGCTGGACCGACTGGGTCAACACCGCCCAGATCGGGGTCGAAGGCTTGCAGGCCCTGGGCCTGAATGCCAAGACAGCCACCCCGGAAGCCACCGTCTGGACCGAAAACCTGATCACCGGTGACTTCGACGTCGCGCTGCAGGGGTACTTCGCCGGTGCCAACCCGCACAAGTACTTCGAGACCGCCTTCCACTCCCGCAACATGGGTGAGCGTGGCAACCGCTTTGCGGCGCCCCGCTACAAGGATCCGGCGCTGGACAAGCTGATCGATGACTTCACCCAGACCGCCGATGCCGCCAAGCAGAAGGCCATCATGTTCGAGATCCAGGACAGGGTCGGTGCCAACCAGACCATCATCCCTGTGTTCAACAACCCGACCTGGTACGAATACAGCACCAAGCGCTTCAATGGCTGGTTCAGTGCCGACAACCCGGTTGCCAAGCCGCAGGTTCACCCGGATACCCCGGAACGTCTGCTGCACGTGTTGTCACTCAAGCCAAACAGCTAACCACCCCGGCCCCCTGCGGGGGGCCATTTTCCCCGCCATGTCTTCCATCCCCCGGATCGTACGGGGTTGGGGGAGCTTTGCCCGGCGCGGGGCAGGCTTGCAGTAAAAGGGTTTACCATGGGATTTATACTGAGACGTTTCTCCTTCTATCTGGTCGCCTTCCTGGTGGCCGCCACCATCAACTTCCTGCTACCCAGAGCCATGCCGGGGGATCCTGTCTCCGTCATGTTTGCCCGGGCTGGCGCCATGATGGAACCAGCCGCACTGGAGGCCCTCAAAGCGACCTTCGGCTTTGTGGACGGCCCCATCAGCACCCAATTTCTCACCTATGTGAAGAGCGTCTTCACCTGGGATCTCGGCACCTCGGTGCGCTACTACCCCCAACCCGTGGCTGACGTGCTGGGTCGCGCCATCGGCTGGACCCTGTTTCTGGTGGGCACATCCACCATCCTCAGCTTCTCCATCGGCTCCATCGTCGGCATCTTCGCCGCCTGGCACCGGGGGGGACGCATGGACAGCATACTCTCCCCGCTCACGCTGGTGATGCAGGCCATTCCGCCCGTGGTCATCTCGCTGCTCGCCCTCTTCCTGTTCGGGGTCAGTCTGGAGTGGCTGCCCATCGGCTATGCCTACAGCCCGGAGATCACCGCCGATTTCGGCTGGGAACACATCAAGAGCATCATGCTGCACGCCGTCATGCCAGTGCTGACGCTGGCCATGGTGCAAGTGGGGGGCTTCCTCATCACCATGCGCAACAACATGATCAACCTGCTGGGGGAGGATTACATCACCATGGCCAAGGCCAAGGGGCTCTCCAGCAACAGGGTCATTTTCAACTACGGTGCCCGCAACGCCATACTGCCGAGCGTCACCGCGCTCTCCATGGCGCTCGGTTTCGTCATCGGCGGCTCCCTCATCACAGAGGTGATCTTCAACTACCCGGGGCTGGGTCTGACTCTCTATCAGGGCATTCTGGCCCGCGACTACCCGCTCATCCAGGGGCAGCTGCTCATCATGACCATCACCATGCTCAGCTTCAACTTCCTGGCCGACGTGCTCTACGTCTTCCTGGATCCCCGTCTGCGTACAGGAGGCAAATAAGATGCGTATGCCGACTATTTTGAAAATCCTGCTGGGCAACAAGAAAGCCGCCTTCGGCCTCTTCATCGTGGTCAGCTTCGTGCTGATGGCACTGTTCGCCCCCCTGCTGGCCAGCAACGAACCGACCAAGCGAATCTCCCGTCCGCACCAGCCCCCCAGCGCCGAGTACGTGATGGGTACCACCCGCATGGGCCACGACATCTGGTCCCAGTTTGCCAACGGCGCCCGCATCTCCCTGATGGTGGGCTTCGGGGCCGGCATACTGGTGTGCGCCCTCGCCATCACCATCGGCATCACCGCCGGCTACTTTGGCGGCGTGATCGACGAGTGCCTCACCTTCCTGATGAACGTGGTGCTGGTGATCCCCAACCTCCCCCTGCTACTGGTGTTGGCGAGCTTTATCGGGGAGGCGTCACCGACGGTGATCGCGCTCATCATAGGCTTTACCTCCTGGGCCTATGGCGCGCGCGTCATCCGGGCCCAGACCCTGGCGCTGCGCGAGAAAGAGTTCGTCATCGCCGCCGAGGTACTGGGGGAGCCGGCCTGGCGCATCATTCTGGTGGAGATCCTGCCGAACCTCATCTCCATCATAGGGGTGAGCTTCATCGGCTCCATCATCTACGCCATCGTCACCGAGGCGACCCTGGAGTTCCTGGGGCTTGGCGATCCGACCGTGGTCAGCTGGGGCATCATGCTCTACAACGCCCAGACCTCCAGCGCCATCCTGGTGGGTGCCTGGTGGGAGATCCTGGCCCCCTGCTTCGCCATCGCCACCCTGGGCGCAGGTCTGGCCCTGCTCAACTTCGCCATCGACGAGATAGCCAACCCTCAGCTGCGATCCCATAAAGGGCTCAACCGCTGGAAAAAACTCGCCGCACCCGTCTCAGCACCACAGGAGAGGACAGCATGAAGACCCCACCCCTGCTGTCGGTACGCAACCTCTGCGTCGACTACATCACCGAGAGCGGCGACGTGCGCGCCGTCAACTCGGTCAGCTTTGACATAGCCCCCGGCGAGGTATTCGGCCTCGCCGGCGAGTCCGGCTGCGGCAAGTCCACCATCGCCTTCTCGGTGGCCCGGTTGCACAAGCCGCCCGCCTACATCAGTGGCGGCGAAATCCTGTTCAAGGGAGAGAACATACTCCACTACGGCGAAGAGCGGCTGCGATCCTACCGCTGGCAACAGGTATCCGTGGTGTTCCAGTCCGCCATGAACGCGCTCAACCCAGTGCTGCGCATGGAGGAGCAGTTCTGCGATGTGCTGCTGGCCCACAATCCCGGCATGACCCGTTACGAGGCGATCAAGCGCGCCCAGGTGCTGCTGGAGATAGTCGACATACACCCGAGCCGGCTCAAGGATTATCCGCACCAGTTCTCCGGCGGCATGCGCCAGCGGCTGGTGATTGCCATCGCCATGGCGCTCAACCCCGAGCTTTTGATCATGGACGAGCCGACCACGGCGCTGGATGTGGTGGTGCAGCGGGAGATACTGCAGAAGGTCTACGCCCTGAAAGAGCAGTTCAACTTCTCCATTCTGTTCATCACCCACGACCTCTCCTTGATGGTCGAATTCTGCGATCGCATCGGCATCATGTACGCCGGTGAGCTGATCGAGGTGGCGCCGTCCAAGGCGATCCTGACCTCGCCCCTGCACCCCTATACCCGCGGGCTCGGCAACTCCTTCCCGCCCCTGCACGGCCCGAAAACCGTGCTGGAGGGGATCCCGGGCACACCGCTCAACCTGCTGGAGGTGCCGGTCGGCTGCCGCTTCCAGGCCCGCTGTGGCAAGGTGCACGATCGCTGCCGCCAGGAGTACACCCGCCTGGTCGAGATCCGGCCGGGGCAACAAACCGCCTGCCACCTTTATGAGGCGCAGGATGAGCAACCGGATCCCGTTTTCTATCTGGACAAGGCCGCTGGCTGTTAAGGATGTCTGTCATGCAAATCGCCCAAACCGACGCGCCCATCATCGAAGTCCAGCACCTCTACAAGGACTTCCCCGTCAACTCAAATGCCATCAAGAGCGGCAAGATGCGGGCCCTCTCCGACATCACCTTCAACCTGCACCGGGGCCGCGCCCTGGCGGTGGTGGGGGAGTCGGGCTCCGGCAAGAGCACCATCGCCAAGATCATCGCCAAGATGTACAAGCTCTCCAGCGGCCGCATCCTCTATCGCGGCCGGGATCTGGAGGAGTTCAACAAGGGCACGGCCCTGCTCGACTATCGCCAGAGCGTGCAGATGGTGTGGCAAGACCCGTTCGGTTCGCTCAACCCGACCCACACCATCTACCACCACATAGCCCGCCCCCTGCTGCTGCACAGCAAGGTGATCGACAAGAAAGACCTGCCGGACATGGTCCATGCCCTGCTGGAGAAGGTCGGCTTGACTCCGGCCAAGGCGACGGCGGCCAAGTACCCCCACCAGCTCTCCGGCGGCCAGCGCCAACGGGTCAACATAGCCCGCAACCTGGCGGTGGAGGCGGAAGTGGTGCTGGCGGACGAGCCGACTTCCATGCTCGACGTCTCCATTCGCATCGGCATCCTCAACCTGATGGAGCAGATGAAGAACGAGCTGGGGGTCTCCATGCTCTACATCACCCACGACATCGCCACCGCCCGCTACGTGGCGGAAGACTTGGCGGTGATGTACGTGGGCCACATGGTGGAGTGGGGCGAGGTGGACGAGATACTGCACCACCCCCAGCACCCCTACACCCAGTTGCTCATCTCGGCGGTGCCCGACCCCGAGAAGAGCATCCACGCCGAACTGGAGGGGGGCCGCAAGGGGGAGATACCGCTGTGGACACCGGAATCCTGCGGCTGCCCCTTTGCCGGGCGCTGCAATCAGGCGATGGCCCGCTGCAAGGATGAGCTGCCCCCCATCACCAAGCTCGCCGACAACCACTTCGTGCGCTGCTACCTCTACGAGTGAGGGTGAGCCTTAGACCGGCCGGACTGCGCTGTCCGGCCATGCCTCGATACGGGGCGGCCACAGCCCCGTGATGTGCCTCACCGTCTGTCGGTGAACCACAGGAGTAATACCTTGATGGAACTCTTGATCAATCAGGTGGGCTACGAGTGCGACGGGCACAAGGTCGCCCTGCTGCAAACCAGCTCCCCCGCCCATGATCTCGGCGGCTATGTCAGGCTGCAACGCCTCGATGATGGCCAGATCTTGTTTGAAACCCCGCTGCAAGCGGCCGGGAGCGTTCCCGGCTGGCAGGGCCGCGCTTACCTAAGCGCCGACTTCTCCGCCTTCAAGGAGCCCGGCCACTATCGGCTGGAGGCAATAACGGCCCCCATAGGCACAACCGCTACGGAGCAGCGCATTGTCCGCTCGACCCGTTTCGCCATCGGCCAGGATCTGCTGGCCAGTCGCTGCCTCTCCGACGTCATTCACTACTTCAAGGGGCAGCGCGCCAGCGGCGCCTTCGATCGAGCCGACCGCAGCGCCCGCCTGTTTGGCACCGACCAGCACAAAGATGTGCACGGTGGCTGGTTCGATGCCAGCGGCGACATGAGCAAATACCTGAGCCACCTCTCCTACGCCAACTACCTCAATCCCCAGCAGACCCCCATGGTGGTGTGGGCCCTGCTCAAGTGCCGGGAGCTCTTGGCCTCGCGCCGCGATATCGATGGGGTGAATCTCTGCAAGCGGCTCAATGACGAAGCGCTACACGGCGCCGATTTCCTCTGCCGGATGCAGGATGAGTCGGGCTTTTTCTTCATGACCCTGTTCGACAAGTGGAGCAAGGACCCGGAGCAGCGCGAGCTGTGCGCCTACGCCACCCAGCAGGGGATCAAATCCGCCAACTGGCAAGCCGGTTTCCGGCAAGGGGGCGGCATGGCCATCGCCGCGCTGGCCCGCGCCGCCCGCGAGAGCGTCAGTGGCGACTTCGATGCCAGCCGCTACGCAGAGGCGGCCAGACGCGGCTACCAGCACCTGCGCGAGTACAACCTCGCCTATCTCGATGACGGGGTCGAAAACATCATCGACGACTACTGCGCCCTGCTGGCGGCGGTGGAGCTGACCCGCACGTTCGGCTCCGAGTGGCTGTCCGAGGCAAGAGCCCGAGCCAGCAAACTCTGCGCTCGCCAGCGCATCCATCCGGAGCTGGGTCACTACTGGTCGGCCAACGAGGCTGGCTCGCGCCCCTACTATCACGCCGCCGAAGCGGGCCTGCCGGTGCTGGCGCTGCTGGAATATTTAGGTGTAGAGCCGGGTCAGGGGCACAAGGCCCGGGTACAAACGGTAGTGGAGCAGGCGCTGGCCGCCGAGCTGGCGCTGTGCGCCCGGGCGGGCAACCCCTTCTCCCTCGCCCGCCAGTATGTGAAAGGGGTGGATGAAGCGCCTCGCGTCAGCTTCTTTATGCCCCACCACAACGAATCGGGTTACTGGTGGCAGGGGGAGAATGCCCGGCTGGCCTCCCTGGCCGCCATGGCCTTTGCCGCCGCCGAGCAGCTCCCGCAGCAATCCGGGCAACTGCTTGGCTTCGGCCAGCGCCAGCTCGACTGGATCCTCGGGCAGAACCCGTTCAACGCCTGTATGCTGGCGGGCCACGGCATCAACAACCCGGGCTATACAGCCGGTTATCCCAATGCCCTCGGCGGCATCTGCAACGGCATCACCTCAGGGTTCGATGACGAGGCTGAGGTGGCCTTCATCCCGGAGGAGTACAAGGATCGGCTGGATCAGAACTGGCGCTGGGGTGAGCAGTGGATCCCCCACGCAGCCTGGTTTGCCCTGGCCATCAGCTGGCAGTGTGCACAGGGAGGACAGCATGATTGAGTTCTGGGTCGGCGTGGATGGCGGCGGCACCCACACCCGCGCCCGCATTCGGGACAAGGCGGGCAAGCTCTTGGGTGAGGGGCGCGCCGCCGGATCCAATCTGGAGCTGGGCATAGCGGTCGCTCACGCCAACGTGCTGGCCGCCATCGAGCAGGCCCGCACCGAGGCCGGTCTGCCGGTGGCAAGCGCGCAGCAGATGGGGGTCGGGCTGGCGCTTGCCTCCGCCGAGCTGGCAGAGTGCTATCACGCCATGCTCGAGATGCCCTTCCCCTTTGCCAGCGTCAGGCTCACCTCCGATGCCGTCGGTGCCTGCCTCGGTGCCTTTGGTGGCAAGGAGGGGGCCATTCTCATCGCCGGCACCGGCTCGGCCGGGCTCCTCTATCAGCATGGTCAGATCCACACCTGCTCCGGCCGCGGTTTTCCCATCTCGGATCTGGGCAGCGGCGCCTGGCTTGGGCTGCGTGCCATCCAGCAGTCCCTGCTCTGCCACGACGGCATCCTGCCCCCCAGTACGCTCGCCATCCGCTTGCTCGATCACTTCAAACGGGATCAGGCCGAAGTCGTGCGCTGGGCCGCCCGCGCCATTCCCGCCGACTACGGCCGCTTCGCCCCCTGGGTGTTCGATGCCGCCAGCGACGGCGACGAGCTCGCCTGCCAGCTGCTTGACGAGACCTGCGAACAGTTGCGGATCCTGCTGGAGGGGATGCAGCAGCTGGGAGCCAGCCAGATTGCCCTGCTCGGTGGCATCGGCATGCGCCTCGCCCCCCGGCTGGCGCACCTCAACCTGGTCAACCCCAAGGCCGATGCGCTGGAGGGGGCCATACTGTTTGCCCAGTCGGAGTCGTTCCCATGTCTGCACTGCTGAGCCTTGTCCAATTTGATCTGCCCGCCGGCGGGGACAGGATCCCCCTCTGCCCGCTCCGGGGAATACCCATGCCTGCACTTTGGATCCCTCCCCGGGTTGACCAGTACCACAAGGAGATGATCGCCTTGTTTGTTCCCTTAACTCCATCAGAGGAATTTTCATGTCTGCACCCCTGATCCACACCCAGGTTGACCGACGCGATGGCGAGGATGTCTGGTTCCGATTCAGCCTGAGCCAGTTGCCGGCAGCCCCCTGGAAACTTCACTTCTGCCTGGCACGCCACATAGATCCCGCCTCCCTCGAGGGGGCAAGGCTTGAGCGCCAGAGCGGCAGCTACAAGGTGCTGATCCCGGCCGAGGGGCAAAGCGAGCTGCGTTTTTGCTGTCGCAACACCCCCATCAAGCGATTGTCTGACATGCCGCAGGGCTTCTTCCTGAGCCTGCCCGAGGCAAGCACGGGCCCCCAGCTGATGCCGGTCACCTTGGTGGAACAAGAGCTGGGCCTGCCGCCAAGCGGGCCCGGCGCCCCGGATCTGCCAGAGGTCGAACCCCTCGCCGGCATAGTGCCCCAACCGGAGCAGCTGGTGCTGCTGGAGGGCAACTTCCGGCTGGCGGAGCGGGCTCATGTCAGCGGGCCCGGGTCGCTGACCGGCCTGCTGGCCCATTTCAACGAGCTGACAGGGCTGGCGCTGGAACAGGATCATGATGCCGAGATCCGGCTGATCGAGGCTCCCCTGGCTGCCGAGGCCTATCGCCTTACCATCACGCCGGAGGGGGTGACCATAGCCGCGGCTGGCGAGGCTGGCTGGCGCCACGGCCTGACAAGCCTGGCCCAGTGGGCCCTGCAGCACGGGGAGAGCCTGCCCTGTATCGAGCTGATCGATGCCCCCCGCTTCGGTTTTCGCGGCATCTTCCTCGACTGCGCCCGCCACTTTCACCCCGTCGCTAGCCTCAAGCGCCTGCTCAAGCTGATGAGCCTCTACAAGTTCAACCGCTTCCACTGGCATCTGACCGATGACGAGGGGTGGCGGCTCGAGATCAAGGCTTTCCCGCAGCTGACAGAGATCGCCGCCTGGCGCGGCCACGATCTGCCTGTGGGGCCCCAGCTCAGTGGCGGCGCCGAGCCCTATGGCGGCTACTACACCCAAAGCGAGGTACGCGAGCTGGTGGCCTATGCCAGCGGGCTCGGCATTACCGTCATTCCCGAGATCGATATCCCGGGCCACTGCCACGCCGCCATCAAGGCGCTGCCCGGGCTACTGGTCGAGGACGCTGATCGCTCCCGCTATCTGTCGGTGCAATATTTCGACGACAACGTGCTCAACCCGGCCCTGCCCGGCACCTATCAGTTTCTGGAGGCGGTAATTGACGAGGTGTGCGAGCTGTTCCCAGGCCCCTTGGTACACATGGGGGGGGACGAGGTACCGACCGGCGTATGGACCGACAGCCCGGCCTGCCAGCAGTTGATGCAACGGCAGGGATATCAGGATTGCCGCGAGCTGCAGGGCCACCTGCTGCGCCACTGCCAACAGTATCTGGCCAGCAAGGGCAAGCAGATGCTGGGTTGGGAGGAGATATTACACGGCGACAAGGTAAGCCGGGATGCCACCATCTTCGCCTGGACCAGTTTCCAGGCAGGGCTGGATGCGGCTACGGCGGGCTATCCCGTGGTGATGGCACCGGCCCAGCACCTCTATCTGGATCTGGCCTGGAGCCAGGATCCTCGCGAACCCGGCCTCTACTGGGCGGGCACCCTCAATCTGGAGCAGGTCTATCGATGTGATCCTGCCCCGGCCGATTTCCATGCCAACGATAACATCCTGGGGGTGCTGAGCCCCTTATGGTCGGAACTGGTGACCTCTCGTGACCGTCTCGACTATATGTTGTTCCCGCGCATGCTGGCCACCGCCGAGGTGGCCTGGAGCGACACCACCCGCAAGACGTGGGATCACTTCGCCGCCCGCCTGCCTGGCCAGCTGCAGATCCTCGACCAGCTACAGGTGCGTTATCGGGTGCCACAGAGGTAGTGTTATCTTTCTGTCTGGCGACCTTTGGGTCGCCTTTTTTTACCATCCACCAACAAAAAACCAACTTTCCCCTACCATTCATCCGCCATTGTTGGCAAAATTCAGCCCCCTATGAAGCCGACTCGGCGCGCCCTGGCAATCACCTGCAACCACGCCCGGATCTGCCACAATAACAACGACAAAACTATCAACAGAACATCGGAGCGTATTCCTATGGCTCGCAGAGACGTCCATACCCTGGACAGCGAAGTGGAGTTTCCTGCCGACGAACAACTGGTTTCCACCACCGACCTGCGCGGGGTGATCACCTACGCCAATCCCGCCTTCTGTCGCATTGCCGGCTACCCCGTTGAAGAGCTGGTCGGTCACAACCACAACCTGGTGCGCCACCCCGACATGCCCAAGGCCGCCTTTGCCGATCTGTGGGCCCGCCTCAAAGAGGGCAAGCCCTGGCGCGGCATGGTGAAGAACCGCTGCAAGGATGGCCGTTACTACTGGGTCGACGCCTATGTGACCCCCATCTACGAGGGGGGCAGGGTCAGCGGTTACCAGTCGGTGCGCTGCAAACCGGAACCCCAGCTCAAACGCGTCGCCAGCCAGACCTATCAGGCCCTGCTCAAGGCAGAGCGCGGCTCGGCCAGCAGCCTTCCCTCCCTCAGCCGCATGCGCCTGCCGGTGCTGTGCCTGCTGTTGCTCGGCCTGCTTGGCTGGGCCTTGCTCAACCAGGGCGCCATGACGGCCCTGCTGATGCTGCTGCCCCTGCTGCTCATCGGTGGCGCTTACTGGCGTGAGCTCTTTGCACTACCGCTCTATCTGCAGCAACTCGGTCGCGAATACGACAGCCTGACCCGGCTGGTTTATTCGGGTGACGGCCCGGGCGCCATCGCCGATTTTCACATCAAGATGCTGCAGGCCCGCATCCGTACCGTGCTGGGCCGGATCAACGATGCGACCCATCCCCTGCAGACCCTGGCCACCAACCTGAAACAGGCATCCCATCAGGCTTGTCTCGACATCAACGAGCAGGATGCCCAGACCCAGCAGATGGCTGCCGCCATGACCCAGATGGCCAGCACGGCTCATGAGATTGCCCACAACATCCAGGACTCCAATGGTCAGGTCAACGAGGCACGCAGCCGCTGCGAGCACACCAACAAACAGCTGAGCCAGACCGAACAGCGCATCGAGCAGCTCGCCAAACAGGCTGAACTGGCGTTCAACTCTGCGGTAGAACTTGCCAGCGAGTCGGAGCGGATCGGCAGTGTGATGGGCGAGATCCAGGGCATAGCCGATCAGACCAACCTGCTGGCCCTCAACGCCGCCATCGAGGCGGCGCGGGCCGGTGAGCAGGGCCGCGGCTTTGCGGTGGTGGCCGACGAGGTGCGTACCCTGTCGACCCGCACCCACAAGGCGACCGAGCAGATCCAGGGCAGCATACAGCAGATCCAGCACACACTGGGACGCTGGAAGGGGATGATGCAGGAGAACCTGCAACAGACCCGCGAGTGCGCCGAGATGACCCGCCAGGGCGCCAGCAGCCTGCACTCGGTGCTGGAAGAGATAGAGCTGGTCACGGAACACTCCACCCAGATCGCCGCCGCCGCCGAGCAGCAACAGGCGGTGGTGGAGGAGATCAGCCGCAGCATCAACCAGATTTCTCAGTACTCCCAGGCCAATAGCCAGAAGATGCAGGAAGTCGACGACTCGAGTCAAGAGCTGCTGGAGCGCGCCAAACAGCTCAAGGGGCTCAGTCAGACCTTTGGTTGAAGCGGTTGCCACCCCCATGACAGAAGCGCCACAATGGCGCTTCTGTCGTTTCTGGAGAGTCATGATCCATGAGAATGGAGCCAGCCCCTGCCACCCTGAACAAGGTCGCCCGCATCGAAGCGATCCTCGCCCTGATCCCGGCCGGCAAGGTGGTCAGCTATGGTCAGGTGGCGGATCTGGCTGGGCTGCCCGGTCGAGCCCGGCTGGTGGGCAAGGTGCTGCGGGAAACGGACAAGGTGCTGCCCTGGCATCGCGTGCTGGGCGCAGGCGGCACTATTTCACTGCCAAAAGGGTCGACAGGCTTTATGGAACAGACGGGGCGATTGCAGCAGGAGGGGGTGCCTGTGGTAGGCGGAAAGGTAAAGATGCGGGAGTGGCAATGGCAGCCCGACCTCGCCGAGCTGCTATTCCTCATTCCCTTTTAAATCAGGGGGTCACGGCTTCTCATGACGTTTTATTGAGCCAAAGAGCGGCCATGGCCTCTTGCCCCCTGGTACATCACAGCGTGAGAGGAGCCAGGATCTCGTCGCTGCGCACCTGCACAGGGATGGTTTCATACTCCCGTTGCAGCAACACCAGCAGACTCTGCCTGTCCACCTCCAGCACATAGGCAGTCCCTTCCCGGGTCAGACAAGTCATTCCCGGCCGGATCTCGTTAATCTCCATCACAACCTCCGTGTACAGCGCTGCCATCCTTGCAGCCGTTTCAGTATACCGTCATCTCCCAACAAAAAGGCCCCAGCAAGGGGCCTCTTTCATCATACTGTGCACTGCGCGCCATCAGGCCTTCTTCGACTTGGCCAGGCTCTCCTGCCACTTGCCGTTGTCGTAGTGCGCCGTCCAGCCCGTTGCCTTGCCGTTGACCTCCGTCATCACGTACTGCTCCTTGGTCTTGCGACTGAAGCGAACGATGGAGGCGTTACCGTCAGGATCTGACGCCGGGGCGTCAGCCAGGTACTGATGCTTGGGCGACAGGCGATCCTTGAAGCGCTTGAGCTCTTCCACTAGGGGTGCACGAGTCTCGCGGGATTTCGGGAAGTTGCTGGCGGCCAGGAACAGGCCGGCCGCTCCGTCACGCAGCACGAAGTGTGCATCGGACTGGGTGCACTTGAGCTCGGGCAGCGGTACAGGATCTTCCTTCGGCGGCGCTATGTCGCCGTTTTTCAGGATCTTGCGGGTGTTCTTGCAAGTCTCGTTGGTACAGCCCATGTACTTGCCGAAACGGCCGTTCTTGAGCTGCATCTCGCTACCGCAGCGATCGCACTCTATGCTGGGGCCTTCATAACCCTTGAGCTTGAACTGACCCTTCTCGATCTCGTAACCGTCGCAATCCGGGTTGCGACCACAGACGTGCAGCTTGCGGCTGTCGTCGATGATGTAGGCGTCCATGGCGGTGCCGCAGACGCCGCAGCGGTGCTTGGCGCGCAGCGCCTCGGTTTCGGCCTCGTCACCGTCGGTGGCGGAGACAAATTCGTCGGCGGAGACCAGGTTGATGGTCTTCTTGCAGCGCTCTTTGGGCGGCAAGGCGTAACCTGAGCAACCGAGGAAAACGCCGGTGGTGGCGGTACGAATGCCCATCTTGCGGCCGCAATCCGGGCAGTCGATGTCGGTCAACACCATCTGGTTGGCACGCATGCCCCCCTCTTCCGCATCCCGATCCGCTTTTGCCAGCTCCTGGGTAAATTCTTCGTAGAAGGCGTCCAGCACCTTCTTCCACTCCAGGCTGCCTTCGGCGATGCCATCGAGCTTGTCTTCCATCTTGGCGGTGAACTCGTAGTTCATCAGCTCGACGAAGTTCTCCACCAGGCGGTCGGTGACGATTTCACCCATCTTCTCAGCGAAGAAACGGCGGCTCTCGACCCGCACATAACCGCGATCCACGATAGTGGAAATGATGGAGGCGTAGGTGGAAGGACGGCCTATACCGCGCTTTTCCAGCTCGCGAACCAGCGCCGCTTCGGTGAAGCGCGCAGGCGGCTTGGTGAAGTGCTGGCGCGGATCCAGCTTGATCAGTTTGAGCACCTCGCCCACTGTCACCGCCGGCAGCTGGCTGTCTTCGCCCTTGCGCCCCATGGGCGGCAGCGCCTTGGTCCAACCGGCGAAGCGCAGGGTACGACCACGGGCCTTGAGCTCAAACTCACCGGCCTTGACGGTCAGGGTGGAGGAGTCGTACTGGGCCGGGGTCATCTGGCAGGCCACGAACTGGCGCCAGATGAGGTCATAAAGCCGCATCGCATCCGGCTCCATGCCTTCCAGCATCTCGGCAGTCACCAGCACGCTGGAGGGACGGATCGCCTCGTGAGCCTCCTGGGCACCGGCCTTGGAACCATAGAGGTTCGGCTCGGCTGGCAGATAGGCGGCGCCATACTGCTCGCCGATATATTCCCGCAGCGCCTCGACCGCCTCTTTGCTGAGGTTGGTGGAGTCGGTACGCATGTAGGTGATGTAACCCGCTTCATACAGACGCTGGGCCATCATCATGGTCTTCTTCACCCCGAAGCTCAGACGAGTCGACGCCGCCTGCTGCAGGGTGGAAGTAATGAAGGGGGCGGACGGCTTGGAGCCGGTCGGCTTGTCTTCCCGGTTCACCACCTTGTAGTCAACCCCTGCCAGGGCGGCTACGGCTGCGAAAGTCTCGCCCTGAGTGACCGGCTTGAAATCGGCGCCGTTGCGGCTGACCACTTCCATGCGCAAATCGGCCTTGTCACCGGTCAGCAGATCGGCGTTGAGATCCCAGAACTCCACCGGTACGAACGCCTTGATCTCGCGCTCTTTATCGACGATGAGACGCACCGCAACGGACTGCACCCGGCCGGCGGAGAGGCCGCGAGCCAGCTTTTTCCATAGCAGGGGGGAGACCATGTAACCCACTACCCGGTCGAGGAAACGACGGGCCTGCTGAGCGTTGACACGGTGGATGTTCAGCTCGGATGGCTGGGCAAACGCCTCCTGAATCGCGGTCTTGGTGATCTCGTTGAACACCACCCGCTTGTAGCGGCTGTCGTCACCACCGATGATCTCGCGCAAGTGCCAGGCGATCGCCTCTCCCTCTCTATCCAAGTCGGTTGCGAGATAGATGGTGTCAGCCTTGGCGGCCAGACTTTGCAACTCACTGACCACTTTCTCTTTGCCGGGCAAAATCTGGTAGTTGGCCTGCCAGCCTGCGGTCGGATTGATCCCCATCCGTGAGAACAGGGCATTGCGATCCTTGGCAGCCTTCTCTGATTCGCTCAGCTTGATGCCGCGAATGACAGGTTTTTTGGGCTCGTTGCTGGCGCTGCCACTGGTGGGCAGATCGCGAACATGACCGACGCTGGATTTCACCACGTAGTCCTTGCCCAAATATTTGTTGATGGTCTTGGCCTTGGCCGGAGACTCCACTATGACCAGTGATTTGCCCATGCTGTAACTATTATCCTCATTGCACCCGACGGGGTTGGTGTGCGGTTTTGTGGGGCTGTATAAGAGATTTGACGCGAAAAAGCAATCTTGTGAGCAAATTAGCTCACCCGCCCGACCCAGCTGACCTCTTTATTTATTAATGCGAAGCCGAGCCGCGGGAAGCAACCGCTTTTTTATTTTTATGCTATATCCACCCCCTTTTTATATTTGAAACGACATAACCAACCGCTCTTGTAACATAACAAACCACTTTGGTTATCAGCTTGTTACAAAAGACAAAATCTCCTTATAATGGCTGCATCCCGCAGCTTTGTGCGCGGAAGGAACCGCTACCCATATAAAAATCGAAAGGATGTCCGCAATGAAGCACTTCGAGGTCAACTTCGACGGCCTGGTCGGCCCGACCCACAACTATGCCGGCTTGTCCTATGGCAACGTCGCCTCCCAGAGTAACGCCAAGGAGGCGTCCAATCCGAAGGAGGCGGCCAAGCAGGGGCTGCGCAAGATGAAGGCGCTGACCGAGCTTGGCATGACCCAGGGGGTGCTGGCACCGCAGGAGCGGCCGGATCTGGCCACTCTGCGCCGCCTCGGCTTCACCGGCAATGATGCAAGCGTGCTGGCCCAGGCCGCGAAACAGGCACCCGCCGTGCTGGCCGCCTGTTATTCGGCCTCCAGCATGTGGACTGCCAACGCCGCCACCGTCTCCCCGAGTGCCGATACCCAGGATGGCCGCATTCACTTCACCCCCGCCAACCTGACCAACAAGTTCCACCGCTCCCTCGAACCCGAGGTGACGGGCCGCATACTGCGCGCCGTGTTCAACAACGACCGCCACTTCTATCACCACCAGCACCTGCCGGAGAACGACCACTTCGGTGACGAGGGCGCCGCCAACCATACCCGACTGTGTCGTGCCTACGGCGAGTCCGGGGTCGAGCTGTTCGTCTATGGCCGTAGCGCGTTTGATGTCTCCCAGCCAGCCCCCAAGCGCTACCCGGCCCGCCAGACGCTGGAGGCGAGCCAGGCCATCGCCCGGCTGCACGGGTTGAGTGAAGAGAGTGCCGTCTTCATCCAGCAGAATCCGGACGTGATCGATCAAGGGGTGTTTCACAACGACGTGATAGCGGTAGGCAACCAGAACGTGCTCTTCTTCCACCAGCAGGCGTTTCTCAATACCGAGTCGGCGCTGGTCGAGGTGCGCACCAAGTTCGGCGAAGGCGAGCTGCACTTCATCGAGGTACCGACTGCCGAGGTGTCGGTGCAGGATGCGGTGAAATCCTATCTGTTCAACACCCAGATCCTGACCCTGCCGTCCGGCGAGATGGCGATCATCGCCCCCACAGAGTGTCGTGACAACCCGGCCGTATCGGCCTACCTCGGCCAACTCCTCGCCAAGGGCACCCCCATCAAGCAGGTGCACTACATGGACGTGAAGCAGAGCATGCGCAACGGCGGTGGCCCCGCCTGTCTGCGGCTGCGGGTCGCCATGAACGATCAGGAGCTGGCGGCGGTCAATCCGGCCTGCCTCATCAACGACAGCCAGTTTGCCCGCCTCGATAACTGGGTGGATCGCCATTACCGCGACAGCCTGGCGCTGGACGATCTGCGCGACCCGGCGCTGGTGCAGGAGTCCCGCACCGCCCTGGACGAACTGACCCAGATCCTCAAACTCGGCTCCGTCTACCCGTTCCAGCGCTGAGTCGCTGGATAGAAAAAGCCGGGCAAATGCCCGGCTTTTTCATGCCCGTGGTGCAAGCGAGGCCTCAGCGCCAGGGACTCTGCTGCCACAGCTGGCCGAAGCTCGACTCCAGCGCCAGGGCCGCCTGCTGGCCCAGCTTCTGAGTCAGGCTCTTTGGCTTGCGATAGCTGATGCCGACCACCTTGTGATGGCTGGCCTGGGCCAGCAGGTAGTCGTCGCTGGTGCAGAGGGTGTCCACCAGCCCCAGTCCCTTGGCCTGACTCGCCAGCCAGTGCTCCCCCGTGGTGACACTGTCTATGTCGAGGTTGGGTCTGTGCTCGGCCACAAACGCCTTGAACCGCTCGTGGATGGCGCCCAGCTCCTCGCGAAACTTCTCCCGCCCCAGATCGTCGTTCTCACCGAACATGGTGATGGTGCGCTTGTACTGGCCTGCGGTGTGCATCTCGAATTCGATGTCGTGCTTTTTCAAGAGCTTGTTGAAGTTCGGCAACTGGGCTATCACCCCGATGGAGCCGACGATGGCAAAGGGCGCAGCCAGGATCTGATCCGCCACGCAGGCCATCATGTAACCGCCGCTCGCCGCCACCTTGTCGATGGCCACCGTGAGCTTGATGCCCTTGTCACGCAGTCGCTGCAGCTGGGAAGCAGCCAGCCCATAGCCATGCACCACACCGCCGCCGGACTCAAGGCGCAGCAACACTTCGTCACCGGACTGGGCAACGCCTATCACGGCGCTCACCTCTTCCCGCAGGGAAGCCACCTCTTTGGCGTCCATGCTGCCGTTGAAATCGAGCACAAACAGCCGGCTGCGCTCGTCTTCGGTCTTGGCTCGGGCCTTGTGTTCAGCCTTGCGCGCCTTCTCCAGCTGCTTGCGCTCGGTCTTGCCGGCCAGCGCCGCCTGCAACTGGTAACGCCCTGCTTCCAGCTCGCTGGAGAGATCTGTCACCACCAGCTCACCCTTGCGGGATTTCGGCTGACGGCTGCTGATCACCATCAGGATGACGGCAGCTATGGCCAGCAGTAAGGTGAGGGTCTTGGCCAGGAACAGCCCATATTCGGTCAAAAATGCCACTTGATGCTCCGCTCAGTGTTCGAGTTTTTCACATTCTAGGGAGTTTGCAGGGCTCGCGCAAAAACTCTGCGACAGCGGCTCAAAAAACACACTATTCAATCACAACCCCTCTATTTTCTTCACATTTTTGCCGTCTCATACTGGTCAAATGCCGTGCGGGGTCAGTACACTTACCCCTCTATTGCCGCGCGCATCTGCCACGAATTTGTTAACAGGAGTTGTCATGCTCGATTATCAGGCACCCCGGGATCTGCTCAAGGACAAGGTCATTCTGGTCACAGGTGCCGGTGACGGCATAGGCCGCGAAGCGGCGATCACCTATGCCGCCCACGGCGCGACCGTGATCCTGCTCGGCCGCACCAGTGCCAAACTCGAGGCTGTTTATGACCAGATTGAGGCCGCCGGTTATCCCCTTCCCGCCATAGTGCCGGTGGACCTGAAAGGGGCAACCGCCGCCCACTACCGCGGCATGGCCGAGACCTTCGCCCAGCAGTTTGGCCGCCTCGACGGCGTGCTGTTCAACGCCGGCCTGCTCGGCACCCTTTCTCCCTTCGAACATATTCAGGAGAAAGAGTGGGACGAGGTGATGCAGGTCAACGTGAAATCCGAATTCCTGCTGACCCAGGCGCTGCTGCCGCTGATCCGCCAGACCGCCAGGGAGCACGGTGAGTCCTCCATCGTCTACACCTCCTCCAGCGTGGGGCGCAAGGGCCGCGCCTACTGGGGCACCTACGCCATCTCCAAGTTCGCCATCGAAGGCATGATGGAAGTGCTGGCCGACGAACTGGAAAACACGGCTGTGCGAGTCAACACCCTCAACCCGGGCGGTACCCGCACCAAGATGCGCGCCAGCGCCTTCCCGGCGGAAGATCCCCAGCAGCTCAAGACGCCAGCCGACCTGATGCCGCTCTATCTCTACCTGATGGGACAGGACAGCCGTGGCAAAACCGGTCAGACCTTTGTGGCCCAGCCCAAATAAATCAACAAAATAACCGGAACCCTGCACCGCATGGGGTTAAATTCAATAGGGTGTCGTCGGCACCCTGTCGAAGGCCTTTATCAGATCCGATCCCTTATCAGGTTGAGATATGTTTCGTCCCAAGAGCACGTTTGAGCAATGGCGGATCTTTCAGGCCGTGGTGGACTGCGGCGGTTATGCCCAGGCCGCCGAGGCACTGAACAAGAGCCAATCCTCTCTCAATCATGCGGTGGCCAAGCTGCAGCAGAGTCTGGGAGTCCCCCTGCTGGAAGTGAGGGGGCGCAAGGCGGTATTGACGCCAGCCGGGGAGATCTTCCTCAAGCGGGCGCGTCAGCTCAGCCAGCAGGTGGAAGAGCTGGAAAACCTGGCCAACAACCTGGAACGGCAGTGGGAACCGCAGATCAATCTCTATGTTTCCGTGCTGCAACCACGGGAGCGACTCTATCGGGCGCTGGCCCACTTCTATCCCCGCAGCCGGGGCTGCCGCGTCAATCTGCACGAACGCATTCACTGCCACTTCAACGCCTTGCAAGTTGGGGATCTCATGCTCTCCGAGCACCTGCCCCAGGATCGCACCGGCCTGCCGCTGGACGAAGTGTGCCTGCTGCCGCTCTGTTCGGCCGAACATCCCCTCGCCGCCCTGACGGGGGCCGTTTCAACCGACGAGCTTGCCAGCCACAACCAGATAAGCCTGCATCCCCCCATTCACCGCTCGGTGGACTGGAACGATGCGGATGATACCGGCTGGAAGGCGACCCACTATCACGAAGTGATCGCCATGCTCAAACTCGGCCTCGGCTATGCCTGGCTGCCCCGCCATCTGGTGCAGGAGGAGCTGGCCAGCGGCGTCCTGGTGCCGCTGGATCTGGCAAGTGGCAACGAACGCCATCTCTACACCTATCTGCTGA
Source organism: Aeromonas piscicola (assembly GCF_000820005.1). Taxonomy (GTDB): domain Bacteria; phylum Pseudomonadota; class Gammaproteobacteria; order Enterobacterales; family Aeromonadaceae; genus Aeromonas; species Aeromonas piscicola. The sequence continues at coordinate 37,397 of NZ_CDBL01000037.1, read as the reverse complement.
CCCCGTCAGCGGATTCGCTGGGGCCGGCCACCGAGCTGCTGCTGCGCTGCCTGCGCAACGAATATCAGAACGACAACGACAAATAAGCACAAGCCGTCAGGCTGCCTGCGTCACCCATAGCCAACCGGTCACAGACCCGCCTCACACATTGGGCACCCGCCAGCAGGCGCCCAGTGCCGCCAGCGCCAGCGCAGTCGCCACCATGAAGACCCCGTGAAAACTCCAGATCTCGGCCACAGTCCCCGCGATGGCTCCCGCCATGATGGAGCCGGTGCGTATGCTGTTGGCAAACAGGGTAGTCGCCACTCCGGCGCGCCCCGGCATCAGATCCTGGAAGTAGGACATGCCGATCCCGGCGACTATGCCGATGAAGATGGCGTTGAGCAGTTGCAGCGCGATGAGCGCAGACTGGCTCGACAGGGTGACCAGCCCCACGTAGAAACCGACCCCTGCCAGCACGGCCACCAGCATCATGGGACGCTTGCCGAAGCGCTGGGTGTAGTAGCCCGCCAGCAGCATGAAGGGGATCTCGAGGGCTGCCGCCGTGCCCATCAGCACACCGGCCAGCTTCTCCTCCAGCCCCAGCTCGCGGGTGATGTAGAGCGGCATGTTGATGAGGTACATGCTGTTGCAGGTCCACATCAGGGTGGAGGCGATGAACAGCGCCCGCACCGAGGGATCCTTCCAGCTGCTGACCCGCTCAACCTCGCTGTTTGGCGTGGGCAGCGGCAGGGAGGGCAGCCAGCGCCACACCACGAAGGCACAGATGAGGTAGGCCAGAGCGGAGGCGAGATACATCACCTCGAAGCCATAGCCGATGGCCAGCGCGAAGGCGATGGGAGGGCCAATCACCCAGGCCAGGGAGAACTGGGCCCGCAGCACGGAGCTGAACATGTCCGCCCGCTTGTTGCGGCTGTCGGCATATTCCCGCGCCAAGGCAAACAACTGGGGACTGGCGGTGGCGGCCAGACTCGCCAGCACCACCCCCAGGCTCACCAGCAGCCAGTAGTTGCGATTCCAGGCGAACAACAGGGAGAGCACCACCCCAGCGAAACAGCAGCGCAGGATCAGTCGCTTGCGATCTCCCTTGCTGTCGGAGCGATGGCCGAGCCACTGGCTGATGAGGATGCCGATCACGGCGTTGACCGTGTAAAACAGTCCGACCAGCAAGGGGCGCACCTGCACCTCTTCGGCCAGAAACAGGCTCAAGGTAGGCACCTGGAGCGCCACCGCCACCCCGGTCATAAAGGTCACGGCCAAAAAAGAGAGGGAGACGGGATCCGACCTCTTCAGCGCGGCGGTCAACAAGCTCATAGGATTACCACTGATTGGGGGGAAGAAAACTGGCCAAAATTCGGCAAGTGCATGAAATGGCGTCGCTTATTTTATGTCATTATCAAGAGTCACCTCAAGGCTTGCGACCCCGCGCCCGACCCCGTACATTGAAAGCCCACTGCCCAGCATAAGGATTTCACATGTTTGATTTTGACCGGGAAATAGATCGTCGCGACACCATGAGTCTGAAATGGGACAAGTACAAGGGACAGGACGTGCTGCCCATGTGGGTAGCCGACACCGACTTTGTCTCGCCGCCCGCCGTCATCGAGGCCCTCACCCAGCGGGTCGCCCACGGCATCTTCGGTTACTCGCGCCCCTCTGCCCGGCTGATCGAACTGATCATGGCGCGTCTGGCCAGCCGCTACGGCTGGACCATACAGCCGGAGTGGCTCATCTTCCTGCCCGGCGTGGTACCCGGCCTCAATCTGGCGTGCAAGGCCTGGAGCCAGCACGGCCGCGGCATCATCACCCCCAAGCCGGTCTACTACCCCTTCCTGCAGGCACCCGGGTTCAACGATCGCCCCCTGCTCACAGTGCCCATGGTGGAAGAGGCCGGTCGCTGGGTGCTGGATCTGGAAGAACTTGAGCGTCAGGCCCCGGCGGCGGATCTGCTGCTGCTGTGCAACCCGCACAACCCGGGCGGTACCGTGTTCACCCGCGCCGAGCTGGAAGCCATAGATGCCATCGCCGAGCGCCACAATCTGGTTGTCTGCTCGGACGAGATCCATTGCGACCTGCTGCTGGACAAAAATGCCCGCCACATACCCTATGGCGCCATCAGCCCGGCAGCGGCCGAGCGCTGCGCCGTCATGATGGCACCGAGTAAGACCTTCAATATCGCGGGTCTGTGCTGCGCCTTCGCCGTGGTGCCAAACGCCCGCCTGCGCCTCAAACTGCAACAGGCGATGCGCGGCATCAGCGCCGACGTCAACCTGCTTGGCTTTGTGGCGGCCGAGGCGGCCTATGAGGGAGGCGACCCCTGGCTCAGCGAACAGCTCGACTACCTGGCCGCCAACCTGACGCTGATCGAGCAGGCGGTCGCCCGCTGGCCCGGCGTCAAGCTGGCGCGCCATCAGGCCACCTACCTCGCCTGGATCGACGTCAGTGTGCTCGGTCTCGAGGATCCCATCGCCTTCTTCGAGCAGGCAGGGGTGGGACTCTCCCCCGGCGCCCAGTTCGGCGATGGCCAGTTCGTGCGGCTCAACTTCGGTTGCACCCGGGCACGGCTGACCGAGGCGCTGGCCCGGATGGAGAAAGCGATCCAGACTCGCATCTGATGGCAATAGGGTATATTTTTGCGGCTGAATGTCAGCTGCACCAGCCACCGCCATAAGCGATGAGAGCGGATTTGAATGGCACATGCCATGCCAACCCGCCTCTGCGCCAGATAGCGGCAGGCCGTGATGTCAGACGGGATGGGCTTGGCCCATCCTTTTTATCAGCCATTGATCCGGTTCATTATGTTGCCAAGCGCCCTGCACCACCTGTCGACCCTGTCTCGTACCGCCCTGCCCTGGCTGGCGGCAGCCCTGGTGCTGCCCCTGCACGCCGCCACGCCGGCCTATCTCACCATAGGCACGGGGGCGCTCAACGGCGTCTACTATCCGGCGGGAGGGGCCATCTGCCGCCTGCTGAACGAAGATAACGCCAACCACGGGCTGCACTGCACCGTGCAGAGCACCTCGGGCTCCCTCGCCAACCTGAAGGAGCTGGGCCAGGGGAAAATCCAGCTGGCGCTGGTGCAGTCGGATGTGGTGCACCACGCCGCCCACGGCACAGGCCCCTTCGTGGGCCAGCCGCCCAACGACCGGCTTCGCAGCCTGTTTCGACTCCATCAGGAGTCGCTGACCCTGATCGCCGGCGCCAACAGCAACATCAACACCCTGGCCGACATCGAAGGCAAACGGGTCGATCTGGGCAATCCGGGTTCGGGAGAGCGCGTCACCAGCCAGGCCCTGCTCGATGCCATGGGCTGGCAGGAGAGCAGCTTCGCGCCCGTTATTCCCTCCTCCATCAACAACCGGCTGGAGGGGCTCTGCGATGGCACGCTGGACGCCGCCTTCATGGTGGCGGGCCACCCCAATCAGGGCATAGGGGATCTGACCGGTCGCTGCAAGGCACGCATCATCCCCATCGAGGGGGAGCAGATCGATCGCCTGCTCAAGAACCACCCTTATTACCAGCGCGGCCGTATCGGCGCCAACCTCTACCCGGGCCAGCCTAGCGGCATCAACACCTTCGCCGTCACCGCCGAACTGGTTGCGCTGGACAGCCTGCCAGACACCCAGGTGCGCACAGTGCGCGACGTGCTGACCGCACGGCTCAAGCAGTTCACCCGTCTGCATCCGGCGCTGACTACCCTCACCCTAGACTCCATGCTGGCGGAGGCTGAGGTGCCGCGCCACCGGGGCATGGAGGATGCCGTCCTGCCGCCGCCATCACTGCACCCCGAATCCCTGACCCCTCAGGAGTCAGAGGGCTCGGCGGCGACGGCAAGCCCGGCAGCCCAGTCGGCGGCGCAGGCCACCGGGGATGGCGCAGCAGCACAGGCAGCAACCTCGGGTGCAATGACAAACCAGCCGGTGGCACCCGTCTCGGCCGCCCAGACCACGCAAGCTGTGACTGTGGACGCCCCCTCGGCCGCATTGGCCACGCAAGCCGTGACGGCGGAGCCACCTTCTGCCGCTGCAGCCACACAAGCCGCCTCGGTCGCACTCGGCTCGGCGCCAGCCGATACGCAAGGGGCTGCGCCCAGTGCCGCCAGTGGCAGCCTGAACCAGCCCCTGCCGGTCACCCCTTCGGCAAGCGTGCCCGCCCAGTAATCCCACGTACCGCCAACGAAAGAGGCCACCTGTCAGGGTGGCCTCTTCTTTTGCATTGCAGCTGTTGCCTTGCACCTTTTACCTTGTTCTGTAGCAACTCATGCGCACACGGGCCGCAAAACGGTGGCCGATCGCTATCTCCCCTCCCGGCCCAGTCAAACCCGGTCAGGCGCCCGCCGTGAAAGCGGGCGCACAAGGGGCATCCCGTCTGCTTGTCCCGCCGGACCTGGTCAACCTTCTGCCCTGGGCGCCGCTTGATGGCGGGCGTCGGGCTGCAATATCTCCTCCTCCACCCAGTGCAGCAGCTGTTTGATGGCCCGCGACAACACCTGATTCTGGCGCACCACATACCCCAGGCTGGTGCCGGGGAAGTCGGTCAGACGGGTCACGGGAGCGGTGAGCTTGAGGCGCGGGTGGAGCGAGAAGTCCGGCACTATGGCCACCCCGAAGCCCGCCTCGGCCCAGTCGAGCTGGGCATCCACGCTGCCCACCTCCATGATGCGGCAGCTCGGCAGCCCGAGCAGGGGCAGCGAGGGGTCGATCAGGGCGCGGGTGCGGGTGTCGTGGCCGAGCAGGATCAAGGTCGGCTCATCGAGGGGATCGCTCTCACCCACCTTGGCCCTCGCCTGCCAGCGGGCCAAGCCGTGTCCCAGTGCGCACCAGGTCACCTGCTGCAACTCGGTGTAGAACAGCGGTTCGCTGCGCTTTTGCGCCATCACGAAGCCAAGATCCGCCTTGCCAGTCTTGACCAGCTCGGCCGCCTGATCCGAGGTGGTGTTGAACAGGGTGAGATCGATGCCAGGAAAGGCCTGCTTGAAACGCTGGAACGGCTGGATCAGCAACAGGCGGGAGATGATGTCGCTGGCAGCGATGGCCAGCGTCCCTTGGCTCAGCTGGTTGAGGGCATTGAGATCGGACTGGCACAGCAGCAGCTCGTTGATGGCGCGCTCGGCGCTTTGCAGCAGTCGCTCACCGGCCTGGGTCAGCCGAAACGGACTGCGATCAATCAGCTTGACCCGGGTGGCCTGCTCCAGATTCTTGAGATGCAGGCTGACGTTGGGCTGGGTCATGTGCAATTCGGTGGCGGTCTGGCCGAAGTGCTGCAGGCGGGCCAGGGTAACGAAGGTGTGCAGCCAGTGAATGTCCAGCATCGGGATCCTCTTGTTTTTCCACATCTCGCCCATGACGCGGGCCAGCGCGGCAACACGGGGCGTCTTGCCGGTAAATTCGCCACAATTATATGGTTTCCTTATCGGAATTATAAAGATAATTAATTTTTCTAATCCGCCCCAGCCTCCTAGGATGGACGCCTAACGTCTTAGGAGAAAGAGTCATGTCGTCTATCGTAGTCGTAGGTGCTAACTGGGGTGATGAAGGCAAAGGCCGCATCGTCGATTATCTGGCAGGTCAATCCGCCGCCAGCATCCGTTTTCAGGGCGGCAACAACGCCGGCCACACCGTCGTCAACGACCTGGGCACCTTCAAGCTGCACCAGTTGCCGAGCGGCGTATTCAACCCGGAGTGCCTGGTTGTCCTCGGCCCTGGCATGGTCATCAGCCCGGAGCCATTGACCCGCGAGCTGGCTGAAGTGAAAGCCGCCGGCGTGACCCCGAAACTGGCCATCTCTGATCGCGCCACCTTCTGCCTGCCGATCCATGCGCTGGAAGATACCCTGGAAGAAGTCCGTCTGGGTGATGGCGCCTATGGCTCCACCCGTCAGGGCATAGCCCCGGCTTACGGTGATCGGGTCATGAAAAAAGCGATCCTGGTCGGCTGGCTGAAACAGCCGGACGTGCTGGTCGAGCGCATCCAGTTCTTCCTCGACTGGAAACTGCCGCAGCTCAAAGCCCTCTACCCGAGCTTCGAGTTCAGCCAGACCGCCCAGGAAATGGCCGACTGGCTGCTGGAAGTGTCCGCCCCCTGGATCGACGCCGTCTGCAACGTCAGCGAGCCGCTCAAGGCCATCCAGGCCCAGAACGGCACCCTGCTGTTCGAAGCCCAGCTGGGCGCCGGCCGTGACCTTATCTACGGCGAGTATCCCTGGGTGACCTCTTCCCACGTTTCCGGCGCCTACGCCGGTATCGGTGGCGGCCTGCCGGCTCTGCGCCCCGAGCGCGTGATTGCTGTGGCCAAGGCGTTCAGTACCTCTGTTGGTACCGGCACCCTGATCACCGCCATGGAGAACCAGGAAGAGTTCCGCAAGTTCGCCAACGAGTTCGGTGCCACCACTGGCCGCCCCCGTGACATCGGCTACTTCGACGCCGTTGCCACCAAGCAAGGTCTGGAGATCCAGGCCGCCAACGAGATCGCCCTGACCAAGCTGGACTGCCTCTCCGGCATGCCGGATCTGAAGATCTGCGTGGCCTACGAAGGCGCCAACACCGAGAACCCGATCTGGCCGCAGACCGCCGGTCTGAAGCCGGTGTACGAATCCATGGAAGCCTGGAGCGAAGACATTTCCCACATCCGCAAGTTCGAAGACTTGCCCAAGGCTGCCCAGCACTATGTGCTGCGCATCGAAGCCCTGCTGGGTGTGCCGGTGCCCATGGTCTCCGTCGGCCCGGGCCGCGAGCAGATGATACTGCGCTAAGCCGCCTCGCTGCTGCCAGCAAGATGTCAAAACCGGCCTCATGGAGGCCGGTTTTTTTATGGCCGCCACACCACGAGCTGGCCCCCTCCCTTTCCGTCTCACCTCACCGTCCCACTCTTTCCCGCCCAGATGCAGTTCAGCTCACAATCAATCATCAACAACCCAATATTGAGCCTTTGGGTTGCACCCGAATCGCCCCGCTTCGCTAGACTGATCCCGTCATCAGGATCCTCTCGGCGGGATCCCGTCATCCATAAAGGAGCACCACCATGAAATTACCCCTGCGTTTCACCCTGCTCTCCCTGCTATGCGTGGCGGCCCTGCCCGCCTCTGCCATGAGCTTGAAGAGCACGGACATTCAGGAAGGCCAGCTGATGGACAAGGCGTTCAGCTTTAACGGCTTCGGCTGCAAGGGGGAGAACCGCTCGCCCCAGCTGAGCTGGCAGGATCTGCCGGCCGGCACCAAGAGCGTCGCCATCACCGCCTATGATCCCGACGCCCCCACTGGCAGCGGCTGGTGGCACTGGCTGGTGGTGAACCTGCCGGCCAACCAGAGTTCACTTGCCAGCAACGTCTCCGGCAAACTCAAACAGGGCCTTGAGCTCGGAACCGACTTCGGCAGCCAGGGCTACGGCGGCCCCTGCCCGCCCGCCGGGCACGGCATGCACCGCTACCAGTTCACCGCCTGGGCTTTGCCCCAGGATCTCGAGGTCAAGGCAGATACCCCGCCCGCCATGGTAGGCTACATGCTCAATGCCATGGCGCTGGGCAAGGCCACCCTGACCGCCACCTTCGTCACCCCCTAGGAGCCCGCCAGATGAGCACCCCCTTGCTGCAACTGCATCACTATCTCGGGATCCGCGAGCAGCCGCTGCACAGGGTGCTCATCTATGCGCCGACCATCATCTGGGTACAGCAGGGCAACAAGCAGCTGTGGTGGCAGGATAGACGCCTGTCGTTTGACAAGGGGAGCTGGCTGCTGATCCCGGCAGGCCACCAGCTCACCTTCGTCAACCAACCCGAACAGGGCAAGTTCAGCTCCCATGCCCTGACCCTGCTGGCCCCGCCTCCCGCCGAGTGGCTGACTGACGCCCCGACCACCCGGCTCAGAGAGCCGCGCCTTGAAGTAAGCCCGGCACTGGCGTTCTGCTTCGAGCTGATCTGCTCCATGGCCAGCCGCACGCTGAGCCAGGCCACCCAGACCCAGCTGCTGCACGGCTTCTACGCCGAGCTGCACGCCGCCAATGCCCTCGACCTGCTGTTTCCCGCCAGCACAATGACGCTCGGGGAGCGGTTGGCCCGCTACCTCGGGGTGGAGCCAGGCGCCGACCACAAGCTCGAGACCATAGCCCCCCACTTCGCCATGAGCCGCGCCTCCCTGGTGCGCAAACTGGCCGCCGAGGGGCGCAGCTTTCGCCAGTTGCTGGCCCAGGTGCGCATGAGCCACGCCCTCACCCTGCTGCAACAGGCCCTCACTCCGCTGGAGGTGGCCCTCGCCTGCGGTTACGACTCCCCCAGCCGTTTTGCCTCCCGTTTCAAGCAGGAGTTCGGTCTGACCCCGCACCAATATCTGCGTACCTGCCCCTCAATGGACACTCAACGCCAAGTAAATAGTTACTAAAACACCCTGCAATGTAACCTCGTGTAACCTAGTGATCCGGCTCACATCTCCTCGCTCAACAGTGTGACGAAGCGCTAATATGGCCTGCGTCATTCCCCTACAATGTCTCTTGCAAACGATTTCACTAAAATAAACGCTAAAAAAGCACCATCCTTAACCTACAAAATCGTAATTGGAGCGAGACATGTTTCGTAAAAGTTTACTTTCCATCACCCTGAGCGTCGCCCTGTTTGGCCTCACCGCCTGCAACGGCAATGACTCCAGCGCCCCGACTCCGCCCAGTGCGACCCTGGCGAGCCAGTACCAGAACGTGATCGATCGCAGCGGCACCCCGCTCCAGTTCCGAGATTTTGACAGCTACTCCAACCTCAAATACAACCCGCTGCTCGATCTGGGGGCCTGGCACGGCTTCCTGCTGCCCGCCAGCGACAGCGAGTGGGGCGGCTTCACCGGCCCCATGGTGATTGCCGAGGAGTACAGTCTCTTCTTTGCAAGCGAGCAGGACCGGCTCAGCCTGAGCGACGAGAGCGGCCGCGCTTTCCCGCTCACCAGCGCCAGCAAACACGAGATCTACGCCATCCCGGGGGCGCTCATTCAGCGCTTCGAGTTCGAACCCTTCACCCTGGAGCTGGAGCTGCGTTACGGCGATGCCCGCACCGCCCTTGTTCGCACGCGATTGAGCAATCACACAGATGCGCCGCTCACCCTGACCCTCAACTGGCAGGGGGAGCTGCTCCAGCAGTGGGATGCCAACAAGACGGTCGCCGAGCAGTATCCTGACTGGACCCGCACCATCAGCCAGAGCGAACGGGGCATCGAGTTCCAGTTCGGCAAGCTGCGCAGCACCTGGAACATAATGCAGAGCGGCAGCGCCAGCTATCGCATCGACCGCACCCTGCCGACCCGCACCACCCTGGATGAGAAGGGGCTCGGCTATGTGAGCGAGGCCAGCCTCACCCTTGCCGCCAAGGGGAGCCAGGATATCTACACCCTGCAGAGCTACGTTCACAGCAGCGATGACGCAAGCCGCTTCCAGCAGAGTCGCCAGGCGCTCTTGGCCGACCCTGCCAGCCATTTCGACGACTCCATCCGCCGCTGGGAAGGCTATCTAGAGCGCGGCCTCTCCAATCAGGGGATCCCCGAGTCCGAACGGCGCATCGCGGTCAAGGCGATGGAGACCCTCAACGGCAACTGGCGCTCACCGGCCGGCGCCATACTGCACGACGGGGTCACCCCCTCCAACACGGCCCGCTGGTTTGACGGGGTCTGGGCCTGGGACAGCTGGAAGCACGCCTACGCCATGGCCCACTTCAATCCTGATGTGGCCAAGAACAACGTGCGCGCCATGTATGACTACCAGATCCAGGCCGATGACACGGTGCGCCCGCAAGACGCCGGCATGGTGATCGACGCCGTCTTCTACAACAAGCTGGCCGATCGCGGCGGCGATGGCGGCAACTGGAACGAGCGCGACACCAAGCCGCCGCTCTCCGCCTGGGCCATCTGGGAGATCTACAACGCCACCAAAGACAAGGCCTTCATCGCCGAGATGTATCCGAAGATCCAGGCCTATCACGACTGGTGGTACAGGGCGCGGGACAACAATCGCAACGGCATCATCGAATACGGCGCCACCCGCCACGTCGAACACAACGACGAATTCGGCAACATCACCTTCAAGGTGCAGTACAGCGGCGCCGTACCGGGCGGGATCGATCTCACTGGCTGCACCAACGAGGGGGACGGCTGGTACGCCTGCGCCGGCATGGCGCTCTATCAGCAGGTGCTGAGCGTCGGCGGCTACGCCGAGATGGACATAGGCGCCCAGCACGGCGCCGGCTGGGAGTCCGGCATGGACAACGCCGCCCGCTTCGGCTTCATCGAGCCGGATCAGCTCAAGCGCTACGCCGACAAGACTTATGGCGGTGACATTGCCAAGGCCCGCCAGGACTGGAACGTCGCCTTCTTCGAGAACCACGAGGACGACGGCAGCCTCATCGGTTTTTCCATTGATCAGGAGTCGGTGGAGCTGAACGCCTTCCTCGCCAAGGAGAAGCGTATCCTGGCGGACATGGCCGCGCTGCTCGGCAAGCCGGACGAGGCGAACCGCTACCGCGAGGGCGCAACCCAGCTCGCCGGCTACATCAACAGCTGTCTGTTCGATGAGGCCTCCGGCTTCTATTACGATCGCCAGATAGCCCAAGGCGACGTGGCGGACGCCAACGGCTGCGTCGGCAAGCTGCTGACCGCCCGTGGCCGTGGCCCGGAAGGCTGGAGCCCACTCTGGGCCGAGGTGGCCGACAAGGAGAAGGCCGCGCGGGTGCGCGAGGTGATGCTCAACGCTCAGGAGTTCAACACCAAGGTGCCGCTCGGCACGGCGGCGCTGACCAACCCTGCCTACGACCCCGACATCTACTGGCGCGGCCGGGTCTGGCTGGATCAGTTCTACTTCGGGGTGAAGGGCTTGGAGAACTACGGCTATCGCAGCGATGCCCAGATGCTGGTCAACAAGCTGTTTGCCAACGCCGAGGGGTTGGCGGGCACTGGCCCCATCCGCGAAAACTACAACCCGGAGACAGGCGCCATGCAGGGGGCAAGCAACTTCAGCTGGAGCTCGGCCCACCTTTACATGCTCTATCGCAACTTCCTTAAAACAGAAGGCTGATCCCCGCAGCCCTTGGGAGTGACGCAACAAAAAGGCCTCCGCAAGGGAGGCCTTATCTTATGGCAGCGCCGGGCTGATATGCCAGTCACGGCTTACTTGACGGTCACCCGGGCAAACTTGCGCTTGCCGACCTGATAGACGGCGGTACCGGCACCTATGAGTGCCTTGCCATCGTCCAGCTTGTCGCCGTCAACCTTGACCGCGCCCTGCTTGATCATGCGCAGCGCCTCTGAGGTGGTGGCCACCAGATCGGCGTCTTTGAGCAGGTTGGCGATCGGCAGACCTTCGCCTTCCAGTGCCAGCTCGACTTCCGGCATCTCGTCCGGAATGGCGTTCTTGGAGAAGCGCTGGGTGAAATCTTCGTGGGCCGCTTCCGCTGCCGCTTCGTCGTGATAGCGGGTGATGATCTCTTTCGCCAGCCAGATCTTAACATCGCGCGGGTTCAGGGTGTTCGCGGCGATGCCGGCTTTGAACTCTTCAATCTCGGCCAAGGGACGAGAGGAGAGCAGCTCGTAGTAGTTCCACATCAGGTCATCTGTGATGGACATGATCTTGCCGAACATCTCGCCCGGGGCGTCGTGCACACCTATGTAGTTGGCAGCGGACTTGGACATCTTCTTGACGCCGTCCAGACCGACCAAGAGCGGCATCATCAGCACGCACTGGGCGGCCATGCCGGCATCTTTTTGCAGCTCGCGGCCCATCAGCAGGTTGAACTTCTGATCGGTACCGCCGAGCTCGACATCCGCCTTCAGCGCAACCGAGTCATAGCCTTGCAGCAGCGGATAGAGGAATTCGTGAATCGCGATGGATTGGCCGCCGGTGTAGCGCTTCTTGAAGTCGTCGCGCTCCATCATGCGGGCCACTGTCTGCTTGGCCGCCAGCTTGATCATGCCGGTCGCGCCCAGCTCGCCCAGCCAGCTGGAGTTGTACTCGATGCGGGTCTTGGCGGGATCGAGGATCTTGAACGCCTGCTCGGCATAGGTGAGAGCGTTGTGCTTGATGGCCTCTTCGGAGAGCGGCGGACGGGTGCTGTTCTTGCCGGAGGGATCACCCACCATGGCAGTGAAGTCACCGATCAGCAGGATGATCTCGTGGCCCAGATCCTGGAAGGTCTTCAGCTTGTTGAGGATCACGGTATGACCCAGGTGAATGTCGGGAGCCGTCGGATCCATCCCCAACTTGATGCGCAGCGGGCGCCCTTCCTTCAACTTGGCGACAAGTTCTTCTTCCACCAGAATTTCTTCCGCTCCGCGCTTGATCTCGGCTAGCGCCACCTCGAGCTGGGACATTTTTTGACTCTCCAATCACGATTCCACAGGGCCAAACATATTACTGGAATGGCGGGCCAATTGGAAAGGCTGTAAAATCCGTCCATTCTGCCCGACTTAGTCAGCTTCATATGACCATTTGCAACATTCTCCCATTGTGGCTGGCATGGCAGGTCAATTAGAAAGGCTGTAAACTCCGACTCTCTTTTCTGCCCAACTTCGTCAGCTTCGCATGGTTATTTGGAACGCCTTCAACTCTCTTCCCACCTGGCACCGCAAGATGGTGCTGATCCTGAGCATCATGGTGATGATGCTGGCGGCCTGGCCAAGCGAACAGGCGGTCGCCACTCGGGTCGATGACAACGGCAATGAGCTTGCCGCCGAGCCGCAAGCCGACGAGGACGAGCTGCTGGCCCAGGCCGAGCAGCCTGTCACTCCGCCCAAGCCCAGCTACATCACCAAGCAGGTGAAGGTACGCAGCGGCGACAACATGGGGGTCATCTTCCAGCGGCTGGGGCTCAGCACCACGGATCTGCACCTGATCGATCAGCTCGAGGGCACGGATACCCTGCGCCTGCTCAAACCTGGCCAGGAGCTCACCTTCAAGCTCACCAAAAATGGCGATCTGCACAGCCTCTATTACCCCCACAGCCTGGAACAGGCGCTGAAAGTGAGCCGCAAGGCCGACAGCTTCGTGGCCAAACCGGTCAAGCTGGAACTCGATACCCGCGAGCAGGTGGCCAAGGGCGAGATCCGTTCCAGCTTCTGGGGCGCCGCCGCCGAGGCGGGCATGACGGAGGATCAAATCATGGGTCTCGCCGCCATCTTCGGCTGGGACATCGACTTTGCCCAGGACCTGCAACCCGGGGACAGCTTTCGGGTGGTCTATCAGGAAAAGTATCAGGATGACGAGCGAGTGGCCTCCGGCGACATCCTGGCCGCCGAGTTCGTCAACCAGGGCGCCACCTATCGCGCCGTGCTGAACGAGGATGGCAACTACTACACACCGGAAGGCAAGGCGATGCGCAAGAGCTTCCTGCGCGCGCCGGTCAACTTCAAATACATCAGCTCCAACTTCAATCCGCGCCGCCTGCACCCGGTCACCGGCAAGGTCCGCGCCCACAACGGCATCGACTATGTGGCACCTGTGGGCACCCCCATCATGGCGGCGGGCTCCGGCAGCGTGGTGGCGGCCGGTTACAACCAGTTCAACGGCAACTACGTCTTCATCAAGCACGCCGGCAACTATGTGACCAAGTACCTGCACCTCTCCAAACGCACCGTCAACAAGGGGCAGCGGGTGAAGCAGGGCCAGACCATCGGCAATCTGGGCGGCACCGGGCGCGTCACGGGCCCCCACCTGCACTATGAATTCGTGGTGGGCGGCGTACACAAGAACCCGCGCACCCTCAACCTGCCCCAGGCCGAGACGCTCACCGGGCGGGCGCTGGCCAACTTCAAGGCGCAGGCCATGCCCCAGCTGGCCAAGCTGGACAGCCCGGAGCTGCAGCTGGCCCAGAATAAACGGGACAATCGCGGTGGCTAAGTGGCCGCCAAGGAGTGGGGAATGAAAGAGCGCTATATCGGATTGATGTCCGGCACCAGCATGGATGGGATCGACGCCGTGCTGGTGATGATCGACGGGGATGAACTGCGGGTCGAAGCGGCCCTCTGTCACCCCTGGCCTGCCGACATGGCTTATGCACTCCATGCCCTCTGTACGCCCGGCGACAACGAGATAGACAGGCTGGGGGTCGCCGACAGGCAAGTGGCGCAGGAGTTTGCCACCGCCACTCAGGCCCTGCTCGCCAAGGCGGGCCTTACCCCTGCCGCTATTCGCGCCATCGGCAGCCATGGCCAGACCATTCGCCACCGCCCCCAGCTTAGGTTTACCCTGCAGATCGGCAACGCCGCTCTGCTGGCGGCGCTGACCGGCATCGACGTCATCGCCGACTTTCGCACCATGGACATGGCGCTCGGTGGTCAGGGGGCCCCGCTGGTGCCCGCCTTCCATCAGGCGCTGTTTGCCAAGCCCGGCGCCCTGCGGGTGGTGCTGAACCTCGGCGGCATCGCCAATATCTCGGTACTGCCGGGCAACGCGGGCGGGGTGTATGGCTTTGATACCGGCCCCGCCAACACCCTGCTCGATGGCTGGTATCGCCGTCATCAGCCAGACGGCTGCAACTACGATGCAGGTGGCCAATGGGCCGCCAGCGGCCGGCTGATCCCGACGCTGCTGGAAAAGCTGCTGGCTCACCCCTACTTCGCCGCCCCGTGGCCCAAGAGCACGGGGCGGGAGATGTTTACCCTGGATTGGCTCGATGGCGAGCTGGCGGGCAGTGCATACGCCCCTGTGGATGTGCAGCGCACCCTGCAGGCGCTCACTTGCCACAGCATAGCCCGCCAGTTGCCTGCACTGGACGAGGCGCAAAGCCGGCCCGAGCTGTATGTCTGCGGCGGTGGCGCCCATAACGCCCCCCTGCTGAGCGAACTGGCCAGCCTGCTGCCCACATGGCGCATCGCCAGCACCTTTGATCTGGGGCTAGCCCCCGACTGGGTGGAAGGTGCCGCCTTTGCCTGGCTGGCGCAGCGCTTCATCCACCGCAAGCCAGGTAACCTGCCCGCCGTCACGGGTGCCAGTCGCCTGGCCGTGCTGGGCGCCCTCTATCCTGCCTGATCGATAACCGGGATCAGGACCTTCGTATCAAGCATATCTGGGCAAGGAGGGCAATCTGCCCTCCCGTCTACACGGTCGCCAGTCGCCCGGCCCTCTACCCAACCTGATAAGTGACACTGGCTGCCCGACCTGCGTCACCCTAGTGGGCAAGCCAGTATTTGGCCCCAGCATCTCACCCCACCATCACGACCCGCCAACAGGACGACTGCACCCTTATGGCATATTTATCTCTCTATTTGGCGCGATAAATATCATCAGGATCAGCGCACAAGCGGCTATTCAAGTGCAATAAAAAATATCGCCTATGCAATATATTGAATTATATTCCAGCCACATCTTTATTAGTCTTTGCATGACCTTGGACTAGCATATTTTTAGCGGACTGGATAGATGCCAAAAACGATTTAAAATACATATCTATGCACAATAAAATCAGTTAACCGCAAGAGGACGCATATTTTTAACGCCTCATTCACAGCACTGCCCCCTCCCCCGCAAGGGTAAGAACCCAGTCCACACAGGCTCGCCCGCGATATCGGACCTGTTTGATCCACCCAAGAATCGTATTCACCCTGAATTGAATAGCAAAATAGCTATATTTCCAAGCGTTGAGCCATCTCATAGAAACGCAATCACCGGTTTGCATCCCACGATGACCACTCATAGAATCGCCTCGTCTGAAATAATCAACCCTGTCCCTTCCTCTATTATCCTATTCAGCTATTGAGTGGATTAAACATAATAACCGGGGATGCACCCGCTGGCGCACTTGGATGGGACGAACCTGTACCTGAGTTAACAACGAATACTAAAAAGAGGAATATCTATGAGTGGCACCATCATCAAGGCTGCAAGAAATACCACCAATGCCCCCCAGGATCTGGGCCCCTACACCCAGACGGTGGCCTTCTCTCATTACAACAATATTTCTGCCCAGTTACCGGTCGATCCCAAGACTGGCAAGATGGTGAGTGGCGACGTCAAGGTACAGGCCAGACAGTGCCTGAATAACCTCAAGGCGATCATTGAGAGCATCGGCCACGTGATGGACGATATGGTCAAAGCCACCATCTTCCTGAAAGACATGGCGGATCTGGAGGCGGTCGACGCCGTCTATCGCGAATTCTTCCCAAGCTATCTGCCGACCCGTACCACACTCGCTGTGGCCGCCCTGCCGCTGGATGCCCAGGTGCAGATCGACGCCATCATCTCCAATGGCGAAGGCACCTTCCCGCAAGCTCCCTGCGCCTTGGTGAAGCTGGCCCGCAACAGCGACAAGGCACCGCACAACCCGCTCTCGACCCATACCGTGGCCTTCTCCCACTACAACAATATCGGCGCGCAACTGCCGGTCGATGCCGCCTCGGGCCAGCTGATCGCCGGTGGCATCAAGGAGCAGGCGGGTCAGTGCCTGCGCAACATCAAAACGGTGCTGGAGAGCATCGATGTGCCATTTGACGACATCGTCAAAGTGAATATCTACCTGACCAGCCTCGCCGATCTGGAGGCCGTCAACGAGGTCTACACCACCTTCTTCCCGGACTCCGCCATTGCCCGCGCCGTCGCCTATCTGCCGGCCCGCTCGGTGATCCGCGCAACTGCCCTGCCGCTGGGTGCCCAGGTGCAGATGGATGCGGTCATCTCCCACGGTGACGGCACACCGCCGCAGCTGGTAGAAGACAGACACAACCTGGTGATCAGCGCCCGCAATACTGACAAGGCACCACGCAGCCCACTCCATTGCCAGACGGTCGCCTTCTCCCACTACAACCATCTGACCGCGCAGCTGCCGATCGACTCCACTACTGGCAAGATCCTGGCTGGCTGCATCAAAGAGCAGACCGCCCAGTGCCTCAGTAATATCAAAGCCATCGTCGAGAGCATCGACCATGTGATGGACGATATCGTCAAGGTCAATATTCAAGTGAAGAACATCGCGGATCTGGATGCGGTCAACGCCATCTACACCAAATACTTCCCGAGCTATCTGCCGGCCCGTACCGTTATCGGCGTCAGCGAGCTGCCCGCCGGAGCCCTGGTGCAGATGGATGCCGTGCTCTCCAATGCGGAAAGTACCCCGCCTCTGGTTTAAGGCATTGCTCTAGCAATAAAAAGACACCGGCTTAGGCCGGTGTCTTTTATCGCGCTATCTAAAGAGTGGGTCGTTGGATTGACTCTTGTTACGCCTAGACATTCTCATTTTTTTAATCACGTAGCCCATGAGACCAATGCAGCCAAAAAAGAAGAACATCCCTCCGACTATGAACCCGGTGAGTAATACCGCATTGAATTTCGCAGGGTCATCCATAGCTGTGACAGCATAAGCATGATCTTTTCCGAAACCAGCCTGCCCTAACAGTAACTCCTTGAATGATATAGATAGAATAAAAGTTCCAAACCCTATCATTGCAAGACCACCCAATATAGGACACAGCGATTTATATTTCCCTCCATGATACTTTTCGAGGGACTCGCTGATTAATACTAAGCTGCACGCTCCACCCATAATATAAAGAGCATTATCTGAAATAGGGGTTACATATATAAGCAGTTCTCGCATACCAGGTGTGTGATATGAAAATGCCTCAGCAAACCCATGAAACCTAGGGAATATATCTATTCCATTCCTCATCAAAACCGCTTCTAATATTTCAACAAGTGGTGCCCCCAGGAACATATAGAGTGCAACATTGAATATAATTTTTATTCCTATTGAATAAGCTTTCTCATTATCTCTCTTGTCATAGTGATCTATTATGAACAATGCAGCGACAATACAGAACAAAAAAGATGAGATGGCGATGATTAGTGTTGGAATGCCAGATATAAAAAAACCTCCTCTTTTCGCTGGAATATAGGTATATCCATTAGCCAGCTCGGCAACACCGTAGGCCACACAAACGAGCATTAAAAAAGCACATACTAGACGCACTCTAAGTGGTATGTGATTAGGCTTATACTGTGACATGCAAACTTCTTTCCCTTGAGCAGAACATGTTGTGTCTACTAAATGAACTATTTAAAAACACAGCCGGATATGACAACGCTCTTTTCAACGCTCACTCATCACTACAGCTTAAGTGTGAAAAGTTCCATTCAGCATTAGACTGCATCAGAGACAAGTAGACTCGTAAGAGCATTGTACGCATATGCGTCCATCTAATAAATGGTCTCTCTCACAACTACACTGTTTGGAGCCCGTTTTTCATAAAACCTTCTGCAACACTCTCAGGATCATAAAAAACGCCCCTTATCTTGCGATGGGGGGCGTCTTATCGTTCCGGCTATTGAGCCAAAGAGGCTCAATGGTCAGCTATTACAGGGACTCTGCGGTCGCAACCACATTTTCCACGGTAAAGCCAAATTCCTTGAACAGCAGCTCGGCCGGTGCGGACTCACCGAAGGTGGTCATACCGATGATCTTGCCGCCAAAGCCCACGTACTTGTACCAGTAGTCGGCGATACCCGCTTCGATGGCCACACGCTTGGTAACGGCAGCCGGCAGGACGGACTCTTTGTATTCGGCAGATTGTGCGTCGAACACATCGATACAAGGCAGGGAGACCACGCGCACGGCACGGCCCTTGGCAGTCAGCTGATCAAAGGCGGCCACGGCCAGCTCGACTTCGGAACCTGTGGCGATCAGGATGAGTTCCGGGGTACCGGCGCAATCCTTCAGCACATAACCACCCTTGGCGGTATCGGCCAGTTGCTGGCTGGTACGGTCCATCTGGGCCAGGTTCTGGCGGGAGAAGATCAGGGAAGTCGGGCCGTCGGTACGCTCGATGGCGTGCTTCCAGGCGATCGCGGATTCCACCTGGTCACACGGGCGCCAGGTGCTCATGTTCGGGGTCAGACGCAGGGAGGCGATCTGCTCAACCGGCTGGTGAGTCGGGCCATCTTCACCCAGACCGATGGAGTCGTGGGTGTAAACGAAGATGACGCGCTGCTTCATCAGGGCGGCCATGCGCAGGGCGTTGCGGGCGTACTCCATGAACATCATGAAGGTGGCGCCGTAGGGGATGAAACCACCGTGCAGGGCGATGCCGTTCATGATGGCGGACATGCCGAACTCGCGCACACCGTAGTGGATGTAGTTGCCTGCCGCGCTCTCGGGGTTGAGAGACTTGGAACCGGACCACATGGTCAGGTTGGACGGAGCCAGGTCAGCGGAACCACCCATGAACTCGGGTAGCAGCTTGCCGAAGGCTTCCAGAGAGTTCTGGGACGCTTTACGGGTCGCGATCTTGGCCGGGTTGGCTTGCAGGGTTTCGATGATCTTGGCAGATTCAGCGGCCCAGTTGGCCGGCAGCTCGCCTGCGGTACGGCGCTTGAATTCGGCAGCCAGCGCCGGGTAAGCGGCTTCATAGGCGGCAAACTTGGCAGCCCAGTCGGCTTCCAGCTTGGTACCCTTCTCCTGACCGTTCCACTCAGCGGCGATGTCTGACGGAATAACGAACGGCGCATGGTCCCACTTCAGGAAGGCACGAGCGGCGGCGATCTCGTCGTTGCCCAGCGGTGAGCCGTGGCAATCGTGAGAACCGGACTTGTTCGGTGAACCGTAGCCGATGATGGTGCGGCAGCAGATCAGGGTCGGCTTGCCGGTCTCGGCCTTGGCGGCTTCGATGGCGGCATTGATGGCTTCCGGGCTGTGACCGTCAACGGCGGCAATCACGTGCCAGCCGTAAGCTTCGAAGCGCTTGACGGTGTCGTCAGTGAACCAGCCTTCAACGTGACCGTCGATGGAGATGCCGTTGTCATCCCAGAACGCGATCAGTTTGCCCAGTTGCAGGGTACCTGCCAGGGAGCAAGCTTCGTGGGAGATGCCTTCCATCAGGCAGCCGTCGCCCATGAAGGCGTAGGTGTAGTGGTCAACGATGTCGTGACCCGGCTGGTTGAACTGCTCGGCCATGGCCTTCTCGGCGATCGCCATGCCCACGGCATTGGTGATGCCCTGACCCAGCGGACCCGTGGTGGTTTCCACGCCCGGCGCATAGCCGTACTCGGGGTGACCCGGGGTACGAGAGTGCAGTTGGCGGAAGTTTTTCAGGTCGTCGATGGAGAGGTCATAACCGGAGAGGTGCAGCAGGGAGTACAGCAGCATGGAGCCGTGGCCGTTAGACAGAATGAAACGGTCGCGGTCGGCCCACTTGGGGTTGTTCGGGTTATGCTTGAGGTGGCTGCGCCACAACACTTCGGCGATATCCGCCATTCCCATGGGGGCGCCCGGGTGACCGGAGTTGGCTTTTTGAACGGCATCCATACTCAATGCGCGAATGGCATTGGCAAGCTCTTTACGAGAAGGCATCTGTATCTCCTGCGATTGCTTCATTTGATGGCCAAGATTAAGGCGCGTTATTGTCCCAGCAGGGGGCGTGCGGTGCAAATATTATCTGGGCGAATAAAGTGGCTTTGGGAGCTCAATCGCTTTTCTGGCCGGGGCAAACGATTGAGTTGTAAACGGCTTGCACCCCAAATGGGGTAAAGCACGTATCTTGTTCGGCCAGCACGGGGCAAAACCAAAATAGTGCTGGCAATCGAGAAGGGCGCTAACTAAAATGGACGTCCAGATGTAGATACCTCTACAATCATCCTATCATCACCCGGTTATTGCTGTGGCGATAACCCCAGACAAGCTGAGAATCCCATCATGGCAAAGCTGTTTACTTCCGAGTCGGTCTCCGAAGGCCATCCCGACAAGATTGCGGACCAGATCTCCGATGCGGTACTGGACGCCATCCTCAAGCAAGATACCAAGGCCCGTGTTGCCTGCGAGACCCTGGTCAAGACCGGCATGGTCATGGTGGCCGGTGAAGTAACCACCTCTGCCTGGGTTGATATCGAAGAGATAGTGCGCAACACAGTGCGTGACATCGGCTACACCCACTCCGACATGGGCTTCGATGCCGACTCCTGCGCCGTGCTGAACGCCATCGGCAAGCAGTCCCCCGACATCAACCAGGGTGTTGACCGCAGCGATCCACTGGAGCAGGGCGCCGGTGACCAGGGCCTGATGTTCGGCTACGCCACCAACGAAACCGACGTGCTGATGCCCGCCCCCATCACCTACTCTCACCTGTTGGTGAAGCGTCAGGCCGAAGTGCGCAAGAACGGCACCCTGCCGTGGCTGCGTCCGGATGCCAAGAGCCAGCTGACCTTCGCCTACGACGACGCAGGCAAGATCCTGGGTGTGGATGCCGTGGTACTGTCTACCCAGCACAGCGAGTCCATCAGCCACAAGGATCTGGTGGAAGCGGTACGCGAAGAGATCATCAAGCCGGTGCTGCCGCAAGAGTGGATCACCAAGGACACCAAATACTTCATCAACCCGACCGGCCGTTTCGTTATCGGCGGCCCCATGGGTGACTGCGGTCTGACCGGTCGCAAGATCATCGTCGACACCTACGGCGGCATGGCCCGTCACGGTGGTGGCGCCTTCTCCGGCAAGGATCCGTCCAAGGTTGACCGCTCCGCCGCCTACGCAGCCCGCTACGTGGCCAAAAACATTGTCGCCGCCGGTCTGGCGGATCGCTGCGAGATCCAGATCTCCTACGCCATCGGCGTGGCCGAGCCGACCTCCATCAGCGTCGAGACCTTTGGCACCGCCAAGGTGGCCGAGGATCTGCTGGTCAAGCTGGTACGCGAACACTTCGAGCTGCGCCCGTACGGCCTGATCCAGATGCTGGATCTGAAGCGACCCATCTACCAGGCTACCGCTGCCTACGGTCACTTCGGTCGCGAAGAGTTCCCCTGGGAGCAGACCGACAAGGCCGAGCTGCTGCGCTCCGCCGCCGGCCTCTAAGCCACTCAGTTGTGATAAAAGGGGAGCCTGGCTCCCCTTTTGCTTGTCTGCCGACCGACGGAAATCCCATGTCTGCTACCCCAGCTCATCTCGAACAACTGCTGCATCAGCGGGTCGACGCCTGTTTCGTGCAGGCCGAGGCGCGCCTCGGCCGCACCTTTGCCCGCCCGCGTATCCACTGCAACATGCGCGGTCGAGCGGCAGGCTCGGCTCGGCTGCAGACCTGGGAGCTGCGCTTCAACCCTACCCTCTATCAGGCCAACCAGCAGGCGTTTCTGGACGAGGTGGTGCCCCATGAAGTGGCCCATCTGCTGGTCTATGCGCTCTGGGGCGAAGGGCGCGGCAAGGCACGGGTGCTACCCCACGGCCAGCAGTGGCAGTCGATGATGCGGGAGCTGTTCGGCCTTGAGCCAAGAACCACCCACAGCTTCGATCTGACGGTATTGGCACAGCGCACCGTGCCTTATCGCTGTCACTGCCAGCAGCATCAGCTGTCGGTGCGCCGCCACAACAAGGTGGTGCGCGGCGAGGCCCGCTACCACTGTCGCCGCTGCAAGCAGCCGCTGGAGCGGGAACTGCAGGAGCCTGTGCCTGCGGAGTAAGCCAGCCCGTGTCGCAACCCTGTGCTAGGGTGCCCCTCTCTTCATCCAACCATTTCATTGCCAAGGATCTTCATGTTTCGTCCCCTGTTTTCGTTCACCCTGGCCCTGCTGGTCAGCCTGCCCCTGCATGCCCAGACCTTTCGCACCGCCAAACAGGATCTGAATCGCCTCTATCAGGATCACCCCGTCACCTTCTACTGCGGCTGCAAGATTGAGTATCAGGGCAAGAAAATGAGCCCGGATCTCGCCAGCTGCGGTTATGAACCGCGCAAGCAGCCCAAACGAGCCGCCCGAATCGAGTGGGAACACGTGGTACCCGCCTGGGAATTTGGCCATCAACTGCAGTGCTGGCAGCAGGGTGGACGCAAAAACTGCAGCAAGAGCGATGAGTTCAACAAAATGGAGGGGGACATGCACAACCTCTTCCCCGCCATCGGCGAGGTAAATGGCGATCGGGCCAACTACCGTTTCTCCGACTGGAATGGCACCCCGGATCAGTACGGCCAGTGCCAGATGCTGGTGGACTTCAAGGAGCGCCGGGTGCAACCACCCAAGGGGCTGGTACGGGGCCAGATCGCCCGCGCCTACCTCTACATGAGCCAGCAACACGGGCTGCGCCTCGCCGCGCAACAACGTAAACTGTTTGAAGCCTGGGACAGGCAGTACCCGGCTGATAGCTGGGAGTGCGAGCGCAACCGCCGCATCGGCAAGCTGCAGGGCAATACCAATCCCTTCATTGAAAAGCAGTGCCGATAACCCCATTTGACTAAGGAGGGGGAGCACCCCCTCTCATCATGAACCCCTTCAACCTCTGTCGCGTGAGCCTTGCTCAGCGCCTCGCAGTAGGATATTGAAGGGTTTCCAAGCAAGAGACTGATAATCAGCCATGCGCATTCCACGTATCTATGAAGCGGCCACCCTGCAAGTTGGCCAGACCCTCGCCCTGTCGGAAGACGGTGCCAACCACATCGGCCGGGTACTGCGCATGCAGCCGGGCCAGCAGCTCGAACTGTTCAACGGCGACGGCAATCAATATGCCGCCACCATCACCCTGGTCGGCAAGAAATCGGTTGAAGTGACCATCGACAGCTGCGAGCAGCGCTCGGTGGAATCCCCCTTTGCCATCCATCTGGGTCAGGTGATCAGCCGGGGCGACAAGATGGACTTCACCATCCAGAAATCCGTCGAGCTGGGTGTCACCTGCATCACCCCGCTCTTCTCCGAGCGCTGCGGCGTCAAGCTGCCCGCCGACAGGCTGGAGAAGAAACGCGAGCAGTGGCAGAAGGTGGTGATCAGCGCCTGCGAGCAGTGCGGCCGCAATGTGGTGCCCGAAGTTCGCATGCCGATGGAGCTCGATGCCTGGCTGGCAGAAGAGACCCAAGAGCTCAAGCTCAACCTGCACCCGCGCGCCGAATACAGCATCAACACCCTGCCCGTTCCCGAGCATGGGGTACGACTGCTGATTGGCCCGGAAGGGGGCTTGTCCAGCGACGAGATCGCCCGTACCGTGCAGGAAGATTTCAAAGAGATGCTGCTGGGGCCGCGGGTGCTGCGCACCGAAACAGCCGCCCTGACCGCCATTACCGCGCTGCAGTGCCGCTTTGGCGATCTGGCCTGAAACAGGTTTTAAGAATCTCACTCGCAATCGAGCTACCAGAAGGATATTCGGATGACCATTAAACTCGGTATAGTGATGGACCCGATTTCGGCCATCAATATCAAGAAAGATTCCAGCTTTGCCATGCTCGAAGAGGCGCAAAAACGCGGCTATGAGCTCTTCTATCTGGAGATGTCGGATCTCTACATGGAAGCCGGTCGCGCCTTTGGCACCATGCGCCCGCTGACCGTCAAATATGATTATGCCGACTGGTACACGCTCGGCGAGGTAGTCGATCAGCCGCTCTCCAATCTGGATGTGATCCTGATGCGCAAGGATCCGCCGTTTGATACCGAATTTATCTACGCCACCTACATGCTGGAGCGTGCCGAGGATGAGGGCTGCCTCATCGTCAACAAGCCCCAGAGCCTGCGTGACGCCAACGAGAAGCTCTACACCGCCTGGTTTGCCGAACACACCCCGACCACGCTGGTGACACGTCGCTCTGACAAGCTGCGGGCCTTCCACGCCAAACACAAAGACGTGATCCTCAAACCACTGGACGGCATGGGCGGCGCCTCCATCTTCCGCATGAAGGAAGATGACGCCAACGTCGGTGTCATCATCGAAACCCTCACTGAACATGGCAGCCAGTACTGCATGGCGCAGACCTATCTGCCCGCCATCAAGGATGGCGACAAGCGGGTGCTGGTGGTGGACGGTGAACCGGTCCCCTACTGCCTGGCGCGCATTCCGGCGAAGGGGGAGACCCGTGGCAATCTGGCGGCCGGTGGCCGTGGCGAGGCGCGCCCCTTGAGCGACGCCGACTGGGCCATCGCCCGCGCGGTTGGCCCGACCCTGAAAGAGAAGGGGCTCATCTTCGTCGGCCTCGACATCATAGGCGATCGGCTGACCGAGATTAACGTCACCAGCCCGACCTGCATCCGCGAGATCGAGGCCGCCTTTGACGTCTCCATCACCGGCATGCTGATGGATGCCATCGAGCGTCGGCTGGCGAAAGCCTGAATCGCCACAGCCAAACGGCAATAAAAGAAGAGGCGGCCCCGGGGCCACCGCTTCTTTTTATCCATTTACCCCAATACCCTTTAGCAGCGGAACTGCCCTACCTTCACCTTGAGATCGCTCGACAGCTGCTCCAGCTCGTGACAACTCTGGTTCAACTCGGACGCGGCCCTGGTCGACTCGGTCGCTATGTGGGCAATGTTGACCACGTTGCGGGTGATCTCCTCGGCGACCTTGCTCTGCTCCTCAGCCGCCGTGGCGATATGGGTGTTCATCTCGTTGATCACATTGACTGAACTCACTATCTCGCCGAGGGCCTGACCACAGGCCAGCACGGTGCGATTGGACTCCTCAACCTGACTCAGCCCCAGTTCCATGCTGGAGGCCGCCTCGCTGGCACCTTGCTGCAACTTGACGATGGTCTTGCCGATCTCTTCGGTGGAGCGTTGCGTGCGCTGGGCCAGGGTGCGCACCTCATCGGCCACCACCGCAAAGCCGCGCCCCTGATCGCCGGCCCGCGCCGCTTCGATGGCCGCATTGAGCGCCAGCAGGTTAGTCTGCTCGGCAATGCCACGAATGGCATCCATCACGCTGCTGATGTTGCGGCTGTCATCCGCCAGCTGGGTGATCATGGCGGCCGTGTTCTGGATCTGGGCGGAGAGGCCGGACATACGCAAGATGGCATCTTCGACGATATGGTGGCCGTGACGGGCACTCTCGTCGGCATGGTGCGCCGCATCGGCGGCGCTGTTGGAACTGTTCGCCACCTCGGCCACAGTCGCACTCATCTGGTTCATGGCGGTTGCGGTCTGATCCGTTTCTGCCTGTTGCTCTGCGAAGCGCCCCCGGCTCTGCATGCCGATGTGGGCCAGATGGGCCGATGCTGTGGCAAGCTGCTCCGCCATGCCGTTGATCTGGGTGATGAGCTCACGAAAATGGCAGATCACCTCGTTGAGTGAATGAGCCAACCCACCCATCTCATCTTTGCGCAGCACGGGTACCAGCTTGCTCAAGTCGAGATCGGTCTGCATGCCGCGCAAGATCCCGCCCATGGCCGCCAACGGCTGGCTGACGCTGCGCCCCGCCCACACACCGAAGAACAGAATGCAGCCCCCCCCCACCACAAACATCAGGATAAAGAGCTGGAATAGTTGCTGCCGGAGATCATTGAGCTCGGCCATGTTCTTCTCGGCCTCCTGCAACTGGTATTCCACCAGGGCGCTGACCCCGTCACTGACCGGGTCGATCACCCGATAGAGTGGCATGATATGGGCGGCCAGCTGGCCCTGGTTGTCACCCTGCATGCTTGCCAGTATCTGTATCACGGACTCAATTTCCCGATCCGCCGCCGCGAACAGCGCCTGCATCTTGTCGGCCTCGCGCTGCTCGGCCTGACTCATCTCCTGACCGCGATACTCTCGCCAGATCCGGTTGATCTCCTGCTGGGCTGCACTCATGTCCGCACGCGATTTGGCAGGGTCAAAGCCCCCCACATTGGCCTTGTTGGCTGCGTCTATCACCTTGACCGCATAGAGATCGGCAATCTGCTTGAGCTCCTTGAGCTGTACTACCTCTCCCTGATACATGGCGTTCATTCCCGCCATCAACTGGGACATGGCCTGGGTTGCACCGACCAGCAAGGCCAACAGTGCCAACAAGGGCACAACACAGCCCAGGATCAACTTCTGTCTGATCGAAATACCTTCCATGGCTTTCTCTCCACTCGAAATATACTGATAGCCTAGACCCTGCTGGTAAAAAGCGGTTTTGCCCAACGAGGCGAGCTGCCATAATTGCTTCAAATACCTTTGCAATATTTGGCCCATATGCAAACACTGCAAAATCATTTCCTGCTCGCCATGCCGAGCCTCTCCGATCCCTATTTCGAGCGTTCGCTGGTCTACCTGTGCGAACACAACGAGGAGGGCGCCATGGGGCTGGTGGTCAACATCCCGGTGGACATGTCACTGGACGCCATGCTGACCCAGCTCAAGCTCGCCCCCCCGGCCAGCCCGGATCTCAAGCAGCCCGTGCTGCAAGGGGGACCGGTTCACGCCGATCGCGGTTTCGTGCTGCACAGCTTCCGCCCTGGGTTCAACTCCACCCTGCAGGTGGGGGATGAACTCATGGTCACCACTTCCAAGGACATACTGGAAACCCTGGGCACAGAGCAGGCCCCGGATCACTGGCTGGTGGCGCTCGGTTACGCCGGCTGGAGTGCGGGTCAACTGGAACAGGAGCTGGTGGACGGCGCCTGGCTGGTGATACCGCCCAACCCGGATCTGGTCTTCAAGACCCCGATCCATCAGCGCTGGCAGCAAGCGGCCGCCAGCATAGGGGTCAATCCCATTCATCTATCCAGCGACATCGGCCACAGCTGATGCCGTTTGCCACGCATTTTGCGATGCGATTTGAGGAAAATATTCAATGTCATCACGCAGCATCATGGGCTTTGACTACGGCACCAAGAGCATAGGGGTCGCTATCGGCCAGGAGCTCACCGGCACGGCCCAGCCCCTGCGCGCCATCAAGGCCAACGATGGAGTCCCCAACTGGGACGACGTCGAGAAGCTGCTCAAGGAGTGGCAACCGGATCTGCTGGTGGTCGGCCTGCCGCTCAACATGGATGGCACAGAGCAGGAGATCACAGTACGGGCCCGCAAGTTCGGCAACCGTCTGCACGGCCGCTTCGGCAAGCAGGTAGAGTTCAAGGATGAGCGGCTCACCACCACGGATGCCCGCGCCCGCCTGTTTGAACGGGGTGGTTACAAGGCGCTCGACAAGGGCAGCGTGGACGGGGTCTCCGCCCAGCTTATCGTCGAAGCCTGGATGGAAGAGCAGTACGGTTGACCGGCAAGGGGGAGGCAGCGAACGCCTGCCTCCCCCTCACCACCTGCGTCAGGCCTTGGCCTGTTGCGGAAGCACATCCTCTGCATCCGCCGGGCCGGCATTCATCATGCGGTTGAGCCAGGGCACCATCAGCGCCATCACCACGGCCACCAGCAGCGTCGCCAGTCCTATCTTGCCAAACACATCCGTATAGATGGGCAGCGTCAGCAGCGGGTCCGTCACCCCTTGCGGCACTGCGGTAAAGGTCGCGACATAGCCCCCCAGCAGGGATGCCATCGCCTGGGTCAGGAACCACATTCCCAGGATGAAGCCCATCAACCGCTGCGGCACCAGCGCCGCCACCATGGCCAGCCCCAGAGCGCTGATCATCAGCTCGCCCAGGCTCTGGAACAGATAGATAAGCACCATGAACCAGGGCGAGGTCAGCCCGCCGGCATCGGCAAACCAGATGCCCGCAGCCGCCGCAGTCAGGAAGCCAAGGGAGCAGAAGAACATGCCCAGGGTAAACTTGAGCGGCATGGTCAGATCCCGCCCCTGGCTGCCCATGCGGGTATAGATCATGGCCAGCACAGGGCTGCCCACCACCACCCAGAAGGGGTTCAAGGCCTGAAAGCTGATCGGATTGACGGTAAAGCCCAGCATCTCGTGGTGCATATTGTTGATGGCAAAGAAATTAAGCGAGGTCGGCATCTGGGCATAGAGCACATAGAACACCACGGCCTCCAGCATCAGCACGAAGGCCACGTACATCTTGTTGCGGTGGATGCGATCCAGCTTGAACGCCTCGCGGAAGAAGAAGATCACCACCACCAGGGTCACCGTCATCAGCACCATGTTGGCGATTACCACGTGGTGCATCAGCCAGGCGCAGAAGAAGACCAGCGCCACCGCTCCCAGCAAGACCAGCAGCAGCTTGCCGTAGTCGAGCGGCAGATGATCCGGCTCCGAGCCTATGTCCCTGACCATGTTGCGGCAGGCAAAGAAGGTCAGCAGCGCTATGATGAGGCCGACCCCGCACAGGTTGTAGGTCACCGTATAGCCGTAATGATCGGCAATGACCGGGGCCAGCGAGAGGGATATCAGGGAGCCTATGTTGATCGACATGTAGAACAGGGTGAAGGCCCCGTCCAGGCGGGGATCCCTTGGTCCATAGCACTTGGCGAGCAGGCTGGCCGGGTTGGCCTTGAACAGGCAGTTGCCCACGGCAATGGTGCCCAGGGCATAGAAGATGAGGTCGGGATTGTAGATCGACATGCCGGTCATGAAATATCCGATGACCAGCACTATGGCCCCCAATACCATGGTGCGCTTGGTGCCCAGAATATGGTCACCCACATAGCCGCCGACCGAGATCAGCCCATATACCAGCGCCGAGAAGGCACCGAAGGTAATAAACGACTGCTCCTGTGAAAAACCCAGTTGCTGAACAAAGAAAACCGCCAGAATGCCTTGTACGCCGTAATAGCCAAAGCGTTCCCAGAGTTCGACGAAGAAGATCATGAAAAACGGTTTTGGTTGCTGTAACAACCCGGTCGGGGCGGATGGACGCATACTAACCTACCTGTGTGTATGTTCTTTTATTCATGTCAAAGGGGCAGGATCCACGCATTGATGCACAGCCCTGCGCCTTCTCTCCCCTGGAGCAGGTTCCATATTCTGATGTGATGGCGCCGAGCACCCCACTCGCCAGCTCAGCCAGCAGGGCTGCCATCAGCAACCAACCAAGGTTAAAACCACACAATCAAGAATTGGCATGCTATATCACTATAAGTTAATGAACTTAATGGTCGATCACACTTTCAAGTTGATACTAATTGAAGTTTTATAATGAAAGCACATGAGTTCTTTTCGTGAAATAGCTTCACACGAGATGTGATATCAGCGTCAATCTGAGCATGGTATTGGCGAAAAATGGGGCAAAGGTTCGACCAATCAGAACGAGCTGCGCGCGAAAAAACCGGAGCATGTTGCTCCGGCTCTGGTTATCGACTTACCGGAGTCGACTCCTGGTGATAGAGGCGCCTTATTTCGTTGCGCAGCCACATCACTTTGGCATCCTGATTGTGGCGTTTGTGCCACAGCAGAATGAAGGCAATCTCCAACTGCACATAGAGCTTCTCTGGCAGCGGTAGCGGCATGGCAATCAGGTTGTCGTGATGCTTGGCCGCATAACCGCCGCAGTAGGAAGGGGCGACGGCAATCAGCTCGTGGCTGGACTGGGCGGCAATATGCAACGCCTGCTCGAAGCTGGAGACCATGATGGGCACATTTCGTTTCAGCCCCTCCTCCTCCAGCAGACTGTCGAGAGCCCAGCTGTCATTCGCCTCCCACACCATGCTGACCTGAGGAGATGCCAGAAAGTTCTCCAGCGACCACTTCTGCTCGAGCAAGGGGTGATCCTTGCGCAGAAAGACCACGGGGCGATCGGTGAACAGCACCTCATGGTCGATGTAGTAGGGCAACCGGTTGACCTTGGCCCGGGAGCGGGCATAGGTTTCCCTGGCACAAAATCCCAGATCCGCATCCCCGTTGACAATGTCATTGAGGGAATGGTGATCCCACCCCAACATCCTGACCACAGAGTTGGGGTACTTCTGGTAGATGGTCATGGGCAAATCGCTCAGGAAGCTGATGTAGAAAGGCGACTCCATTACCAGACTAAAGCGGGCACCATCGGGGATCGCCTCGCTGTTGAGCGAGGTGATGGTGTCAGTGAGCTGGAACCAGACCTTCAGCTCCTCCTCCAGGGTCAGGGAGAGGTTGGTGGGCTGCAACCCCTGCCGCACCCGTACAAACAGGGGGTCATCAAACCAGTCCCGCAGTTTGGCAAGGGATTTGCTCACCGCCGACGGGGTAACGCAGAGTTTTTTGGCAGCGCCTGCCACACTGCGCGCCTGCATCAGGTACTTGAAGACCACCAGCAGGTTCAAATCAAGCTCACCCAGATTGCGCATATCCCCTCTCATCTTTCGTTATCCCCGCGACCGCGCTTCACGTACCGCGAGCAATGGTAGCAGCCCTTTGACGGCCAGGTAACTGAGCAGTGCCAGCAACAGGGCGTAGATCAGCATCTCGGTCGGGGCAAAGCCAAGCTGGCCCAGCAGCCAGATATAGAGGCCGGAGATACTGATCTGCATGATGCAGAGCACGGCGCTGGCGAAGGCCACATTGTGCAGGCAACCATCAAGCGCCTCCCCCATCGCCACCCCGAAGCCGCAGGAGAACCCGACACAGACCAACGCAAATCCCGGCAGCAGCAAGTGAATATCGCCCCCCAGTTGCCAGCACCCGAGCAGAAAACACGCAGCCAGCAGATAAGCCAGATGGGATACGGCCAGCACCTTGTGCTTGCCAAGCCAGCGCAGCAGCAGCGGCGTCAGGAAGGAGGTGGACATGCTCACCCCGGCCATCACCATCATCACGATGGAGTACTGCTCGGTGGTGAAGCCAAACTCCTTCATCAGGATCAGCGGCGAGACGCTGACATAGACCAGAATGGCGGTCACGCTGGCACTGGTCAGCAGGGAGAGCAACATAAAGCGCGGCGAGCGCAGCAGGGCAAAAGACAGCGCCGCACCACTCCCCGGTTGCCGGGCCGGGCGGGTCTCTTTGAGCAGCAACAAGTTAACCAGACCGCTAACGGCCGCCACCAGCGCCATCGCAATGAAGATCCCGCGCCAGTCAAAATGCGACAGGATGAGGTAGCCGAGCACCGGCGCCAGCACCGGGATCACGCAGATGACCCCGTTAATCATCGAGAGCGCCATCGCCAGCCGCTCCTGACTCAGCACATCCCGCAGCACGGTAAAGGTCATGATATAGAGCGCCCCCGCCCCGACCCCCTGCCAGAAACGGCCGAGATAGAACTGGTTGATCCCCTCTGCATTGGCCGCCACCAGCGAGGCGATGACAAAGATGAGGGCGCCCCCGATCACCACCCAGCGCCGTCCGTAGCGATCCGCAATCATTCCCCCCAGCAGCACGGTGGCCGCCATACCGAACAGATAGATGGAGAAGGCGGTGTGGATCTGCGCCTCGCTCGCCTGCAGGGTGTCGGCAATCTGGGGCACCGCCACCAGATAGAGATCGATCCCGACCGGATAGAGGATGATCATCAGAAAACTGCACAACAGGAAAATACCCATGGATGCTCCATAACAGAGTGGCCCGCAAGCACCCGCCTGACGGCAGAAACAGGCGGCCAGCGTGGGCGGGGCCAAGGTGGTAACGAACATGACAACGAACAGGGTCGCAATGGGGGAACTATATGGGCGACCCCCTCCTGCACCTAGTGAAGAGATGGCGATCGATACATTCCAATTTGGACATTTTATTTTAAGTGCCGAGCTATTTGGGCATTAACGTGAACGATGGCCGGGCCAGGCAGCACCAAAAAGTACGCCGGGCAATCCCGGCGTACTCATCTCAATTAAAACAACCGCACTGTCACTCGGCCAGCTGGCTCAGGATGGCGTGAGCCGCCTTGATCCTGGCCTCGTTGGGATAGTTGCGGTTGGCCAGCATGACGATGCCTATTCCCTTGGCCGGCACGAACGCCACATAGGCGCCAAAGCCGCCGGTCGAGCCCGTCTTGTTATAGAGCCGCTGCTCGCCCATCGCTTTGGGCACCGCAAAGCGCGTGACCGGATTGGCCTGGAAGCTCACCGCTGGTGAGTTGCCCGCCAGCAATGTCTGCTCGGTGACGGGATAGGCGTAACTCTCCCAGCCCAGCCCCTGGGTCATGCCCCCCACCGAATGGAAGCCGGTGTGGGTCAGCGCAATCGCACTTGTTACCGCGGCATCTCCCTGATATCCCATGTTCGCCTCGACAAACTTCAGCAGATCTGCAGAGCCGGTCTTGATCCCATAAGCCTCGGCCGCCAGCACGCCCGGGCTGACCCTGACGGGCTTGTCTTCCTTCGAGTAACCGTAGGCATAATTCGCCATGGCCGACTCCGGCACCTG
The DNA here is from genome assembly GCF_000820005.1 of Aeromonas piscicola. Classification (GTDB taxonomy): domain Bacteria; phylum Pseudomonadota; class Gammaproteobacteria; order Enterobacterales; family Aeromonadaceae; genus Aeromonas; species Aeromonas piscicola. Next base: position 4,574 of record NZ_CDBL01000037.1, on the reverse strand, counting down.
GATATAGGTGTGATGCAAGCCCAGCTTGGGCAGCAGGGTCTGGCTCATCAGTTGCTCAAATGGCTGGCCCAGGCTATTCGCGGCCAGATGACCAAACAGGCCTATGCTGGGATTGGAGTACTGGCGATGGGTACCCGCCGGGTAGGCTGGCGTCCACTGGCGATAGTAGGCATGCATCTTGTCGGTGGAATCCACCTCGTCGGGGAATTGCAACGGCAGACCGCCCGCACTGTAGGTGGCGAGTTCGGCCATGGTGATGCCGTCGAAGGCGGAGCCTTTCAGCCAGGGCGCATGCTGGCTCGCCTTGTCCTCCAGCTGAAAACCACCCTTGACCGCAGCATAGGCGCCAAGGGTCGCGGTCAGTGTCTTGCTGACCGAACCAATCTCGAACAGGGTCTGCTCGCTGACGCGAGCACCGCTCTCCCGATCTGCCACCCCGTAGTTGAAGTAGTACGCCTTGCCTTCTTTGAGCACGGCGACCGCCATGCCCGGAACCCTGTGCTCCTTTAGCAAAGGCTGGATGGCGCCATCCACCACGGCAGTCAGGGGCTCGGCTTCTTTTGCATGGGATAAGGGGGGGAGCAGCAGGGTACTCAGTGCAAGCAGTGACACGGCAGTGTTTTGTTTCATTGGATGAGTCTCGTGATGGATAAGGGCGCCGGCATGGTGGCAGGCGCGGTCAAGGTGTGAGGTCAGCATAACCGGCCAGCATGTGTCCACTGTGCGCCTGGGTGAAGTCTGTGTGAAGTTGCCCCCAAACATGGCCCGTCTCAAGGGTTTATCCCTGCGTTGCCCGCCTTCTCCCGCCGCTGACGTATAAGCTGTAGGGGCGAAAGGAGACAAGGGAGGCGCGGGTGAAGGGACAAGAGCACATAGCACGACTGCTGGCGGCGCTGGAGCAGGTGATCCTGGGCAAGCCGCTGCAACTCAAGATAGCCCTGGTGACCCTGCTGGCCCGTGGTCACTTGCTGATCGAGGATCTGCCCGGCATGGGCAAGACCACCCTGGCCCACGGGCTGGCACAGGTACTGGGGCTCGACTGTCGACGGGTGCAGTTCACCGCCGATTTGCTGCCCGCCGACCTGCTGGGGCTGCAGATCTTTGACCCCCACCAGCAGCAGTTTCGTTTTCATCCCGGCCCCGTCTTTACCCAGGTGCTGCTGGCGGACGAGATCAACCGTGCCAGCCCCAAGGTGCAGAGCGCCCTGCTGGAGGCCATGGCAGAGGGCAAGGTGAGCATAGAGGGCCACACCCACCTGCTCCCCTCCCCCTTCTTCGTCATCGCCACCCAGAATCCGGCGGATCAGGCGGGCACCTATCCGCTGCCGGAATCCCAGCTCGACCGCTTCGCCGTGCGGCTGTCGCTCGGCTTTCCACCACGGGAAGCGGAGCGTCAGCTGCTGCGCGGCAACCGCCAGAGCCAACCCCTGACCCCGCAGCTGCATGCCACCGAGCTTGCTGCCCTGCAGGCCGAAGGGGATGCCATCCATGTCTCCGATGCCACCCTCGACTACCTGCTGGCACTGGTGCAGCAGAGCCGTTTCGATGCCGAGCTGCCCCAGCCCCTCTCCCCCAGAGCAGCCCAGACCCTGCTGGCGGTGAGCCGGGCCTGGGCGCTGGTAGCGGGGCGCCGTTTCGTCACTGTGGAAGATGTGCAGGCCGTCTTCCCCTATGTGGCAGAGCACAGGCTCAGGGGCAGCTTCGGCGTGCAGCGCGGCGAGGCCTGCCCCCTTAGTCAGCGCCTGCTGGCCAGGGTCGATCCGGACAATCCTTGATGAAACGATCACTGATGGGCTGGCGCCAGTTGAGGGAGCGCTGGCAGCTACGCTGGCTGGCCCACCGTATCCCCCCCGCTCGCCAGATGGCACTGGGGCCGCGCAGCCTGTTTATCCTGCCTACCCGCATGGGGCTGCTCTATCTGCTGGTGATGATCGCCATCTATCTGCTCGGTACCAACTACCAGAACAATCTGGTGCTGCTGGTATCTTATTGCCTCGGCAGCCTCTTCATAGCCGCCATGTGGCTTACCCATCGCAACCTGCTGGGGCTGGAACTGCTGGGAGGTTCGACCGTGCTGGGGGAGGCGGGCTGCCAGCTGCCCATGCGGGTGACGGTACAGAGCCCGCGCCCGGTGCAGGCGCTGCACTTCAGTCTCAACGAGGGGTCGCTCTGGCTGGCGCAGGCCGGCTCGGCTCCCCAGTTCCTGACCCTGGCAGTGCCGGGCCTGCGACGGGGCCGTCTGCCACTGGGCCGTCTTCGGGTAGAGAGCCGCTACCCACTCGGTCTGTTTCGCTGCTGGTCGCTGCTGGATCTGCAGCTGGAGGCCTGGCTCTCCCCCAAGCCCCTGCATGGGCTGCTGCGAAGCGAGGATATGTCAGCTCAGCACGGCGCGCAGGGCCAGCAAGGCCCGGCCCCCCTCGGCGACTTTGACATGCTGCGGGCATACCAGAGTGGGGAGCCTTTCGGCCGGATCGCCTGGAAGCAGCTCGCCCAGGGGCGCGGCCTGCTGGTCAAGCAGTTCCACGAGCCGAGGCAGGATGACACGCACCTCAGCCTGGCGCGGGTAACGGGCACGGATCTGGAGCAGCGGCTGGCGGTGCTGGCCTGGTGGTGTACCGATTACGGCAGGCGGGGCATTCCCTTCACCCTGACCCTGGCGGGGCAGACGCTCGGCCCTGACTGTGGCCCCGCCTTTCTTCAGCGCTGCCAGCTGGCACTGGCCAGCGTCGACAACCCGCAGGCTCAGGCAGACGAGGCCAGCCCGTATGCTGCTCGATAACCGGCGCCTGCTGCCTCTCATCGCCCTGCAACAGCTGCTGCTGGTGCTGGCACTCTGGCCCCAGCTGCAGCTCTGGATCGCCGCCGTTGGCGCCCTCACCCTGAGCGTGCGGGCCATGATGCTGTGGCGGGGCTGGCGCACGCCGCCCGCTCGCGCACTGGCGCTGCTGGCCATCGCCGGGGCCCTGCTGCTGGCCTGGCAGTGGCGGGCACTGGGCACCTTGCCGGCCCTCACCAACCTGCTCTGGCTCGGCTACAGCCTGAAGATCATAGAGGTGCGGCGGGAGCGGGATATAGAGCAGGTACTGCTGCTCGCCTTCTTTCTCATCGCACTGGCGCTGGTGCAGCGCCAAAGCATGGGCTGGACCCTGGCGATGGCGGGCGCCCTCTGGCTGGCGGTGACGGCGCTGGTGACCGCCGTGGCTCCCGAACAGAAACAGCCGTGGCGCAGCGCGGGGGGCTCGCTGCTGCTGGCCCTGCCCCTGCTGCTGACCCTGTTTCTAGTGCTCCCAAGGCTGCCGCCGCTCTGGCAGATGCCGACCACCAGCCGCGCCCTCTCGGGTCTTTCGGAAGAGGTGGCCCCCGGCGACATCAGCGAGCTGGTCAACTCTTCCGAGCTGGCCTTTCGTGTCACCTTTGCCGACGGCCCGCCCCCCGCCAATGAGCGCTATTTTCCCGTGATGCGCCAGGAGCTGTTTGATGGCCGGCGCTGGCGGCTGAGCGCCGGGATCCGGCAGTGGCAACAAGCCCAACCCATGCAGACGGCCCCCCTTCAGGCCAGTGCAGGGGCTCTGCCTGGCGCCAGCTACGAGGTGATTGCCGAACCCCAGCGCCACCGCTGGACCCTGGCCCTGCCCAGGCCCAGGGTGGTGAGCGGCCCGGTGCAAGTCAGCCCGCTTACCACCCTCTATCGCCGGGACCGGGGGGATCAAAGGATCAGCTACCGGGTCACCAGCGAGCCAACAGCGCCCAAGGCCGACCTCGCCGCCCGGCGGCTCAACCTGCAACTGCCCCTGGCCGGCAACCCCAGGGCCCGCGCCCATGCCCTCGCGTTGGCAGCCCGTTATCCCGACCGGGCAGCGCTGGCCTCGGCCCTGCTCGATGAGTTTCGGCGCGAACCCTTTTACTACACACTGCAACCGCCGCTGCTGGGACCGGATGGGGTGGATGACTTCCTGTTCAACAGTCGGCGCGGCTTCTGCGGCCACTACGCCATGGCCACCGCCTTCGTGCTGCGGGCGGCCGGCATTCCGGCGCGGCTGGTGACCGGTTATCTCGGCGGTGAGTGGAACCCCAGGGGCAACTACCTCGAGGTGCATCAGTTCGATGCCCATGCCTGGGTAGAATACCTGAATGAGCAGGACGACTGGCAGCGGCTGGACCCCACGGCGGCGGTGGCACCGCAACGGATAGAGGGGGACATGACGGCGGCCCTGAGCGACGAGTTCACCGCCGCCGATCCCCTCTCACTGCAGCACTATCGCAACTGGGCCCTGCTCAACCAGTTGCGCTGGTGGGGCGCCAATCTCGACTACCAGTGGACCCGGCGGGTGCTCAACTACGATGCAGCCCTGTTGTGGCAACAGGTGGGAGCGCGCTGGCCTGTGCTGGCCAGCCACACCGCCTGGCTGATCCTGGCCTGCCTGCTGGGGGTGGCCACCCTGGTGGGTACGCTGCTGTTGTGGCCGGGGCGGGCGCCGCCGCAACAACGGCTGTGGCGCCCCCTGCGCCAACCCGCCGAGGGGGAGAGTCTGGCCAGCTGGTGCGCGCGACTCGGCTCCCTTGTCCCTCTGCTG
>NZ_CDBL01000036.1 GCF_000820005.1 Aeromonas piscicola | reverse complement strand
GAGGATGCGCATATTACGCTCCTCACTTCGAAAGTCAAGCGATTGTTTTCGCTTTTCTTTCGGCGCCTGCTTCACAAGGAAGCTGGCTCATCAGGTTGGCGTGTTCCGCCGTGCTGGTAGGGGCGCATTATAGGGAGCCGCGCCGGGATGACAAGAGGAAATCTGCGAAAAATGACACTTTTTACCGTTTAATGGTTCGAATGCCTATTTATCAAACAAAAAGTCTCGCATCCGCGAGGCTCAAGCCAGCAATGGCGCGGAGTTGCTATCTTTTTGACCAGAATTCACGGGCAAAACTGCGCACCTTTTCCCAATCGGTGAACTCCAGGTCCTTGCTGGTATCCGTACTGCCACCGGTGATCTTCATGATCAGCTGAATGATGCGGGTCTGCCACCAGTTGTAGCGGGAGTACTGCAGTGCGCCAGCAAACACCCCCAGGGTTCTCGGCTTCCAGGGGGAGAGACGCAGGAACTTCTTCATATAGGCATTAGTCTGCGGCGTCTGCTTCTCCGGCTTGCGCGCGGTCAGGTTGACGCAGAAGAAGGCTGCATTGGCCACCTCCAGCTGTTCATGGTGCGCATGGATAAAGCTGAGCAGGCTGGGATGGAAGTTGCCGTAACGAATCGAGGCACCGATCAATACCTTCTTGAACTTGCTGAGGTTGCACATGGGCAGAGTGTGCAGGTCATGCATCACCACCTCGCAGCCTGGTATTTCCTCCAGCATGGCATCCACGATTTTCCGTGTTTGCCCATCCCGAGAAGAATAAAGCACCAAAATCTTGTCCATACCTACCTCAACTACGCCAGAATGCGGGGGTAAACAGTACCAGAAGCGTGAAAATTTCCAATCGACCAAACAGCATGGCGACCACCAGGATCCACTGGGCCGTCGCCGATATATTGCCAAAGTTGCTGGAGACCTCGCCCAGCCCGGGCCCCACGTTGGTGAAGGCGGCCGCCACAGCCGTGAATGCGGTCACCTCGTTCAACCCTGTCATCAGCAACAGCAGCATAAAGATGAAGAACAGGATGATGTAGGTGGCGAAGTAGCCCCACACCGCCTCGACGATCCGCTCGGGTACCGCACGGCGTCCCAGCTTGAGGGTATAGATGGCGCGTGGGTGTACCAGTCGCTTGAGCTCGCGCATCCCCTGCAGGAACAAGATCATGAAGCGCATGACCTTGATACCGCCCCCGGTGCTACCAGCACAACAACCAATAAAGGCGGAGAACATGAGCAGCATGGGCAGGAAAGAGGGCCAGTCGGCATAGCTGGTCGTGCTATACCCAGTAGTCGTACCGAGGGACACCGCCTGGAACAGACCGTGGTTGAGCGCCTCCTGCCAGGTGGCGTAGTGGCCGTGGGTCAGCAAGGCGACGAAGCAAATCAGCACCAAGGTCGCCTGGATTGCCAGAAACACCTTCAATTCGGGGTCGCGCAGATAACTGCTCAAGCGGACCGGTTTGTGGGCAAACACCATAAAGTGCAGAGCGAAGTTGACGCTGGCCAGCAGCAGGAACAGCACAGTGATCAGGTTGATGGCCGGGCTGTTGAAGAAACCGATACTGGCATCGTGAGTCGAAAAGCCCCCCACCGACAGGGTGGAGAAGGAGTGGCAGATGGCGTCGAACAGCGTCATGCCGGCCAGCCAGTACGCCAGAGCACAGAGCATGGTCAGCAACAAGTAGATGAACCAGAGCGCCTTGGCCGTCTCGGCGATGCGCGGCGTCACCTTGTTGTCCTTGACCGGTCCGGGGATCTCGGCGCGGTAGAGCTGCATGCCCCCGATACCGAGCAGCGGCAGTATGGCCACCGCCAGTACGATGATCCCCATGCCCCCGAGCCACTGCAGCAACTGGCGATAGAAGAGGAAGGCCTTGGGCAGATTGTCCAATCCGGTCAGCACGGTTGCCCCCGTGGTCGTCAAGCCTGAGAAGGATTCGAAGAAGGCTTCGGAGACCGTCATGCCGGGCACCTCTCCCAACAGGAACGGCAAGGCCCCCACGCTGCCCAGCACGACCCAGAACAGCACGACGATAAGAAAGCCCTCCTTGGATCTGAGGTCTTTCTTATGATGGCGATTGGGGAACCAGAGCAGAGCACCGAGCAGCAGGGCGATGAAGAAGGCATTTACAAACTCGGTACCGCCACCATCACGGTACCCAAAAGCAACCATCGCGGGCAGCAGCATGGTCGAACTGAATAGCGCGACCAGCAGGCCAACGATACGAATAATGCTCAGAATCTGCATTCCGGCTCCCTTTTCAGGCTAAAAGAGCGATGGATTCTAGCCATCTAAGGAGCGAAGGGATACCCGTCCATGGGTTCGGTCGGTCAATTCTCGATCGACCTGGGCCCAAACAGCGGATCCCCACGCAACCCGCAGGGTAACGCGGGAGCCATAGTCGGCCTCCAGCAACTGGCCGTGATGGCTGCCGAGCAGCGCCTCCACCACCCCCATGTCGGCATAGTCACACTGGATGAGAGAGGGCGTCTGCTGGCGCTTGACCCGGGTTTCGAGTCGCTTGAGCGCGGCGCCCACGCCACCCCCATAGGCCTTGACCAGACCACCTGTGCCCAACAGCACGCCGCCGTAGTAGCGCACCACCACGGCAGCCACCTCACCGAGTCCGGAGCCCATCAGCTGGGCCAGCATGGGCTTGCCGGCCGTCCCCGATGGCTCACCATCGTCGCTGAAACCGTAAACCTGGCTGTCTTGTGGTGCACCGGCGACAAAGGCCCAGCAGTGATGCCGGGCCCCGGGGTGTTGCTGCCTTATCTCGTTGACCCACGCCTTGGCGGCCTCGACCGTCGGCGTGTGTGCGATCAGGGTGATGAAGCGGCTCTTCTTGATCTCTTCACTCACCGCCAGCGGCGCGGCCGGAATGGCATAGTCTGCCGTCATCAGAGTCCCGCTTGTCTGGTCAGGTTCTCCACCCCATTGGCGTGCAACACTATGTTGTCCTCGATGCGGATGCCACCGAAAGGCCGCAGCGCCTCCACCTTGTTCCAGTTGACCCGCTTGCCCTGCTCACCCTGACGCAGCGGTTCCAGCAGGCTGTCGATGAAGTAGAGGCCCGGCTCTATGGTGAACACCTGGCCCACCTCCATCACCCGGGTACAGCGCAAATAGGGGAACTGTTCGGGAGCAGCCAGGTGAGTGCCGCGCTCGTCCTGCATGAAGCCGCCCGCATCGTGCACCTGCAGGCCCAGGAAATGACCGAGACCATGGGGGAAGAAGACGTTGGTCACCCCTGTGTGGATCATCTCGTCCACCGACATGTCCACCAGTTCGACCGCTTGCAGCAAGCGCGCCAACCTGTGATGCATCTGCAGATGCAGCTCGTTGTAACGGCGACCCGGTTTGATCTCCTCGATGATCTCCTGCTGCTGCGCATCCAGCGCCGCGATCAGATCGGCAAACTCGCCACGGCGCCAGGCCCAGGTACGGGTGATATCGGAGGCATAACCGTGAAAATCCACCCCGGCATCGATGAGGAAGGAGTGGCGCTCTGCATCCGGCACCCGCAGGGCGGAGAGATGGGTGTAGTGGAGGATGGCCGCATTGCGGTTGATGGCGACGATATTGCCGTACGGTGCCTCATTGGCCCCCTGCCCGACCGCCTTCATGTAGGCCAGATTGATTTCGAACTCGCTTGCCCCCGCCATGAAGGAGTCCTTGGCCGCGACATGGCCGCGCACGCCGATGCGGTTCGCTTCGCGCAGGCACTCCAGCTCATACGGCGTCTTGTAGGCGCGGTGATAGTGCAGATAGTTGAGCACGGCCTCCGGATTGGGCTGACCCAGCCCCAGCAACTCGGCGACCTCGAGGTGGCCGCCCAGATAGGCCCACTCCTGCTTGCCGGCGGGCAGGTGATCGGCGACCTGCTCCGGCCTCGTCAGGAAGCGGATATCGAAGAAGTCGACCCAGAAGGCATTGGGCAGCTCTGCCACCTTGTGCCAGAAATCCACCGGCCGGTAGAACAGCAACACCGGCTTGTTCACGCCATCCACCAGCAACCAGCAGTGGGGGTTGTCCAGCACCGGCAACCAGGCCTTGAAGTGCGGATTCACCTTGAAGGGGTAATCCTGGTCGTCGAGGAAGATGCGGTGGGTCTGGCCGGAGTGGATGGCCAGGCCGCTGAGCCCCTGCTGTTGCAGTATGTCGCGGGTGCGATGCTGCAAGGTATCGAGGTGCTGGGCAAAAAGTTGGCTGTAGCTGCTCATGGCGTCCTGCTCCGGGAGAAATGTGATTTCAGCATAACATCAAGCGAATCAAGGCTCGAACCGTCAAGCTATCGCTTCGTGAGGTAACGCATACGTTACAAGGCTTTTGTTATGAAACAAAAACCAACCATTAACAAATAAAAAACAATTCAATACACTGCCGGTAGATACATGCAGTCAGGGACTACTCATGCACAACCTTTGCCTGTGGCAACCGGATCAGGAGCGGATTCAACAATCCAACCTCCAGCAGTTTATGGCCGAGGTCAACCGCTTCCATGGCCTGCAGCTGCACAACTATGCCCAGCTCTACCAGTGGTCGGTGGAAAAGACCACCCGCTTCTGGCCGCTGGTGTGGCAACACTGCGGCGTCAAGGGCGAGCTGGGGGACATAGTGGCAGAAAACCGCCAGGATATGCAGCGCACCCGCTGGTTCCCCGACAGCCGGCTCAACTTTGCCGAAAACCTGCTGCGCCGTCAGGATGAGAGCCCGGCCATTATCTCCCGCATCGAAGGCAGCCCAAGTCGCACCCTGAGCTGGCGTGAACTGGCGGATCAGGTGGCCAGGCTGGCCCAGTGGCTGCGCAGCCAGGGCATCGGCAGTGGCGACGTGGTCGCCGCCTACCTGCCCAATATCCCGGAAACCGTGGTGGCCATGCTGGCAACCACCAGCCTGGGCGCTATCTGGACCTCCACCAGCCCCGACTTTGGCGAGGCCAGCGTGGTGGAGCGCTTCGGCCAGACCCGACCCAGGGTGCTGTTTGCGGTGGATGGCTATCGCTACAACGGCAAGGCCATCGACATCCAGGCCAAGGTGGCCGGCGTGGTCAGCCAGATCGACAGCATAGAGCAGACAGTGCTGATCCCCCTGCTCGGCAATCCCCTGCAACTGGGCCACGACTGGCAGCAAGTGCTGGCCAGCCAGCCAGACGCCGTCCTTCGCTTCGAGCCCATGGGCTTCAACGATCCGCTCTACATCCTCTATTCGTCCGGCACCACCGGCAAGCCAAAATGTATCGTCCACGGCATAGGCGGCACCCTGCTGCAACATCTTAAGGAGCATCAGCTGCACTGCGACATCAAGCCAGGGGAGCGGGTGTTCTACTTCACCACCTGCGGCTGGATGATGTGGAACTGGCTGGTGAGTGCGCTCGCTTCCGGCGCGACTCTGGTGCTCTATGACGGCTCCCCCTTCTATCCGGATGGCAAGGTGCTGTGGGATCTCGCCCGCGACGAGCAGGTTACCCTGTTCGGTACCTCGGCCAAGTACCTGGATGCCCTGCACAAGCAGGGCTATGCCCCGATCACCACCCACCAGCTGCCGGCCCTGCGGCTTATCTGCAGCACAGGCTCCGTGCTGTCGCCGGAGGGGTTTGACTATGTCTATCAGGGGATCAAACAGGATGTGCAGCTCAGCTCCATCTCCGGCGGCACCGACATCTGCTCCTGCTTCGTCATCGGCAATCCCATCAGCCCCGTCTATCGCGGCGAGAGCCAGGGACGCGGCCTCGGCCTCGCGGTGCAGGTGTTCAACGAGGCGGGCCAGCCGGTGCAGGGGGAAAAGGGGGAACTGGTCTGCACCAAGCCCTTCCCGGCCCAGCCCATCGCCTTCTGGGGGGACGACAGCGGCGACAAATACCACGCCGCCTACTTCGAACGGTTCGACAACATCTGGTGCCACGGCGACTGGATCGAGCTGACCGACACCGGCGGCATCCTCTTCTATGGCCGCTCCGACGCCACCCTCAATCCGGGGGGCGTGCGCATCGGCACCAGCGAGATATACCGCTACGTGGAGCAGCTGGACGAGGTGGAAGAGAGCATAGTCATCGGCCAGCAGTGGCAGCAGGACGAGCGGGTGGTGCTGTTCGTCAAGCTCAAGCCCGGCCTCAAGCTGGATGAGCCGCTGCGCGAGCGTATTCGCCAGCAAGTAAGGCAGCACTGCACCGCCCGCCACGTGCCCGCCCGTATCCTGCAGGTGGATGCGATTCCCCGCACCAAGTCCGGCAAGATAGTGGAGCTGGCGGTGCGGGAAGTGGTGCACAACAGACCTGTCAACAATACTCATGCCCTCGCCGATCCCGAGGTGCTGAACCAGTATCGCAACCGGCCGGAACTGGCCAGTTGATAACAAACTCACATCCATCCGAGGCGCCGCAAGGCGCCTCTCTTTTACCCGTTTTGTGATGAGGAGCTTTTACTCGAGTTCTGTTAAACGAATGTTTTAAATAGGTGTTGAAAATGTCTCCTTTTGGATCAATAGTGAGCCTCGCCCCCTGCTGGGGATAAAGGAGCAACACCCCCCACCGAGTGGGAACAAGGAGACACTCTCATGATCTACCAAGGCGAAACCCTGTCGGTCAGCTACCTCGAAAACGGCATTGCCGAACTGAGGTTTGATGCCCCGGGTTCAGTCAACAAGCTGGATCGCGCTACCCTGCTCTCACTGAGCGAAGCGATCGCTGCATTACAACAAGAACGTGAACTAAAAGGTCTGATCCTCACCTCCGGCAAAGACGCCTTTATCGTCGGTGCCGACATTACCGAATTTCTGGAACTGTTCGATCTGCCGCAAGAAGATCTGCTCGGCTGGCTGAAAAAGGCCAACGACATCTTCAGTGCCATCGAAGATCTGCCGGTGCCGACCCTCTCTGCCATCAAGGGCCACGCTCTGGGCGGCGGCTGCGAGACCATACTCTCTACCGATTTTCGTCTGGCCGACACCAGCGCCAAGATTGGCCTGCCCGAGACCAAACTCGGCATCATGCCGGGCTTTGGCGGCACGGTTCGTTTGCCGCGCCTGATCGGTGCCGACAACGCGCTGGAGTGGATCACCACAGGCAAGGATTACCGTGCCGATGACGCCCTCAAGGTGGGTGCCGTCGATGCCGTGGTCGCGCCCGAGGCACTGCACAGCGCCGCCGTGCAGATGATGAAAGACGCCATCGCGGGCAAGCTGAACTGGCAGAGCCGCCGCGCCGCCAAGAAGGCCCCGCTGCGTCTGTCCAAGCTGGAAGCCATGATGAGCTTCAGCACCGCCGCCGGCATGGTTGCCGCCGTGGCGGGCAAGCATTATCCGGCCCCTATGACGGCGGTGAAAACCGTCGAAGCCGCCGCTGGCATGAGCCGTGACGAGGCCTTGGTGGTCGAGGCACAAGGCTTTATCAAACTGGCCAAGACCGACGTCGCCAAAGCGCTGGTCGGCATCTTCCTCAACGATCAGCACATCAAGGCGCTGGCCAAGAAGGCCGCCAAGCAGGCTGCTAAGGCCACAAGCCACGCCGCCGTGCTGGGTGCCGGCATCATGGGTGGCGGCATCGCCTACCAGTCTGCCAGCAAGGGCATTCCGGCGGTGATGAAGGACATCAACGAGAAGGCGCTGGCGCTGGGCATGGGTGAAGCCACCAAGCTGCTCAACGGCCAGCTCGAGAAGGGCCGCATCGATGGCATCAAGATGGGCCAGGTGCTCTCCGCCATTACCCCGACCCTGAGCTATGACAACGTCAAGCATGTGGATCTGGTGGTCGAAGCCGTGGTCGAGAATCCCAAGGTGAAGGCCGCCGTGCTGGGCGAAGTGGAAGGCATTATCGGTGACGACGCCGTGCTCGCCAGCAACACCTCCACCATTCCCATCTCCCTGCTGGCCAAGGGGCTGAAGCGTCCGCAGAACTTCTGCGGCATGCACTTCTTCAACCCGGTGCACCGCATGCCACTGGTGGAGATCATCCGCGGCGAGCAGACCTCCGATGAAACCATCAACCGCGTGGTGGCCTATGCCGCCGCCATGGGCAAGTCGCCGGTAGTGGTCAACGACTGCCCGGGCTTCTTCGTCAACCGGGTACTCTTCCCCTACTTCTTCGGCTTCAACAAGCTGGTCGCCGATGGCGCCGACTTTGCCGCCGTCGACAAGGTGATGGAGAAGGAGTTTGGCTGGCCCATGGGCCCCGCCTACCTGCTGGACGTGGTCGGCATCGACACAGGTCACCATGCCGGTGACGTCATGGCGCAGGGCTTCCCGGCTCGCATGAGCAAGGAAGGCCGCACCGCCATCGATGTGATGTACGACGCCAGCCGCTTCGGTCAGAAGAATGGCAAGGGCTTCTACGCCTACGAGCAGGACAAGAAGGGCAAGCCGAAGAAGGTGGCCGATGTGGCCGCTTACGAGCTGCTGGCCCCCATTGCCAAGCCGAAACAGGATTTCGACAAGGAAGCCATCATAGCCCGCATGATGATCCCCATGATCAACGAGGTGGTGCTCTGTCTGGAAGAGGCCATAGTCGCCACGCCGGCCGAGGCCGACATCGCGCTGGTCTATGGTCTGGGCTTCCCTCCCTTCCGTGGTGGCGTGTTCCGCTATCTGGACACCATTGGTCTGGATCGTTACGTGGCCATGGCCGACCAGTATGCCGATCTGGGCCCGCTCTACCGCGTCAGCGACAAGCTGCGTGAGATGGCCGCCCAGGGCAAAACCTTCTACTGATTGCGGAAAGGAGATCCATTCATGAAAGACGTAGTCATTGTCGACTGTATCCGGACCCCCATGGGCCGGTCCAAGGGCGGCGCCTTCCGCAACGTGCGTGCAGAAGATCTGTCCGCGCACCTGATGAGCTCCATCCTGCTGCGCAACCCCAACCTCGATCCGAACGAGATCGAGGACATCTACTGGGGCTGCGTGCAGCAGACCCTGGAGCAGGGCTTCAACATAGCCCGCAACGCGGCCCTGCTGGCGGGGATCCCCAAGCAGGTAGGTGCTGTCACCGTCAACCGGCTGTGTGGCTCCTCCATGCAGGCGCTGCATGATGCTTCCCGTGCCATTCAGGTAGGTGATGGGGACATCTTCATCATCGGCGGCGTCGAGCACATGGGCCATGTGCCCATGAGCCACGGCGTCGACTTCCACCCCGGTATGGCCAAGTCGGTGGCCAAGGCCTCCGGCATGATGGGGCTGACCGCCGAGATGCTGGGCAAGCTGCACGGCATCAGCCGCCAACAGCAGGACGAGTTTGCCGCCCGCTCCCACCGCCGCGCCTATGCCGCGACCGTGGAAGGGCGCTTCGCCAGAGAGATCGTCGGGCTGGAAGGGCATGACGCCAGCGGCGCCCGCTTCTTCTACGACTACGACGAGGTGATCCGCCCGGAGACCACGGTCGAAACCCTGAGCCAGCTGCGCCCTGTGTTCGACCCGGTCAACGGCACAGTCACAGCCGGCACCTCCTCGGCCCTGTCCGACGGCGCCTCCGCCATGTTGGTGATGAGCGCGGATCGTGCCAAGGCGCTGGGGTTGACCCCGCGCGTCAGGGTGCGCTCCATGGCCGTGGCCGGTTGCGATGCCGCCATCATGGGCTATGGCCCTGTGCCTGCTACCCAGAAGGCGCTCAAGCGTGCCGGTCTGACCATAGGCGACATCGATCTGGTCGAGCTGAACGAGGCGTTCGCCGCCCAGTCCCTGCCCTGCGTCAAGGACCTGGGACTGCTGGACGTAGCGGAAGAGAAGGTCAACCTGAACGGTGGTGCCATCGCCCTGGGCCACCCGCTGGGCTGCTCCGGCTCGCGCATCTCTACCACCCTGATCCACCTGATGGAGGAGAAGGACGCTACCCTGGGTCTTGCCACCATGTGCATAGGTCTGGGCCAGGGCATAGCAACCGTGTTCGAACGGGTGTGATGTCAACGGTTCGCCCTCCCTTCGACAACGAGGGCGAGCCAGGATTGTCTCTTTTGGGGTCGGCCTTGCCGGCCCGTCATCGAGTCTGTGGAGATCGCCACACGGGGTGATCGCCTGTCGTCGGAATCTGCGTGTTGGCCGCCCCGTTTGGGTCGGCCTTTTTTATTTACAGGACGCGATATGGGAGGATATTGCCCATAACCTCACATTAGATGGGGGGCTTGCTTGCTTTTTACTCCCCCGACAGGTTCAATCTGCACAAAAAAATGGGTGGATGCACATACATATGTCAACGAGCAAACAACTGCTGATCGTCGACGACGACCAAGAGATCCGCGAGCTGCTCAATGAATACCTGACCAGGGCGGGTTTCCAAGTATTGACGGCGGCGGAAGGAAACGAGATGCGCCAGCAGCTCGCCCTGCACAGCCCTGACCTGATTATTCTCGATATCATGATGCCAGGCGACGACGGTTTTACCCTCTGCCAGCAGATCCGTCGCGACTCCCAGGTGCCCATCATCATGTTGACCGCCGCCTCCGATGAAGCGGACCGGGTGATCGGCCTCGAACTCGGCGCCGACGACTACATCGCCAAGCCATTCAGCCCGCGCGAACTGCAGGCCCGCATCAAGGCGCTGCTGCGCCGCGCCGAATTCCGCCAGCCGGAAAAAGAGAAGGAACCGAGCCGCCGGCTGCGTTTTGCCGAGTGGACCCTGGACACCCTGAGTCACCAGCTGACCCACGAGGATGGCAGCCTGCTGGATCTCTCCGGCAGCGATGCCCTGCTGCTCGGCATGTTTCTGCAGCAACCCGGCGTGGTGCTGGACAGAGACACCATCTCGGACGCGACCCGCGGCCGCGAGAGCCTGCCGATGGAGCGCGGCATAGACGTACAGATCAGCCGTCTGCGCCAGAAGCTGGGTGACAACGGCAAGAGCCCTCGGATCATCAAGACCATTCGCGGCAGCGGCTACATGCTGATTGCCGAGGTACACGAGATCCCATGATGGGTAAAAAGGTAGCGATGGCATGCTGATCGACCAAAGGCACGAGATCCCATGAGAACGAGGTGGTTCTGGCGGGCGCTGGTCCCCCGCTCCCTGTTGTCGCGGATGCTGCTGCTGTTGCTGCTCGCCATACTGCTCTCCCAGACCATACTCACCGGCATCTGGATGCAGCAGATCCAGAAGCGGGAGCTGGAAGGCATGCTCAGCACCACCCGCAACCTGGCGCTGTCGGCCGCCTCCACCGTCAACTTCTTCAAATCGCTGCCGCTGCAGTACCGCCATATCGCGCTGGACCAGCTGCGCAACATGGGCGGCAGCCGTTTCTTCGTCTCGCTGAACGAGGAAGAGATCCACATCAGCGCCATCCCGGAGAGCGAGCGCAAGACGCTGGTGCTCAAAGAGGTGCAGGGCGTGCTGACCCGCAAGCTCTCCGATGCCATGGCCATCAAGGTGGACTTCTCGCGGCCCGAAGAGCTACACGTCTTCAACAACGACACCCTGCTGGCGGATCTGCCCTCCTCCTGGGCCCGCTATACCCTGTCGCTGGAGCCGCTCAATCCTCCCGTGCTGGTGACCCAGATAGAGATAGAGCCGGGTGAATGGCTCTATCTGGCGGCCCTGCTGCCCGCTCCCTACATGACGCTCGACGATACTGTGATGCCGAGCAACCAGGTGCGTTTCATCGCCCTGATGACTGTCTTCCTCTGTTTCTTCACCTTCCTGCTGGTGCGCTGGCAGACCCGCCCGCTGCGCCGGCTCGCCAAGGCGGCGGTCAACCTGGGCAAGGATATAGACCAACCTTCGCTCAAAGAGGAAGGGGCATCAGAAATCGTGGCGGCCACCCGCGCTTTCAACATCATGCAGCACCGCATCCGCCGCTATATCGATGATCGGGAGCGGCTGTTCAGCTCAATCTCCCACGATCTCAAGACCCCCATCACCCGGCTGCGGCTGCGAGTTGAGCTGCTCGACGACGAGGTGCAGATCGGCAAGTTCAACAAGGATCTGGACGAGCTGGAGCTGATGGTCAAAGGGGCGCTGCAGACCGTGAAAGACACCGACATCCACGAGAACATAGAGCAGCTGGACATAGACGCCATGCTGGAGCAGATGGCCGAGTCCATGAACCTGCATGACGAACGGCTGACCATAGAGGGCCACTGCAAGCAGCTCTACCGTGGCAAGCCACTGGCGCTCAAGCGCTGCATCGGCAACCTGGTGGACAACGGTATCAAGTACGGCCAGAAGGTGCGCATCATCATCATGGACGACGAGGAGATGCTGATCCTCTTTATCATGGATGAGGGCCCCGGCCTGCCGGACGATCAGTTCGAGCGCATTTTCGAGCCCTACTACCGGCTCAGCACGGATCTGGCCGGAACCGGCCTTGGCCTGGGCATAGCCCGCAACATAGCCCACGCCCACGGCGGCGATCTGGTGCTGGAAAATCGCCCGCAGGGTGGCCTGCAGGCCACCCTCTCCCTACCAAGGCAGTAACCTTATGAAGTGGTTGTCTTTTTCTGTCATCGCCCTGCTCTCTTCGCCCGTCGGCGCCTCCCAGGTGGAGGTGCTGCACTGGTGGACCTCCGGCGGTGAAGCCAAGGCGGTGGAGGTGCTCAAGTCCGAGTGGACCGAGCAGGGCAACCAGTGGAACGATTTCGCGGTGCAGGGCGGCGGCGGCAAGAGCGCCATGACGGTGCTGAAAAGCCGGGCACTGGCGGCCAACCCGCCGGAGGCGGCGCACCTCAAGGGCTATGAGCTGAGGGAGTGGGCCGGGCTCGGCTTCCTGCGCGATCTCACCCCCATGGCCGAACACCTGGGCTGGTACCCGCAGCTGCCCGCCATGGTGCGGGAAACCCTCAGCCAGAATGGCGCCTTGATGGCGGTGCCCACCGGCATCCACCGCGTCAACTGGCTGTGGCTCAACCGCAAGCTGTTCGACAAGCTGGGGCTGACCCCACCCACCGACTGGAACCAGTTCGTAGCCGTGGCGGAACGGCTCAAGGCACAGAACATCACACCGCTCGCCATCGGCAACGAGCCCTGGCAGCTGGCGGTGTTGTTCGAAACGGTGGCGCTCGGCGAAGGAGGCAAGGATTTCTATCGCAAGGCCTTCGTCGAACTGGACGGCGCCACCCTGACCGGCCCCGACATGGTGCGGGTGCTGACCCGCTTCCAGCAGTTGCGCGCCTACGTGCCCAAGAGCTTCATCGGCTTGAAGTGGCACCAGGCCACCAACCAGCTGGAGACGGGCGAGGCCGCCATGCAGCTGATGGGGGACTGGGTGAAGGGGGAGCTGAGCGTCAGCAACTACAGGCCGGGTGAAGACATAGAGTGCCTGCCCAGCCCGGGCAGTGAAGGGCTGTTCAGCTACAACCTGGACTCCATCGCCATGTTCAAGCAGCGGGATCCCGCCCAGTTGCAGGCGCAGGGCGAGCTGGCCCAGTTGCTGATGACGCCGCGCTTCCAGCAGGAGTTCAACCGGGTGAAGGGCTCGATCCCCGCCCTCACCAAACCGGACATGAGTAAGTTCGATCGCTGCGCCCTGCGCTCCTACCAGGATTTCCTGCTGGCGGAGCGAGAGGGCAACCTGCTGCCCAGCATGGCGGAAGGGATGGCGACGCCGACCAACATGCGCCAGGCGATCATGGATGTGCTGAGCAACTTCTTCAACGACCCCAGGGCCAACCCGGAGCAGACGGCGCTGCATCTGGAGCGGGCCATGCGCTCGACCCGCTAGTCCCTTTCTCGACAGCCAGAAACGACAAAGGCGGATAATGCATCCGCCTTTGTCGTCGTGGGAGAAATCCGGGAGCTAAGTGTTGTCGTTCTCGTCCTCATCTTCGTCGTAGTAATCGCTGAGCTCGATCCAGAGCCCCAGTCCGATCATCACCATGGAACCGAACCAGGTGCCGGTATTACCGATCGGGCTGCCCATCACTATCATGGCGAAAGCCAAGAACCCCATGCCTGCGTAGGCTTGCAATCTGCCGTAGGAGACCTGCATATTCACACCTCCTTGTTGAATATGGTTCAATTTTTATATTACTCAGAAGACGGGGACTAGATAGGGCCAGATAACACTTCGGTTACATATGCTGCTTCCAGCCCCAGTTATTTGATTATTTTTTCGCCGTGAGTATCATTGGCAGCTGAATTGGTTGAAGGTTGATTATTGATGAGTGCTTTATTCTGCGATGCAACCCATGAGTTGGACGCAATCGGGCTTCGTTGCCCGGAACCCGTGATGATGGTGCGTAAAAAAGTGCGGCTGATGGCCCAGGGAGAGACCCTGCTGGTCAGCGCCGACGATCCCTCAACCACCCGCGACATCCCCAGCTTCTGCCGCTTCATGGATCACACCCTGATCGCCAGCGAGACAGAGCAGGCCCCCTACCGCTATCTGATCCGCAAGGGTCAATAAGCCCAGTTTCGGAGCAAACATGACAACCATTACCCGAGTCGGCACCACCCAGCGTTGGTCAGACGTGGTCATTCACAACGGCACCCTCTATGTGGTGGAAGTCCCCGTCAGCGAAGAGGCCGACATTCACCAGCAGACCCGCGAAGTGCTGACCAGCCTGCAGCGCCTGCTGGAAGCCAATGGCTCCGGGGTCGGCAAAATCCTGATGGCCAACATCTATCTCAAGGACATTGCGGACATAGCCGCCTTCAACGAACAGTGGGATGCCTGGATCCCGGCGGGTACGGCGCCGGTACGCGCCTGCGTACAAGCCCGCCTTGCCCACGAAGGCTACAAGGTCGAAATCCAGCTGACTGCGGCTGTCTAAGCCGAGCGGGATGCCTGGCTCCCCTGACGCAAACACAGCCCCCGTCCGAGCCTGCGTACAGGCCCGCCTTGCCCACGAAGGCTACAAGGTGGAAATCCAGCTGACTGCGGCTGTCTAAGCCCGCAACACCGGATAGCAAAAGGCCCCACCAGTGATGGCGGGGCCTTTTTGTTACCGGAAACCAGACGACTTAGGCTGTCGGGGTCAGGGTAATGGTCACGCGACGGTTCTGGGCCTTGCCGGCGGTGGTGCTGTTGCTGGCAACCGGCTGATCCGGGCCCACACCGCGGGTGGCGATGCGGCTGCCGGTCACGCCCTGACCGATCAGCTGGGCGGCAACGGCATCGGCACGCTGGGCGGAGAGCTTCATGTTCAGATCGCGGGAGCCTGTGCTGTCGGTGTGGCCGACCACGTTCAGGCGGGTCTTGTCGAACTCGGCAACCACTATGGCCACGCCGGACAGGGTATTGGCACCGGCCGCTTTCAGCTGGGCGCTGGCGCTGTCGAAGGTGACGTTGTTCGGCATGTTGAGGATCAGCTCGTCGCCATTGCGGGTCACGCTGACGCCAGTACCCTGCAGCTTCTCGCGCAGCTTGGCTTCCTGCACGTCCATGTAGTAACCAATACCGCCACCCAGGGCGGCACCGGCGGCCACGCCAGTCAGAATCCCCTTCTTGCGATCACCCTTGCTGGAGGAGAGCGCGCCCACGGCGGCGCCCGTCGCGGCGCCGGCCAGCGCCCCCCAGGCCCCCTTGGAGGTCTGGGATTCACCGGTATAGGGATTGGTAGTACAGCCGGTCAGGGCAATGGTCAGTGCCAGGGCTGGCACCAGGATCTTGGCTCGCATGAAAAAACCTCTATGAATACAGTCCGGCACCATGCCGGGGGCCGGATTGTAACGCGCCACCACGCCATTGTCTGACGCAGGTCTGAACGGCTGGCGAGAGTGAGTGTTTTTTGCGCGCCAGCGGCGCTTGGCGGGCCAAATTCGGCTACAAATGCAGCCGAATTTGTCGCAAGGAGGAGGATGGCCGACAGCCCCAGGCAATCGGCGTGACCGATAGCCCATTGGCGGGAGTCTGGCACGGTCGATAGCAGCCTCAGGCCGGCTGCTGGCACTCGGCGTGGCAAGGGCAGCTGACCAGATGATCGTTCACCATCCCCACTGCCTGCATGAAGGCGTAGCAAATCGTGCTGCCGACGAAGTTGAAGCCGAGCTTCTTGAGTGCCTTCGACATGGCATCCGACTCTGGCGATGTCGCCGGAATATCGCCGTTGCCCTGCCGCTGGTTGACCATGGGAGCGCCACCGACAAAGCCCCAGAGGAAGTCGGCGAAGTCGATCCCCTGCGCCTGCAACGCCAGATAGGCACGGGCATTTTTGATGATCGACTGCACCTTGAGGCGGTTGCGGATAATGCCGGTGTCCTCCATCAGCCGCTCTACATCCTGCTCGTCGAACTGGGCTATCAGCACAGGATCAAAGTCGGCATAGGCGCGATGGTAGCTCTCGGTACGCTTGAGGATGGTGATCCACGACAGCCCCGCCTGCTGGCCATCGAGGCAGAGCTTGGCAAACAGCTCGCGGGCGTCATAAACCGGCCGGCCCCACTGCTTGTCATGGTATTCGATATATTCCGGGTCCTTGGTCACCCAGGCGCAGCGCAGTTCCATTCTTCGTCTCCTGTTATTTTTCTCTGCCCGACTCTCTGTCCGACAAGGGGATTTCATCGGCCACATGAGGGGGCTTCCGTCCCGGGCCAACCAGGCCCGGCGCAGCCCCGCCCCATGAATCCCCTACAATTTCGCCTATTATCCGACCATGCCAGACGGTATACTCCTTCGGTTCACATTCAGCAAATCTTGCTCTGATTTCACTTCGCGCGAAAAACACTATGCAAAAATTCGATGTCAAAACCTTTCAGGGCCTGATCCTGCAGCTGCAGGACTATTGGTCCCGCCAGGGCTGTACCATTATTCAGCCGCTGGACATGGAAGTGGGTGCCGGTACTTCACACCCCATGACCTGTCTGCGCGCTCTGGGCCCGGAGCCCATCGCCTGCGCTTACGTGCAACCGTCCCGCCGTCCGACCGACGGCCGCTACGGTGAAAACCCGAACCGCCTGCAGCACTACTACCAGTTCCAGGTGATCATCAAGCCTTCCCCCGACAACATTCAGGAACTCTACCTCGGCTCGCTGAAAGAGCTGGGCATGGATCCCGAAATCCACGACATCCGCTTCGTGGAAGACAACTGGGAAAACCCGACGCTGGGTGCCTGGGGTCTGGGCTGGGAAGTGTGGCTCAACGGCATGGAAGTGACTCAGTTCACCTACTTCCAGCAAGTTGGCGGCCTGGAGTGCAAACCGGTGACCGGCGAGATCACCTATGGTCTCGAGCGTCTGGCCATGTACATTCAGGGCGTGGACAGCGTCTATGACCTGGTCTGGTCCGATGGCCCGCTGGGCAAGACCACCTATGGCGACGTGTTCCACCAGAACGAAGTGGAGCAGTCCACCTACAACTTCGAACACGCCGACGTGGACTTCCTGTTCCACTGCTTCGAGCAGTACGAGAAAGAGGCCCAGCACCTGCTGGCACTGGAAACACCGCTGCCGCTGCCCGCTTACGAGCGCATTCTGAAAGCTGCCCACTCCTTCAACCTGCTGGATGCCCGCAAGGCCATCTCGGTCACCGAGCGTCAGCGCTACATATTGCGCATTCGCACCCTGACCAAGGCCGTGGCCGAGGCGTACTATGCCTCCCGCGAAGCACTGGGCTTCCCCATGTGCAAGCGCACTGAGAACAAGCAAGGTTAAGGAACGGACATGGCACAACATACATTTCTGGTAGAGATCGGCACAGCTGAGCTGCCGCCAAAAGCCCTGCGCTCCCTGGCCGAAGCCTTTGCCGACAACTTCAAAGCTGAGCTGACCAAGGCCGACCTGGCCTTCGGCGACGTCGAGTGGTTCGCCTCACCGCGCCGCCTGGCGCTGAAGGTACACGCGCTGGCTGGCGAACAGCCGAGCAAGAGCGTCGAGAAGCGCGGCCCGGCCGTGTCTCAGGCGTTCGATGCCGAAGGCAAGCCGACCAAGGCTGCCGAAGGCTGGGCCCGTGGCAACGGCATCACAGTTGCTCAAGCCGAGCGTCTGGTCACCGACAAGGGGGAGTGGCTGGTTCACACCGCCAAGGTCGAAGGCCGTCCGGCTAAAGAATTGCTGGGCGAGCTGGTCGCTGCTGCACTGGCCAAGCTGCCCATCCCCAAGATGATGCGCTGGGGCGACAAGACCATCCAGTTCGTGCGTCCGGTGTTCACCGTGACCCTGCTGCTGGATGGGGATCTGGTGCCCGCTCACATTCTGGGTATCGACTCTGCCCGCACCATTCGCGGTCACCGCTTTATGGGCCAGCCCGAGTTCACCATCGACAACGCCAGCCAGTACCCGCAGATCCTGCTGGAAAAAGGCAAAGTGGTTGCCGACTTCATGGCGCGCAAGGCCAAGATCAAGGCTGACGCCGAAGCGGCCGCTGCCGCCTTCGGTGGCGTTGCCGATCTGGACGATGCCCTGCTGGAAGAGGTCACCGCACTGGTCGAGTGGCCTGTGGTGCTGACCGCCAACTTCGAAGAGAAGTTCCTGGCCGTGCCGGCTGAAGCGCTGGTTCACACCATGAAGGGTGACCAGAAGTACTTCCCGGTCTACGACAAGAACGGCAAGCTGCTGCCGAAGTTCATCTTCGTCACCAATATCGAGTCCAAAGACCCGAGCCAGATCATCAGCGGCAACGAGAAGGTGGTTCGCCCCCGTCTGTCTGACGCCGAGTTCTTCTTCAAGACTGACCTCAAGCAAACCCTGGCCTCCCGCCTGCCGCGCCTTGAAACCGTGCTGTTCCAGCAACAGCTCGGCACAGTCAAGGCCAAGGTCGAGCGCATCGAGACCGTCGCCGGCTTCATCGCCGAGCGCATCGGTGCCAACGTGGCTCAGGCCAAGCGTGCCGGTCTGCTCTCCAAGTGTGATCTGATGACCAACATGGTCGGCGAGTTCGCCAGCACCCAGGGTGTGATGGGGATGCACTACGCCCGTCACGATGGCGAAGACGAAGTGGTGGCCGTGGCCCTCAACGAGCAGTACATGCCGCGCTTCGCCGGTGATGCCCTGCCGTCCGCTCTGGAAGCCTGCGCCGTGGCGCTGGCCGACAAGCTCGACACCCTGGCCGGTATCTTCGGCATCGGCATGCTGCCCAAAGGCGACAAGGATCCGTTCGCTCTGCGTCGCGCCGCCATCGGTGCCCTGCGCATCATGACCGAGAAGCAGCTGGATCTGGATCTGGTTGAACTGGTTGAAGAAGCAGTACGCGTCTACGGCGACAAGCTGACCAACAAAACCGTCGTTACCGACGTGGTCGACTTTATGCTGGGTCGCTTCCGCGCCGCCTATCAGGACGAAGGCATTGGTGCCGATGTGGTGCTGGCCGTACTCGCCCGCCGCCCGACCCGTCCGCTCGACTTCGATCGTCGCGTCAAGGCCGTCAGCCACTTCCGCAGCCTGGATGCCGCACTGGCATTGGCTGCTGCCAACAAGCGCGTCAGCAACATTCTGGCCAAGGTTGAAGGCGAATTGCCGACTGCCGTCAAACCGGAACTGCTGGTCGATGCCGCCGAGAAGGCGCTGGCCACTCAGGTTGCTGCCCTGCAAGCCGAACTGGCGCCGCTGTTCGCTGCCGGTGACTATCAGGCTGCCCTCACCCGTCTGGCCGCCCTGCGCGAGCCGGTCGACACCTTCTTCAACGAGGTGATGGTGATGGCAGAAGACGAGGCCCTCAAGGCCAACCGTCTGGCGCTGCTGAACAACCTGCGCAACCTGTTCCTGCAAGTCGCGGATATCTCCCTGCTGCAGTGATGTTGGGTCGGTTAGTGATATAAAAAACGGCGCCGCGAGGCGCCGTTTTTTATTGGAAAAAAGAATCAGGAGCACATATCAATCAGATAATAACTTAGTTATAGATATATACTAACGAGACCTAAATCACACATTAAATACCACCAAATCATATAATGGTTATCATTTCCCAATAAATGCCCTGTATGAAAAACACACTAATATTTCTTGCCTGTATCTTTATGAGTGGATGTGCATCAATCATTTCATCTGTCGGAGATGATTTCTTTCCTGAAAAAACTGAAGGAAAAAGTGAGCAGGATGTTGTCACCATATATACCGAGGATGAAATCCAAGAGTACGATGTAAAACTATACACTAAGAATAGTGCACTAATTGAAAAGCTTAGGTCTGATTCTATTTTCTTTGTAGAAAGAACTTTTGTTGATGAACCAATAAAAATCTTCTCAGCTATAACCAGTGCAATCCCAGCCAATAAAAAAGAACAACAAAAAAACCTGAAATTAAGACATCCAAGAGTAATTCTCCCTGCTGGCGAATTTACTTTGTATGTGGGCTGTCAATACCAAACTTCCGGATACATGTACAAAAGCTATAAGTATATTGATATAAATGCTAGCAAGGGGAGCAAGTACATCGTTTCATGTTATAAACCTTCAGGCTCAATCTCTCCTATAGGGAAACTAACCGAGTTAAAACGCATCTGATTTTTAATACGCTAAGTATTAATATATAAGGAAGGTGCGAACAAGTTGCTCGCGCCTTCATCATAAGCAATCTCCTCACGTTTAAAATTTTCATAAAGTCTGGGACACTAGGAAATTCTCATGTACAGCTCGTAGGTTCGATTAGCCGCCAGGCGTAATCGGACGTTCGCGTAAATCGATTCTCCCGCTATCACAGCCAGCCGAATTTCCAACTCCGGCTGGCCGCAACAGCCGAGACAACAGCTTCTCAGTCGTCCGATTACGCTGCGCTAATCGAACCTACGATTCCTTTGCCAACGCGGCGACAATCTTTTCCACGCTCTGGGCTATCGACAGGGTGGCGCTATCCAGTATCAGGCACTCCCTGTCCCAGAGTTCATAATCGCGATCGAGCACCGCCTGCCAGTCCGGCAATGCAAATCCCGCAATATCAGCCGTCCGGCTCTCGACCCGCTCGCGGTGCAGTCTCGGGTTGGAGCAGACAACCTCGATATCGAGACAGGGCACCCCGACCGAGCGGGCGATGTCATGGTAAGCATTCCGGGTCAGCTGGATGGGGTTAACGGAATCCGTGATGACGATAGAGCCGAGTTTCAGGTTCTCTCTGGCCAGTTGATAGGCGACAAAATAACCGGCGGGCCCCATCTCTTCACCCGTCCGTTCAGCATCACGAATGGCCTGCTCTATGGTATCAATGCGCAGATAGACGGCCCCCAACCGCTTGGCCAAAGCTCGCGCAATCGTGCTCTTTCCGCTGCCCGGCAAACCACTGAAGATAATCAGCATCGTGTTCCCTTGTGATGAAAAGGCTCGCCGGCATTTTCCCCGCGATGGAGGCCCTGAGTCCAGCGTCGGTGTGCCGGCACGCTCGCCCGATCACCACGACACAAAGCTGACCAAAACTGGGACACCCACCTAGTTCCAGCCTTTGACAACTCACTCCCCCTCCATGTCCTGCCGAACCTGATCGCACCGGTCGCGCCGAGCCGTGACCGGGCGTAACATAGCTGGCCCACTCATCGCTTTTTCAGGCACGGTTCACCCCCGAAAAATCTGAATCGGCGATGGCCGTGGGCTAGGATGATGAAAGCAACCTCCTGTTAATAGCCGCTGACCATCAGGGAAATTCATGCTGCAGAGACCCAGCTTCTGCCTCTTCTTTTCTGCCATGCTGCTCCTGCTGCACGCCTCATTGGTAATGGGCACACCGACCAAAGGCACCATCACCCTGGTGAGCTCGCTGGATACCAAAGAGTCCATGTACGGCCGCTGGCTGAAGCTGATTTATCAGGATGCCTTTGCGCGCCTTGGCTACGACTTCATCTATGCCGGTTACCCGGGCGGGCGAGCCCCCCACATGGCCGAAAGTGGCGAGGTCGATGGCGAGATACATCGTGCCACCGAATATCAACTGCAAACCCGCCACCTGCTGAAAGTCCCCGAATCCCACTTCACCCTTTCCTATGAGGCGTATACCGCCTTCCGGGTATTCAGCTCAAGGGGTGGAGCAGCCTGCTCGGCACCTCTTATCGGGTGGAGTACCGCCGCGGGGCCAAGTTGCCAGAGTTGGCACTATCCAGGGTGGTGGCGCCCGCCCAGCTGTTTGACATCAGCACTGTGGATCAGGGAATGGGCAAACTGCTCAAGGGGCGCAGCGATCTATATATTGAGCAAACCATGGTAGCCAGGCAGGCTATAGCCGCGCTGATCACCAGGTCTGAAGCCGGCACCAGGATCTACTCCGCAGGCATCATGGATACCCTTGACTCATATGTGTATCTGCACGAGAGACATAAAACCTTGGTGGCCCAGCTGGCGCTCGTTATCCGCCAGATGAAACAGGAAGGCGCCATAGCCCGTTATCAACAACAAGCGCTGCAAGAGAGCACCCCCTGGCCTGGCCTCTTTCCGGCAGATAGCGTTTAGTGTTCAATGGCAGCAAATTCACCTGTTGGCAGACCGTTTTCTGGGCGCCATCCAGGCTTGTTATCATTTGAAGCTGGATATAGGCTTGATATCGCGCTCCAGCTCACCAGTCCCCCTTATGAGGAAAGCATGGACATACCTTCTGCTCCCCCCCAGCTATCGTGCCAGCAGTGCCAGGAAAGCGGGGATCTCGGCTTCGATTTCACCATGGCCTTTCAACCCATAATCCGCTGTCGTACCCGTACCATATTTGGCTATGAAGCGCTGGTCAGGGGGATCAATAACGAACCCGCCCACTCAGTGATTTCACGGGTCAACGATGACAATCGCCACCGCTTTGATCAGCTTTGCCGGATCAAAGCCATTGCACTGGCGGCCAAACTCAAGATGCAGGGAATGTTGAGCATCAATTTCCTGCCCAATGCGGTTTATCGTCCGGAGCGCTGCATCCGCACCACCTTGCAAGCAGCGCGGGAGCACCAGTTTCCCATCGAGCAGATCATGTTCGAGTTCACCGAAGTGGAGCGCGTGGCGGATAACCAGCATATTCGCCACATAGTTGATCACTATCAGGCACTCGGCTTCAAAACGGCGATGGATGACTTTGGTGCCGGATATTCCAGTCTCAATCTGCTGGCAGATTTTCTGCCAGACATCATCAAACTGGATATGCATCTGTTGAGGGGGATCGATAAAGACAAGGTCCGCCAGGCCATTGTGCGCCACTGTCTCGCCCTCTTTGAGGAGTTGAACATCACCCCCCTGACGGAAGGGATCGAAACCCGGGATGAAATGGCATGTCTGCAGGAGATGGGGATAGACCTGATGCAGGGTTATCTGTTTGCCAAACCCGGTTTCGAAATACTGCCCCCCGTGGATTTCGATGCCCTTCAGTAAAATGGGAGAGGTGAGCCAGGCAAGCGGCCCCGCTATCGATCATCATAATCCACCCCATCACTCACCTTACCCGGGAGCATGATGGCGAGCAGCGTGACCCGTCTGTGGGGATGCCGCTGCTAGCGATATTGCCATCCATTTATCAAGGAGAGAGACATGATGCAACGCAAGACCCTGGTCCTGCTGCTGGCGACTCATCTGCTGATCGGGGGATTGGGGTTTGCCGCCGGCATCTATGCCCTGCCGATCCTGATGGCGCCTGCCGCACCTAGCAGTGAACAGGTGGCGGCCAGCCAGCAGCAGGCCAGTTTCAGCGGCACCTTTCGTCGGGATCTCAAAGACAGCGACCGGCTGCATTGGGGGGAGGGCAAGGTGAGCATTGGGCCCGACGCCGTCAGCCTGATGGGGCAACTAGCACCAGGGCCCGATTACCAGCTCTATCTATCACCGGAATTTGTCGAAACCGAGGCGGATTTTGCCCGCCTGAAAGCGCAGATGGTGCACGTTGGGCCGGTCAAAACCTTCGACAACTTTATCGTGCCACTGCCCGCCAATATCGATCCGGCCCGCTACGACAGCGTGATCGTCTGGTGCGAAACCTTCGGCCAATTCATCACAGCCGCCCGCTATCGGCACTAGCCCTGCCGGTCGCCGTAGGGCCGGAGACGGCGCAGCATCATAAAAAACGGCGCCCCAAGGCGCCGTTTTGCTGTCTGTCTGATCACTCAACTCGGGGGAAAGTGGCCGCCAATGCTGATCACCTTGACCTGCTGCAGAGTGCCATTGATGGTAAAGGCGACCCTGTGCTCCTGACTGAGCCGGATCGTGTAGATCCCTTTATTGTTGCCGCTCAGCTGCTCGTAGTGCATATCGCCAACCTTGCCGGCGGCACTCTTGGGATCCGAGCCGCGCTCGATCTCCCGCCGCCATTCATGATACTTGCTCATGGCCGAGGGCGTCACGGCGACGTGCTTGTCCTTGTTGTAGAGGATCCGGGGTTGGGAATCATCGATAGTCCATGCCATAGCCATCTCCATAATTAGGCTCCAAAGAGAACCAAACTATAGTCCAAACGAGCTGAATGGCAGAGATCCCTAACTGTCATTGCTGCCACCATTGCCCACAGAGGACCAGCAAGCGCAGGGTAATACACACCGGGCGCATCATCTGGCCAAGGCGAATACTCCAAGGCAAACGTGCCCCCCTTGGGGGGCACGTGATGGACATAGTGGTTTATTCACTCATATCCGACAACATAAGCACGCTTACAGATAGTGCTCATCAACACCGATATGGGTTAACGCAGCCAGCTCCAGTGGCGTCAACTGTGCCGCATCGTCGATCATTGTCGGCTCGCCGCGGGCGGATTCTGGCAGCTGGAGGCGCACCTTGAGCGTGTCGGTCAGGCTGCCAACCAGATTGCCCATGCGGGTCAGGCGGGAAACCAGTACGGCCTCCGGACTGCTTTCGCTGTCGGCAAAGGTAGAGACCTGTGCCACCGCGAAGTCACAGATGGCCTTGGCCCGATCACCAAAAGCCCCTTCCAGCTGTTGTAGCACCTGTTGCGCCTCACTGTCGCCCAGACGATCCAGCTCCGCCTTCATGTGACCGGTGTCAAAGCGTAGGCGCGCCCCGGCATCGAGCCGATCTTCCGGCTTGCCAGCAGTATGGTTGGCCCACGTCTGATCGGTTTGACCGGCGAACTGCATCAGGCCGCCCAGTACCAGTCGCTGGTTGGGGCGCGACGAGGCCTGGCTGTCGAGGGCATGACCAAGGGAAGAGCCCTTGGCATCGCTGCCGCTGGCCAAGGAAAGCGCCAGGGTGCGAAGGGTTTGCAGATCGCCACGGGTCTGCAATTTGGCCATGTGGGAGCCATTGATGGAGCCATCGGCAATATGCTGGTGCAGGGCGTTGAGATCGCTGCTGCTCAGGGTCACTGTCGTCGAGGTTTGATCCCGCAGCAGGTAGCTAGCCTGATGGCTGATCAGATCCAGCGCCAGCTTGTAACCGGTCGCTGGCGTCTGGCGCGCAACGGCGACCTGTTCGCGGGCTACCCCTCTGGCCTCCCCGCTTTGGGCTTGCACCGGTTCGCCAGCAACTTCGGCCTTTACTGCACGCTGCAGGTCGGCAACCTCGGCCATCACGGCATGCAGCTGGCTCATCGCCTCTTGCAACAATTCGGGGGTGGCGCTAGCCACCAGCTCGGTCACCTTGCTCCCCACAGTGCCCCACTGCTGGAGCGGGATACCGGCGATGGGATGCTCCAGCAACCCGGCGGCCAATGTCTGACTCTCCTGTCGCATGGAACCATCCCGGATCCCGATCAGGGAGGTCGCCAGTGAACGCAGGGCCCCATTACCGGTCGCCAGACGGGCGTGATCCTGTCCCAGTTGCTCGGCATTGATGCTGTTCAGCTCGTTTGCCTTGTCGAGACCGCTCAGAGTAAAAGGCAGCGCCTGTTGCAACAGCAACCGTTTCTGTTCAGCCAGCGAGAGGTTCGGAGTCTGCTGCGCCTTCGGCGCAGCGGCACTCTTGTCTGTCCCCAGCAAGTTGCCGATCCACTCTTTGATGGCCACGAATGGGCGGGCCAGCTGGGCCCCCAGCCGCGAGAGCAGCCCCTGGCCTTTTTGCGGTTCGCTGCGGTTGCCAAGCAGGATCGCATCTTGCCCGGTGGCGATCTGACGTACATCCAGCTGGCCCATCCGGCCAACCCCTGTGGTTGCATCAGTGTGGTGAGCGACGGCCTGCATGCCGCCGGTGTTTGCTTGAATCTGCATGATAATTGTCTTCTTGTGATGTTTCGCCGCCAGTCTAGGAGAGGCCATCAACAGGGACTATCGGGATTGGTCGCGATTTTTGTACTGAGCACGGAGTGCTATCTCACTGACCGAAAAGCTAAAAAAAGAGAGCCATCGTTAACAGTGCCGCTGGCGGCGACCTGCTCTAATGGCGCCATCATCAATCTGGAGCCATCAATGAACACTCTTTATCACGCCGCCATCCACCAGTTGTTTCTCTCCCTCTCCCTTCCGGCACCGCAGCAGGAGGATAGCGTCACCAGCCTGCAGATCGGCGAGCTTACCTGCCATCTGACCGAGCACCCGGCCAACTATCTGCTGATGTTTACGCGCCTTGAGGCGGCCACCAGTGCCCAAGCCGCGGCGCAGAACCTGTTCAGCCAAGACCCCTGCAAACCGGTACTTGGCTTCGATTCACAGACCCTGAACCCGGTGTTATGGAACCGTCAGCCGCTTCAACAGCTGGAACGTGCCCAGATCCACCACCAACTGGAACAACTGGTCTCTGCCGCTGATGAGCTAAGCAGGCAGTAACAGGTACGCCCCAAATCGGACCATATGGAATCCAGGGCGGCTCTCCAGACTAGAATACGGCTCTGCCGTCGGAGTCCCCACAGTAAAACGGCGCCCGAAGGCGCCGTTTTACTGCATGCCACCGGTGACGGCGGTTGGCTGTTTATATAGATCAGCCGGTATAGACAGGCAGCTGACCCGCCATATTGAGCAGGTGGAAGAGCGCGGTCAGCACACCGAACAGCAAGACGCCCACTATCATCGGCATGCCGCCCGGTGCGCGGAAGCCGTCGCCTTTGCCGCCTTGCTCACCCTTGCCGGTGCGCACCTTCCAGGCCAGCAGCGCGGGTATGATGCAGGTCCAGAGGGTCGCCACGGCGCCGGCGTAGCCGATGGCCATCAGGAAGCCGAACGGGAACAGCAGAGAGAGCAGCAGCGGCGGCAGGAAGGTGGCGGCCCACGACTTGGCGCGGCCCTGATGACTGTTGTCGAACTTGAACAGATCAGCCAGATAGTCGAACACCCCCAGACCCACCCCGATAAAGGAGGAGAGGATGGCGGCCATGGAGAAGAGGTTGAGGGCGTTGGAGACGGCCTCCGACTCTATCACCGAGGCCAGCGCCTTGAGCAGCACGTCGACGTTGCCGCCCTGGGCCACCACGGGCCCGAACTCGCTGCGCGGCAGGTTGCCGAACACGCTCACCAGCCAGATGAGGTAGAACAGCAGCGCTATGGCGGTACCACCGAGAATGGCGTAACGGGCGCGGCGCTCCTCACCGTAGTAGGCGCGCATGGACGACACCGAGTGGTGATAGCCAAACGAGGTGAGCGCCACCGGCAGCATGGCCAGTGCATAAGGAGCATAGCTGGCGTGCTCGCTCAGAGTATCGAACAGCAGGGTCGGCTTGATGTTGAGGGAGAGGCCCGAGATGCCGAACACGAAGCTCAGCCCCATGGCGATGACCAGCACGACCGAGATGCGATCCACGGCCCGGGTCGAGTGCCACACCAGGCCGGAGAAGCCCAGGGTGAACAGGATGGATCCCCAGTGGCTGCCGATGCCGGTCATGCCATCTATGATGAGGCCGGCCGAGGTGATGTAGGCGTAGAGCAGTATGCCGCCGACAAAGTAGACGGTGAGGTTGTTGAGGACGTTGACCTTCTCTCCCAGCAGCTCCCGGGTCACGGTATCGAACGACACGCGCAGCGGGTAGCCCTGATAGGACTCCAGCAGCATCCAGCCGGAAACCGTCATCACTATCATGGTCAGGGTGATGGCCAGCACCGACCAGATGGTCCAGGCGCCCGCCCCGGCACTCGGCAAGCCCAGCATGCCGGCCCCTACACAGACGCCGGCAATGATGCATGCCCCGCCCACCAAAGATGGTTTCTGTCCCATTTACTTCTCCAAAGACGATTGTGGATCTGGTCGCGACCGCGGACCGTTGCATTTGCTACGCCGGTTGTCATGGTAGATCGCGCTCATCTATGTGCCGGCGCCCAGCGCTTGCTGCTTCGAAAGCGAAGCAAGGTGGTTAAGGCTGGCTGTCGGCCCGACACGGCAGCAGGGCCGCCATGTCGGGGAAGGGACTTTACCCTGCTACCCCTCAGGTATCAAATGCGGGTGCATCTTCAGACCGCCCGGCGGCCCCCTCAGAGGAGCGCCTGCAACTGACTCATCGGTGCTCAATGAGCCAGTTGGGGCAACAGCTGCAGCAGCTGGGCGCGATCCGCCAGTGGCGTCTGGCTGACCCAGATACCCAGCAGGCCGTAGGAGAGCAGCGGCAATATCAACAACAACAGGCAGAGCAGACCCAGCAGCCAGCGGGGCTCAAGCCTGCGCGCCTTGCTGCCAAGGTGCAGCGCATCGGCCCGCTTGGGGCAGGCGGCGACGCAGCTCATACAACTGGTGCACTCCAGGCTGCGCACCGCGATCAGCTGGTGCACCTGGATGCGGGAGGGACAGGCCCGGCTGCACTTATCGCAGTCATGGCCAGTACTTCGCAGACAATGGGCGGGATCGCGGCGAATGCGCAGGGGCGTCAACAAGCCCAGCAGGGCGAGCCAGGCGCCGTAGGGGCAGAGGTAGCGGCAGAAGCACTGGCGGAAGGTGGCTGTGAGCAGCAGCACCCAGCCCAGACACAGGCCCGAAATCAGGGTCAGGTTGAAGAAGAAGGCCCCCATCTTCATGTCCGCCGCCTGATGGTAGGGGCTGGTGAAGTAGCCGGGCAGGGCGGCGCCTGGCACCGCGATCAGCACGATAAACAGCAAAAATCCGAGCACCAGGAATTTCTGGGAACGCAGCACGGCATCGAGCCAGCGCGGCGGCATCCACTCCCCTGGCAGCAGGCGACTGCGCAGACGATGCAGCCACTCACCCACCAGCCCGATCGGGCAGAACCAGGCGCAGAAGGCTCGCCCCAGCAACAGGGCCGACAGACAGAGCACCAGTACAGTGATGGTGGCCGCCGGATGATGGGGATCCACCAGCCCCTGACTGAGCCAGGCTCGCAGCCCGAGCCCGCCGGCGATGGGCAGGAAGCCGTCGACCACGTCCGGACGCACCAGCCAGGGGGGTATCCCCTGCCCCAGCTGCCAGATATGCAGGCCATACTGCACAGTCACCAGCCCCCAGCAGAGCAGCAGCAGATGACGGGCCCAGGCCCGCAGCGACTGGCTGTTGGCTCCGCTGAGTGCCGGCAGCGGTCGGTATTTGTGCCACAGAGCGAGGGGGACGACCACCAGCCCCAGCGCGAGCCAGAGGGTGAAATCCGCCGCCACCAGCCAGCCGACGAGCAGCAAGCCGAGGGCAAGATGCCACTGCCAGCCGGACCGCACCTGCCACCCCAACAGGACCAGATAGACCAGGCTAGCCACCATGGTCATCGCTTCAATCAGGCTCATGCATCTCCCTCATAGCACTCATTCGGATAAGGGGGCAGGATAACGAACATCTGAGTTGATTATTTTGATCTGCATGGGCAGAGGGGGACATTCGCGCCCAATGCCCCCTGGCTAGGGTTGAACCTTATGCCTTGCGGCTGTTGAACAGGGGCTGATCGGATTCTGCCTGCTCGGCCCAGAAGTGGATGTTGAAGCGGGCATCCTCCGACAGCTCGACCCTGTGCCAGTACTGGGGCGGGCTGGTGGCAAACTGGCCGGCCCGGATCACCAGGCTTATCTCAGGCTCCTCGGCCTGCTCGTCGGCAAAGCCGTGATAGGTGACGGTTCCCTCCATCACGCAGATCTGGCCGAACACCCCGGCCGCCGTATTGTGGTGGCTGAGCAGGGCCTGGGGCACATTCTCGCGGGTAAAGAAGGGAGTGGAACGACGCACCACCCAGTGAGACGGAATAAGTTGCATGGACATATCAATTCTCCTCAAGTAGCCGGGTCAACCCGGCCTGACGTATCGATGAATCAACGGGGCAACTGGCGCAGCAGCGGGAAGGCGGCGCTCATCTGATCGCCCCCCACCACGAAGCCGCACAGCTCGCCATCTTCGCCGTGTGCCTCGGCCACCATGCCCTGGCTGTTCCAGCGGCACTGCCAGGCGAGATCCTCGCCCTTGGTGCGGCCCGCCAGCTGCAAGGGATAACGCGGCGTCTTCACCTTCACCAGCATGGGTGGCAGGGTCAGTGGGGTCGGCGTACCAAGCAGGGTGCGCGCCAGCGCATTGGCCCCCAGCACTATTGGTTGCAGGAAGGGGAGCAGCTGTCCCCGCCACTGGGCGCAATCACCCAGTGCGAAGATATGGGGAGCGCTGGTCTGCAAGTTGTCGTCGACCAGGATGCCACGTTCCACCTCCAGCCCGGCCCCTTGGGCCAGGGCCAGATTCGGCCGCAGGCCGATCGCGGCGATCACCAGATCCTGCTCGCTGGTGCGGCCATCGGTCAGGGTCACCCGCCAGCCGTCGCCGGGCTGGGCATCTATCCTGGCGATACCTGCCCCGAATTGCAGGCTGACCCCCTGACTGCGCAGTGCCTGCTGCAGTGGCTGACTCAGCACAGCAGGCAACAGGGTGCTGAGCGGGCTGTCGGCCAGATCCAGCAGGGTGACCTCGCGACCATCGCTCGCCATGTCCATCGCCAGCTCGCAGCCGATGAGGCCGGCCCCCAGCACCAGGATGCGGCGGGCCTGCTGGATGAGCCCCTCGGCGGCGGCGTACTCCTGCTGACTGTTGAGGGTCACCAGATGCTCGCTTCCCGGTATCTCGGGGCGCGCCGCGCTGGCGCCGGTGGCCAGCACCAGCTGGCCGTAGGGGAAGCTGCCCTGCTCGGTCAGCACCAGCCGCCGGACGGGATCTATGCCAAGCACTGGGCAGTAGGGCAGCAGCGCGATGCGCTGCTGCTCGGCAAAGTCGCTGCCGCTCTGCCGGGTCATGGCCGCGGCGGCGCAGCCCCGGCTAACCACGTGGCTCAAGTCCGGCTTGTTGTACTCGTCGCCGCTGTCGGCCGTGATGAGGCGGATGGGCTGTTCACCATCCAGCTTGCGCAGGCTCTTGACCAGCTGCTGGGCGGCGAAGCCGCTGCCGATCACCACGATTTCCCGGCTGATGCCGGCGTCATTCAGGGTTGCTGCGTTCATACACAGGCCTCCACGGCGCAGGGTTCGAATACCTCCTTGCCGATGCCGCAGCCGGGGCAGAGGAAGCTGTCCGGCACCTGGGCCCAGGGAGTGCCTGGTGCCACCAGCTGATCCGGCTCCCCCAGCGCCGGGTCATAGACCCACTGGCAGACGACGCAGAGCATGCTCTGCTCGTCGTCCCATTCAGCGGCGGCCGCTGCGGCTTGCGGCGCCTTGGCGATCACGGGAGCAGGCGTCACCGCAGCCGGAGTGGTGGTGATCGGGCGGGGCGTCTCGAGCGGGTGCAGCGCCCACTGGCGGGCCAGCTGGCGGCCGTGCTCGCGACAGTCGGCCAGGGCCGAACCATCCGGGCGCCACTTGGCCTTGAGGGAGATGCTGATATCGAAACCCGCGTCCATCAACCGGGTCTGGATGCGGTCCACGGCGCCGCCAGTCCAGCCATAGCTGCCGAAGGCCGAGGCGCGCTTGTTTCTGAAGCGCAGGCCGGTGATCTCCTCCAGCATGCCCGCCACCTTGGGCATCATGACGTTGTTCATGGTGGAGGAGCCCACCAGCACTCCCTTGGAGCGGAACACCTGGGTCAGGATCTCGTTCTTGTCGTGGCGCGCCACGTTGTAGATCTTCACCGCCACCCCGGGGTCCACCTCGTGGATGCCCTGGGCGATGGCGTCGGCCATCATGCGGGTGTTGTTGGACATGGAGTCGTAAAAGAGGGTGATGCGATCCTCCTGGTAGTGGTCGGCCCACTCCAGGTATTTCAGGATTATCTGGGTGGGATCGTCGCGCCAGACGATGCCGTGGGAGGTGGCCACCATGCTCACCGGCAGGTTGAAGCCCAACACCTCCTTGATCTTGGCGGTCACCAGCGGGCTGAAGGGGGTGAGTATGTTGGCGTAGTAGCGCTGGCACTGCTCCATCAGCTCAACCTGATCCACCTCGTCGTTGAACAGGTGCTCGTCGCAGTAGTGCTGGCCGAAGGCATCGTTGGAGAAGAGCACCGCATCCTCTGTCATATAGGTCATCATGCTGTCGGGCCAATGCAGCATGGGAGTCTCGATAAACACCAGCTGCTTGCCGTTGCCTATGTCCAGGCTGTCGCCGGTCTTGACCGGGTGGAAGTTCCACTCAGGATGATGATGATGGCCGGTGATGGAGTCGATGGCGTTGTGGGTGCAGTAGATGGGGGTGCCCGGGATGCGGGCCATCAGCTCGGTCAGGGCGCCGGCGTGATCCTCCTCGGCGTGGTTGATCACCACGAAATCGATGGAAGCGAGATCGATCTCCGCAGCCAGGTTCTGCACGAACTCCCGGCTGAACTTGTGATCGACGGTGTCGATCAGTACGTTCTTCCCTTCGCGGATGAGATAGCTGTTATAGCTGGTGCCCTTGTGGGTCTTGTACTCGGTGCCGTGGAAGTCGCGCACCTCCCAGTCCCGTTGGCCGACCCAGTGAATGTTGTTTTTGACGTGAATGGTCATCAAGTTGTTCCTCAGAATGCAATAGCGAATGTGCGACTGAACGGACTATTGCAGTTGACGTGCCAACTCATAACTCATTGTTTTTATAGAAAACGCATTTCAGGCGTTGTCATTTAGACAACTACCACTCATAGTCAAAAACACAAAGACACTGTCATTTGGACAATTCTCGTGATTTCAACCGACAGCCTGGCGCGCATCGCCCTCGACCTGCAACTCGGCATCTCCCATCAGGACAGGTTCCACCGCCTGATCCAGAGCGTGCGCAGCCTGCTGCACTCGGACGCCTCGGCCCTGCTGCGCTACGAGGGGGGCCAGTTCATACCGCTGGCCATCGACGGCCTGATGCAGGACGTGCTGGGCCGCCGCTTCGCGCTGGCGGACCATCCGCGCATGGAGGCCATAGCCCGTGCCGGTGACGTGGTGCGCTTCCCCGCCGACAGCAACCTGCCCGACCCCTATGACGGCCTGATCCCGGATCACGACGACTTCAGGGTGCACGCCTGCGTTGGCCTGCCACTGTTTTCGGATCAGACGCTGATCGGCGCCCTGACCATAGATGGCATGAACCCGACCCAGTTCGACGGCATCAGCGACGAGGAGCTGCGACTGG
Source organism: Aeromonas piscicola (assembly GCF_000820005.1). Taxonomy (GTDB): domain Bacteria; phylum Pseudomonadota; class Gammaproteobacteria; order Enterobacterales; family Aeromonadaceae; genus Aeromonas; species Aeromonas piscicola. Next base: position 43,950 of record NZ_CDBL01000036.1, on the reverse strand, counting down.
TGGGCGCCCTGGCCGCCGCCGCCCTCAGCAACGCCCTGTTGCTGGAACGGCTCGCCCGCCAGAGCAGCGAACCCCTCGCCCCCTCCACCCAGAATGGGCCGGGCCAGCCCGAGATGATAGGCCGCTCCCCCGCCATGGACCGGCTGCGCCACGAGATAGCCGTGGTGGCGAGCTCCGAGCTGAACGTGCTGATCCTGGGGGAGACGGGAGTCGGCAAGGAGCTGATCGCCAAGGCGGTGCATCAGGGGTCACCCCGCGCCAGCGCGCCTCTTGTCTATCTCAACTGCGCAGCCCTGCCGGAATCGGTGGCGGAGAGCGAGCTGTTCGGCCACGTGAAGGGGGCTTTCACCGGCGCCATTCACAACCGGGCGGGCAAGTTCGAGCTGGCCGACAAGGGCACCCTGTTCCTGGACGAGATCGGCGAACTCTCCCTGTCGCTGCAGGCCAAGCTGCTGCGGGTGCTGCAATACGGCGATCTGCAGCGCATCGGTGACGACACGCCCCTCAAGGTGAACGTGCGCATCCTGGCCGCCACCAACCGGGATCTGAAACAGGCGGTGGTCGAGGGGCAGTTTCGAAGCGATCTCTACCACCGCCTGAGCGTCTTCCCGATCCACGCCCCCGCCCTGCGGGAGCGACCGGACGACATCCCCCTGCTGGCTGGTTATTTTTGCGAACGCTGCCGGGTCAGCCTGGGGCTGGAGCGGCTGCGCATCGAGCCCAGGGCGCTGCAACTGCTCGCCAGCTACGACTGGCCGGGCAACGTGCGGGAGCTGGAGCACGCCATCCACAGGGCCGCCGTGCTGGCGCGGGCCGAGCAGGGCAGTCAGGCCCCCGCGCTGGATTGCCACCACTTCAACCTGGCGGCCACCGGCGCCCCCTCATCCAGCCGCATCCCTGTGGAACAGGTAGCGCAGCAGATGACAGCTGGCATTGGACTGCGCACGGCTACCGATGCATTCCAGTTCCAGCTGATCGAGCAGACCCTGGCGGCCCAGCAGGGCAACTGGGCCGCCACTGCCCGGGCGCTTGAGCTGGACGGCGGCAACCTGCACCGGCTCGCCAGACGGCTCGGCCTCAAGGCCTGATGCAATGACTTAACCCCCACAAACAAAAACCCCCTCGGTGACGAGGGGGTTTTTCGTGGTGCCGGTGCCATGACCGGGGCCGCAGCATGATCCATCGGCGGCGGACTCAGTCGCGGGCACGGCGCAGGTGGTAGTCGACGTGATAGTCGTTGGCGTTGCGAAACATGATGGAGTAGTTGAGAAATTCCCCGTTCTCGCCATAAGAGAGGGAGGTCAGCCGCAGGATGGGCGCCCCCTGCTCGATATGCAGCAGCTCGGCCATCTGCCGGTCGGCCAGCACGGCGCTGAAGCTCTCGTAGTTGCCGGCGATGGGGAGCTGGCACTCGTTCTCGATATAGGCAAACTTGGAGCCCTCCAGATGGGCCACCGACAGGGTGCGAAACAGCCGCACCGGCATGTAGCTTTCCTCCACCAGCAGGGCCCGACCGTCCACAGAACGCACCCGGCTGGAGTAGTAGACGGGCTCGTTAACCTTGACCCTGAGCTGGCTGGCAATCGCCGGTGGGGCCGGCATGGTACGAAACTCCAGCACCTGGCTGGTGAGCTCCCGGCCCTGATCGCGCATCAGCTCGGTAAAGCCGCTCAGCCCCTTGGTCTCATGCTGGACATCCTTCTTGGTCACATAGGTGCCGCTGCCGTGGCGCCGCGCCACCAGCCCCCATTCGATCAGCATGTCCACTGCCTTGCGCACCGTCATGCGTGACACGCCGAACTGGCTCGCCAGCATCTTCTCGCTCGGCAATACGTCTCCCACCCGGCAATCCGCGCCATTGACCCGGATACGCAGCCGATCTGCCACCGATTTATAGATCACTGCTAGACCTCTCCCGGCCTGTACCTACGGCCCCCTCATTCAGGAGCTCCAGGCTCAACCAATTGAAAATAAACAATTTTAAATTCAAATAAACCGACAAGAACGTCACAAAAACAAGATGTACAACAATATCTCAAAATTTAGATCTCTTTGTCTAAATAAGAGCATGCGCCGGATCACATAACCACCACATATTTCATGAGGGCTTGACCCATTGTTGTTAGGTTCAATTCAGCAACACAGACAACACCCCATCAAAAACTCTTTTAATAAAGGGACAATATATGCTCAGTCAAATTCAACGCTTTGGCGGAGCAATGTTTACTCCTGTACTACTGTTTCCATTTGCAGGTATGGTAGTGGGCATTGCAATCATGCTGAAAAATCCCATGTTTGTGGGAGAGGCGCTGGCAAACCCGCAAGGTTTGTTTTTTCAAATAGTCCATATTATTGAAGAAGGTGGCTGGACCGTATTCAGAAACATGCCGCTAATATTTGCCATTGGTTTGCCGATTGGGCTGGCAAATAAGGCGCAGGCACGAGCCTGTCTCTCCGTATTGGTCAGCTTCATGACCTGGAATTATTTCATCAATGCCATGGGGATGACCTGGGGCGACTATTTCGGGGTCGATTTCAATCAGGCGGTCGGCGGCGAAAGCGGCCTGGCCATGGTAGCGGGGATCAAGACGCTGGATACCAGCATCATAGGGGCCATCGTCATCTCGGGTATCGTCACTGCCCTGCACAACCGCCTGTTTGATCGACAGCTTCCCGTCTTTCTCGGCATCTTTCAGGGCAGCTCGTTTGTTACCATCATCGCCTTCTTCGTCATGATCCCCTGTGCCTGGCTGACCCTGCTGGGGTGGCCCAAGGTACAGATGGGTATCTCTTCCCTGCAGGAGTTCATGCTGATCTCGGGCCCGCTCGGTGTCTGGGTCTACACCTTCCTCGAGCGCATCCTGATCCCGACCGGCCTGCATCACTTCATCTATGGCCCCTTCATCTTCGGCCCGGCCGCGGTAGAAGGCGGCATCCAACTCTACTGGGCCCAGCATCTGCAGGAGTTCAGCCAGAGCACGCGTCCGCTCATCGAACTGTTCCCCCAGGGTGGCTTCGCCCTGCACGGCAACTCCAAGATCTTCGGTGCCATGGGGATTGCCCTGGCCATCTACGCCACTGCCGCCCGTGAAAACAAGGCCAAGGTGGCCGGTCTGCTGATCCCGGCGACCCTGACCGCCATGCTGGTGGGCATCACAGAGCCGCTGGAGTTCACCTTCCTCTTCATCTCGCCACTGCTGTTTGCCATCCATGCCCTGCTGGCTGCCACCATGGCCACCGTCATGTACCTGTTCGGTGTCGTCGGCAACATGGGCGGCGGCCTGCTCGACCAGTTCCTGCCGCAGAACTGGATCCCCATGTTCCACAACCATGCCGGCATGATGTTTACCCAGATAGCCATAGGCCTGGCGTTCACCGGACTCTGGTTCCTGATATTCAGAAGCCTCATTCTGAGATTCAATTTAAAAACCCCGGGACGGGAAGACAGCGAAATAAAGCTTTATTCAAAAGCAGATTATCAGGCAGCCAAACAACAGCGGGGTGGTGATATTGCGACTCAAATTATCGAAGCACTCGGCGGCAGCAAGAACATAAGAAGCCTGAATAATTGCGCTACCCGATTAAGAATATCGCTGATACATGCCAGCCAGGCTGCGGCAGATGACATTTTTAAACAACTGGGCGCCCATGGAGTAGTCCGTCATGGCGACAGCATTCAAATAATCATAGGTCTGCATGTGCCTCAGGTACGTGAAAATATGGAATCGATAATGAACAACCCCACTCAACCCTCTTCTTTCGTAACGGAGTCATAAACATGAAAAAATTCTCTGTAGTCATCGCCGGTGGTGGCAGCACTTTTACTCCTGGTATCGTCCTCATGCTGCTGGAGAACCAGCATCGTTTCCCGCTCAAGGAGATCAAATTCTACGACAACGATGGTGCCCGCCAGGAAGTCATCGCCGAGGCATGCCGGATCCTGCTCAAGGAGAAAGCACCCGAGATTGCCTTCAGCTACGGTACCGATCCCAAGGCCGCATTTAGCGAGGTGGATTTCGTCATGGCCCACATCCGGGTCGGCAAATACCCGATGCGCGAACAGGATGAGAAGATCCCCCTGCGTCACGGCGTGGTCGGTCAGGAGACCTGCGGCCCAGGCGGCATCGCCTACGGCATGCGCTCCATCGGTGGCGTGCTGGAGCTGGTCGATTACATGGAGCAGTACTCCCCCAACGCCTGGATGCTGAACTACTCCAACCCGGCCGCCATAGTGGCGGAAGCAACCCGTCGTCTGCGCCCCAATGCCAAGATCCTGAACATTTGTGACATGCCGATCGGGATCGAAGGGCGCATGGCCCAGATCGCCGGCCTGAAATCCCGTAAAGAGATGCGGGTGCGCTACTACGGCCTCAACCACTTCGGCTGGTGGACCCGCATCGAGGATCTGGCAGGCAACGACCTGATGCCGACGATCAAGGAGCACGTCGCCCGCCACGGCTATGTGCCCAACAGTGCCAGCCATGCCGAGGCAAGCTGGAACGATACCTTCGCCAAGGCCAGGGATGTGTGGGCGCTCGATCCGGATACTCTGCCCAACACCTACCTGAAGTACTACCTCTACCCTGACTATGTGGTGGCCCATACCAACCCTGAACATACCCGCGCCAACGAGGTGATGGAGCACCGTGAGAAGCAGGTATTCAGCGCCTGCCGTGCCATCGTCAAGGCGGGTCATTCGGAGGCGGGCGAGCTGGAGATAGACGAGCACGCCTCCTATATAGTGGATCTGGCCACCGCCATCGCCTTCAACACCCAGGAGCGGATGCTGCTGATAGTCCCGAACCGGGGCGCCATCAGCAACTTCGACCCCGAGGCCATGGTCGAGATCCCCTGCCTGGTGGGCAGCAGCGGGCCCGAGCCCTTGCAGGTCGGCAATATCCCCCTGTTCCAGCAGGGCCTGATGGGCCAGCAGGTGGCGGTCGAGAAGCTGGTGGTGGAAGCCTGGGTCGAACGCTCCTACCAGAAGCTGTGGCAGGCGATCACCCTGTCCAAGACGGTGCCGAGCGCCTCGGTGGCCAAGGCCATCCTGGATGACCTGGTGGCCGCCAACAAGGATTACTGGCCGCCGCTGCAATAAATCGCCCGCAAACAAAAACCCCCTCGGTGACGAGGGGGTTTTTCGTGGTGCCGACTATCGCCGTGCAATACAGCGTGGCGGTCAGCGCAGGGATTTGACCGAGCGGCGAACGATCAGCTCAGGCTGTACCGTCATGGACTCGACTTCCAGCGCCTTGTTGCGGATCCGGCTCACCAGGTGCTTCACCGCCAGCAGGCCAAGCTCGGCCTTGGGGTGGCGAATGGTGGTGAGCGGCGGGCTGGAGAAGCGCGCCATTTCCACGTCGTCATAGCCGATCATGGAGATATCGTCCGGCACCTTGACCCCGGCTTCCCAAGCGGCGCAGATGGCGCCGATCGCCATGGGATCATCGAAGGCAAACACAGCCGTCGGGCGAGGCGTGAGGGCCAGGATGCGCTGCATGGCATCAAAACCACTCTGGCTCTCGTAATCCCCTTCGAAGATCTGCTCGTCCTTCAGGGTCAGACCCTGCTCGCCCAGGGCATCGCGCACCCCGTCAAGTCGCTGCTGGGTGGTCGGCTTGGAGATCTGGCCGGTGATGCAGACGATGTCTGTGTGACCCTGCTCCAGCAGATGGCGCACGGCCAGACGCGCGCCTATGCGGGCGTTGTCATTGATCACGTTGGCGAAATCGCACTCTGTGCCCCAATCCAGCACCACCTGCGGCACATTCTTGTGGATGCGCAGCATGTCGCGCAGCGGGGTGTCGATGTCGGTTCCCAGCACCAGCAGGCCGTCAACCCGCTTCTCCATCAGCATTCTCAGGTAATGCTGCTGGCGGGGCGGCTGGTTTTCGGTGTTGCACAGGATCAGGCTGTAACCCTGTTCGAAACAGTACGCCTCCACCCCCTGCACCACTTCCGCGAAGAAGGGGTTGGCACTGGTGGTGACCAGCATGCCTATGGTTTTGGTTGAGTTTATCTTGAGGCTGCGCGCTACCGAGTTGGGCGCGTAGTTGAGTTCTGCCACCGCCTCAAGCACTTTTTGGGTTGCATCTTCGCTGACCCGACGGGTGTGATTGAGTACATGTGAGACGGTGGAGATGGATACGCCTGCACGGGAAGCGACATCCTTGATAGTGGCCATCTCTGTCTCCTGAAGATCAAAAGCGGAACATTAGCAGATTTCCCGAATAAAGGCTTGGTTTTAACAGGCACTGCCAATGAATTGTCAATGCTGGCTAATCTAGGCGCTCATTTCTATTTGCGCAAACGGATTTTGGTCAAAATGGGAGCAGTGTCAGGGTGAAATATCGTCAGTTTTTTCATCTGCCATTTGTCACCAGCACACCTTGTTGTGAAGATGTTAACTAAACAAATCAGTATTAACATCTATCATAGTATTTAAAATTAGCCATTTATTTCAAAAAAGCACTATCCCACCCTCTCTGGTTAGTATCTTTAACAGCTTGTTATTGCCCAGCGAGGAATGATAGAACCATACCTATTACCGGACTGGCGGGATCCCGGCCCGGAATGGCACACGGAAAATGAAACAATCCACTGATTAAGGGACGAATCAATGCATAAGTTGAGCAAAATCACAGTAAGCGCAGCGGTTTCTTTGGCTCTGTTTGGATCGATATCCATCGCCAACGCGGCTGACACCATCAAGATCGGCATCGCCGGCCCGGTCACAGGCCCGGTCGCCCAGTACGGTGACATGCAGTTCACCGGCGGCAAGATGGCAGTCGAGCAGATCAACAAGGCTGGCGGTATCGCCGGCAAGCAGATCGAAGCCGTCATCTATGACGATGCCTGCGATCCCAAGCAGGCCGTGGCAGTCGCCAACAAGGTGATCAACGACGGCGTCAAGTTCGTGGTCGGCCACCTCTGCTCCGACAACACCCTGCCCGCCTCCGACATCTATGAAGATGAAGGCGTGCTGATGATCACCCCCGCCTCCACCAACCCCAAGATCACCGAGCGCGGCTATCAGCTGGTGCTGCGTACCATAGGTCTGGACAGCGACCAGGGCCCGACCGCCGCCAAGTACATCATCGAGCAGGTCAAGCCCCAGCGCGTGGCCGTCATCCATGACAAGAAGCAGTACGGTGAAGGCATCGCCACCAGCGTGAAAGCATCTCTGGACAAGGCCGGCGTGAAAGTGGTGGCGTTCGAAGGCATCACAGCCGGTGACAAGGACTTCTCTGCCCTGATCGCCAAGCTGCAGAAAGAGAACGTCGACTTCGTCTACTACGGCGGCTACCACCCCGAGCTGGGTCTGATCCTGCGTCAGGCTGGCGAGAAGGGCCTGAAGGCCAAGTTCATGGGTCCGGAAGGGGTAGGCAACAAGGACATCTCCGCCATCGGTGGCCCGGCTTCCGAAGGTCTGCTGGTGACCCTGCCGAACAAGTACGATCTGGTGCCGACCAACGCCCCGCTGGTGGCGGCGTTCAAGGCCAAGGGTCAGGACTCCTCCGGTCCCTTTGTCTGGACCACCTATGCGGCGGTGCAAACCCTGGCTGCCGGTATCGCCAAGGCGGGTGAGGATGACCCGGCTGCGGTCGCTGCCGCCATCAAGGCCACGCCGATCGATACCGTCATGGGCACCCTGAGCTGGGCGCCGAGTGGTGACCTGAAAGGCTTTGAATTCGGTGTGTTCCAGTGGCACGCCGACGGTACCTCCACTCAAGTCAAATAATCTGCCGGTCGGGGTGACATGAGTCACCCCTCCTTTCTTTGCGGGCAAGTACAGGGATCGCAGTATGTCCGAACACCTCCTTTACCTGGTTCAGCAGCTGCTGAACGGGTTAACCATAGGCAGCACCTATGCGTTGATCGCCATTGGCTACACCATGGTCTATGGCATCATCGGCATGATCAACTTCGCTCACGGCGAGGTTTACATGATCGGCTCCTATGTCGCCTTTATGGTGATGGCCGGGCTCGCCATGATGGGCATCGACAGCACCTTCCTGCTGCTGGGAGGCGCCTTCCTGGTCAGCATCATCATCACCGGAACCTATGGCTGGACCATAGAGCGGGTCGCCTATCGCCCGCTGCGGGGCGGCAACCGCCTCATCCCCCTCATCTCCGCCATCGGCATGTCGATCTTCTTGCAGAACATGATGCGAATGGCACAGGGCTCACGCGATATCGCCATGCCCACCCTGATCTCCGGGGGCTGGACCCTGGGCGCAGAGGACGGCTTCCAGGCCAGCCTCTCCTACATGCAGCTCATCATCTTCGTGGTGACCTTCATCACCATGCTGGCGCTGACCCAGTTCATCGGCCGCTCCCGTATGGGCCGTGCCTGCCGCGCCTGTTCGGAAGACATCAAGATGGCCAACCTGCTGGGGATAGACACCCACGTGGTCATCTCCATCACCTTCGTGCTGGGGGCCACCCTGGCCGCCGTCGCGGGCGTGCTGCTCGGCATGTATTACGGCGTCATCAACCCCTATCTCGGCTTTATGGCCGGTCTGAAGGCGTTTACAGCAGCGGTATTGGGCGGCATCGGCAGCATACCCGGCGCCGTGCTCGGCGGCCTGCTGCTGGGGGTGGTGGAAGCACTCACCGCCGGCTATCTCAGCACCGAGTACAAGGATGTGATGGCCTTCGCCCTGCTGATCGGCGTCTTGCTGTTTATGCCCACCGGCATTCTCGGCCGCCCGGAAGTGGAGAAAGTCTGATGAAACACCAATTCATTCACGCCTGTATCGCCAGCCTGGTATTGCTGGTGCTCTCCTTCTGGCTGCTCGGCTTCAAACTCGAGACCGACGGTACCCGTCTGCTGGTAGTCAGCCGCCTCGACGTGTCACTGGCCTGGCTGGTGGGCGGTGCCGCTCTGGTGTTCTGGTTCCAGATGTTGCGCGGCCAGATCAGCCGGCGGTTCAAAGGCTCCATCAGCGGCTTCTCCATCGGCTTCACCAAGCTGGTGCTGCCCAGCCCGGAAGAGGCACCCAAGCTCTATAACCTCACCGCCGTGCTGGTGCTGCTGTTTGCGGTCAGCTGGCCCTTCATGGCCTCACGAGGCGCCATCGATCTCGCCACCCTCACCCTGATCTACATCATGCTGGGGCTGGGGCTGAACGTGGTAGTGGGCCTGGCCGGTCTGCTGGATCTGGGCTATGTCGGCTTCTATGCGGTCGGCGCCTACAGCTATGCCCTGCTCAACACCTATTTCGGCCTGAGTTTCTGGGAGTGCCTGCCCATCGCAGGCCTGATGGCGGCCACCTTCGGCTTCCTGCTCGGCTTTCCTGTGTTGCGGCTGCGCGGGGACTACCTGGCCATCGTCACCCTGGGCTTTGGCGAGATCATTCGCATCCTGCTCAACAACATGACCAGCCTCACCGGCGGCCCGAATGGCATCTCCGGCATTCCCAAGCCGACGCTCGGCGGCCTGGAGTTCAACCGCACCGTCAAGGATGGGGGCTTTGGCACCTTCCACGACTTCTTCGGCATCGCCTACAACGCCAACCACAAGGTGATCTTCCTCTACCTGATGGCGCTGGTGCTGGTGGTGGCCACCCTGTTCGTCATCAACCGCTTGCTGCGCATGCCACTGGGCCGCGCCTGGGAAGCCCTGCGGGAGGACGAGATCGCCTGCAAGTCGCTGGGGCTCAACCCCACCATCATCAAGCTGACCGCCTTCACCATAGGCGCCTGCTTCGCTGGCTTCGCCGGCAGCTTCTTCGCCTCGCGCCAGGGCTTCATCAGCCCGGAGTCCTTCGTCTTCATCGAGTCGGCCATCGTCCTTGCGATTGTGGTGCTGGGGGGCATGGGCTCCCAGATCGGGGTGGTGCTGGCCGCCATAGTGATGACGGTACTGCCCGAGCTGGCCCGTGAATTCAACGAGTACCGCATGCTGATGTTCGGTCTGCTGATGGTGTTCATGATGATCTGGCGGCCACAGGGACTGCTGCCGATGACCAGACCTCACCTGGAGCTACAAAAATGAGCAATCAGATGTTGTTAGAAGTCTCTGATTTATCGATGCGCTTCGGCGGTTTGTTGGCGGTCAACGGCGTCAAACTGGACGTGGACAAGGGGGAGGTGATCTCCATCATAGGCCCCAACGGCGCGGGCAAGACGACCGTCTTCAACTGCCTGACCGGCTTCTATCGCCCGAGCGGCGGCATCATTCGCTACAAGGGTGAGGAGATCCAGGGGCTACCCGGCCACCTCATCGCCCGCAAGGGGATAGTGCGCACCTTCCAGCACGTGCGGCTGTTCAAGGACATGACGGCAGTGGAGAACCTGCTGGTGGCCCAGCATCGCCACCTCAACACCAGTTTCATCGCCGGCCTGTTCAAGACCCCGGCCTTTCGCCGTGCCGAGCAGGAGGGGCTGGAACACGCCGCCTTCTGGCTGGAGAAGGTGGGCCTCAAGGATCTCTCCAATCGTGCCGCCGGCAACCTGGCCTATGGCCAGCAACGCCGGCTCGAGATCGCCCGCTGCATGGCGACCCGGCCCGATCTGCTGATGCTGGACGAGCCGGCCGCCGGCCTCAACCCGCACGAGACGGATGAGCTGAACGAACTGATCATCAGCCTGCGGGACGAATTTGGCGTCTCTGTGCTGCTGATCGAACACGACATGAAGCTGGTGATGGGCATCTCCAACCGCATCTTCGTGGTCAATCAGGGCACCCCGCTGGCCCACGGCAAGCCGGATGAGATCCGCAACAATCCGGCCGTGATCAAGGCCTATCTGGGCGAGTCGTAAGGAACACAAAAGATGTTAGAACTTCGCAACGTATCGACCCACTACGGCAAAATTCAGGCGCTGCACGACGTCAGCGTCGAAGTGAAAGAGGGGGAAATCGTCACCCTGATAGGTGCCAACGGCGCCGGCAAGACCACCTTGCTGATGACCCTGTGCGGCGAGCCCAAGCCCAGCAGCGGCAGCATCTGGTTCGAGGGAGAGCAGATAAGCTCCCTCACCACGGCCCGCATCATGCGCAAGGATATCGCCGTGGTGCCGGAGGGACGCCGCATCTTCGCCCGCCTGACGGTGGAGGAGAACCTGTTGATGGGCGCCTTCTTCGTCGACAAGACCGAGCAACCGGCCCTGCTGGATCAGGTATTCACCCTGTTCCCGCGCCTGCACGAGCGGCTGCAGCAGCGCGCCGGCACCATGTCCGGCGGCGAGCAGCAGATGCTGGCCATAGGCCGCGCCCTGATGAGCAAGCCGCGCCTGCTGCTGCTGGATGAACCCTCGCTGGGGCTGGCCCCCATCGTCATCCAGCAGATCTTCGATACCATAGAGCAGCTGCGCCAGAAGGGGATGACCATCTTCCTGGTGGAGCAGAACGCCAACCAGGCGCTCAAGCTGGCCGATCGGGGTTATGTGCTGGAGAACGGCCATGTGGTGCTGCAAGACACGGGGGCCGCCCTGCTGGCCAACCCCGCAGTACGGCAGGCCTACCTGGGTGGTTAACCCATGAGCAGGGCCGGTGCCGAGCGGGATCGCCACCTGTTCTGGCGCGATCCGGCCCTGCCCTTCATAGAGGCGCGGGCGGTACAGGATGGCCGCCGCGTCTGTTACGACAAGCACAGCCATGCCCACTTCTCCATCGGCGCCATCACCGGCGGCCACAGCCACTACCTCAACCAGCGCAGCAGACAGGAGGTCAGCTCGGGCTCCCTGGTGCTGATGAACCCAGAAGAGGTGCATGCCTGCAACCCCATCGCAGACCAGCCCTGGTCCTATCTGATGTTCTACCTCGATACCGACTGGCTGCGCAGCCAGCAGGAGGAGGCCGGACTGGGGGCCCATTTTCGCCCCTTCGACATGACGGCCAGCCGGGATCCCCTGCTGTATGCCCGCTTGCAACACCTCTATCGCACCCTGCAGGATGACCGCCAGGATCGCCTCGCCAAGGAGGTGGCCTGCCATCTGTTCAGCCATCAGCTGCTGGCCAGGCTCACCCCCGCCAGATGGGACGCGCGTCCGCCCCTGCATCTGAGGCGCGCCGCCGAGCTGATGCAGGACGAGTACGCCAGCCCCCTCACCTTGCAGTACCTGAGCACAGTCGCCGGGCTGACCCCATCTCACCTGGTGCGAGTATTCAACCACCATTACGGCATGACCCCCCACGCCTACCTGCTCAACCAGCGCATTCGCCATGCCCGTGCCCTGCTCGTTCAGGGGCACCCCCTGGTCGAGGTGGCGCTGGCGACGGGCTTCTCCGATCAGGCCCATTTCCAGCGCCAGTTCAAGCGGCTGGTCGCCGCGACCCCGGGCCAGTACCAGTCCCTCCCTCAGCGCTCCAGCACAAGATAGCCAACGCTGAGCAACAGCAGCATCGCCATTCCGCGGTTGAACCAGCGCAGACGGCGAGGCGCGAGCAGGGCTTCCTGCAGACAACTGCCGACATAGGCCCAGCAGGCGATCGAAGCAAGGCAGATCACCAGATAGAGGCTGATGAACCATATCGTCTGACCCACATTGCCCACGGTCCCATAGGCCCCCATTCCCATGCTGGCCGCCAGCCAGGCCTTGGGATTGAGCCACTGCATCAGGGCGCCGTATAAAAAGGCGGGTGGCGTTTCACCCTCACACTTCAGTTCTCCCTTGTCCGTCATCAGCAGCCAGGCCAGATAGCAGAGAAAGAGGATGCCTCCCCAGCGGATGCCGCTGAGCGCCACTGGCCAGTGTGACAAGGTGGCCCCCAGGCCCAGCCCCATCAGCAGCAATAGCAGGATGAAACCCAGGGTGGCCCCCACCACATGGCGCAGGCTGGCGCGAAAACCATATTGCGCCCCCGCACTGAGGGCGACCAGATTGACCGGGCCGGGAGAGATGGACATGGCCAGGGCAAACCCGGCCATGGATAACAGCAGACTCATTTCCATGGATGGTACTCGTTGAAGGTGTTGGGCCTTCACCCTACCCATGAGCCTGGCGCCGATATTGAAGAAAATTGCGATCTCCCCCGGCGGGACGAGCCGACACATTGCGGGCTTAGCACAGGCGCAGGCTTGCGGTAAACTGGCCCACAATTACCTATTCACAGGACATGTTAATGGACCAGTTTGCCCATATCAGCGCCCATGATGCCCACCAGAAGATCGCTGCCGGTGAAGCCCGCCTCGTGGATATTCGCGATCCGCAGTCCTTCGAGGCAGCCCACGCAGTCGGCGCCTTCCACCTCACCAACGGTACCCTGGTGCGCTTTATGGACGAGGTGGATTTCGATACCCCGGTGATAGTGATCTGCTATCACGGCAACAGCAGCCAGGGCGCGGCCCAGTACCTGCTGCAACAGGGCTATGACCAGGTTTACAGCCTGGATGGCGGCTTCGAGGCGTGGCGCAAAGAATTCCCCGTCCAGGCAGGCGACGCATGACAGGGGCGGGCAAGTCCTCCTCAACCGGCATGATCCAGCTGCTGGTGCTGGGCGACGCCCGCATGGCCCAGGCGCTGGTGGACTACCTCGCCACTCTCGGCATCTCGTGCGAGCTGACACAGTCCGAGCTCGGCGTCTCGGTCTGGCTGGCGGACGAGCAGCGCCTCGCCCAGGCCCAGCTGGAGGTGAAACGCTTCCTGGCAGAGCCGACTCACCCGCGCTACATGGAAGCCTCCTGGCAGTCGGGTCGGGCGGATGCCCGTATCGACTACAGCAAGGGGATGACGGATCCCATCACCGACTTCCTCCATCAGGCGGGGCCGCTGACTCTGGTGGTGATCATCGCCTGTCTGGCCATCTATGCGCTGAATGCCATAGGCCTGCCGATCTTTGACGAGCTGGCGTTCCACCCGACCCTGGCCCAGTTCACCGACTGGCAGGCATGGCGTTATTTCACCCCGGCCTTTATCCACTTCTCGGTGCTGCACCTGGTGTTCAACCTGCTGTGGTGGTGGTATCTGGGGGGCCAGATAGAGCAGCGCCTCGGCGGCGGCAAGCTGCTGATCCTGCTGCTGGTGGGAGCTGCCCTGCCCAACATCGCCGAGTTCTTCGTCAGCGGCCCGCTGTTTGGCGGCCTCTCCGGCGTTGTCTATGCCCTGCTCGGCTACTGCTGGCTGCGCAGCAAGCTGCAACCGGCCTGCGGCCTCACCCTGCCACCGGCGCTGATGGGCTTCATGTTGTTCTGGCTGGTGCTCGGTTTCTTCGACCTGCTCGGCACCAGCACGGCCAACATGGCCCATCTGGTGGGTCTGCTGGTCGGCCTGCTGCAAGGCTGGCTGGATCGCAACCACCAACCGGCTTGACCCCTTGCTGTCATTGGGTTTTCTTCGACCCACTCGGCAGCCGCATCACCACCAACATGGCCCACCTGGTGGTTCTGCTGGTCGGCCTGCTGCAAGGCTGGCTGGACAGAAACCACCAGCCAGCCTGACGGTTGGCCCTGCCCAGTCGCAGAAACGAAAACGCCGCCCCGAGGGGCGGCGTTTTTATTGGCCGACTGGCTTACTGCTTGAGCAGGCCACCATTGGTCACCTGGACCGCGGTACCGCCACTCATGAAGAAGCTGCCGAACTGGGACTGCATCTCTGTGGTGACATCGCCGCTCGGGTCGAAGTTCTCGTCCGGTGCCAGCAGCGAGCTGTGACCACCGGCCACGAAGCGAGCCGCGTTGTGGCTGGCCGCGCCTGTGGCGGTCAGGGGTTGCAGCGCCAGCACCTTGAACAGCGGCTCGGTACCACCCAGCGGGGCGGACGCTATGCTGTTCGGGATCACCTGATCCGACAGGCTCAGAGCACCGTCACCGACGATCTCGGTGGCAAACAGCGGGAAGTCCGCCTTGATGCCACGGCCGAGGTTGATCGGATCAGCCGAATCCAGCACCGACTGGGCCGCAAAGCTGTAGCTCTGCAGCGTGCTGGCTGCGGTTGCCTGAGTGGCCGCGTCCAGGCTCGGCAGGAACTCGTTGACGAAGCAGGTCGGCACCGCCGTCTTGCAGTTGGGAGCATAGGCGGTGAAGCCGGCCTTCAGCTCGGCACTGCCGCTGGTCAGCACGCCCATCTTGATGGTCGGGCCGAAGGTCGGCGAGTTCAGCAGCAGCGGCGCTATGCCGCCACCCGGCATGGCCAGGCCACCGGTGTCGAACTTGAACAGGGCATCAGCCTGCGCGTTGCCTATGGTCTGGTTGGCGACCGCCAGCAAGTTGGTACCCGAGATGGCACCCAGCGAGTGACCCAGGAAGTGCACCTTGAGGCTGCCGGCCGTCCCGATGGCGCCCTTGGCGTTGGCCAGGCCAACCGCCAGACGCAGGCCCAGCAGATCCGCGACGCTCTGTTTCAGGTTGTCCCGCGCCACTGTCAGATAGCTCAGGTTCAGGTACGGCGTCGGGTTGTCGGAGGTGGTCACAGTATCCATGCTGCCACTCAGGGCGAAACCACGCTCGCCGTGCAACGGATGATCGATCACCACCAGCGCCACCTTCTTGCCCGCCTGCATGCCGGCATAGATCTGGCCCAGCGCCAGCGCGTAGGCGTTCTCTTTCACCGAGGTCACGCCGTGCTGATAGATGATGACATCCGTGATGGTGTTGAGGGCATCCTTGGCGAAGACACGCATCGGCACGGATTGCACCTCTTCCAGCATCGGCAGCGGGTTGAAGCGGCCAATGTTCTGCTCGGCGTCCAGCGGCTTGCCGCCGGAGGTGAGGGTCACCCCAATCAGCTTGCTCGCCTCGGCCAGCAGCTCGCTCTGGCGGGTCGGATCGGCAATCAGCGTCGCCAGCAGGGCCGGATCCACGCCCGCCCCCACCAACCCGGCGATCACTTCGCTGTCAGACGCTTTCAGCGCATTGGCGATGGCGTACAGGCTGGGGATGGCACCGTGCCAGGACTGGGTCTTGGCCTTGCTCCAGGAACCTGCGGTCGCCGGTGAGGAGAGGAAGTAAGGCAGCTTGACGGTACCGGTATAGACCTTGGTCGCTTGAGCAATCGGGTTGAGCGGAGCACCGGGGCCGAAGGCGGTGGCGATCGCGTCTTTCTGCTCCTGCGGCAGGAACTGCTCGGCATCCAGCTGGGTCAGGAAGGCATTGTTGCCGGTCACGGCCAGGGTATAGGTGCCGGGCAGGCTGGTGTTGCCCAGGGCATCCTGCTTCCAAAGCTTGGCGGCATCCAGGGTAACGGGGTCGGCCTTGAGCACGGACGCGGCCGCGCCCTTCACCGCCACCAGCACATCGGCGCCGGATTGGGTGCCGAACCAGTCGGAGAAGATCACATGATCCGTGGCGATACCGGTCGCGGCCTTGAACAGCCCTTCTTGCAGCGCGATCAGACCGTTGATGGTCTGCTCCTGGGCATTGCTGCCGGCGTTGTTCTTGTAGTTGCCGTAGTCACTGCCTGCCTTGAGGGCATCGCCGCGACTGTCTTTCAGCGAGTCTGTGGCCACTATCATGTAGTAGGAGGAAGGGTTCAACGGCTTGAGCGGAACCAGGTTCAGCTTGCCGGCCGAGGCGGCGACCACAAAGTCCACGCCGTAGGTCAGCACCTTCTTCACGCCGCTCGGGCGCAGCGCAGTACTGTCGAAGGTCAGTTCCAGCAGGTAGAGCGGTGCCACCGAGGCGCCAAACTCGGCCGCCGTCGGTGCCTGAACCGTGATGCCGGACGAGGTGACGGGCACGATCTGGATAGCCTGGGTCGTGGACCAGCCATCCAGGGTCGACATGGCGGAGACGGGGTTGGAGAGATCCGCGGTCTCGGTGGAGAATTTCAGGGTTCCATCGCTGGCCCGGGCCGCCAGGGCGCTGGGGCGCACTGCGTTGGAACCGGTCAACAGATAGTCGAGATAGCTTGAGGTGTCGCCTTTGTTATCGTCACTGCCACCACAGCCAGCCAACAGGGCACTGACAACTGCGGCATAAATTAGCTTCTTTTTCATATCCTTATCTCTTTTTAGTTGTTATCCATGATGTGCTGACGGGGTAGGGTGAAAACCCGACCGAACCATCTTAACAGCAACGCAACAATTGTTAAGCGTCTGGTCGGTCATCTGATCTGCTTTTTTTGTGTACAACATCAAGGAATTGGAATAGAAACGGGACTCGATAGGTTAACAGCTTCATTCCGGATACCAGACCCGACCAGCGACGCCCCCTGCTCCTGATGGCAAAAAGCCACCCCGATCTCGGCAAAGCGGCTGAATTGTCGGTAGAATGTCGCCATTGCTTAAGGAGAACCACATGATCGACCCGAAGAAACTGGAAGAGATCGCCAAACAGGTGCACAACTCCCTGCCGCCCGGCATTCGCAGCATGGGTGAAGAGGTGGAGAAGAAGATCCGTCAGGTGCTGCAGTCCCAGCTGAACAAGCTGGATCTGGTCAGTCGCGAGGAGTTTGACGTGCAGACCAAGGTGCTGCTGCGCACCCGCGAGAAGCTGACCGCCCTCGAGGCCAAGCTGACACAGCTGGAACAGCAGCTCGGCGCCAAAGGCGAATAACACACGCTGGCACAGCCGGCTCGCACGGCGCATAAAACAAACCCCAGCAAGGCTGGGGTTTGTTGTTTCTGGCTCGCCGAAGAGACTGGTGAATCGTCCTCGGCTAGCGCTCAGATGAACTCGTAGGCGTCGCCGAAGATGCGCTCAGGCTCGGCACCGAGGATCTTGAACTCCTCCCGTGCCGCGCCGGCCATCTCGAAACGGCCTGCCACATAGATGTCGTAGTCATGCAGACTGACGAAGTCATCCATGATGGCCTTGTGCACCAGACCCGTCTTGCCGGTCCAGTCGCTTTCCGGCTCCTGCACCACGGGGATGAAGGTCAGCGGTGCATAGTCACGCGCCCACTGCTGCATCTGCTCCAGCTCGTAGAGCCAGTGCGCCTGGCGCACGCCCCAGTAGAAGAACACCGGGCGCTTGCTGCCGGTATCGATCAGGAACTCCAGGATGGAGCGGGCATAGGAAAAACCTGTGCCCCCCGCCATCAGGATCAACGGACGGGGCGACTCTTCCCGCAGGAAGGCCTTGCCTGCCGCCAGTTCGATCTCTATCTCGCCCTGCTCGCGCATGCGGGCCAGCACCTGACCGGCATAAGCGTTCTCGGGGGTGGCACCGATCTGCAGCTCCAGCACGCCGGGGCGTGTCGGTGAGTTGGCGATGGAGAAGGGGCGCTTGTCCGAATCGCTCATCACCACCAGCAGATACTGGCCCGGCTTGAAGCTGACCCCTTGCTGCGGCGTCAGGGCCACGTGCCAGATGGTGTCGACATATTCGCGCAGTTCCTCTACGCGGCACTTGATACGTTGCATTCTTATCCTTGTGACGGGCTCGCTCGGCCCGCTTTCGCTCATTGATTCACTGTGGACTGACGACCAGTGCAGCTGGTCAGGTTCCCCGAGCATACCCAATTCCGCCCGGAGATCATCAACCTTTTGCACCAGAACGGCGGTGGCACCAGGGTTCCTCTGGCTGGCCGGGCATGTTCGACCCGGCCCGAGTGATATAAATCCCAGCCAGCCTAGCCGAGAATAGCCAGCTCATCCCAGATGGCATCCACCTTCTGCTTCACCGCCTCGTCCTGGACTATGGGTTGTCCCCACTCGCGGTTGGTCTCCCCCGGCCACTTGTTGGTGGCATCCAGCCCCATCTTGGAGCCAAGGCCGGAGACGGGCGAGGCGAAGTCCAGATAGTCGATCGGGGTGTGTTCGATCAGGGTGGTATCCCGGGCCGGGTCCATCCGGGTGGTGATGGCCCAGATCACGTCCTTCCAGTCGCGGGCGTTGATGTCGTCATCGCAGACGATCACGAACTTGGTGTACATGAACTGGCGCAGGAAGGACCAGACCCCCAGCATCACCCGCTTGGCATGGCCTGGGTAACGCTTCTTGATGGTCACCACCGCCATCCGGTAGGAGCAGCCCTCCGGCGGCAGGTAGAAATCCACTATCTCGGGGAACTGCTTCTGCAGCAGCGGCACGAACACCTCGTTCAATGCCACCCCGAGCACCGCCGGCTCATCGGGCGGCCGACCTGTGTAGGTGCTGTGGTAGATGGCATCGCGACGCATGGTCATGTGGGTGATGGTGAAGACCGGGAACTCGTCCACCTCGTTGTAGTAGCCGGTATGATCCCCATAAGGCCCTTCTGGCGCCAGTTCACCCGGCTCCAGATAGCCTTCCAGCACGATTTCGGCGCTGGCGGGCACCTCCAGCTCACAGCTCAGCGCCTTCACCACCTCGGTTCGGCTGCCCCGCAGCAGGCCGGCGAAGGCATATTCGGAGAGGGAGTCAGGCACAGGCGTCACAGCGCCGAGTATGGTCGCAGGATCGGCGCCCAGCGCCACCACCACGGGGAAACGCTCGCCCGGATGGGCTTCCTGCCACTCGCGAAAATCGATGGCGCCACCGCGGTGATCCAGCCAGCGCATGATCAGCTTGTTCTTGCCGATCTTCTGCTGGCGGTAGATACCGAGGTTCTGCCGTTTCTTGTAGGGGCCACGGGTGATGGTGAGGCCCCAGGTGACCAGCGGTGCCACATCGCCGGGCCAGCAGTGCTGGATCGGGATCTGGTCCAGATCGACCGCCTCTCCTTCCAGCACCACCTGCTGGCAAGGGGCGGAGGAGAGCCGCTTGGTCGGCATGTTGAGCACCTGCTTGAAGATGGGCAGCTTCTCCATCAGCTCCTTGAGGCCGCGCGGCGGCTCGGGCTCCTTCAGATAGGAGAGCCAGACCCCGACCTGGCGCAGGGCACCGACGTTGGGCTGGCCCATGCCCATGGCGACCCGATCCGGAGTGCCGAACAGGTTGGTCAGCACCGGCATGCGGTAACCTTTGGGATTTTCGAACAGCAGGGCCGGACCACCCGCACGCAGGGTGCGATCGCTGATCTCCGTCATTTCCAGATAGGGATCTATCTCGCGGGTGATGCGCTTGAGTTGTCCGTTTTGTTCCAGCTGCGCGATAAAATCACGCAAATCCTTGTATTTCATGCAGGTACCCTGTGGTCAGGCGATGCCGCATTATAACCCTGGCGGGGCGACGGGTGTACCCGTATCGGGCAGCATCACAGGACTTGCATGGCGCTTTTCCTGCCGGGTGAGCCGATCGGCGAGCTGGGCCAGCAGCCTGGGTTCATCCATCTGCAACAGCAGACTGGCCACCTGACCGCTGTACTGACGATTGCCGAGCTCGGCCAGCAGGAACTGCTGCGCCGTGTCGGGCAGGGGTGAGAGCTGGCTGAGTTGTTGCAATGCGGGCAGTTTCAGGCGGCCGTTGCGGCTGGCGGCGATCAGCAGGTCGCTCGCCGCCTGCCCCTGGTGGAAACGGGCCACGCTCCGAAGGGCGGCAACGCTGTCGTGATCCACCGGCTGGTGCCACAACTTCTGATAGAGGGCGCTGTCGCCGGTGCGCTCGAGCAGCTGTCGCAGCAGCTGGTTGTCGGGCAGGAAGATGCTCATGGCGGCCAGCTTGCGCGCCTCGCGCTGCAAGACAAAGAGCGGCTGCCGCTCGAATACCGCCAGCAACGCCTGCTGCTGCTGGGCCAAGTCCGGGTTGCGGCTGTTGTAGATCTGTTTGAATTCGAAGCTGTTCTGCTCCAGCAACTGGCGGTAGTTGTCCTGCCAGGCCTGTTGCTGCCAGCGGCTCAGTACCAGCCGCGCTGCGGCGGCAAAATCATAGGCGGGCTGCTGGATCAGAAAACCGTCCACCTCCTTCTCCACCAGCCAGCGGGGCGCCTTGACCGACTGGGCACGCACCCAGGCCAGCAGTTCGGGGGAACTCGCTCTGGAGCTGGCATCCAGGGTGGCCAGCAGCTGGCACAGCAGGTATTCCCGCTGGCCCACGGCCAGCGAGTCCAGCAGCGAATCCATGGCGGCAAACTGCCCCTGCTGCAGACGGCTGCCCAGATAGTCGAGATGGCCCTGCAGCCCTTCGTCGGCGATCAGCTCGGACTTGGCCACCGAGGGGGCAGCATGCACCGGCATGCCCATCAGCCAACCGAGCCATATCAGGTGTACCAGCTTCATGACGTCCCTGTCCTTGTGACATCGAGGTTTCATACTACTCAAGCGACCGGAAAATAGATAAACAAAAACCGCGACCTGAGCCGCGGTTTCGTCATTGTCCGACTGGATTACTTCTGTTGACGCCGCATGGAGTCAAAGAATTCGTCGTTGGTCTTGGTGGCAGCCAACTTGTCGATCAGGAACTCTATGCTGTCAATCTCACCCATGGGGTGAATGATCTTGCGCAGGATCCACATCTTCTGCAGCTCGTCACCGGTAGTCAGCAACTCTTCCTTACGGGTGCCAGAACGGGTGATGTCGATGGCCGGGTAGATACGCTTCTCGGCAATCTTGCGCGAGAGGTGCAGTTCCATGTTACCGGTACCCTTGAACTCTTCGTAGATAACCTCGTCCATTTTGGATCCGGTATCCACCAGCGCGGTCGCGATGATGGTCAGGCTGCCGCCCTCTTCCACATTACGCGCAGCACCGAAGAAGCGCTTGGGACGGTGCAGGGCGTTGGCATCCACACCACCGGTCAGTACCTTGCCCGATGACGGGATGACGGTGTTGTAGGCGCGAGCCAGACGGGTGATGGAGTCCAGCAGGATGACCACGTCCTTCTTGTGTTCGACCAGACGCTTGGCCTTTTCGATCACCATATCGGCAACCTGAACGTGGCGGGATGCCGGCTCGTCAAAGGTAGAAGCGATCACTTCACCCTTCACCATGCGCTGCATCTCGGTCACTTCTTCCGGACGCTCGTCGATCAGCAGGACAATCAGTTCACAGTCCGGGTGGTTGTAGGCGATGCTCTGGGCAATGTTCTGCAGCAGCATTGTCTTACCGGCCTTGGGCGGTGCCACGATCAGGCCACGCTGGCCTTTACCGATGGGGGATGCCAAATCCAGTACACGGGCAGTGATATCTTCGGTAGAACCGTTACCCCGTTCCATGCGCAGACGTTCGTTGGCATGCAGCGGCGTCAGGTTTTCAAACAGGATCTTGTTGCGGACGTTTTCCGGACGGTCATAGTTGACCTCGTTGACCTTGAGCAGCGCGAAATAACGTTCGCCCTCTTTCGGTGGTCGGATTTTGCCGGAAACGGTATCGCCGGTACGCAGGTTGAAGCGGCGAATTTGGCTCGGGGAGACGTAGATATCGTCCGGACCAGCCAGATAGGAGCCATCTGCACTACGCAGGAAGCCAAAACCATCGGTCAGGATTTCCAGCACACCGTCGCCAAAGATATCCTCACCACCCTTGGCATGCGCCTTGAGGATCGCGAAAATAATATCTTTCTTGTGCGCCCGAGCCAGATTTTCCAACCCCATGGATTCGCCAAGCTTGACCAGCTCGGACACAGGAGTGTTCTTTAATTCAGTCAGATTCATAGTGGTGAAAGTCTGTAAGCAAGGATTGAAATGAGGAGACAGTCTGCTGGATTGGTGCTGATCGGATTTGATTTGCCGGGCTGTTGTTAAGCAAAGAGTCAGGCAAAAAGGTTAGCAAACGAACGATAAACTAGCACCAATCGGGATGAGCGTCTAGGTGATAAAACACAAGGAGCGCATTATTGCAATGCGCTCCTTTTTGATTATTACAGGTTACCGTCCAGAAACTCTTTCAGCTGAGTCTTGGACAGGGCACCGACCTTGGTCGCTGCCACTTCGCCATTCTTGAACAGCAAGAGGGTCGGAATACCGCGAATGCCATACTTGGGCGGAGTGTCGGCGTTATGGTCGATGTTCAATTTCGCCACTGTCACACGACCGGCATACTCTTGGGCGACTTCGTTCAGGATCGGGGCAATCATCTTGCACGGACCACACCATTCGGCCCAGAAGTCGACCAGAACGGCGCCATCGGCTTTGATTACATCTGCCTCGAAGCTGGCATCGCTCAGCTGAACAATCTTGTCACTCATCTCCAACTCCAGTCAGTAATTAAGGCTTTATTGACGTATCAACAAAGGCAATAGTTGCCCTATTTGAAATGATCCTGTTTATTATTGCAAGCCTAACCTGATAACCTACCGCCATGAGCAAAACACACTTAACGACCGAAAAATTCGCCCAAATGGGCCTCGAACCCGAAGTTCTGGCTGGTCTGGAATCAAAGGGATTTCACTATTGCACGCCCATCCAGGCACTGTCTCTGCCACTGCTGGTAGAAGGTCATGACCTCGCCGGTCAGGCCCAGACAGGAACCGGCAAGACCATTGCCTTCCTGGCCGCGACATTCAATTATTTGCTGACCCACCCGCTGACCAATCCCCGTCTGGTTAACCAACCCAGAGCCATCATAATGGCGCCCACCCGGGAACTGGCAGTACAGATCTACAACGATGCCGACAGCATAGCCGCCTCTACCGGCCTCAAGCTTGGCCTCGCTTACGGCGGCGAAGGTTACGACAAGCAGCTGGCCGTGCTGGAGCAGGGCGTCGACATCCTGATCGGTACCACGGGCCGCATCATCGACTACTTCAAGTCCAAGGTCATCGATCTGAGCAACATTCAGGTCGTGGTGCTGGATGAAGCGGATCGCATGTTCGATCTGGGCTTCATCAAGGACATCCGTTTCCTGTTCCGCCGCATGCCTGCGCCGACCGAGCGTCTGAGCATGCTGTTCTCCGCCACCCTCTCCCTGCGGGTGCAGGAGCTGGCCTACGAGCACATGAACCACCCGGAACACGTGCAGGTGGAGCCTGAACAGATGACGGGCGTGCGCATCAAGGAGGAGCTGTTCTACCCCTCCAATGAAGACAAGATGCTGCTGTTGCTCTCCCTGATGGAAGAAGAGTGGCCGGAAAAGGCCATCGTCTTCGCCAACACCAAGCATGTCTGTGAAGACGTGCATGCGTGGCTGGAGAATGACGGCCACCGAGTCGGTCTGCTGACCGGTGACGTGCCGCAGAAGAAGCGGATGAAGATCTTGGAAGACTTCACCAAGGGGACGCTGGACATCCTGGTCGCCACCGACGTGGCCGCCCGTGGTCTGCACATCCCGGACGTGACCCACGTCTTCAACTACGACCTGCCCGATGACGCCGAAGACTATGTACACCGTATCGGTCGTACCGGTCGTGCCGGCAAGAGCGGTCACTCCATCAGCCTGGCCTGTGAAGACTATGCCTTCAACCTGCCGGCCATCGAGGAGTACATCCACCACCCGATCCCGGTCAGCAAATATGACCGCGAGGCGCTGCTGGATGACGTGACCGCACCGAAGCGGGTCGTTCGCAACCGTCAGCCGGTGAACCGCAACATGCGGGATCGCCAGGGCGGTGGCAACAGCAACAACCGTCGTCGTCCGCCGCGCAAGAGCTGAAGGACAGGCCCAGTTGTACAACTCGCCGCTCTATGCCGCCATCGACCTCGGCTCCAACAGCTTTCATATGCTGGTGGTGCGCGAGGTCGCCGGTGCGTTGCGCACCGTCACCAAGGTCAAGCGCAAGGTTCGCCTCGCCGCCGGGCTCGATCCGGAATTTCGTCTCAGCCGTGCCGCCATGGAGCGGGGCTGGGACTGCCTGCGCCTGTTCTCCGAGCAGTTGCAGGACATTCCGGCCGACAATATCCGGGTGGTGGGCACCGCCACACTGCGCCTTGCCACCAACGTCGACGAGTTCCTCAGCGAAGCGGAACGGGTGCTCAACCACAGCATAGAGATCATCTCTGGCGAGGAAGAGGCCAAGACCATCTACGAGGGGGTCTCCTGGACCTCTGCCGGGGAAGGCAACCGGCTGGTGATCGACATCGGCGGCGCCAGCACAGAACTGGTGATCGGCGAGCACAGCGAAGCGAAACTGCTCAACAGCCTGCACATGGGCTGCGTCACCTGGCTCAACAACCACTTCGGTGATGGCGAGCTGAGTGAAGCCCGCTTCGGGCAGGCTATCGCGGCCGCCAAGGCGGTGCTGGAGAAGGTGGCGGAAGATTACCGCACCCTGGGCTGGCGCACCTGCGTCGGCGCCTCCGGCACGGTGCAGGCGCTGCAGGAGATCATGCTGGCGCAAGGGAAGAGCGAGCGGGTCACACTGCCGAAACTGCAGGAGCTGATGGGTCAGGCCATCGCCTGTGGCAGGCTGGATCGGCTGCAGTTGGAAGGGCTGGCGGCCGAGCGGCTGACCGTGTTTCCCTCCGGCCTCGCCATCCTGATCGCCATCTTCGAAACCCTGAATATAGAGAGCATGACCCTGGCGGGCGGCGCCCTGCGTGAAGGGCTGATCTACGGTCTGCTCGGCAACAATCACGACTGTGATGCCCGGGATCGAACCGCCGACAGCCTGATCAGCCGTTATCAGCTGGACAAGGAGCATGCCGAGCGAGTGCGCGACACCGCCATCGAGGCCTTCACCCAGCTGCAACCGGCCTGGCGACTCTCGAAACGTTACGGTCGCCCCATCCTGCGTTATGCGGCCTTGCTGCACGAGATTGGCCTGTGCATCGAGTACAAGAAAGCGCCGCAACACGCCGCCTACATCATCGACAACATCGACATGCCGGGCTTTACCCCTGCGCAAAAGAAGCTGTTGTCGGCCCTGCTGTTCAACCAGCGGGACGAATTAAAGCTGGAAACCCTGGAGAAGCAGGGCGCCGTCACCGGTCGTCAGGCGATCCGCCTGGCCCGCATTCTGCGCATCTCGCTGATCCTCTGCATGCGTCGCACCCAGGGCACGGTCCCCAGCTTCACCCTGCAGGCCGATGAAGAGGCGCTGACCCTGACCCTGCCCAAGGGATGGCTGGACGAGCACTACCTGCGCGCCAGCGAATTGCGGCTCGAAGTGGAACGCCAGCAAAAGATGGGCTGGCCCACCCGCTTGCTGGAAGCCTGATCCAGAAACTTGCTCGCTTGGGAGCCGATCATGCCGGATTACCAACCCATCAGCTGCGATCTCTACGACTGGCTCGAAATTGCCGCCAGCTGGCAACTGCCGGTGACTATCACTAACCGCGATGGCCGCCAGTGGGATGACAAGATCCGCACCATCGAAGCCAGCGAGGGGGTCGAGTATCTGCTGCTGCACAGTGGCGAGCGGCTCAGTCTGGCGGAGTTGACAACCCTGCACCTGAACTGGCAAGGGGAAGATAAGCTGATCCGCTTCTCGCCAACCAATTGAATCCAGTACAAAAAGGAGGGCCAACATAACGTTGGCCCTCCTTTTTTGCATCCGCGACTCAGGCCGGCAGTTAACTCGCCGCCAGCGCAGCCATGACATAGACATCGAAGCGGTTGCTCTTGGTCTCGATGGCCATGCTGGGTTTGTGCTCATTGAGCCAGCCCGCGTAGCTGGGGCGCTTCACCACCACCCGCTTGTCCGCCATCTTGAGGGCCGCCGGCAACAGGGCATCCGCATCGAGATCCGGCCCCACCAGCGACTGGAACACTCGCATCTCTTTCTTCACCAGCGCCGACTTCTGCTTGTGGGGGAACATGGGATCGAGATAGACGACCTCGGGCCGCTCGGTCAACGCCAGCAGGTTGTCCACCGCCGGCCCTTGCAGCAGGCGCATCCGCTCGCTGACCCAGGGGCCTATCTCGGGATCCTGCGCCGCCCGCATCAAACCATCCTGCAGCAGGGCCGCCACCACGGGACTGCGCTCGATCAGGGTCACCTTGCAGCCGAGGGAAGCCAGCACGAAGGCGTCGCGACCCAGCCCGGCGGTGGCATCCACCACGGTCGGAGTCGCCCCGGCTTTGAGCCCGACCGCCTTGGCGATGGACTGGCCCCGTCCGCCGCCAAACTTGCGGCGATGGGCCACCGCCCCTTCCACGAAGTCCACGTAGACGGCCCCCAGCTTGGGCTCGTCCAGCTTGCGTAGCTCCAGCCGCTCGGGCGTAAACACCAGGGCGAACTGGGGATAGTCGGTCTGGTCAAGCTGGCTGGCCAGCGCTTGCGCCAGCGCGGCCTTGGCGGGGTCTTCGAGGAGGATTTGCATGGTCTTTGGAGGCGTTCTAAGTTCAGTGAAGGGAGTGTACCACAGCCCCTTTCCATCGCTGTAGGGAGGAAACCCCATGCACCTGCTCATCGCCTTGTTACTCGCCGCCCAGAGCGGCACAGACCTGAAGGTATGCGGGGTGGACTGGCCCCCCTTTTCCTATGCGGAGCAGGGACGCCTGACCGAGGGGATTTCCATCGAGATCCATCAGGAGGTTGCCCGGCGTCTGGGGATGAAGCTCAGCCTGATCGAGCTGCCATGGGGGCGCTGCGAGCAGTATGTCAGCACCCGGCTCGCCGATGGCATTCTCGACAATGCCCCGCTGCCCGGTTGTCATCACCCCGATCTCGCGACCGCTTTTTATCCCCTGGCCGCCTATGTGCGCACCGACAGCCCCCTGCACAACTTCTCATGGGAGATGGCCAGGGGGATGAAGGTCGGCATGGTGAGGGGCTATGACTACACGGAGAAGATCAAGCACTATGACGGCTGGGTGTCGATCAAGGCGCACTCGGACAAGCAGCTGCTGTTGCTGCTCGAAAAGAGCCGGGTCGACATGATCATTCTGGATTACTTCTCGGCCCCCATCTTGTCGAAGGAGCAAGACGTGCCAATCCGCGCGCTCTCCCCCTTCATCGACTCGACCCCGCTCTACCTCTGCTTTGGCGAGCAAAGGGCCGCGCTGCTGCCAGCATACGACAAGGCACTGCAGCAGATGCTGGAGGAGGGTGTGCTGGATCGTATCTACCTGCGTTATCTCGGCGAAGACTATCGGACGCTGAAAGGCAGGCAGGACAAGCTGAAACCGGCGGAGTGACCGCCCGCTAGCTGATCTGCAGAAACATGCTCTTGTCGTTGAGTTGCAGGTATTCGATCAGGTCGTCATACGCCAGCGGGCGGCTGAGCAGGAAGCCCTGGGTGAAGGCACACCCCTTCTGGCAGAGGAAGTTGAGCTGCTCGCGAGTCTCCACCCCCTCGATCACCACCTGCATGCCGAGGTTGTGCACTATGTTGATGATGCCGTCGAGCAGCAGCCTGTCCTGTTCGTTGAACGGGATGTGGCGCACGAAGGCGCGGTCTATCTTGACCAGATCCACCGGGAAGTTGCGCAGATAGTTGAGGGCCGAATAACCGGTGCCGAAGTCGTCGATGGCCAGCTTGCAGCCCGCCTCGCGCAGGGCATCGATCCGCACCCTGTGCTGATCGCTGGTCTCCATCAGCAGGGATTCGGTGATCTCGATGACGATGTCGCAGGGGTCGAGCCCGAAGTGGTGGATCACCTTGAGCCACTCGCTCGCCTCCGGATCTATGGTCTGGAACTCCAGGGTGGAGCGGTTGATGGACATCTGCAGATCCGGGAAGCCGGATTGCTGCAAGCGCGCCAGATCCCGACACGACTGCCACAGCACCAGCGCCCCCAACCCCTGGATGAGCCCCGCCTCTTCCGCCAGCGGAATGAAGTCCGCCGGCGAGACCTGGCCCCAGTGCGGGTGATACCAGCGCACCAGCGCCTCCAGCTTGGCCACCCGGCCGCTGCGGTTGTCCCAGATCGGCTGATAGGCCATGGTCAGCTGCTCCAGCTTGATCGCCTCCGCCAGATCCTGCAGCATCTGGTGACGCTGGCGCACCTCTTCGCGCATGAAGGCGCAGTAACTGCCGAGCAGGCGTCCCTGCCGCTTGGCGGCAAACAGCGCCTGTTCGGCGTTGCGCAGCAGCTCGTCGCTCTCGACGCCATCCCCGGGGCAGAGGGTGATGCCTATGGTGGCCGTCACATAGAGGTGCTGGTTGGCCAGCATGAAGGGACGGGCGAAGCCGCCGATCACCTGCTTGGCGAACACCTCGGCCTGCCGGCGGTTGACGATGCCGGGCACCAGGAAGGCGAACTCGTCGCCGCCGATGCGGGCCACCAGATCCTCAGTACGCACCCGGCTCACCAGCCGATCCGACACCTCCCGCAGCAGGGCGTCACCGGCGTGGTGATCCATGCTGTTGTTGACCGCCTTGAAGTTGTTGAGATCCAGTACCATGAGCGCGAAGCGCTCGCCCCGCTCGCAGAAACGGCTGAGGCAGCGGCCAAACAGCCAGCGATTGGGCAGGCCGGTGAGATTGTCGTAGTTGGCCTGGGCAGCAATCTTCTGCTCCGCCAGCTTGGTCTGGGAGAGATCACTGAAGATGGCGATGTACTGGCTGATCTTGCCCCCTTCCCGCAGGGTGCTGATCATCAGCTGCTGGGGGTAGAGCTTGCCGTTCTTGCGCTTGTTCCACACCTCCCCACGCCAGACCCCTACCCGCTCCAGCGCGTGATACATGTCGGCGTAGAAGGCCTGATCGTGCAGCCCGGACTTGAGCATGCTGGGGCGCTGACCGCATACCTCGGTCTCGCTGTAGCCGGTGATCTGCTCGAACGCCGGGTTGACCGAGATGATGCGGCTGTCGGCATCGCACACCAGAATGGCTTCGGAGAGGTTGTCATAGACGCGGTGGGAAAGCTTGAGCTGCTCGGCATGACGCTTGAGTGGGTCGATATTTTCCAGCACCACCATCAAATATTCAGGCTGCAACTGCTCGTCCCGCACCAGGGTGACTGTGGCCCGCCCCCACAACACCTGACCATCACGGTGCAGGTAGCGCTTCTCCTGGGTGAAGGCGGTACGCTCGCCGCGCTTGAGCTCCGCGTAACAGGAGATGCTGCGCAACCAGTCTTCCGGATGGTTGAGTTCGGCGGCGGTGCGGTGCTGCAGCTCTTTCTGGCTGTAACCCAGCATCTTCTCGATGGCCGGGTTGGTCCAGAGGATCCTGCCATCCAGATCCAGCTTGCCGATCCCCACGGGGGCGTGGGACATCATGGTGTGCAGGAAGTGGTGATACTCAGGCTGGCTCTGCACCGGCAACTGCTGGCACATCAGTGCCAGCTCGCGGCCCGCCAGTGGGGCCAGCAGCCGCAGCAAGCCCATCACCTTGTCCATGTTGGCGAGCGGCTGCTTGAACAGCACGCTGCAGATGCCTATGGTCTCGCCCTGGGCATTCTTGAGGGCCACACCGGCATAGGCCTGAATATGCCAGGCCTGCAACACGGCGGCATGGGGGAACAGCTGCTGGACGCGATCGCTGAACCAGGCCTCACCCTCTTGCAGGGTGACTTCCCCCGGGGTGGCGCTGACCGGAAAACTGAAATGGGTGGTGTCGAGAGATGCGGGATGGGCGGCGTGCACCTTGAAAAACAGCCCCGCTTGATCCCTACCTGAAATCAGGACGAAGTCTGCCCTGACCGCTGCTGCGATTTCACTCACAAAGGTATCGAAATATCCCTGACCACTCGAATGAGACAGACTTGAGATGATTTGATAGACAGACTCGAGTGCTCGCCTCATGGCAAGGTTCTTTCTCTCCTTGGAAGGTAGAACCCGACTCTACTGAAGAGGCGGGGACAGTGCAAACATGCACTCCGCAAGATATTAAAAAGCCTTGAGAAAAGGGACCAAAAGGTCCCTTTTTATCTCAAAAATCACGCAAGGATCCCACTATGCCGCAAAAGTGTACCTGCTTGAAACTCACGACGGCGAAGGCCGCCGGGCCTCAGGCGGCAATCCCGCTGTGGCGTAGCAGTGCATCGACCCTGGGCTCGCGGCCACGGAAGGCACGGAACAACTCCATGGGCTCCTTGGAGCCCCCCTTCTCCAGAATATTCTTCAGGAAGGATTGGCCGGTGGCGGGATTGAAGATCCCCTCCTCCTCGAAACGGGAATAGGCATCCGCCGACAACACCTCGGCCCACTTGTAGCTGTAGTAGCCCGCCGCATAACCGCCGGCAAAGATGTGAGAGAAGCTGTGCTGGAAACGGTTGAACGCAGGCGGCGTCATCACGGCCACCTGGCTGCGCACCTCGGCCAGCAGGGCCGGGATCTGATCCGGGTTGGCCGGGTCAAATTCCTGGTGCAGGCGGAAATCGAACAGGGCGAACTCCAGCTGACGCAGCATCTGCATCGCAGCCTGGAAATTGCGGGCGGTCAGCATCTTCTCCAGCAGATCGGCAGGCAAGGGCTCGCCGGTCTCATGATGACCGGAGATAAAGGCCAGCGCCTCGGACTCCCAGCACCAGTTTTCGAGGAACTGGCTCGGCAGCTCCACCGCATCCCAGGCCACACCGTTGATGCCGGCGACACCGGCCACGTCGATCTGGGTCAGCATGTGGTGAATGCCGTGGCCAAACTCGTGGAATAGGGTCACCACCTCGTTGTGGGTGAACAGAGCCGGTTTGCCATCCACAGGGCCATTGAAGTTGCAGGTCAGGTAGGCCACCGGCTTTTGCAGCGACCCATCCTGACGGTAGCGACGACCCAGGCAGACGTCCATCCAGGCCCCGCCCTGCTTGTGCTCGCGGGCATAGAGGTCGAGGTAGAAGCTGCCGCGCAGCTCATCCTCGGCATCGAAGATGTCGTAGAAACGCACATCAGGGTGCCAGGTGTCGATGCCGAGGCGCTCGCGCACCTTGATACCGAACACCCGTCTCACCACCTCGAACAGGCCCTTCACCACCTTGTTGGCGGGGAAGTAGGGGCGTAGCTGCTCGTCGGAGATGGAGAACTTGTGCTGCTTGAGCTTCTCGGCGTAATAGGGCAGATCCCAGGCCGCCAGTTCGCTCTGGCCATGCTGCTCGGCGGCGAAAGTGCGGATCTCCTCCAGCTCGGCCTTGCCCTGTGGCAGGGATTTGGCCGCGAGATCCGAGAGGAAGCCCACTACCTGCTCCGTCTTGTCCGCCATCTTGGTGGCGAGCGACAACTCGGCATAGTTGCCAAAACCCAGCAACTGGGCCAGTTCGCGGCGCAGGGAGAGCAGCTCGGTCATGATGGCGGAGTTGTCCCACTTGCCGGCGTTGGGGCCCTGATCCGAGGCGCGGGTGGTGAAGGCTTCATACAGTTCGGCGCGCAGCGCGCGGTTGTCGGCATACATCATCACCGGCAGGTAGGAGGGAATATCCAGAGTGAACAGCCAGCCCTGCTGACCCTTCTGCTCCGCCAGCTGGCGGGCGGCGGCCAGCGCACTCTGCGGCAAGCCGGTCAGGTCGGCCTCGTCGGTCACCAGTCTGGTCCAGCCCTGGGTCGCATCCAGGACGTTGTTGCTGAAGCGGGAGGCCAGCTCGGAGAGACGTGCCTGGATCTCGCCGTAGCGCTGCTGCACCTCGGCGGGCAGACCGATACCGGACAGGCGAAAATCGCGCAGGGTATTCTGGATCTCCTTGCGCTGGGCGCCACTCAGCAGCGGGAAGTCGTCGCTCTCGGCCAGCTCGCGATAAGCCTGATAGAGCCCTTCATGCTGACCGACATAGGTCTGGAACTCGGACAACAGCGGCAGGCAGGCGTCATGGGCCGCGCGCAGCGCTTCGCTGTTGAGCACGGAGTTGAGATGGCTGACCGGTGACCAGACTCGCGCCAGGCGGTCATTCACCTCTTCCAGCGGCGCGATCAGACTGTCCCAGGTATGGGGGTCACGCTGGGCCAGCACATCGCCGATCTTCTGTTTGCAATCGGCGATCGCCTGCGTCACTGCAGCTTGCACCTGGTCGGGCTGGATCTGGCTGAAAGGGGGCAGCGAGTCCATTGTCAGCAAAGGGTTGTTCATCCTGCGGTACCTCTAAATTCTCTACAGCCCCTGCCGTCCAGAAGCCTGCTTGGACCATCTAAGATGTAGGCAGAAACCTCATTAATCAAGCCTTTGCCGCCGAGAGGCGGGCCAGTTGCCCACTTTTCGCGAAAACATGCTCATTAAACCGGCAAACTGGTCTCCCGAAACAACAACATCGGCCACAAGGCCGGCATCACACAGGAGATTGACCGAGCCCCCCACTTTCAAAGTGGTGCGCCACTCAGTAGCGGATCAGGCTCCAACAAGCGATATCGACGTTCCATAACCGCAAAAGCTGGCAATCCAGCCAGTCCATCCCCTCTGCTTCGATTGAATCAAACCCACTATTTAATCACCGCTTAAGCCTCTGTACATGAACACAAAAATATAGTGCGTGTGTTTCCACGCATCGCCATCGCAACCAATGGCGCCCTCCTCTCACAATTAATCGAAGAAGGTCTATCCCAGTATGAGCATCTCAAGACTCAGTCTGCTTGGCAGCAGCATGATGCTGGCACTTTACGCCCTACCCGGCCATAGCTCGACAGCCAACTCGGCCATGGTCAATCCACAGTCGGGTGTCGTGGTCGGCTACTGGCACAACTGGTGTAATGGAGCCGGTTACAAGGGCGGTGTCGCCCCCTGTGTCAAGCTCGACCAAATCAACCCTCAATACAACGTGGTCGATGTCTCCTTCATGAAGGTTTATGGCGGCGATACCATCCCGACCTTCAAGCTCGACCCGGCTACCGGCATGAGCGAAAGCCAGTTCATCGAACAGATCGCCGAGCTGAACCGTCAGGGCCGTGCCGTGCTGCTGGCACTGGGCGGTGCCGATGCGCACATCGAGCTGCGCACCGGCCAGGAGCAGGCCTTTGCCGACGAGATCATCCGTCTGGTGGAAATCTATGGTTTTGACGGTCTGGATATCGATCTGGAGCAAACCGCCGTGACCGCCGCCAACAACCAGACCGTGATCCCGGCCGCCCTGCGTCTGGTCAAGGATCACTACCGCGCCCAGGGGAAAAACTTCCTCATCACCATGGCGCCCGAGTTCCCCTACCTGACTGCCAACGGCCTCTACACTCCCTATCTGCGGGCGCTGGAAGGCTACTACGACTGGATCAACCCCCAGTTCTACAATCAGGGTGGCGATGGCATCTGGATCGACAACATTGGCTGGATTGCCCAGAACAACGATGCGCTGAAAGAAGAGTTCATCTACTACATGGCGGACTCGCTGATCAACGGCACCCGCGGCTACTACAAGATCCCCCACGACAAGCTGGTGTTCGGCATCCCGACCAACATAAACGCGGCCGCCACCGGTTACGTCAAGAATCCGCAGGATCTGTTCGATGCCTTCAACAAGCTGAAGAACCAGGGCCAGCCCCTGCGCGGCGTGATGACCTGGTCCATCAACTGGGACATGGGCCGCAATGCCGCCGGTCAGTCCTACAACGAATCCTTCATCAAGAGTTACGGCCCCTTCATCCACGAGCAGGAGATCACCCCTCCGGTCGACAACGGCAAGCCGGTGTTCAGTGGCGTGAGCGATACCCGCATCAAGCAGGGCTCCGCCTTTGATCCCATGGCCGGTGTCGCCGCCAACGACAAGGAAGATGGCGACCTGACTGCCCAGATCCAGGTTGAAGGCTCAGTAGACAGCCAGCGCATCGGTCTCTATCCCCTCACCTACAAGGTGAGCGATCGCGACAACAACGTCACCGAACAGGTACGCAGCGTCGAGGTCTACAGCATGAAGCCGGTATTCAGCGGCGTCACCGACACCACGCTGGAGCTGGGCACCCCTTTCGATCCGATGACCGGTGTCAGTGCCCATGACGAAGAAGATGGCGACCTGACAGCCCAGATCAAGGTCAGCGGCAGTGTCGACAGCAGCAAGGTCGGCCGCTACGCCCTCACCTATCAGGTGACCGACAGCGCAGGCCAGCTGGTAACCCAGCAGCGCAACGTGACCGTCAAGGAGCAGGGCGCCATCTGTGAAAATGGCTGGGATGCCAAGAAGGTCTACGTCGGCGGCGACATCGTCAGCCACAACGGCAAGAACTGGCTGGCGGGCTGGTGGACCCAGAACGAAGAGCCGGGCACCACAGGTGACTGGGGCGTATGGAAAGTCCAGGGCGATAGCGATTGCGATGGTGGCAACAAGCCGCCGGTGATCGGCAGCAGTGACTTTACCGTCAGTGCCATGGCAAGCGAGTACACCATAGTCAATGGTCAGGTCAGCATCAGCTTCAACGTGACCACAGCCAACCCGGTGCAGATCACCGCGACTCTGGAGCAGAACGGTCGCAGCCATGGCACCACCAGCAGCAAGGTGAACGGCACCAGCACCCTGGTGCTGCCGGGCAGCAACGTCAGCGATGGCAGCTACGAAGTGGTCATCACCGGTCTGGCGGACGGCCAGCAGCAGGTGGTGCAGCGCCTCCCGGTCACCCTGGCTGAAGAGAGCAGCGGGGGTGGCGAAGGTGACTACCCGGCCTACGCCCCCAACACCGGCTATCAGGCCGGTGATCGGGTCAGCAACGCCGGTGGCAACTACGAGTGCAAACCCTGGCCGTACAGCGGCTGGTGTGGCGGCTCTACCAGCCACTATTCACCGGGTACCGGCAGCGCCTGGAGCGACGCCTGGACCAAGCTGTAATCAGGCGGTCATAACAAAGAGGGGAGCCATCGGCTCCCCTCTTTTCTATCCGTTACACGCTCGGTCACGTCTGCTTAACGGGCATCTTCCTTCAGCCACTGCGCCACGCGCTTGGCGAAGTAGGTGAGGATGCCGTCGGCACCGGCCCGCTTGAAGCAGAGCAGGGACTCCATGATGCACTCCTTCTCCTTCAGCCAGCCGTTCTGGATCGCCGCCATGTGCATGGCGTACTCGCCGCTCACCTGATAGGCGAAGGTCGGCACCCCGAACTGATCCTTCACCTGACGGATCACGTCCAGATAGGGCATGCCCGGCTTGACCATCACGCTGTCGGCCCCTTCGGCGATGTCCAGCGCCACTTCGTGCAACGCCTCATTGCTGTTGGCCGGATCCATCTGATAGGTGGCCTTGTTGCTCTTGCCGAGGTTGCCGGCAGAGCCGACCGCATCGCGGAACGGGCCGTAGTAGCAGGAGGCGTACTTGGCGGAGTAGGCCATGATCTGGGTGTTGATGAAGCCGTTCTCTTCCAGCGCGGTGCGGATGGCGCCGATGCGGCCGTCCATCATGTCGGACGGCGCGACTATATCGACCCCGGCCTCGGCGTGGGAGAGCGCCTGCTTGATCAGGATCTCGGTGGTGATGTCGTTCAGCACATAGCCTTCATCATCGATGATGCCGTCCTGCCCGTGGGTGGTGAAGGGGTCGAGCGCCACGTCGGTGATGACCCCCAGCTCCGGGAAGCGGGCCTTGAGGGCACGCACGGTGCGCTGGGCCAGTCCGTCCGGGTTGTAGGCCTCTTCCGCCATCAGGCTCTTGCTCTGAAGCGGGGTCACCGGGAACAGAGCGATGGCGGGCACGCCGAGAGCGACCAGCTCTTCGGCTTCCGCCAGCAGCAGATCGATGGAGAGACGCTCCACCCCCGGCATGGAGGGGACGGCTTCGCGGCGATTCTCCCCTTCCAGCACGAACACGGGATAGATGAGATCGTTGGCGGTCAGTACGTTCTCGCGCACCAGACGACGGCTGAAATCATGTTTGCGCACCCGGCGCAGGCGGCGACCCGGAAAGGCGCCCGGAAGAGTTGTAGCCATGAATCACTCCAAAAGAGGAAGTTGGAAGAACGCGGCGGAGGTGGCCCGGGTGTGGGCCAGCAAGGCCTCGGGCGCTTCACCACGACAGGCCGCCACCACCTGGGCGATGTGCGGCAAAAAAGCGGGTTCGTTGCGTTTTGGTCTGGGTTTCAAATCCCGCGGTACCAGATAGGGGGCATCGGTTTCGATCATCAGCCGACCGGCCGGAATGCGTGCCACCTGTTCCCGCAGCAGCTGACCACGGCGCTCGTCACAGAGCCAGCCCGTCACCCCTATATGCAGCCCGAGCGCCAGACACTCGTCCAACTCCTCGTCGGAACCGGTGAAGCAATGCAACACGGCACCCGGCAATCTGGGCAGCCAGGGGCGCAGGATCTCGATGAAACGGGCATGGGCATCGCGGCAATGCAGAAACACCGGCATCGCCAGTTCGGCCGCCAGCGCCAGCTGGGCATCGAATACCGCATCCTGCACCGGACGGGGGGAGAAATCCCGGTTGTAGTCGAGACCGCACTCACCGATGGCGACTACCTGTGGCAGGGCCGCCAGCTCGAGCAGGGCGGGCAGGGTCTGTTCATTGACGCTCTTGGCATCGTGGGGATGCACACCCGCGGTGGAGAAGCAGTAACCCGGCCACAGCGCAGCCAGGTCAGCGCTTTCGCGGCTACCGAGCAGATCGGTACCGGTCAGGATCAGAGCCTCGACCCCGGCGGCGCGGGCGCGGGCCACCAGTGCTGACTGTTCACCGGCAAACTGGCTGCTGGTGAGGTTGAGACCAATGTCGATCATGGGATGAGACGTTCCGAACAAAAGGAATACATATCAGGCATTTGAAAACCATCTACTCAATAGGGCATCACCATACGCCTCGAACGAGGGCATGAAAAGAGGAAGGGAGCCTCAGCTCCCCTCTTCCGTTTGTTCCTGTTGCTCCTCTTCCTTCACGTAGAAACGGGCGAAGAACAGACCTATCTCCCACAAGGCCCACATGGGAATTGCGAGCAGGGTCTGGGAGAAGACATCGGGCGGAGTCAGCAACATGCCGACCACGAACACCCCGACGATGACGTAAGGGCGCTTTTCCCGCAGGCTCTTGGGGGTGGTCACCCCGGTCCAGCAGAGCAGTATGGTGGCCACCGGGATCTCGAACGCTACCCCGAACGCGAAGAACAGGGTGAGCACGAAGTCCAGATAGCTGGCGATGTCGGTCGCCACCGTTACCCCGGCGGGAGCTGTACTGGTGAAGAAACCGAACACCAGCGGGAACACCACGTAGTAGGCAAACGCCATGCCGCTGTAGAACAACACGGCAGTGGAGACGACCAGCGGCATGATGAGACGCCGCTCATGCTTGTACAGACCTGGGGCGATGAAGGCCCAGGCCTGATAAAGCAGATAGGGGATCGCCACGAAGAAGGAGACCACCAGCGTCAGCTTGATCGGCGTCAGGAAGGGGGTCGCCACATCCGTCGCTATCATGCTGGTGCCTGCCGGCAACTGACTGAGCAGCGGCTGGGCCACGAAGTCGTAGATGTTGTTGGAAAAATAGATCAGCGCGATGAACACCAGCAGGACGGCCGAGATGGACCGCAGCAAGCGGGTTCTCAGCTCTACCAGATGGGTGATCAGGGGTTGTTCGGCCTGACTCATGGCTTCACCTCCCCTTGCTCGACACGCAGGTCTGCACCCTGGGCAGGGATCATGGCGGTTTCCTCGTCATGAGCCGCCGTCACGGCTGGCTGATCGGATGTATCTTCCTGCACCTCGGCAGCGGCCGGGGCGGGGCGGATGGTGTTTTGCTGTTCGTAAGGGCGGGTCACCGATTGTGCGGCCGCTTTCAGCTGCTCGATAGACTCCTGCAACTCGGGGCTCAGGTTGTTCATCTGCAACTGTTCGGCCTTCTTCAGGTCGTTGTGCAGATCCTGCAACTTGAGCTCCTGCTCCAGCTCGGACTTGACCGAGTTGGCAGTGCTGCGGATCAGCCTGATCCAGTGGCTGGCGGTACGGATCGCCACGGGCAGCCGCTCGGGACCGAGCACCACCAGGGCGACGACACCGATGACAACCAGCTCCCAGAAACCGATATCGAACATGGCTTAGGCCTGATCTTTATCTTTCTGCTTGGCGGTCTCGGCACTATTGGCCGCTTCGTTCAGCTGCTTTGGAGGAAACTCGGCATCTTTCTGCTCGGGTTTGGTATCGGTCGGCTCATCAGACAGCGCCTTCTTGAAGCCTTTGACGGCCGCGCCCAGATCGCCACCGATCCCGCGCAGCTTCTTGGTCCCGAACAGCAGCACGACTATGACTGCGATGATCAACAACTGCCAAATACTGATACCACCCATGATATTTCTCCAAGTCCAACATTGACGCTAAGGTATGCGAGTGTGTTATTAACGATCACGATGCTGATACCAGCCCGTAATTTCTTCAAAACTGAGGCCAAACTGCACGAGTGCGTTATTGGCGGGAGCGGGCCTTGAACCAGCCCAGCAGCCAGCATAACCCGGTGCCGGCCAGGCTGATTTGTCCCCACTCAATGTATTGTTTTTGGGTCAGCAAGAATACACCCGCCAATAGCAGGCTGGCTCCAACCCCTAAGAGGTAGCGAGCCTGTCCCTGCCGACGGCTGTGGCGGCGGAAATCGGCAAACATCTGATCGAAGTGGCGCTGCTGGTGACGGGTCTGGCGCAGGGTCTCATAGACCAGCTCAGGCAATTCAGGCAGTTTCTCCGCCCAGAATGGCGCCTTCTCCTTGATGGCATTCCACACCGCTTTGGGCCCGACCTGCTCGTGCATCCAGTTTTCCAGATAAGGCTTGGCGGTCTGCCACAGGTCCAGCTGGGGATAGAGTTGACGACCCAGCCCTTCCACATAAAGCAATGTCTTCTGCAACAGCACCAGCTGCGGCTGCACCGCCATGTTGAAGCGACGAG
The DNA here is from genome assembly GCF_000820005.1 of Aeromonas piscicola. Lineage (GTDB taxonomy): Bacteria > Pseudomonadota > Gammaproteobacteria > Enterobacterales > Aeromonadaceae > Aeromonas > Aeromonas piscicola. Next base: position 4,754 of record NZ_CDBL01000036.1, on the reverse strand, counting down.
CGGTATTGAACAGGTTGAGCAGCACATGGCCGAACGAGATCTCGGACAGCGGCTTCTCGAAGATGGGCTCCAGCACGGTACGGATGGCGAACTCGAACTCGTCCACCTTGGTGTCTGGCGGTACCCAGCCGGACTCCACGTGCAGCTCCGCCACCCGGCGATAGTCGCGGTTGAAGAAGGCGAGGAAGTTCTCGGCCAGGTAGCGCTTGTCTTCCCGGTTCAGGGTGCCGACTATGCCGCAGTCGATACCAATCCAGAGCGGATTATCGGGATGTTCATAGGAAACGAAGATGTTGCCGGGATGCATGTCGGCGTGGAAGAAGCTGTCGCGAAACACCTGGGTGAAGAAGACTTCCACACCCCGCTCGGCCAACAGCTTCATGTTGGTGCCGTTGGCTTCCAATGCCGGAATGTCGGAAACCGGTATACCGTAGATGCGCTCCATCACCAGCACATGCTCACGGCAGTGTTCGGTAAACACCTCGGGTACGTAGAGGGCATCTGAGCCGGTGAAGTTGCGGCGCAGCTGGATGGCGTTGGCGGCTTCGCGCATCAGGTTCAGCTCGTCGAGTATGGTCTTGCGATACTCTTCCACCACCTCGATGGGGCGCAGGCGCGCACTCTGTGGCACGAAGCGGGCGACCAGCCGGGCCAGCGTTTGCATCAGGCGCAGATCGGCCTCTATGACCGGCTCTATGTCTGGGCGGATCACCTTGATGACGATCTCGCGGCCATTCTCCTTCAACCGACCGGTATGGACCTGCGCGATGGAGGCCGATGCCAGCGGCGTCTCATCGAAATCGTCGAACAGCGTCTCGACGGGGCAACCCAGGCTCTCCTCGATCTTGAGGCGCGCAGCCTGACCGCAGAAAGGCGGCACCCTGTCCTGCAACATGGCCAGCTCTTCGGCGATATCCGGCGGCAGCAGGTCGCGCCGGGTCGACAGCATCTGGCCGAACTTGATGAAGATGGGACCGAGCGCCTCGAAGGCGAGGCGAATGCGGGCGCCGCGGCTCAGCCCTTGTTGCTTGTTCTTGAGCCAGAACAGGCTGCGGCGGGCCAGACGACCCGGCCAGGGTTGATAGCGGGCAGGCACCAGTTCGTCGATACCCTGCTCCAGCAATATGGTGATGATGCGATAGAGGCGCTTGAACTCCTTCGGGGTCATCAGGCTACCTGCTGTTCGAAGCGTGCCAGTCGCAGCTCGACCGCTTTCATCCGTTGCGCCAGCAGCTCGACATCGTCGTTGAAGCTCGCCACTTCCAGCGGACCCGGTGCGAGGCGGATCTCTTCGGTCAGGTATTCCGCCAGCTGGCTGCGGGAGCGGCACAGCTCGCGCCCCAGCACGCGGCGCGCCTGACGGGCACCACTAAACAGGGTGTGGGCCAGCACATCGCCGGTATAGTGCGACAGCTCCTCTTCCCAGTCGATATCCAGCTCACCAAGCAAGACGCTGAAGGCCTGCACCAGCTGGGGATCGCCGCTCAGATCCAGCTTATCCTCACGGATGTAGCGAGTCAGGGCGGACGGGTCTTTCAGCAGGCCCAGCGCCGTCAGCGACAGGCTGAGCACAGCATCGGCCTCCCCTTCAAACTTGGCCAGCACATCCAGCCGGCGCTCGGAGAACACAAACCAGAGTGGCTTAAGCTCACGCAGCTCCAGCTTGAGCACCTTGCCCGTCAGCTTGCGCAACCGCTCGGGACTCTGCTTGTCGAGCGTCAGCAACTGGTTGAGGCTGGTTTCGATCACGGCGGTGACCATGGCATCCATCGGCATAGGCGACCTTAAAACTTGTAACCACGGTGCAGGGCAACCACACCCTGGGTCAGGTTGTAGAACTCGACCTGCTCAAAACCGACATTCTCCATCATCCCCTTCAGGGTCTGCTGATCCGGGTGCATGCGGATGGATTCCGCCAGATACTTGTAGCTTTCACCGTCGTTCGCGACGATTTCGCCCATTTTCGGCAGCAGTTTGAAGGAGTAGAGGTCATAGAGCTTGGCGATCACCTCGCTGGCGGGCTTGGAGAACTCCAGCACCAGCAGACGGCCGCCCGGCTTGAGCACCCGAAACATGGAGGCCAGCGCCTTGTCCTTGTCGGTGACGTTGCGCAGGCCGAAGCCGATGGTGATGACGTCGAAGTGATTGTCCGGGAAGGGCAGCGCCTCGGCGTTGGCCTGCACGTAGGAGACATTGTTCGCCACCCCCAGGTTGCGCAGCTTGTCGCGGCCCACCTTGAGCATGGAGTCATTGATATCCGCCAGCACCACCTGACCGGTCTCGCCGACGATGCGGGAGAACTTTGCGGTCAGATCACCGGTACCACCGGCCAGATCCAGCACCTTCTGACCCTTGCGCACACCTGAGCAGTCGATGGTGAAGCGCTTCCACAGGCGGTGGATGCCGAACGACATCAGATCGTTCATCAGATCATACTTGGCTGCCACCGAATGAAAGACGCCGGCCACCAGAGTTTCCTTCTCGGTCGCGGCCACGGTTTTAAAGCCAAAATGCGTTGTCGTAGTCTGTTCTGACATCCCTTAAACACCCATAGAGCAAAGAATGGTCGCCAGTTTACCAGAGCCAATGGCGTGCGGACACCTTAAACCCGGCTGGCAACCAACTGCATGCCCAGCAATACCATGGCCAGACAGAGGAAAAGGTTGAGGCCTATATTGAGCACCGCCTTCAGGTAGGCGCCCTGCTGGGCCAGCACCACAGTATCCAGCGCGAAGGAGGAGAAGGTGGTGAGCGCCCCGAGGATCCCCACCATCAGCAGCGGCTTGAGCGGATGCTCGGCCACATGCCCGTGCAGAATGAGGGCATAGGCCACCCCCATGATGAAAGAGCCCACCACGTTGACCACCAGAGTCCCGTAAGGAAAATGGCGCCCCAGCAGCAAGGCCATCAGTTCGGCAATCCCAAAACGAAGGCAGGCGCCGATGGCGCCCCCTGCAGCAACATAGAACCAGGTTTGCATGGTGTCACTCCCTCAGGGTCAGGCCGCCATTATGTCGCAATGGCGGCCCTTGTGCCCAGAGGCGGAACTAATCGTCATCCAGGCTGATTGAAAACTCAGCGGCGAAAATCGATCGGCTCGGGCTGACCCAGCACGATTTCGGTCTGTGCCGGGCGGGTCTGGGCAATCACCTTGCCGTGACGGATTGAATAGCGCACCGGCACCTGACGGCGCACCGCATCGAAGCCGCTGTCGGCAAGCAGGATCAGCAAGTTGGCCGGTTTGCCCACCTCGATGCCATAGCGATCCTGCACGTTCAGGGTGCGGGCGCTGTGGCTGCTGATGAGCTTCAAACCGTCGTTGATCTGCTCGTAGCCCATGATCTGGCAGACATGCAGCCCCATGTGCAGCACCTGCAACATGTTGGCGGTGCCCATGGGGTACCAGGGATCGAACACGTCATCGTGACCGAAGCAGACATTGATGTTGGCCTCCAGCATCTCCTTCACCCGGGTAATGCCACGACGCTTGGGATAGGTATCGAAGCGTCCCTGCAGGTGGATGTTCACCAGCGGATTGGCCACGAAGTTGAGGTCCGCCATCTTGAGCAGCCGGAACAAGCGGGAAGCATAGGCTCCGTTGTAAGAGTGCATGGCGGTGGTGTGGCTGGCGGTCACCCTATGGCCCATGCCGCGCTCGTAGGCCAGGGTCGCCAGTGTCTCGATAAAGCGGGACTGCTCGTCATCGATCTCGTCACAATGAACATCGACCAGAACCTGATACTTCTCGGCAAGATCGAAGATGTAATGCAGACTTTCGACCCCGTATTCCCGGGTAAACTCGAAATGGGGTATGGCGCCGATCACGTCGGCTCCCAGCCTGAGCGCCTCTTCCAGCAACGCCTTGCCATTGGGGTAGGAGAGGATCCCCTCCTGCGGGAAGGCGACGATCTGCAGCTCGACCCACTCCTTCATCTCTTCCTTCACCTCCAGCATGGCTTTCAGGGCGACCAGATTCGGATCGGAGACATCGACGTGGGTGCGGACAAACTGGATGCCGTTGGCCATCTGCCACTTCAGGGTCTTGATGGCCCGCTGTTTCACATCTTCATGAGTCAGCAGCGCCTTGCGCTCGGCCCAGCGCTCGATCCCCTCGAACAGGGTACCGGAAAGATTCCAGCTCGGCTCCCCGGCTGTCTGGGTAGTATCGAGGTGAATATGAGGCTCGATAAAGGGGGCCATGACCAGACCCTCCTCCCCATCCAGCTCCCGGGTAGACAGGAGAGGCTGGCTCATGGGGGCTATGGTCCGGATCAGGCCATCTTGGCACAGGATCTGCCACAACCCCTCTCTGTCAGCGAGACGCACATTCTTTATCAGCATGTTTTTCTTCCTTTTTCTGACACCGATTACCTTTTCCAATCCACAACTTAGCTTGGATCAATTTAATAGAAAAGCGTTCATATTGAATACATATGAGACTGATACTATTGATAAACAGCAACAATAAAGGGAGTTAATTGGGATGAAAGCAGGATTGACCGAGATCGGCAGCGCTGGTCTGTTTCACGAATATCTGCAGACGCTGGGTATCAACAAGCCGCCGTTGACCTCGATCGACAAGCAGTGGGAATACAAGCGCAACGAACGACTGGTCGCAGCTATCCAGATAGAAGCCTCGGGGCAGGCCCGCTTCTATCTCGATGCCAGACAGATTTCGGTAAACTAAGAAAGACGAATACAAAAAAGCCTCCCGATTGGGAGGCTTTAATATTTACTGGTGCTGATACCCAGAG
>NZ_CDBL01000035.1 GCF_000820005.1 Aeromonas piscicola | reverse complement strand
GACTACGTTAAAAACATGATCACCGGTGCTGCCCAGATGGACGGCGCGATCCTGGTAGTAGCTGCGACCGACGGCCCGATGCCGCAAACTCGTGAGCACATCCTGCTGGGTCGCCAGGTTGGTATCCCGTACATGATCGTGTTCATGAACAAGTGCGACATGGTAGATGACGAAGAGCTGCTCGAACTGGTCGAGATGGAAGTTCGTGAACTGCTGACCGAATATGACTTCCCGGGTGATGACCTGCCGGTAGTTCGTGGTTCCGCGCTGAAAGCGCTGGAAGGCGACGCTGCATGGGAAGAGAAGATCATCGAGCTGGCTAACCACCTGGATACCTACATCCCGGAGCCGGAGCGCGCAATTGACCTGCCGTTCCTGATGCCTATCGAAGACGTCTTCTCCATCGCTGGCCGTGGTACCGTAGTTACCGGTCGTGTAGAGCGCGGTATCGTTAAAGTCGGTGAGACCGTAGAAATCGTCGGTATCAAAGACACCGTTTCTACCACCTGTACCGGTGTTGAAATGTTCCGTAAGCTGCTGGACGAAGGTCGTGCAGGCGAGAACATCGGCGCGCTGCTGCGTGGCGTCAAGCGTGAAGATGTAGAGCGTGGTCAGGTACTGGCCAAGCCGGGCTCCATCAAGCCGCACACCAAGTTTGAATCTGAAGTGTACGTACTGTCCAAAGAAGAAGGTGGTCGTCATACCCCGTTCTTCAAGGGCTACCGTCCGCAGTTCTACTTCCGTACTACCGACGTGACCGGTACCATCGAACTGCCGGAAGGCGTAGAGATGGTAATGCCAGGCGACAACATCAAAATGGTTGTTACCCTGATTGCGCCGATCGCGATGGACGACGGCCTGCGTTTCGCCATCCGTGAAGGTGGCCGTACCGTAGGTGCCGGTGTTGTAGCCAGCGTAATCGCTTAATCTTTGGCTTACATAAATAAAGCAAAGCCCCTATAATAGGGGCTTTCTTATGTAGGGGCGTAGTTCGAATTGGTAGAACAGCGGTCTCCAAAACCGATGGTTGCGGGTTCGAGTCCTGCCGCCCCTGCCATATACCTCGTCTCGTACGGGGCTTTTGTGTCTTTGGTTACGTCAGATACAGGTGGGTTGTATGAGTGTTAGTTCTGAGAGCCAGGGCGGAAGCAAGGATACCCTGCTTTGGGGCCTGGTTTTCATCATCCTGGCGGCCGCTGTAGTGGGTAATTATCTGCTCAACGATGTTGTCGCTGCCGTCCGCGCCCTGGGTGTGGTCGTCGTCATTGCTGCTGCTGGTGCGGTAGCCCTGCAAACCACCAAGGGAAAGGCGACACTGGCATTTGCCCGTGAGTCTCGCCTGGAAGTCCGCAAGGTCGTATGGCCGACCCGTCAGGAAGCCATTCAGACAACCCTGATTGTGCTGGCGGTGACCGCCGTGATGGGGCTATTGCTGTTCATTCTGGACGGTGCCTTGGTCTGGTTGGTCAACTTGATTACCGGAGTGTAAGGATAAGCCATGACTGAACAACGTGAACAACGTATGAGATGGTATGTCGTGCAGGCATTCTCTGGCTACGAAGGCCGGGTCGCCAAGTCTTTGCGCGAGCATATCAAGATGCATGGCATGGAAGACATGTTCGGTGAAGTGCTGGTCCCGACCGAAGAAGTGGTCGAGATGCGTGCTGGCCAAAAGCGCAAGAGTGAGCGCAAGTTTTTCCCGGGCTACGTCCTGGTTCAGATGCTCATGGATGAAACCACATGGCACCTGGTGCGTAACGTACCGCGTGTGATGGGCTTCATCGGTGGCACCTCTGATCGTCCTGCTCCTATCTCTGATAAGGAAGCGGATGCCATTCTGAATCGTCTGCAAGATGCCCACGACAAGCCGCGTCCGAAAACCCTGTTTGAACCTGGTGAAATGGTGCGGGTTGCCGACGGTCCGTTCGCCGACTTCAACGGTACCGTTGAAGAGGTGGACTACGAGAAGAGCCGCGTGAAGGTCTCTGTTTTGATCTTCGGTCGCTCAACGCCGGTAGAACTGGATTTTGGTCAGGTCGAAAAGGGCTGATTAAACTCTGTACGTTAACGGTTGTCAGGGGCAGCGAATGTCACTATAATTCGCTGCCCCTTTATTAGTTGGGGAGCCGTTTGCAGGAGCATGTCTCCGAGGCGCTAGAACCCATTTCTGAGGTATTTTTCTAATGGCTAAGAAAGTCACAGCTTATATCAAGCTGCAAGTTAAGGCTGGCAGTGCTAACCCCAGCCCTCCCGTTGGTCCTGCTCTGGGTCAGCACGGTGTAAACATCATGGAATTCTGTAAGGCGTTCAACGCTCGTACAGAGAAGCTGGAAAAAGGCTCACCGACTCCGGTCGTGATCACCGTTTACAGCGACCGTTCCTTCACCTTCGAAACCAAGACTCCGCCTGCTGCCTTCCTGCTGAAGAAAGCTGCCGGGATCCAGTCTGGTTCGGCCAAGCCGAACAAAGACAAGGTTGGTAAGGTGACTGTTGCTCAGCTGCAAGAAATCGCCAAGACCAAAGAGCCGGATATGACCGGTGCCGATCTGGATGCAAAAGTACGTTGCATCGCAGGCTCCGCTCGTTCCATGGGCCTGGTAGTGGAGGATTAAGACAATGGCAAAACTTTCCAAGCGTATGCGCGTTATTCGCGAAAAAGTTGACGGTACCAAAGAGTACTCCATCAACGAAGCCATTGCCCTGCTGAAAGAACTGGCTACCGCCAAGTTCGTTGAAAGCGTTGACGTTGCTGTCAACCTGGGTATCGATGCTCGTAAATCTGACCAAAACGTTCGTGGTGCTACTGTACTGCCGCACGGTACCGGTCGTGATGTACGTGTTGCCGTATTCACCCAGGGTGCCAACGCCGAAGCTGCCAAAGCTGCCGGTGCTGAACTGGTTGGTATGGATGACCTGGCCGATCTGGTCAAGAAAGGCGAGATGAACTTCGACGTCGTGATCGCATCCCCGGATGCCATGCGTGTTGTTGGTCAACTGGGTCAAATTCTGGGCCCGCGTGGCCTGATGCCGAACCCGAAAGTCGGTACTGTAACCCCGAACGTTGCTGAAGCTGTGAAGAATGCCAAAGCCGGTCAGGTTCGTTACCGTAATGACAAGAATGGTATCATCCATACCACTCTGGGTAAGGTTTCTTTCGACGAAGTTCAGCTGAAAGAAAACTTGGAATCACTGCTGATTGCCCTGAAAAAGGCTAAGCCGTCTTCCGCCAAAGGTATCTTCATCAAGAAAGTCAGCATCTCCACCACCATGGGTGCAGGTGTTGCCGTAGACCAAGCTTCTCTGGAAGCTCAGGGCTAATTGATGAGTTTTACAAGGCGCAAAATTTAATCTATAATTTTGCGCCTTGATTGGTTGGGGGCTTCGACCTCCGTCCAAGACCGCAGGAGGCTGCAAAGCCTTAATCCTTCCTGCGTAGACGGTGCCGGAAACCCAGCGAGAAAGATTCTTTCTCTTCTGGAATCCTGCTACCGCATCGTTCCCCTCTGTTGTGAAGGTAGGGGGGATGTGTCAGTACTGAGTCATGAGACTCAGATTCAATCCAGGAGTTAAGCCAATGGCATTGGGACTCGAAGACAAAAAGGCAATTGTTGCTGAAGTCAACGAAGCTGCCAAAGGCGCCCTGTCCGCAGTTGTAGCCGATTCTCGCGGCGTGACTGTAGACAAGATGACCGTCCTGCGTAAAACCGCTCGTGAAGCCGGTGTGTACATGCGCGTTGTGCGTAACACCCTGCTGCGTCGTGCGGTTGAAGGTACCGAATTCGCGTGCCTGAACGACGTATTGACTGGTCCTACCTTGATTGCTTTCTCCAACGAACACCCGGGCGCTGCCGCTCGTCTGTTCAAAGAGTTTGCCAAAGCGAACCAAAAGTTCGAAATCAAGGCCGGCGCTTTTAACGGTGAGTTTATCGCCGCAGCACAAATTGATCGTCTGGCCACGCTGCCGACCTACGACGAAGCAATTGCGAAGTTGATGGCGACTATGAAAGAAGCCTCTGCTGGCAAGCTGGTTCGTACCATCGCTGCTGTGCGTGATCAGAAACAAGCTGCTGCTTGATTCTCGCCTATTTAGGCTGTTTGAGTTTATTCAACATCAGGAATTTTTGTCATGTCTATCACTAAAGACCAAATCATCGAAGCCGTTGCTTCCATGTCCGTAATGGAAGTTGTTGAGCTGATCGAAGCTATGGAAGAGAAGTTCGGCGTTTCTGCCGCTGTTGCTGTTGCTGCCGGTCCGGCTGCTGAAGCAGTAGAAGAGAAAACCGAGTTCGACGTAGTTCTGACTGCTGCTGGCGCCAACAAAGTTGCCGTCATCAAGGCCGTTCGTGCCGCTACCGGTCTGGGCCTGAAAGAAGCCAAGGACCTGGTAGAAGCCGCTCCTGCCAACCTGAAAGAAGCCGTCTCCAAAGACGAAGCTGAAACTCTGAAGAAGCAGCTTGAAGAAGCTGGTGCTTCTGTTGAGATCAAATAATCTGCATTTATGTAGATTAGCCTGATAAAACAGGCTAGGGCTGGTGAATATTTGTTCACCAGCCTTTTTGCGCTGTAGACTGAGAGCATTTCACACCGTTTACGACTCTCGGTGCACCAGCAATCCGGACCGTTTCATCGTCCGGGCCAACACAAAACGGTGTTGAGACAGAGCTGTCCTGCGGGACAGAGTGGGTCACTTATCAGCGAGCTGAGGAACCCTATGGTTTACTCTTATACCGAAAAAAAACGCATTCGTAAGGACTTCGGTAAGCGAGACCAGGTACTGGACACGCCTTATCTGTTGTCCATTCAGCTGGACTCCTTCAAGCAGTTCATCGAGGCTGACCCGGAAGGTGAATACGGCCTAGAGGCCGCTTTCCGTAGCGTTTTCCCGATCACCAGTTACTCCGGTAGTGCTGAGCTTCAGTATGTCAGCTATCGCCTGGGTGAGCCGGTATTTGACGTAAAAGAATGCCAGATCCGTGGAGTGACCTACTCCGCGCCGCTGCGTGTCAAGCTTCGTATGGTTCTATACGATCGTGAAGCAGCTGCCGGCACCGTCAAAGACATCAAGGAACAAGAAGTATACATGGGCGAAATTCCGCTCATGACCGAGAACGGCACCTTTGTTATCAATGGTACCGAGCGGGTAATCGTCTCCCAGCTGCACCGTAGCCCGGGCGTCTTCTTTGACCACGATAAAGGCAAAACCCATTCATCCGGTAAGGTGCTGTATAACGCCCGCGTTATCCCCTACCGTGGCTCCTGGCTGGACTTCGAGTTCGATGCGAAAGACAACCTGTTTGTCCGTATCGACCGTCGTCGTAAATTGCCAGCTTCCATTATTCTGCGCGCCCTGGACTTCAGTTCCGAAGAAATCCTGGCCAACTTCTTCGAGACCATTGGTTTCGAAGTGAAAGATGGCAAGTTGATGATGGATCTGGTGCCCGAGCGCCTGCGTGGTGAAACTGCGACCTTTGACATCGTGGCCAATGGCGCCGTGGTGGTTGAGACCGGTCGTCGTGTGACTGCGCGTCACATCCGTCAGTTGGAAAAGGATGCCGTTACCCAGATTGAGGTACCGGTTGAGTATGTTGTTGGCAAAGTTGCTGCCAAAAACTACGCACATCCGCAAACTGGCGAAATGGTAGTGACTGCCAACCAGGCATTGAGCCTGGAAGCGGTTGCCAACCTCTCCCAAGCCGGCTTCAAGCACTTCGAGGTTCTGTTCACCAACGAACTGGATCACGGTGCCTACATGTCCGAGACCCTGCGCATCGACTCCAGCTCCAGCCGTTTGGAAGCGTTGGTCGAAATCTATCGCATGATGCGTCCGGGCGAGCCGCCTACCCGTGAAGCTGCAGAACAGCTGTTCGAGAACCTGTTCTTCTCTTCCGAGCGTTACGACCTGTCTACCGTAGGTCGGATGAAGTTCAACCGCCGTCTGTCCCGTGAAGACGAGACCGGCGCTGGCACTCTGACCAAAGACGACATAGTCGAAGTCATGAAGCGCCTGATCGACATCCGTAACGGCAATGACGAAGTGGACGATATCGACCACTTGGGCAACCGTCGTATTCGTTCTGTCGGTGAAATGGCTGAAAACCAGTTCCGCGTCGGTCTGGTGCGTGTCGAGCGTGCGGTCAAGGAGCGTCTCTCCCTGGGCGACCTGGACACCCTGATGCCGCAGGATCTGATCAACGCCAAACCGATCTCCGCCGCAGTCAAAGAGTTCTTTGGTTCCAGCCAGCTGTCTCAGTTCATGGACCAAAACAACCCGCTGTCCGAAGTCACCCACAAGCGCCGTATCTCTGCGCTGGGCCCGGGCGGTTTGACCCGTGAGCGTGCCGGTTTTGAAGTCCGAGATGTGCACCCGACTCACTACGGTCGTCTGTGCCCTATCGAGACTCCTGAAGGTCCGAACATCGGTCTGATCAACTCTCTGTCCGTGTACTCTCGTACCAACGAGTATGGTTTCCTCGAGACGCCGTACCGTAAAGTCATTGACGGTGTGATCACCGACGAAGTGGACTACCTGTCTGCTATTGAAGAAGGCAAGTACGTGATCGCACAGGCTAACGCCGCGACCACCGAAGATGGCCGACTGAAAGATGAATTGATCCCGTGCCGCCACAAAGGTGAATCCACCTTTATGAACGCCGACCAGATCCAGTATATGGACGTGAGCCCGCAGCAGATCGTATCTGTGGCAGCCGCTCTGATCCCGTTCCTGGAACACGATGATGCTAACCGAGCCCTGATGGGTTCGAACATGCAACGTCAGGCCGTACCGACTCTGCGTGCCGACAAGCCGCTGGTAGGTACCGGTATGGAACGCGCTGTGGCCGTTGACTCCGGTGTAACCGTAGTGGCCAAGCGTGGCGGCATGATCGACTACGTCGATGCCTCCCGTATCGTTATCAAGGTCAACGAAGATGAGCTGCTGCCTGGCGAAGCCGGCATCGACATCTACAGCCTGACCAAGTACACCCGTTCCAACCAGAACACCTGTATCAACCAGCGTCCTTGCGTGATGTTGGGTGAGCCGGTCATGGCCGGTGACGTGGTTGCTGACGGTCCGTCTACCGACTTGGGCGAACTGGCGCTGGGCCAAAACCTGCGCGTCGCGTTCATGCCGTGGAACGGTTACAACTTCGAAGACTCGATTCTGGTGAATGAGCGTGTTGTTCAGGAAGATCGCCTGACCACCATCCATATCCAGGAACTGGCCTGTATCTCCCGTGACACCAAGCTGGGTCCGGAAGAGATCACTGCCGACATCCCGAACGTCGGTGAAGCCGCTCTGTCCAAGCTGGACGAGTCCGGTATCGTCTACGTGGGTGCCGAAGTGAAGGGCGGCGACATTCTGGTCGGCAAGGTAACCCCGAAAGGTGAAACCCAGCTGACGCCGGAAGAGAAGCTGCTGCGCGCCATTTTCGGTGAGAAGGCCTCCGATGTGAAGGACTCCTCCCTGCGTGTGCCGAACGGCGTGTACGGTACCGTGGTTGACGTGCAAGTCTTTACCCGCGATGGCGTGGAAAAAGACAAGCGCGCCAAAGAAATCGAAGAGATGCAGCTGAAGGAAGCGAAGAAGGACTTGACCGAAGAGTTCAAGATCCTGGAAGACGGCATTTTCGGCCGCTCCCGCAACCTGCTGCTGGCCGCCGGTTACAGCGAAGATCGTCTGAACAAGCTGGATCGTACCAAGTGGTTTGAATTGGCCATCGAAGATGAAGCCAAGCAGATCGAGCTGGAACAGATCGCAGAACAGCACATCGAGCTGAAAGCCGACTTCGACAAGAAGTTCGAGAACAAGCGTCGCAAGATTATCCAGGGTGATGATCTGGCGCCGGGCGTACTGAAAATCGTCAAGGTTTACCTGGCAGTCAAGCGTCGCATCCAACCGGGTGACAAGATGGCGGGCCGTCACGGTAACAAGGGTGTTATCTCCAAGATCTGCCCGGTCGAGGATATGCCTCATGACGAATACGGCCGTCCGGTCGATATCGTACTGAACCCCTTGGGCGTACCGTCCCGTATGAACATCGGTCAGATCCTCGAAGTGCACTTAGGTCTAGCGGCCAAGGGTATCGGCGAGAAGATCGACCGCATGATCAAGGAACAGCGCGCGCTGCACGAGATGCGTGACTTCCTGCAACAGGTCTATGACCTGGGCGAGAAAGACACCAAGCAAGTGGATATCGCCGAGCTGTCTGACGACGACGTACGTACCCTGGTGGGTAACCTGCGCAAGGGTCTGCCGGTCGCTACACCTGTCTTTGATGGTGCCAAAGAGCACGAAATCAAGGCCTTGCTGAAGCTGGCCGATCTGCCGGAATCCGGTCAGATCTCCCTGTTCGACGGTCGTACCGGTAACGCCTTCGAGCGTAAGGTCACCGTGGGTTACATGTACATGCTGAAGCTGAACCACCTGGTAGACGACAAGATGCATGCGCGTTCTACCGGTTCTTACAGCCTGGTTACCCAGCAGCCGCTGGGTGGTAAGGCGCAGTTCGGTGGTCAGCGTTTCGGTGAGATGGAAGTGTGGGCCCTGGAGGCTTACGGTGCGGCATATACCCTGCAGGAAATGCTGACCGTCAAGTCTGACGATGTGAATGGCCGTACCAAGATGTACAAAAACATCGTGGATGGCGACCACCGTATGGAGCCGGGCATGCCCGAATCCTTCAACGTACTGTTGAAGGAAATCCGCTCTCTGGGTATCAACATCGAGCTGGACGAAGAGTAAGAGCTCGCTCTTATTGTTCGAGAATTGACGTGGGCGCCCCGCTGCTTTGGCAGCAGGGCGCCGAGGTTAGACTCCTGACAGGGGAAACACGTGAAAGACTTACTCAAGTTTTTGAAGGCTCAGACCAAGACCGAAGAGTTTGACAGTATCAAGATCGGTCTGGCCTCTCCTGACATGATCCGCTCCTGGTCATTCGGTGAGGTCAAAAAGCCTGAGACCATCAACTACCGGACTTTCAAGCCGGAACGTGATGGTCTGTTCTGCGCCCGTATCTTCGGACCGGTGAAGGACTACGAGTGTCTGTGCGGCAAGTACAAGCGCCTGAAACACCGTGGTGTGATCTGTGAGAAGTGCGGCGTAGAAGTGACCCAGACCAAGGTCCGTCGCGAGCGTATGGGCCACATCGAGCTGGCCAGCCCGACTGCCCACATCTGGTTCCTGAAGTCCCTGCCGTCCCGTATCGGTCTGCTGCTGGACATGACCCTGCGTGACATCGAGCGCGTGCTGTATTTCGAATCCTATGTAGTGATCGAGCCCGGCATGACCAACCTCGAGCGCAGCCAGATGCTGTCCGAAGAGAACTATCTGGACGCACTGGAAGAGTGGGGCGACGAATTCGACGCCAAGATGGGTGCCGAAGCAATCCTTGCATTGCTGCGTGCCATCGATCTGGAAGGCGAAGTCAAGACCATGCGTGAGGAGCTGGATCAGACCAACTCTGAAACCAAGCGCAAGAAGACCACCAAGCGTCTGAAGCTGATGGAAGCCTTCCTGCAATCCGGCAACAAGCCGGAGTGGATGATCATGACAGTGCTGCCTGTGCTGCCGCCGGACCTGCGTCCGTTGGTACCGCTGGACGGCGGCCGTTTCGCGACTTCCGATCTGAACGATCTGTACCGTCGCGTGATCAACCGTAACAACCGTTTGAAGCGCCTGCTGGACCTGGCTGCCCCGGACATCATAGTGCGCAACGAAAAGCGCATGCTGCAAGAGTCTGTGGATGCCCTGCTGGACAACGGCCGTCGTGGTCGTGCCATCACGGGTTCCAACAAGCGTCCGCTGAAATCCTTGGCCGATATGATCAAGGGTAAGCAAGGTCGTTTCCGTCAGAACCTGCTGGGTAAGCGCGTCGACTACTCCGGTCGTTCCGTTATCACCGTAGGCCCGACTCTGCGTCTGCATCAGTGCGGTCTGCCGAAGAAGATGGCGCTGGAACTGTTCAAGCCGTTCATCTATGGCAAGCTGGAATCCCGCGGTCTGGCGACCACGATCAAGGCCGCCAAGAAGATGGTGGAGCGTGAAGAAGCTGTCGTTTGGGACATCCTGGACGAAGTAATCCGCGAACACCCGGTCCTGCTGAACCGTGCACCGACCCTGCACCGTCTGGGTATCCAGGCGTTTGAACCGACCCTGATCGAAGGCAAGGCCATCCAGCTGCACCCGCTCGTCTGTGCCGCCTATAATGCGGACTTCGATGGTGACCAGATGGCGGTCCACGTACCGCTGACCCTGGAAGCCCAGCTGGAAGCGCGTGCACTGATGATGTCTACCAACAACATCCTGTCGCCAGCCTCCGGTGAGCCGATCATAGTTCCTTCCCAGGACGTGGTCTTGGGTCTGTACTACATGACCCGTGCCCGTATCAACGCCAAGGGCGAAGGTATGGTGCTGGCCGGCCCGAAAGAAGCCGAGAAGGTATATCGCGCCGGTCTGGCCGATCTGCACGCTCGCGTCAAAGTGCGCATCACCGAATATCTCCGTCAGGAAGATGATTCGCTGGTAGAGCGTACCGAGCTGAAGAACACCACAGTTGGTCGTGCGATCCTGAGCCTGATCCTGCCGAAAGGCATGGAATATGCCCTGATCGACGAGCCCAAGGTGCTGACTGCTGCAGAGCAGGCTGATCTGGATGCCAATCCGCAGAACTGGATCAAGTCCGTATCCAACAAGGCGCTGGGCAAAAAGCTCATCTCCCGTCTGCTGAACACCTGCTATCGCAAGCAGGGCCTGAAGGACACCGTCATCTTCGCTGACCAGCTGATGTATACCGGTTTCCATTATGCGGCCCTGTCTGGTGCTTCCGTTGGTATCGATGACATGGTCATCCCGGATGCCAAGAAAGACATCATTGCCGCAGCAGAAGCCGAAGTTGCCGAGATCCAGGACCAGTTCCTGTCCGGTCTGGTGACCGCTGGCGAACGCTACAACAAGGTTATCGATATCTGGGCCAGCGCCAACGAGCGCGTCTCCAAGGCCATGATGGAGAACTTGTCCAAAGAGCGTGATGTCAACTCGCTGGGTGAAGAAGAAGAGCAGGCGTCGTTCAACAGCATCTTTATGATGGCCGACTCTGGTGCGCGGGGTTCCGCCGCCCAGATCCGTCAGCTGGCCGGTATGCGTGGCCTGATGGCCAAGCCGGATGGCTCCATCATCGAGACCCCGATCGTTGCGAACTTCCGCGAAGGTCTGAACGTACTGCAGTACTTCATCTCCACTCACGGTGCCCGTAAGGGTCTGGCGGATACCGCACTGAAGACGGCTAACTCCGGTTACCTGACTCGTCGTCTGGTTGACGTGGCACAGGACATGGTGATCACCGAGGACGATTGCGGCACTATCGAAGGTCTGTGGATGACTCCGCTGATCGAAGGTGGCGACGTGGTCGAGCCGCTGCGTGAGCGCGTGCTGGGCCGTGTGGTTGCCGATGACGTGATCAAACCGGGTACCGAGGACGAGATCCTGGTAGCGCGCAACACCCTGCTCGACGAGCAGCTGTGTGACCTGCTGGAGCAAAACTCCGTTGACCGCGTGAAGGTGCGTTCTGCCATCACCTGTGAAACTGACTTCGGTAACTGTGCTCACTGCTACGGCCGTGATCTGGCCCGTGGTCACCTGGTTAACAAGGGTGAGGCTGTCGGTGTTATCGCCGCCCAGTCCATCGGTGAGCCGGGTACACAGCTGACGATGCGTACCTTCCACATCGGTGGTGCTGCATCCCGAGCCGCTGCCGAGAACAGCATCCAGGTGAAGAATACCGGTACCATCAAGCTGCAGAACGCCAAGTTCGTTCACAACAGCGATGACAAACTGGTTATCACCTCCCGTTCTACCGAATTGACCATCATGGATGACATGGGCCGTACCAAGGAAAGCCACAAGCTGCCTTACGGTGCCGTGTTGGAAGTGAAGGATACTCAGGCCGTGAGCGCCGGTGACACTGTTGCCAACTGGGATCCGCACACCCACCCGATCATCACCGAAGTGGCGGGTCGCCTCCAGTTCGAACACATGATCGATGGCGTGACCATCACTCGTCAGACCGACGAGCTGACCGGTCTCTCTTCTATCGTCGTGCTGGATGTCAACGAGCGTCCGAGTGCCGGTAAAGAGATGCGTCCGACCGTTAAACTGGTCGACCTGAACGGCAAAGATGTCATGATCCCGGGTACCGATGTCGCCGCCCAGTACTTCCTGCCGGGCAAGGCAATCGTGAACCTGGAAGATGGTGCCAACGTGGGTGTGGGTGACGCGGTAGCGCGTATCCCGCAAGAATCCAGCGGTACCAAGGACATCACCGGTGGTCTGCCGCGCGTTGCGGATCTGTTCGAAGCACGTCAACCGAAGGAACCTGCCATCCTGGCCGAGATCTCCGGTACCATCTCCTTCGGGAAAGAGACCAAGGGCAAACGCCGTCTGGTCATCACCCCGACCGATGGTGGCGACGTCTACGAGGAGATGATTCCGAAGTGGCGTAACCTGAACGTGTTCGAAGGTGAAAAAGTTGAGAAGGGTGAAGTGCTGGCGGACGGTCCTGAGTCTGCTCATGACATCCTGCGTCTGCGCGGTATCAGCCCGGTCGCCAACTACATCGCCAACGAAGTGCAGGACGTTTACCGTCTGCAAGGCGTTAAGATCAACGACAAGCACATCGAAGTCATCGTTCGTCAGATGCTGCGCAAGTGCGAGATCCTGAGCGCTGGCGACACTGACCTGATCGAAGGCGAGCAGGTTGAAGTGGCGCGAGTGAAGATTGCCAACCGTAAGCTGGTTGCAGAGGGCAAGGCTCCGGCTACCTTCCGTCATATTCTGATGGGTATTACCAAGGCATCTCTGAGCACAGAGTCCTTCATCTCCGCGGCTTCCTTCCAGGAAACCACCCGTGTTCTGACCGAAGCGGCCGTTGGCGGCAAGCGTGATGAACTGCGTGGCCTGAAAGAGAACGTGATCGTGGGTCGTCTGATCCCGGCTGGTACCGGCTTTGCCTACCACCATAGCCGGATCAACCAGCGTGCCGCCGCAGCTCGTGCTGTCGGTGTACCGCAGGTGACTGCCGATGAAGCTCAGCAAAACCTGGCGGATCTGCTCAACGCATCCGGCAGTTTTGACGAAGAGTAATCTTCTGCTGCAGTGATTGAAAAGGGCTCCTTCAAGGGGCCCTTTTTGTTGGTCGTTTTCTCGTCAACCCCAGTCGCTACGCGGATATTCGGATGATCCAGAGCAAGGTTGGAGAGTAAAAAATCAAAAAAAGTTGACTTTGCCCCCCCGCAATTGAAAACTCGGGAAAGTTGAATGGTTATTACAGAGGTAGAACATGACTGTCGGTATCGAGGAAGTGATGCTTCCCGAAGAGCAGCTGATCGGTCGCACTTTTACAGACGAAGACAGGGAATTGTTGCGCTCCTATGGAGGGCTTATCGAAGGCTTGGCCGAACTGTTCGGCAAGCACTGTGAAGTGGTTCTTCACTCCCTGGAAAATCTGCACGAGTCCGTGATCAAGATTGCCAACGGGTTCAATACGGGACGGAATGAGGGGGCACCCATTACCGATCTCGCGCTGCGTATGCTCAAGGACATAGAGAATACCGGCCAGGATTACACCCAGAGTTATTTTGCCCGCAGCCGTACCGGCGCCCTGATGAAGTCGAGTACCATCGCCATCAGGAACAGTGACAAGCAGGTGATAGGTCTTATCTGTATCAACCTGCACATCAATGCGCCTTTTCACGAGTTTGTCGCCGAATTCTTCCCGACGCCCCAGCAAGTGGAGCGCCAGTCGCCGGAGACCTTTGCCAACAGCGTCGAAGAGTTGGTCGCCCAGACGGTGGACAACACCATCGACGAGATCAACCGCGATCCGACCGTTGCCAACAATGCTAAAAACAGGTTTATCGTGACCCAGTTGTTCGAGAAGGGCATATTTGATATCAAGGACTCGATCAACCTGGTCGCCGACAAATTGAATATTTCCAAACATACCGTTTATCTGTACATCCGACAGCGCAAGCAGGGTGAAGACGAGAACGAGTAAGCGCCATAGAAGGGGATAGATAAGAATGGCTAAAGAAGTTATTGCAACCGACAAGGCGCCTGCCGCAATTGGTCCGTATGTTCAGGCTACCAAGCTGGGCGAATTGGTCTTCACCTCCGGGCAGATCCCGCTCGATCCGGCCACCATGGAAATCGTGACTGGCGGCATCGAAGCGCAGGCCGAGCAGGTGATGAAGAACCTAGTTGCAGTATTGAAGGAAGCCGGTGCCGATACCGGCAAGGTGCTGAAGACCACCTGTTTCCTCAGCGACATGAACAACTTCGTTGCCTTTAACCAGGTATATGCCCGTTACTTTGGCGACTCGGCTCCGGCCCGTTCCTGCGTGGAAGTGGCGCGTCTGCCCAAGGATGTGCTGGTTGAAGTCGAAGCCATTGCTTACGTCTGATCCACGGCTGAATGAAGAGCCCCTCCCAGGAGGGGCTTTTTTGTCTTTGGCGTAGAATGGACAGACACCCGTACAGGAGTCCGGATATGAGTCTGAGTTTTGCGTTGCTGGTAACGGGGCCCGCCTATGGTACCCAGTCGGCCAGCACTGCCTATCGCTTCGCCTTGAGCCTCATCGAGCAGGGCCACCGGTTGTCACATCTGTTTTTCTATCAGGACGGGGTCTGCAATGGTAACGGGTTGCATGCTCCGGCATCTGATGAGACCGACTTAGTGGCCCTGTGGCGCGAGCTGGCCATAGGGCAGGGGATCCGTATCGATGTATGCGTCGCAGCCGCCATGCGGCGTGGTGTGCTCGATGAGACAGAGGCGAAGGGAGCAGGCAAAGATCAATTCAACCTGCAGGCCCCCTTCTGCCTGAGCGGACTGGGTCAGCTGGCCGAAGCCAGCCTGACCGCCGATCGCTTTGTCCAGTTCTAAGGAGGGAGAGATGAACAAGATAGCCTTTATGTGTCGTCGCGGCCCTCATGGCACGTCTGCCGGACGGGAAGGACTGGATGCCTTGCTGGCGACGTCGGCGCTGACCGAGTCGCTGGCCCTGTTCCTCATCGGTGATGGTGTCTTGCAACTGGTCAGGGAGCAGCAGCCTCAGGCCATCTTGCAGCGCCACTATGCACCGACCTTCAAGCTACTGGATCTGTACGACATCGAGGAGGTCTATGTGTGTGCCGACTCGCTGGCCGAACGCGGTCTAACGGTGGATGATCTGCTGATCCCCGTTGAGTGCCTCTCCCGTGCCGACATTCGCCGCCAGTGGGGCCACTGCGCGACTCACATCTGCTTCTGAGGTGCTCATGATACAGCTGATATTGACCTCTCCCTTCCTGAGCCGGGATCTGGAACAGGCGCTCTGTTATCGCCAGCCGGATGATCTGCTGGTGCTGATGCAGGATGCCGTCATCGCGGCCACGGCACCTCAATGGAATGAGCAACTGGCAGCTATTCCGCTCTATGTGATGCGAGAAGACTTGCAGGCGAGGGGATTGCAGCACAGGATCGGGATGGATCTGGACATGGCCGGCCTGGTCGCATTGATCGCGGAAAACGGGTCACCGCAGACCTGGGGTGGTTAGCGTCCATTTTTATCGATGAAGTTCAGTTAGTTATGACTATTGACAGGGGATCCATTATGCCCTTTTGCGGCACGGATTGTATAAATCTTGACTCCCTTGACAACAGGGCATAAAATTTCGCGTCCCCGTATCTGCGGGGAGGATTTTTCACATGTTTATGAAGTCATTATCAGGAGCCTTTTGATGGCAACTATTAACCAGTTGGTTCGCAAGCCACGCATCAAGCTCGTTGTGAAAAGCAACGTGCCTGCGCTGGAAGCGTGCCCTCAGAAGCGTGGCGTGTGCACCCGTGTATACACCACCACCCCGAAGAAGCCTAACTCTGCACTGCGTAAAGTATGCCGTGTACGTCTGACCAACGGCTTCGAAGTCACCTCCTATATCGGTGGTGAAGGTCACAACCTGCAGGAGCACTCCGTTGTTCTGATCCGTGGCGGTCGTGTCAAGGATTTGCCAGGTGTTCGTTACCACACCGTTCGTGGTGCGTTGGACTGTGCCGGTGTTAAAGACCGTAAGCAGGCTCGCTCCAAGTATGGCGTGAAGCGTCCGAAAGCTTAATGGTTCTCCGTTAAGTAAGGCCAAACGTTAATTCGTTTCTAGTTAGATAACTTTCTAGTTTTGGGTAACCCCTGAAGTTACGGAGAATTTGAAATGCCAAGACGTCGTGTTGTTGGTCAGCGTAAAATCCTGCCGGATCCCAAGTTCGGATCAGAGCTGCTGGCTAAATTTGTCAACGTAGTAATGGTTGACGGTAAGAAATCTGTTTCCGAAGCCATCGTATATGGCGCGCTGGACATCATTGCCACCAAATCTGGCAAAGATCACCTGGCCGTATTCGAAGAAGCCCTGGACAACATTCGTCCGTCCGTCGAGGTTAAATCTCGTCGTGTCGGTGGTGCAACCTATCAGGTACCGGTAGAAGTTCGTCCGGTCCGTCGCAATGCCCTGGCAATGCGCTGGTTGGTTGACGCCGCTCGTAAACGTGGTGAAAAATCAATGGCTCAGCGTTTGGCTGGCGAGCTGCTGGATGCCGCTGACAATAAGGGTTCGTCTGTCAAGAAACGTGAAGACGTTCACCGTATGGCTGAAGCGAACAAGGCCTTCGCTCACTTCCGCTGGTAATCCGCTTGCGCAGGGTCTTTTGGCTCTGCGCACCTTCAGTTATCTAGGGGTCCGCTCCTAGTAAGAGGATGACAATGGCTCGTACAACCCCCATTGAGCGTTATCGTAACATCGGTATCTCCGCTCACATCGACGCCGGTAAGACTACTACTACCGAGCGCGTTCTGTTTTATACCGGTGTAAGTCACAAGATCGGTGAAGTTCACGATGGCGCTGCCACCATGGACTGGATGGAACAGGAACAAGAGCGTGGTATCACCATCACCTCCGCCGCGACCACCGCTTTCTGGTCCGGTATGGGTAAACAGTTCCAACCGCACCGTATCAACATCATCGATACCCCCGGCCACGTTGACTTTACTATCGAAGTAGAGCGTTCAATGCGTGTTCTGGACGGCGCCGTGATGGTGTACTGTGCCGTAGGTGGCGTACAGCCACAGTCTGAGACCGTATGGCGTCAGGCTAACAAGTACAAGGTTCCCCGTATCGCGTTCGTCAACAAGATGGACCGTACCGGTGCCAACTATCTGCGCTGCGTTGAGCACATCAAGACCCGCCTGAAAGGTAACCCGGTTCCGCTGCAACTGAACATCGGTTCAGAAGAGAACTTCAAGGGCGTTATCGATCTGGTCAAGATGAAAGCCATCAACTGGAGCGAAGCAGATCAGGGCGTATCCTTCGATTACGAAGAGATCCCGGCTGAGCTGCTGGAAAAAGCGCAAGAAATGCGCATGACCCTGGTCGAAGCCGCTGCTGAAGCGTCTGAAGATCTGATGGAAAAATACCTGGGTGGTGAAGAACTGACTGAAGAAGAGATCAAGAAAGCTCTTCGTCTGCGCGTTCTGAACAACGAAATCATCCTGGTTACCTGTGGCTCCGCGTTCAAGAACAAGGGCGTACAGGCCATGCTGGATGCCGTGGTTGACTATCTGCCGGCACCGACCGACGTAGCTGCCATCGACGGCCTGAAGCTGGACGGCGTTACCAAAGACGAGCGTCATGCTTCTGATGAAGAGCCGTTCGCTGCTCTGGCATTCAAGATTGCCACCGACCCGTTCGTAGGCAACCTGACCTTCTTCCGCGTGTACTCCGGTGTCGTTAACTCCGGTGACTCCGTGCTGAACTCTGTCAAAGAGAAGCGCGAGCGTTTTGGCCGTATCGTTCAGATGCACGCCAACAAGCGTGAAGAGATCAAAGAAGTTCGCGCAGGCGATATCGCTGCCGCCATCGGTCTGAAAGATGTGACCACTGGTGACACCCTGTGTGACGAAAAATCACCGATCATCCTCGAGCGTATGGAATTCCCGGAGCCGGTAATCTCCATCGCGGTTGAGCCGAAAACCAAGGCTGACCAAGAGAAGATGGGTCTGGCACTCGGCCGTCTGGCGCAGGAAGATCCGTCTTTCCGCGTATGGACTGACGAAGAATCTGGCCAAACCATCATCGCCGGTATGGGTGAGCTGCACCTGGACATCATCGTTGACCGTATGCGTCGCGAGTTCAAGGTTGAAGCGAACGTAGGTAAGCCGCAGGTTGCCTACCGTGAAACCATTCGTGAAACCGTCAAGGATATCGAAGGTAAGCACGCCAAGCAGTCTGGTGGTCGTGGTCAGTATGGTCACGTCATCATCGACATGTACCCGCTGGAAGCCGGCAAAGCCTATGAGTTCGTTAACGACATCAAAGGCGGCGTGATTCCTGGTGAATACATCCCGGGTGTTGACAAGGGTATCCGTGAGCAGCTGAAATCCGGCCCGCTGGCAGGTTATCCGGTAATGGATCTGGGTGTGCGTCTGCACTACGGTTCTTACCACGATGTCGACTCCTCCGAATTGGCGTTCAAGATCGCTGCCTCCCTGGCCTTCAAGGCTGGTTACATGAAGGCAAGCCCGGTCCTGCTCGAGCCGATCATGAAGGTTGAAGTCGAGACTCCGGAAGATTACATGGGCGACGTTATCGGTGACCTGAACCGTCGTCGTGGCCTGATCGAAGGTATGGAAGACGGCCCGTCCGGCAAGATCGTACGTGCCCTGGTGCCGCTGGCCGAGATGTTCGGTTATGCGACCGCACTGCGTTCCGCTACCCAAGGTCGTGCTTCCTACGCAATGGAATTCGCTAAGTACTCCGACGCCCCGAACAACGTGGCCCAGGCAGTCATCGAAGAGCGCAAATCCAAGTAATTTATGATTCCCCGCCTACGACGGTAGGCGGGTTTAACCTAGAAGGACTACGTCGTGTCTAAAGAAAAATTTGAGCGTAACAAACCGCACGTAAACGTCGGCACCATCGGCCACGTTGACCACGGTAAAACCACCCTGACCGCCGCCATCACCAACGTGCTGGCCAAGCACTTCGGTGGTAAAGCTTTCGCCTTCGACCAGATCGACAAGGCGCCGGAAGAGCGTGAGCGTGGTATCACCATCAACACCTCCCACGTAGAATACGACACCGCCATCCGTCACTACGCGCACGTAGATTGCCCGGGTCACGCCGACTACGTTAAAAACATGAT
>NZ_CDBL01000034.1:300580-324486 GCF_000820005.1 Aeromonas piscicola | reverse complement strand
CTCCAGGGCTCGTCGAGGCGGGCCTCCACCCGCCGAAACAGCGCCTGCAACCTCAGCTCAGGGGTGCCGCGCACCTCCCCTTGCAGGGTTCGCTCAAGCAGCGCCAGCAACAGGCTGAGTAGCTGGGGTTGCAAGGGTGAACGTACTCCCTCCCCCTGCATCAGGCTGAGCAGGTGGTAAAGCTGATCCCCCTCCTCCCCCTGCCAGATACGGTGCCCGAGCCGGTGCAGATGGTGCCAGCGCGGCACGTCGTCCAGCAGGATCCAGCTGGTCTGCCAGCACTCCCCAATGAGCCGCAAGCCACCCGGCACGGCAGCGGGCAGGAAGATCAGCGATCCGGCCGGAATGGGCTGCTCCCCCTCGTCGGTGAGCAGGGAGCCCCCCTCGTCGTGACTCACCATCAGGATGTGAAACTCGGGCCGGTTGCGACGAATCAGGTAGTGATCCCGGATGTTAGAAAGGCCGGTCAGAAAGATGCCCGCCTCGCCGAGCAGGGGCAAGCCTTCACGGCCCAGCATCCGCTCCTCGCAGGCCGGGGCTATTTCCAGACACTCGCTGACAAATGCCATAATGCCTCAATATGATAGTTTTGAACAAGAAACCCGAGAGGGGCTCACAGTGAAGCCGCTCGCCACTGCCCCTATCATACCCATGACAAACCTTGCTTTTCACATACCCGGTTAACATAAATGAATTATTGGCAAGCGATTTTAAAACAAACCACCGATCGCGAGTTCATGACGCGACTGTGGCGGCTGGCCCTGCCAGTGTCGCTACAATCCATGATGTTCTCCCTGCTCGGCCTCATCGACATCATGATGGTGAGCCAGCTTGGCACCACGGCTGTGGCGGCGGTCGGCTTGGGTAACCGGGTCTTCTTTTTCAATCTGCTGGTGATAGCGGGACTCTCGGGCGGGGTCTCGGTATTGGCGGCGCAATATTACGGTCGCGGCGAGCTGGCCGGGGTGCGCCGCGCCCTGGCACTGGCACTGGTGGGGGCTCTGCTGGTGAGCCTGCCGTTTGCGATCATCTATCTGCTCGCGCCGGGCAGCGTGCTGGGCTTTGCCAGCCAGGAACCCGAGTTGCGCGCCCTCGCCGACCAGTTTCTGATGATCACGGGCGCCACCATCCTCTGCACCGCCATCGTCGTACCGCTGGAGTCGGCGTTGCGTTCGGTGGGCAATGCCGCTGCGCCCACCCGGATCGGCATCATGGCCATCATCGCCAACGTCATCCTCAACTACGCCCTCATCTTCGGCCATTTCGGCTTCGAGGCCATGGGGGTGGCCGGCTCGGCCTGGGGTACCACCATTTCACGGCTGCTGCAGACGGCGCTGCTGCTGATCTATGTGTGGCGCCAAGAGCCCCGCCTCATCCCGCGCAGGCAGGACTGGTGGGACGCCTTTCGGCGCAAGGAGGTGGTGCGCTTCACCCTGATCGCCCTGCCGCTCTTGTTCCACGACGGGCTCTGGGCTTTCGGCATGCTGCTCTACGGCTTTCTCTACGCCCATCTGGGCACGGATTCGCTGGCCATCATGACCACGCTGGGGACGCTCGAGAGCATCCTCATCTCCCTCTTCTTCGGGTTGGCGGTGGCCTGCTCCACCCTGCTCGGCCACCGGCTCGGGGCCGAGGAGTACGACATCGCCTGGCAACACTCACAGCTGTTCCTGCTGCTGGCCCCCATAGGCGCCCTGCTGGTGGGGATAGCAGTCTGGCTGCTGCAGACCCATCTGCTGCAGTGGGTCGGCAACCTGCCAGGCGAGCTGATGGGAGAGGCGGGTCAGGTGCTCGCCATCATGTGTCTGGGCATGCTGCTCAAGGTGTTCAACATGGTGGGGATTATCGGGGTACTGCGCTCAGGCGGCGACGTGAACTACAGCATAGTTATCGACATCATCGCCATGTGGTGCATAGGCCTGCCGCTCGCCTGGGTGGCGGTCAGCCTGCTCGGCTGGCCTCTCTCCTGGGTGGTGGCCGTGGTGCTGCTAGAGGAGCTGTGCAAGGTACTGCTGGTGCAACGCCGTATTCGCCGACGCCGCTGGCTGCGCAATCTGGTCATCGAGTAGAAGAAGGTGCCATCTCCCTGCAGGCCAATACGATAGCTATTGGCCAATAAACCGTCGCCAATGGCCACCGACACAATAAATACTTCTATCAATTGGAAATTGTGATCGCACCAACTATGCTTCATTCACCATGACCACAGCAGGTACTCAAAAGGTGACGATCTATGTATAAATTATTGTTTATTATTGCTTTTATTGCATCACCAAGCTTTGCTGACGACTATCAGGCCAAGCTGACTGCCTATATGCAAAAAGAGGTGAAGGCCATCGCCGAACAGCCGGAGATCATCGCTGCAATAGCAGAACAAAACCAGAAAAATGCCGCGCTTACCCAAGAAAATATCACCACACTCGATAAAGAGTGGGTCGCTCAGGTGGGCCAGACTGACACCCCTGCGATCAGCAAAGTCATCAACACTCCTACCTCCAAAAAACTGAAAGAAATCCAGGGCACCAGCAATGGTGTCATTAATGAAATCTTCATCATGGATAACAAGGGACTGAACGTTGCCCAGAGCGATATTACATCTGACTTCTGGCAAGGCGATGAAGCCAAGTGGCAAAACACCTTCTTGAAAGGACCAGGTGCGTTCGATATCGGGGAGGTTGAAGAAGACGAATCGACCCAGATGTTCCAGTCACAAATCAGCTATACCGTCACGGATCCAGCCACAGGCAATGCGATTGGCGCGATTACTGTCGGTGTTAACGTTGACGCACTCTAATATGCTGGTGACCAAGGATATAACATGAGACTGGATATCAGCAGAATTGTTCTGGTTGGCGCATCATTTTTCACGATGAGTGCCCTTATTTTGCTGACGTATATCACTTGGTCACAAAGCGTTGTACAGATGAATATCCTCAGTACGGAGACATTTCAAAAGTCATCTTTGGCACTGGGTGACAATATTGCAACAGCTGTGAGGTTCAACAAGACAGCATCCCTCTCGGAGCGGGTCGATATCGAAATGAAGGCTGACCCGCTCCAGCTGGCCAATGTTCATGTGTTCAATGCAACCGGCGGACGCATATTTACTACACAAAAGAGCGATAGCACACCTGAACCCCAAAAGTTAACCGCATTTTTTGCTGTTGATAGTCAGCAATCCACAATGAATATCGATGATGGCAATGGTATTCTCATTCTGGTGCCACTTCATACACCCAATAGCGGTAAACAGAGCAAGCCGGTTGGCTTTCTTGTCACCGAGTGGAGCTTTGCCAAAGTTCACGCTATTGCAACCCAATTGCGTAATCAGGCCTTTCTGTTTAGCCTGGTCATCATCATCATTACAATAATCAGCCTGTTCCTTATTTTGAAAAAAACGCTGACCAAACCACTTGATGAACTCACCAGAACATGCGAAGCGCTCGCTTCAGGTAATTGTGATTTGAGCTCCCGCATTGATTTCAAGAAGAATAATGAGCTGGGTCGACTCTCTCACGCAATGAACAAGTTTATTGCCAAGGTTGAAAATACCTTTGAACCGATTCAGTCGAGCATCATCTTCGTGACCAATACCAGTGAAAAGGTTGAGGGGAAGATCAAGATGCTGGAAGACAAGATCCACAGCCAGCAACAAGCCATCGTTGACTCTGTCGAGGTTGGCAAGAATATGTTTAATAGCGTTGAATCTGTGACCCGCTGGATAAATGCAGCCTCAGACTCATTGAAACAGGCTATTGCCAGTAATGAAGAGAGCAAGCAGCAACTCCAAAAAGCACAAGCCCTCAACCATCAACTTGCCGACAAGGCAGAGATCACCGCCAAAACCGCCACAGATCTGAATAACCAGATTGAAAAAGTCACCGATATTCTCTTGATGATCAGAGGGATTGCAGGTCAGACCAATATGCTGGCGTTAAACGCAGCGATCGAAGCGGCGCGGGCAGGAGAAAACGGCCGTGGGTTCGCCGTTGTGGCAGACGAAGTCCGTCATTTGGCAGAAAAAACCACGGCGTCCACCAGTCAGATTGAAGGGCTGCTCAGTGAGTTATCCAGCCACTCCAACAATCTTATCGCCTATATGGATGAGAGCCTGACGGCTGCCAAATTGTGCGTTAGCTCCATTGAGAACGGCTCCCTTCTTGTCGATAAGGCGATCATCGATGTGAATCATGCCAACGCCACCAACGAACAGGCGGTGCAAGGGACACAGGATCAAAACGCGCTGATCGAGCAACTGTTAGGGCAATTGGGCACCCTCGATAATCATGCCAGAGAGCTGCTCGATGACAGTACCACCATGAGCCTGTTCAGCCATGAACTGATGACCAGCAGCAACAATACGCAAAGAAATCTGGCTCACTTCACGTCCCAAAAAACGCTCACCATGCAATGATCTGATTGCACCAGATAATGCCCAAAAGAGGATGCCACTTTCAGCATCCTTTTTTGCACTGGTTCAGCTCAAACCATCTGAGGCATACTATCGCCCGCAATGCACCTTAAGGAGCGAATTATGCAAACAGAAAAAACCCTGCTCAATCATGATGAGCTGCTGGCAATGGCCAATGAAATTATCAAGAATCACGAAGACTTCATCCACGGTATGCGCGCCGACTCGGTGGAACAGAAGGGGGATATTCTGGTGTTCAAGGGGGAATTCTTCCTAGCCGAAGATGGCACTCCGACCGGCAAGACAATGGCGGTGTTCAACATGTTCAAGCTGCTGGCCCAGCAGCTCTCCGGCAAGTACCAGCTGAGCTGATCCCTCCCTTGCCCGTGGCCACAAGATGCCGCCCTCAGGCGGCATCTGTCTTGATGGCGTGGGGCAGCGCGAGCTTGCCGGCAAGCTCGCCCACCACGCAGTTACGCCCCGCCATTTTGGCCATGTAGAGACACTCGTCGGCCCGATTGAGCAAATCCTCTATGCTCTCTCCGCGCTGGGCCAGCGTCAGGCCGATACTCACAGTCACCTCCAGCAGCTCATCCGAGGTGGGGCTCTTCACCAGCCGCGCCTCCACCGCCACCCGCAGCCGCTCCGCCACCCGCTTCGCCTGGATCAGATCGCCGCAGTTGGGCAGCAGGATGGCAAACTCCTCGCCGCCATAACGCCCCAGCACCATGCCGGGCTCCAGCTGCTCCGCCAGGGTCGCCGCCACCTCCTTGAGTACCGCATCCCCCGCCAGATGGCCGAAGGTGTCGTTGATGCGCTTGAAGCGGTCCAGATCCAGCAACAGCACGGCAAAGGGCACCTGCTTGCGGATCATGTTCATCCTGGCCTTCTCCAGCCGCTTCATCAGCAGGCGGCGGTTCATCATGCCGGTCAGCTCGTCCGTGGTGGACTCCCGGTAGAGCTGCAGCAGCATGTTGAGCTGACCGCACTGCACCCAGCTGCTGGCCAGGGTAAACAGCGCCAGCAACCAGATCTGGTTGAGAGTCTGCACGCTCAAGAGCGGCTGTCCCACCAGCAACCAGTTGCCGGCCAGCATGGTGACCAGAATCCCCCCGGCCAGCTGCAAGCCGAGGGAGAGCGGAATGGGGAAGATGGCAAACAGGCTGACGAGCAGATAGGGGAAGGCCATGTAGCCTGCTTGCAGCTCCTGATCCGCGCCGAAACTGTGCAGGCAGATGAGGGAGAAGAGCATCATCACCGCCATCAGATAGCCCAGCGCCAGCTTCATGCGTTCGCGCCTGAAATGGATGAGGTAGGAGAAGGGAATGAGTGGAGAGAGGGCAAGCAGGCAGAAGATCCTGGCCTGAAGCAGTTCGTCGAACTGGGCAGAGGGCAGGGTCAGCCAGTCCACCAAGGCCCAGGCGGGCAGCCCCACCATCAGTAAACAGGTGAGCAGACGCAGACGCACCGTCATAAAGCCCATGCGGGTCAGGGTAAAATCTTCGGAGTGGGCACGGGCACTCCAGAACTCCGACAACTTCAGCATCCAGAGCCTCCAAATCTCGACAGAGGGCTCATTCTACGCCGTACGGGCTCAAAATCCTATGCGACCGGCGCCATTTCAGGGCGAGCGCCGTCACACAAACCGGCGGATCATAATCGCCACGCGCAAACGTTTCAACCCATGGAAAAATAAACTGGTTTCAGCCCGAATTAGCGCTGGTCAGCCCGCGCTCAATCACTAAAATAGCGCCCAATTTTCTCCCCCCTCCCCCACACATTCGAGGTATTTATGGAACAGGCTGCCGCCGTCCGCGCAACCCCAGAGGCCCATCCTCCCAGGCGAGCCCACAGCGAACTGGTCTACGGTATAGACGATGTCCCACCCCTGCCCCAGACCCTGTTCGCCGCCCTGCAGCATATGCTCGCCATGTTTGTCGCCATCATTACCCCGCCCCTCATCATCGCCAATGCCCTCGGCCTTCCTGCCGCCGACACCCGTTATATCGTCTCCATGTCGCTGGTCATGTCCGGCATCGCCTCCTTCATCCAGACCCGTCGCTTCGGCCCCATCGGCTCCGGTCTGCTCTCAGTCCAAGGCACCAGCTTCAACTTCCTCGGCCCCATCATCGCCTCCGGCCTCGCCCTCAAGCAGGCCGCCATGCCTACCGAGGATCTGCTGGGAACCTTGTTCGGTACCATGCTGGTAGCCGCCCTCACCATGGTGGTGATGAGTCGCTTCCTCCATCTGGTGAAACGGGTGATCACCCCGCTGGTGACCGGGATCGTGGTGCTGCTGATCGGCCTGACCCTGATCAAGGTGGGGCTCATCAGCATGGGTGGCGGTTATGCCGCCCTCTCGGATGGCAGCTTCGCCAGCCACAGCAACCTCTTCCTATCCCTGCTGGTGCTCGGCCTTATCGTGCTGCTGCAACGCAGCCGCAATCCCTGGCTGCGCCTCTCCGCCATCATGATCGCCATGCTGGCGGGCTATGCCGTGGCACTGCTGCTAGGCAAGGTCACGGCCCCCACCTTCGACGGCCCGCTGGTGATGGTACCCATCCCGCTCCACTACGGCCTCGGCTTCGACTGGCAGCTGTTCGTGCCGCTGGCCATCATCTTCGTGGTAACGGCGCTCGAAGCCATCGGCGACATGACGGCCACCTCGGATATCTCGGGCGAGCCGCTGGAGGGGCCTGTCTACATGGCGCGGATCAAGGGGGGTGTGCTGGCCGATGGCGCCAACTCCATGCTGGCGGCGCTCTTCTCCACCTTCCCCATGTCCACCTTCGCCCAGAACAACGGCGTCATCCAGCTGACCGGGGTCGCCAGCCGCCATGTCGGCCTCTTCATCGCCGCCATGCTGGCCCTGCTCGGCCTGTTCCCGGCGGTCGCCAGCCTAGTGCAGCAGATCCCGGAGCCCGTGCTGGGCGGTGCCACCATTGTCATGTTCGGCACCATAGCCGCCGCCGGGGTGCGCATCATCTCCCGCGAGGAGCTGGACAGGCGTGCCCTGATGATACTGGCGGTGTCGCTCGCCATGGGGCTGGGGGTCGCCCAGGTGCCGGAAGTGTTGCAACACCTGCCGGATCTGGCCAGAAGCGTGCTCTCCTACGGCGTCGCCACCGGCGGCCTCACAGCTATCGTCATGAACCTGCTGCTGCCAAAACGCGGCATCGCTCACCCATGAGTGGCCTCTCGCTGATAACGCTGCACATTGCATAACCCAGGTAGATGATCCAGGCCCCGCACTGCGGGGCTTTACCTTGCCGGTTGCCGCGGGTAGTGTGCTGGGCAGCCTTTTTCCAAGGATGTCGTCATGCCCTATGCCCTGCTCCCTCCTCAAGCTGATGCCCAAACTCCCGACCTGATATTGGCGCAAGAGCAGCACTGGCTGCGGGACTGTGCCCGTGACAGCCAGCCCCGCGCCCACCTCTGGCAGGCCCCTCAGTGCCTCATCGTTACCCGCAAGGACACGCGACTCCCCCGTTACGAAGCCGCCTGCAAGCAACTTGCCGCCGAGGGCTGGCCGGTTCATGTGCGCGACAGCGGCGGCACCGCCGTGCCCCACGGCGCAGGCATCCTCAACCTCTCCCTGCTGCTGCCCCGCACCACCACGGATCTTGGCCACTACTACCATCTGCTGGGCGCCCCCCTGCTGACCCTGCTGGCGGAGTACGGCCTTGAGGGAAACTATGACTTCGTGCCCGGCTCCTTCTGCGATGGCCAGTACAATCTGGTGATCGGGGGGTGCAAGATCACCGGCACAGCCCAGCGTTGGCTGGCACCGGGCCAGGATCACGGCGGCGCCGTGCTGGCCCAGGCCATGCTGCTGGTGGCGGGGGATGTGGACGAGGGCACCCGGATGGCGAGCCGATTTTACGAGCTGGCGGGCGGGGAGCTGCGTTTTGTACCCGGCACCTCCACCACGCTGGCACAGCAGATCCATTGGCAGGGGAATGAGGAGGCTCTGGTGGATAACGTGCGAGGGCGGCTGGCGCGACTGCTGACTGAGGGTCAGATGCCCTCACCCTGACCCTCTCCCGGAGGGAGAGGGAAGGCCCCATCCATGGCGCCATTTATAAAAAAAGCCACGACAGCAGTCGTGGCTTTGCTTTTTCCAACGCGGATGAGGTCAGGCTGTCTGTGGTTCCGGCTCGGCTTCACCGTCCAGATCCCGGCTGAAGCAATGGACACGGGACTCGGCGATCAAGCCATGGTACCCCACAGAGAGTCAGGCTATCTGCGGCGCTGGCTCGGCTTCGTTGTCCTGGTCCCGGCTGAAGTAGGCGCGGGTTTCGGCGATCACCACGTGGCGCAGGCCGATGAGGCCGATGAGGTTGGGCACCGCCATCAGGCCGTTGACGATGTCGGCCAGCAGCCAAATCATGTCCAGATGGAGGAAGGCGCCGCTCGCCACCAGCACCAGATAGATGATGCGGTAGGGCTTGATCGCCTTGACCCCGAACAGGTACTCGGTGCATCGCTCGCCGTAGTAGTTCCAGCCGAGGATGGTGGTGAAGGCGAAGAACAGCAGACCAATGCTCACCAGATACTGGCCGACATGGGCATCGAGCCCCTGGGCAAAGGCCTGGCTGGTCATGGCGGCGCCGCTCAAGTCCCCGCTCCACACCCCTGTCACCACCAGGGTCAGGCCCGTCATGGTACAGATGATGATGGTGTCGATGAAGGTGCCTGTCATGGAGACCAGCCCCTGCTCGACGCACGAATCCGTCTTGGCCGCTGCCGCCGCGATGGGCGCAGATCCCAGCCCTGACTCGTTGGAGAAGACCCCGCGCGCCACCCCGGACTGGATCGCCAGCATGATGCTGGCGCCAACGAAGCCGCCGGTCGCAGCGTGGCCGGTAAAGGCGCTGCCTATCACCAGACCAATCGCCTCGGGCAGGGCGCCGGCGTTGTTCACCAGCACACCGCCACAGGCCAGGATGTAGAAGATGGCCATGAAGGGTACCACCTTGCTCGACACGCTGGAGATGGACTGGATGCCGCCTAGGGTCACCAGCGCCACTATCAGGGTCAGCACCACGGCGGTTGCCTCGCGGGGCACCGAGAAAGAGAGGCTCATGGCGTCGGAGATGGCGTTGACCTGCGGGAAGGTACCGATCCCGAAGAAGGCCACCCCTATGCCGAACAGGGCAAACAGCTTGGCCAGCGGCTTGGAGCCGAGCCCCTTCTCCAGATAGTACATGGGGCCACCCGCCATCTGGCCGTTGGCATCCTGCTCGCGGTATTTTACCGCCAGCAGGCACTCGGCATACTTGGTGGCCATGCCGAACAGCGCCGCCATCCACATCCAGAACAGGGCACCGGGGCCGCCGAGTTTGATTGCGGTGGCAACCCCGACTATGTTGCCGGTACCTATGGTGGCAGAGAGCGCGGTGCACAGGGCGCCGAAGCTGGAGACATCCCCCTGCTTGCCCTGGCCCTGATCGCGGCCAAAGACCAGTCGCAGGGCGAGCGGCAAGCGCACGACCTGAAGCAGACCCAGACGCAGGGTGAGATAGATACCGGTCCCGACCAGCAGGATCAGCAGGGGCGGACCCCAGATAAAGCTATCGATGGCGGTTAACGCCGATTGAATTGATGACATGCATCCTCCTTAAAAAACAAAAATTAAGGAGGAGAAGGATGATCTTCCCAAATAGTCGCGATCACCAGAGGGTGATCGGATGCGGGCCAAGCCCAGGTACAACCATCCCATCCCCTCTGTCCTTTTGCCTGAGAGTTTCCGGCGCCAGCCTGCCCTTGCGGGTCGTCATGGTGCCTTGCTCCTTCGGCGCCCGATCTAACGGGTCTCTCCAGAGTATCGTCCAGTAGCAGTCCACACCGGTTGCCCGGTACCTGAAAGATTCACTTCTTCGGTGGATGGTCCCCCATCGCTCTCCTGCTACCTTCATCCGAACTAGTTTGGATTAGGAAGCGGGCATGTTAATCCAAAAAATGTGAGCTGTCTCCCACTCGGCCGGCCCGCTGTGCCACTTTTTTCCCACCTCGGCCAGCACGGGGAGAAATGTTATTTGTTCGTTAACTATCAATAGCTTAACAAAACCACTTTGGGTGACCCTCGATAAGGTTGCGCCATCAGGTCGCACATCAGGATGATATTTCGTCTCGACCAGAAAAACTTGCCAACATATCCAATCAAAATGCTTGCACAGAAACGCAATAGGCCGATAATCCCGCGCATAACTAAGCACTTTGCGATGGAGTTATGCATTGTGTCTGGTTGGTCCCTCCGGACCACTCGCCTGAGCCGGCCGCTGCCGTCTCAACAAACCAAGGCTAGGGCAAATCTGCCCCCTAAGGACTTTCAAAAGAGAATGAACGAGACCCTGATCGCACAAGACTACCGTCAGCTGGTTGAACAATTCGGCTCTCCCCTGCTGCTGCTCGACAAGGCAGCCGTCCGCAAACAGTATCGGGCCCTGGCGGCCGCCCTGCCCGATGTGCGATTGCACTACGCACTCAAACCCCTGCCCCACGAGGCAGTGGTCTCTGTCTTGAAGGAAGAGGGGGCCTGTTTCGATCTGGCCACCAATGGCGAAGTGGATCTGGTGCGCAGCCAGGGGGTTCGCCCGGGACGCTGTATTCATACCCATCCCATCAAGCGCGACAGCGACATTCGCTATGCGCTCGAGTTCGGCTGCACAGTATTTGTCTACGACAACCCGCTGGAGCTGGAGAAGTTCATTCCCTACAAGGACGAAGTCAAGCTGCTGCTGCGGGTCAGCTTCCCGAACCCGGAGACCAAGGTCGACCTCTCCAAAAAGTTCGGCTGCACCCCGGAGCAGGCGCTGCCGCTGCTGCAACTGGCCCACGCCAAGGGCATCAAGGTGATGGGGCTGTCGTTCCACGTTGGCTCCCAGGTGCCCCACGCCCGTCGCCATGTGCAGGCTATCGATGCCTGCCGCGAGATCATGGAGCAGGCCTGGGATCTGGGACTCAAACCCTGGGTGCTGGATATCGGCGGCGGTTTCCCGGTGGATTATGAGGGGGGCGAGTTCGACATAGACGGCTTCTGCGCCCCGATCCGCGAGGCGCTCGCCAAGCTGCCCGCGACCGTGCAAAAGATTGCCGAGCCGGGCCGCTTCATCAGCGCACCGGCCATGACCTCCGTCTCCAGCGTGATGGGCAAGGCCCACCGTGGCGACAAGGTCTGGTACTACCTGGATGACGGCCTCTACGGCAGCTACAACGGCCAGCTCTATGACCACGTCACCTACCCGGTGAGCACGCCGCTGGCCCGTGGCGAGCTGCACAATTCGGTGCTCTCGGGCCCCACCTGCGACAGCGTGGACGTGATCCGCGAGGGCATCATGCTGCCGGATCTCGCCATCGGCGAGCTGGTAGTGGGCCGTGTGATGGGAGCCTACACCTGGGCCTCGGCCTCGACTTTCAACTTCTTCCCCAAGGCGAGCATCCTCATTCTGGACAGCAGCCAACAAGGGCAGAAGCTGGTGGCGGTCGCCTGACGCGCCAAGGCGACGCAGATAACAAAGAGGGGAAGCGCAAGCTTCCCCTCTTTCATGTCGCCCATATCGGTCAGATAAACTGACTGGCCAGCAGCCAGCCGGTGTAGGCCACGAAGCAGGCGAGCAGCAGGCCCCCTTCCAGCCGGTTGATCCGCCCCAGCCCCTTGCGGCCCAGACACATCACCAGCAGCAACAGGGTCAGCCCCATCATGATGCTCCAGTCACGACTGAGCACCTCGGGCGCCACATCGAGTGGGTGTATGCCCGCGGCTATGCCCACCACCGCCAGGGTATTGAACAGGTTGGAGCCGAGCACGTTGCCAAGGGCCAGATCGTGCTCATTCTTGCGAATGGCGATGAGGGACGAGGCGAGCTCAGGCAGCGAAGTGCCGATGGCGACAATGGTGAGACCAATCACCAGATCGCTGATGCCGAGTGCCTGGGCTATGGTCACCGCGCCCCACACCAGCAGGCGGGAGGCGCCGATCAGCAGCACCAGACCGACGATGAGCCAGAGGATGGCGCGCTTGAGGGACATGCCTTCGCTGCTGATGTCATCCTCGGTATCCGCATCGAGCGCATCCCCCTTGCCGCGCATGCCGGCCCAGATGGACCAGCCCATCAGCACCAGAAACACAGTGCCGAGGATCAGGGCATCCGTGCTGTCGAG
This sequence comes from Aeromonas piscicola, assembly GCF_000820005.1. Lineage (GTDB taxonomy): Bacteria > Pseudomonadota > Gammaproteobacteria > Enterobacterales > Aeromonadaceae > Aeromonas > Aeromonas piscicola. The sequence continues at coordinate 311,912 of NZ_CDBL01000034.1, read as the reverse complement.
CCGACCATCGAGCAGCAGGGCGCCGGAGAGCAGGGTAATGCCAAGCAGGATCGGGATCTCCTTGCGCACCACCTGGGAAGCCACCGCAATGGGACTGATAAGAGCGGTCAGACCCAGGATCAAGGCGATATTGGTGATATTGGAGCCGTAGGCGTTGCCGAGCGCGAGTCCGGGATTGCCCTGGGAAGCAGCCAGCGCGGAGACCACCATCTCGGGAGCCGAGGTGCCAAAGCCGATGATGACCATGCCGATCAGCAGCGGCGGCATGCCGGCATAACGGGCGGTCGCGGCGGCGCCGTCCACAAATTTATCCGCACTCCAGACCAGCAGCGCCAGTCCGGCAATCAGGGCAACAACAGCCAGGGTCATAACGTCTCCATCCCATCGCCTGCAAACAACAGAGCCAGGCACAGTGCCTGGCTCTGTCCAGAAGTGGGCCCAGTGTAGCGGGCCGACTTCCCATTTCAAGGGAAAATCAAACGGCGATTGATATTTTACAGCGCCGCCAGCAGGCTCCCGGCATCCGAGACCTCGAACTTGCCCGGCGCCTCCACGAACAGCTGCTCGACCACGCCATCGTTGGCGATGAGGGCAAAGCGCTGGGCGCGGATACCGCCGAAGGCCCCCGTCTCCTTGGCAAGGCCAAGCGCCCGGGTCCAGCTGCCGTCGCCATCAGCCAGCATGGTGATGGCGTCGGCATTCTGGGCCGCCTGCCATGCCTTCATCACGAAGGCATCGTTGACCGACAGACAATAGAGGGCATCGACGCCCTTGGCCCTGAACTGGTCGGCCAGCACCACATAACCGGGCAGGTGGGCGTTGGAACAGGTGGGGGTAAAGGCCCCCGGCACGGCAAACAGCACCACCTTCTTGCCGGCAAACAGGGCCTGGCTATCCTGCACCTGCTTGCCTTCCTGGGTGATGAAGGTGAATTCGCCCAGAGGCAGGGATTGGCCAATCGCTATCATGATCTCTCGTCCATGGTGGAGGTAGGGAGCCACAGTCTACCCCAGCCCATGCGTGCGAAACACACCCCCATCAGCGCCGCCATTTGAACTAACCTTGAGCAGGATCAGCCGACCAAGGAGGCCCCATGCAGAACTATTACGATGGACTGGAAATTCGCCCCTCCGCCTTGCGAGAGCAGCAACAACTGGATCAACTCAATCACCTGCTCACTCATGTCAGCCAGTATTGCGCCGGTTACTCCAGCGCCTATCGCCAGCGTCACCTGCAGGATCTGGGCGAGCTGACCACACTGCCCCTGCTCGACGCCGCTGAGCTGTTTGCCGCCCAGCAGGCCCATCCCCCCTTCGCTGGTCTCACCGGCCGCCCCGCCAGCCAGGCGCTGCGGGTCTTCGCCTGCCCGGGCCAGCTGGCCATTCCCGAATATGCCGGCGCCGACTGGTGGGGTGCGACGCGGGCCCTGTTTGCCGCCGGCTTCAAGGCGGGGGAAGTGCTGCTCAACGGCCACGACTACCATATCAGCCCCACCGCCTTCATCTTCGACAACGGTGCCCGCCAGCTGGGGGCACCCGTGGTGCCTTGCGGCCCCCACGATACCCACCGTCAATTGGAAGCGCTGCAACGCTACCAGCCAACCGGCTTTGTCGGGCCGCTGGCGGCGCTGCTGGATCTGCTGGAGGCGGCGGAGCTGGCCGGGATCCCGAGCGACAGCCTGCACTGCGCCCTGCTGTGTGAAGCCTCTCACCCCGACACTGCGCCGCTGCAGGCCGTTCACGGCATACGGGCGCTCAACTGCCTGCTGTTGCAGGATGTGGGGGTGATCGCCTACGAGAGCCAGCCCGGTCACGGCTTCATCGTCAACGAGAGCTGCATCATAGAGATCATCGATCTCGCCAGCGCCGAGCCCGTCATAGGCGACGCCATCGGCCAGCTGGTGGTGACCCGGCTCGATCTGGAGTATCCCCTGTTGCGGCTGGTCACCGAATGGCAGGGTTATTGGCTGGCCGGGGCCAGTCCGTGCGGGCGCACCAACCGGCGCCTCAGGCTGGTATGACAATGCAAAACGGGCAGCCATCAGGCTGCCCGTTTTGTCTCTGGCGAGGAGAATATCTGAAAAGTGTCAGCGTCTCGCCTGCCAGGTGGCGATGGCGAGCAGGGAGTCGGGGGTGAATTCGGCGGCACGGGCGGCGATCTCGGCCTGGCTCATCCAGTGCACCTCGCTCACCTCTTCAGCCTGCAAGCGCAGCGGCCCCTGATAGTGGCAACTGTAGAGGCCACCCCATACCCGGTAGCCTTCCCCCTCGGCATAAAAGGGCCCGAAGTCCTGCAGGGGGACGCCCTGAATGCCCAGCTCCTCGGCCAGCTCGCGGCGGGCAGCGGGCTCCATCTGCTCGCCCGTGGTCACCACGCCACCGGCGCAGGCATCCAGCATGCCGGGGCAGAAATCCTTGCTGAGGGTGCGACGCTGCACCAGGATGCGCTCCGCTTCGTCGAGCACCAGGATATAGCTTGCTCGGTGACAGAGGTTCTCCCGCCGCACCCTGGCCCGCTCGGCAACGCCGATCACCCGGTTATCCGCATCCACCACATCCACCCATTCCACGTGCAGACCCTTTCGCTCATGTCGTTCAACTGCCCGCAGTATATCGGGGCAAGGGCTTGTCATGGCAGCACTTTTTCAACGCGCGCCAGCAGATTTTCCCATGCGGTGATGCCGAGTTAAGGATTCATACAAACCTCAACCAACTGTCACATCAGTGTCATCCGGCAACGGCATAGTGTGCCCTGTCCAAGCAACAGGTGTTTTGTGATGAAGGTGTTCAAGAACTTGTCTCCCCGCCAGATTGCCCGCCACATCAAGAGCTTCCATCACGGCAGCTTCATGGTGGAGGCGCTGGGGCGGTTCGAATTCAGCGGCGGAGAGATCAATCTGGAGAGCCTGACCTGCCGTCAGACCCTGAGTCTGGCCCGGCAGATCAATCTGGAGGTTCGCGGCCTGCGTCACGTCAGCCTGCTGTTGGGGTAACTTCCATAGTCCTTTCTGTTTGTAGTCTGCTTCCATACCCGTCTTTGCCCGCCGCTCACCGAGCGTGCGGGCCATTTTTTCATCAGACGTTATTGCACCGGGTCTGCACTCAATGCTGCAGGATCTGGGAGAGGAACAGCTTGGTGCGCTCCGACTGGGGATGGTCGAAGAACTGATCCGGCACGTTCTCCTCGATGATCTGACCACGGTCCATGAAGATCACCCGATCCGCCACCTGCTTGGCAAACCCCATCTCGTGGGTGACGCAGAGCATGGTCATCCCCTCATGGGCCAGCTCCACCATCACATCCAGCACCTCGCGTACCATTTCGGGATCCAGCGCCGAAGTCGGCTCGTCAAACAGCATGACCTGAGGGTTCATGCAGAGGCTGCGGGCGATGGCCACCCGTTGCTGCTGGCCGCCGGAGAGCTGACCCGGGTACTTGAGGGCCTGCTCCGGGATCTTGACTCGGCGCAGGAAGGTCATGGCGATTTCCTCGGCCTCCCTGCGTGGCAGCTGCTTGACCCAGATGGGCGCCAAGCAACAGTTTTCCAGCACCGTCAGGTGGGGGAAGAGATTGAAGTGCTGGAACACCATGCCCACCTCTTTGCGCACCATCTCTATGTTCTTGAGATCCGAGGTGAGCGCCGTACCCTTGACCAGGATGTCACCGCTCTGGTGCTCCTCCAGCCGGTTGATGCAGCGGATCATGGTGGACTTGCCCGAGCCGGAAGGACCGCAGATGACTATCTTCTCCCCCTTGCCCACCTGCAGGTTGATGTTACGCAGCACATGAAAGTCGCCGTACCATTTGTTGACGTCCTTGAGAGCAACCACAGTATCCATTGTCATTTTGAAGTCACTCCCGTTATGTGTGGTTGTTCCATCTGCAGCATAGGCAACTCGTCATGCTGCGGATGATTGGCGTCCTTGAGTACCGCCAGGGTATCCGTTGTCATCTTGAAACCACTCCTAATGCTTGTGACCCGTGTTGAGCTTGTGCTCCAGATAGATGGAGTAACGGGACATGCCAAAACAGAACATCCAGAAGATCATGGCGATAAACACATAAGCCTCGGTGGAAAAGCCCAGCCAGGCTGGATCCGCCAGCGCCACCTTGGAGATGGCGAGCAGATCGAACAGACCTATGATCAGCACCAGGCTGGTGTCCTTGAACAAGGAGATGAAGGTATTCACCAGCGAGGGAATGGTGATCTTGAGGGCCTGCGGCATGATGATGAGGCCCATCACCTTCCAGTAAGAGAGTCCCAGCGCCTCACCCGCCTCATACTGCCCCTTGGGGATCGCCTGCAGCCCCCCTCGCACTACCTCGGCCACATAGGCGGCCTGGAACAAAATGATGCCGATGAGCGCCCTCAGCAGCTTGTCCAGTTCCACCTCGCTGGTCATGAACAGTGGCAGCATGACGGACGCCATGAACAGCACGGTAATGAGCGGCACAGCGCGCCAGAACTCGATATAGACGGTGGAGAGGCTGGCGATGACCGGCATGTGGGAGCGACGCCCCAACGCCAGCAGGATCCCGAATGGCAGGGCGACCGCTATGCCCACCACTGCCAGCACCAGGGTCAACATCAAGCCGCCCCAGCGGTTGGTTTCCACCACCTCGAGACCGGCCCCGCCATAGATCAGCAGAAAGGCGATGACGGGAAACACCAGCAGGGTAAAGATCGCCAGCCAGCCCTTGCGCGGGGTGCGTGGCCAGATCAGCAAGGCCAGCAGTACGGCCAGCCCGACGAAGGCCAGGTTGATGCGCCAATACTGATCCCCGGGGTAGAAACCGTAGAGATACTGCCCCAGCCGGCTCTCGATGAAGATCCAGCAGGCACCGCCCTGCACGCAGTCGGCGCGGCTGCTTCCCTGCCAGCTGGCCGAAAACAGCGCCCAGTCCAATGCCGACCAGAGCGCCGGCAGCAACAGATAGGCCAGCACCAAGGTCAGCAGGCCGTTCCACCAGTTGGGAAACAGGTTCTGCCTGAGCCAGGCGAGGACACCCCGGCGACGGTTGGGCGGCGGCAGCGCTTCTTGCAACTCATTCACAAACATGGCAACTCCCTAGCGCTCGACCAGCGTCATTCTGCGGTTGTAGATGTTCATCAGGACTGACGTCGAGATGCTGATGATGAGATAGACGCCCATGGTCATGGCGATCACCTCGATGGCCTGCCCTGTCTGGTTGAGAGTGGTGCCCATGAATACCGAAACCAGATCCGGATAACCGATGGCGGTGGCCAGCGAGGAGTTCTTGGTGAGATTCAGGTACTGACTGGTCAGCGGCGGAATGATGACCCGCATCGCCTGAGGGATGACCACCAGCCGCAGGGTCTTGCTGGCTGACAACCCCAGCGCGGACGCGGCCTCGGTCTGGCCCTTGCTGATGGCCAGGATACCGGATCGCACTATCTCGGCGATAAAGGCCGCCGTGTAGATGGTCAGCGCCAGCAGCAGGGCCGCCAGTTCGGGCAGCACTGTCAATCCGCCCCGGAAGTTGAACCCCTGCAGGGCTGGTATGCTCCAGGAGAGCGGACTACCCGCCAGCAGGAAGGTGATGCAGGGAAGCAGGATCACCAGCCCTGCCGAGCAGCGCCAGACCGGAAATATCTTGCCGATCAACTCCTGGCGCCGACGCGACCAGCGCCGCAGACCCCAGCTCAGCAACAAGGCCAGCAGCAGGGCACACAACACATAGCCGAAGCCGTCCTCGAACAGGGGCTTGGGGAGATAAAGACCGCGCACATTGAGGAAGGCAAGATCACCCAGCTCCACACTCTGGCGCGGCGATGGCAGGGTGCGCAGCACAGAGAAGTACCAGAAGAAGATCTGCAGCAGCAGCGGAATATTGCGAAAGGTTTCGATATAGACAGTAGCAATCTTGGCCACCAGCCAGTTGCTCGACAGGCGAGCGATCCCGAGCACGAAGCCGAGCAGAGTGGCAAACAGAATGCCGAGCATCGACACCAGCAGGGTATTGAGCAGGCCGACCACGAAGGTGCGGCCGAAGGTATAGGTTTCGTCGTAGGGGATCAGGCTCTGCAGTATGCCAAACCCGGCCGTGTTGCCCAGAAAATCGAAGCCTGTGGTGATGCCACGGGTCGCCAGATTGGTCAGAGCATTGTTGATGATGTAGAACAGGAACGCCATAACGGCCACTATGGTCAGGCACTGGAAGATCAGCGCCCGCACCTTGGCGTCATACCACCAGCGGCCCTGTTCCTTCCTGTGGTTTGATGCGTGCAGCGCCATGAGGATGACTCCGACAAAGCCAGGGCAAGGGGAAAATGGGGGGCCAGGCCCCCCGGGCGATCATCGACTCAGCGAATAGGAGGGGCGTACATCAGGCCACCCTTGTTCCAGAGTGCGTTGATGCCGCGATCTATCTTGAGGGGCGAGCCGCTCCCCACGTTGCGATCGAACGACTCGCCATAGTTGCCGACCTGCTTGACGATGTTGTAAGCCCACTTGTCATCCAGCCCCAGCACACTGCCCTTGGGCTCTTCCAGCCCCAGCAGACGGCGGATGTCCGGATTGGTGGATTTGAGCATCTCGTCCACATTGGCGCTGGTCACGCCCGCCTCCTCGGCATTGAGCATGGCGTAGAGGCTCCAGCGCACCACCTTGAACCACTGATCATCCCCCTGCCGCACCGCCGGGCCCAGCGGCTCCTTGGAGATGACCTCAGGCAGCACAAAGGCCTCATCCGGTTTGGTCAGCTTGATCTTGAGGGAGTAGAGCTGGGACTGATCCGAGGTCAGCACGTCGCAGCGACCCGCCTCGAATCCCTTGACGGTCTGATCCGAGGTATCGAACACCACTGGGGTATATTTCATGCCGCCGTTGGCACGGAAATAGTCCGCCAGATTGAGCTCGGTCGTGGTACCTGACTGGATGCAGACCGCAGCACCATCCAGCTCCTTGGCGCTCTTGACTCCGAGCGACTTGTTGACCAAAAAGCCCTGGCCATCGTAGTAGTTCACCCCGGCGAAGGTCAGGCCAAGCGAACCGTCCCGGGTCAGGGTCCAGGTGGTGTTGCGCGACAGCAGATCCACTTCCCCCGATTGCAATGCGGTGAAGCGCTCCTTGGCGGTGAGAGAGACATATTTGACCTTGCCGGCATCCCCCAGCACGGCAGCGGCCACGGCGCGGCAGACGTCCACGTCCAGACCCGTCCAGGTGCCCTTGGCATCCGGGTTGGAGAAACCGGGCAGCCCATCGCCGACCCCGCACTGCACGAACCCCTTCTTCTTGACCGCATCCAGGGTGCCGTCTGCCCAGGCATTCGCTGCCGCCAGCGACAACACTATTACCATACCCGCCTTGTGTATCTGCTTCATGTCACTCTTCCCTGTGGTTTGATTCAAATTGGCACCCAAACCCTGCAAGATGCCACAGCTTTTCCTGCTTTTTCGCAGCTTATCCAGCCAGCCAAAAACCTGTCAATCGGTGCAATCAAGCCCACTTCTGGTGCAGCAGCACAAAATGTTTGAATGGGCCGATATACACCTTGTGAATAAAAAATAGCCCCTTATAGACCAAATAGCATACTGAAATAGCTCCTCAGTACCGTGTGGATTATTTTTTCGGCAAAATGGGCCTGCACAACCATGGGGCAGCACATTGGTTGTTAACTATTTAATTATTATTGGGTTTTGACCAAACTGTCCGGTTCTGGACGGCGGCATAGCGGCCAGAAACTCTTCATCAAAGAGCCTCTGGCCGGTCGGACAAGGGGATAATAATGTGAAAAGGAGAGCAGATTCAGTCGCCGCGCGGGCCATTTTCGATGTCGGTGACGACGCCGTTGCGCACCGTGACGAAGCGCATGAACTCGTTCTTGCCGAAGTTGTAGGTCCAGCGCTCACCATATTTGACCTGCACCAGATTGCCAAACTGGTTCTCCTCGTTGCGGCTGAGCTCCTCGCGCAGCATGGGCTCACCACACTTGAGCAGCATCTCGGCGGTGCTGTCCCCTTCGGTGATGAGGGCATTCTTGCAACGCATCGCATCGGCGCTGGCCGGTATGCTCAGTAACAGCAGGGCCAAGGCGGCCCCCAGATTCAGATGTCGCTTCATTGGCTATTCCATTTAAACAGGGCACTGCCCAGAGTGAGACAACAGAGGGTAAACAACAGGATCCAGCCCAGCGGTGCGGCCACCTCGGCCCAGCCAGCTCCCTCCAGCATAACGGCACGGGCCGCCGTGATGATCTGGCTGAGCGGCAGCCAGGCCGCCAGCTGTTGCAGCCAGACCGGAGCCCCTTCCAGCGAGAACCAGACCCCGGAGAGGAACATCATGGGCATGCTGATGACGTTGAGCAGGCCGCTCGCCAGCTCCTCGTTCTGGATGCGGGCGGCGATGAGCAAGCCCAGCGACGCCATGGCCGCGCCGCCCGCCAGGGCGATCAGCAGCAGCAACCAGCCGGAGCCGAGCAGGGGCACGCCAAGCAGCCAGTACGCTACCAGAAACACCAGCAGGCTCACCACCAGGGTGATCACAATACGCGACAGCAACTGGGCGCAGAGAAACTCGGCGGCAGAGAGCGGCGTGGCCCTCAGCCGCTTGAGCACACCGTTCTTGCGATAGCGGACTATGACGAAGCCAACGCCGAACAGGCCGGAAAACATCAGGTTCATGCCGATCACCCCGGGCAGCAGCCAATCCCCGTAGCGGATCGCCTGCCCGCTCAGGGTCTCCTTCACCAGCGGCCGGGAGATCGCCTGGCGCAACAGGTATTCGGCCATGGCGCCCTGGCCGGCATCCGGGTTGACCCAGTAACGGTCCGATCCGGGCGAGAGCAGCAGATCCAGCTGATGATGGCGCACCTTGAGCTGGCCCTTGCGCTCGTCGTCATAGGGGATGAGCTTGAGCAGCGGAATGGCGTTCAGGGGGGCGTAGGCCGCCGTCAGCTCGCCCACCACGCCCATCTGCACCAGCGGCTTGGGCGGACCGGAGAAGATGAGGGAAAAACCTACCACCAGCAGTAGCGGGAAGGCCAGGTTCCACACCAGGGCCGCCCTGTCGCGCACAAATTCCAGGTTGCGGGCATAGAAGAGCGCACCGATCCGCTTGATGGCCCCCTTCATGTTCCGCTCCTCGGCCACGGCAAGGCACGCGGATAGCAACACGCCTCGACACGGCACTGCATGACTGCGTTCATGCGCCACTCCTCAGGCTATGGCCGGTCAGGTACAAGAAAAGATCTTCCAGGTTGGGGGAGCGCACCTGCATGCCGGTCAGCGGCACCCCCAGGTTCAGCAGTTGCGGCAACAGGAGCGCCACATCGGGGCAAGTCAGCTCCACCTGATCGCCGTGAGGCAAGAGCGGATAGCCCAGGCTGGCGAGGGCCGGGTGATCCGGCAGACGCACCAGCACGCCATCAAAGTGGCGGGCCAGCAGGGCGGCCGGGGTATCCAGGCTGAGCAGATGGCCGTGATCGACGATGGCGATGCGATCGCACAGCTGCTGCGCCTCGTCCATGTAGTGGGTGGTGAGCACCACCGTCTTGCCCTGGGCCTTGATCGCCTCGATACGCTGCCAGAAGTGGTGGCGGGCCTGGGGATCCAGCCCAGTGGTAGGCTCATCCAGAAACAGCAGCTCGGGGTCGCCGAGCAGGGCCAGCGCCAGCAGCAGGCGCTGACGCTGGCCGCCGGAGAGCTTGCGGCTGTCCCGGTCGATGAACTCGCCAAGGGCACACAGATCGATGAGCTGCGCCTGGGGCAAGGGATTGGGATAGAGGCTGGCAAACAGGCGCAGGGTATCGCGCACCGTCAGAAAATCCTGCAGCGCCGTGTGCTGAAACTGGATGCCGATGCGGGAGCGATAATCGGGAGCTAGAGGGGCGCCATGAAACAGGATCTGGCCGCTGTCCGGGGTGAGGATCCCCTCCAGCAGCTCTATGGTAGTGGTCTTGCCTGCCCCGTTCGGGCCGAGCAGGCCAAAACAGCAACCGGCGGGAATGGCGAAGCTGAGCCCGTCCACCGCCTTGACGCCGGGAAAGTGCTTGATGAGGTCAATGACTTCTATGATGGCAGCCATGCGTGTTTTCCAGAGTGACCGGGGACGCCAAGCCCTGACTATATCCAAATCCCCCGCAAAGGCACATCGTCTATCGACGAGGGCCCGCCAGACAGGGGCACCTCAAACAGAAACGGCGACCCTGAGGTCGCCGTTTGCATCAAGCCAGCCGGATCACAGAATGTCCAGCAGCTCCACTTCGAATACCAGCGCAGAGTAGGGCGGGATGGAACCGGCACCACGGGCGCCATAGGCCAGATCCTGCGGAATGTAGAGCTTCCACTTGGAACCAACCGGCATCAGCTGCAGCGCTTCAACCCAACCGGCGATGACGCCAGTCACCGGGAATTCGGCCGGCTCGCCACGGGCGACCGAGCTGTCGAACACGCCACCGTGGGTGAAGGTACCGTGGTAGTGCACGCGCACGGACTGACCGGCTACCGGCACGGCACCATTGCCTTCTACCATGACTTCGTATTGCAGACCGGAATCGGTCACCTTGACGTCGGCACGCTTGGCGTTGTCAGCCAGGAAGGCTTCGCCATCGGCGGCGGCAGCCTTGGCAACGGCTTCCTGCTCTTCCTGCATGCGCGCAGTGATCACCTGGAAGGCATCATTGATATCGTCACGGCTGACCGCGAACTCCAGACCATTCAGGGCATCTGCCAGACCTTGTTGCAGGGCCGGGATATCCAGACCGGCGAAGGCTTGCTGCGCCAGCTGATCGCCCATGTTGCGGCCGATGCCATAGCTGGCCTTCTGTTCGATAGAGTCGTATTGGGACATTGAGATGTTGCTCCAGATCCAAGTAATAAAGAGGCGGGATGATATCAGACTTTTTGGCGAGGTGCTGCCGGCGGCGACCCTGATTTCCCCGCCCGTGGGAGGAACTTCACACAAGAAGAGCAGGATCGCCGCCCATCGGCGGCGATCCTGTCAGCCACAATGGCACGCTGAACCTTTGGACTCAAACCTCACTTGCTGTGACATCAGCGCGATCCAGCAGGGCCCGCACCGCAGCTACCTTGGCGCCGTCGGTGATATTGACCCGGCCATCGTCAGAAGTGCCCATGTTGACGCCGTATGGAGAGACACCATGCCGCCGCGCGGCCCGTATCAGGCCTTGTCCAACAAAGCCCGTACTGCCGCCACCTTGGCGCCGTCGGTGATATTGACCCGGCCATCATCAGAGGTGCCCATGTTGACGCCGTATGGAGAGACACCATGCCGCCGCGCGGCCCGTATCAGGCCTTGTCCAACAAAGCACGTACTGCCGCCACCTTGGCACCGTCGGTGATATTGACCCG
>NZ_CDBL01000034.1:17610-300207 GCF_000820005.1 Aeromonas piscicola | reverse complement strand
GAGGTGCCCATGTTGACGCCATGGGGCACCATGCCGCCACGCCAGCCCATGCCGGACATGTGTACCTCGCTCACTCCGGTGAACTCCAGTATGGTGCGCACGTTGTCGGCATTGACCCCGGCACCGGGCATCAGGCTGGCACGGCCCGCCAGCACCTGCTGCATGGCCTGCAGAGTTTCCAGCCCCGCCAACGCGGTCGGCGCATGACCCGAGCTCAGGATGCGCTCGCAGCCGGCAGCGACTATCGTCTCCAGATCCAGCCGCCAGTCGGAGGAAAGGTCAATGGCGCGATGGAAGGTGACGCCGAGCGGCCCGGCCGCAGCCACCAGCTGGCGCAGCTGGTCGGCGGGCACCCGCCCCTCTTGATCCAGCAGGCCGATCACTACCCCCTGCAACCCGGCGGCGCGGGCGGCGGCGATATCCGCCAGCATCAGTTCAAACTCGTCGGCGCTGAAGCAAAAATCCCCGGCGCGGGGGCGGATCATGGCGTAGACGGGGATGCTGGCGTGGCGTGCAGCCAGCTGCATAAAGCCATAAGAGGGGGTCAGGCCACCCAGTCCCAGCGCAGAGCAAAGCTCGATGCGATCCGCGCCTGCTTGCTGGGCGGTGAACAGGGATTCCAGGTTGTCGATACAAATTTCAAGACGGGTCATGATGACTCCTTTATTGGAGAGATCAGACAGCACATCTGATCTCATAAATTGAGCAAGGCCGCGCCGCGCACCCCGCCGGCGCCACCAAAGCGGGCCTGGCGGATCTCGGGCAGGGCGACACCGGGCAGCAGATGGCCGGGCAGACGCAGCGGCAGCTGTTGGTACAGGGCAGGCAGGCCACTCAGGCCGCCTCCCAGCACCACCACCTCGGGATCAACCACAGAGATGGCGGTGGCAAGCCCGGCAGCCATGATCTCGAGCCAGCAGTCGACCGTGGCCACCGCATGGGGCTCATGGGCCTCGAAGCGCCCTACTATCTGGTGACCGCTGGCACGCTGGCCATGAAAATGGTGATAGAGCCGCTCCAGCCCGGTACCAGATGCATAGGTTTCAAAACAGACCAGGCGACCGCAGCCACAACGGGGACGAGGCAAATCGGGATACTTCATCAGCATGGTGGCCGGTAGCGGATAGTGGCCTATCTCCCCTGCCAGCCAGTTGCGGCCCTGGATCAGCTTGCCCGCCAGATAGACGGCGCCGCCGATACCTGTGCCTATGGTGACTCCCAGCGCGCTGTCTGCCCCGGCCGCAGCCCCCTGGTGCACTTCCGACCAGAGGAAGCAGTTGGCATCGTTGTCCACCTTGACCGGGCGACCCAGCAGCTCGGCCAGATCGGCGCCCAGATGGCGACCATTGATGGAGGGCAGGTTCGCCGCCACTATGCTGTGATCGTGCCGATTGAGGATGCCGGGAAAGCCGATGCCCACCGCGCCTCTCGCGCCGAAGCGGGCGTCCGCCTGCTCGACCCGGTCACGGATGAGCTGCTGCAACCCCTCGTAATCGTTGCCGGGCGTACTCATGCGCTCCTCATGGCAGAGGTTCAAGGCGCCGTCATACACGGCGAACGCTATCTTGGTGCCACCAATATCAAAGCCGTAATACATGCCCACACTCCCTTGTCGGTGAGTCACCTCACCTCAGCCTGTCCAGAGCAGCACATTGTATTAATTCGCAAAAAAAATAAAGTGACCGAGGGCGAAAAATGGGAGAGAGATCAAAGCAAACGGGACATTTGCCGTTGCAGGCAAGCCTGACCAAGGCTCATCAGGGTGCGCGCCTGACCGTCGAAGACGAAGCCGCGCCTCAGGTAAAACCCCTCGCCGATCCGGTTGCCATCGAGCAGCCACAATCTGACGCTGTCGCAGCCGGCGCGACGCATCTGCATGGCCACCGCCTGCCACAGCCGCTTGCCATGGCCCTGGCGCCAGTGATCGGGATGCAGGTAAAAGGCGCGGATCAGGGCGTTCGGCTCTGTGCCATCCAGCACGAGCTGCCAGTAGAGCAGGCCTATGACCACCTCGCCCTGGCAGAGCAGCATGGGCCTGGGGCCGGATTCGGCGAGCCGGCTCTGCCAGATCTGCAGGTGCTCGGTCACCGAAAGCTGGGCCAGCATGTCGGCACCGAGCACCTCGCAATAGGCCGCGAGCCAGCTGGCCCGCTGCATCACCGTCATGGCAGGGGCATCATCGGGCCGCGCCATGCGCAGGCTTACGCCTTGCATTGGGGCACCAGACCGGCGGCGCGGGCCTGTTCGTAGAGCGGCATAGCTTCAGCCTGCAGCGCCTGCAGCTCGGCGATCCGGTTCTCGTTGCTGGGGTGGGTGGAGAGCAGTTGCGGCGGCGCCTTGCCACCGGCGGCGGCACTCATGTTCTGCCACAGGGGAACTGCTTCGGCGGGATTGAAGCCGGCGCGGGCCATCAGATCCAGACCGAGGCGGTCTGCCTCACTCTCCTGCTCGCGGCCATAGGGCAGCATGACGCCCACCTCGACCCCGAGTCCCAGCGCCGCCATGGTGGCGCCGCGATACTCGCTGCTGCCCATGGCGATGTCGGCCGCCGCCAGACCGAGACCGGTCAGCTGGCTGCGGGATAGCCGCTCGTTGGAGTGCTGGGCCAGCACGTGGGTCAGCTCGTGGCCGATGACGGTGGCGAGCTGATCCTGGTTCTTGGCGACCTTGAGCAGGCCGCTGTAGACCCCGATCTTGCCGCCGGGCAGGGCGAAGGCGTTGACCTGCTTGGAGTCAAACACCACCACTTCCCAGCTGGTGATGCCGTACTGGCTCGGCACCTGGGCGGTCACCGCCTTGGCGACACAGGAGACATAAGCATTCATCCTGGCATCCTTGCTCACCTTCTCCTGCTTCTTCATCTCTTCGAAGGAGTCGGCCCCCAGCTTGCTCATCTGCTGGGGCGAGAACAGCAGCATCTGGCTACGACCGGTAGGAGACTGGGCACAGCTGGCCAGCAGGGTGGAACAGAGTGCCGCCAGGCCGAGCTTGAACAGGGGAGATGTCATGGAGGTGTCCTTCACCATAAAGATGCCCTATTTTCGGAAATGCGGGCGTCCGGCGCAAGTCGACAAATCATGCTGTTCGGCGAAAGTGGTCACATGTCGCCATTGTGGATCCACTCAAAAAGAAAACGGGCCCCGCAGGGCCCGTGTTGCAGAGGAAACCGGCTTACATTATGCCCAGTTTCTTCAGGTCGGCTTCGACCACCTTGGCCGGTACCGGTACGTAGCCATCTTTGGCCACTATGTTCTGGCCCGCCTTGGAGAGCACCATCTTCAGGAACTCTTGCTCCATCGGGGAGAGCGGCTTGTTCGGGTGCTTGTTCACGTAAACGTACAGGAAGCGCGACAGCGGATACTTGCCGGTGATGGCGTTGTCGGCGTTCGCTTCGATGAAGGTCTTGCCATCCTTGGAGAGCGGTACGGCGCGCACACCCGAGGTGACATAACCGATGCCGGAGTAGCCGATACCGTTCAGGGAGGAGGAGACAGACTGCACCACGGAGGCAGAACCCGGCTGCTCGTTCACGCCGCTCTTGAAGTCACCGTTGCACAGCGCGTGCTCTTTGAAATAGCCGTAGGTACCGGACACAGAGTTGCGACCGAACAGTTGCAGATCCTTGGAGGACCAGTTGCCGTCCAGACCCAGATCGGCCCACTTGGTGGCGGCCTTGGCTTCGCCGCACTTGAGGGTGCTGGAGAAGATGGCATCCAGTTGCGGCATGGTCAGCCCCTTGATGGGGTTGTCCTTGTTGACGAACACGGCCAGGGCGTCGACCGCGACGCGGATGGCGGTGGGCTTGTAGCCGTAGCGCTTCTCGAATGCCTCTTCCTCGCCGGACTTCATGGCGCGGCTCATGGGGCCAAACTGGGCGACACCTTCGGTCAGTGCGGTCGGGGCGGTAGAGGAGCCGGCGGCCTGGATCTGCACGTTGACGTTGGGGTACATGCGCTTAAATTCTTCGGCCCACAGGGTCATCATGTTGGCCAGGGTGTCCGAGCCGACAGAGGACAGGTTGCCCGAGATGCCGCTGGTCGGAGTGTAATCCGGCAGGTTTTTATCCACACCGGCAGCCAGGGTGCTGACGGAAAACAGGGTAGCTGCGGTGAATCCGATTACACCAGCCAGTTTGTTGAGTTTCATCCAATCTCTCCAAGGTTGCAGAACGCAGTCCATCAAAACACGGGTTAACTTGGCTCACCGTCGGTCACGCCGAGCGATTCGCTGAGTGTCATTTCATGCCCTCTTCCCCCAGTCCAGCGGTGGCAGAAGGCAATCGTCAATCTGAGGCCGAAAGTTGTAGCATCCCGAGCACTGCGATCGGCTGGTCGCGTTTCGTACTCTACCTGCGCCAAGTCGACGACAGGTCCGTTCTCAAGACGGCGCCAGTATCTGACCTGGCAGTGACAAATTTATGGATTTAATGTGACACTTTAATGACATGGCAAAGCTTTTGACCAAATGAAAAGAGGGCCGCTGTCGCCGCCCTCTTTGCACTGCTAACCCATTGCTGAAAAAGATTATTTCAACACCACCATGCGGGCTGGAATGAGGAAGCTGAAGCGGCTGCCGAGGCCGACCCGGCTCTCGATATCGAGCTGAGCGTCGTGATGACTCAAGGCATGCTTGACGATGGCAAGCCCCAGCCCGGAGCCGCCGGTATGCCGTGAGCGAGCCTTGTCGACCCGATAGAAACGTTCTGTCAGCCGCGCCAAGTGCTCGGGCGGGATCCCCTCCCCCTCGTCCTGCACCGCAAACAGCGCCATGGCCCCCTGCTTGCGCCACTCCACGCTGATCTTGCGCTCCGCCGGGGTGTAGTGAATGGCGTTGTAGACCAGGTTGGAGACGGCGCTGCGCAGCTGATCCTGATCCCCGCGAACGAACAGATTGGGCTGCACACTGAACTCGATCTGGTGCGCCCGATCCCCCGACAGCGCCCGTGCCTCCTGCTCCAGCAGCCCCAGCATGGCGGGCATGTCCACCAGATGGGAGAGATCCACCGACGGAGCCGCCTCGATGCGCGACAGGGTGAGCAGCTGATTGACCAGATTGTCCATGCGGATGGTCTGCTCCATCATCACCTTGTGCGCCTTGGCCCACAGGGCGGGGGGGGGCGGCTCTTCGGTCATCTCCAGATAGCCCTTGAGCACGGTGAGCGGAGTGCGCAGCTCGTGGGAGACGTTGGAGACGAAGTGCTTGCGGGTCTTCTCCAGGCTGCGCAGCCGGGTGACATCCCGCACCACCAGCATGGCCTGATCCTCGGCGTAGGGCATGATCCGAAACTCGAGAAACTTCTCCTCGTTGATGGGTGAGGTCATCTCGAACGGTTCGTCATACTGCCCCTTGTTCAGATAGGCGCCGAAGGCGGGATTGCGAATGAGGTTGCCTATGTGCTGACCGGCGTCTTCCGGCCAGCGAAAACCGAGCAGCTGCTCCGCCAGCCGGTTGCACCAGAGGATGCTGCCGTCGGTGCGAAACACCACGGCGGCATCGGGCAGGGCTTCCGCCCCTTCCCGAAAGCGGCGGATGAGGCCCGCCAGCTCGCGGCGCCGGGCACGGTGGCGCTGCTGCAACTTGTAGATGCCGTTGAAGATGTACTCCCAGCTACCGCTGCCGTTGGGGGGCACCAGGCTGCGATCGTGCCACAGCCAGTCCGACAGCCGCTTCTGGAAGCGATAGTGCCAGCCCAGATGCAGCAAGGTCGCCACCAGCAGGCAAAGAATGAGGGTATCCGTCAACCAGCCGACCAAGACGAAGGGCGCATAAAAAAACGCCATCCGCCACAACTGTCGCCGCCAGGCGTAAGGTTGCAACATAACTTCCTCTACAGACGGGTTGAGAAGCGATAGCCTGCGCCGCGCACCGTCTGAATCAATCGATCGTGACCCGTCTCTTCAATGGCCTTGCGCAAGCGACGAATATGCACATCCACGGTTCTGTCCTCGACGTACACATTGGTACCCCAGACATTGTTGAGCAACTGCTCGCGGCTGTAGACCCGCTCGGGGTGGGTCATGAAGAAGTGGAGCAACTTGAACTCGGTCGGCCCCATGTCCAGCGCCTTGTCCTCGGCGCTGACCCGGTGGGAAACCGGATCCAGCTTGAGCCCCTGCACCTCGATCACCTCGTCCACCGAGGTGGGGGAGACACGGCGCATCACGGCATGCAGACGGGCGGTCAGCTCCTTGGGGGAGAAAGGCTTGGTGATGTAGTCATCGGCACCCGCCTCCAGACCACGTACCTTGTCCTCCTCCTCACCGCGGGCGGTCAGCATCACCACCGGGATCTGGCGGGTCACCTCATCCTGCTTGAGTTGCTTGATGAACTGGATGCCACTGCCACCGGGCATCATCCAGTCCAGCACGATGAGTTCGGGGTAAGGCTCGCGCACCTTCGCCAGTCCATCGGCGTAATCTTCAGCTTCAATCGTCTCATATCCCTTTTGCTCGAGCACGAAGCAGAGCATTTCGCGGATCGGTGCTTCGTCCTCGACCACCAGAATTCGCTTAGCCATATCCCTTCTCTCTCCTGTGTGAAGATGGGTGCGCCAATTATTAGAACTTTCTGTGACACTTTTATGACTTTATGACAGGCGGGATGATAAACGTTTTCAGATTCAGTTGGCAGCCGCGAGTTGCAGCAGGTCCCAGCGGTTGCCACTGATGTCCTCAAACACCACCACCATGCCGTAGGGCTCGCTACGTGGCTGTTCACAAAAATGAACACCGTACGCCTGCATGCGCTGATAATCCCCCCAGAAGTCGTCGGTTTCGAGGAATAAAAACACCCGGCCGCCCCCCTGCTGACCGATGGCGGCCTGCTGCTCCGGCGTGGCGGCCCGAGCCAGCAAGAGCGCTGATCCTGGCGCGCCGGCAGGCGCCACCCGCACCCAGCGCTTGCCCGGTTTGCCCGGCTCGTCGAGGGGCGTGTCTTCCAGCAGCGCAAAACCCAGCCCCTGGGTGAAGAAGGCGATGGCCTCGTCATAGTCGGCCACCAGCAGGGCCAAGGCGCCTATGTGTTGTGCCATGGGAATACTCCTCAACAGATGAATGAAGGGGGCTCACGCCCCGGCTGGGGCGCATCATAACGGCTGGAAGGGCTGGGCTCCAGCCGTTATGCCCCGCTCTAAGAGCGGGCGCTTCGCCGCGGGCCTGGCCTGCGAGCTAGGCCACCTCGACCCGGTTGCGGCCCCGTTTCTTGGCCTGGTAGAGCGCCTCGTCGGCCCGCTTGAGGGCCTGCTCCAGCGGATCCCCGCGCCGCTCAGCCACCCCGAACGAGGCCGTGATGGGCAGCGCCAGCGGCCAGTGCGGATAGGCCACCAGGGCGACTCGCAGCCGCTCTGCCAGTCCCTCGGCGCGGACCTGCTCGTAGTGCAGGCAGACCAGCACAAACTCCTCCCCGCCCCAGCGCACCAGCCGGCACAGGCTATCGCAGTGGCGCAGCACTTCGCTCACCATGTGCTTGAGTACCTCGTCCCCCACCGGATGACCGTGGCCGTCGTTGACGCGCTTGAAGTGGTCTATGTCTATGTAGATGAAAGAGAGTGGTATCTCGCCAAGCTCGGCCAGCAGCTTGTTGCCACCGAGCCGGTTGAGGGCGCCGGTCAGGGGATCGTACCTGGCCTCCTCCTCGGTGCGCCGGGTCTTTTCGCTCAGACTCTGGCTGAGCGCCTCCGCCGCCTGCTTGGCCGCACGGGCCTTGCGCAATCGATCCCGCATCAGCAGGTGTTGTACCAGAAACAGCAGCAGGCAATAGCCCAGCCAGCTCAGCAGCAGGGGACGATAGAAGGAGCCCGGCTGCACCCAGCGACCATGAAACTCCATCTGTTCCAGCACCAGCCGGTAGTGGCCGGGCTGCATGCCGATACCGGAGGCCAGCTCGACGGCATAGACATGCCTCAGGTCAGGCCCCTGTTGCGCCAGCGGTATCTTGTACTGTTGCACCCACCATGTAGCCGGGGTGAACACCTTGAGCGGCACATCCTGCACCCGGCCGTAATCATCGGGGCGAAAGATCACCTCGTTGAACTTGTGGGACAACGCATCCCCGGCCCTGGAATAGGCGGGGTGATAGTTGCGCAGGTAGAGCCGCCAAACCTGGGGCCCCTCCCCCTCGACCCTGAGCCGGATGCGCACCCAGTCGAAGCGGGAGAGATCGATCCCCCGCTCTGGCTCGGTCAGGGTCAGCACCAGCTCGCAGAACGGAAAGGCATACCCGGCGCGCAGCTGACAATCGATGGCGGGTTTCTCCGCCGCCGCATGATTGTGCACCGAACCGCCCCCGGCCGACAGCAGGGTGGTGACCGACTGGCCGCCGTGGACCCTGTCATCCTGCGCCGTGACGGACAGACGGGCATTGCTCACCATGTCCAGCCGCCGATCGGGCCCGAATTCAAACAGCAGGATCGCCAGCAGGCTCAATCCCAGCAATACCCAGAACAGCACATTGGCCAGACGAGAATAGGAAGGGGTCATATAGGCTCCGCCCGACTAGGGCTCTGACTCTATACCAGGGGATCCGGCGTGCCGGGATCCCCTGGTTATTACACGCGCCGACACGGGCGCCATAGGGTATTTTCTCAGCCGGATACCGGCAGACAGGGCCGGACTCGCCCCGGGGTCAGGCGCGCCGCCCGGGCGCGGCCGTCCAGCGCCAACCAGGAGGTGCCAGGTCGGTCCCCCGGAAAGACGCACGCTTGCCAATCAGATGTGAACACAGGATAGAGCACTCCATGCCATGGAAAAATAACGAGAAATCAATAAAAAGGGCCCTGATGGGCCCATCTTACACAAGGGAAATGGCGAGCGACAGCACCCTCAGGGGCTCTCGCGCAGCGTCCGGTAGAGGGTGGTACGGCTGATGCCAAGCTGGCGCGCCGCCTCGCTCACGTTGCCCCCGCAATCCGCCAGGGTCTGCTGCACCCGCAGCCGGTTCTGCTGGCGCAAGGTGTGGGTACTCGCCTGCGACGAGGGCGCTGCCGATGAAGCGGGCAGATGCAGGTGCGAGGGCACAATCCAGCCCAGTCCTTCCGCCAGCACGCAGGCCACCTCCAACGCCTGCTTGAGCTGGCGCACGTTGCCGGGCAGCGGATGGGCCAGCAGTTGCTGCTCAGCGTCGCTGGTCAGACGCAGGGTCGGGTCCATCTCCGCCAGCAGTCGCTGGATCAATCCCAAGCGTTCGCTCTGTGGCCATGCCCGCAGCGGTGTCAGCTGCTGACGCCAGCCGCAGACTCGGTAATAGAGATCCTCGCGAAATGTCCCGGCCTGCACAATGGCCGCCAGATCCCGGTGGCTGGCGCTGACCAGCCAGAAATCCACCGGTTCGGGCTTGTGGCTGCCCACCGGGGTGACGCTGCGATCCTGCAACACCCGCAGCAGCCGGGTCTGCGCCAGCAGCGGCAACTCGCCGATTTCATCCAGCATCAGGATGCCGCCGTGGGCGGCGCGCAAATAACCCTGACTGCCCTGGCTGCGGGCACCGCTGAAGGCCCCGCCCACATAACCAAACAGCTCGGCTTCCACCAGATCTGCCGGCAGGGCGCCGCAGTTGACGCACACCAGGGGCCTCTCCTGCCGGCTCGACTGGCGGTGCAGGGAGCGCACCAGGTGCTCCTTGCCGCTGCCGGTCTCCCCCTCGATGAGCAATGAGATACCGCGCTCCAGCATCTTGAGCGGCACCTGTGCCGCCCCTTGTTGCGCTGTTTGCCGGGGCGCCGCAACCGGCTCTGGCACCAGCCGCAGGCCACGGCGTTCGCGCAGCAACTGCTGACCATCAAACCTGTGCTGGCCGAGCCAGAGCCGTCCGGCCCGATTGGCGCCGAGCAGCTCGCCCCCCTCCCCCAGCAGCAGACGGGCGGACCAGAGACTCTGGGGGTCGAGATCCACCAGCCAGCCCGGCTGGCGCGCCAGCAGCGCGTTTTCCAGCGTCATGGCCAGCAGCCGAACCGTGCCCAGCATGTCGCCGTCGTGATGGGCCGCATCGGTGGAGATGTCGAGCACCCCGAGCAATTGCCCGTCCGGCCCGAGCAGGGGGCAGGCGCTGCAACTGAGGAAGCTGTGCTGGGCGAAGAAGTGCTCGGCACCCAGCACCTGCACCTCGCTCTGCTCGGCCAGCGCAGTGCCGATGGCGTTGGTGCCCTTGCTCGCCTCCCCCCAGCGGGCGCCGCTGCGCAAAAAGATGCGCTCGGCGTGGCGGGCAAAGCCGTCGTCACCGCTGGCGGCCAGTATGGCCCCCTCGCCGTCACACAGCAGCAGGCGACAGGGCCTGCCCGCCAGCAACTGGACAAACAGCGGCAGCACGAAGCGCTGGAAGCAGACAATCAGCGTCTTGTGCTGCTCCTGGCGGGCCGACAGCTCCCCCTGGGGCAGCAGATCCAGCTCGGCGCTCTGCTGGCGATGCAGGCCCTGATGCAGGCAACGCTGCCAGGAACGCTGGATCGGGCTGGGGCTGAGACTGGATTGAGGTCGCTCGCTCATCATGCCTCCTGTTCACAAACGGCACGCATGGGGCCGGCAAATGTGGGTAACTCGCTCATCACGCCTCCTGTTCACAAACGGCACGACTGTCGCGGCCACTGTCCAGAAACGGCACAGTGTCATCGTCACGGCCGGGGTCATTGGTTAATCAAGATACGCTGCCGCACCCCGCTTTGTAACGTTTTTGTAACCTTTTGCCCGCTGGTCAGACCCTTTGGCATGGCCCTTGCGATACCCCGGCGTACCACACCGGCCAGCCAGCGCGTGCAGCCGGGCAGGACCTTCACACACATAAGGATGATGAGATGATTTATACCGCTCCCGGTCAGGCAGGTGCCCTGGTCAGCTTCAAGTCCCGTTACGACAACTTCATCGGTGGCGACTGGGTGGCCCCCCGCGCCGGCCGCTACTTCGAGAACATCTCGCCGGTGGATGGCCGGGTGTTCTGCGAGGTAGCCCGATCCGATGCCGCCGACATCGAGCTGGCGCTGGATGCCGCCCACAAGGCGTTCGCCAGCTGGAGCAAGACCAGCGTCACCGAGCGCAGCAACCTGCTGCTGCGCATCGCCGATCGCATCGAGCAGAACATTGAGGTGCTCGCCATCGCCGAGACCTGGGAGAACGGCAAGGCGGTGCGCGAGACCCTGGCCGCCGACCTGCCGCTGGTGGTGGATCACTTCCGCTACTTCGCTGGCTGCATCCGTGCCCAGGAGGGCTCGGCCGCCGAGCTGGATCAGCACACCGTCAGCTACCACTTCAAGGAGCCCATCGGCGTGGTCGGCCAGATCATCCCCTGGAACTTCCCGCTGCTGATGGCGGCCTGGAAGCTGGCCCCCGTGCTCGCCGCCGGCTGCTGCAGCGTGCTCAAGCCCGCCGAGCAGACCCCGGTCACCATCATGCTGATGATGGATCTCATCAAGGACATACTCCCCCCCGGCGTGGTCAACGTGGTCAACGGCTTCGGCGCCGAGGCGGGTCAGGCGCTGGCCACCAGCAACCGGATCCAGAAGCTGGCGTTTACCGGTTCGACCGAGGTGGGCGCCCATATACTGCGCTGCGCCGCCGACAAGCTGATCCCCTCCACCGTCGAGCTGGGTGGCAAGTCCCCCAACATCTATTTTGCCGATGTGATGCAGCACGAGAGCCAGTACATCGACAAGGCGGTGGAAGGCATGCTGATGACCTTTTTCAACCAGGGCGAGGTGTGCACCTGCCCCTCCCGCGCTCTGGTACACGAGAAGATCTACGACGACTTTATGGACAGGGTGCTGGCCCGCGCCCGCACAATCGTGCAGGGCAACCCCCTCGACACCGCCACCCAGGTGGGTGCCCAGGCATCCCGCGAGCAGTTCGACAAAATCCTGAGCTACATGGAGATAGGCCGTGGCGAGGGGGCCAAGATGCTGATAGGCGGCGGCCCGGCCAAGGTGAGCGGGTTGGAGGGGGGCTTCTACATCCAGCCCACCATCTTCTCGGGCCAGAACAAGATGCGGGTGTTCCAGGAGGAGATCTTCGGGCCGGCACTCGGGGTCACCACCTTCAAGGACGAGGCGGATGCGCTGGCCATTGCCAACGACACCCAGTATGGCCTTGGGGCAGGTCTGTGGACCCGCGACAGCAACCTGGCCTGGCGCATGGGGCGCGGCATTCAGGCCGGCCGGGTCTGGGTCAACTGCTATCACGCCTATCCGGCCCACGCGGCGTTTGGCGGCTACAAGAAGTCGGGGATAGGCCGCGAGACCCACAAGATGATGCTGGATCACTACCAGAACACCAAGAACCTGCTGGTGAGCCACGACATCAACCCCCTCGGCTTCTTCTAGGCCGCTCACCTGCCATGAGAAGGGCGCCTGCGGGCGCCCTTGTTGTTATGGTTCGCCAGGCGACCCTTCCCGATCTATCCCCATGCCTCCCAGCTGCTGGCGATAGCGCTGGGGCGAACAGCCCAGCTCACGGTTGAACATGGCGATAAAGGCTGAAGTGGAGCCGTAACCGAGCCGCCAGCCAATCTCCTGCACCGGCAATTCCCCCTTGAGCCAGGCCAGCGCCTTGAGCAGCTTGAGCCGGGCCCGCCACTGGCCGAAGTTCATGCCAAGTTCCCGCACGCAGCGCCGGGCCAGGGTGCGCTCCGTGCTGTGCAACTGCTCGGCCCACTGGGCCAGGGTGCGCGGATCGGCAGGGTCGTTGCGCAGCGCCGCCAGCATGGGGGCCAGCAGCTTGTCCTGGCTCATGGGCAGGTAGCTGTCCTGGCAGCGGGTGCGGGTCAGCTTCTCCACCAGCAGCTCGGCCTGGCGCACATCCCATTCATCCTGCATGTGGCCCAGCTTGCGCTCGCAAAAATCCGCCAGCATGGCCCGGATGAGCGGCGTCATCTCCAGCAGGCAGGGCTCGGCAGGCAGCCTGGCCGCCAGGGCGTGATTGACATAGATGGAGGTATAATCGAGGGCCTGCTGGTTGTAGGAGGCGTGGTCCAGATCCGCCGGCACCCAGATGAGGTAGTCGGCGGGAGCCACCAGCCGGTGATCGTCCAGCACTATCTCCATCACCCCCAGGCTTATCAGGCTGAGCTGGCCCCAGGGGTGGCTGTGGGGCGCGCAGGCGCTCTCGGCCTGGATCTGCTGATAGCGCAGATAGAGTGGGTTGGGCTCGGGCAGGGCTATGTCCGTCGAGTGATAGTGATGTAGTGCCATATCAGGGCAACTTGTCCTTTCCGCGGGATGAATTGTCAGTTTTACGTTACTTGATAACAGAAAGACAAGAGTAGACTGGCCATCTCGATAATAAGGAACCTTTGATGCGTATCTTCTTCCCGCTTATGTTCCCGCTGATGGCCGTGCTGATCTGGGCCACCAATACAGTGGTGTCCAAGGCCGCCGCCGATGTGCTGGATCCCGCCGCCATCTCCTTTTACCGCTGGGTGATCGCCGCCCTGGCGCTGACCCCCTTCTGCCTGCCACAACTGTGGCGCCGCCGTCGCGAAATCCGCCCCTGGCTCGGCAAGCTGCTGGTGCTGGCAGCCCTTGGCATGGTGCTTTACCAGTGCCTCGCCTACTACGCCGCCCACACCACCTCGGCCACCAACATGGGGGTCATCGGCTCCCTCATTCCGCTGCTGACCCTGCTGCAGAGCGCGCTTTTCTTCGGCCAGCGCCCGGGCAAGCAGGCGCTGCTTGGCATGAGCATCTCGCTGTTCGGGGTGTTCTGGCTGCTGAGCCAGGGCCAGCCGCTGGCCCTGCTGCACGACGGCATCAACCCGGGGGACGGGCTCATGCTGCTCGGCTCCGCCAGCTACGCCCTCTATGGCCTGCTGATCCGCCGCTGGCAACTGCCGTTTGGCCCCTGGCTCAACCTCTACATGCAGATCCTGCTGGCTGTGCTGCTGCTCATCCCGGTCGCCCTCAGCGCAGACTCCCTGGCGGTACCCGCCGAGGGCTGGGGTCTGGTGCTGTTTGCCGGCATCGCCTCCTCCCTGCTGGCGGCCTACTGCTGGATGCGCGGCCTCGCCTGCATGGGGGCGGAGCGCACCTCCGTGTTCATGAACCTGATGCCGCTGTGCACGGCGCTGATCGCCGTCATCACCCTGGGGGAGCCCATTCACGGCTATCACCTGCTCGGCGGCGGCCTGATCCTGAGCGGCGTCATGCTCTCCCAGTTCAAGCCCAGGGTACGCCCCGCCCTTGTGGAAGAGGCATAAACCGGCGAGACAAGCCGCTGCAGCACAACACAAGAAGGGAGCCTCGGCTCCCTTCTTGTTTGCATATCCACGCTAACACCCGCGGGCACAATTGCCCCGCCGCCAATGGTAACCCCCTCCCGACACGACTGTTATTCAGGTTTGCTCGTCGTGCGGGTCGAGCCGGGCCCGCAGCGCAAAGGCCGGTTCACGCAGATCGGACGATAAACCGCTCATGCGTTCACCCCCTTCATGCCTTCTCGGGTATAGCGATCCCCCGCCACCGGCAAGGCCCTGATGGCGCTGTCCAGCGCGGCGAGATCCTCTGCTGCCAGGCGCACCGACAGAGCGCCCAGGTTGTCCTGCAGATGGGGGATCCGCCTTGTGCCGGGAATCGGCACTATGTCATTCCCTTGCGCCAGCAGCCAGGCCAGGGCGATCTGCGCCGTCGTGCACTGCTTGCGCGCCGCCAGGGCCATGATCACCGCCACCAGCGAGCGGTTGGTGGCGATGTTTTCCTGCTGAAAGCGCGGCAGGCTGGCCCTAAAGTCGCCCTCTGCAAACGCCGTATCCTGCTGGAAACGTCCGGTCAGAAAGCCCCGCCCCAAGGGGGAATACGCCACCAGACCTATGCCCAGCTCGCGGCAGGTTGGCAGCACCTGGGCTTCGACATCTCGCGTCCAGAGGGAATATTCCGTCTGCACCGCCGCCACCGGATGCACGGCATGGGCGCGCCTCAAGGTGGCCGCGCTGACCTCGCACAGGCCGACACGGGCAATCTTGCCCTCCTGCACCAGCTGCGCCAGCCCTGCCATCGTCTCTTCGATGGGGTGCGCCGGATCGATGCGATGCACATAGTAGAGGTCTATCTGCTCGACCCCGAGCCGGCGCAGCGAGGCTTCACAGCTCTGCCGTGCATATTGGACGCTGTTGTCCAAAGTGCGCCTGTACTCGCCACTCTGGCGCACTATGCCGAACTTGGTGGCAACCTTGACCCCGGCTCTGTGGGTCGCCAGGAAGCGGCCGATCAAGGCTTCATTGTGGTGCGGGCCATACATGTCGGCGGTGTCGAGAAAATCGATCCCCATCTCGACAGCCCGGGCCAGTACCCGCAGCGCCTGCTCATCATCCCGCGGACCATAAAACTCACTCATGCCCATGCAGCCGAGGCCCATGGCGGATACGTCCAGATCAGTGCCCAGTGTTCGTCGTTGCATACATTTCCCCTTACAAGATGAAGGTCAGTATGGTCTTCCGAATATGATTCAGGTATAGACTGGATTGGTAGTCAGCTTTCCGATTTTGGAAGATACATGAACGCTCTCTTGCTATGGGATGACGCCCGGGTCTTTTTGGCCATCGCCCGCAGCGGCACCTTGAGTGGCGCCGCCCTCGCCCTTGAGATGGGCATTGCCACTGTCTCTCGCCGGCTGGATCGCCTGGAGTCGGCACTGGGTCTGCCGCTGTTCAGTCGTCATCAGCACGGTTATCGGCTGACCGATGATGGGGATGCCCTGCTGGCGCGGGCCGAAGCGCTGGAACATGCCGGACATGCCTTTGGCGAAGCCGGGCAGCAGCAGGGGCAAGTGGCCGGATGCGTACGCCTCGCCACCGCAGACAATCTGGCCAATCCGCTCATTATTCCCTCCCTGGCCAGGCTGTTTGCCATTCATCCCGACCTGAGGGTGGAGCTGGTCACGGGCGTGCAAACGGTGAACTTGCACAGGCGCGATGCCGATCTGGCCGTGCGCATGGTCAAACCTGATGCCGGTAATGTCACCATCAAGCGGCTGGGCACCCTGGGCTTCGGCCTCTATGGGGCCAGCAGCTATGTCGATAGCCGCCATCCGGTAACAGATGCCGCCAGCTTGGATGAGGATGCCTTCATCGGCTGGGGGGAATCTCATAGCCATTTGCCCGCCGCCAAATGGATTGCGCGCATACTGCGTGGCCGCCCCTGCAGGGTGGAGACCAATACCCTGTCGGCCCAGCAGGCCGCCGCCACCGCCGGTCTCGGGCTGGCGGTACTGCCCCATTATCTGGCCAAAGAGACGGACCTCGTCTGCCTCCTGCCAGAGCTGGGGGTAGATCAACCGATCTGGCTGGTGATCCACACAGATCTCGCCCACTCCAGACGGGTGCGGGCCGTCGCGGATCACCTGATCCAGCTGTTTGAAGAGGCCGAATCGGCCCTCCACCCTTTCCCCCTGGGCGCACTGTGAACAAGGCTGGTTAGGAAGGGCTGCAAAGCATATGGCAACAGGCAGACAGCAAGAAGGGAGCCAAGGCTCCCTTCTTGCATTGCATATCCACGCAAAAAACCGCGGGCTCAGTTGCCCCGCCGCCAGTGGTAGCGCCGCTCGGGCCGGCCACGCTGGCCGTAGTTGAGATCCACATCGACCCTGTCTTCCGACTCCAGATACTCAAGGTAGCGGCGCGCCGTGGTGCGGCTCAAGGAGAGGCGCAGCGCCACCGTATCGGTGGAAAACGCGGTATCCGGCTCGCCGGCCAGCAGCTCCAGCACCTGGCGCAAGGTGATGGCGTCGATCCCCTTTGGGGTATCGCGCACCTCCCTGGCCTGGGGACGCCCCTTGCCCATCAGCCGATCCAGATCGCTCTGCTCCAGGGAGCCGCGCTCGCAGATGCGCCTGTGCAGGGTGAGGATCTCGTCCAGGCTCTGCTGGATGCGAAACAGCCGCAGCGGCTTGATGATGTAATCCTGCACCCCCAGGTTGAGGGCCTGCTGTATGGTCTCAACGTCGCAGGAGGCGGTCACCATGATGACGTAAGCCTCGCGGTTGTGGCTGCGCAGCCGGTTCACCCACTCGAGGCCCGAGCCGTCAGGCAATGAGATGTCCACCAGCAGCAGTTGTGGTTCGGTCGCACGCATCATGAGATCGGCCTGGGTCAGGCTTTCGGCCCGACCCAGCAGGGAAAATCCGGGGGTGGAGGAGACCAGCTCGGCCAGAATGGATCCTATCCGTTCGTCATCCTCGATCACCAGAGTGAAAATGGGCTCCATAGATCACACCAATTGGTTTTTATTCAAGTAGATACCGAACAGGGTTGTCTGTTCGGCGGTGCGGCGCCATTCTATCACACCCCCTCGCCTGGCCACCGTCTCCTTGACCAGGAAGAGACCGACCCCGTGATCGCCGGTCTGGCGGCTGATGCCGTAATCAAACAGATGATCCGCCAGCGCCTCGTCCACCCCCTCGCCGCTGTCCTCCACCTCGATCACCAGCCGGCGGCCAAAATCGTTGAGGGAAATCAGCACTCGCGGCGGACACAGCTTGCGCCGCGCCCAGGCGGCGCGAATGCCGTTGTCGAGCAGGTTGCCGATGAGGGTGATGAGATCCGCCGACACGGCCGCCGGATACTCCGCCAGCGCCGAGTCGGGATCCAGCACCAGCTCCACCCCCAGCTCCCGCGCCCGGCTGAACTTGCCGAGAATGAGCCCGGCCACCGGCTTGTCCTCGATGGCCCGCAGCAGCCCCTGCAACATGGTCTGGCAGGCCTCGCTCTCCTGCTGGATCAGTTCTACCGCCTGATCCACATGGCCGAGCTGCAGCAGGCCGGAGAGGCTGCTCAGCTTGTTGGCGAACTCGTGGGTCTGCATCCGCAGCATCTCGGCATACTGGCGCAGATGGGTCACCTGCATGCCGAGGCTGCCGGTCACCTCGGGGCGACTGAAGATGAGCAGGCGCCCAGGCACCTTGCCCTCCACCGCCTGCCAGCGCCCCACGAACGACTCCCCGTGCACCGTGAAGCCGAGCTCGGTCTCGAGCTGGGTCAGGGCCGGGGCCAGCGGCGGCGACAACTCGGCGAGCGGCTGGCCCAGCAGGGAGTGCCGCCCTGTGCCCGGCAGACGCAGCTGATAACAGGCGGCGCTGTTGAGCATGCGAATGTTGCCCCCGCTGTCGATGGCGATCACCCCCTCGGAGATGTGCTCAAGCACCAGCTCCTGCAGCACGAAGCGGTTGACGATGGCCTCGGGCTCCAGATCCAGCAGGGTGCGGCGCAGCAGGTGTTGCAGCCAGAGCGCCAGCAGCAGGCCGCAGCCCAGCACGGCGACGATGGCGCTGACCAACAGGGTGATCCGCTCCAGATAGATGCCCTCTACAGTCCGCATCAGGTAGCCGACCGCCACCACCCCCATGGCGCGCCCATCCGCCCCTATCACGGGAGCGAAACAGCGAATGGCCGGACCCAGGGTGCCCTCGTCCCTGGAGCAATAACTGCCCCGCTCATTGAGCGCCGGCCAGATATCCTCACCACGGAATTTCTGCCCCACCAGCTCGGGCCTGGGATGACTGAGGCGACGGCCATGCTCGTCAGTCACCACCATGTAGGCGGCATCGGTGCGGCTGCAGATCCCCTGTACATAGTCGTGCAGGCCGGGATCCCTGCCCAGTTGCAGAGCCTGCACCACCCGGCTGTCCGCCGCCAGCACCCGCGCCAGATCGCTCCCCTTCTCCTCCAGGTTGCTCTCCAGCAGGTGGCGGATAAAGAGGGCAAGCAGGCTGCCCAGGATCAGGATCAGCAGCAGTGAGAGCCCGAGGGACAGAGTAACCAGTTGGTGGCGCAGTTTCATCGATTAGCCTTGCAACATCAGGAAGCGGACCAATAGTGCGGGCGCCACCAGGTCTGGTCAATCAGTGGCGCAGGATCACCGCTAAAATCGGCCAAGCCCTCCTCGCGGGCGGTGAGGGCCACGGCCCTGGCGACCGCGCGGGCCACCTCCCCCACCTGCTCTATGGGGGGCAGCAAGCGCCCCTCGGCCAGTGGATAGGCGCCCACAGCCCGCACCGCCGCCTGCAGCATGCCATCGCTGATGCGGCGCGCCTTGACCGCGCAGGCCCCCAGGCCAATGCCCGGGAACACGTAGACGTTGTTGCACTGGGAGACCACCCGCACCTCCCCTGCCACCGTCACAGGGGCGAAGGGGCTACCGGTGGCGAGCAGGGCACGTCCTCCGGTCGCCTGCCACACCTGCTCCGGCGTCGCTTCGGCGCTGCGAGTAGGGTTGGAGAGCGGCAGGATCACCGGGCGCTCGCAGGCGGCGCCCATGGCGCTGAGCACGGCTTCGTCAAACAGGCCGCCCTGGCCGCTCACCCCGATCAGCACCCCGGGGCGCAGCCGCTCAATGAGCGCAGGCAGCTCGGTGCAGGCCTCTTGTGGCGGGCGGGCAAACGGCCGCTGGGACGGCGTCAGGTTGGCGCGATCCAGGCAAACCAGCCCGTCCTGATCAAACAGCTGCACCCGCTCCGGGCCGCCCGCCAGTTGGGCCAGCATGGCGGCGATGCCGCAACCCGCCGAGCCGGCACCGACGATGAGCACAGGGGTGTCGGCCAGACGGCTGCCCACCTGTTGCAGGCCCGCCAGCACGCAGGCCGAGGCCACCGCAGCCGTGCCCTGAATGTCATCGTTGAACATGCACAGCTCGTCTCTATAGCGGGCCAAGAGGTTGGCGGCATGCTTGCCGGCGAAGTCTTCAAACTGCAGCACCACCTGGGGCCAGCGCTTGCGAATGGCCGCCACCACCCGATCCATGAAGTGGTAATAGGATTCGCCATCCACCCGGTTGGCCTGCCAGCCGAGGTAGGAGTCATCCTCCAGCAGCTCGGGGTTGTTGGTGCCCACATCCACGCACAGCGGCAGGGTACGCGCCGGGTCTATGCCGCCGGCGGCCGAGTAGAGCGCCAGCTTGCCGATGCAGATCCCCATGCCGCCGATGCCGAGATCGCCGAGTCCCAGCACCCGCTCACCATCGGAGATGACGATGACATCCACCTCCTGTTCTACCGCGGCGAAGATGGCGTCCAGATCGTCCCTGTCGTGCCAGGAGAGGTAGAGACCGTGGCTGCGCAGATAGAGATCGCTGTGGCGCTGACACGCCTCCCCCACCACTGGGGTGTAGATGATGGGCAGCAGCTCCGGCAGGTGGTGGCGCACCAGATCGTAGAACAGCACAGGGTTGTCTTCCTGCAGCTGGCGCAGCAGCAGGTGCTGATCGAACGGGCTCTGCATGGCAGAAACCAGGCGGTAGATGCGGCGCCGTTGCTGGGCCAGGGACTCCTCCTTGTGGGGCATGCGCCCCATCAGCCCCTGTCGCTTGCGTTCGGCATAGGGCAGGCTGGTGCCCATCATGATGTCGTTCATTGTCGATTCCTTATGCCAGCAGCGAGATGAGCAGGGTAGCCAGGATCAACATGACGGCGCCCCCGAGACGGGAAGAGATCTGGGCAAACGGCATCAGCTTCATACGCTGGGCCGCCGACAGCACGGCCACATCGCCCGTACCGCCCATGTTGGCCATGCACAGACCGCCGGTGATGGCCGCCTCTATGGGGTAAAAACCTATCATGCGCCCTACCAAAGCTGCCCCCAGGGCACCGCCGACCACAGTCACCAGCACCAGCACGAAGTAGCTGATGGAGAAGGCGCTGATGAGCTCGGGGATGCTGGTGTAGGCGACCCCTATGCCCACCAGCAGAGAGGGCGTCAGATTGCCGACCACGAACTGGTACCAGTCGGCGGCCGCCTGCTCGTAACGGCGCGGCAGCACGCCGCTCACCTTGATGATGGCCACCGCCAGTATCATGAGCGCAAAGGGATGCATGGGAATGAAGTTGCCGAGCAGGGAGCCCAACACGAACATGCTGGAGCTGATGAAGAGCCCCATGCCGAGGCTCTCCAGGGTCGGTGCCTGAACCTGCTCTTCGGCCACCTTCTGGCTGCTCTCCTTGATCATCAGCTGACCGTTGCCGGTCAGGGAGGGGTAACGACGGCCGAGACGGGCCAGCATGGTGCCCACCAAAATGGCCAGGGTGTTGGCGATCACCACGGCGGGCACCATGCGTGACAGCAGATCGGCGCTGGACATCTGCATCGGTCCCGAGAGGATCTCCACCAGCGGCACGGCGCCGGCGCCCATGCCACCGCCCATGATGGGCAGGCCGATGAGCAGCACCGCATTCTTGAAGCCATAGCCCATCAGGGAGCCGACCAGGCCGACGCTGAGCAGCGCCAAAGTCACGCCCCCCAGGATCACCGGCAGGTAACGCATGGCGGCATTTTTCAGCAGGGCACTGCTCATGCCAAAGACGGAGCCGGTCACCAGGCTGGCGATGAAGAAGTTGAGAAAGCCCCCTTCCTTCATGAAGCCGATGATCACCTGACCCGCCTCGATTGGCAGGATCCGGTATTCAAACAGGGCGGCGCCGCCGAAGATGGCGAGTATGGTACCGCCCCCCAGGTATTCACGTATGGGGGTGATGCGCTCGCCCAGCTCGGTCAGCAGGGTGCCGAGCACGAACATCAGCGCCAGCGCGCCGACCATGCCGAGCGGCAAGGATCCATTCCAGCCCGAGAAGAGCACACAGGTGGCAAGCCCGAGGAAGATCATCATGGGCATGCCGGCAATCTGTCGGTCGCCAAACAGCGCGATCCTGGTTTGTGGGGTAGAGAGGTTTTTCATTGTTATGCTCCAGCGTGTGGTGTGGCGCTACTCTAGTGATCCTCCCCTTCCCTGTCGGTTAGCCCGATTGCAAAGGCATATAAAAACATTAAAACCTTAAACTCTATGGCCCAAAAACGGCCATAAGCTACCTCCACCCGCGTTATTCACAAGCCCTGGACTGCGCTGGCCAGTCGCAGAAATAATGAGTGATGTCGACATCACACCACGGCTTGGCTGGATGAACATTAAACATTGATTAAATTTCACTCATCACCAGGCAGGAAATAATTGGATAGCGGTCGGATGATGACAGCCCCATATATAGGCTGCGTCTTCATACCAGAGCAGTGACAACGCGGGCATAGCGCCAACGCACTTCCATGAACTGAGGCTGGCGGATCACCGGGCCCCGGCTGCCACCGGCAATAGAGGGTTCCAAGATGGGATCTATATAGATCTCATTGCAGGCGTGGCGCGACAGCCGTGCCTTTCAGAGCGATCAAATGACACAGACGGGACAGTGCATGCCCCAAGGATCAGGCACACCTGAATGGCCAGTACCTCATTTCAACCTGCTTGTTTTCGCTATTCGGCTAATAACAGTGGAATATTGGCAGGGTCAAATTCATGACAGATATCGCTCGCTTCCAGACTGAGGCCATAATGCGCGTCGGCAACATATTCTCCATCGGCCAGCAGGCTCTCGATTGAAAAATGGGGGTCACCCGATTCATATCGTTCCACAGCTATCATCTCCCTGTTTAGCTGACCCATCAATATTAGTGGATAAAAAACAGGCTGCCTAATTTATATGACATCCTGTTGACCAAAAATAATAGCAGGCGCGACCCTTTCCTTATTTTCATCCCCCCAGCCAGCCCACGTTTATTTATCCCGCCAGGGTATGCCATGGGATTTCACGCACCTTTTGCTCATCCCAAACCAGAAAAGCCTCTTGTGAGGCTCTTCGCTCATCAAAAAAGCGCCATAAGAAACCTGTCTTAATTTTTTCTAAACAAGATCCCGATCACACTGTTTACTTAGCCTGCTAAATAACTACAATACTTAGCAGGCTAAGTAAATGGAGAGCACCACATGATGAAGGACCTGGAAATGTTGCGCGAGTTGTCCCTCGCCGAGCGAGTCGGACGACTGCATCGACTGTGGCGTACCGTGGCCGATCTTGAGCTGGCGCCCCTGGGTCTGACCCATCCGCGCTGGACCGCACTGTGGAAACTCAGTCGCCTCGGTGGTCACCTCAGCCAGAAGACGCTCGCCGAGGCGCTGGAGATAGAGCTGCCCTCGCTGATGCGCACCCTGGGCCTGCTGGAAGAGCAGGGACTGGTGGAACGCCACTGCTGCAGCCAGGACAAACGGGCCCGCATCGTGACCCTGACGCCAGCGGGCAAGGCGCTGCTCGACCAGATCGAGGATCGCATCATGGACATTCGCCGGGACCTGCTCACCGGCATCAGCCAGCGAGAGCTGGAACAATTTGAAGACATAGTGCACCGGATCTCCGCCAACGCCCTCGGCAAGATAGGTTCACAGAGTGAAGAGAGAGAATAAGATGACCCCGGATCAACAATTCAAACGCTGGATAAAATGGGCCATGGGGTCCTTCGTACTGGTATTTGGCTACTTCCTGCTGGCCGACCTCAAGATGCCACTCACCCCGCAAGCCATGGCCACCCGTGTCGTGACCAAGATGGCCCCCCAGGTCAGCGGCAAGGTGGCGCAGGTCGCCGTCGGCAACAACCAGCATGTCAAACAGGGCGATCTGCTGTTCACGCTCGATCCCGCCCCCTTTGAACTGGCCGTCGAACAGGCCCGCCTCGCGCTGGATCAGGCCGAGCAGCAGAACCGTCAGCTCGACGCCAACCTCAACGCCGCGACCGCCGACTTCAACTCGTTGCAGAGTCAGGCCTCCCAGAAGCTGCGGGAAGCCGAACGCATTGATACCCTCTATCGCCGTCACATGGTGTCGGAACAGCAAAAAGATGACGCTGACAGCGCGTTTCGCACCGCCCAGGCCAACCTGATGGCCAGCAAGGCCCGCATGACCCAGGCCAAGGTGAACCGCGGTCTGCCCGGCAATGACAACCTGTTGCTACGCCAGGCGCGCAACCACCTCGCCCAGGCCGAGCTCCACCTCGCCTACAGCCAGGTACACGCCAGCCAGGATGGCATCATCACCAACCTGCAACTCAAACCGGGCAGCTTCGCCGCGGCGGGAGCCCCGCTGTTGGCGCTGGTCTCCGAGCAGGTGGACGTGATCGCCGATTTTCGCGAGAAGAGCCTGCGTCACGTGGCGCAGGACAGCCAGGCGCTGGTCGCCTTCGATGGCGAGCCGGGCAAGCTCTATCCGGCTCGGGTCACCAGCCTGGATGCCGGTGTCAGCGCCGGTCAGTTCGATGCCAACGGTCTGCTGGCCAGCCCCACCGAATCGGATCGCTGGGTGCGTGACGCCCAGCGGCTGCGGCTGCACCTGACGCTGGAGCAGTTGCCAAGCCACCTGCCGGCCGGTGCCCGCGCAACAGTACAACTGCTGCCGGACAACGCACTAAGCGCTCTGTTTGCCCGTGGCCAGATCCGTCTGCTCAGCCTGCTGCACTACATCTACTAAGGTGGCGGCGATGAATCTGTGGCACAGACCCCTCACCGCCAACGAGCTGCGCCAATGTCTGCGCATCGCCTTTGGCTGCACCCTTGGCTTCCTGCTCTGCAAGCTGTTTGGCTGGAACTATGGCGTCTTCTATACCGTGACCCCGGTATTGCTGCTGGGCATGGTGCCTGTGATGAACGGCCATGCAGCCCGTCAGCTGATCGCGGCCGCCGTCATCTGCGGTGTGGAAGTGGGTCTGCTGGGAGGGCTGTTTGGCGGTCATCCCGGCCTGATGATCCCCATCGCCTTCCTGCTGTTTCTCTATCGCTTCGCCGCCATGTCCCGGGGCAGTCTGTTCCTGTTCGGCGCCAATGGCGTGCTGAGCCTGAGCATAATGCTGCACTTTGCCAGCTACCCGCAGACCGATCTCAACGACCTCATCTTCAACAATCTGTGGTCCAGCGTACTGTCAGTGCTCATCGCCTACCTGTTGACGGCACTGATCCCGGATGTGGAAGAGCGGCCCAAGCCGGCGGCAGCCCCCAAGGCGCCACACAGGATGCGGCACGAGGCCCTGCTCGGCGCCAGCATAGCCACACTCTCCTTCATGGTGTTCCAGATCTTCGACTTGCGGGACTCCATGTCCGCCCAGGCCACCACCCTGCTGCTGCTCTTTCCCATGCACTGGAACGGCGCACTGAGCTATGCCCGCAAGCGGGCCATGGGCACCCTGCTCGGTGTGACCTTCGGCCTGCTCAGCCAGCTGGTACTCTACGACTGGTCCGGCTTGCTCCTGCTGGTCGCCCCCATGCTCTGGCTCGGGGCCATGCTGTTCAGCCACGCCCATGTGAAGGAGGCGAGCGGCTCCGGGGTTGGCTTCGGCGCCCTCACCACCCTTGGCATACTGTTTGGCCAGTACCTGACCCCGGGCAACGATCTGGTGTTCAGCGCCCTCTATCGGGTGAGCAGCATACTGTTTGCCATCGTCGCCACCCTGCTGGCCTGTTATCTCATCCACCGACTGCTTAACCGCTTCGAGGCGACTCGGTTCGGTTATTGACCCCCTGTTGTTAGCTCAAGGATGTGCTGTCTTTCGCCCCGCTATGCCTACCGGGGCGTTTTTTTGTCCGCGTTTTGCAGGCCAGCCACTCTGGTCGGACAACAACTGCAACTATGCTTGCAAGGGTGGTCACAAGGCGGAGAGGCACAATGGCACGAGTTCACAACGGCTGGCTGGCAGTGGCCCTCTCGCTGGGCATGAGCGGCGCCTGGGCCGCCCCTGTGCTGATCGCCGCCGAGGATGACTGGGCCCCTTATTGCGAGCTGAACAAGGAGACTGGCCAGCCAGAAGGACTGGCACCGGATCTGGTGAAAGCCATCTTCGCCGTGGAGGGCATAGCCGTCGAGTTTCGTACCATCCCCTTCGCCCGCTGCATGCACGAGGCCAAAAGCGACAAGGTGCTTGGTTGCTTCGATGCCACCATCACGGAGGAGAACCGCTACCAGTACTATTGGCACGAGACCCCCATGTTCGAGGAGGATCTCGCTATCTTCGCCCTGGCCAGCGAGCCTCGCCGGGATCTCAAGCTCACCTCGCTGGAAGAGAAAACTGTGGGCATCACCCTCGGCTACACCTATCCCACCGACTTCATGGAAAACCCCAGGATCACCCGCTTTCAGGCCAAGTCGGACACCCAAATCATCGAGATGCTGGTGCGTGGCCGGGTCAATTA
Source organism: Aeromonas piscicola (assembly GCF_000820005.1). GTDB lineage: Bacteria > Pseudomonadota > Gammaproteobacteria > Enterobacterales > Aeromonadaceae > Aeromonas > Aeromonas piscicola. The sequence goes on along the minus strand of NZ_CDBL01000034.1, from coordinate 274,256 downwards.
CATATTGATGAACGAGATGCCGGGCTACCTCAAGATCCAGCAAAAGCAGCTGACCGGCCGGATCGTCAAGGTGGGCAAGCTCTCCACCGACGGCTTCTGGCTGGCCTTCTCTCGCGCCAATCCCCAGGGAGAGACCATGGCCAGACGCTTCGAGGAGGGACTGCAAAAGATCAAAAACAATGGCACCTACGAGGCGCTGGTACGGGACTTCGAAGCCAGGCTTGGACTCCATTGAACAGTTTTGCAGCGGCACCGGCGATATATAACGAACCTGGCCCGAACCGTGCTAATGTGGCCCCTCACTTACCGGCCGATTGCGCTCTGCACCTGATGACAGGCTTGTCATGCAAAAGAGTCGCCAGCCAGGGCAGCCCTTGCCCACCTCTCACCCTCAACCTGACGTCGCCAGACCAGCTGTATTGACCCGATGCCATAAGGCGCATCCTCCCCCGTCGCAGTCTGCTCTCACTGTTGTTATCTGCTATCCACTCTTTTTTACTGCGACAGCGGCCATCCCGACGAGAACAAGCTTCAAGCCAGCGGCCTGAGGTGATTTTCTGTTTGGCGCAGCCCTGCCGCCCACACAGGACACATTGACATGATTGCCTACCTCATTCTGGTTCATCGCTATCCCGATCAGTTCAAGCGTCTGTTCAAGGCGATTTACCACGACAGCAACCACTACCTGATCCACGTGGACAAGAGCTCGGGCCCAGATCTGCAGCAGGAGATAGCCCGTTTTCTGGGCGATTACCCCAACGCTGCCATGCTACCCAGCAAGAATGCGCTCTGGGGCGGTTACAGCCTGGTGGATGCGGAGCTGCGCGGCATAGAGGCGCTGCTGGAGCAAAACAAGGAGTGGGAGTTCTTCATCAATCTGAGCGCCCAGGACTTCCCGCTGCGCTCCCAGAGCGACATTCACGACTTCCTGCGTGATCACAAGGGCAAGGATTTCCTCAAGGTCGCGGATCAGCGCCAGCACAGACCGGACACTCTGCACCGCATCGATCACTATGTGACCGAAACTGCCCATGAACTGGTGTGCGAGCCGGTGAAAACCCGTCCCTACCTGGAAGGTGTGACCCCCTACATTGGCAATCAGTGGATGATCCTGAGCCGGGCATTCTGCAAATTCGTCAGCCACAGCCCGGAAGTCGATCGTTTCAAGGATTTCTACCGCCACACCCTGATCGCCGACGAGGGCTTCTTCCAGACGGTAATCATGAACACCAGCTATCAGGGTCAGATAGTCAACGATGACAAGCGAGCCATCGACTGGATCCCCATGGGTGACATCAAGCTGCGCCCGCGCGACTACACGGTGCACGATGCCGAGGCCCTGCAGCAAAGCGAGCACCTGTTCGCCCGCAAGTTTGATGAGACCATAGACAGCGACATACTGGATATCCTGGAGCGCGCCATGAGATGCCCCCTCGACACCCCCGTCATCCGGCAAGCTGCGTTGGTATGACCATGTGATTCATCCGGACACTTACCGACGCAGTCCGCCTCCGGGAAGATTGCGACTTGGGTACAAGCTGGTAGGCTCAAGCCCGGATGACACCGATGGAGAGTTCAAGATGAAACACGCCAATATTCTGTTGCTGGGCATCACGGCCCTGACCCTGCTGAGCGCTTGCGAACGCGGGGCCACCACATTGAGCGTGACCGGCGGCGATCCCGTCACCTATCAGTGTGAACAGGGCAAGAAGGTGCAGGTGAGCTACTTCGCCCTCTCCGACCAGAGCCTGAACTTCGTCAAGCTGGCACTGCCCGATGGCAAGGATTACACCCTGCCGCAGACAGTCTCCGCCTCCGGTGCCCGCTATACCGATGAGCATGAGGCCGTCTGGTGGAACAAGGGGGAGGAAGGCTTCGTCGAGATGCGCGACAAGGATGGCGAGTGGCAGAGCGTCTACAACGACTGCAAACAACAGTAATGAGAAATCCCGGCCTGGCCGGGATTTTGTTATATGACCCCGTCATCGAAGCGACTCACTGCACGCACCCGTATGGTGTCCGGGTTCTGCTCATACACCCGATAGCGTGTCTTGGTTGAGTCGATTCAGGACGACGCTGCGTCATCCTCCGGCATGGTTGCCGACCAGTGACGGTAACAAGTCGACTCCGTTTGAGCATCATAAAAAAAGCCAACCCGGTCGGGTTGGCTCAGCATGCAACAGAGGACCTGATTCAGCCGCGTTTGTCGCTCACCACCAGCCAGAGCGCATGCACCATACCGGGCAGGCCGCCGAGCAGGGTCAGCACTATGTTGATGAAAAAGTGCAGGCTGAAGCCTACTTGGATAAAGGCGCACACGGGGGGCAGAAAAATGGCCAGCAAGATCTTGAGCAGATTGTTCATCTCGCACTTCCTCGTCAAAGATGTTTCACGGTTCGGGATGGGCTCACCATAAACAGCCTTGGCCTCAACTGCAAACGAAACAAAGGGCCGCTCACGACTGAGTGAAACAGGGGATCCGCTCCCCCGGTTGCTCGCGCCAGGCCTTGAGGTCGTGGATCTGCTGGTTGCTGCTACCACGCCAGAGCAGACCGGGATCTGCCAGCGCCTTCTCGAACTTGCCATCCACCAGCACGTCCAGCAGGGCGACCAGCTCGCGCTGGGCCTCTGACAGTTCGCCGAGCAGATAGCCGGTCCAGCACCAGATGTCCTTGCCGGGGCACTCGGCCCGCACCCGCTTCACCAACGCCAGCACCTGGGGCACGTTGGCGGGGTGGAGCGGATCACCACCGGAGAGCGACAGACCTCGCCGTTTGATACGGCTGTCGTTGAGATCCGCAATGATGCGATCACTCATCGCCTCATCAAACGGCTTGCCGCCATCGAGCCGCCAGGTGCTCTGGTTGTAGCAACCCGGGCACTGGTGCTCGCAGCCCGACACAAACAGGGTGGCGCGGGTGCCGGGGCCATTGATCACATCGACCGGGTAGTATTGGTGGTAGTGCATCGCTTGTTTCCTGCCTCGTTCACGGGAATGCGGCATGGCTGCCGCCCTCCAATGAAAATGGCCCCTTGAGTCAGGGGCCAGCTCTTCATCGCCTGTGCGCTTACATATGTTTGACGCGGCGCTTCACTTCTTCCTGCTTGCCCGCATTGAAGGGGCGCGCATCCGGACTGCCGAGATAGCCGCAGACACGGCGGGTCACCGACACCTTGGCCGGGTCGTGGTTGCCACAGCGCGGGCAGGTAAAGCCCTTGGAGGTACACTCGAACTCGCCGGTAAAGCCGCAGTCGTAGCACTCGTCAATCGGGGTGTTGGTGCCGTAGTAGGGCACCCTGTCATAGCTGTAGTCCCAGACGTTTTCGAGCGCTTCCAGGTTGTGCTGGATATTGGGGTACTCGCCGTAGCAAATGAAGCCGCCGCTGGCGATGGGCGGATAGGGCGCCTCAAAGTCCAGCTTGTCGTACGGGTTCACCTGCTTCTCCACGTCGAGGTGGAAGCTGTTGGTGTAATAGCCCTTGTCGGTCACACCAGCCACCACGCCAAACTCCTTGGCATCGATGCGGCAGAAACGGGTACAGAGGTTCTCGCTCGGGGTGGAGTAGAGGCTAAAACCGTAGCCTGTCTCCTCTTTCCACTCATCGGTCGCCGCCTTGAGCCGCGCTATGATGGCGACGGCCTTCTGGCGCAGGGTGTCGCTGTCAAACAGATGGACATCAGTGCCGAACAGGGCGTTGATGGTCTCGTGCACCCCTATGTAACCGAGCGAAATGGAGGCGCGACCGTGCTTGAAGATCTCGCTGACGTTGTCGTCGGCCTTGAGCCGCACCCCGCAGGCCCCTTCCATATAGAGGATCGGGGCGACCCGCGCCTTGACGCCATCCAGCCGCTCGATGCGATACATGAGCGCCGTCTTGGCCACTCGCAGGGTGGCATCCAGCTTGTCCCAGAAATCCGCTTCGTCACGGGATTTCAGGGCGATGCGCGGCAGGTTGAGGCTGACCACCCCTATGTTGTTGCGACCTTCATGGATCAGCTCGCCATTTTCCTCATAAGCCCCGAGGAAGGAGCGGCAGCCCATGGGGGTCTTGAAGGAACCGGTCACCTTGACCACCTGGTCGTAATTGAGTATGTCCGGATACATGCGCTTGGAGGCACACTCCAGCGCCAGCTGCTTGATGTCGTAGTTGGGATCGCCCTGCTTGTGGTTGAGGCCATCCTTGATGGCGAACACCAGTTTCGGGAACACGGCGGTCTTTCTGTTCTTGCCAAGGCCGGCGATGCGGTTGCTGAGGATGGCACCCTGGATCATGCGCGACTCCCAGCTGTCGCCAAGGCCGAAGCCGAAGGTGACGAAGGGGGTCTGGCCGTTGGCGGTGTGCAGGGTATTGACCTCGTACTCCAGCGACTGGAAGGCGTCGTAACACTCCTTCTCGGTGCGGGCCATGGCGTAGGCATCCACATCGGCAATACCCCACTCCTCGGCCACTTCCCTATGTTTCTGCCAGCTGATGGTCACATAGGGAGCCAGCACCTCGTCAATGCGGTTGATGGTGGTGCCGCCATAGATGTGGCTCGCCACCTGGGCAATGATCTGGGCGGTCACGGCGGTGGCCGTGCTGATGGATTTGGGGGTATCTATCTCCGCATTGCCCATCTTGAAGCCGTGGGTCAGCATCCCCTTCAGGTCGATCAGCATGCAGTTGAACATGGGGAAGAAGGGAGAGTAGTCGAGATCGTGGAAGTGCAGATCGCCGCTCTCGTGGGCCTGCACCACGTCGCGGGGCAACATGTGGCTGGTGGCGTAGTGCTTGGCAACGATGCCGGCCAGCAGATCGCGCTGGGTCGGGATCACCTTGGAATCCTTGTTGGCGTTCTCGTTGAGCAGGGCCGCGTTGGTCTGCTCCACCAGGCCACGGATCTCCTGAGCCAATCGGCCGCGGGCCTCGCGAGCCTGATCCCGGTCGTGACGATATTCGATATAGGCACGGGCGATGGCCTTGTCGTCGGAAGCCATCAGGTGGTTCTCGACCCGGTTCTGGATCTCGTGGATATCCACCTCGCCACGCCCTTCCAGCTCCTGACTGACGGCGGCGGCAACGCGCTCACCCAGGGTCGGATTGGCCTGACTGACCGCCTCTGCCGCTCGGCCCACTGCCTCGGCAATCAGCTTGGCATTGAATGGTGCGCGACATCCATCACGTTTGATCACAACCGGTTTCATGCGTTTTTCCCGTTTAAAAGGCCAGGCTATCGCCTTCGGCTTACCCTTGTTTGGTGCCCTTCTCCACGCCTCGTCCTGGGCGCAAATAAATTCAGCCGAGACTTGACAAGCCAGGGCTGACGATGAGAAGAGAACAGCTTGTACACAGCTTAATAACACAACATATAGGTGTTTTATATGAATGCGTCCCTATATGTGGTGTCTATTAGGCACCAAAGCACGGCTGTATTTCTTGATCCAGAACAGGTTTTGAGGCGAGTGGCGCAGTTCGCGACCAGTGAAAAGCAGCCCCATACAAGGCCATTCTCAAGCCTGGTGCGGGCTGGCGTTCGACGGGACCGTGACAGAAAAAAATCCCCCCCCTGCGACAGTCGTTGACGAGGGCATGTCTGGCGCAAAACAGGCATAATGAGTGGAATGTCATTGCTATCGACGGGACCCGACATGGCCAAGACCCTGCTACTGCTGCTGTGCCTCCTGCCCTGCCGGTTGTGGGCGGCCGAGATCCTGGTGATCAGCAGCTATCACCCCGAATACCTGTGGGATCAGAGTTACAACGCCAGCCTGCAGGCCCATCTGAGCGGCAAGAATCACATCAGCCACTTCTACATGGACACCAAGCGCCACCCCAATGGTGATTTCGACAAGATTGCCGAACAGGCGCTGGCCTTCTACCAGCAGGTCAAGCCGGATCTGGTGGTGCTTGGTGACGACAACGCCATCAACTATCTGGCCAATGAGATTGCCTCCCTCGGCACCCCAGTGGTGTTTCTCGGCATGAACGAGAACCCGCGCCACAAGGGGCTGGTCGGTCACCCCAAGATCACAGGCGTACTGGAGCGCCCCCTGCTCAAGCGCAATATCAGCGAGATGAGCCAGCTGATGGGCGGCATCAAGAAAGCACTGGTGCTGTTTGATTCCAGCAACGTGGCGCTCACCGCCATCGAGGACGAGTTCAAGACCCAGACCGATCTGCGGGTCGGCCAGACCCGGGTCAACAGCCAGCTCATAGGTGACTACAGCCTGTGGCAGGAGGCGGTGCTCAACGCCAAAAAAAATGGCTACGAAGCCATCTTTATCGGCCTCTACCACACGCTGGTAGATGATGATGGCAAGCACGTGAGCGAACAGACTGTGCTGGAGTGGACCAGTGCCCACAGTCCTGTGCCCCTGTTCTGCTTCTGGGAGTTCACTGTGGGCCCAGGCAAGGCCATCGGCGGCCTGGTGCTGGATGGGCGCGATCAGGGGGCGAAAGCGGCCGATCTCGTCAACGCCATCCTGGCGGGGGCCCAACCCAAAACGCTGGCACCACGCGCCGCCCTGCGCGGCGAATATGTGTTCAGCAAGCAGGAGCTGGCCCGCTGGCAGCTCACCCTGCCCGACAAGTGGCGCAACAAGATCCTCTGGCGTGAGTGATTCACCACCCAAAAACAAAGAGAGAACCCGGCCATGCCGGGTTCTCTCTTATCGGGTTGCGCTGCTAGCAAGCTTGGCCTGGGCGACTCAGCCCTGCAACGCCTGTTGCAACTCTTCTTCGGTCCAGATGGTGATGCCGAGCTCCTGCGCCTTGGTCAGCTTGGAGCCAGCGGCTTCCCCCGCCACCAGCACATCCGTCTTGGCCGACACCGACCCCGCCACCTTGGCACCCAGCGCCTGCAGCGCCACCTTGGCATCGTTGCGTGACAGCTGGGTGAGAGTGCCGGTCAACACGAAGGTCTTGCCGGCAAAGGGCTGATCGCTTGCCTCCTTCTTCTCGATGGCCGGCCAGTGGATACCGGCCGCCAGCAGTGCTTCCAGCACCTCCACATTGTGGGGTTGACGCAGGAAGTAGTAGACGTGCTTGGCCACCACGTCCCCCACGTCGGCCACCTCGAGCAGCTGCTCCACCGAGGCGGCGCGCAGGGCCTCCAGAGTGAGGAAATGGTTGGCAAGGTTCAGCGCGGTCGCCTCCCCCACCTCGCGAATGCCCAGCGCAAACAGGAAACGCGGCAGGGTAGTGCTGCGCGCCGCATCGATGGCCGCCACCAGATTGAGTGCAGATTTCTGCCCCATCCGCTCAAGGCCGGCGAGCTGGATGGCGTTGAGGCTGAACAGGTCTGCCGGGGTCTTCACCAGCCCCTTGTCTACCAGTTGCTCGACAATCTTGTCGCCGAGGCCATCCACGTCCATGGCACGCCGCGCCGCGAAGTGCTTGATCGCCTCCTTGCGCTGCGCCTCGCAGAACAGGCCACCTGAACAGCGGGTGACCACTTCCCCTTCCAGCCGCTCCAGCGCCGAGCCACAAACCGGACATTGGGTAGGGAAGAGGATCTCGCGGGCATCAACGGGGCGCTGCGCCTCCACCACGGCGACTATCTGCGGGATCACGTCCCCGGCCCGGCGCACTATCACTGTATCGCCGATCATGACGCCAAGGCGTTCAATCTCGTCGGCATTGTGCAAGGTGGCATTGGAGACGGTAACGCCACCAACGAACACGGGCTTGAGCTTGGCAACCGGGGTCACTGCGCCGGTACGGCCGACCTGAAACTCGACGTTCTCGAGCAGTGTCATCTCCTCCTGGGCCGGGAACTTGTGGGCCGTAGCCCAGCGCGGGGCCCGCGCCACGAAACCCAGCTCCTCCTGCAGGGGGATGGCATCGACCTTGTAGACCACACCGTCGATCTCGTAGGCCAGCTCGCCACGGCGGGTCAGGATGTCATCGTGGAAGGCCTGACAACCAACCGCCCCCTCCTTGAGTTTCACCTCCTGACTCATGGGCAGGCCCCAGGCTTTGAGCTGACACAAGCGGCCGAAATGGGAATCCCCCAGCTGATCGCCGCCCACCCCGACGCCATAGGCATAGAAGTTCAAGGGCCGGCTGGCGGTGATGCGCGAATCGAGCTGGCGCAGGCTGCCTGCGGCGGCGTTGCGCGGATTGACGAACACCTTCTCCCCTGCCGCCAGCGCCTTGGCGTTCATCGCCTCGAAGCCGGCCTTGGGCATAAAGACCTCCCCCCTCACCTCCAAGCGAGCGGGCCAGCCCTCGCCCCGCAGGACGAGCGGAATGGCCTTGATGGTGCGCACGTTCTCGGTGATCTCCTCGCCCGTGGTGCCATCGCCCCGGGTGGCGGCCTGCACCAGCTGGCCATCCACATAGAGCAGGCTCACCGCCAGACCGTCCAGCTTGGGCTCACAACAGAAGGTGAAGCTCACCTCCCGCTTCAGGCGATCCCTCATCCGCTGCTCGAACGCCTGCAGCTCCTCGCTGCTGAACACGTTGTCCAGGCTCAGCATGGGGATCTCGTGGCGCACCTGTTTGAAGGCGGTCAGCGGTTGACCACCGACCCGCACGCTGGGGGAAGCGGGGGTCTTCAGCTCGGGATGGTCGGCTTCCAGCGCGATCAGTTCGCGCATCAGCCGATCGTATTCGGCGTCCGGCACGGTCGGCTCGTCCAGCACATAGTACTGATGACCGTATTCAATCAGCAGCTCACACAGTTGACGGTGGCGGGAGAGGGTTTCGCTCATGGAGAAGTCTCGGACTGTGGTTGGAATAATAAGTTAACTGCACAAACAAAAATGCGGCACCGGGGTACCGCACTCTTGATGTACTCGACCCGCGTGGAGTCTTAGTCGCGACTGGCCTCGTAGGCAGCCAGTTCGTGCCGGTAACGGGCTATGGTCTCGTCGCTCAGCGGGCTGCGATCCATGTCAGTCAGCATGGCATCCAGATCGCTGGCCAGCTGGTCGGCAGCCTGCAGCATGTGCTCGAAGGCAAAGGCGGCATTGCTGCGCAGCGGCAACTGCATGAACAAGGAGACACCCGGGGTGTCGAACTGCTCCATCCGGTAGGGATTGAAGGTGCCCGGCTTGACCATGTTGATCATGGAGAAGAGCACTTCACCCTTGCCGTTGAGATCCTCATGGCGATGGAAGATGTCCATCTCGCCAAACTTGAAGCCCAGCGCCATCAGGGAGGCCAGCAGGGTGGCCCCTTGCAGGTCGTGACCGGGGCGCGCCATCAGGTTGATGACATAGACATCCTGCCAGATCTTCTCGACCGGCGGGGTATCCATCAGCGGCTCGCGGACGGGCTCTTCATACACGGGCTCCTCGTAGGCAGGCTCGGGGACTGCATAACGGGCCTGCTTGTATTCGGGAGCCGGCGCCTGAACCGGTTCGCGCACACCAAACGTCGGGGCTGTGGCATAAGCCGGTTCGACCAGGGGTTCATCATCCAGCGGTTGCAGCAGCGGCTCGCGCTGGGGACGGGAACGGTGTACCGGGGTACGACGGATCACCTGGGCAGGCTTGCGCACCGGCGCTGCGGGCGCTTCCTCTGCTGTCTCGGCCAGGGGCTCCTCGAACTCCTCCTCGTCCTCTTCGTAGACGGGGGGAGGGGCAACCGGGCGAGCGGCAGGCTTGCGCACCACGGGCGGTGGCAGCTCGGCGTCATCATCCTCATCATCGAAGGCGGGGACGGGGGCGCGGCGGCTGACATCCGGCTGGCGAGCCTCGTCGCTGTGGAGCTTGGGCTCGGCACGACGGCTGCCACTGACCACACGCACCTGACCTATGCCATCGCTGTCGAAGGCGTCATTGTCACGAGTCCGTGATTTGGATTCCATCCGGCCCAGAGGTTTCTCTTTGATCGGTGCCTGACGATTCTTTCTGTTGCTCCACAACCCGTGAATGAGCAATGCCGCAATAGCAATACCGCCCAGGGCAACCAAGATGTAACGCAATTCCTGCATTAGCTGCTTCTCTTTCTAGTTTTGCTCAGCCAAAGCGACGGCTTCACCGATATCGACCGACACAATGCGAGAAACCCCGGGCTCTTGCATCGTGACGCCAACCAGCTGCTCAGCCATCTCCATGGAGACCTTATTATGACTGATGTAAACGAACTGTACTGTGCTCGACATCTCTTTGACAAGAGAACAGAAGCGACCGACGTTCACTTCATCGAGCGGTGCATCCACCTCATCCAGCAGACAAAATGGTGCTGGATTGAGTCTGAAGATGGCAAAAACCAGCGCAAGTGCGGTTAACGCCTTCTCCCCCCCGGAAAGCAGGGCAATGGTAGCATTCTTCTTACCCGGAGGTCTTGCCATGATGCTCACTCCGGCCTCCAAAAGATCATCCGAGGTCAGCTCAAGCCAGGCACTGCCTCCCCCAAACACTTTTGGAAAGAGGGATTTTAAATCTTCGTTGACCTTATCGAAAGTGTCACGGAAGCGTATTTGTGTTTCTTTATCAATTCTTTTAATGGCTTGGCTCAAAGTTTCCAGCGCTTGCTCAAGATCCTGACACTGGTTTTCCAGGTAGGTTGAGCGGGTTTTCGCCTCTTCGTACTCCTCCAGCGCAGCCAGGTTGATGGCGCCAAGTGCCTCCACCTGTACCTCCAACATCTGGAGCTCCTGACGCAACTTGCCGCGATCGGCGGCGATCAAGACAGCCTGATCAAGATCCACCAGCCGTACCCCCAGCTCCTCGAACTGCTCATGCAGCCCCTGACGGCGGGTCAGGTTGCGCTCGCGCTCCAATCTGAGCTGGGCCAGCTTCTCCTGCAGGGTCACCAGCTGCTTGTGATCAACGCTGCGGGCCTGCTCCAGTTCGGTCAGTTGTCGCTCCAACTCTGCCAGCCTTTGATGGCAGGCAAGTTGCAGTGCTTCAAGGTTGCGTTGCTCGGCCAGCAGGGGCGACAGATCCTGACCCGGCGTGGCTCCGGGCTCCTTGAGTTCGGCCAATTCCAGTCCGAGCCTGGCCAGCTCCTGCTCACGCAGCGTGATGAGCTGGCGCTGATTCTGCAGCTCCAGCTGCAAACGCTGGCAGCCGGCCTGCTGCTGCTCCCGGCGCAAGCGAGCCTCTTCCACCGCCCGCTCGGCACTGCTGACCCGCTCCTGGGCAAGTTGCAGCGCCTGAGCCAGCGGCTCGCCCTGCTCCTGCAATTCGCCGAGCCGCGCTTCATCGAGCTCGAGCTGCTGCAGGGCCGTGGCCAGTCGCTGCGCCTCCTCGGCCTGCTCCTGGTCCAGCCTGATCAGCTCTTCGCCAAGCTGGCCGAGCCGCTGCAACCGCTCCTGGCGCTGGCCCTCGCGCAGGCTCCAGGCTTCACGCAATTGCTGCCACTGTCGCTCCTGCTCGCGCACGGTGCGCTGGACCAGCTCGAAGGCGCCGTGCAGCCGGGCGCGCTCGGCATCGGCCGCACCCAGTTGCTCATCCAACCGGCCAAGCACCTGCCGGCCTGCCGTCAGTTCAGTGTGTAACCGCTCACGTTCACCAAGCAGCGCCAGAGTGCCGAGCGCCCCGCCCTGACCAAGGTCAGCCCAGTTGGGACCAAACCAGTCTCCCGCCGGGGTCAGTACCGACTCACCGGCCAGGAGGCCTGGCTGGCGGGCCAGTGCCGCCTCCCGGCTCTCCGCCAGCCAGATGGCGTTGAGAAAGGCGGGGATATGATCGCCCTCGAGTCGGGCCGCCAGGGTACCGGCAACCGCGGGCAGGGCCGGGCCAATCCAGAGTCCGCTCTGCTCAAGGTTGCACTCGTCCCCTGGCTGGGCGGTGAGCCAGCGCCCCAGCACCTTGTCCAGCGCCTGGGCCCATTCGGGCGCAACCTGCAGCCGATCCGCCAGGGTGGCACCCACCATCTGCTCCCCCAAAATTTGGTCAAGCGTGGTGAGGCGGGCGTCCAGCTCCCGCAGCAGGCCACTCTGCTGGCCCTGCTGTGATTTGCATTCTTCATGGCGGGCCACGCTGGCCTGCCACTGTTCATCGAGCTCGGCGAGCCGGGCGCGCGCGAGTGCCAGCTCGGCCGTCAGGGCATCGAGCCCGGGTTGCAGGCTCTCCCCTTCCCCGCCGAGGGGGCCGGCCTGTTCATCCTCCAGCTTGAGACGGGCCAGCCGGGTCTTGGCCTGCAGCTCCTGCAGACCGTTCACCTGTGCCCGGGTCTGATTGAGCCGCCCCTGTAACTGGCTGAGCTGCTGCTGCCACTGCTGCTGATGCCGCCGGGCCTGCTCCAGCTGCTCGCCGGCTGCCAGGCGCGCCTCCTGCTGATCGGTGAGCAACTGCTCACACTGTTCGAGTCGCGCGGATTCAACCTCCTCTCTGAGGGTGCTGTCGGTCAGCTGCTCCTGCTGGCTGGCCAGTTGGGCCTTGATCGCCTCGATACGCTCGCCGAGCGCCTGGCGCCGGGCCTGCCAGTCACGGCCAAGCTCGGTCTGGTGCAGTTGCTGTTGTTCGAGGCGGGCGATGGCCTGACCACCGAGAAAAATCTGCTGCTGGCGGCTCGCCTGCTCGGCCTGGGCCTCCTGGCGGGCCACCGACAGGGTGACGTGGCGTCCCTCGTCGGCGGTGCGCTTGGCATCCAGCGCCGCCAATGCCTGTTCGGCCTGGGCCAGCTCGGCCTTGGCTTCGCCGAGGCGGGTCTCCAGCGCCCACAGCTCGGAACCGATGAGCTCGGCCCGGGCGGCGCGACTGCGGCCCTTGAGCTGCTTGTAACGCTCTGCGGTTTCGGCCTGGGCTTTCAAATGCTCGAGGCGCGATCCCAGCTCGCCGCGGATATCGCCGAGCCGCTCCAGGTTCTCCTGGGTATGGCGGATGCGCTGCTCGGTTTCCCGGCGCCGCTCCTTGTAGCGGGAGACACCGGCGGCCTCTTCCATGAACAGCTTGAGATCGGCGGGGCGCGACTCCACCAGCCGGCTGACGGTGCCCTGCTCTATGATGGCGTAGCTGCGCGGGCCCAGGCCTGTGCCGAGGAAGAGGTCGGTGACATCCTTGCGGCGACACTTCTGGCCGTTGATCTGGTAATGGTTGGAGCCGTCGCGCAGCACCTCGCGGCGCACCGAAATTTCGGTAAAGCGGCCAAATTCACCGGGCACCCGGTTGTGGGGATTGTCGAACACCAGCTCCACCGAGGCGCGGCCGTGGGGGCTGCGGTTGATGGAGCCGTTGAAGATGACGTCCGTCATGTTCTCGCCGCGCAGATGGCGGGCCGAACTCTCCCCCAGCACCCAGCGCACGGCGTCGATCACGTTGGACTTGCCGCAGCCATTGGGCCCCACCACGGCTGTCATGTCGGCCGAGAACTCGATGCGGGTCGGCTCGACAAACGACTTGAAACCGGCGAGTTTGATCAATTTCAGACGCATGGGGGCCTATGTGGGTAACGAAATAAAGAGGAGGCGGGCAGGCGACTTTACCAAATCCAAACCTTGTTTGTAATATGCTGGCAGTTTCCCATGAACAGATGGAGCTCAGATGAGCCAATCACCCCCTATGGTCAAAGACTCAATCAGCGGTGCGGACTACTTCCTGCGCGGCTTTTCGCTCATCCGCCAGCCCGGCATCCGCACCTTCGTGCTGATCCCCCTGCTGGTCAACTTCGTGCTGTTTGCGGGGGCCTTCTACGCCCTCTTGCTGCAACTGGACGGCCTGTTCGGCTGGCTGCACCAGCAGATCCCCAGCTGGCTCGACTGGCTGGACTACCTGCTCTGGCCCATCGCCCTGGTGACCATACTGGTGGTCTTCTCCTTCCTGTTCAGCTCGGTGGCGAACTGGATAGCGGCCCCCTTTAACGGCCTGCTGGCGGAGAAGGTGGAACAGACCCTCACCGGCGAGGTGGTCAGCGACACCGGCATGCTGGACATAGTCCGGGATGTGCCCCGCACCTTCGGCCGCGAATGGACCAAGTTGAAATATTACCTGCCCAAGGCCATCGGCTGCCTGATCCTGTTCCTCATCCCTGTGGTCGGGCAGACACTCGCCCCCGTGCTCTGGTTCCTGTTCAGCGCCTGGATGATGGCAATCCAGTACATCGACTATCCATTCGACAACCACAAGATCAGCTTCATTACCATGCGCGATGCCCTCAAGCAGCGCCGTGGCAAGTGCCTGAGCTTTGGTGCCCTGGTTACCCTCTTCTCCGCCATCCCGGTGGTGAATCTGTTCGTGATGCCGGTGGCCATCTGCGGCGCCACCGCCATGTGGGTGGATCACTACCGCGCCGAACAGCTCAAACGCTGACCCCCTTCCCGCGCGGCAAACGGGCACCCTGGCAGTGCCCGTTTGCTTTTTGCATTATAAAAAATAATGCTTAGCCTTCATTGCTTGTCGCCTATAGCCTGAATTGATAGGATGCGGGCCTTTCTCGCACCCTGGGATATCTCATGTTACATGCACTCTTCTTGTTGGGCCTGGTGGCCGAAGGGATGACTGGCGCGCTGGCAGCGGGTCGGCGACGGATGGATCTGTTTGGCGTGGTGATCATCGCCTCGGCGACGGCCATAGGCGGCGGCACCATACGGGACGTGCTGCTTGGCCACTATCCGCTGCTCTGGATCGAGCATCCGGAATATGTGTTGCTGGTGGCCGGCGCTGCCATGGCGGCTGTCATCTCGGCGCCGCTGATGCGCTACCTCGGCAAGCTGTTCATGGCGCTTGATGCGCTGGGACTGGTGGTCTTTTCCATCTTCGGAGCGGCCCGTGCGCTTGAGATGGGCCATGGGGCCGGTATCGCCTGCATCATGGCGGTGGTGACGGGTGCCTTTGGTGGCGTGCTGCGGGATCTGCTCTGCCAGCGTATTCCCCTGGTGTTTCGCCGCGAGCTCTACGCCGCCATCTCGCTGGTGACGGCCGCCCTCTACTGCCTGGCGCTGGATCAGGGCCTGCCCAACGACTGGGCCGCCTTTGGTGCCATCGGCATCGGCTTCGTGCTGCGACTGCTGGCGGTACGTTTCAAGTGGGGGCTGCCCACCTTCCATTACCAGTACGCGACGCACTGAGCGCGCCAGGTTCTGGCGAGGCGGTACGGATCGCCGACAACAAAAAAGCGCCTGACAGGCGCTTTTTTGTATTGATAACCGGGCGCTTGCCTCAGTTGATCCCTTCCGAGCTGAAGAAGGTCGCCTTGTCGGCGATGAAACGGATCTTGATGTTCTTGCCCTCGTTGCCCCAAATGCAACTGGTGGTGCCGAGCGCATCGTCGCAGCGCTCAGCCTTGCCGAGTATGCTGCTCGCCTGGGTGTAGCTGATCCCCATCTCCAACTTGTCGTAGTTCTCGCGATTGAGCTTGCTGCAACCGGTCAACAGCAGGGCGATCAGGCCCCCAAGCAAAATATGTTTCATCTGGTTCTCCTCTGGATGGTGTCCAGAGCCTACCAGCTCGACCACCCTGTTTGCCAGCCGTCATCCGTGCGGCCACCACCCTAGTTGAGGCCGCCCACGACTACCAGCTGCGCACAGGCCCGGTATCGAGGTGCACGAAGTTGTCATGGGGATAGTAGCCGACCCCGCCCACTTTGAGATTGAGCGCCGCCTTGCGCAGGTGCGCCAGCTGCACGCCCGGGATCCGCACATCCACCGCCTGCCCCAGGGTGTGATAGCTGTGCTTGGCCACACCGCGGCTCCTGCTGCGCTTCTGGCTGTTGGTCACGGGGGAGCGATAACCCGAGATGAGCTGGATCTCGCCGTGACGACCCAGCTTGTGCTGCAACAGATAGAGCTGATCGAACAGCTTCTTGTCTATGTTGAACACTTCGTTGCGACGGTAGTCGCGGAAAATATGGTTGAGCTCGGCCAGCCCGTCTTTCAGGTACCGGCCATCCTCCCAATAGCTGGCGCTCACCCGCTCGCCGGTATTGAGATTGAAGAAACTGAGTTCACGTCCCGCCGTACTGCGACTCGCCATGGCCGGGGATGACAGCATGGCTCCTCCCAGCAGGCAGCCGGCCCCCAGCAGCAGGCGACGTCGGCTTATCTCTTGTTCAAGCATCCGTTGTCCGTCCATCGCAGATTGAAGTGAAACAGGTGAATGAATTTGATACAGGGGCTCGAAACTACCTGCAGGGTCCCTTCATGTCAAACCGCAGGGGCTCAATAGAAAAGCCCGGCACGGGCCGGGCTTTTCACTCTGTGGCGAGGATCACAGCAAGCGACTTTGGAAGCTGACTCGATCAAATCCATAGATGTCGTTGCGCAGTTGCTGGCGACCCTCTTCGTCGATCCAGCTGCTCCAGTAGACGGTAAACACCGGGATCGGAGTGGTCAGCGGCAGCCACTTGGTCTGGGTCTCTTTCAATATGCTGGCCACCTTGTCCGGCTGGTAGCGGGAGTCCGCCAGCAGCAGCTCGGCCAGATCGTCCGCATGCTCCACCCGGATGCAACCCGAGCTGAAGGCGCGCGCCCCCTGCTCGAACAGCGCCTTGCGCGGCGTGGAGTGCAGGTAGATGGCCTCGTTGTTGGGCAGGTAGAACTTGTAGCGGCCCAGCGCATTGTGATCCCCCGGCTTCTGCCGCAGGCGATAGGGGAAACCTGTCGCCAGCGCCTGCTGCCACGCCTCCTCGGTAAACTGCACCGGATTGCCTTCGCCGTCGATCACCTCAAACTGTTCGCGATTGAGATAGGCGGGATCCCGGCTCAGCTTGGGCAGAATATCCTTGCTCAGGATGGAACGTGGCACATGCCAGGCCGGGTTGAGAACGATCGAGCGGATCTCGCTGGCCAGGATGGGGGTCGCCCGCTGCTCCTTGCCGACGATGACCCGGCTGGTGAACACCTCATTGCCGGACTCCACCACGCTCAGTCGATAGTCGGGAATATTGACCAGCACGTAGCGGGCACCGGAGAGCTGATCCACCAGATCGCGACGCCACAGGTTGCGCAGCAGCAGGCTGGCACGGACCTCGGGCCCGGTATTGAGCCAGCTGCGGGTCTGCCGACCAATGATGCCGTCGGCGGTCAGACCGTGGCGGCGCTGGAACTGCTTGATGGCCTGCTGGGTGTCGGCATCATAGGTGGCGTCGTCATGACGGGGAGCCACATCGCCCAACTCGTTGAGTATGGTGCGGATCTGCCCCAATTCGGCTGAAGTTTCCCCCGCCCGCAGGGTCGGCATGGTGAGGGTCGGCCAGCGTTTGGCCATTGGCATGGCAAGCAGCTTGCGCACTTCCTCGCGCACCCCGTCGTACTCGGCAACCTGGGGTCTGAGCTGCTTGACCTGTTCCAGCAGGTTGTCACCAGCGGGCTCGTGGGCCAGCGGCTTGTTCAGATTGAGTTTGAGGGTCTGCATCTGCTCGCGGGAGACCAGATCCATGGCACGCCAGGCTTGCTGGAAACGGGCCAGCTTGCCAAACACCTCGTCATAAATGGCGCCGCGCTGATCAACGGGCTTGGCCTGCAGCTTCTTCCAGAGGCTGAAGAAATCCGGGTGCAGCTGGGCTAGTACAGCCTCCTGCAACTGCTGTTCCAACTCGTGGCGAGCCTGTTCCGCCGTGCTGTTTTGGTACCAATCGTGCTGCACCGCAGCATTGGTCACCACCACCTGACCCTCGCTGGCCTGCACCATGGCCGCAGGCCAACAGCCCAGCCAGATCAGGTTTGCCAATGCCAGCCAATACTTCTTCCCCATGCTTACCTCAAGATCGGTTCACTTCAGCCTGTCAGACCCGGCGGTCAAGGCGCTCATGATGCGTGAATGCCAACGACTTTACTAGCTGGCGGGCGCATAGCGCCGCCAGATAATGTCATACTCATTTGTTGCTTTAAATTCAGCCAACTCCCGATTGAACGCCTTGACAAACGCGGGCGACAGCCGCTTCTTGCTGAACATGAAGAAGGTCGGTGCCTCATATACGGGCATGGTGTGAGGCACGATCAGATCGGCAAGCCCCTCTTCTTTCAGACCCCAGGGGGTCGCCAGAATATCCCCGAGGAAGCCGTCGATCCTGCCGAGCACCAGCTTGCCATAGTTTTGCCGATCGTTGACCACGCTGACCTGGGCCGCATAACGGCGCATCAGTTCGGCGGTTTCGGCACCATAGTAGTAGTCCTTGGTGACCCCCAGGGTGTGGCCATTGGCCAGCCAGGTCGCAAGATCGGATTCGGAATAGGAGGATGACTTGCGGATCCAGAGCACGCTGCGCCCCGGGTTGTAGGCATCGGAGAACCAGGCGTAGCGGCCACGCTCGTCGTTGAAATAGGCCTCCATGGCCATATCGAGCGAACCCTGCTCCAGGCCATGCAACACCCGCTTCCAGGGCAGCTCGACATAGGTCGCCTGGCAGTCCAGACGCTTGAGCATGGCATTGAGCGCCTCGACCGCAAAACCCTGCAGCACCCTGGGCGCGGTCGCCGTCGCACTGGCGTAATAGTGATAGGGTGGCCAGTTGTCGTAACCGACCCGCAATGGAGAGGGGCACAGGCTGTTTGCCGACACCAGCGGGGTCAGCAACCAGAGCATCCAACAGAAGAGTCTCGGCTTCATGGGTCATCCTTGACTTGGCGATACGTCATCATAAATCGGCCTTGGTAAAATGGCGACAGATCCTGCCACAGCGATCGCGACTGCCAGCACAGTGTCTGAACGGGCCCGCCGCGGCAGCAGGGACTCAGCCCGGAAATGAGCCCAGCCCCTGCGCGGCATAAGGCAGGATCAGGCGATAAAAAGGGCAAAGCAGGAACATTTGGAGCACTGACTGGAAAGGGGTTAATATGTGACCAAATATATTTTTGTGATCCACTATGCTTTTTTTGCAATTGGATTAGCATATGCGCGAAATCAGCCTACCAATCGTGAGGCGTAGAGAGTGATATGACGTACAAAAAGTTCGGTTTTCTGACGGCCATCATGGCCCTGAGTGGTTTCTACCTTTACACCCTCTATCTGGCTGCTCATCCCAACGTGAGCCTGGCCTACAAACTCTATTATCTGGAAGGCAAGACCCGCTTCTGGGAGCACAACTCCAGCATGACCTATCAGCCCGGTAACGAGCTCAATCTGACCAAGCCGAGCCGCTTCCTCTCCAGCGAAGGCTGGGCCAAGAAGCCGAGCGCGGACGGCACCGAACTCAGTGGCCAGGGTGGCCTCTACTTCGTGCTGCCAAGGCAACAGGCACAACCCGAACAGCTGACCATCCAGGCCCGGGTCAACAGCCCGCAAGCCGGCGCGCTGCTCAAGGTAGCCCTGGGTCATGACTTCACCACCACCATCAAGCTGGCCAAAGCCGGTATCAACGAGATCCGGCTCAATCTGCCGGGCGAGTCGCTGACATCGGATCCCAAGCGTCCCAACTTCCTGGCACTGTCCGCACCGACACCTCTCAATGTCCAGTCAGTACGGCTGACAGTCGCCCAGTAAGACGTATTATCCAATACGCTGTTTTATAAAATAATTTTCCAAATAAGGAAGTTTTCATGTCGCATGCCGATTTTCGACTCTCTCTGATCGTTCCCGTATACAACGAGGAAGAGAGCATAGATGCCTTCATCAACGCGATAGATAACGAACTGGCGCCCCTCAAGGATCGGCTGGAGATAGTGTTCGTCAACGATGGCAGCCGTGACCGCACCCGTGAGGTGATCGAGCAGGCCATTACCCGCGATCCCCGGGTGACCCTGGTCAACCTGGCACGCAACTTCGGCAAGGAAGCGGCCATGACCGCCGGCCTGCATCATGCCAAGGGCGATGCCATAGTCCCGATGGACGTGGATCTGCAGGATCCCCCTGCCCTGATCCTGGAATTCGTCAAGCTTTGGCAGACTGGTGACTATGACACCGTCTACGGCATCCGGGTGGATCGCAGCGCCGATACCCCGATGAAGCGGGTCACCGCCGGTGGCTTCTACCGTTTCTTCAACGCCCTCTCCACCAGCACCAAGCTGCCGGAGAATGCCGGTGACTTCCGCCTGATCGACCGCCGCGTGGTCGAGGCGATCAAGCAACTGCCGGAGCGCAACCGCTTCATGAAGGGGCTGTTTGCCTGGGCCGGTTTCCGTGCCGTCGGCGTGCCTTACGAGCGCCCCGCCCGTCATGCCGGTGAAACCAAGTTCAACTACTGGAAGCTGTGGAACTTCGCCCTCGATGGCCTGATGAGCTTCTCCAGCTGGCCGCTGCGGGTATGGAGCTACGTCGGGGTCGGCGTCTCCTTCATCGCCTTCCTCTACATCCTCAAGATAGTGACCCAGGTGGTCTTCTTCGGCATAGACGTGCCGGGCTACGCCTCCCTGATGTCGGTGGTGCTCTTCCTCGGCGGTATTCAACTGCTGTCGCTCGGCATCATAGGCGAGTACATAGGCCGCATGTTTGTGGAAGTGAAACAGCGCCCCGTCTACCTCATCGAAGGTGTGTACGGCCAGTATGCCAAGCAGGATGAAGCGCAACAGCAGGACGGCGCGGCAACCGGCAGCAAGAAGAGCGCCGGCAAGAAGGCGGTCACAGTGAAAGCTGCTGACGACCAGCAGAAGGAGCAAGCGCCTCAATGATCTCCCGCGAGGAATTCTGGCGCCTGTTTCGGTTCGGTCTGGTCGGCGGGGGGGCAACCCTCGTCGACCTTGGCACCTCTATCGCGCTGTTCCACACCTGGCCCGCCATCTCTGAGCACTGGGTCACCACCATCGCCTTCATGATTGCCTTCTGGTTCTCATTCTTTGGCCATCGCTACATCACCTTCCAGAAACAGGGCGCCATCGGCAAATTCTTGCTGGTCGCACTCTTCTCGCTGGCGGTGAGAAACCTGATATTGAGCGGTCTGCTGTTTGCGGGTCTTTCCGGTCTGCTGCCTGTGGTGATCGCCACCCTGACAGTCACCGTGCTCACCTACCTCCTCTCCAGGATCTGGGTATTTGCCTGATGAATGACATGACAACTATGACCCCTGACAACGTGGGCCCCTACCGCCCGTCACTGCGGATCAGCGGCCGTGACTGGCTGATGATCATCGCCGCCTTCATGCTGAGCCGAGTGGCGCTGTATGGTATGGGCTATTTTGGCGTTCAGCTTTATGGCGCCACCGACATAGGCCCTCTGCAGGCCTACTGCCAGTTCGACTGCGTCTGGTTCCAGCGCATCATAGAGAACGGCTACGATCTCTACCCGCGCTGGCTCAGCAAGGGCAACGCGGCCAACTGGGCCTTCATGCCGCTCTACCCCATGCTGTCGGGTGCGCTCTCCAACCTGCTCAAGGTCGAGAGTCTGATCGGCCTGATGCTGGTGGCCAACATCGCCTTCTTTGCCAGCCTGTCGCTGATGCTGCTGGTACTGCGTCAGCTCAAGCTGGGTGACGAGACAGCCCGCTTCGGCGTCTGGCTGCTCGCCTTCTCCCCCTTCTCCGCCTATTTCGTCTCCGGTTATACCGAGTCGATGTTCATGGCGCTGATGCTGGGGATGTTCCTGTTCGCCTATCGGGAACAGTGGCTGATGGTGGCCCTGCTAGGCGTCTTCATCTCGGGCACCCGCAACCTGGGGGTCATGATGGTGTTCCCCGTGCTGATCCTGGCCCTGCAGGCCTACGGCTGGCGCGAGTTCTTCCGCTTCACCGAGCGGGCCTTCAAGGTGGTATTCACTCTCTGGATGATCCCGCTCGGCCTGTTTGCCTACATGGTCTACCTCTATCACCTCACTGGCGATGCGCTGGCCTTCAAGCATATCCAGGTGGCCTGGGGCCGTTACATGGACAGCCCCCTCGACTGGTGGCTGAGCGGCTTCGAGCTGGGTGGTCGCAAGTCCTACCTCTCCATCATGGTGATGTTCGGCTGGGCCCTGAACCTCTACCTGTTCAGCCAAAAGCGCTGGGCCGAGGCGACCCTGATGTTCATCTGCTGCACCATACCGCTGATGACTGGCCTCAACGCCATGCCGCGCTACATGTTCGGCCTCTATCCGACCATGCTGGCCATTGTCCTGCTGACTCATCGCTGGCCTGCCATTCGCCCGGCCCTGCTCTGCGTCAGCGGCATGGTGGCCTCCTTCATCGCGGTGGCCTTCGTCAACTTCAAGTTCTTCACCGTCTGAGGTAACAACTTGCACCAAAAAGCCGGTCGACTGACCGGCTTTTTTTATGGCCGGCGTTCCGGTGTCACACTTTCCCATTTCTGAAAACGTAACCATTTGAACTGAGGTCACAAATCGGCGCTTTGCCTGTCCATGCCCGCCACCATGCCCCCTAGAATGAGCCCCATTGACGGAATCTGGTCCGCTTACCCCTGCTCAAGGAATGGCTTATGTGTCGCTCTCCTCGCTTCTCCCCCCTCTGGCTCGCCCTGCTGGCCGGCCCCCTGTGTTCAGGCCTGGTGCTGGCCTCCCCCGAGGTGCATCTCTATGTGGATGGCAAACCTGTGGCCGAGGCGCTGACGCTGGACAAGGGCACCGTCAGCCTGACCCACAAGCTGGACAAGGGCAGCCACCAGATCCGCATCAGTGACCCGGGCAGCAGCTGCGGCACCAGCTTCGGCCCGAGCGAGAGCAAGCCGCTCCCCTTCGGCACCGCCCAACCCATGGACAAATGCGCCAAGGGGACAAGTTTCACCCTGCGGGTGATGCTGGCCGGGGATTATCAGTTCACCTTCAACCCGGCTACCCCCAGCCTCAAGGTGCTGCGAGCCACCAAGAAGAGCGAGTTCAAGCGCCAGCCCCCCGAGGAGCCCTGCATCAGCTGGGATGGCGGCCCTGTCACCGTATCGCTGCAGGGAGTCTGGCCCGACGGCACCCGGCTGCGGGATGCCTATTCCAGACAGGAAGCCCTGGTCAAGGGAGGCAAGCTGACCCTGACCCCGACCAGGGAGAGCGGTGGTCTGCTGCTGCTCGAACCGGTCAAGGTAGCCAAGCAAGAACCTTTCAGCTGGGATCAGGCCAGCGTCTATTTCTTGCTGACCGATCGCTTCCACAACGGCGATCCCGCCAACGACCACAGTTTCGGTCGCCAGAAGGATGGTCAGGACGAGGTTGCAACCTGGCATGGCGGCGATTTCAAAGGGCTGACCGAGAAGCTCGACTACATCAAGAGCCTCGGCATGAACGCCATCTGGATCACTCCCATGGTGGAGCAGGTACACGGCTTCATCGGCGGCGGCGAACAGGGCAACTTCCCCTTCTATGCCTACCACGGTTACTGGGCATTGGACTTCACCAAGATTGATCCCAACTACGGCGATGAAGAGAGCCTGAAAACCCTGGTGGACGAGGCCCACAAGCGCGGCATGCGGATCATTCTGGACGTGGTGATGAACCACGCCGGATACGCCACCCTGGCCGACCTGCAGGATCTGGGGCTCGAGAGCCTGACCCAGAACAGCGGCAAGCTACCGATCCGCTGGAACGAGTGGCGCCCGAGCGGCGGCCTCAACTGGCATGGCTACAACCAGTTTATCGACTACCAATCACCAGACTGGAACAAGTGGTGGAGCGGTGATTGGGTACGGGCCGGCCTGCCCGGTTACCCGCAACCCGGCACCGACGACGTGACCGGCACTGTGGCGGGGCTGCCGGACTTCCTGACCGAGTCCACCAAGCCGGTGGGCTTGCCGCCGCTGCTGGCGGCGAAGAAAGACACCAGGGCCAAGGCGCTGCCCAACGCTACGGTGAGCGACTACCTCATCGCCTGGCACACCGACTGGGTGCGCCGCTTTGGCATCGACGGCTTTCGGGCCGATACCGTCAAGCACTTGGAACCAGAGGTGTGGGCCAGGCTCAAGCAGGCGGGCACGGCGGCGCTCAAGGAGTGGAAGGCCGCCAACCCGGACAAGGCGCTCGATGATCTGCCCTTCTACATGGTGGGCGAGGTGTGGGATCACGGGGTCGCCAAGGACTTCTGGTACCAGAACGGCTTCGATTCGCTGATCAACTTCGACTACCAGCGCGAGTTTGCCCTGCCTCAGGCCCAGTGCATGGCGGGCAGCGATCCCACCTATGCCAGCTACGCCAGCCGCATCAACCAGGATCCCGAGTTCAACGTGCTGAGCTACATCAGCTCCCACGACACCAAGCTGTTCTTCGGCGACTATCAGGACGTACCGCTGCAGCGGAGGGTGGCCAACAGCTTCATGCTGCTGCCGGGCGGCATCCAGCTCTACTACGGGGACGAGTCGGGCCGGGGTCTGGCCAAGGATGGGGGCGTGTTCGATCAGAGCGTGCGATCTGACATGAACTGGCAGGAGCTGGCGAGCGGCGACAAGGCCGAGCTGGTCAAGCACTGGCAGCGACTCGGCCAGTTCCGCGCCGCTCACCCGGCGGTGGCGGCAGGCAGCCACAAGAAGCTGTCCGATGCGCCCTACAGCTTTGTGCGGGAAAAGGGGAACGACAAGGTGGTGGTGGTGTTTGCCGGTCGGCAGAAATAACGTCTGGGCTACATTAGCCACAAGAGAGAGGGGAGCCACTGGCTCCCCTCTCTTCATGTCAGTCATCGTCGAACATTCAGCAGGGCCGCCTACGCCGGCTGGCGCGCCGCCACCGGCCACTGCAGGCGTACCTTGACCAGCAGCGCCTGCCACAGGGGCCAGGCCAGCAAGGCCTGTTGATAGATGCCGGCCTGACCGGGCAGCTGGATGCCGTAGCTGGCCAGCCGATAGGCCATCACCCCATAGAAGGCGTCTATGATGCCCGCCTCGCCGAAGTAGAAGGGCCCCCTCGCCTGGGACCAGATTGTCTGCAAGCGAGCCAGCTCGCCGATGGCTTCTACCGGCGGCTCGCTGCGGGTCGGCGCCCCCTGGAAGAAGGGCAGCTGACTGCGGATCTGGCCAAAGCCCGAGTGCAGTTCGGCGCACAGGCTGCGGGCCAGCGCCCGTTCTGCGCGGGAAGCGGGATAGAGCTGGCGGTCTGGACAGAGCTCGTGCAGGTATTCGGCGATGGCCAGCGAGTCGTGTATCCGCACGCCATCGTGATCCAGCCAGGGCACCAGGCCGGTGGGCCCCACGCGCTTGAGCCGCGCCAACGCCTTGGCATCTTCCAGATCAAACACCTGCTCCTGCCACTCCAGCCCGCTCATGGCGAGCACCAGAGCGGCACGCATTGCCCAGGTGGAGCCAGTGCCCACCGTCAATACCAAGGATCCCATCTCTTGCCTCCTGCATGGGTTGCTCATGACCATCCCATCGGCCCCAATGGCACGACATCCGACGGTCGCTTCACATTTGCACGCCTGCGGGTTTGACCCCCTCGGGGAGCGATGCTAGTTTGATTTTCCAAAACAATCAGTTAGCAACAATGTGAGCAATGGATAGCCAATTTACCATCGTCATCGCAGATGACCACCCCCTGTTTCGGGGCGCCCTCTATCAAGCGGTGCACATGGCCATCAACGACGCCCAGCTGCTGGAGGCGGACTCCATCGACAGTCTGACCAGCCTGCTGGGGGAACACCCTGAGGTGGACCTGTTGCTGCTCGATCTCAAGATGCCGGGCGCCAACGGTTTCTCCGGCCTCGCCCACCTGCGCGGCCAGCACCCGGATCTGCCCATAGTCGTGGTCTCCGCCTCGGAGGATCCCGCCATCATCCAGCAGGTGCTGCGGCTCGGGGCACTGGGCTTCATCCCCAAATCTGTGCCCATGAAGGAGCTGGTCAACGCCCTCAATACGGTGATCGGGGGGGATAACTGGGTGCCGGCCGGCATCTCGCTGCATCCAGAGTCCGAAGATGGCCCCGATTTCGCCAGCAAGCTCGCCAGCCTCACGCCCCAGCAGTACAAGGTGCTGGTGATGCTGCGCGATGGCAGTCTCAACAAGCAGATCGCCTGGGAGCTCAATGTCTCCGAGGCCACCATCAAGGCCCATATCACCGCCATCTTTCGCAAGCTCGGCGTCAAGAACCGTACCCAGGCGGTGATCGCGTTGCAGCAGATGGATATCAAGGACGACTGACCCCCTTGCCACCATCAAGGTCCATATCACCCCCGCCTTTCGCAAGCTCGGGGTCAAGAACCGTACCCAGGCGGTGATCGCGTTGCAGCAGATGGATATCAAGGACGACTGACCCCTTGCCACCATCAAGGTCCATATCACCCCCGGCTTCCGCAAACTCGGGGTCAAGAATCGTACCCAGGCGGTGATCGCCCTGCAGCAGATGGATATCAAGGACGACTGACCCCTTGCCATGACGGAAGGCGACAACCTCTGACCGGCTTCCCTCTCATCGCGGTATCTCGCTCGACAAATAGCACGGTCGTACTTTATGCTGCAGGGCCAACGAGGAGAGTGCGATGAGCAAGGGCCGGCTGACCCGCGACAACATTTTGCAGACTGCGTTTGAGCAGGCGAGCCAGCAGGGACTGGAGAGCCTGACCATAGGCTCCCTTGCCTGCGCCTGCGAGATGTCCAAGAGCGGCCTCTTTGCTCACTTCCAATCCCGCGACAACCTGCAGATCGCCGTGCTGGAGTACGCCGCCGAGGTGTTCCGGGAACGGGTGATCCAGCCGGTGCGCCAGCAGCAGCACGGCAACCAGCAGGAGAAGCTGATCGCCCTGCTGCAGGCCTGGCAGGCCTGGCTGGCCTGGAACCAGAGCTTCGCCGGTCGCTGCATGTTCCTCGATGCCTGGACCTCGGCCCAGGAGGGCGAGGTCCAGCAGGCGGCCCGCCAGCTGGTGCGCTTCTGGCTAGACTACCTGGCCCGCCAGGTGGTACAGGGTCAGGCGCAGGGGGAGTGGCGCGGCGACATGGATCCCTGGCGCGCCGTCTACCGGCTGTACGGCCTCTATCTGGGGGATCAGGTGTTCAACGCGCTGGACTTGTGTCAGGATCCGGCCCGCCACTTCTGGCCCGAAGTGGAGGCTCTGCTGACCAGCTGGCGCTGATTTTCAACTGCCTTTTTAAAAAGCCACAAAAAAGCACGACCGCTCGAACACAAAACAGACAGGAGCATCATGAGCAGCAAGATCTACTTCAACAACCGCCGCTTCAGCCCGAGCAAATGGCTGCTGGGACTCGGCACCCGGTTGCACCACAGACTCGCCCCCGCTCACGCCAGACGCACCGCCAGCAAGCTGCTGCTCACCCCCCAGCGCAATCAGCGGGACGAGGCGGCGCCTGGGGGCCTGGTGAAGCAAGCCGTGCACACCAGCGAAGGGCTATTGATGAGCTACCGGCTCGGCCAGGGACCGGTCTGGCTGCTGATGCACGGCTGGTCCGGCAGCGCCAGCCAGTTCTATCCGTTGATGAGTCACATCGCCGCCCAGGGCTTTACCGCCATCGCCTATGATCATCCGGCTCACGGCCACAGCGCCGGCCATACCGGCCACCTGCCCCGCTTCGTGCGCGCCTTCGACGAGCTGGTAGCCAAGCTGAGCGACGAGTCTGGCCCCATCCAGGGGCTCATAGCCCACAGCATGGGGGGCGCCGTCACCCTCTCCAGCCGGGTGCCAAACCTGGACAAGCTGCCGCTGCTGCTCATCTCGCCCGTGCTCGACTATGTGCCCCAGCTCTACGGCATGGTGGCGCGCTCCGGCTACTCCATCCGGCTGTTCGATGCCGTGGTGAAAGAGATTGAGCAGGAGTACCAGCATCCCCTCAGCACTGTCGATCCGCTGGGGTGCCTCGCCAGCCGCGCGGGGGCCGCCATCATAGTGCACGACGAGGAGGACAAGTTTGCCCCCCACGACGACTCCCTGCGAGCAAGCCGGGACGGCCGCACCCGGCTGGTCACGACCCGGGGACTGGGCCACGGTCGCATCCTCGCCAGCGCCCCCGTGTTTGCCGCCTTCGATCGGCTGAACACGCCGCATACGGTCGGATGACAGGGGTCGAAACCAGCCTGCAAAAAAATGGTGAGCAACCCTGTTTTTATATTCGATACAGCGCCTTATAGTTAAATTGCTCGGTGGCAACACCCCCAGTGGCAAGCATAAGGCGCAGTATCATGGCCAGACCCAACACAGCTCTTCTGTTAACCGGTGGCGGTGCTCGCGCCGCCTATCAGGTCGGTGCCCTCAAGGCCATTGCCGAGTTCTATCCCCGCAATCTCGGCATTCCCTTTCCCATACTGTGCGGTACCTCGGCTGGCGCCATCAATGTCACCGCACTGGCCTGCTATGCCTCCTGTTTTCATCTGGGGGTACGCAAGCTTGAATGGGTCTGGCGCCGCTTCGAGACCCATCACATCTTCGACTTTCATCCCGGCAGATTGCTGTGGCGGCTGATGTACGAGGGCTCGGCAGGCCTCATCAACCCCCACACCAACCACGCCTTTCACCTGTTCGACAACGCGCCACTGCGCCGCCTGCTGGATCAGCTCATCGACTACCACCGCATCGATGACAACATCCTATACGGCAGCCTGGAGGCGCTCGCCATCACGGCGTCCGATTACGATGACGGCCTCTCCACCACCTTCTTTCAGGGACGGGCCGAACACCTGCCATGGGAGCGGGCCAGACGGCGCGGGGTGCGCACCCTGCTCACGTCAGATCACCTGCTGGCCTCCTCGGCGCTGCCGTTTGTCTTTCCCGCAACCCATATAGGCGACAAATTCTACGGCGATGGATCCATCCACCAGCTCAGCCCGCTCAGCCCCGCCATCCACCTGGGGGCAGAGCGGATCCTGCTGATCACTCTGGATCCGCCGGCCCACTCGGCGCCAACCTTTCATCACGGTCACCTGACCAGCGCCAACATCGCCAGCCACCTGCTTGATACCGTTTTCACCGACACCCTCAACTCGGATCTTGAGCGACTGTGGCGCATCAACCAGACCCTGGATCTCATTCCAGAGCGGGAGCGTAGCCGTTTGAAATTAAAGCGGGTGGAGACCTGCGTGCTGAAGCCGAGCGAGGATCTCGACATCATAGCGCTGAACTATTTGCGCAAGATGCCGTTGCAACTGCGCCGCCTGCTGCGAGTGCTGGGGGTCACGGGGGATGAGACCAGCAGCCTGGCCAGTTTCCTGATGTTCTACCCCGGTTATTGCCAGCAACTGATCAAGCTGGGCTACCGGGACACCCTCAACGAGCGCCAGCGGGTCGAACAGTTTCTGGGCATCGAGCTGATGGCGCGGGAAGAGGCATGAACCGCAGCCGACCGGAGGGCCGCCGGGCTAGCGCCCCTCCAGCAGCCGCTGCTCGGCCTGCTCCATCGCCACCGCGTTGCCAAACAGCACCAGCCTATCTCCCGCCGCCAGCGTCAGCTCGGGTCTGGGCTCCAGGCTCTGCTCGCCGCGCTGCACCTCCTTGATCCGCACCGTATCCAGTGCCAGCGCCTGCACTGTGCGCCCCACAGCCCAGGCCTGATCGTGCAACAACACGGGATGCAGTCGCTCAAGCAACTGATCCGTCTCCAGATTCCCGGCGCTCTGATCTCCCCAGTAGAAGCCGTGCAGGAAGCGATACTGGCTGCTGCGCTCGTGCTCCATGCGCCGGATCACCCGGCCTATGGGGACGTTGCAGTTGAGCAGCAGGTGGGAGACCAGCATCAGGGCCCCCTCCTGGGATTCAGGGATCACCTCATAAGCCCCAGCCTGCTTGAAGGCCTCCAGAAAGCTGTCATCCCGGGTGCGCACCAGCACCCTGACCTCCGCCGCCAGCTCCTTGATCAGCGTCAACATGGCCTCGACCCGCTTGCGATCGTCGAAGGTGATGATCACCAACCGGGCCCGCAGCAGGCCGGCGGCCAGCAGGATATCGCGCCGGCTCGCATCGCCAAACGCCACCTGCTCCCCCGCCGACTTGGCCTCGCTCACCCGTTCGGGATCGAGATCCAGCGCGAGGAAGGGGATGTCTTCCAGCTTGAGGAAGCGGGCGCAGGTCTGCCCGGCCCGGCCGAAACCGGCGATGATGACGTGTTGATGCTTGCTGAGGCCGGACTGCGCCACCTCGGAGCGGGAGAGCAGGGCCGAGTCGGTGAGCGAGCGGGCCAGGCCGTGGGCCCGCTGCACCAGCCAGGGGGTCATGGCGATGGAGGTCACCCCTATGCCGATGAGCAGGGAGATCAGCTGATGGTCGAGCAGGCCGTGGTGATTGGCCAGCGCCAGCAGCACGAAGCCAAACTCGCCGACCTGGCTCAGCATGATCCCCGTCGCCATGGCATCGCGCTTGCGCTCCCCCATCAGGCGGCCGGCCAGCAGCACCAGCAGGGATTTGATCAATATGAGGCCGAGCACGCTGAGGATCACCTGCCACCAGGCCCGTGCCACCAGCTGCCAGTCCATGGTCATGCCGATGGTGATGAAGAAGAGCCCCATCAACACGTCCCGAAACGGCCGTATGTCGACCTCCAGCTGGTGGCGATAGTGGGACTCGCCCAGCATCATGCCTGCCAGAAAGGCCCCCAGCGCCATGGATAACCCCATCCACTGGGTCAGCGAGGCGGCCACCAGCGCCACCAGCAGGGCGCTCAGCACGAAAAGCTCGTCGGAGCGGGCCCGTGCCACCTCGTGAAACAGCAGCGGCAGCAACCACTTGCCCACCGCCAACAGGCTGGACAGGGCAAACAGCCCCTTGAGAGTGGCCCAGGCGATCTCCGCCAGCAGGGCGCTGCCCTGCACCTCTGGCCTCGCCAGTATGGGGATCATCACCAAGAGCGGTACCACCGCCAGATCCTGAAACAGCAGCACGCTCACCCCGAGCTGGGCCCGGCGGGTGTGCAGCTGTTTTTGCTCCCCCAGCTGCTTGATCACCACGGCGGTGGAGGAGAGCGCCAGGGTGCCCGAAACCACCAGCGCCTGCGACAGGCTCAGCCCCCACCACCACGCGAGCCAGAAGAACAGCGAGGAGGTGAACAGTACCTGCAAACCGCCCACCCCCAGCACCAGCATTCGCATGGCGATCAGCCGCGGCAGCGAGAACTCCAACCCGAGCGAGAACATCAGAAAGACGATGCCGAGTTCAGCTATGGTCTGCATGATCGCCTGCCCCGTGATCACGGCGGCGCCATAGGGGCCGAGCAGAACCCCGGCGAGCAGGTAGGCAAGGATCACCGGCTGGCCGAGGCGCCGGAAAATCGCCACCAGCAAGACGGCGGCAAACAGCAGGATCAAGACGTCTGTATACAATTTTTCCTCCCTTTTTATCCACTTAAGCCTAGCCAGCCGCCCTTGTTCACATCGAACATATTTTGGGCACAAGGATTGCAAGGAAGTGACAGGAAGTAGGATGTATGGGGGCTGTACCGTGGAAAACACATCGTCATTGAATGGTTTGGGACATGGCATAGAGCAGTGGGTTCGCCAGATGGAGCGACTCTCACCGCTGGCCAGTCAGGATCGCAACCAGTTGCTCGAGCTCTTGCTGGTACAGACGGATCTCGACAGCCTGCTGGCAACCTTTGCCGATCGTGCGGCAAGAATTGTCCGAATACACAGCCTCTACTTCGATCACGCTCAACCGCTTCGGCTGATCCAGCAGCCGCCCCAGGCCAGCCTGACGCTGCATAGCTACCCGTTCGAACTGCGCGGCCAGCATGGCCAGCTGTTTGGCCAGCTGCACTACACCCTGGAACATACCCTGAGCGGCAGCCAGCAGCGGATCCTGCAGCAGTACCATCAGCTGCTCTGCCTGCCCCTGCCCCTCTATCTGCGGCTGGCACAACTGGAGCAGCAGGTGCGGCTCGACCACCTGACCGGGCTCGGCAACCGATCCTACTTCGATGAGGCCATCGGCCGCGCGGTGGAGCAGCACAGCCGTGAGTCTCACGGTCTGGTACTGGTACTGCTGGACCTCGATCGCTTCAAGCTGATTAACGACACCTGGGGTCACCCGGTCGGCGATCTGGTACTGAGCCGCTTCGCCCAGTTGCTCAAGCATTGCATCCGCAGCACGGATCAGGCGTTTCGCCTCGGCGGCGATGAATTTGCGCTGCTGCTGCAACCCGCCGAGCCGGAGGCCTGGCGTCCCGTCTGGCTGCGGCTGCAACACATGCTGATGACCAACAAGGAGCTCAGCACCTTCTCGGTTGGCTGCAGCCTGGGGGCGGCCAGCTGGCAGTCCGGAATGGCGGTCCACAGCCTGTACGAGGCGGCGGACGCTCACCTCTACGCCCGCAAAAAAGCGGGCAAAGCCGGCCTGCTGGATTGAACCGGTCAGGGGACGAGAGCAGAAAAGCCGGCAATGCCGGCTTTTCTATCTTGATGGCGGGCCCGGATTCACTCCGGGATATAGCTGTCGGCCGCGGGTAGCCAGTCCCACTCCATACCGGCGGCTCGCGTCATGAATCCGTCACAGATAAAGAGTCCGGCCACGGCAGCCACCTGTTCGCCGTAATAGAGGATGGGGATGCGCCCCCGCTGCCAGGAGGGCACCCCATACTCTTGCAGCAACTTCTTGAAACGCCGACTGCCGCTGCGCCCCACGGGTTTGAGCATGATCCCGGGCGTCACCTGAAAACGCACCGACATTGGCTCCCGCGCGGTGGGCAACCTCAACCCCTCACCGCCCTGCCGCAGCTGTAGCTGCACCAGTCCCAGCCCGTCCGGCAAAGCGACCGACTCGCCAACCGCCACCGCCAGCTGCTCATGACAGGGCGCCAGCCCAGGCTTGACCAGATGGAGCCGGCCCTGAAAGCGGCGACAATCCAGACTCTTCAAGCTGAACTGCGGATTGGCGTCCTCTCGCGCCAGCGCCACCTCCTGCCACAGCAGAGCCAGCTGATCCCGGGAGGGCATCTCGCCCCCCAGCCGGCGGATCCAGTAGCGCAGCAGGTTGTTGCGCCGGGTCACCGAGAGCCCGTGCAACGGCTCGATATTCAGGGCACTTCCCTCACCGGCCAACCGCCAGTCCGTCTCGGCCAGCTCGGTCAGCAGCGTCTCCTGCTCGGCGCACAGCGCCATGCTGCGAGCGGCGGTGCGGGCCATGGCGGGCCAACGCGCCTTGAGCTGGGGGATAAGCGTCTGGCGCAGGAAATTGCGGTCATAGCTCACATCCTGATTGCTCTCATCCTCCACCCAACCGTAAGGAAGCGATTGTGCCACCTCTGCCAACTCGGCCCGGCTGACCTCAAGCAAGGGGCGCAGCAGCAGGCCGGCCGCAAACGTCTGACTCGGCAGTATGCCCGCCAGGCCGCGCACGCCGGCACCACGCTTGAGGGCCAGCAGCAGTGTCTCCAGCTGATCGTCCTGATGATGGGCGGTGAGCAGCCACTCCCCGGCCCCCAGGCTGGCGGCCAGCCGCTGATAGCGGGCCTCCCGGGCCTGGGCCTCCAGGCTCTCGCCATTGCCACGTACCAGCTGCACCCGCTCTACCATGAGCGGCACCGCCAGTTGCTGACACACGGCTTCACAATGGGCCACCCAGGCATCGGCGTGAGGGCTCAGGCCGTGATGCACGTGCAGGGCGCGCAGCACCAGCCCCTGCTCGCGGGCAAACTGCGCCGCCAGCACCAGCAACACGGTGGAATCGAGCCCGCCACTGAAGGCAACCAACAGGCCCCGGGAACCTTCCGGCGCTGGCAGGGTCTGAAAAAAACGAGAATAAATACGAGAAATCATAGGCTTCCCCAAAACGACCAGGCCGATCTTAGCAGAGTCGGGCTTATCAAGCTGCAACCCGACTGTTAGAGTGAAGAACTGCCCTGTTTGGGCCAGGAAGCTGAATAACCCGAATTGGAATCCAACAAGATGAACAATAAAAAAAGCATGCTGGCCGGCCTCATCGGACTGGCCCTGCTGGCCGGTTGTAGTCAGGCGCCGGACACAGCAGACAAACACTCCGGCCTCGCGCTGGCCAACATGGACACCCGGGTCAAACCCGGTGACGACTTCTTCCGCTACGTGAACGGCCACTGGCTGGCCACCGCCAAGATCCCGGACGACAGGCCCGCCGACGGTGCCTTTTACATGCTGCGGGACAAGTCGCTGGCGGACGTGCGGGTGCTGGTCGAGGGGCTCGACGGCAAGGCGGCGGCAGGCACCCCGGCCCAGCAGATCCACGATCTCTACCAGAGCTATCTGGATCAGGGCAGCCGGGATGCCAAGGGCACCACGCCGCTGCTGCCCCTGCTCAGCGACATCGATCAGATCCGCGATCGAAGCGGGCTGGCCCGGGCCTTTGCCCAGAGCGGTCGCACTGGCGGCGGCGCCCCGTTCGGCTTCTGGATCGACGCCGATGCCAAGGCGCCGGACAGCTATGCGGTCTACCTCTATCAATCCGGGCTCAGCCTGCCGGATCGGGATTACTACCTCAAGACGGACCCCAGCAGCCAGGCGCTGCGGCAGAAATACGAGCAGCACATCGCCGGCATGCTGACCCGTTTCGGCGAAGCGGATGCCAAGGCCAAGGCCGCACGCATCCTGGCCCTTGAGACCAAACTCGCCCAGATCCAGTGGGACAACGTGGCCCTGCGGGATCGGGAGAAGAACTACAACAAGGCGCCCCAGAGCGAGCTCAAGCGCCTCGCTCCGCATATCGACTGGGACGGCTACCTGAACCAGGCCGGCCTCGCCGGTCAGCGCAGCCTGGTCATAGGCCAGCCGAGTTATCTCGCAGCCCTTGATGGCCTGATGCAGCAGACCCCGATCGGCGACTGGCAAGCATACCTCAAGTGGCAGCTCATCACGGATTACGCTCCCTATCTCGACAGCCAGACAGACGCCCAGAACTTCGCCTTCTTCGGCACCACCTTAAGCGGCACACCCAAGCAGCGCGCCCCCTGGGAGCGCGCCCTCGGCGTGCTGGACGATCACCTGGGCGAGGCGGTGGGCCAGCTCTACGTGGAGCGCTACTTCCCGCCCCAGGCCAAGGCCCGCATGGAGCAGCTGGTAGAGAACCTGCGCACCGCCTACGGCCAGAGCATCCAGGAGCTGGACTGGATGTCGCCGGCCACCAAGACCCAGGCGCTGGAGAAGCTGGCCAAGTTCAGGCCCAAGATCGGCTACCCGGACAAGTGGAAGGATTACAGCGCCATCGAGATCCGCCAGGGCGATCTGCTGGGCAACCTGCAGCGGGCCCACGCCTTCGAATATGCCGACAACCTGGCCCGCCTCGGCAAGCCGGTAGACAGAGACGAATGGCACATGTCGCCGCAGACGGTGAACGCCTACTACAACCCGAGCAACAACGAGATCGTCTTCCCGGCCGCCATACTGCAACCCCCCTTCTTCGACATGACGGCAGATGACGCTGTCAACTACGGCGCCATCGGCGGGGTGATTGGCCACGAGATGGGCCACGGTTTCGATGATCAGGGGGCCAAGTCCGACGGCGACGGCCTGA
This sequence comes from Aeromonas piscicola, assembly GCF_000820005.1. Classification (GTDB taxonomy): domain Bacteria; phylum Pseudomonadota; class Gammaproteobacteria; order Enterobacterales; family Aeromonadaceae; genus Aeromonas; species Aeromonas piscicola. Next base: position 239,199 of record NZ_CDBL01000034.1, on the reverse strand, counting down.
TGCGCGACTGGTGGACGCCACAGGATCTCAAGGAGTTCCGCTTCCGTACCAGCCGGCTGGTGGCCCAGTACAACCGCTTCGAGCCCATCAATGGCCAGTTCGTCAACGGCCAGTTCACCCTGGGGGAGAACATAGGCGATCTGGGCGGTCTCACCATAGCCCACAAGGCCTACGAGCTGTCGCTCAAGGGTGAGGAAGCGCCCGTGTTGGACGGCTTCACCGGTGAGCAGCGCTTCTTCCTCGGCTGGGCCCAGGTGTGGAAAGGCATGTATCGCCCCGAGCTGATGCAGATGCTGCTCGCCTCGGATCCCCACTCTCCGCCCGAGTACAGGGTCAACGGCGTGGTGCCCAACATCCCCGCCTTCTACGAGGCGTTCAACATACAGCCGGGTGACAAGCTCTATCTGGCCCCGGCCAAACGAGTCAAGATCTGGTAATCACCGCCTCCGGCGAGGCAGAGAAAGAGAGCCGGGCAGAGGCAAGCCCGAACCCGGCCCACACATACACATCCGTGACGGGCAGGCGTGCCGCCCGTCACCGCAGCAACAAGGGTCACATAGATGAAAGCCTTATTCATGACACTCGGCCTGCTCACCCTGCCACTGACTGGCCAGGCAGCGGAGGGGTTCTTCAAACAGCTGACGCTCCCCTCCGGCCAGGTGATCACCGTCAGCGAGGGACGGGGTGAACCCACCTCCATCGGCAGCTACGACGTGCGCCTCTACTCCGGCGCCAATCCCCAGTTTCCCCTCGATCAGTTCATCGACGGCAAGGTACTGGCGCGAGATGGCACCATCAAGGAGCTCAAACTGCAGGATCTCAACGGTGACAAGCAGCCCGAGCTCATCGTCATCATGGAGAGCGCCGGCAGCGGCAGCTACCTGAGTGCCGACGCTTTCACCATACATCCGCAAGAGGGGCTCGAGAGCTTCAACCACGTGGAAGAGCTGGCTCCCACGGAAGATGTGATCCAGGCGCTCAAGACCCCCCGCGATTAATTAATCACTCTCCATGAAGCAGCCCCGCAGCGCTGGGCTGCTTCCTTTTCGGCGACAGACGCTGACGCCCTTTCCCGCCTCCTTGCCGCCCGGCTACGGGCCTGCGCCCCGATGGACGGCTATTTTTTCTGCGTTTATAATCGCCCCACCTTGCCACTGCGAAAAATAAGGAGGTAAAAAAATGGTTATCCAAGCGTGTCCGATGTTCTCGGCCCGCCTGTTCGGCACATTCGCGTGCTCTTGCCTGCATACCATCGCGCTGCGATAGCGGGTTCGAGCAAAGCCGACTCCCTTCCAAACCGAGACCTTTCTCGACTCTGCCGTTGTCGCCAGCGCTCCTGATGACAGGGATTTTTGATCCCGCCATTTAAGAGAGCAAGAGCATGACAACCCTGATGAGTACCCATTCCCTGCAAATGAGTGCGGGGCACCTTCCGTTATTTGACAACCTGGACCTCAGCATCCGCAGCGGTGATCGCATTGGCCTCATCGGCGCCAATGGCTGTGGCAAGAGCACACTGCTCGCCCTGCTGGCCGGTCAGCGCCAGCCCCATAACGGACGCATACACAAGGCCACTCCCTGTCGCTGTGAATTCGTGGCCCAGCACCTGCCCGTGCAACTGCAAGCACTCAGCACCCGCGCCGTGCTGCTCGATGCGCTGGCCAACGAGGTCGACCAGGCGTGGCAGGTGGACAAGATGCTGACCGAGCTGCAGCTGGCCGAGCAGGCCGATCTCCCGGTCAGCGCGCTGAGCGGCGGCCAGCATACCCGCCTGCAGATAGGCCGCGCCCTGCTGCACCAGCCCAACCTGTTGCTGCTGGACGAACCCAGCAACCACCTGGACTTGCCCGCCCTGCTCTGGCTCGAGCGCTTCCTGCTGGCGTGGCGCGGCGCCTTCGTGCTGGTCTCCCACGATGGTCGCCTGCTCGATCGGGTGACCCGCGAGACCCTGATCCTGCGGGATCGGCGGCTTCATCGCTTCGCCCTGCCCTGCAGCCAGGCCAGGGCGGCCCTGGCCGAAGAGGACGAGCAAACCCGCCTGCGCCGGGCCGATGAGCAAAAAGAGATCGACCGTCTGAGCGCCAGCAGCAAGCGCCTCGCCATCTGGGGGCGAGAGCATGACAATGAGAAACTGGTGCGCCAGGCCAAGTCCATGGAGAAACGGGTGACCAGGCTGCAGGAGGAGCAGAGCGTGGTCGGGGCGGACGCCCCCTGGCGCGTCGAACTGCACGGACAGGCGCTGCCCGCCGATGCCCTGCTGCGGCTCGACGCCCTCGACGTGCGCCCCGCCCCCGGCCTGCCGCCGCTGCTGCGGGCCGAGGATCTCTGGCTGCGCGCCGGCGACAGAGTCGCCCTGCTCGGCGCCAACGGCACGGGCAAGTCCTCCCTGCTGCGCCAATGCTGGGGCGAAGTGTGCGATCAACTGCCGGCTGAGGGCTGGTATCGCCACCCGGGCGCCAGCATCGCCTACTACGATCAGGCCCTGCAGCAGCTGGACGGCGACGCCACCCTGACCGATGCCCTCTATCCGCTGGCGCCTTTGCCGGAGGTGTCGCTGCGCCAGGCGCTGATCCGCGCGGGCTTCCCCTACTCCCGCCACGGCCAGCGCGTCGCGACCTTGAGCGGGGGTGAACGGGCCAGACTGCTGTTCCTCGCCCTGTCGCTGGCGAGTCACCATCTGCTCTGGCTCGATGAACCCACCAACCATCTGGATCTGGCAGGAAAGGAGGAGCTGGCCGAGGCCTTGACCGGCTTTGCCGGCGGCGTGCTGCTGGTCTCCCACGACCGGGATCTGATCGAGCGCAGTTGCAACCGCTTCTGGGTGATCAGGCAGGGCCGGATCCACGAAGCCCACAGCGCCGAGCGGGCCTATGCCGAGCTGCTCGGCGATGCGCCCGATCGGCCCGCCGCCGACGCCCATGCCAATGAGGCCAGGGGGGAAGACCCCATGCCGGACCACGATGATGAAGCGCTGCTGGCACGCTGGTACGAACTGGATGCCCTGCTTGCCGCCGATCTCACCCGCAAGCCCAAACATCAAACCCCGCGGCTGCAGCAAGAGTGGCGCCATGAGCTGGGCAGGCTTGCCGGTTTGCTGGGCCTCGCAGAGGAGTGACCGCCACGCCAGCGTTTTTCACATGATCCTTTCACTCAACTCACGCGGCCGGCCACGGCTGGCCGCAAGGAGCACATTATGTCTTCACCACAGCAGCCTGATATCAGGCTCGACCCCGTCACGGATACCGACTTACCCCACATCTACCGCGGTCTGTCGGATCCCGTGGTCATCGCCTACTACGGCATCAGCTATGACAGCATGGAGGCGTGCCAGGCCCAGATGCGCTGGTACGCCGAGATAGCGCAGAGCCAGAGCGGGGCCTGGTTCCTGATCCGCTGCCAGCAAACCGGCGCCCCTCTGGGGGCCATCGGCTACAACGATGCCGACCCGCAACACAAGCGGGCCGAGCTCGGCTACTGGCTCTATCCCGAGTACTGGGGCCAGGGGATCATGCAGGCGGCATTGCAACAGTTTCTGGCCCTCGTCTACCGCACCACCGAGCTGCACCGGTTGCTGGCGGTGGTGGAAGAGCCAAACCGTCCCTCTGCCCGCCTGCTCGAGCGGGCCGGCTTTCGCTACGAAGGGACGGCTCGGGAATGCGAGTGGAAGGGGGAGCAGTTTATCTCCCTGCAGCACTACGCTCTGCTGCGCAGCGACCTGCCAGAGGCTTGAGCACAGCCGCACCTGATGGCCAGCAAAAAGCCCCGCACTGCGGGGCTTTTTATCGGGTCGGTTACTTGATGGCGCAGATGTTGTCGGTGGCCAGAGTGCGGCGACGTCTGCGCCGCCACAGGGAGAAAACCCCGTAACCCGCGCTCAGCAGCACCGCATAGAGCACCTGGGAGGCGAGCGCCACCAGCACGGCGAGGCAGAGCAGCACGCTCAAGGCCGCCAGCCCCTTGCCCATGCCACCGAGCAGGCGCCAGCCCGCCGCCATGCAGAGCAGATAGACCAACACGAAGTTGCCGTTGGCGTAGCGGATCAGCTCATCGAGCGGCAAACGCAGCCAGAGGATCAAGGTGATGGAGACGAGGCAAATGACAAGCACCCAGCACAGGGCATTGAGCGGCGCCCCCCTGGCCGAGAGGCGAGAGAGGGAAACGGGCAGTTTGCCCTCCCGCGCCATGCTCCAGATAAGGCGCGCAAACCCCTGCAGATAGATGTTGATGCTGGCAAAGCAGGAGAGGTATCCCAGAATGGCCACCAGCCACTTGGCGGTGGGGCCGAACAGCAGCGAGAGCAGGGCCGGGATGGCGGTGGCATTGGTCGCCTCGTCGCCATAGAGACCATATTTGAGCACCACCAGCGAGTGGACCCAATAAATGAGCCCCGCCAGCAAGACACCACCGAGCAGGGCCAGCGGATAGTCCCGCTCCGGCCGCTTGAACTCCTCCCCCATGTGGGCGAAGGCTTCCAGCCCCACGAAGCACCAGAACATCACCGCCAGCGCCGTGCCCATGGCGGGCCACTCAGCTGCCGTCGGCAGTGGCTGGGCCGCGTCGCGCCAGCTGAGATCCCCCTTGAACCAGATGAGCAGGGTCAGCCCCAATATGGCCAGGGCAATCAGCAACTGCAGGTTGCCGGAGGAGCGCGCCCCCCGTAGCCCGAGCAGAAACACTCCGAGCAGGGTCAGCAGCTGGATGGCCCACAGGGTCCACTCCCCCAGATCAAACAGCGCATGCCAGAAACCGGCGGCGATAGTGAGGGCCGCTGGCAACCCCACCGGCAGCACAGCCAGAAACAGGAAGGCGGAGAAGCGCTCGGCGCCGTTGCCAAAGGCAAGACCAATCAGGTGCGGCGCGCCGCCCGCATGGGGATAACGGCGCCCCAGCCGGGCGAAGGTGAAGGCGATGGGCAGCACCAGCACGATGAGCAGCACCCAGGCCCAGAGCGAGGCTCCCCCCGCCAGCGACGCCGCGGTCGCCGGCACCACGAAGATCCCGGTACCCAGCAGTGAGGTAGCGAGCAGCCCCATTCCCTGCCAGAGCCCCAGCTCTTTTTTCAACGCAGACATATCCTTTTGTCCTGACTGGAAAAAACACCCCGCCATGTTAGGCCTCCCTCGCCCCTTTGTTAAGCATCCGAGCGGGGAATATGCAGACCTTTATTCAGCGTCCAGTTCGGATTGGAGGGACTCGGCCAGAAAATCCCCCAGCAGGGCTATCTTGAGCACCTGACGACGGGCCGCCGGGTAGATGAAGTAGAGGGTTTTGGCAGGGGTCTGATAGTGGCTGAGCAGGGGTAGCAGACGCCCCGCGGCGATATGCTCCCGCACCTGTTCGGCTGGCTGCAAGGTGACGCCCGCCCCCGCCAGCGCCGCCGTCAGCAACGCCGGCAAGTGGTTGATACGCAGCCGAGATACCACCCGCACCTCCTCGCGCTGGCCATCCTCCCCGACAAACTGCCAGCGCTCGTGATCCCCCCAGTTGCCGTGCAGGCACTGGTGACGGGCGAGATCGGCGGGATGGCGCGGCAAACCGTGACGAGAGAGATAATCGGGGGCGGCGCAGAGGCGATAGTGTTGAGTCAGCAGCGGGCGGGCGATGAGCGCCTCATCCTGCGGGCGCAGGGTGCGAATGGCGGCGTCGAACCCCTCCTCCACCATATCGACCCAGCGCGGGGTGAGTTGCAAGTCCACATCCAGCTTGGGATAACGGTCTAGGAAGGCGGGTAGCAGCGGCACCAACCGGTGGTGGCCAAAGCTGAGCGGGGCGGCGATGCGCAGCCGCCCGGCAGGCTCGGCCAGCAGGTTCTGGGTGAGCGATTCGGTTAGTGTCATCTCCTCCAGCACCCGCTGACAGCGGGCCAAAAAGAGCTGACCCAGCTCGGTGAGGGTCTGCTGGCGGGTGGTTTTGTGAAATAGCTTGCCCCCGAGCCACTGCTCCAGCCCCTGCACATGCTTGCCCACCATCTGAGCGCTAATCCCCTGCTCGTTCGCCACCGCACTGTATGAACCCAGCTCCACCACCCGGGTAAAGATACGCATGCTGGTCAATCGGTCCAAAACCCCTCCTTTACCCCTTTTCGGGGCAACGCGGCCCGCTGCAGGGCCTCCAATTCACAACCAAAAGTTTAGTAAGAAATGTATTTTTGCCAATTTATTCCATTTTTAGTTACTAATACAGTGATGCAGTACCCTTCCCCACAGGATAAATCCCCATGAAAAGTACCTATCTGGCCGCGCTACTGGTCGGTCTGCTTGCCACCGGTGCCAGCCAGGCTGCCGAGAGCCGCTTTATCAACAGTCACGATCAAACTCCCGCCCCGGCAACCGCAACAGCCCAACCCGATATCTTCCGGGTCAGCCTGCTAGGCACCGGCACCCCGGTGCCCCAGATCAGCCGCGGCGGCTACAGCACGCTCATCGAAGCGGGCCACCAGAAGCTGGTGTTCGACTTTGGCCGCAACTCCACCACCCGCCTGTGGCAACTGCATATCCCCATCGGCCGGGTCAACGCCTTCTTCCTCACCCACTTTCACTCCGACCACACCAACGGGCTGGCGGATCTCTGGCTGACCGGCTGGCTGCAACCGGCCTATGGTCAGCGCCACGTGCCGATGGAACTCTACGGCCCCAAGGGCACCACCGCCCTCGCCCGTGGCTTGCAGCAGGCCTACGCCACCGATATCGCCACCCGGGTCAAGGATGAGGGGACGCCGCTGGACGGGGTGAAGATCAATAGCCACGAAGTCACCGCCGGGGTGGTCTACGACCAGGACGGGGTCAAGGTCACCGCCTTTGACAACGACCACGGGGTCAACATCAAACCGTCGTTTGGCTATCGCATCGACTACCACGGCCACAGCGTGGTGCTCTCCGGCGATACCCGCTACAGCCCGGAGGTGGTAAAGCAGGCCAAAGGGGCCGATCTGCTGGTGCACTGCGTCTCCATGACCTCTGATGCCCAGATGAAGGCCAACCCCGGCTACAAGGCGATCGCCGGCCACCTCGCCTCCCCCGAGCAGGCGGCCCGGGTGATGAACGAAGCCAAACCGGCGCTGACGGTGTTCAGCCATATCGGCCTCAACGGCCAGATCTCGGTGAAGGATCTGGCCCAGGATCTGCGCGCCCACTACACGGGCCCCTTCGTCATCGGCAATGACCTGATGCAGATTGACCTGCCCACCACGGCTGCCGGCAAGGGCTTTGCCCTCTGGCAATCGGAAAATATTGACAACAAATAGCCATAAAAAAAGCCGCCTCTTGCGAGGCGGCTTCTTCATTCAACTCGGTAACCAGTGTTATCAGGCAATCAGCTTGTAGATGATACCGGACATGGCGATCAGGCCAATCAGGGTCACGAAGCCGTTGCTGATGTTGCCAGCGTATTTGCGCATGGCAGGTACCTTGGTGATGGCGTACATCGGCATCAGGAACAGCAGCATGGCGATGATGGGGCCGCCCAGGTCTTCGATCATGCCGAGGATGCTCGGGTTGATGGTGGCGATGGCCCAGGTGGTCAGGATCATGAACACCGCAGTCACTTTGTTGAGCTGCTTGGTGTCAACGTTCTTGCCCTTCTCACGCAGCGCCTTGGCCATCAGGCCGTTCATGCCTTCTTGCGCCCCCAGGTAGTGACCCAGGAAGGATTTGCTGATGGCAACCATGGCGATCAACGGAGCCACAGTGGCGATAACCGGGTTGTCGAAGTGGTTGGCCAGGTAGGACAGGATGGAGATGTTCTGTTCTTTGGCAGCAGCCAGGTCAGCCGGAGAGAGGCTCAGTACGCAGCTGAATACGAAGAACATAACGGTCATTACCATCATGACGTGAGCGCCCAGCAGGATGTTGCTGCACTTCTTCTCGGCACCTTCACCGTAACGACCTTTGTTGTCCACCGCGAAGGAGGAGATGATCGGGGAGTGGTTGAAGGAGAACACCATGACCGGGATAGCCAGCCACAGGGTCTTGAGGAAGTCACCGTTGAAGGCGTCAGCCAGCGCTGGTGCTTCAGTGATGATGGTACCGTTCCAGTGCGGGATCAGGTAGAACGCCAGGCCCATCAGGGTGATCACGAACGGGAATACCAGCACGCTCATCGCTTTGACGATAACCTGGCCGCCCAGACGAACAACCGCCATCAGACCCAGGATCAGCGCCAGCGACAGGATGGCACGGGGAGGTGCAGACATACCCAGCTGGTGAACAATTACGCTCTCGACTGTGTTGGTGATAGCGACCGAGTACATCAGTACGATCGGGTAGATGGCAAAGAAGTAGAGCAGGGTGATGAATTTGCCTGCGGTCTTGCCGAAGTGCTCTTCAACTACTTCAGTGATGTCGCCATCACGGGTAGAGCCGGACAGCACGAAACGGGCCAGACCACGGTGAGCGAAGAAAGTCAGCGGCAGGGCCAGGATCAACATGGCAACCAGCGGCCACAGGCCACCTACACCGGCGTTGATCGGCAGGAAGAGCACACCGGCACCGATCGCGGTACCGTACAGACCCAGCATCCAGACCACATCGGCCTTGTTGATGCCACGGGAAGACGCATTACTGGCTAAGCTGCCTTCAACTGCAATGTTCATGTCAGACATAGGGGTGTTCCTGTCATCAAGGAAAATAGAAAAAATCTAGTCAACCGGGCGCAATGCCCTGTTCCATCTCCCTGGAACTCCTGCAGTCCATCCCTGTTATTCTGATCCCACCGACTCGGCAACTTGCTCGCCACTCCATGTAGCAACCAAACTGCAACAAACAGGTCTGTGGGTCATCAGCCCGAGGGCCGCAAGCACGTCAACCGTTACAACTCATTAACGCACCTTTGTTCTGATGGGCTGACTCTAATTAAATCCCCTTACCGATCACAGTGTTTTTTTGAATTAATCAACCAAAGTTTGACTGGAATCGCCTTTCTGGCGTCAGAGATCACGTTGCCAGCCCAATTTTGTGAACAACCATTAACAATTTCAGGTAGTTTCACCCGTATCTATATCCTTTGGGGTACAACAAACTGCTTACATTTGCCTGTTTATTGCTCAAGTTGTGCGCCGCAGTGCCCTGTCGTACCCTGTTCATCAACATTTCCCCGTTGAATTAATATGGCCATCACCCGTACCGACCTCGCCGAACTGGCAGTATTTGCCGCCGTCGCCCGTCACCAGAGTTTCAGCAAGGCCGCCCTCGAGCTCGGGGTATCGGCGTCTGCCCTGAGCCACAGCCTGAAAGGGTTGGAGACCCGCTTGGGTGTCAGATTGCTCAACCGCAGCACCCGCGCCGTGGTGCCGACCGATGCGGGCCAGCGTCTGCTCGAACAGTTGTTACCCACCCTGAACCACCTGCAGAGCGCGCTCGACGAGCTGGCTCACCACAGCGACGAACCGGTGGGACGGCTGAAGATCAGTGCGCCACGGGGCGCCATCGACGAGCTGCTGGCCCCCGTGTTGATCGATTACATGGTGCGCTACCCGCGCATGCAGGTGGAGGTGGTGGAGCAGGAGCTGATGCCACGCCTCATAGAAGATGGCTATGATGCCGCCATCTTCTATGGCGATCTGCTGCCCAAGGAGATGATAGGTGTGCCGCTCGGGCCGCCCCAGCGCTATCTGGTGGTGGGGTCGCCCGCTTATCTGGCCGAGCGCGGCACGCCGCAACATCCCCGCGAACTGTCGCGCCATGCCTGCATAGGCTACCGGCTGACCCCATCTAACCACTACCGCTGGGCGTTTGCCGGGGAAGAGGGGGCCCTGCTGGAGATAGAGGTGACAGGGCCCCTGACCACCAGCACGCCGGCGCTCTATCTGGGGGCGGCAGAGGCGGGGCTGGGATTGGCGTATTGCCTGGAGGAGGAGGTGAGCAAGCAGCTGGCACAGGGAAAACTGGTGAGCGTGCTGGAGCAGTGGTGCCCCACCTTCGTGGGATTTTCACTCTTTTATCCCAGCCGGCATCAGCTGGGCAGCGGCCTGCGCGCCCTGATAGACATGCTCAAGGCACACTATCAAACTCGATGATTGATGAACATGGCTCATCAATTCATCAAATAGAAACCGGATTATCAACAAAAAAATATTAATCTAGACTGTCTGCTCGATAATCGAACTCCCCAAGAGAACAGATATGTCTGCCTATTTCATGTTGCGCCAACGGGCGATGACTCGCCGTTTCTGGGGCTATGCCCTCCCCTCCATCATGGCCATGCTGGTCTCCGGTGCCTACTATCTGGTCGATGGCATCTTCGTCGGTCACTACGTGGGCGCCGCCGGCCTCGCCGGCATCAATCTGGTCTATCCCGTCATCATGGTGCTGATCGGGCTCGCCGCCATGATCAGCATGGGGGCGGCCACCGCCATCTCCCTCCATCAGGGGGCAAAGAATATCCGGCTGGCCCGACAGGCGCTGGTCAATGCGTTCTGGCTGCTCGGGCTGCTCGGGGCCTTGGCGCCCTTGCTGCTGAACTACTGGCACATCGACATCCTGCTGGCATTGGGGATTGAGCAAGGCACCGAGACCTGGAAGCAGGCCAGTGACTACCTCACCTGGATCGGCGGCGGTACCCTGCTGCTGGCCTGCAACCTGGCGGTGCCCTACCTGCTGCGCAACGATGGCAAGCCAAGGCTGGCCATGATCCTGGTCAGCAGTGGCGCCATCCTCAACATAGTACTCAACTACCTCATGGTCGGCCGGCTGGGACTGGGGCTGGTGGGCTCGGCCCAGGCGACGCTCATCACTGAGGGGATCGTCAGCCTGCTGGGCCTGGGTTACTTCTTTACCAGCCATGCCAAACTACGCCTCTCATGGCGCCACATGGTGCCCAGTTTTCCGGCCATGCCCAACCTGCTGTTCACCGGCCTGCCGAGCCTGATCGCCCAGTTCAACCTGGGACTGCTGCTGCTGCTGCACAACAGCCAGTTGATGGCGTATGGCGCCATCAAGGATCTCGCCGGCTTCACCGTGGCCGGTTATACCGAGGCCGTGTTCATCGTGATCCTGCAGGGTCTGGCCTTCGGCATCCAGCCGCTCATCAGCCAGGCGACAGGGGCCAAACGCCATCGTGATCTGAAATTCCTGATGGAGATGGGGCTCAAGATCACGCTCATCTATGGCATGGCGGTCTGGCTGCTGATCCAGCTGCTGCCGCGCCAGGTGGCCATGCTCTACATCGGCAATCAGGATGCCGAGCTGCTTGCCGCGGCCGTCAGCAGCCTGACCCTCAACCTCGGCGCCATTCCGCTGGAGGGGATCATCATGTTCGGCATAGTGTTGCTGCAATCCATGGCCCGCACCAAGCAGGCGCTGATCATCTCGGCCGCCAAGACACTGCTGCTGCTGCCGCTGATCTTCCTGCTGCCGCTCTGGTGGGGCCGCGAGGGTGTGCTGATGGCCCAGCCCACCACTGTCTTGCTGCTGACCCTGCCGCTGTGCTGGCTGCTGTGGCGGGAGTGGCGTCGCCTCAAGCTGGCGTGCACACCCCAGCGTCCACATAATGCCAAGCCGATCGGCGCCCGTCAGGGAGTCCAGCTGGCCCGCCGCGCCGGCTAGCCATTACGCAGACTCAAAGCCGGGTGGCGCGGGTACGCACCCCGGGTTCTGCCATCGCCTGCTGGGCGGCCACCAGTTGCAGCTCGTAGGCTCCCGCCAGCCAGGTCTGGGCCAGCACCGCATCCACGCTGGCGTTGGTGCGCTCAAACGCCAGCACGGGATCATGTCCCGCCAGCAGATTGGCCAGCATGGTGGCACTGAGCAGATCCCCCACCCCTATGGGCTGGCGATGAAATGCATAGAGCGGGCGCGAGATATGAAACGCGCCCGCATCGCATACCAGCACCATCTCGAACCTGTCTAGGCTTAACCCGGCCCGGCCCAGATGCTTGACCATCACCAGCTTGATCCCCTGCTCGCGCAACTGCTGACAAGCCGCCAGCACCTCGGGCACATTGCTTATCTCGTGGCCAGTCAGCCGTTCCAGCTCCAGCAGATTGGGGGCCAGCATGTCGGCCTGGGGCAAGGCCCGGGTTTTAAAGAATTCGCTAACACCGGGTGCCACTATGCAACCCTTGTCGGGGTGACCCATCACGGGATCACAGAAATAGAGGGCGTTCGGATTGAGCGCCTTGAGGTGTGCCACCGCCGCCAGTATTTCCTCCCCCTGTTCGGCCGAGCCGAGGTAGCCGCTCAAGAGCGCATCGCACTGCCCCAGCACGCCTATGTCGGCAAGCCCCGTCATCAACTGGCGGATATGGCCGCCGGGCATCACCATCCCCTGCCAACCTTCGCGGTACTGGGTATGGTTGGAGAACTGCACAGTGTTGACGGGCCACACCTCCATGCCCATGCGGCGCATGGGAAACACGGCGGCACCGTTGCCGGCGCAGCCGAACACCACGTGGGATTGAATGGAGAGAATTCGCTTCATGATGGCGACTCACGCAAAAATGGATAAAAAACACAGGGAAAAACGGGCCTTGCGGCCCGTTGTTGTCACTCTCGATTAACGCAGCACCTTGACGGTGTAGCTGCCATCGGCCTGACGATAGAGGCCGTGGATATCGGTCTCGAAGCCCGGGTAGTGGGCACCGATCTCGCACAGCATCTCGAGGAATTCGAGCACCGGCAGAGAATCGCTGGTCACCATCTCGCCCGGCAGTACCAGCGGTACTCCCGGCGGGTACGGCAGTATCATGTTGGCGCTGATGCGATCAACCATGTCACGCAACGGCACCTCTTCCAGATTGCCCGCCAGCTCCTGCTGCCATGCAGCGTGCGGGGTCATCTTCATCTCCGGCAGCACGTCGAACGCCTTGAACATCAGCTCCGGCAGACGGTATTTGCAGGTCAGATCGTGGATGCTCTGGGCCAGCGCCTGGATGCGCATCCCTTCGTAGAAGCTCGGGTCTTCACGATAGAGGCTCGGCAATATGCTCTTGATGGTCAGGTTCAGGTCATAACCGCGCTTGAACTCGGTCAGGGCACGCAGCAGCTGCATCGCCTTGGACTGATCGATACCGATGGAGAACAGGAACAGCATGTTGTAAGGGCCTGTCTTCTCCACCACTATGCCGCGCTCGTCGAGGAACTTGGAGACCAGTGAAGCAGGGATGCCCTTCTCCAGCAGCTTGCCATCACGACCCATACCCGGGGTCAGCAGGGTGACCTTGATGGGGTCGAGGTACATGTGGTCATCGTCGATGCCGTTGAAACCGTGCCAATCATCTTTCGGATCCAGCTTCCAGCACTCGACGGTGTCGATGTTGTCCGGCTGCCAGACGTCGAAGAACCAACCTTCGCTCTGATCACGCAGACGCTTGATCTCTTTGCGGAAGGAGATGGCGCGATCGATGGAGTCCTTGATCAGACGCTTGCCGGTGTTGCCCCGCATCATGGCAGCGGAAATCTCGGTGGATGCCACTATGCCGTACTGCGGCGAAGTGGAGGTGTGCATCATGAAGGCTTCGTTGAAGGTCTCTTCCTCCACGTCACCCTTGATGTGGATCATCGAGGCCTGGGAGAAGGCCGCCAGCAGTTTGTGGGTGGACTGGGTTTCATAGAACACCTTGCCCGGCATGGCGTCGCCACTCATGCCGCACTTGCCTTCATAGATGGGGCTGAAGTTGGTGTAAGGCACCCAGGCACTGTCGAAGTGGATGTACGGGGTATCCAGACTCTGCTTGATGAAGCCGGTGTTGTAGAGCAGGCCATCATAGGTGGAGTTGGTGATCACAGCGTAACGGGGAGCCTGGGCACCCGGGGTGGCGGCGACCTTGGCAGCTATGGTCTCGCGGCTGAATTCGCTCTGCGGGATACCGCCCAGTATGCCGTAAGCATTGCGGGTCGGACGGAAATAGAGCGGGGTCACGTCACTCATCATCATCAGGTGAGTCAGGGACTTGTGACAGTTGCGATCCACCAGCACTGTGCTGCCGGCCGGTGCGGAATACATGCCGACTATCTTGTTGGCGGTGGAGGTGCCGTTGGTGACGATATAGGAGCGATCGGCGTTGAAGGTACGGGCGATATACTCCTCGGCTTCCTTGTGCGGACCCGAGTGATCCAGCAGGGAACCCAGCTCCGGCATGGAGATGGAGACGTCCGCCTTGAAGGCGTTGGGGCCGTAGAAGTCATAGAAGATGCTGCCGGCCGGGCTCATCTGGAAGGCGGTACCACCCATGTGACCCGGGGTACAGAAGGTGTATTTACCCTCTTCCACGTACTTGAACAGCGCCTTGGTGAACGGCGGCAGTATGGCGTCCTGATACTCCTGAGTGGCTTGACCCATCTTGAGGGCGATGTCGTCGGCCATGCCGAGACGGTACTCGAAGAAGTGTACGTTCAGACGCAGGTCGGTCAGGTGAATATCCAGGGTGGACTGGTCGTTGGCGAAGGCGAAGATCGGCAGCTTCTCGTTGCGATCGTGGATCTCCTTGCACAGGCCGAGGGAATATTTATCCCAGTCGAAGATGGCACCGCAGACACGGGGGTTCTTCTCGATCAGTTTCAGCAGATCGGCTACGTCGACCGGGTATACAACCTGAAAGCCTTTACGCTCGAGGGAGGCTTGCAGCTGGCGAATGGGTTCTTCTTTGAAGAACACGCCCAGGTGGTTGAGGATGGCAATGATATTCATCGTGATACTCCACACGTAGAGGGGCGCTCTCCATCAGGGATGGTGAGTGAAGAGCGCTCGGAAAAGGAAAACGGAATTAGTGGCTGGCTTGCTCTTTGAGCAAGGCGTCGTGCTGACGCAGACCCTGTTTTTTGGCGTAGAACATCAGGATGATGAGCGACACCACGAAGGTGGCAGTGAGGTTGGAACCCTGGGCGCCCATCAGGGCCACCAGACAGAAGAGGCAGGCAACGCCGGAGAAGATCATGGTGCCTATGCTGCGGGAGGTCATGCCCTCGAAGCGAATGAGGTTAATGCTGGAGTAGAAGTAGGGCAGCATGGTCAGCAGCACCGCATCCGTGGTCAGCACGTTGAAGAGATCGGCAGCGTGAGCGGACTGGGAGGTGAAGGCGGTCAGGCCAATCATCAGGGCAGTCATCTTGAGGGAGCCCAAGATCAGACCCTTCTTGGCGACGCCATTCTTGTCCAGTTCGCCATAGATTTTCGGGAAGTTGCCGTCGTTGGCGGCACGCTTGCCCGCCTCACCCACCAGCATCATCCAGGAGCCCAGCGAGGTGAAGCAGGCCAGCGCGGTGAAGGCAGAGACGAACGGTGCAGACCAGCTACCGAAGATGGCGGAAGAGGCCATGGCAAACGGGGCGCCGGAGGCAGCCACTTCACCGGCCGGGAACATGCCGCTGATCACCTGGGTAGAGAGGATGTAGATAACACCCGCGATACCGGTACCCAGCATGGTGGCGAGCGGTACGGTGCGCTTGGGGTTCTTCACCATGCCGGAGGAGACGGCGGCAGACTCGACACCCACGAAGGACCAGAGGCAGATAAGCACGGCGCTGATGACTGCATGCAGATCGCTGCCGCTGGTGGTGTTCCAGTTCTGGCTGTAAACGCTGGTATCAAAATGCCCCCAACCCATCACGGCAGTACCGACTACCGGCAGCAGGATCAGCACCAGACCCAGGGTACAGAGTCGGCTCACCCAGCTACCGCCAAGCAGGTTGACGAAAGTGAAGATCCAGACGGCAGCGATGGTGGCTGCAGCGGCCGGGATCGGGCTGTTGAGAATGGGGAAGAAAACAGAGAGGTAGGAGACGCCGGTAATGGCGATGGCCAGGTTACCGATCCAGTTGGCGTGGTAGTAGAGCACACCGGTCTGGAAACCGAACACCGGAGAGATCTCGCCAGCATAAGCAATGGGGCCACCCTCTTGCGGGTTCTTGGTCGCAAGGCGGGCGAAGACGAAGGCGAGGCCCATGGCGCCTACCAGACAGATTGCCCAGCTAAAGACAGAGATGGAGCCGATGGTGGCCAGTGCCGAAGGCAGCAGCGCGATGCCGCTCCCCATCATGTTACCGGCCACCACACCTGTACAGGCGATGAGGCCAATCTTCTTGCTCGTATCTAGGGACATAAGATCTCCGGTTCTATAAAAGGTCGGGTCGTCACATACACATTTGGCGGAACGCCCCGCCAACGAATGGGCACAGACTAGGCCTCTCCTCCCCGGAAAACATAAAGACCCGCTAAGGGATAAAAACATGAGTGAACTTTTTTCGCCTCGTGGCATTAATCAATAAAAACCCATTTAAAACATAGAGTTGAATGTCACCCAACAAGCCACCTTGATAAATTCTTGATATCCAAGCCCCCGCTTGAGAGGTCCACAAAGCCTCATTCGATACACCTTGATATTTTTCATGATGCCCTTGCGGCCACGAGATGCCCCATTCAGCCCCTTTTGCCCTGATCCCACGGCCAGGCCGCCGCTTGAAACCTCGCCATCCTCCCAGACTCGCCACGCGGTCAAGGGATCAGCGGACGCCCCGGCAATGGCCACCATTGACCGGTGTAATCCGAAGGGAGGGCGAGCATCTGGACGACACAGCCGCGAGCGGTATGCAGAAGGAAGCTGGCCTGGGTCGGCCATCTGCGCAGGGGTGACGGCATGGCAGTGAAGGAGTCAAACCGGGTAGATAAGGATGCCATGGCCCGGAGCCAGTGGCGGGGATAGGAATAGAGACAGGAATAAAGAGAGCGGCTGGCAGCCAGGTCACCCACGACTGGTCATTGCCGGGCTGCGGCACACCAGGCGGCACATAAGCAACAGGCTGCCCCAAGGTAGCCTGTCTGGCTGAGCGCAACCTCTGCGGTCAGCGAAGCAGCATGTTGCCACGCCTCAGAACAGCTTCACCTTGCTTTGGCCCAGCGCATTGAACAGGGCGGGAGTCAGGGTTTCCATGTTGCTGTAGAAACCGAGTCGCTGGCAGAGCAGATAGGTCTGCTCGGTCGCCTCCATCAGGAAGGCCTGACTGTAGGCATCCCCTGCCGCCTCGGGGCGCCCATCCAGCTCCGCCAGCTTGCCGAGCAGTATGTGATAGAGCACGGAGCGGCCCCGGCTGGCGGCCAGCGCCAGCAGGCGATTCGCCTGCTGCTGCTGGCCGTCCAGTATGGCCTGCAGGGTCAACGCCTCCCACACCCGTGCCGGCAGCAGGCCGCCGTCCTGCACCAGACTGGCCAGATGGGTGCCAATCCCCTGCAACCGCTCACTCTCGGACTGACCGGCCAGGGTTGCCAGCGCCTCCCCCGCCAGATAGCGTTCGGCCAGCAGCAGCGGCTGATCCGGCTGGGTGGCGAGGGACTTGTCGAGCAGGTCGATACCGCGCTTGAGCGCCACCGTATCCTGGCTGTTGGTGTAGTAGTGCGCCTCCATCATGGCCATCAGGGCGGCATCGTCGGTAGGCCAGCCCATACCGGGCAAGGCGTCCGGCTGATCGAGGGCGCGCAGCAGATCCTGGCTGCTCGCCTGCAGTACCGCATGGACGTTGTGACGACTGAGCTGATACTGGTGGCTGAACAGCACCCGGTTGGTATTGATGTTGCGGTATTCCAGATCCAGATAGGTGCCACCGGGCTGACGGGAGACCCGCACGCTCAGCTCCTTGCCGGGCAGTATGCCGCCCATCAGGGTATTGGCACCGTATTGCACTCGCAGCGGCGTGGCGGCCGCCACCTCCCCCATCAGGGCGCGGGTGATGCCATCGGCCAGGCGCACATTCTCGTTGTCCCCCTCCATGCCGGAGTGAAAGCGAAACACCAGCAGGTCAGGATCCAGCATGGAGTGCACCTGGGGACTGGTGTGCTGGTAACTGAGCAGGCTGACGATGGCGACCAGGATGACGGCCACGAAGATGTCGAAACTGATCATCTTCCAGCGGCTGCGGCCGTCCTGGGCCCGGGTCGAGATGGCGCGGGTCAGGGGGCCGGCCGGGAAGGGGGCCACCCCACTGATCGCTTCGTCATCCTCGTCATCGGCAGGCGGGCTCAGGTCGGAGAGGGTCGAGTTGGTCGTCGGGGATGACTGGGCATCCGCCATCACCACAGAGACCACCTGCAAAGGTTGCAATGGCCGTACCGGCGCCACCAGCTTGTAGCCACGCTTGGGCACTGTGATGATGTAGTCGGTCGCATCAAAGCGACCATCTTTGAGGATCTTGCGCAGCTCGAAGATGGACTGGGTAACCACCTGATCGGTGACCTCGGCCCCGTCCCATACCTCGTTGATCAGGGCGTCGCGAGCAAACACTGTGCCGGCATTGCTCGCCAGAAACCGCAACAAATTGACCAGCCGGGGCTCGAGGTAGACCTCGCGATCGGGACGACACAGCATGTTGTCGTCAACGCTCAGGGTCCAGTCATGGATCTCAAAAACCGATTCGCTCATGATTCACTCGCTGCAGATGAAGACGATGCACGATGAGAGTGACGCAAGACCAGAGGCAGGTGGAACCGGGTGGGGAACTGAAAAACAGTGTCGCCGAAACAGTGAACATGCCTGAGGGTCAATCCTGTTTACGTCTGAAGGGCATCCTTGCGGGTATTCCAATCGGGCCGATCGGAAGCGGTCACTTTAAGCAAAACGGGAGCGGGATCCCACTTTTTTTGGCCACTAACCGCCGCTCAGTTGATCCGACACGGGGGTTTTCGGCAAACATCGTGCCAACTGGTATCCATATGAAGAGTGTTTATCCCGGGTCCAAAAAAGAAGGCCCCCGCACTGCGGGGGCCTTCTGGCATCATGTCGGGATGAAGCTGGCGCTTAGCAGTAGCCGTAGCCCATCAGCCGCTGGTAGCGCTGCTCCAGCAGCTGATCGGTCTCGAGCGGACGCAAGGCATTCAGATCCTGCTGGATGCGATCCTTCAGGCGCTTGGCCATCAGCTCCACATTGCGGTGGGCACCGCCGAGGGGCTCCTCGACTATGCTGTCGATGAGTTTCAGCTCCTTCAGGCGCTGGGCCGTGATGCCCATGGCATCGGCGGCGACCGGTGCCTTGTCGGCGCTCTTCCACAGGATGGAGGCACAGCCTTCCGGCGAGATGACGGAGTAGGTGGAGTACTGCAGCATGTTGACGCGATCACCCACGCCGATAGCCAGGGCGCCGCCCGAGCCGCCTTCACCGATCACGGTGCAGACAACCGGCACGGTCAGGCCGGCCATCACTTTCAGGTTGCGGGCTATGGCTTCAGACTGGCCACGCTCCTCGGCACCCACGCCGGGGTAAGCGCCCGGGGTGTCGATGAAGGTGATGATCGGCATCTTGAAGCGCTCGGCCATCTCCATCAGGCGCAGGGCCTTGCGGTATCCTTCCGGACGCGGCATGCCAAAGTTGCGCTTGATCTTCTCCTTGGTCTCGCGACCTTTCTGCTGACCAATCACCATCACGGGTTCGCCGTCGAGACGGGCGATGCCGCCGACGATGGCCTTGTCATCCGCATAGGCGCGATCGCCAGCCAGCTCGTCGAAGTCGGTGAAGATGTGCTCGATATAATCGAGGGTGTAAGGACGCTGAGGATGACGCGCCATCTGGGATACCTGCCAGGCCCCCAGATCGCCGAAGATCTTCTTGGTCAGCTCTTCGTTTTTCTTCTCCAGCCGGCGAATGTCTTCATTGAGATCGACAGCACTGTTGTGCTCACTCACATGACGGAGTTCATCAATCTGCGCCTGCAACTCGGCAATCGGCTGTTCAAAATCCAGAAAAAGACTCATAGGGCCTATAGATCCTCTAATCAAAAACCAATTCAACCCGCTCTCGTCCAAGCAGGACTCGCAAGTCATCTATCAGTTGATCGGTGGGCGTCACCCGCCACTCGGTACCGAGCGTCAATCGCACCCGGGAGCCGGGGCGACGATAGTTTACCTGAACCGGACAGACTCCGGCACGGGCGGGTTCCAAAATCTCGCACAAACGCGGGAAAAAGCGATCATCAATCCGCTGTTCATCGAGGGAGATGCGGATTGCCCTGGCAAAACGCTCCCTCGCATCGTTGATATCCAGTAATTCACGGGCCGACATTTTAAGGCCACCGGAGAAGTCATCAAAGCTGACCTGTCCAGAAACCACCAAAATACGGTCTTTTTGCATCAATTCTTCATATTTTTCCAGCGCCTCGCTGAACAGGGTCACATCGAGACGGCCGGATCTGTCGTCCAGGGTGAAGATCCCCATCTTGTTGCCGCGCTTGGTCACCATGCTGCGGGCGGCGATCACCAGCCCCGCCGCCGTGGTCACGGTATCGCGGGAGGTGGGATGCAGATCGCACAGGCGACCGGACGTGTAGCGACGCAATTCGCCGCTGTACTGGTTGATGGGGTGACCGGTGAGATAGAGCCCGAGCGTTTCACGCTCCCCTTCCAGCCACACCTTGTCAGGCCAGTGCGGCACGTTGGCGAACGCCTTCTTGACATCGTCAATCTCCTGGGTCAAGACCCCGAACATGTCGACCTGACCCACGGCCTGCGCCTTGGCATGCTGCTCGGCGGCGCGCATCGCCTCTTCCAGGGTCGCCATCAGGGCGGCGCGGTGCGGGCCGAGCCTGTCCATGGCGCCGGAGAGGATGAGCTTTTCCATCACCCGCTTGTTGATCTTCTTGATGTCGACCCGGTTGCAGAAGTCGAACAGATCGCGGAAGGGACCGTCCTGATCCCGGGCGCTGAGGATGGCGTCGATGGGGCCTTCCCCCACCCCCTTCACGGCCCCGATACCGTAGACGATGTGACCGTCTTCGTTGACCGAGAAGCGGTAACGACCGGTATTCACGTCCGGCGGTATCACGGTGAGCCCCATCCGCTGACATTCGTCCACCAGGGTCACTATCTTGTCGGTGTTGTCCATGTCGGCGGTCATGACCGCCGCCATGAACTCGGCCGGGAAGTGGGTCTTGAGCCAGAGCGTCTGGTAGGAGACCAGCGCATAGGCGGCTGAGTGGGATTTGTTGAAGCCGTAGCCCGCAAACTTCTCCACCAGATCGAAGATCTTCACCGCCAGTTCGCCGTCAACGCCGTTCTTGACCGCCCCTTCCTCAAACCCGGATCGCTGCTTGGCCATCTCTGCCGGGTTTTTCTTGCCCATGGCCCGACGCAGCATGTCCGCCCCACCCAGGGTGTAACCCGCCAGCACCTGGGCTATCTGCATCACCTGCTCCTGATAGAGGATGATGCCGTAGGTGGGCTCAAGGATTGGCTTGAGGCTCTCGTGCTGCCACTTCTCGTCCGGGTAGGAGATGGCCTCCTTGCCGTGCTTGCGCTCGATGAAGTTGTCCACCATGCCCGACTGGAGCGGGCCCGGCCGAAACAGCGCCACCAGGGCGATCATGTCTTCGAAACAGTCGGGCTGCAGCCGTTTGATGAGGTCCTTCATGCCGCGGGATTCGAGCTGGAATACCGCAGTAGTCTCGAACCGCTGCAGCAGATCGAACGACTTCTTGTCGTGGATCGGGATGGCGGCGATGTCGACCGGCGGCTTGCCCTCTTTGGCCAGGCGCGGGTTTATCATGCCGAGCGCCCAGTCGATGATGGTCAGGGTACGCAGCCCCAGGAAGTCGAACTTCACCAGCCCGGCGTATTCCACGTCGTTCTTGTCGAACTGGGTGACAGGGTGATTGCCGGAGTCGTCGCAATAGAGCGGCGCAAAGTCGGTGATCTTGGTAGGCGCTATTACTACGCCACCGGCGTGTTTGCCGGCGTTGCGCACCACCCCTTCCAGCCGGCGCGCCATGTCGATGAGGTCCTTGACCTCCTCGTCCTGCTCGTAGAGCTCGGGCAGCTTGGGCTCGGCCTCGAACGCCTTGGCCAGGGTCATGCCCGGATCCGGCGGGATCAGCTTGGAGATACGATCGACAAAACCATAGGCGTGGCCCAGCACCCTTCCTACGTCCCGCACCACCGCCTTGGCCGCCATGCTGCCGAAGGTGATGATCTGCGACACCGCATCCCGACCATACATGTCGGAGACGTGCTCGATCACCTCGTCCCGTCTGTCCATGCAGAAGTCGACGTCGAAGTCGGGCATGGAGACCCGCTCGGGGTTGAGGAAGCGTTCGAACAGCAGGTCAAATTCCAGCGGATCGAGGTCAGTGATTTTGAGCGCATAAGCCACCAGGGAGCCAGCACCCGAGCCCCGGCCCGGCCCGACGGGAATGCCGTTGTCCTTGGACCACTGGATAAACTCCATCACGATAAGGAAGTAACCCGGGAAGCCCATCTGGTTGATGACTTTCAGCTCTATGTCGAGGCGCTCGTCGTACTCACCGCGCTTGGCGACGCGAACCTCGGGATCAGGGAACAGAAAGGCGAGACGGTCCTCCAGTCCTTCCTTGGACTTCATTACCAGGAAGTCTTCGGTGGTCATGTCGCCGGTCGGGAAGTTCGGCAGGAAATATTCGCCCAGACGCACAGTCACGTTGCAGCGCTTGGCGATCTCCACCGTGTTCTCCAGCGCCTCCGGGATGTCGGCGAACAGCTCGGCCATCTCCTCCTGGCTGCGCAGGTACTGCTGCGGGCTGTAACGGCGCGGGCGACGCTTGTCCATCAGGGTGTAGCCATCGTGGATGGCGACCCGGATCTCGTGGGCATCGAAGTCCTCGGCGTTGAGGAACACCACCTCGTTGGTCGCCACCACCGGCAGCTCAAACTCGGTGGCGATGGCCACCGCCATGTGCAGGTAGACCTCTTCGTCGGGTCGACCGGTGCGCAGCAGCTCCAGATAGTAGGCGTCGGGGAAGTGGGTCCGGTAAAAGGCGAGGCACGACTCCGTCATCTGCCGGTTGCCCTTGAGCAGGAACTTGCCGACATCCCCCTCGCGCGCGCCAGAGAGCACTATCACGCCCTTGGCGTGATCGGCGAGCCAGGCCCGGTCGATGACCGGACGCCCCTGCACGTGGCCGCGCTGATAGCCACGGGAGATGAGCAGGGTGATGTTCTGGTAGCCGTCGTTATCCATGGCCAGCAGAGTGAGGCGGAACTGCTCGTCGCCGAGCTCCTCGCTCTGTACCCAGAAGTCGGCGCCGACGATGGGCTTGATGCCCTTGCCGTGAGCGGCGCCATAGAAGCGCACCAGGCCGCACATGTTCATCTGGTCGGTCAGCGCCAGCGCCGGCATGCTGTTGGCCGCTGCCGCCCCGACTATGGGGGCAATCTTCTGCAGGCCATCGACCATGGAGAAGTCGGAGTGGACCCGCAAGTGGATAAAACGGGGTTCAGCCATCGTCATAGCCTCTCGTTGCACAGAGTGGCGTGCATGTCGTGATGCCGGCAGCTCTGCATGGTTTACTCGATCCCCAGTGCACGGCGCACCGGTTTGAAACTCTGCCGATACTCGGGCAAGGGGCCGCGCTCGGCCAGGATGGCAAGGTGCTCAGGGGTCGGATAGCCCTTGTGACGGGCGAAACCGTACTCGGGATGACGGCTGTCCAGCTCGGTCATCTCCGCATCGCGAGTCACCTTGGCCAGAATCGAGGCTGCGCTGATGGCGGCCACCAGGCTGTCGCCCTTGACCACGGCGCGCGCTTCCATCGGCAATGCCGGGCAGCGGTTGCCGTCGATAAAAACCAGATCTGGCGTCACCGTCAGTCCCGCCACGGCGCGCTGCATCGCCAGCATGGTGGCGTGCAGTATGTTGAGCTCGTCTATCTCTTCGGGAGTGGCGCGGCCTATGGCCCAGGCCAGTGCCTTGGCCTTGATCTCGTCAAACAGCGCCAGCCGTTTCTTCTCGGAGAGCTTCTTGGAATCGGCGAGCCCGGTGATCGGGTTGGCCGGATCCAGGATCACGGCGGCCGTGACCACGTCACCCACCAGGGGACCACGTCCCACCTCGTCCACACCGGCAACCAGCCTGTCTTCGGGAATATCGATCATCATCTTGCAGCCTTGAATCAAAACAGGCCCCGCAGGGCCTGACATGGGGTCGATTAGCGCAGCTTAATCGGCCGCCCGGAATATTATCTGCCGAGCAGGTCGGCCACCGCATCCGCGGCCTGCACATCGGCGTTGCAGCGAATGCTCTGGTGCAGCCGGGTGAAGGTGGCGATGAGCTCGCGGTTGTCGTGTTCCAGCAGCTTGCTGACCTCTTCCACCAGATTGTCCGGGGTGCACTCGTGCTGCAGCAACTCTGGCACCAGCATCTGGTCTGCCAGCAAGTTGGGCAGGGACACATAAGCGGTCTTCACCAGCCGCTGGGCCAGCCAATAGCTGAAGGGCTTGAGCTTGTAACCCACCACCATCGGCTTTTTCACCAGCATGGCTTCCAGCGCAGCGGTACCGGAGGCGAGCAGCACGGCATCGGCGGCGATCATCGCCTCGCGGCCCTGCCCCTCCAGCAATACCATGTCGAGATCCGGCGCCAGCTCGGCCTTGATGGCCATGAATTGCTCGCGCCGTTTGTCGTTGACCAGCGGCACTATGAAACCGAGATCCGGGTAACGCACCGTCAGCCGCTTGCAGGCCTCGAGAAATACCGGTGACATGAAGCCCACCTCGGCGGTGCGACTGCCCGGCAGCACCGCCAGCCAGCGGCGGCCCGGGTCAATGCCGAGCGCCTGGCGCACTCCGGCCTGGTCCGGTTCGAGCGGGATCGCATCGGCCATGGTGTGACCCACGAACCGGCAAGGGGCATCGAAACGGTCGTAGAAGGCTTTCTCGAACGGCAGGAAGGCGAGCACCATGTCGGTGGCGGCCTTGATCTTGTGAATGCGGTTCTGACGCCAGGCCCAGACAGAGGGGCTGACATAGTGAACCGTCTTGATACCGGCGCGGCGCAGCTTCAGCTCCACCCCGATATTGAAATCTGGTGCATCCACGCCGACGAAGATGTCAGGCGGATTGGCAATGAAATGGCGCAGCAGTTCGCGGCGAACCTTGAGGATGCGCGGCAGGCGGCCCAGCACCTCAGTAATCCCCATTACGGAGAGCTCTTCCATCTCGAACAGGGCTTTGACGCCAAGAGCCTGCATGCGCGGCCCGGCGATCCCTTCAAACTGCGCATCCGGATAACGGCGCTGTAGCTCGCGCACCAGCCCGGCGGCCAGAATGTCGCCGGAGGTCTCTCCGGCGACGATACCGATGCGAACGGGATCAGGCACGGATGATCCCGCGCTCGTTGTCCTTGAGGAAATCCACGTAGAGCTGAACGGCCGGTTCGCTGGCCGCCATCTCCATCAGCACGGGCAACACCTCTTCGATGGTCTTGCCGGAGCGGAAGATCTCCTTGTAGGCACGCTTGACGGCCGAGATGGCCTCAGGGCTGTAGCCGCGACGACGCAGGCCTTCGGAGTTTACCCCGAACGGCTTGGCGTAGTTACCGGCCGCCATCACGTAGGGCGGCACGTCCTTGTTCAGGGCGGCGCAGCCACCGACGAAGGCGTGGGAGCCGACCCGACCAAACTGGTGGATCGCGGAGAGGCCGCCAAAGATCACGAAATCACCGATCACCACGTGGCCCGCCAGGGTCGCGTTGTTGGCGAAGATGCAGTTGTCACCGATGATGCAGTCATGAGCCACGTGCACGTTGACCATGAACAGGTTGCCGCTGCCCACCCTGGTCAGGGATTGATCCTGGATGGTGCCGCGGTGCACTGTGCAGTTCTCGCGAAAGACGTTGTTGTCGCCAATCTCGAGGAAGGTGCGCTCGCCGGCGTACTTCTTGTCCTGGCAATCCTCACCGATGGAGGTGTGCTGGAAGATCTTGTTGCCGCGACCTATCTTGGTCGGGCCCTTGATCACCACATGGGAGCCTATCCAGGTGTTTTCGCCGATTTCAACCTCGGCGCCGATGACAGAAAAGGGGCCGATTTCAGCCCCTTTACCGATCACGGCAGACTCATGGACGATGGCGGTATCGTGAATGATGGCAGTCTGGTCGATCACGTGTATTAAACCTCGCGTTTGGCGCACATCAGCTCGGCGGTACAGACCACTTCACCATCGACGGTGGCGACACCGGTGAACTTGGCGATACCGCGACGCTCTTTCAGGAACACCACGTCCAGCACCAGCTGATCGCCGGGGCCGACCGGACGCTTGAAACGAGCGTTATCGATTGAGGCAAAGTAATAGAGTTCGTTGGGGGACGGCTTGCCCACCATGGTGAACGCCAGGATACCGGTGGCCTGCGCCATGGCTTCCAGGATCAGCACGCCAGGGAACACCGGCTTGGCCGGGAAGTGCCCCTGGAAGATCGGCTCGTTGAACGAGACGTTCTTGATGGCGCGCAGGGTTTTGCGCTCGTCGCTGATCTCGTAGCTTTCCACCTTGTCCACCATCAGGAAGGGATAACGGTGGGGCAGCAGATCCATGATTTCCTGGATACCCAGGCTCTTCTTTTCAGTAGTCAAAACAGTACCCTATACCAATCGTGATTATTCTTGATCCAGCTTCTTCTCAAGCTTGCTCAACCGCTTGTGCATCTCTTCAATACGCATCACCCGGGCGGCGGTCTTGCGCCACTCTTTATTGGTTTGCAGGGGGATGCCGGAAGAGTAGACACCGGGCTCGGTAATGGGTCGCATCACCATGGCCATGCCGGTAATGGTGGCCTGATCGCAGATCTCCATGTGCCCGTTAAAGACGGAGGCGCCGCCAATGATACAGTATTTGCCGACCTTGAGACTACCAGCCATAGTGGTCGCACCGGCCACGGCGGTGCCGTAACCGATCTCGACGTTGTGGGCGATCTGGCACTGGTTGTCGATGATGACGTTATCCGCGATGCAGGTATCTTCCAGCGCACCGCGGTCTATGGTGGTGCAGGCCCCGATCTCGACCCGATTGCCTATGGTCACGCCACCGAGCTGGGGGATCTTGATCCACTCGCCACGCTCATTGGCATAACCGAACCCATCGGCCCCGATCACTGTGCCGGATTGAACCAGACAGTCGGTGCCCATGGTGATGTTGTGATACAGGGTGACGTTGGCCCACAACCGGGAGCGTGCTCCCAGTCGGGTATTCTTGCCAACAAAACAGCCTGGGCCTATGCGCACGTCATCCCCCAGCATGACGCCGGATTCGATCACCGCATTGGCCCCGATGGCCACTCTCTCGCCCAGTTGCACGTCAGCCGCGATGACGGCGCTCGGATGGATATCCGTGGCCGGTTGCGGCGTGGTGTCCAGCAGTTGGGCTACCCGGGCAAACCCCACATAGGGATCTTTGATCACCAGGGCATTGGTGGGACAAAATGGCAAATCCGCTTCTGTAATGAGCACGGCCGTGGCCTCGCTCTGTTCCAGATAATGCCGGTACTTTTTATTGGACAGGAAGGTGATATCCCCCTCCCCGGCCTTTTCCAGTGTCGCTACCTTGCGGATTTCCAGGGTTCCGTCGCCATGGACCTGGGCCCCCAGTTGCTGGGCCAGCTGTGCGAGAGTGAATGCCATCAATTAGTTGCTCTTGCTTACCTGAGAAATAACCTGGGCAGAGATGTCCAGCTTGCTGGCGGCATACGGGGCGGCATTGCGCTCCAGCACCAGATCATAACCATTGCTCTTGGCGATGGAATCGATGGCAGCCTGTACCTTGGTCAGGATCTTGCCGCGCTCTTCGGACTGACGGCGACCGTTGTCCTGTTCGAACGCCTGACGCTTCTGGTTGAACTCCATCTGCAGCTTGGCCAGTTTCTCCTGGTTCTGCTTCTTCTGCTCGGCGCTCATGAAGGCTTCGTCCTTCTTGAACTTCTCGACCAGCGCCTGACCGTCGGATTCCAGCTTCTGCAGCTCACGCATGCGCGGCTCGAATTCACCTTTCAGCTTCTTGGAGACTGCTTCACGCTGGGGCAGCTTTTGGAATACTTCGCCCATGTCGACCACGGCGATCTTGGTCTCGGCCAAGGCGGAGCCCATGCCTGCAGCCATCAGTGCAAAACTCAAACCAGCTACTTTCAACGCTTTATTCACACTTACTCCTTGTTCCCTCATGTGAGGGCTACCTGATTTACCTGATTATGCAAGCGGCGTTAGGGCCATCTTGTTACCTGGTGAGGCACGCATACGGCGCGTCCCATCATTGAATACCCCCACCGCCTGGGTGGGGGTGTGTCCGCCCTTAGAAGGTACGGCCGATGTTGAATGAGAAGAACTCGGTGCGATCGCCCTCGTACTGCTTGAGCGGACGGGCAATCGCGAACACCAGGGGTCCCATGGGGGAGAGCCACTGCAGCGACAGACCGGCCGAGGCACGGTAGTTGGTCGGATCCGAATAATCGCTCAGATAGTTGCAACCACTGAAACAGCGATTCTTGTACTGGTCATAGTCGAAGGTGGTATCCCACACGGAACCGGCGTCGATGAAGAAGCTGGTACGCAGCTGGGGCTGATAGGTCTCTGACGCGAACGGCGTCGGCACTATCATCTCGAGGGACGCCACCGCCAGTGCGTTGCCGCCCACCGAGCTGTCGGTACCCTGGATGACGTCGTTGCCGCTCAGGTTGTAGTAATAGAGAGCCTTCGGGCCCACTGTATTGCTCTTGAAGCCGCGCAGGGTATCAAAACCACCGGCGAAATAGTTCTCGAAGAACGGCAGGACGTGGTCATAGTTGCCGTTGCTGCCATAACCATTGCCGTAGGAGGCTCGGGCCTTGGCCATCAGCACCCACTTGTGATCCGCATCGAACGGGAAGTAGTGCGCATCTTCCGCGTTCAGCTTGAAGTACTGCAGATCCATGCCCGGCACTGTCACCTTGGCGTTCACACGCTGACGGTCACCCGCGGTCGGGAACATGCCCTTGTTGAGGGTGGAACGGGTCCAGCCAGCGGTGACGTCGACGGTGTTGAACACCATGCGGTTGTCGCCATCCTTGTTCTTGCTGTACACCTTCCAGAACTCATCCACCTGCAGATAGGGGTTGGGCTGGGACAGCTTGTTGTTCTCAAGGCCGAGGCTGAAGTCGAGGCGGTTGTTCTCGTTGACCGGGAAACCACTGGAGAGGCGGAAGCCGATGGTGGTGTTCTCGTAGTCGACTATGTTGGCGTCGGCCGCACTGAACTGGTTGTAGTAGAGACGACCACCCAGGCTGACTCCGTCCACGGTGAAGTAGGGATCGTTGTAGCTGAGGTCGACGCTCTTGGAGTACTTGTTGGTGCTGGCGGAGATGCCGATCTTCTTGCCGGTCCCCATGAAGTTGTCCTGCTGCAGGCCCGCCTGCAGGCTCAGGCCCGATTCGGTACCATAACCCACGCCGGCGTTGATGGAGCCAGCTGGCTGCTCCTTGACCTTGAAGTCGAGATCGACCTGATCATCGCTGCCGGGTACCCGCTTGGTGTCCACTTCTGCGGTTTCGAAGAAGCCGAGTCGGTTGAGACGGGTCTTGGACTGCTCGACGCTGTCGGAGGAGAGCCAGGTGCCTTCCATCTGACGCATCTCGCGACGCAGCACTTCATCCTTGGTGGTGACGTTGCCGCTGAAGTTGATGTTGCGCACATAGACACGGGGACCCGGCTCTATGTTGACGATCAACTCCACTTCCTTGGTCTTGTCATTGACCTGGGGGAAGGTGACCACTTTCGGGTAGGCGTAGCCGTAACGGCCGAGGAACTTGGAGAGCACCTCTTCGGTGTGGGTTACCTGGCTGGCGGAGTAGATGCTGCCAGCTTCGATGGGGATCAACCCCTTCATCTCGCCGCCACGGTCTATCATGTCACCCTTGAGCTGAACGCCGGAGACCTTGTACTGATCCCCTTCCTTGACGTTCAGGGTCACGTAGACGCCCTTCTTGTCCGGGGTCATGGAGACCTGGGTCGACTCCTGGGCGAAGCGAATGTAGCCGCGATCCATGTAGTAGGAGCGCAGGGTCTCGATGTCGCCGGCCAGTTTCTGCTTCTGGTAACGCTGGTCGCCGGTGAAGTTCCACCAGGGCACATCGTCTTTGAGGGAGAGCTGGGCCAGCAGCTTCTCTTCCGGGAAGACGTTGTTACCGACTATGTTGATCTGCTGGATCTTGGCCGCTTCCCCTTCCACGAAGGTGAACTTGAGGTCGACCCGGTTGCGCGGCAGCGGGGTGACGATGGCCTTGACCTTGGCGGAGTACTTGCCCACACCGTAGTAGAAATCTTCCAGACCCTTCTCGAGGGAGCTCAGTACGGTGCGATCCAGCGGATCACCCACCCGAATGCCGGAGGACTCCAGGCTCTGGGTAAGCTGCTCTTCCTTGATATCCTTGTTGCCTGAAAACTCGATGCTGGAGATGGTCGGCCGCTCCTTGACCGCCACTTGCAGCACCTGACCGTCACGGTAAACCTTCACGTCCTCGAAGTTGCCGGAAGAGTAAAGCTTCTTGATGGCGTTGGCCAGGGTCACGGAATCGACGGTATCGCCAACCCGGATCGGCAGGTTCAACAGGGCGGCACCCAGCGTCACTCGCTGCAAGCCGTCGACCTGGATATCTTGCACCACAAAAGAGGCAGGGGCCGCCTGGGCCAGGAAACTGGCACCCAGCAGGCAACTCAACACCAATGCTTTTTTAACAGCCATTTTGTTCTTGTGTGTCCTTGTTGATGCTCTGGCCTCAGAGGCGAGCGAAATCATTAAACAGCGCAATGCCCATCAGTAACATCAGAATGGCGGCGCCGATCCTGAAACCCACTTCCTGAATTTTGTCTGATACCGGCTTGCCGGTGACCGCCTCGATGAAGAAGTAGACCAGATGGCCACCATCCAGCACCGGCAGGGGAAACAGGTTGATGATCCCCAAGTTGACGCTGATCAGCGCCAGAAAACCGAGGAAATAGACCAGACCGTAATCGGCACTGCTGCCTGCGCCCTTGGCAATGGAGATGGGACCGCTCAGGTTATCCAGCGAGACGATGCCACCAATCAGCTTGCCAATCATGTCAAAGGTCAGTGTGGTCAGGCTCCAAGTCTTCTGGGCTCCCTGCCACAGGGCTTGCAAAGGCCCATACTGTAACAGAATTCGATACTCATCCGGTAATGGAACCAGTTGCGGTGACAGGCCGACAAAACCGACCAGCTGGCCCCGCACTTTTTTCACATCCGGGGTCAAGGTCAGGGTCAGCTCGCTGCCCGCCCGCTCCACCACGACCGGCAATGGCTGCTCCGGTGACTGCTGCACCTGGTGCACGAACTGGGCCCACTCGGTGACCTCCTGCTCGCCCACCCGCTTGATGCGATCACCGACCTGAATGCCGGCCTTTTCGCTGGCACTCTTGGGCACAATGGCCTCGACCACGGGCAGCACCTTGCCGCCAAGGGGCACTATCCCCAGGCTGCCGATGGGTGACTCCTTGTCCGGGTCGAACTGCCAGCCGTCGAGCTGGAGGGTCTTGTCCACCGCATAGCTGGTGTTGGCCGCTTTCAGTTTGAGCTGCACGGAATCATCGCCCAGGTGGCTGATGAGGGCATAGGTCACGCTCTCCCAGTCACCGGTCGCCTTGTCGCCGACACCGACGATCTCCATGCCGGGTTCGATCCCGGCTGCCGCCACTATGGAAGCGGGACGCACCTCCCCCACCACGGGTTTAACAGCAGAGACGCCGATCATGAACATCAGCCAGAGGGCAAACAGGGCAAACACGAAGTTCGCCATAGGGCCCGCCGCCACTATGGCCATGCGTGCCCAGACACTCTTGTGGTTGAAGGCAAATTGCTCATCGCCAGGTTTGAGCTCATCGACCCGGCCATCGAGCATCTTGACGTAGCCGCCGAGCGGGATCAGCGCCAGCACATACTCGGTGCCATCCTTGCCGACCCGGCGCCAGATGGCCTTGCCAAAACCGATGGAGAAGCGCTCTACCTTGACGCCACAGCGACGGGCCACCCAGAAGTGGCCGAATTCATGAACCGCAACCAGCAACCCGAGGGCGACAATAAAGGCACCTATGTTCCACAACACGCCGCCCATCAGTCAGCCACCTCGATTTCATGCATGGTCCGATACCCAAAGGCAAGGATGAAGGCAGCACAATGCCACGAAATACCACTCATCAGCTAAGCTCCTCAATCAAATTGTGAGCACGGGCACGGGCCGCACCATCCAGCGCAATCAAATCATCCAGTGAGCCCACGGCGGAACTGCCCAGCGCCGTCATGATGGCCTCATTGACTCTGGCAATATCCATAAAACCGATCCGCTCTGCAAGGAAAGCCGCAACGGCCTCTTCATTGGCGGCATTGAGCGCCGTGGTCGCCGCCTGCCCTTGCTGGCAGGCACTCATGGCCAGTGCCAGGCAGGGATAACGCTCATAATCGGGCCGGATAAAGCTGAATTCTCCGACACTGAAGAAATCCAAAGGTTCCACCCCAGACTCAACGCGAGCCGGATAGGCAAGGGCATGGGCGATGGGGGTGCACATGTCCGGGTTGCCAAGCTGGGCCAGTACGGAGCCGTCCTTGTACTGCACCATGGAGTGGATGACGGACTGGGGATGGATCACCACCTGGATCTGCTCGGGCGCCGCATTGAACAGCCAGCGCGCCTCTATGTACTCCAGCCCCTTGTTGATCATGGTGGCGGAGTCCACCGAGATCTTGGCCCCCATGGACCAGTTCGGGTGGGCGATGGCCTGGGCCGGCGTGACATGCGCCAGTTCCTGAATGTCGGTGTAGCGGAACGGGCCGCCGGAGCCGGTCAGCAGTATCTTGCTGATGCCGGCTCCCGCCAGATCGCAGAAGCCGGGCTGACGCTGGATGGCTTCGGGCAGGCACTGGAAAATCGCGTTGTGCTCGCTGTCAATGGGCAGCAGCTCGGCGCCATGCTCGCGCACCGCCTCCATGAAGAAAGCGCCGGACATCACCAGCGCCTCTTTGTTGGCCAGCAGGATGCGCTTGCCAGCCCGCACCGCCGCCATAGTCGGTGCCAGGCCAGCGGCACCGACTATGGCCGCCATCACGCTGTGAACGTCGGGATGGGCAGCCACCTCACACAGGGCGGCCTGACCGGACAGTACCCGGGTCACGCTGCCATGGGCCTTGAGCCGGCCTGCCAGCATGGCGGCCGCGTCTTCATCCACCATGACGGCGAAACGGGGGGAGAATTCGAGACAGTCGCGCAGCATGGCATCCACGCTACGGGCCGCCGTCAGTGCCAGTACCTGCCAACGGCCCGGATTCTGCCGCAGTACCTTGAGGGTGCTCTGACCGATGGAGCCGGAAGCTCCCAGGATCACCAGGTTATGCATCAACACTCCCGACTTGTTAACAAATGAATGGAGCCGGATGCCCGCGGGATCATCAGCGAGCGAGGCATCAGAATTCCTGGCTGAGCAACAGATAGCTGAGCAGGAACACCGGCAGGGCGGCGGTCAGGCTGTCGATCCGGTCGAGAATACCACCATGACCGGGCAGCAGGGTGCCGGAATCCTTGATGCCCGCCTCCCGCTTGAACATGCTCTCGGTCAGATCGCCGAGCACGGACGCCAGCACCGCCAGCAGGGAGCAGAACAGCACTATGGCCATCTTGGCGGGCACGAAGCCCATGAACCAGGTCACGGCAACCGCCAGCAGGCTGGCGGTAAACAGGCCGCCAAACATGCCTTCAATGGTTTTACCCGGGCTGACGGCCGGCGCCAGCTTGTGTTTGCCAAAGGCCTTGCCGAAAAAGTACGCGCCAGAATCTGCCGCCCAGACCAGCCCCATGACGAACAACAGGATCCAGGCCCCCATCATGGGGTCGTGATAGAAGTTGTAACCTCGGATGGCCACCAAGGACCAGAAGAAGGGCACAAGGGTCACCAGACCGAACAGGGACTTGAGCCAGATGGACTCTTTCCACAGCTTGGCGCTCTGGGGATAACGCAATACCAGCAACAGCCCCAGCAGCCACCAGCTAACCGCGGTCCAGAGCACGCCCATCACCAGCGGATGCAAGTGCGGGGTCCACAGCTGCTCGACCGGCAGCCAGAACAGGCTGGCACCGAGCAACAGACAGAACACCAGCGGCAGCCATTGCTGCGGCTGGGCAGTAACGAAGCCACTCCACTCGCGGCTGGCCAACAGAAACACCAAAGCTGCCAACAGGGCAAAGAATTTCAACGGCAGAAAAAATAGCGCCCCCAACACCAGGGGAACCAGTAGCAAAGCGGTAATAATTCGTTGTTTTAGCAAAAGAAACCTCTCTCTTGGGAGGGGGTTTAGCCGGTCTGATGCTCGGCGATCAATTCCCGTATCTGTTCACCCGTACACCCGAAGCGACGCTCACGGGCAACGAAAGAGGCAACGGCCTCACTGAACTCGGCCTCGTTGAAATCGGGCCACAATACCGGGGTAAAATAGAGCTCGGCATAGGCGAGCTGCCATAACACAAAATTGCTGATGCGATGATCGCCACCGGTCCGGATCAACAGATCCACGGGGGGCAGGTCGGCCATGCAGACTTGCCCGGCCAGCAGGGACTCATCGATGGCATCGGCATCCAGCTCGCCCGCCGCCACGGCACGAGCCAGTTTACGGGCCGCCTGGGCGATATCCCACTGGCCACCGTAATTGGCAGCAATATTGAGGGTCAGCCCCTGGTTGTCGGCGGTCAGGGCCTCGGCCTTGGCGATCTTGGCCTGCAAGCGGTCGCTGAAGCGGGCGGTATCACCGATCACC
The DNA here is from genome assembly GCF_000820005.1 of Aeromonas piscicola. Lineage (GTDB taxonomy): Bacteria > Pseudomonadota > Gammaproteobacteria > Enterobacterales > Aeromonadaceae > Aeromonas > Aeromonas piscicola. The sequence goes on along the minus strand of NZ_CDBL01000034.1, from coordinate 204,704 downwards.
TTGAGCCGGATCCCGTTGCTGTGCAGTTTCTTGACCTCACGGCCCAGCACGGTCAGGAACAGCTCCATCAGGGCACTGACCTCCCCCTCCGGCCGCCGCCAGTTCTCACTGGAGAAGGCAAACAGGGTCAACGCCTCTATCTTGGCGCGCGCGGCAAAGGTCACCGCCTCACGAACAGACTGCACGCCCGCCTTGTGACCATAGACCCGCATCTTGCCACGGTTCTGAGCCCAGCGTCCGTTGCCATCCATGATGATGGCCACATGACGAGGCAAGGACGAGTTGGCACAATCACCTAACGCTGCCAAAAGCGACATTCATTTCTCCCACAAAGACAAAAGCGCCGTGCAGGGGCACTACACGGCGCTCGTAATATACCTGTCAGAGACTTAGATTTCCATTAGCTCCTTTTCCTTCGCGGCCAGGGCGTCATCCACCAGCTTGATGAAGGCATCAGTGAGTTTCTGGATCTCTTCCTGGGCACGACGGTCGTCGTCTTCGGAGATCTCTTTGTCCTTGAGCAGCGCTTTCAGGTCGGCGTTGGCATCGCGACGGATGTTGCGCACGGCCACACGGGCACCTTCGGCTTCGGCACGGACGATCTTGGTCAGATCGCGGCGACGCTCCTCGGTCAGCGGCGGCAAGGGCACGCGCAGGGTCTGACCGTTGCTGGACGGGTTCAGGCCCAGATCAGAGGTCAGGATTGCCTTTTCTACCGCCTGGATCATGGAGCGGTCAAAAATGGAGATGGACAGGGTACGAGCATCTTCTGCCACCACGTTGGCCAACTGTTTCAGAGGAGTGGCAGCACCGTAATACTCAACCTGGATACCGTCGAGCAGGCTCGGGTGAGCACGGCCGGTACGGATCTTGGACATCTGGGTCTTGAGCGACTCTACGCTCTTGGCCATACGGTCCTTGGCGTCGTTTTTAATCTCGTTGATCACAGTGGTTTTCCTTTTGGCGAACGAGCCGCCACGCGGCTCGTGTCTATCATATTTATTTGCTGGCGTAATGAATAAGAGCGCCTTCCAGCCTGATCTCTTGTCTTACTTGCCGATGTGGTGGATCAGGGTGCCTTCCGGCTCACCCATGATAACCCGACGCAGCGCACCCGGTTTGTTCATGTTGAACACGCGGATCGGCAGATCATGGTCACGGGCCAGAGTAAAAGCAGCAAGATCCATCACTTTGAGTTCTTTTTCAAGAACTTCATCATAACTCAATTCATGGTACAGCACGGCATCCGGGTTCTTGACCGGGTCATCCGTGAATACGCCATCGACCTTGGTGGCCTTGAGCACCACGTCGGCTTCGATCTCGATCCCGCGCAAGCAGGCCGCGGAGTCGGTGGTAAAGAAGGGATTGCCGGTACCGGCAGAGAAGATCACTACCTTGCCGGCGCGCAGCTGGCTGATGGCCTCGGCCCAGCTATAGGAATCGCAGACGCCCTGCAGAGAGATGGCAGACATCAGACGGGCATTCACATAAGCACGATGCAGGGCATCACGCATGGCCAGACCGTTCATCACGGTGGCCAGCATACCCATGTGGTCGCCCACCACGCGGTTCATGCCCGCTTTGGCAAGACCGGCACCACGGAACAGGTTGCCGCCACCGATGACCAGACCGACCTGAACACCCAGCTCAACCAGTTCTTTGATCTCTTGGGCCATCCGCTCCAGCACCGCCGGATCAATGCCAAAACCCTCGGATCCTTGCAGGGCTTCACCACTCAACTTCAGAAGAACACGTCTGTATGCAGGCTTGGGATTGGTACTCATGTCACTGATTCCTGGTCATATAAAGACCGCGACATAAGTCGCGGTCTGGGGAAACGGAAAAACCGGTTCGGTTAGGCCTTCTGAGCGGCCGCGATTTGGGCTGCTACTTCAGCAGCGAAATCGGTCTCTTGCTTCTCGATGCCTTCGCCCACTTCGAAACGGGTGAAGGAGACAACGTCAGCGCCTTCTTTCTTCAGCAGCTCGGCAACCGTCATGGAAGGATCCTTCACGAACGGCTGACCAGTAAGGGAAACCTCACCGGTGAACTTCTTCATGCGGCCTTCAACCATCTTCTCGGCGATCTCTTTCGGCTTGCCGGAGTTGATGGCGATGTCGATCTGAATTTCGCGCTCTTTGGCAACGACTTCAGCAGACACGTCTTCAGGCTTGACGAATTGCGGGCTGTTGGCTGCAACGTGCATGGCCAGATCTTTGGCCAGCTCGGCGGAACCACCGGTCAGCTTGGTGATAACACCAATGCGGGAACCGTGAACGTAGGTGCCCAGGTTGTCACCTTCAACCAGCATCACGCGACGCAGGTTCATGTTCTCACCGATCTTGGCAATCAGGTTGGTGATGGTCAGCTCGATGGACTCACCGTTGCCGAAATCGGTCGCTTTCAGGGCGTCAACGTCAGCAATTTTCTGGGTCGCGGCGATATCGGCGATCTTCTGGCCCATTGCCATGAAGCTGGCATCTTTGGCGACGAAGTCGGTTTCGCTGTTCAGCTCGATCATGGCAGCAATGTTGCCTTCGGTACGGGCGAAAATCACGCCTTCAGCAGCGATACGGCCTGCTTTCTTGGCGGCTTTGGCCTGACCGGATTTGCGCATGTTCTCGATTGCCAGCTCGATATCACCAGCGGCTTCTTCCAGTGCTTTTTTGCAATCCATCATGCCAGCGGCGGTGCGCTCGCGCAGTTCTTTTACCAGGGCGGCAGTAACGTTAGCCATGTCCAGTATCCTCGGTCTTGAATTGACAAGAAACAGGGGCCACAAGGGCCCCTGCTAACCAATTACATCAGCTTGGTTAATAAGGGCTTTTCAGTCCTTATCAATTACTCAGCTTCAACGAAGCCATCTTGTTCGGCTTGAACAACGATGTCCTGAGCGCGAGCTTCCAGTACGGTGTCAGCAGCAGCATTCAGATACAGCTGTACGGCACGGATAGCATCGTCGTTACCCGGGATGACGTAATCAACGCCGTCCGGGTTGGAGTTGGTATCAACGATGGAAACTACCGGGATACCCAGGTTGTTGGCTTCTTTGATAGCGATGTGCTCGTGGTCGGCATCGACAACGAACAGCACGTCAGGCAGGCCGCCCATGTTCTTGATACCACCCAGGCTCTTCTCCAGCTTGTCCATTTCGCGAGTACGCATCAGCGCCTCTTTCTTGGTCAGCTTTTCGAAGGTACCGTCCTGGCTCTGGGTTTCCAGATCTTTCAGGCGCTTGATGGACTGACGAACGGTTTTCCAGTTGGTCAGCATGCCACCCAACCAGCGGTGGTTGACATAGAACTGGTCGCAACGATCAGCGGCATCTTTTACGGCTTCAGACGCGGCACGCTTGGTACCTACGAACAGTACCTTGCCTTTCTTGGCAGCTACGGAGCTGATGAAGTTCATGGCATCGTCAAACATCGGAACGGTTTTTTCCAAGTTGATGATGTGAACCTTGCTGCGGGCACCGAAGATGTAGGACTTCATTTTCGGGTTCCAGTAACGAGTCTGGTGACCGAAGTGAACGCCGGCTTGCAGCATGTCGCGCATAGAAACTTTAGCCATTTTATACCTCTGTATTGGGGTTAGGCCTCCACACATCCCATGTAACCGACCCCCAAAGGGGCACCCCGGTACAGGTGTCGATGTGTGTGTGTTATTGAGTAAGGGTGATGAAATGCGGACGCAAGTTCCCCATTCCGGCGCGCTTTATACCATAACTTTGGTCAGGACACCACCGGCTGGGGTGCTAAAAATGGATCCCTGTACTGGATGCTGGGCAGAGGATTTGACGTTGTGATGACAATCACACTGGAAGTAAACGGGGGTTGGGGATAAAATTTTGGCCTGATTGCAAACGCATCTATTTTTCATTACCTGATTGTTGGGCATCGACAGGATGCGCAGTCAGGCCCCAAGAGAGATCCCATGTCCATTAAAATCAAGACACCGGAAGAGATTGAAAAGATGCGCGTTGCCGGCCAGCTGGCCGCCGATGTGCTGATCATGATAGCCCCCCACGTCAAGGCAGGCGTCACCACCGACGAGCTGAACACCCTGTGCCACGACTATATTGTCGACGTACAGCAGGCGATCCCGGCCCCGCTCAACTACCACGGCTTCCCCAAGTCCATCTGCACCTCGGTGAACGATGTCATCTGTCACGGCATCCCCAACCACAAGAAATTGCGGGAAGGGGACATCATCAACCTGGACATCACCGTCATCAAGGATGGCTACCACGGTGACACCTCCGCCATGTTCATCGTGGGTGAGACCACACCGCTGCGTCGCCAGCTGTGCAAAGTCGCCCAGGAGAGCCTGTACGCCGCCATCAAGCAGGTGCGCCCCGGCATGTGCATCACCGAGATAGGAGCCCTGATCCAGCCCATCGTCGAGAAGGCCGGTTTCTCCGTGGTGCGCGACTACTGTGGCCACGGCATCGGCAGCGAATTCCACGAGGAACCGCAGATCCTGCACTACCGCAACGGCGGCAAGCAGGAGCTCAAGCCGGGCATGTGCTTCACCATAGAGCCCATGGTCAACAGCAAGAAGTATCACTGCCGCATCAACCCGAAAGATGGCTGGACCGTGACCACCAAGGATGGCGGCGACTCAGCCCAGTGGGAACACACCCTGCTGGTGACCGAGGATGGCTGCGAGGTGCTCACCCTGCGCCCCGATGACACCATCGACCGCGTTATCCGCCACGTTTGACATTCAACCCCGGCCACACGCCGGGGTTGATCTTTATCCGGCCAGACCGAGAGTGTGAGATGCCATGGATGCCAGCCTGCTTTCCCCCCATCTGTTACCCGACGATCAGCTCACCCGCGAGAACTGCAAAGAGTATCTGAGCCGTTTTCTCGGCTGGCTGCACGCCCGTTTCGATGCCGGTGACAACATAATAGAACTGGTGGCCACCCGCTCCGAATACATGGATGAGTTGCTGACCCGGCTGTGGCAGAAGTTCGGCTTCGACAAGACGGCGCTCACCCTGATCGCAGTAGGCGGCTATGGCCGCGGCGAGTTGCACCCCCACTCCGACATAGACCTGCTGATCCTCTATGAAGGGGAGGAGCTGGACGAGGTGCTGGGGCTGCGCATCGGCGAATTCATCACCTTGCTGTGGGATCTCAAGCTGGAGGTCGGCCAGGCGGTACGCAATGTGGCCGAATGCATAGAGCAGGGCCGCGCCGACATCACGGTCGCCACCAACCTGATCGAGGCGCGCTATATCACCGGCCGCCAGGAGGGTTTCCAGCAACTCAAGGAGGCAACCGGCCCCCAGCACTTCTGGCCGAGCGAGCAGTTCTTCCAGGCCAAGCGCGAAGAGCAGGCCCTGCGCCACCAGCAATTTCAGGGGACAGCCTACAAACTGGAGCCGGACCTCAAGAGCAATCCGGGTGGGCTACGGGACATCCAGACCCTGGCCTGGGTCGCCCGCCGCCACTTCGGCGCCACCACCTTGTTCGAGATGACCAGCCACGGCTTTCTCAACCGGGCCGAGTACCGCGAGCTGCTCGACTGCCAGAATTTCCTCTGGAAGGTGCGCTTCGCCCTGCACATGGCCATCAACAAGGGCGACAACCGCCTGCTGTTCGATCGCCAGCGCACCGTGGCCCAGATGCTGGGATTCGAGGGGGAAGGCAACAGCCCAGTCGAGCAGATGATGAAACGCTTCTATCAGACGGTGCGGCGGGTCTCGGAGCTCAACGAGATGCTGTTGCAGCTGTTTGACGAGGCTATTCTCGGCAACACCGCCATGGATGTGCGCCGCCTCTCCGACGAATTCCAGCTGCGGGGTCGCCTCATCGATGCGGTGGATTCCGAGCTGTTTGGCCGCGAGCCCGCCGCCATACTGCGGCTCTTCTACCAGATAGCCCAGCATCCGGAAATTGCCGGTATCCACTCCGCCACTCTGCGCCAGCTGCGCGAAGCGCGCCGCAAGCTCAACTGCTGGCTGCAGGACCTGCCCGAGTGCCGCCGCCTGTTCATGGCGCTGTTGCGCCACCCCAACGGCATAGGTCAGCCGCTCTCCCTGATGCACAAATACGGCATCCTCGCAGCCTATTTGCCCCAGTGGAACCTCATCGTCGGCCAGATGCAGTTCGACATGTTCCACGCCTACACGGTGGATGAGCACACCCACCGGCTGCTCAAGAACATCCACCAGTTTCCCAATCCGGCCAGCCGCCAGAGCCACCCGCTCTGCCACGAGGTGTTCACCCGGCTGCGCAAGCCGGAGCTGCTCAGCATCGCCGCCCTGTTTCACGACATCGCCAAGGGCCGGCGCGGGGATCACTCCGAACTCGGCGCCGTCGATGCGCTGGAGTTCTGCCAGCTGCACGGCCTGGATCGCTACGAGAGCCGGCTGGTCGCCTGGCTGGTGCGCCACCACCTGCTGATGTCGGTCACCGCCCAGCGCCGGGACATCTACGACCCCGAAGTGGTTACCGACTTTGCCCAGAAGGTACGCGACGAGCAGCATCTCGACCTTATCTACTGCCTGACGGTGGCCGACATCTGCGCCACCAACGACACCCTCTGGAACGACTGGAAAGGCACCCTGCTGCGCGAACTCTACTTCGCCACCCAGAAGGCGCTGCGCCAGGGGCTGGAAAACCCGCCCGACATGCGGCTGCGCATTCGCGAGAACCAGCGTCAGGCCAAGCAGATCCTGGCCCAGCGGGACGTGCTGGAAGCAGCCATCAACCAGCTGTGGAGCGACTTCAAGGCCGACTACTTCCTGCGCCACAGCCCGGAGCAGATCGCCTGGCACTGTCGCAAGATCATCGAGCATGGCGACAACCCGGCCCCGCTGGTGATCATCGGCAAGCATCCGACCCGGGGGGGCAGCGAGGTGTTCATCTATTGCCGCGACACCCCGAATCTGTTCGCCACCGTGGCCTCGGCGCTGGATCAGAAGAACCTCAACATCCACGATGCCCAGATCATGAATTCGCGCAGCGACTATGTGCTGGATACCTTCGTGGTGCTGGAGCCGAGTGGCGAGCCCATCAGCCCCAACCGCACCGCCACCATCAAGAAGGCGCTGGAGAAAGCCTTGCAGGAACCGGGCAAACTGGTGCTGCGCAACAAGCCGCTGTCGCGGCGCCACCGCCAGTTCAGCGTACCGACCCGCGCCGTTTTTCTGCCCCACAAGGGCGAAACCCGCCACACCCTGCTGGAGCTGACGGCGCTGGATACCCCAGGCCTGCTGGCCCGCATCGGTGCCGTGTTCCAACAGTGCGGCCTGTCGCTCCATGCCGCCAAGATCACCACCATAGGCGAGCGGGTGGAGGACTTCTTCAGCCTCACCACACTCGCGGGCGAACCCTTGACCCAGGACGAGCAGCTGGCACTGGAAGAGCGGCTGGTGAATCAGCTCAATCCCCAGGAGTCGGCCGACGAGGAGGGCAGCGACAAGCCGGTGAAAGGCCTCACAAGGCGCCTTTCACCATCCTGATTTATCAAGCAGAACAAATGGTTGGACCACTTGAGCACAATAAATCAGCGTTCCCGTGAAGAAACCGGCTTGAGCCCTTAAAAACAATTGGAAAAGTGTGATACAACAAACGGAATTTTTTAAAGGAAACCTGTCATGACCGAGTTGCAACAGATCATCGAAGCGGCCTTCGAGCGCCGTGATTCCATCACTCCTGGCTCAGTCGATGCCGCCACCAAGGCCGCCATCCTGCAAGCCATCGACCTGCTGGATTCCGGCAAGGCCCGTGTCGCCGAGAAGATTGCCGGCGAGTGGGTGGTACACCAGTGGTTGAAGAAAGCGGTACTGCTCTACTTCCGCATCAATGACAACGGCATCATCAAGGGCGACGATGCCCAGTACTACGACAAGGTTCCCCTCAAGTTCTCCGACTACACAGCCGAGCAGTTCAAGGAAGCGGGTGTGCGCGTGGTGCCGCCGGCAACTGCCCGCAAAGGCTCCTTCATCGCCCCCAATACCGTGCTGATGCCCTCCTATGTCAACATCGGCGCCTTCGTTGACGAAGGCACCATGGTCGACACCTGGGCCACAGTGGGCTCCTGCGCCCAGATCGGCAAGAACGTGCACCTCTCCGGCGGCGTCGGCATAGGTGGCGTACTGGAGCCGCTGCAGGCCAACCCGACCATCATCGAAGACAACTGCTTTATCGGTGCCCGCTCCGAAGTGGTTGAAGGGGTGATCGTCGAGGAAGGCTCCGTCATCTCCATGGGCGTCTTTATCGGCCAGTCCACCCGCATCTATGATCGCGAAACCGGTGAAATTCACTACGGTCGAGTACCGGCGGGTTCCGTGGTCGTCTCCGGCTCCCTGCCCTCCAAGTGCGGCAAGTACAGCCTGTACGCCGCCGTCATCGTCAAGAAGGTGGATGCCAAGACCCGTGCCAAGGTCGGCATCAACGCCCTGCTGCGCTCCATCGACGAGTGATCGACCAGCCATCATGGTAAAAGGGGCCTTTTGGGCCCCTTTTGATTTTGGCGCCCCTGTCACAGGCAAGCCACACAGACTCGGTTAAGATAGATGGGTCAGGATCGTTTCAAACCGAGGAAGCCCGATGTACGAGAATCTGAAGAGCCTGGGGATCCAGGAACCCACCTCAGTGGACAGCTATACCCTGCGCCAGGAAGCCAATCACGACATCCTCAAGATCTACTTCAAGAAACAGAAGGGCGAGTTCTTCGCCAAGAGTGTCAAATTCAAATATCCCCGCCAGCGCAAGACCATGCTGGTCGACTCGGGTACCCATGAGTACAAGGATGTCACCGAGATCAACGCCAATCTCAAGTACGTGGTGGATGAGCTGGATAACCTGACCCAAGGCGTGCATACCCAGGCCGACCCGGATATCAAGCAGAAGATACTGCGTGACCTGCGCCATCTGGAAAAAGTGGTGCAGAACAAGATCAGTGAAATAGAGCGGGATCTGGAGAAGTTGTAAGCCCGATCCGGCAGCAAAAAGGGGCGCCCGTCAGGCGCCCCTTTTCTTTGTGCGGGATCCGCATGGCATGGTCTGTTCAGCATGTGGTGGGGGCTGCAGGCCATAAGCTGCCCCGCCCCCATCCCTTTTGATCAGGATGAGCAACTCGACGGATCCGGTCCCTGCCCGCCGTCACGCTGACACTCGCCCAGCAAAAAGGGAGGCTTGCGCCTCCCTTTTCTGAACTCCAGGATTCAGGCAACTGTATCAGTTGCTCTTCATCCAGATGTCCATGTCGGTTTTCAGGTTGTCGGACTTGGTACCGAAGATGGCTTGTACGCCGGAACCAGCTACAACCACACCGGCAGCACCCAGTTTCTTCAGACCAGCCTGGTCAACCTTGGCCACGTCTTTCACGCCAACCCGCAGACGGGTGATACAGGCATCCAGAGAGGCGATGTTCTCTTTGCCACCGAAGGCAGTGACTAGGGCAGCGGACATCTCGTCCTTGCTTTGGCTGACGGTCTCTTCAGCAGTCTCGTCTTCACGGCCCGGGGTTTTCAGGTTCATGGCACGAATGACGAAGCTGAATACTACGTAGTAGATGACCGCGTAGACCAGACCCAGACCCACCAGCAGCAACATGTTGTCGGCACGGGGTGATTGCACCACGAAGTCGATGAAACCGTTGGAGAAGGTGTGACCGTGTACCACGCCCAGGGAGTTGGTCAGCACATAGGCCAGACCAGCCAGTACGGCGTGAATTGCGTACAGCACCGGAGCGATGAACAGGAAGGAGAACTCGATAGGCTCGGTGATACCGGTCAGGAAAGAGGTCAGGGCAGCAGAGGCCATGATACCAACGATCTTGGCGCGGTTTTCCGGCTTGGCGGCGTGAGCGATGGCAAACGCAGCAGCAGGCAGACCGAACATCTTGAACAGGTAGCCACCGGCCAGCTGACCGAAGCCGTTACCGGCAGCGCGGGAAGCATCGTCAGCAGTCAGGAAGCAGGTCATGATGCCGTGAACAGTTTCACCGGCGCCGTTGACACAGGTACCCGCCTGATAGAAGAAAGGTACGTTCCAGATGTGGTGCAGACCGAACGGGATCAGGGAACGCTCAACCACGCCGTAGATACCGAAGGCCAGTACCGGGTTCTGGTTGGCAGCCCAGTCGGAGAAGGCACCGATGGCAGAGCCAACTGGCGGCCAAATCACGGACAGGATCACACCCAGACCGATGGACACGAAACCTGTGATGATGGGCACGGCACGCTTGCCGGCGAAGAAGCCCAGATACTCTGGCAGCTGGATCTTGTAGAAGCGGTTGAACGCCCAGGCAGCCACACCACCGGCGAGGATACCGCCTAGTACACCGGTGTCGATCTTCTCAACACCCATCACTGGCGCCATCACAGACAAGGTGGCGGTCATGATGCCGTAGCCAACGATGGCTGACAGACCGGATACGCCGTCGTTATTGGTAAAGCCGAGGGCCACGCCCACTGCGAACAGCAGGGCCATCTGACCAAATACGGAACCACCAGCTTGCTCCATCAATTGGGAGACAATTTCTGGCAACCAGCTGAAGTGAGCGGCGCCCACCCCCAGCAGAATACCTGCAACTGGCAAGACCGATACTGGCAGCATCAGCGCCTTACCGACCTTTTGCAGATTAGAGAAAGCATTTTTAAACATGTGTGCGCTCCTGAATGAATTGTCTTCCCGTAAACGGTTCAGTCCAATTGATAGACGATCACGAGCATCATCTTCATCGGCATGAATTCGATTGGGAGTTGTTTATTTTGACCAGATGAATATAACCCAGCAGATCGGAAATTTCTTCCATCAGGCGCAAGGGAATAAAAAATTTGGAGGGGAGATCACAAGATAGTTCTGAGGGAAATTTCGGGGATGTTTCAGATATATTTTGGCATTTTCATGCTACGCCATAAATATGAAAAGTGCTGTTTCGCATTGTATTTTAACCAATCATATTAATGCCAAAAGAAACGCATTGTAACTTAATGTAACCATTTGCTGTTTTTTCTATTTTAGTCTACCGATTAAAAAGGCCTCCAACAAGGGAGGCCTCAAATAAATATTATCTTTTAAAGACTGGGCAATATTCAGCCTTTCTGTGAACGCTTGACCGCATCAATAAAGACGGATTTCGCCTTGGTCGAGCCGGCACGCTCGGCCTCATTGACCAGTTGCATCGCCTTGTCGATATCACCGGCTTTCACCGCTTTCTCGATTTGGGATTGATAGAAGGCTTCGGTCTCGGTCAGCATGGCGGGTGCGGGTTTGCTGGGCGCAGCAACGGCTGCAGCCGTCACAGTGCCAGCCGCCACGGCAGCGGTCGCCGGTGCGGCCTGGCTCATCGCCACCTTGTCTGCGTACTCAGGTTTGAAGACGGCCTCAAGCCCCTGCCCCTTGGCCATGTCGACGACTTCGATCTGCACCAGGCCCCATGGGGAGTGCGGGATCACGGGATCCTTGATATCCGGCTCGACCGTGCCATTCGCACGAGCAAACGCCTTCGAGGGATGCAATATGGTGGTACTGCCCGCCAGCTTGTTGGCCGGGGCATAGACAATCATGTAGGTTTCAGCCGCCGGGTTGCCCGGCATGCTGCGATCGACAAAGACCTTGCCTTCGATGCGATCGTTGTCCAGCAGATGGGCTGGCTGGTAGCTGAATACCGACTCGCCCAGCACGCGCGTCACCTTGAACTGGGCATCCAGCATGATGACCTGAGGCACCAGCACTGTCTTGCTCACCTGGGAGGCGACATTGATGGCCAGATTGCCGGTGTTGGCCGGCAGGCGATAAGCCGCGAAGTAGCTCATCCCCTCGTCAAACTGAAAACTGGGTTGCTTGCCATCGAGGGCCAGCAAGGTATCGCCTTCCGGCAAGGTCACATAATTGAAGTCACTGAAAGCAGTGCAGCAGCTGGTCGCCTGTGAAAGCGCCTGCTTGGCCTGTTCGGCATTACTCAGGATGGATGCGTGATCCTGCATGGGGATCAACATGCTACCGGAACAACCGGCCAACAGCGCAGTAACCACGGCTGCGATAGACATCTTTACCAGTTTCATTCTTCTTATCTCCATAACCCGGTTGCCGTTACCCGGCGAAACAAAACTGCCCCCATACGGGGGCAGTGACTAACTTAACTGAAAGAAGTGCTTACCACCAAGCTTCCGCTTGAACACCAACTTGGTAGGTGTCTTTGGAGGTGCCGCTTTCGAAGACTTTCTGGTCTTCGTCGTTGGCCAGGTAGGAGGCGAACACACGGATTTCAGGACGGGCCCAGAAGCTGGAGCCAGCAGACCAGGCTTGAGCCAGGGTCAGCTTGTAGCCGGAGTCATCAACAGAGGTACCGTTGGTGGACTTGGTCTTGTCCTTGAAGTAGCCGCCTTCGAAGATGGTCTTGTTGAAGTCATCCCACTTGTACATGGGGCGAACAACGGCGGACATGGCTTCAACCTTGTCGTTGCCATCCCACATCTCGTTGCCTACACCGTAGACCAGCTGGTGACCCATCTCGAAGTTGTTGCCCATCGGGACAACACCCCAGTTGATGATGCGATAGCCATCAGCGCCGTCTTTGGCTTCGGCACCGTACCAGGAGCCATCACCGTAGAAGGCCATGGTCTTGGAGTAGCCTTCAGTACCGTACTGCAGTACGGTCTTGTTGAAGCCACCCAGAATGCCTTGAGTCAATTCGGCAGTCAGCATGACGCCGTCTTTCATATTGTTGTTTTTCAGCGGTTTCTGCGCTTCGGTCTCGTTAACCAGTGCGTAGTCTACGCCCAGTTCCAGAGACGCTTCGCTCCACAGCGGGATACCGGCATAACGCAGGTCCAGTGTGTTGACGTTAACATCTTCGTTCTTGGTGTAAGTAGGATCTTCTACATAGTTACCAGTTGGGTTGCCGTTTGCATCCAAAACAGGTTTTTTATTTACACCGGTCTTAGTGTACTGACCGAACACATCGGCCGCGCTGCGGTCGTTGCGAACCCAGGCGAAGGAGATCTTGCCAGGACCGGCCTGGATGCCTTCGATACCGGCACCGGCACCGGAGATGTTCCAGTAGTAGAAGTCGGAGATGTGGATGTCGTGACGTTGGTAGTAACGCTTACCGGCCCACAGGGTGGCTTCCGGTGCGAAACCCAGCAGGCCCTTGGCCTGGACATTGAACTGGCGCAGGGCGAAATCGGAATCACCGTTGCACTGTTTGGCATCGAAGTTACAAACGGTACCGGTACCTTCCCAGTCGTTTGAACCGTTGGATGCCATGGCGAACATGGAGTCAACGTAGAAAGTCTTGCCATCCTTGTTGAATACTTCCTGACCCAGCTGAACTTCGCCGTAGGTATCATTTTCGTTACCCAGACGACCAACCTTGTTCACGTTGTATTTAACCATGTCTCCGTCACCGGAAACGCCAACACCTGAACGGAAGTAGCCGTGGAAATCAACGGCGAAGGCGGCTTGGGAAGCCAGGGCTGCGGTTACTGCTGCAGCGATCGGGAGCCACTTTGCTTTCATTTTCATTTTCCTTATTCCCGCTGAGAGGAGTGTGATCCTGATATTCAAGTTCTTATCACCTAGAAAAACGTTTCGGTGATAACCGGAATGGATTATAGGTAGCCAATTTCGAGACAAACATGAGCTGATTCACAAAATGGCGACAAATCGCCCACCTCGTACTCGGGAGGGTTTTATAGGATATGGAAAGCAAAAAATTGGCAATAACTCACCACTAAAGAACGTAAATAAGCAAACAAAATAGACTGAAATCGCTACCAACAATTAATTCGCTTCGATGATTAAGTTGAAAATACCCAAATCAATGACAAAAACATGACTGAAATCGCTTTCAATGCGGAACTTTTAATTTTCTTGCATGTCGGTCATGACAGAAATAAATGCTCGACCAAACGAAGGGATGCCAGAAAAATAACCGGATAGAAGGTAGGAAATATGATCAGTTGAGACTGGTCTGTCTCGGAAATAAACATCCCCCGTGGGCAAACCAACGGGGGACAAATAAAGAACACGAGGAGGGGAAAACTAGAGTGTATTTCCCCAGCCGGTTAGCCAAGCCAGCGCCACTTTTTCCGGTTCATCGTCAACGGTGGCATCTATCTCCAGACGGGGCAACAGAGCCGTGGCCCCCAGCTCCTGCAACAGGCCGTCAAGCTGACGACCGGCACCACAAAAGTGCTCATAGCTGCTGTCACCCATGGCGATGAGCGCATAGCGCCACCCTTTCATATAGGGAGCCCGATCGGCCAGGGCGGCGGCGAAGGGTTGCAGATTGGGCGGAATATCGCCCTGCCCCGTGGTGGCAGTGATCACCAGCAGGAAGCGGGAGGCGTCCAGGTCTTCCAGCGCGGCCTCATCGAAGATCTGGCACTCATGTCCGACCTGCTGCAACTGCGCAGCCAGAGTCTCGGCAACCAGCATGGCCGCGCCATAAACGGTTCCCACCACTATATCTATCTGAGCCATAACGGATTCCTTTGACTGGCGTGGCTTTACAGCATGCCACAACCCGGTCGAAGGCAACACCCAGCCGTGAGTAAGCAGGCCAAGCGAAGATCAGTAGTCGCTCTCGCTGGCGGGCCAGCCCAGCTCGGCAAACAGCTGCAAGACGTCCGGCCCCAGCGGCGCCTGGATCCGCATCGGGACGTTGAGGATCGGGTGCTCGAAACTGAGTCTGCGGGCCACCAGCAGCAGGCGTTCGCACCCCAGCTGCTCGCGAAAGAAGCGGTTGTGACGGCCATCACCATGGCTGGTATCCCCGACTATGGGGTGGAACAGGTGGGCCAGATGGCGGCGCAGCTGATGCTTGCGACCGGTTTTCGGGAACAGCCTGACCAGACTGTAACGACTGGTGGGATGCTTCTTGGAAACCGCATGGGGCAGCTCAACCTGGTGCAGGCGATGAAATGCGGTGACCGCCTCCTGGGCCGGGCGATCCGGGGAACTCATGGCGTCGGCTATCTTGTCCAGCTGCTCCTTGAGGGGATAATCGATCACCCCCTGCTCCGGGGCCCAGCCCCGTACCAGCGCCAGATACTCCTTGTGCACCCGACGGGCGGCAAACGCCTCGGTCAGGGTGCGGGCAACCGCAGGATCCAGTGCAAACAGCAGTACGCCTGAGGTAGGGCGATCGAGGCGATGCACGGGGTAGACGTGGCGGCCGCCGATGAGATCCCTGGTCATCTGCATGGCGAAGCGGGTCTCGGCCTTGTCGAGCCAGCTGCGGTGCACCAGCAGGCCCGACGGCTTGTTGACCGCCACCAGCCAGTCATCCTGATAGAGCAGGGTCAGTTGCAAGGCGTTTTCTTCCTTTGCCTGCTCACTCATCATTGCTCAACCACTTTGCCGGAGAGCAGCAGATCGAAGCGGGCGATCAACCGCAGCAGGGCTTCCACGTCGGCCAGCTCTTCTTTGTAGACTTCACTCGCCATGGGATAGAGGGAGACGCTGGTGGGCAGCGGCGCTTGCAGCATGACCAATTGCTCCATGCGCGGGATCAGCACGAACTGCAGCCACTGATCGAAGCTCAGGGTATCGACACAGAACGGCAGCTCGCTCGCCAGGGCCTCTTCACCCGGATGCTCATCTTGCCAGCGCTCCAGGCGCTGCAACTCGGCGGTGAGTTCACCCAACAGGCCGGCTACCAGCAAATATTGATTCATCTCGTCGTCCTCTTGCTCATGACCACATACCGGTCAGCCTCCCCTGTAAAACGGACACAGGCTGGCCGGGCTCATCAAAAAAGGGCGCTACTATACACCGTCCCCCTCCCCCTCTGCCATGTTCCATTGGCAGGCTGGACGCAGAGCCGAGCCCCCACAGGCTATCTGATGCAACTGCTTTATACAGATTGACCCGCAGCGCCCTTCTCAGCATGTAGCAAAACACCCTTGGCCCCCCCACTGACTATCTGATGCAATCGCTTTATACAGCTTGACCCACAGCGCCTGTAATGAAGCGCTCTTGGTACCCCGGCTGGCTATCTGATACAACCGCTTTATAATCGGCCCGCATCACCCTTAGCCGGATCACATCATGTCTACCATCAACACGCTGACCGAGTTTCTGACCCAGGCCGATACCCAGTTTCAACTGTTCGACATGGGCCGCCAGGTGCGGCCGCTGGCGAGCGACACCTTCGTGCGCATCGAGCAGCAACAGGAACCCTATCCCTGGCCCCTGCAACAGCACGCTTGGCTCGGCGTCCATTTCTTCCAGCCGGCGGAGTCCAGGCACTATCTCTGGTTCCTCAAGTTTGCGCTCGATGAGCGCGGTCTGCTCATCGGCAGCGGCCCCAAGCTCTTCATGGATCAGGTGGTCGAGACTCTCGGCTACAAGCTGACCGGTGATCTGGATGAAGAGAAGGCCCAGCGACTGGCCGACAACCCCTACACCTTCCGCCCGGCCGAGGCCAAGATGGCCAGCCTGCATGCCAAGCTGGCCCGCCAGCTGGAACAGGCCCCTTCCGTCTACTACGACGCCCTGTGCCACTATCTGACGGCACCCGGCGACGAAGGCTGGCAGGCGCTGGGCCTGCAAGGCTTCGCCGACATGGCCGAGCGACTGCAGGACGAGCGCAATCTGGCGCTGGTGTGCAAGGCGTTGCCAAAGCTGCCCCAGGCGCCGCTCTACGCCCTGTGCCAGAGCCTGGAGAATGTCCCGCTGCCACCGGCCGTGCAGGGTGCCCTGTTCGAGCGCATCGGCAAGGAGCAGGAGAGCGCCGAGCCCAACCCCGAAACCCTGGCCTACCTGTGCCGGGCGCTGGCCTCGTGCAACGGCAATGCCATGCGCACCAACAAGCTGCTGACCCTGCTGCAAACCCAGCCAAGCCCGGCCCTGCTGCTCGCCATCGCCGGTCGCCTCTGGCCCGATCTGACGGTGCCGAGTCTGCTCGGTCTGTTCCTGGAGCAGCTGGCGCTGCAACCGACCCAGTTCTTCAATCAGGTGTATGCCGAACTGGTGACCCTGCCGGCCCTGCGCGATGATATGCTGGCCAGATTGCGGGATCCGGCGCGAAGCGATGCGCTCGGTCAGGCCATAGGCCGCCTGTTTGCAGCGGCGTAACGGCAGATGGAATAACGACCGGGTGGCTCGCCACTCGGTCCACACAAGGCCACATCACAAGGAAGGAGCCCTCGATGGGTGAAATGCTCGGTATCTTGCTGCTTATCCTCATCGGCGCTGCCTTCTGGCATCAGCGCCGCCAGGCCGAACTCGCCTGGCAATACATGCGCCGCTACTGCCAACATCACGATCTGCAACTGCTGTCGCTGGCACGCAGCCACCGTGCGCTGACCCGTCAGCCACTGCGACTGTTGACCTATTACGAGTTTGAATTTTCCAGCGACGGCGAGAGCCACTACCAGGGTCAGCTGCGCATGCAGGGACTGCACATCGTCGGCGTCGACCTGCCACCCCATCGCATGCCGTCCCAGTAAGCCAGCCGGCGCTTATCCCGCTGGCCCAAGAGCACGTCAGGCCAGCCACCCCGCATCGGGCCCATGCCATCGCAATAGAAAGCCGGTACGGATCCGGGCCTATAATTTTCAGGAATGTCCCCCGGGAGAGATGAGATGGAATTCCTGACCCACGACCTGTCCGCCCTGTTTGACCAGCTGGGCCTGGCCAACGACGAGCTGAGCCTGCACCGCTTCATCCACGAACACCGGCTGGACAATCAGACCCTGCTGCCCGAGGCCGATTTCTGGACCCAGTCCCAGGCCAACTTCCTGCGCGATGCGCTCTGGGATGATTCGGACTGGTCGGAAGCCATCGATCAGCTGGATGTGCTGCTGCGCCAGACCGATTGAACCTCCTCCTCTCGCCAGCCCGCTTTCCAGACGAAGGCGGTTTGGTTAAGCTCTGTGCCCCGTCCAGCCCGTATCACCGCCATCCTGCGCAGGAGCCCTCATGTCCGCCCAAGAGATCATCCGCATTGCCAACGAACTGGCCGCGAAGGGGATCGCCCCCTCCACCGCCATGGTCAAGGCTCGCCTCAGCCAGCCCGTGCCCATGGCCGAGCTGCTGAAAGCACTGAGCCAGTGGAAACAGCAACCCCAGCCCACCGAGCCATCCGCGGCTACCACGCCTGCGGTTGCCAAGCCCGAGATGGCGGCCGATGCCGCCAACCTGCAGCTGTTGAGCGAGCAACTCAACCGGCTCGAGCAGAAGGTCGATCGCCTGACCGCTCTGCTGCTTCAACGCCAGCCGGACTGAGCCCCCATGTACATTCTCGAACTCAGCTTTGAGTGCTATCGCGATACCTCCCTCGGTGAGGCCGAGCGGGCCATCGTCAACTACCTAGACATGCTGCGCTATCAGGGCCAGATCCTTGGCCGGGAATTTCCCACCAGCATGCAGCAGGGTCAGTTCATCAGCCGGGTGGTCTGCCCCGAGCAAGACAGCCTGCACCCGGACAACCAGAGCGAACAGGTGGCACTGGCTGAACAGCAGCTCAATCAGGCGGGACTGCTCGCACCAAAACTTCAGCTGCAAGGGGTGGATCTGCTCTCCGACAGCACGGATCCTTGCGGCCATACCGACGAGCGGCCGAGCTGGATGCTGCTCTACACCAGCTTCCTGCACACCTGCTCACCACTGCGTTGCGGCGACCACTTCGCGCCCATACCGCTCTATCGGCTGCCCGCAATCGCCAACGGTGACCACAAGCAGATCATCAAGTGGCAGGAGGATTGGGAGGCGTGTGATCAGTTGCAGATGAACGGCTCCATCGCCGAACACGCGGCATTGCACGAAATCGGCGAGGTAGGCAGCCGCCTGCAACGCCGTGGCAGCGATCTCGGCAAGCGGCTGGAGGCCCTGAGCGGCATTCCTACCTATTACTACCTCTACCGGGTCGGCGGGCTGAGCGCCGCCGAAGAGAAGGCTCGCCCCTGCCCCGGCTGTGGTGGCGAGTGGGCGCTAACCGAACCGCTGCACGAGATCTTCGACTTCAAGTGCGATCCCTGCCGGCTGGTCTCCAACCTCTCCTGGGACTTCAAGGATTAGGGGCCACGCCAGCCGTGATAAAGGGACAATGAAAAAGAGCCTTGCCAAGCGGCAAGGCTCTTTTCGTTAGGATTTGTGCAAAGCCCCTTATTGCGGCAAGGTCTCCAGCCGCGCGAGAAAATCGGGCAAGGAGGGCGCCAGCGCCAGACGGCGACCTGAGTCGAGCCACTCCAGCCACACCTGACCACTGTCGTTATCAAGGGAAATAAGCGTCATCTCGTTGCGGGTGGTGGCGATGAAGATCGATGGCGCTCGCTTCAACTTGCGCAGCATCAGCAGGTGGCCGATGAGGTTCTCCCTGAGCAGGTCCAGATCCGCCTCGTTCCACGGCAGGATCAACTCAAGGCGCAACCCCTTGTAGGAACAGGGAATAGGGCGGCTGAACCAGTGGCCAAACAGGGCAAGGGCTGCGGGATGCAGCACCAGCTCCAGCGCATCGGCCATGGCCGTGAAATCCGCGGGTTCACTGCGCTGCTGCGGACGCCAGGCGACCCGCCCCTCTCTGGGCTCATCCAGCTCGCAAGGAGAGCGCCAGGTCGCCTCCCATTCACACAGGGGCAGTCCCCGCCTTGCCTCGCCATCACGCTGCCAGCGTAAAAAAAAGTGTTCCAGGGCAGACAAGACTTGATCCGACATCGAAATTCCCCACAATTGCTGCCAAAGTCCGCTATTGCACCATCAAAGCCGTGAGCAGACAAGGTGAAGCGCGAGACGCCGCTACTTGGCGGCTATCCTCCCGCGACGCCGACCTGGGGCAAGGGCCCCAGCCGCTGCCAGCGCAATGGCCCATTCAACGTCCGGATCATCAAACACATGAGCAAACAAGAGAGATACGCAGGTGCCAGCGCCTTGCAGGGGCTGAGCCTGGGCCAGCAGTCCGCCTACATCAGCCAGTACAGCCCGGCCCTGCTGCAACCGGTACCACGCAGCCTGAACCGCGACGACCTCGGTCTGACCGGTACGCTGCCGTTCCAGGGTTGTGACATCTGGACCCTGTACGAGCTCTCCTGGCTCAATGCCAAAGGCAAGCCCATGGTGGCCGTCGGCGAGGTTTCAGTCCCGTCGACCAGCGCCAACCTCATCGAATCCAAGTCGTTCAAGCTCTATCTCAACTCCTTCAACCAGACCCGTTGCGACTCGCTGGAGGCGGTACAGGCGCTGCTGATCAAGGATCTGAGTGCCTGTGCCGGCAGCGATGTGAGCGTCACCCTGTTCCCGCTGACCCAGGCGCCCCACCACATTGCGACCCTGCCGGGGGAGTGCATCGACGAGCAAGACATAGAGGTGGACTGCTACGAGTTCGATGCCGAGCTGCTGCAGGGGGCGGCGAGCAACGAGGAGGTGGAAGAGACACTGCACAGCCACCTGCTCAAGTCCAACTGTCTGGTGACCAGCCAGCCGGACTGGGGATCCGTAGTGATCCACTATCGTGGCCCGCGGCTGGAGCGGGAGAAACTGCTGCGCTACCTCATCTCGTTTCGTCAGCACAACGAGTTCCACGAGCAGTGCATCGAACGGATCTTCATCGATCTCAAGCACTTCTGTCGCCCGAGCCAGCTGACCGTCTATGCCCGCTATACCCGTCGTGGCGGACTGGATATCAACCCGTTTCGCAGCGACTGGGAAGTTCCCCCCGCCAACCTGCGCCTGATCCGCCAGTAACCGCCGGGCGCAGTTGACGGGAAAGGGCTTGGATACCAAGCCCTTTCCTCCATCCCCACCAGTGAAGGCCGGACGCTGCAGATAAGAAGGGCTTGAATACCAGGCCCCTTCCCCCATCCCCACCAGTAAACGCTGGACGTGCAGGGGGGGGCTTGGATAACATGCCCACACCCCTGTGCTGTCCTTAATCCAATGAATCAACTGTTTTTTCTGGCAATGATGATGTCCTCCCTGTCGGCTCCTGATCTGGACCTGGCCAAGGAGCAATTGTCTATCGATCTGCAGCAGGCCCAGACCCTGGTGCTCACCGATCCTGCCAGATGTGTTCAGATCACCTCGGCCTTCCTGACACGCACAGCCAATAATCCCAAGCAAATCATCAGCAATCGCCAGGAGTACGGCTATCGCGAGCCATTGCTGAGCTATGGCACGGCCGCCCAGGCCACAGGCGCCCACCTGCTCAAGGGGGAGTGCCTGCTGCAACTAGGCCAGTTCCAGGCAGCCCAGAAATCGCTCGATCAGGGCATCGCCATGGCAGCCAAGGAGCAGCAACTGGAGTTGCAGGCCCACGGCCTCTATCTCAAGATCCGCAGCCAGAATCTGCAGGATCACTCCCATGGCGCCAGCGCCGGCCTGCTCGGCCAGCTGGAGACCCTGCTCAACAACCCCAGCCTCAAAGAGAGCCAGTTGCAGGTCTACAGCCGCTTGTTGCGTACCAACGCCAGCATAGAGGCGCACCAGTTCGACGAGGCCAAACGCCAGCTGGCCGAGGCTCGGCGCTGGGCGGACAAGACCAAGGAGCCGCTGGCCAGCGCCTGGGTCAGCGCGGTGAGCGGCGATCTTTACCATGCCCTCAGGCAGCCCCAGCTCTCCCTCGGTGACTACATAGACGCCCAGCAACAGGCCAGGGGACTGCAGGATCCCCTCTTCCTCGGGCTGCTGTCGAACCAGATAGTGAACCTCTATCAGGCGGAGCAGGAGCCGCAGAAGGCACTGCAATACGCCAATGAGGCCGCCAACTACTTTCATGCCCTCGGCAACCCCTCCCTGCTCAGCGATGCGCTGATCGTGCTCGCCCGCCTCAACCGGGATCAGGGCGAGATGAACATGGCGCTGGTCTACTTCTTCAATGCGCTGGATCTGCTGGACGAGGGCAACAATCGCACCCGCATCGCCAATCTCAAGTACGAGATAGGCAAGACCTATCTGCAAACCGGCAACCTGACTCTGGCCCGCAACTACCTTACAGCGGCCCGCCAGTCCCACGAACTGGGCGACGACAAGGAGCCGCTGATCGACACCCTGCTGCTGCTGGGTGAGCTGCACCTCAAGCAGAAAGAGGGTGGCATCGCCATCCTGCAGCTGGAAAATGCGCTGGCGCTGGCCAACCAGATCGGCGATGCCCAGCGCCAGTTCGAAATTTTCCGGCTGCTCTCGATGGCCTACGAACAGAAGGGCTACCTCAAGCAGGCGCTGGACAGCTACAAGAATTTCCACCAGCGCAGCGAACAGGTGCGCCAGCAGCAGGTCGATCTGGAGCAGGAGGCGATCCGCGACAACTATGTCCAGGTGGAGCGGGAGCAGCAGATCAAGGAGCTGGAACAACAGCTCGATACCAGCCAGCACCAGCAGGATCGCTACCTCTGGTCGAGCGTCATCACGGGCCTGCTGCTGACCCTGTTTATCTATCTGTTCTTCACCCTCTGGCTCAAGCTCAGGGTCGCCCGCCTGCAAGGCAAGCAGCTGGGGGAGGCCATCTTGATCGAGCCGCGCACCGGCTTGGCCAACTGGCAGCGGCTGATGAGCCGCTGGCCGCGCGAGATGGCCAGGCGCCAGCAAAAATCAGAGCGCTGGTATCTGAGCGAGCTGCCCACCAGCGAGTTTGACGACAAGCTGCACTATCTGCTGTTTCGGGTGCCCTTCCTGGTCAACAGCCTTGAGCAGCACGGCTATCAGGTAAGCCGCGAGATAGAGCAGGCCTTCGGCAGCTATGTCAACGGGCTGACGCCGCAGGATGGGCGTATCTACGATCTGCGTGAAGGTCATCTGCTCTACGTGGTGCCCCAGCGCCATGTAGAGGATCTGCACCGGCTGGCTCAGGATCTGCTCGCGGCCTTTGCCGCCTTCCCCTGCCAGCACCCGCTCGATCGCCACATCAGCCTCGGCATCGTCAGCCACCCCTTCCTGCCCAAGGCGGCGACCGCCCTCGATCATCACGGCCTGTTCGATCTCTGTTATCTGGCACTAGCCGGAGCCATTCAGCTCAGTGAAAAACACCAGCAAAGTGTCTGGCTGGAGCTGGCCGCCATCGATTGCCAACAGGCCGCATTTTTTAATGGGGATGTGTGGCAATGCTGCTTGATGGCAATTGACAAGGGACTGGTAAAAGTAAATTCTTCTCATGAAAAGCAATGGGTTAATTGGCTTCGACTTTCACGGACGAAAGTGCCGGATGACCAATGACGATATAGATAATCAACTGGGTCTGGAACTGGGTTCGACCGCCGTTGCTATCCAACACAAAAACGATAATGACAACAGGGCGACCTGAATAATGAATGATATCGCTGCCGTAGCAGGACAATTGGCCAGACTCAGGGAATCCCTTCAGCAAAAGCAGCTGGAGCTTGACGGCATCGTCTCTTTCTCCGACACCGAGCGCGCCCGCAGCATCCAGTTTATCGGCAAGTTGATGCAGGCCTGTCGCGGCCATGATCGCGAGCTGGACAACAAGCTCGCCAAGCTCAAGCAAAAACTCGATGGCAATCCGCCGCTCTCCGCTCTCGACGCCGATCTCGCCGTCATCGAGAAGCTGTTGCAGCAGCACGGCAATGCGCTGGAAGAGTCCATCACCCTGACCAAGTCAGCCATCGACCTTGGCTCCAAACAGCTCAAGTCCATCAAGGGCTTCCCGGAGGATACCCGCAAGTCCCTCAAGGAGTTTCTGGCGAGCCCGGATGGCTATGGCATAGGCGATCATCAAAAAAAGGTGATCCGGCTGCTGGAGTTCTACCAGCAGGCCATCAAGATCCAGCTGCTGCCGACCCAACCCCTGCTGGCTCCGGCACCCGTCGCCAGCACGCCGGCCGTGGCCATAGCTGAACTCTCTTCCCCCGAGCCAACCGTCCCGTTTGATGCCAAGACCCACGCCCACATAGCCGACGAGTTGCAGCGCCTCATCACTGAGCTGGACTTTGCCGGTGCCGTCGGCGAGAGCCTGGCGGATATCCGTCGCCAGCTGCTGGGTGGCATCACGCCGCCGCTGCTGGCCGAGATCTGCCTGCAGATCATCGAGCTCATCATAGAGGGCACCCGAGAGGAGCGAAAATCCTCCCAGGCCTTCCTGAGCACTCTCAACGAGAGCCTCTCGGCGGTGCATTTCAGCTTTACCGAATCCCTCGACGAGGGGCGAGCCCTGCAAAGCGCCACCCAGGATACCCGTCAGGCCATCGACAAGGAGCTGCGGGCCATCGACCATAGCCTGGCCAGCCACGACTCCCTCGATGAGCTCAAGGGCGCCATCTCGGGCCACATGGGTGCCATCAACCTGCTGTTGCAAGACAGGGAAGCCATGGCTGCCCGTGAGCGTCACCTGCTCACCCGCCTCTCCACCATGGAAGCCAAGCTGCGACTGATGAAGGAGGAAACCGCCGAGTACAAGAAGCGGCTCACCATCCAGAAGCACAAGCTGTTCCTCGACAGCCTGACCCAGGTGCACAACCGGGCGGCCCTCGACGAGCGGCTCGAGCTCGAATACAAACGCTGGCTGCGCTACAACACCCCGCTCTGTCTGGCCATCATAGACATTGATCACTTCAAGAACATCAATGACAACTATGGCCACATGGCCGGCGACAAGGCGTTGAAGGTCGTGGCCAAGGCATTGCAGGGTGCCCTGCGTGACACCGACTTCATCGCCCGCTTCGGCGGCGAAGAGTTCGTAGTGCTGCTGCCGAACATCAACCCGGACAAATACCAGAAGCCGCTGGAGACACTGCGCCAGACCATCAAGAGCATTCCGTTCCGTTTTCGGGATGCCAGGGTCGAGATCACCATCTCCATCGGCGCAACCCTGTTTCGGGAAGGGGATCACACCACGGATGCGTTCGAACGGGCCGACAAGGCGCTCTACAGCTCCAAGAACTCGGGCCGGGATCAGGTCAACCTGGCCTGATGGCAGGCTAAAAAAGCAGCAAACGCACTTCTCCCCTATTCCCCTGCCCTACCGCTTACATCTACTATCAAATTCAAGGGATGCCATATGGCATCCCGTTTTCTCCCCAGGGAAAAGCACAACGATAACAAGCGAGTGAAAGGGGAACCTATGATTACGCACATCAATCCTGTCGGCAGCATGGACTTGCTGTCACAACTCGAGGTGGATCGCCTCAAACAAACAGCCTCCAGCGATATCTATCAACTGTTTCGCAACTGCTCGCTGGCAGTGCTCAACTCAGGTAGCCATACCGACAGCTCCAAAGAGATACTGGAGCGCTTCAAATCCTTTGATATTCATGTGATCCGGCGCGAACGCGGGGTCAAACTCGAACTGTTCAATGCTCCCGAACACGCCTTTGTGGATGGCGAAATCATCCGCGGCATTCAGGAGCACCTCTTCTCCGTGCTGCGCGACATCCTCTATGTCTCGACTCAGCTGGAATCGAACCGGCTGGTCAACCTGACCAGCTCCACCCACATCTCCAATGTGGTGTTCGCCATACTGCGCAACGCCAAGGCGATCCTGCCGGGGGCGGATCCCAACCTGGTGGTCTGCTGGGGCGGCCACTCCATCAACGAGATCGAGTACCAGTACACCCGCGCAGTGGGCAACGAACTGGGCCTGCGCGAGCTCAACATCTGTACTGGCTGCGGCCCGGGTGCCATGGAAGGGCCCATGAAGGGCGCCGCCGTCGGCCACGCCAAACAGCGGGTGCGCAACGGCCGTTACATAGGCCTGACCGAGCCGTCCATCATAGCCGCAGAGCCGCCTAACCCTATCGTCAACGAGCTGGTGATACTGCCGGACATAGAGAAACGGCTGGAGGCCTTCGTGCGTCTGGGCCATGGCATCATCATCTTCCCGGGCGGAGTCGGCACCGCCGAGGAGCTGCTCTACCTGCTCGGCATCATGATGCACCCGGCCAACGAGCGCCAACCCATGCCGATTATCCTGACCGGTCCGAAGGAGAGCGCCGATTACTTCCGCGCCATCGATGACTTCGTCAAGGCGACCCTGGGCGAGCCTGCCACCAGCCTCTACCGGATCATCGTCGGCGATGCGCCGGAAGTGGCCCGGGTGATGAAGGAAGCAATGCCGAAGATCCGCGAATATCGCAAGTCGGTCGGCGATGCCTACTCCTTCAACTGGTCCCTCAAGATCGAGCCCGAGTTCCAGCTGCCATTCGAGCCGGATCACGCCAACATGGCCAGCCTGGATCTGCACCGCAACCAGCCGCCCCAGCTGCTGGCGGCGAACCTGCGCCGTGCCTTCTCCGGCATAGTCGCCGGCAACGTCAAGGAAGGGGGCATTCGCGCTATCGAGAAGAAGGGTCCCTTCAAGCTACACGGCGACAAGGAGCTGATGCACCTGATGGACAAGCTGCTGGAGAGCTTCGTCAAGCAGCAACGGATGAAGCTGCCGGGCAGCCAGTACGTGCCCTGTTACGAGATAGTGCGCTAAGGCTGAGATCGCAATACGAAGAGAGGGGCGCATTGGCGCCCCTTTTTTTACCGGCCTCTGGCACGCAGATGCCATCAATCCCCCATCAGGCCGACCTGTTTGTTACAATGACGCGTCTCGACCGCCAAGAGTGTCCCATGTCAACTATCAGGCCGCACCTGCTCATCATAGATGCCCTCAACCTCATCCGTCGTCTGCATGCGGTACAAGCCCAGCAGGCGCTGACCCCGGCCCAGGCATTGATCGCCACCCGCGCCAACCTCATCAACACCTGCCGCAAGCTGCTGGCCGGCAGCGAGCCTACCCACGCCATAGCGGTATTTGACGGCGAGGTGCACAGCTGGCGCAAAGAGGTCTATCCAGCCTACAAGGAGGGGCGAACCCCTATGCCGGTCGAGCTGCGCGAAGGCTTGAACACCTTGCAGGATGCGTTCTGGGAGTATGGCGTGGATGCCCTGCTCTCCCAGACCGACGAGGCGGATGACCTGATCGCCACCCTGGCTACTGGCGTTGCCCAGCATGGCGCCAGGGCCACCATCATCTCCACCGACAAGGGGTTCTGCCAACTTATCTGCCCGCAGATCCAGATCCGCGACTACTTCAACAAGCGCTGGCTGGATGCCGCCTTCGTCGAGCAACAATACGGGGTGGCGCCGGCGCAACTGGTGGATTTCTGGGCCCTGACCGGCATAGGTGGCTCCAACATCAAGGGGGTGCCCGGCATTGGCCCCAAGACAGCGACTCAGTTGCTGCAACAACATGGCAGCCTGTCGGCGCTGCTCGCAGCCTGTCAGCAGGAGGGCGCCGGCAAGCCCCTGCTCAAGCTGCGCCATCACCAGGATGAGGCCCTGCTGGCCCAGCGGCTGGTGCAGCTGCAGCGGGATATTCCGCTGGGGTTCAACCTGCGGGAGATACGCTATCCTCCCGTGCCCGACAGCGAGGCCTGACTGACCTCCCCTATGATCCAGCAATCCTGCCAATCATGACGGGACTCACCCTTGCTGTTGACAAAAGCAGATAGAATGTAAAGAAACATGGAGGGTTAGGTGTAGAAATGGTATAAAACGGCCGAATCCTCCCCCTCTGTTCCCTAGAAGTGGATACGTCTCATGTCAAAAAGAAAGATTACCGTCATCCCGGGCGACGGCATTGGCCCCAGCATCATAGAATCCGCCATCCAGATCCTGACCCATGCCGGTTGTGACTTCGAATACGAATATGCGGATGCCGGCCTGGTCGCGCTGGAGAAGCACGGCGAGCTGCTGCCCCAGGCCACCCTGGATCTGATCGAGAAGAACAAGGTCAGCCTGAAAGGCCCACTCACCACCCCGGTCGGCGGCGGCTTCACCTCCATCAACGTCTCCCTGCGCAAGAAATTCAACCTCTACGCCAACGTCCGCCCCGTCATCTCCTTCAAGGGCACCCGCAGCCGTTACGACAACATCGATATCATCACAGTGCGCGAGAACACCGAAGGCATGTACTCGGGCGCCGGCCAGAAGCGCAGCGATGACAACAATAGCGCCGAGGCGATGAGCATCATCACCCGCGACGGGGCCGAGCGCATCGTCAAGTTCGCCTTCGAGCTGGCCCGTCAGGAAGGGCGCAAGAAGGTCACCATCATCCACAAGGCCAACATCCTCAAGTCCACCTCGGGCCTGTTCCTGGAAGTGGCCCGTGAAGTGGCGGCCCGCTATCCGGATATTCAGAGCGAGGAGATGATCGTCGATGCCGCCTGCATGAACCTGGTGATGTACCCGGAGCGGTTCGATGTCATGGTCACCACCAACCTGTTCGGCGACATCCTCTCGGATCTGTGCGCCGGTCTGGTGGGTGGCCTCGGCATGGCGCCGGGCGCCAACATAGGGAATGGTGCCGCCATCTTCGAAGCTGTGCATGGCTCGGCGCCGGATATCGCAGGCAAGAACATCGCCAACCCGACCTCGGTGATCCTCGCCTCCATCCAGATGCTGGAATATCTGGGCATGCAGGACAAGGCTGAGCGCATCCGTGAGGCTGTGCGCGCCACCATAGAATCCGGTGATCGCGTGACTCGGGATCTCGGGGGGACGGCCTCTACCAGCGAGTTCACCCAGTCCATCATAGACCGTTTGTAATTCATCTTAATTCACTGATTTAAAAGGGGAGCTCAGGCTCCCCTTGTTTTATCTCGCGGCGCGCTACCCGCCTAGTCAATTGGCTACTATGTTCAATGCATAAGGGATAAGGAGATCCATTATGCGCGCTATTTTTCCCCTGTTGCTTGTCAGCAGCAGCGTCATGGCAGTAGACAGACCGGTCGACAATGCCTGGAAAGAACTACCAGCATCCGGCACCCAGCAAGCCAGCCAGATCTGGCGCTCCACCATGGATTCCAACGACCTGCTCAAGGCGCCCAAACCGCTCTCCTTCGGGGTAGACATAGTGACCGACAGCGACGGCAACCGGCAGGTCACCCCCTATCAGAAGCTGAATCTGACCGCCGAAAAGAGCGTGAGCCTCTCCTTCGAGCAGCACAAACCCAGGATCAAGTTCAAGGCCGGTGGCATGAACACCTCCATCAAGCTGCACGGCAACGGGGTCAAGCTGGAATTCAGCCCGACCGATCGCTCCATCCCCCTCGACATAGAGCTCAAGCTCACCGACGGCGAATCCTCCCTGCGCTTCGACTATCGCTTCTAGGCCTGCATAAACGACAGGACCGACAGCATCTCTGCTGTCGGTCCTGTTTTCCGTTCACGGCAAGGCGCCGGACGTCAGTCCTTGGCTTCCAGCTTGGAAACCCAGTACTTGTTGTAGACGTGCACAGTGATCTCTTCGCGATCGTGGTAAAGCTGCTTGGCCTGGATGACGAAGGCGTTGTCGATCTCCTTGAGCAGGCCGCGCAACACCTCTATGTTGTGCACCGCTTCGGCGTAACGCTTCTTCATCGGCAGCTTGAGGTTGAACATGGCCTCCTGGCAGTCGTTCTCCCGAAACCAGTCGGCAATCATGTGAACAACCCGTGCCGGCTTCTCCACCATGTCGCACACCAGCCAGTAGATGTTCTTCTTGCTGGGACGCCACACAAAACCATCGTCACGCAGGTGCTTGACCTGACCTGTATCCATCAAGGACTGGGCCATGGTGCCGTTATCCACCGCTGTCACCATCATGCCGCGACGCACCAGCTGATGCGTCCAGCCACCCGGGCAGGCGCCCAGATCGACCGCCTTCATGCCGGAGGTGAGGCGCAGGTCCCACTCTTCCCGTGGCACGAACACATAGAAGGCCTCTTCCAGCTTGAGGCTGGAGCGGCTCGGTGCATCCGGCGGGCAGCGCAGACGCGGGATACCCATGTGGAACTCGGAGTTGTTGAACGAGTAGGAATACCCCAGCAACAGGTGATCGTTGGCCATGAAGAAGGCATGGAACACCGGACGGTGCGGCGTCTCCTTCTTGGTCAGGAGCTCGTTGCTGCGCAGCGCCTGACGAAGCGGCACTGTGAACTTGCGGCAGAAGGCCGACAGCTCTTTCGCTTCGTTGGTATCCGCGGTTTCAACTCGCAGATCGCCACAGATGGTGTATTCGCGAGTCGCTTCTATGATGGGCGAGATCCGATCTGCGACATCCAGATCCTTCAGCTCATGGGTCACCACCAGCATCTGACGGATGAAGATAAGCTCCCTGAATGGCAGCTTGCGCGCCAGCAGATCGGCCTGCTCCTCGTCATACAACTCGAATATCACATAACCGCTGTCGTCCTTGACCCGGGCGAAACCGTAGCACTGCATGTTACTGGCACGCTCGGTGATCTCTGCCGCCGCCTCTTTCTCAAAACCGGGGCGGCAATAAAGCAGCAGATTATTCATTCTTTCCTCCAAGACGACAGCCAGCCCATATCAGAGCCGCCCATCCCAACATAAAACAGAGGCCACCGGCCGGGGTGATGAGCCCCAGCCCCTTGCTGCCGAGCAGCGCCATGGCGTAAATACTGCCGGAGAATCCGAGGATCCCCAGCACAAATGCGAAGCCCGCAAAGGTGATCACCTTGCTGCGCACACCGCACCAACCCAGCACCAGCAGGGCCAATGCGTGAAAAAACTGATACTGCACGGCGGTGTTGAACGCCGCCAGCAGCGAAGGCGTGATGCCACTCGCCGCCAGACCGTGGGCGCCATAGGCCCCCAGCAGGGTTGCCGTCAGGCCAAACAGGCCCGCCAGCACCAACCAATGCCGCTGGACATCTCGCTGGATCTGCATCCTTAGCTCCTTCTTGTCTCGCTCACCATGTCAGGTCTCAACCCGAGTGGCGGCGATAAAGCTTTTTATCCGACTGGCCGCCTGTTGCAGGTTCTCCTGCTCGCTCACACCACTGGCTTTTCGCGGTTTGAAGCCATGGTCACCATCGGTCAGCCAGTGGACCGATACGTGGGGTGAGAAGGGAAAATCTGCCAGTTCGGCACGCGTGCCGAAGGTATCGCGCTCCCCTTGCAACAGCAGGGTCGGCGTCTCGATCTGCTTGAGCACCTCGCCCCGCCAGCTGTCGGGCTTGGCCGGGGGGTGGAAAGGATACCCGAGAATGAGCAATCCTGCAGCATTCATCTCGTCCCCTCCTTCGCGATACAGCTCTGCCGCCATGCGTCCCCCCATGGACTTTCCCGCCAGAAACAGTCTTGGGTGGGCAAACTCGCGCATCATCTGGCGCCAATGGTCGAGCAACACCGGCTGCCTGTCCGGCGGCCTGCGCTTGCCATCCAGAGCCCGTTTGCTCATGTAGGGGAAGTTGAAGCGCACCACCTCGATATCGTGCCCCGCCAGCAGGCGTGACAGCTCGGCGAGAAAGGCGTGTTCCATGCCGGCACCGGCGCCATGGGCCAGCATAATGCGAACGGGGGCATCGCTTGCCCCCTCCCTTATCACATCACTCATCAGCCCCCCTGGCAGGTCTCGCCCGACGACATGCACGCGTCTGTGGTGACTTATGCGTCGGCTGCATCGGCGAGTCGTGCCCGGCGACGGGCCTCCTCCTGCTCCACCAGCTCCAGCATCCAGTCGCGAAAGGCCACTATCTTGCCCTGATCGGACTGCTGCTCCTGGCACACCAGGTAGAAGGCGTTCTTGCTCACCAGCACCTGTTCGAACGGGCAGATGAGCCGGCCCGCTTCGATCTCGGGCTGGGCCAGCACGCTGTGGCCGAGCGCCACCCCCTGGCCGTGGATCGCCGCCTGGATCACCATGGTCGAGTGGCTGAAGATGGGCCCCTGATTGACGTTGGGGGCATCTATGTCGAGCTGGCGAAACCAGGCCTTCCAGTCACGGCGGGAAGTATCGTGCAGCAGGGTATGACGGGTCAGATCCTCCGGGGTGCGCAGCGGCTTGGGGCCGGTCAGCAGCAGCGGCGAACAGACTGGGATCAGGTATTCGGTGTGCAACTTGTCGGATCTCAGTCCCGGCCAGTTGCCACGGCCGTAGTAGATGGCCACGTCCACATCGTCGGTCAGCGACCCCTCGTCCATGTCCACCGCCTTGATCCGTACATCTATGTCCGGATGGCGTTCGCTGAACTTCACCAGCCTGGGCACCAGCCACTGGATGGCAAAACTCGGCTGCAGACTGACGGTGAGCGCCCCCTTGGCACTGCGGGCCAGCAGCTTGTCGGTCGCCTCCGAGATGGAGGTGAAGATGTCCTTGATGTCGAGGAAGTAGCCCTGTCCCTCTTCGGTCAGCAGCAGGGAGCGGTTCTTGCGGCGAAACAGCTTGATGCCGAGATACTCCTCCAGCGCCTTGATCTGGTGACTGATGGCAGCCTGGGTCACGAACAGTTCTTCCGCAGCCCGGGTGAAGCTTAAGTGACGAGCCGCGGCTTCGAATGCTTTCAGTGCATTGAGCGGGGGTAAACGACGAGACATGAGACCAGCCGATGATGAGTTTTTCTAATGGGCCGCATTATAATTTGTCGGTTGCGGGCCGACCAGTGAATAAACATAATTCGCTTCGCAATCCGTTGTCATATGGCTCGCTTTTTCTCTTCCATGTTGGTTTACATGTGATTTTTGTGAGTCAGTGGTCTGCGATTGTGGTGTTGTGTTTCTTCCTCTGCGGGAAGAGGGGCTTAAATCGGACCGATTTAACCCAGTCTGTCATCTGAATGTGTTTGGCGCCTCCGGTTGGATGGCGCCTTTTTTCTTGTCCCTATACCTTGAACTGCCCCACCAGCTGCTGCTGCTTGTCCGCCAGCGCCGACAACTCGCGCCCGTTTTCGGCGGAGGTGGCCGCCTCGGCCCGTATGGTATGGCTCACATCGCGAATGTTGCTGACGTTGCGATTGATCTCGTCCGCCACCCCGCTCTGCTCCTGCGCCGCCCGGGCAATCTGCTCGTTCATCTGATGAATGGTCGCCACCGCATGGATGATCTGCTCCAGCACGCTGACCGACAGATCCACTTTTGTCAGCGTCACATCCGCCTGGCTGTGGCCCGTCATGATCGCCTTGACCACGGCCTGGGTACCGGATTGCAACTGCCCTATGAGGGTCTGGATCTCGATGATGGCATTCTGGGTACGCCCCGCCAGATTGCGTACCTCGTCGGCCACCACGGCGAAACCACGGCCCTGTTCACCGGCCCGCGCCGCCTCGATGGCTGCGTTCAGCGCCAACAGGTTGGTCTGCTCGGCTATGCCCTGGATCACCACCAGGATATCGTTGATGTTCTCGCTGTTGGCGGAAAGCCGCTCCACCACCGGCTTGGCGTCGCTGATCACCGCCATCAGCTTGCGCATCGCCTCCTGGGTATCGGCCACCACGTACTTGCCCTCCTGCGCCGAGGTATCGGCCTGGTTGGCTGCCGCCACCGCCGAGTTGGCGTTGCCCGCCACCTGCAGCGCGGTCGCGCTCAGCTCTTCAAAGGCGGTCGCCACCAGATCCACCTCCTGATACTGGGCCTGCATGCCGGCGCTGGTGCGCTCGGCAACCTGGGCCGCCTGCTCAGCGCTGGCGCGGGTGCCCGCGACCGTGTCTATCACCTGACTGATGGTGGATTGCAACTTGTTGAGGAAGCTGTTGAACCATTTGGCCAGCTCGCCGATCTCGTCATCGCGATGCAAGTCGATGCGCTGGGTCAGGTCCCCCTCCCCGGTGGCTATGTCCTTGAGGCGGGCCACCACGGCGCGGATGGGCGCCACTATCTGATGGGCCATTAGCCAGATGCAGAGCAGCCCGATCGCCGAGATCACGCCACCGATCACCAGTTGGGTGACCACGCTGCGATTGGCCTGGCTGGAGAGATCCTCTTGCAGCTGACGGGCCGAAGCCAGCACCACGCTGCGAGGCAGCTCGATATAGATGCCCCATGTCTGCGCTGTCCCGCGCATCCTGACCGGCACGAAGGTTTGCAGCAAAGAACCGTCCGGGCTCCAGCGGGTCATGGTCTGCCCCTGGCCGAGCCAGTCGGTCAGATCGCCAGCCAGCACCTGATATTGGTGGCCAAGCGGGCTGCCCAGGGTCACGTCAAAGCCATCCACCCCGGCGGCACGCCCTTCGTGACTCACCAGCAGCACCTTGCCCTGACCGTCGTAGAGTGCCTGATCCATCTCCTTGACCAGGTTTTGCAAGGTGGCCAGCGAAATATCGACCCCGACCATGCCGAGCAGGGTCTCCTGCTCCAGCAGAGGGACTGTCACCGAGGTCATCAGCACCTTCTGCGACCCCACATCGTCGAGATAAGGTTCGAGCAGACAGAGCGCCTTGCTGCGAATGCTGCAGCGATACCATTCGTTCTCTACCCCGCCGGCCGCCGTCGGACTCTCGTCCGCCAGCACGGATTCGTTTTGCACCTCATCTTCTATCTTGCCGTCGACCCGGGCCCAATAGGTGGAGAAACGCCCTTTGTCGTTGGCGCCGAGCGCACTGGAGCCATGGTAGTTGCTGTCTTCCCCGTCGAGCTGATCCGGTTCGAATACCGCATAGACACCGAGCAGATTGGCCGAGGAGGCCGCCGCATCGTGCAGTTGCTGATTGACGGCGCTACGCAGCGTCTCGGAGGATCCAAAGTTGTCGGCCGCATTCTTGCGCTGGAACAGGATCCCCTGCGCCAGCAGGGTGGTGCGGAAATAGGCTTCATCCAGATAACTGGTGACCTTGGCCGCCTGCTCGGACCCCATCGCCTTCATCCAGTTTTCGGCTGAACGCTGCGCCTCCTCCGTGGTGGAGGTCAGGACCTGATCCTGCATCCGGGCTGCGCTATAGAGAGAAGAGGCAACCAGGGCACCCGCACTGGCCAATAAACAACAACCGGCGATCAGGGTAATGCGCCCCTGAACAGAAAGAGAACTCATGCCACAATTCCTAGCTCATACAGATGTGATCAGTTTATCGGGTTTGGAAACAAAAACTTAACCTTATCAGGCAAAATCCAGGCTGAGCTGGTTAACTTCTCCGTCACGGGGCAGACCGACCACCAGCCCGAGCAGCCGGATCGGCTTGCTCTGTGCCCGCAGCAGCCCCTCATGGAGCAGGTCGTGAAATAACTCAGGCTGATAGCCGCCACGGCGATAGACAGTGGTCTGCTGAAAATCGGCAAACTTGAGCTTGATCCCCTGCCCCATCAGCTGCGCCTGCGCATAACCGACCGAAAAGCGCTGCTCCAGCTCGGGAATAAGCTGGCTCAGCACCTGCCAACAGGCGGCCTCATCCAGCACATCGCTGGCTAGCGTGGTCTCCACACCAATGGTCTTGCGCACCCGCTGGGCCTGTACGGGCTGATCGTCATGGCCCCAGATCCGCCCCGTCAACATCTCTCCCAGCTTGCCGAATCGGGCGATCAGCTCCTCGCTGCTGAGCACTCTCGCATCTTCGCAGGAGTAAAGCCCCTGGGACTCCAGCCGATCGGCAGTCTTGCGCCCAATCCCCGGCAGCTTGGCCAACGGCAGCTGGCACACGAACTCATCCACCTCCTGGGGCCTTATCACGAACAAACCGTCGGGCTTGCGCTGCTCCGAGGCCAGCTTGGCCAGAAACTTGTTCGGTGCCACCCCGGCCGAGGCGGTCAGCCCCAGCTCGGTCACTATGGCGTGGCGGATCTCGGCCGCCATCAGGGTGGCACTGCCGCCACAGCAGGGGCTGTCGGTAACGTCGAGATAGGCTTCATCGAGGGAAAGTGGCTCCACCAGCTCGGTGTAGCGCAGGAAGATGGCGCGCAGCTGGCGGGAGATCTCCTTGTAGAGCGCCATTCGACCGGGTATGAGCACCAGCGGCGGGCAGAGCTTTTTGGCCAGGCCGCTCGGCATGGCGGAGCGTACCCCGAAACGGCGCGCCACATAATTGCAGGTCGAGATGACGCCGCGCCTGTCTGCCGAGCCGCCGATGGCCAGCGGCACCTCGCGCAGGGCCGGGTTGTCCCGCATCTCTACCGCCGCGTAGAAGCAGTCCATGTCGATGTGAATGATTTTGCGCATACCACTGTACGGATAAACAGGTAATCTGCCTATGCTAACCCAGCGCTGCCGTTTCTGCCATCGGCATGAAACGACGAACAGGCATAGACTCTTAAGGCACCATTCACCACCCCATGGGTCAAGGAGGACGAGATGAAAGCACTCTGGCTGGGATTAGGGCTGGGGTTCTGTCTGCTGCCACAGCCGGGCAGCAGCAAGGATAACCCGACTGCCGAATGCAGCTGGCTGTATGACCGCATAGCGGCACTGGAAAAGGCCATCAAGCAGGGTGACGAACTGGGAACGCGGGAAGAGCTGGCGCGCTGGCAGGCAGAGTTCAACAAGAAAGCCTGCCATCAATACGACTACTGAGCACACCGCTATAAAAAAGCGGGCTGACCACAAGGTCAGCCCGCCTGTTATCCAGCATGGGACCAAATACGACTTCGGCCCCCGGCCCGCTCAGATGATCCGGTTGTCGATCAGCATCTTGCGACGGGCCTCTTCCTTGGCCATCTTCTTCTTGCGGTTGTCACAGGGCTCCGGACAATCGCACTCTTTCTCGATGCCGATCGTGCCCAACCCACCACAGGAACCTGAGATGGTCTTCTTTTGGAAGATGTAACCTATGGCCATGGCCACCACTACCGCCAGAAAAACCCCGAAGGTGATCAAGAAAATCTGCATGCTACTGCCTCTTACTTTCTAACCAGATACTGTTTGAAGGCATCTGAATAAGCCTCTTCAAAGCCATCGGCCGTCTTGGTGATCACGAAGATAGCCAGCCCGCGCTCCTTGGCATAGGCCAGGCTCTTCTCGGGCCCGAGCACCATGAACACGGTCGCCAGCCCGTCTGCCGTCATGCAGGAGGGGTGGATCACAGTCACCGACACCATGCGATGCTGGATGGGCTTGCCCGTCATGGGATCTATGGTGTGGGAGAAGCGCTGGCCGTCCATCTCGTAATAGTTGCGGTATTCCCCAGAGGTGGCAACCCCGTTGTCACCGGCCACTATCACTTCCTGCACCGAGCCGGCATTGGCAGTCGGCTTCTCGATGGCCACGCGCCAGGGGTGACCCTTGCCATTGACGCCATTGATGCGCAGCTCGCCGCCGATCTCCACCAGATAGTTGCGAGATCCCATGGACTCCAGGTACTCGGCCACCTTGTCCACCCCGAAGCCCTTGGCAATGGCGGAGAGATCCACGTAGAGATCCGGAATGTCTTTTTGCAGGGTATCGGCATCGGCGGAGGTGATCACATGCAGATTGCCCAGGCCAGTCTTCTGCCGGGTCTGGGTGATCAGCTCCTCGGACGGGATCTTGGTCGGACGGGCATCCGGCCCGAAACCCCACAGATTGACCAGGGGACCGACGGTAACGTCCAGCGCCCCACGGCTCTCACGGCCCAGATGCAGGGATTCAGTCACCACGCGCGCGGTATCGCGGGAGACCACCACAGGGGTCGAGCTTCTGTGCTGGTTGAAGCGCGACAGCTCGGAGTCAGGACGATAGGTCGACATCTGGTCGTTGACCCGCTCCAGCAGGACATCGACCTCGGCCTGGAACTTGGCCGGGTCCGTGATGACGTTGTCCGCCACCTTGATGGAGTAGTAGGTACCCATGGTGCTGCCGGTGATGTGGATCTCCGGCTTGGATTGGACCGTTTCCTGACCGCACCCAGTCAAGAAAAAGGCTAGCCCGAAGGCTAGCCAGGTCTTTACAACACTGTGCATTGATTAACCACCAAAGTCATCCAGCAGGATGTTCTCGTCTTCAACACCGAGGTTTTTCAGCATGTTGATGACGGCAGCGTTCATGACGGGAGGCCCGCACATGTAGAATTCACAATCTTCCGGCGCCTCGTGGTTCTTGAGATAGTTCTCGAACAAGACGTTGTGGATGAAGCCTGTGTAACCATCCCAGTTGTCTTCCGGCTGCGGATCGGACAGGGCGACGTGCCACTGGAAGTTGTCGTTCTCGGCCGCCAGCATGTCGAAGTCTTCGACATAGAACATCTCGCGCTTGGAACGGGCACCGTACCAGAAGCTCATCTTGCGATGGGTCTTCAGGCGACGCAGCTGGTCGAAGATATGGGAACGCATCGGCGCCATACCCGCACCACCACCGATGAACACCATTTCGGCGTCTGTGTCCTTGGCGAAGAACTCACCAAATGGACCCGAGATGGTCACCTTGTCGCCAGCCTTGAGGCTGAAGATGTAGGAGGACATCTGGCCGGGAGGCGCAGTCCAGTTGCTCGGCGGCGGGGTTGCAATCCGCACGTTCAGCATGATGATGCCGAACTCTTCCGGATAGTTGGCCATGGAATAAGCACGAATGATCGGCTCGTTGACCTTGGACTCCAGTTCGAAGATCTTGAAGCGATCCCAATCCCCGCGATACTCCTCGGGAATATCGAAGTTCTTGTACTGCACATGGTGCGCAGGGGCTTCGATCTGGATATAACCACCGGCGCGGAACGGGACGCTCTCGCCATCGGGGATCTGCAGCTTGAGCTCCTTGATGAAGGTGGCCTTGTTGTCATTGGAAATGACGGTACAGTCCCACTTCTTCACCCCGAAGATCTCTTCCGGCAGCTCGATGTCCATGTCGGAACGGACGGTGACCTGACAGGCCAGACGCTCGCCATGACGGGCTTCGCCCTTGCTGATGTGATCCAGCTCGGTCGGCAGGATATCGCCGCCGCCGGCTTTCACCCGCACCTTGCACTGACCACAGGAGCCACCACCGCCACAGGCGGAGGAGACGAAGATACCGCTGCCAGCCAGCACGCCGAGCAGCTTGCCACCCGCCGGGCTGGTGACAGCCTTGGCCGGATCGCCGTTGATGCTGATTGTCACGTCACCTGCGGTCACCAGCTTGGACTTGGCGAACAGAATAACTGCTACCAGGGCCAGCAGGATCACGGTGAACATGACCACACCCAGAATAATTTCCATCTATATTTCCTTTCCGATTACAGGGAAATACCAGAGAAGGACATGAAGCCCAGCGCCATCAGACCCGCGGTGATGAAGGTGATGCCCAGACCGCGCAGGCCTTCCGGTACATCGGAGTACTTCATCTTCTCGCGGATCCCCGCCATTGCGACTATGGCCAGCATCCAACCTGCACCCGACCCCACGCCATAGACCACGGACTCCACGAAGTTGTAGTCACGCTGCACCATGAAGGAGACGCCACCAAAGATGGCGCAGTTCACCGTGATGAGCGGCAGGAAGATGCCGAGCGCGTTGTAGAGCGCAGGGAAATACTTGTCCAGCGCCATTTCCAGGATCTGCACCAGGGCCGCAATCACACCGATAAAGGTGATGAAGCTCAGGAAGCTCAGATCCAGGCCGGAGACCAGGGCGCCATCTTTGAGGACGTAGTTGTAGATCAGGTTGTTGGCCGGAACGGCAACGGTCTGAACCACGATAACGGCAATCCCCAGACCCATGGCGGTCTTGACCTTCTTGGACACCGCCAGGAAGGTACACATCCCCAGGAAGAAGGAGAGGGCCAGGTTTTCGATGAAAATCGAACGAATCAACAGACTCAGATAGTGTTCCATACCTTAATCCTTCGCCTCCACCTGCTTGGGATCCCTGGTGCGGACGCCCCAGATGATCAGACCAATGATGAAGAACGCACTCGGCGGCAGCAGCAACAGGCCGTTAGGCACGTACCAGCCGCCATTGTTCACCAGCGGCAGCAGCTCGATACCGAACCAGGTACCCGAGCCCAGGATCTCGCGCACGGTCGCCACGACCAGCAGCACGGCGCCATAACCCAGACCGTTGCCGATACCGTCCAGGAAAGAGGGCAGCGGGGCGCTCTTCATGGCATAGGCTTCGGCACGACCCATCACGATACAGTTGGTGATGATGAGGCCCACGAATACCGACAGTTGCTTGGAGATGTCATAGGCATACGCCTTGAGCACCTGGTCAACCACGATAACCAGCGAGGCAATCACCGCCATCTGGGCGATGATCCGCACACTGTTCGGGATCTGGTTGCGGATCAGGGAGATGAACAGGTTGGAGAAGGCAGTGACCGCAGTCACCGCCAGCGTCATCACGAACGCCGTCTTCATCTGGCTGGTAACGGCCAGCGCGGAACAGACACCCAGCACCTGCAGTGCAATGGGGTTGTTGCCGAGCACAGGCGTCAACAGCAACTTCTTCATTTCGCTCTTGTCAGCCATTGTTGATTTCTCCTGCACGAATCTTGGCCAGGAAAGGACCGAAGCCCTTGGGTCCCATCCAGAAGTCGAACGTGTGCTGTACACCGTTACCTGTCAGGGTGGCACCGGACAGACCATCGATCTCATGCTCGGAACCTGCCGGAGCATGGCCCTTGATGACGCGCAATGCCGGCATGCCGTCCTGATCGAACAGCTTCTTGCCGATGAACAGACCTTGCCAGGCCGGGTTCTCGATCTCGCCGCCCAGACCCGGGGTTTCACCGTGGTCATAGTAGGTGATGCCCTTGATGGTCTGACCGTCAGCCGCAACGGCGACGAAGGCATACATGGTGGACCACAGACCCTGGCCGTAGATCGGCAGGATAATGTTGTCGACCTTGCCCTCGGCATCTTTGGCGAAGAACACCGGGATCAGTCTGGAGATTTGACGCAGACCGGCCTTGTCGTCGACAGATGCCAGACGAATGCTCTTGGCCGGGTCTTTCGCTGCCAGCTTGGTGTCGAAGTTGTCGGCATCGCCATCAACGAATTCACCCGTGGTCAGGTCAACCAGACGCGCTTCAATCTTGTCGCCATACAGCTGGGCCAGGTCACGCTTGGCCACGCTGCTGACATCGACACCGGCCACGGACAGAATATTGCTTTGCTTGTCCAGCGCCTTGTTTTCCAGCTGAGCCGGACGCAGCCCCACGGCAGCCACTGAGACCACGATGGAACAGACCAGACACAGACCGGTTACAACCGTCAGGGTGCCGACAGTAGAGTCTTTATTAAACGCCACGAGCGATCCTCCGCTTGATGTTCGCCTGCGCCACGAAATGGTCAAACAAGGGGGCAAACAGGTTGGCAAACAGAATGGCCAGCATCATGCCTTCCGGGAACGCGGGGTTCACGACACGGATCAGCACGACCATGACGCCGATAAGGGCGCCATACCACCACTTGCCCTTGTTGGTAAAGGCGGCGGAGACAGGATCGGTTGCCATGAAGGCCATGCCAAAGGCGAAGCCGCCCAGCACCAGATGCCAGTGCCACGGCATGTTGAACATGGGGTTGGTGTCTGAACCTATGACGTTGAACAGCAGGGAGGTAGCGACCATGCCGATCATCACACCGGCGATGATGCGCCAGGAGGCGATCCGCATGTAGACGATCATGGCGGCACCGATGAGGATCATCAGGGTGGAGACTTCACCGATGGAACCCGGCAGGTTGCCGAGGAAGGCATCCATCCAGCTGATAGCCTGACCGGTGGCACCGTTGATCAGCGCCATCTGGCCGCCATGGGCCCACTGGCTCAGCGCAGTCGCGCCCGAGTAGCCGTCAACGGCAACCCAGACGGCATCACCGGAGATCTGACCCGGGTAGGCGAAGAACAGGAACGCACGACCCGCCAGGGCCGGGTTCAGGAAGTTCTTGCCGGTACCACCGAATACTTCCTTGGCCAGCACCACACCGAAGGTGATCCCCAGCGCGGCTTGCCACAGGGGCAGCTCGGGCGGCACTATCAGGGCGAACAGGATCGAGGTCACGAAGAAGCCTTCGTTGATCTCGTGCTTGCGCACCATGGCGAACAGCACTTCCCAGAAACCACCGACCAGGAATACGGTCAGGTAGATGGGCAGGAAGTGAGTGGCACCGATCAGCATCTTGCTGCCGATACCGGCGACCGCAGGATCCAGCGAGGCACCCAGCAATTGCGCCAGCGCATATTGCCAGGTGTCGGCACCGGCAGCCGTGCCCAGATGGGCAATGGCGGCAATCGCCTGATTGCCGACGTTGAACATGCCCCAGAACATGGCCGGGAACACGGCCAGCCACACCATGATCATCATGCGTTTCAGATCGATCGCATCACGGACGTGGGCAGCATTGCGGGTCACGGACCCGGGGGTATAAAACAGGGTGTACGCCGCCTCGAACAGGGCATAGTACTTGGAGTACTTGCCGCCCGGCTCGAAGTGATGTTCCATATTTTCAAGAAGTTGCTTGAAACTCATCGCTTAACCTTCCAGTTCTATCTTGGTCAGGCACTCACGCAAGACTGGGCCGTATTCTGTCTTGCCGGGGCAGACGAAGGTACAGAGCGCCAAATCTTCCTCATCCAGCTCCAGACAACCGAGCGCCTGGGCGCTGTCGATGTCACCGGAGACCAGATCCCGCAGAAGCAGGGTCGGCAGGATGTCGAGCGGCATCACGCGCTCATAGTTGCCGATAGGCACCATGGAGCGATCACTACCGTTGGTGGTGGTAGTGAAGTTGATGAGTTTGCCCTTCATCAGATGAGAGAGGGTGGTACGGGTGATGGAGAACTTGCTGGCGCTGGGATTGACCCAACCCAGGAACTCTTTCTCACGTCCCTCGCCCAGCACGCTCACCTGGTTGTGGTAACGACCCAGGTAGTCATGCACCCCTTCGGCCTTGGCACCACTGAGCAGGGAACCAGAGATGACGCGGTTTTCATCCGCACGCAGCTCGTTGTTGGTCAGCTGGCTGATGCAGGCGCCCATGCGGGTGCGCAGCAGGCGTGGCTTGACCACGTTCGGACCGGCCAGGGAGACCACCTTGTCGGTGAAGATCTGGCCTGTGGTGAACAGCTTGCCGTAAGCGATGACATCCTGATAGTTGATGTACCACTGCACCTTCTTGGCACTGACCGGATCCAGGAAGTGGATATGGGTACCAGGCAGACCGGCAGGGTGCGGGCCGACGAACACTTCCTCTTTGACTTGCGCCAGGGCAGCGTGCGGCAGGCTGGCTTCGCCCTTGCAGACGTAGACGGCGCCATCGGTCAGGCGA
Organism: Aeromonas piscicola; assembly: GCF_000820005.1. Classification (GTDB taxonomy): domain Bacteria; phylum Pseudomonadota; class Gammaproteobacteria; order Enterobacterales; family Aeromonadaceae; genus Aeromonas; species Aeromonas piscicola. The sequence continues at coordinate 161,944 of NZ_CDBL01000034.1, read as the reverse complement.
GTCAATACCGCCAGACCATCGAGGAAAGCCTGAGCCTGTTCCTTGATGATGAGGTCGCTATTGGCGGCCAGCGGGTTGGTGTCCATCGCGGTGACGAAGATGGCGCGGGGAGAAGACTCCACGGCCGGCACCTTGCTGAACGGGCGGGTACGCAACGCAGTCCATTGGCCTGACGCGACCAGGATCTCTTGCACCTTGCTGCGCGCGAGCTGTGCCAGCTCGGCAGACGCAAAGTGTTCAAAGGTCACCTGCTCGTCGGACCCATCGAGTTCGATGACGACAGATTGCAGAATGCGCTTGGCACCCCGGTTGATCTCTGAAACCACACCGGTGGCGGGGGCCGTGAATTTAACGCCGGGGTTCTTCTTATCTTCGAAGAGCTCCTGACCTTTAATGACGCGATCACCTACTTTGACGAACATAGTAGGTCGCATCCCCACGAACTCTTCGCCGAGTGTAGCAACACGGGTGATGGCCGGGCCATCGTAGATTACTTGCTCCGGAGCACCCAGCACGGGGATGTCCAGTCCTCTTTTAATTGTAATCATACTCACTTGCACTACCGTTAAGGGAAGACAGGTTGGTTAGCGCCGAGAAATACATCACGACGAGTTGTTGAATGAGCCCGTTCATGTTGCGAAAAAATGCCGAAGAAACAAACAAATCAGCAACATACAGGGTCATTCAAAAGCGCCTGAGTTTACCACTTATGGCAAGTTACCCGCCATGCAAAATGGGGAAAATCCCCTCTCCATCACAAAATCATCAAAATTTAATCACACCATTTTCGTCACTAAACCTCAGGATTTGCCTCGCGTTAGCTATAAATACCTAAAAATAGGTAATGGTGTTTATGTTCAAAAATAGATTAGAAATTTTGATGCCTGGGCGGGAGAGCGGCGTCCCGAGCCGGGACTCGGGACGCCGCCACGAAACGTTTCTTAATTGTTAACTAATCGAGGATTGAGTAATCAATTCGTCAATAGCCTTAGGCCGGGCCATTCTTGCTGACGCAACTGGGGGTGGTCGGCGCCTGCTCCCGTTGCTGCCACTCCTGCTCCGTATAGGTATGCAGCGCCAGTGCATGAATGGCACCCGCCAGCTCGTCGGCCAGCACCCCATTGACCTGGCGATGGCGGGCCAGCAGCCGTTGACCCTCGAAGGCCTGACTCACCACCACCACCTTGAAATGGCTCTCTGAGCCCGGCGCGACCCTGTGCATGTAGCTTTCGTTGATCACCTCCAGGTGGCTGGGGGACAAGGCAGCGGCCAGCTTGGCCTCGATCTGTTGTTGCATGGTCACGAGCAAAACTCCCAAAATGGATGTCCGGCCATTGTAGCCAGGGTTGGCGGTATGACGAAATCGTCCCGTACGGGAAAAGGGGCGCGGTTTTGCCCCTCGCCCAGTACCGCCGGGCTGGTGAAATTCTCCGCCCTCGCTAGAATAGCGCCACTTTGCGCCCCGCCGGCGCCTGTTTTATGAATCATCTGGACGCTTCGCTATATGCAAACCCTTCTCGACACGGCTCATTGTCGTCTGACCCTGTATCGCTATCCACGCCAGAGCCAGGATCCGTTGCAGGCCTGGGATGCGGCAGACGAGTACCTGATCAATACCCTGGCAGAGGCGCCACTCGAGCAGACCGGCCCTGTCATCATCATGAATGACGGCTTCGGGGCCCTGGCCGCCTACCTGCACGGCCATGCCCCTGTCTGTGTGAGCGACTCCCATATCAGCGAGCAAGCCACCTTGGTCAACCTCGCGGAGAACGGGCTGGATCCCCATGCCATCACGCTGCAGGATGCGCTGGCGCCATTGCCTGCAGCCCCCGCGCTGGTGGTGATCAAGGTCTCCAAGTATCAGGCGCTGCTGGAGCAGCAACTGCTGGCCCTGCGCCAGGTGGCAACCCCGGCCACTCGCATCCTCGCCGCCGGCAAGGCCAAGGACATTCACAGCTCGACCCTGGCGCTGTTTGAAAAATACCTGGGGCTGACCCGCACCTCGCTGGCCTGGAAGAAGGCACGCCTCATTCATTGCACTGTCGATGGCGCATCGGCCAGCGAGCGACCCACCCTGAGCAATCCTTTCCCGACGGTCTGGCCGCTGGAGGGCACCGACATGCTCATCCACAACCATGCCAACGTATTTTCGCGCACCAGCCTGGATATCGGCGCCCGCTTCATGCTGGACAATTTACCGGTGCACAGTGCGCGCAAAGTGATCGATCTGGGTTGCGGCAACGGTGTGCTGGGGCTGGCGCTGCTGGCGCGGGATGCCGAGGTGGAGGTGACCTTCATCGACGAATCCCACATGGCGGTCGCCTCGGCGCGGCTCAACGTCGAACACAATCTGCCGGATGCCCTGCCCCGTGCCCGCTTCATGGTCAACAACTGTCTCGATGACGTGGCAGTAGGAGCGGCGGATAGGATCCTCTGCAACCCGCCCTTCCATCAGTTGCAGGCGATCACCGATCATATCGCCTGGCAGATGTTCAGCGATGCTCACCGGGTGTTGCCCCAGGGGGGCGAACTCTGGATAGTAGGCAACCGTCACCTGGATTATCACAACAAACTCAAGCGCCTGTTTGCCAATGCACAAGTCGTTGCGTCGAACAGCAAATTCGTTATTTTGAAAGCCATCAAACGCTAAACAGAAAGCTAAAGGAAACCCATGATGAAAAAGTCACTCTTGCTGCTGGCCGCCCTGATGCTGGGTGGTTGTGCGACTCACTGGCCGGAAACCGCTCTGCTCAACCCGCAGGTGATTCCTTCCAATCAGCAGTACTACTCGGGCAACCGCATCACCCTGGAAGGGATCGACAAGCGTGAAGCCGCCTACGTCTTCTCCATCAAGAAGAAAGAGAAGGCCGCCGTGCTGGTCAACAGCGAACAGCCGCTCAACAACCTGTTGGCCGAGAAGCTGGCGGAAGGTCTGCGCAGCCAGGGGCTGGAAGTGGGCAACAGCGGTACCACCAATCTGACCCTGGCCATCTCCAGCGCCGCGGTCACGGTGGAAGAGAAAACCTTCACCTATGTCACCAAGTCCCGTGTCAGCCTGCAGGTGATGGCCGACTTCCAGGGCAGCAAGCTGACCAAGCAGTTCAACATGTCCTCCAGCAAGGAAGGCCCGGGTGAACCGACCATGGCCGAGCTGGAATCCATCCTTAACCAGCAGCTGGGCAGCCTGCTGCAACAGATCATGGCGGACAATGCCCTGCGTGGTTATCTCAAGGGTCAGCCGAGCTGAGCGAGGAGAGTCAAATGAAAAAACTCTGGTTACTGGCCATGCTGATCGCCCCGTTGGCGTTCGCCGGCCCCAAGGTCAGGATGGAGACCAACCACGGCAACATAGTGGTGGAGCTGGCCTCCAAGCAGGCGCCGCAGACGGTGAAAAACTTCCTGCGCTACGTGGCGGACGGCAGCTATGACGGCAGCCTGTTCCATCGGGTGATCCAGGACTTCGTGGTGCAGGGGGGCGGCTATAACCAGCAGTTCCAGCAACTGCCAACCCTGGATCCCGTGGTCAACGAGTCCAAGGGCGGCCTGCCCAACAAGCGTGGCAGCATCGCCATGGCCCGCACCCAGGCCGTGGACAGCGCCACCCGCCAGTTCTACTTCAACCTGACCGACAACAACAACCTCAACGCCAATGCCGGCGCCGGTTATACCGTGTTCGGCCAGGTGGTACAGGGCATGGAGGTGCTGGACAAGCTGGCCCAGGTACAGACGGGTTACAGCTCCATCCTGCGCGCCAACGACGTGCCCACCAGCCCCATCATCCTGAAGAAGGTGGTGTTGCTGGCGGAGAAATAACGCGGGCCGGATCACATTCCGCCGCGTCTTTGCCCGGGTCACCGGCGCCCCTTTCTATACTCTGGCCTTGCCCCATTTTCCCGGGGTATGGCCCACATGAGGAGAAGGAGGTTACGGTGACCTGCAACGACTACCTAGCCCAACACACAGTCCCGCTGGCCCAGGCGGTTCGTCATTTTCTGGCACGAGAAATCCCCTATCAGCAATTGGAAGATCTGAGCTGGCAGCTCCTCTCCCACTGGCAAGACTTGCCCCATATCCCGGCTGACAAACAACCGGCCACCGACCAGGAAGGGGTGTTCTGGCACCTGCTGCACAGCCTGCATCAGTGGGATGAACAACAGATCATCGCCGACGTCTGGCTGCGCCTGCAGCTGATGACGTGCGCCAACTATCTGATCACCGAGGGCCCCTGCCCGCGCCACTGCATGGGTTCGCGCCCCTGAATCCAGACCCGCCACGCTCGGCTTGCCTTGGCTATCCCCCCCGAACCTGACAAAATGGCGCAATTTTCCCAGAGGAGTCAGGTATTTGAACACTGTCCGCACACCGAGCTGGCGAGACTCGCTCGCCGTCTACCTTGAGACTCGGGTCCTCATACTGTTTGCCATGGGCTTCTCGTCCGGCCTGCCTCTGCTGCTGGTGTTTGGCACCCTCTCGTTCTGGCTGCGCGAGGCCGATGTCAGCCTGACCGATATCGGCTACATGAGCTGGGTGGCGCTGGCCTATGGCTTCAAGTGGCTGTGGTCGCCGCTGGTTGACCGGCTGCCGCTGCCGCTGCTCTCCCGCTGGCTGGGACGGCGCCGCAGCTGGATGCTGCTATCCCAGCTGTTGATTGCCCTCTCGCTGGTGGGCATGGCCTATTGCGATCCCAAGACCCAGCTCGCCCAACTCGCCCTGTTTGCCCTGCTGGTGGCGTTTTGCTCCGCGACGCAGGACATCGTCATCGATGCCTACCGCATCGAGTCGGCGCCGGAGCGGTTGCAGGCGGCCATGGCGGCCTCCTACATGACGGGTTACCGGCTGGCGATGATCATGGCCGGCGCGGGGGCACTGGCGCTGGCGGCCTGGCTCGGCAGCAACAGCGGCTATGACTACCATGGCTGGCAACTCACCTATCTGCTGATGGCGGGGCTCATGTCCCTCGGCGTCATCACCACCCTGATCTGCCACGAGCCGGATATCGATCTTGCCGGTCAGAACGATCAGCAGGAAGCGCGCAAGGCGCTGCTGCTCTCCCGTGGCTGGCCCACCTCGCTGGCCGGCGTTGGCGCCTGGATCTACGAGGCCATCTGGTGTCCGTTTGCCGATTTCTTCCGCCGTTACGGCGGCTCGGCCATGCTGATCCTGGGGCTCATCGCCTGCTATCGCATCTCGGATGTGGTGATGGGAGTGATGTCCAACAGCTTCTACGTGGACCTGCAATTCAGCAAAACGGAAGTGGCCACCATCACCAAGGTGTATGGCGTCATCATGACCCTGGTGGGGGCCGCCCTGGGGGGCGTGCTGGTGATGCGCTTTGGCACCCTGCGCATCCTGTTCCTCGGCGCCCTGCTCACCGCCAGCACCAATCTGCTGTTCGCCCTGCTCAACGAAGTGGGCCACAACCTGGAGCTGCTGACCCTGATCATCTCGGTCGACAACCTCAGCGCCGGCATAGCGACGGCGGCCTTTGTGACCTATCTGTCGAGCCTGACCAACGTGGCTTTCTCCGCCACCCAGTACGCCCTGTTCAGCTCCGTCATGCTGCTGATGCCCAAGCTGCTGGCGGGTTTCTCCGGGCGTTTCGTCGAACAGTTCGGCTACAGCACCTTCTTTGTCGGCACCAGCCTGCTCGGCATTCCGGTATTGATCCTGATCGTGCTGGTTGCCAAACGAGGAAGAGCGTTGCTCTTGCAACAGGATAAATAGCAAGCGTTTGCGTGAAATTGGGGGTGATTAGATTCACACTTCCGAATAAAGTTCCCCGGCTCTTGTTTCTCCGATGAATTTATTTGGCTAGAATCCCTTCCGCTCCTTGTGGGCAGGCTACGGAAAACCTCAACTAACGCACAAGAGACCAATAAAATGGCCAAATTTACCAAGACTCTGATCGCTGCCGGTCTGCTGGCTGCTGCCGCCACCCCGGCCTTCGCTGCTGACTACAGCGGTGACATCCACAAGAACGATTACAAGTGGATGCAGTTCAACGTCATGCATACCATCGACCAACGTCCTTTCACCACTGGTGCAGAAGATTACAACGACACCTACTTCGAAATGGAATTTGGCGGTCGTTCCGGTCTGTTTGACCTGTACGGTTACGTCGATGTGTTCGACATCTTCGATTCCCGTCACAGCGACAAGCACAAGGGTCAGAACCTCTTCATGAAGTTTGCGCCGCGTATGTCTCTGGATGCGCTGACTGGTAAAGATCTCTCCTTCGGCCCGGTGCAAGAGGTGTACATCGCCTCCCTGAACAACATCGGCGACAACCAGATGGAAAACATGATCGGTCTGGGTGCTGACGTACAGGTGCCTTGGTTCGGTAAAGTCGGCATGAACCTGTATGCTCGTCATTCCACCGAGAACCAGTTCTTCACCGAAGAAGAAGGTGACTGGAACGGTTACTGGTTCGCCATGAACTGGTTCAAGCCTTTCTACACCTTCAGCAACGGCAGCTTCGTCTCCTACCAGGGTTACCTGGATTACGCATTCGACATGGATACCCACAACCGTGCCGACCGTACCAGCGACAACCTGGCGACCTTCCACGGTATCTACTGGCACTCTGACCGCTACGCAGTGGGTTATGGCCTGAAGTACTTCATGGATGCCTACGGCACCAAAGATGGCTCTACCGCCTACGACGGTACCCCCTGGAAGAGCTCTGGCTTCAGCCACTACTTCTCCGTTACCTACAAGTTCTAATAGAACGGGTAATGCGGATACAAAAAACCGGAGCAGCTGCTCCGGTTTTTTTATGGCTCTGTCATCGAACCTTTTACGGTTGCACCGCGTGGCGGTCGCACCAGGGGGAGGGCCGAACCCTCCCGCCCGTCATCAATCGCGGAAATTCTGGAACTGCATCGGCTGACCCAGCTCGGCACCACGTACCAGCGCCATGGCCTCCTGCAGATCGTCACGCTTCTTGCCTGTGACCCGCACTTCATCACCCTGAATGGCGACCTGCACCTTGATCTTGGAATCCTTGATCAGTTTCACCAGCTTCTTGGCGATCTCTTTCTCGATCCCCTGCTTGAACTTGACGTTCAGGTGGAAACGCTTGCCGGAGTGAACGCTGTCACCCACGTCCATTGAGCTGTTCTCGATGTTGCGCTTGAGCAGGGCTGCACGCAGGATCTCGACCATCTGCTTGAGCTGGAAGTCGGCATCGACCTCCAGCTTCACTTCTTCCTTGTTCAGCTCGAAGCTGGCTTCAACACCACGAAAATCGAAACGGGTCGCCAGTTCACGATTGGCGTTATCGACGGCGTTCAACACCTCGTTCATTTTGACTTCAGAGACAATATCGAATGACGGCATGTCAGGGCTCCTCATGTTGCGCTATAAGGGGGCAAATCTACCAGAAAACCGGCAAATTTGCTGATTTCGATGGGGTTGCTCTGCTAGAATCCCCTGCGCACAGGAATGGCGAGACCCGTTAGTGTCCGCCACGCGACATCTTCACTTATCCCCGGCGGGCGGTTGACCGGAATGCAACCCCTACCTTGATTGAGTCTCTCCATGCCAAGCGGATTACAAAGTTCCCGACTGCCCTCCTCCCCCCAATGGTCACTGCTGGGCTGCGGCGCCCTGGGTGGTGTCTTCGCCTCCTTGCTGACTCTAAGCGGTCAACCTACCCGCGTCTTGCTGCGCGATCGTCACCGTTCAACCCTGCACCCCGGGATCGACTTCACTTCGCTGGAGGGCCATACCCAGCTCATCAATATCGAACGTGGCTTCATCAGCCAGCCCGGCCAGATCAAGCGTCTGCTGGTGATGACCAAGGCCGGTCAGGTGGTGTCGGCCCTGACGCCGCTGGTGGGCAAGCTGGCAACGGGTGTGCCCATAGTGCTGCTGCACAACGGCATGGGCATAGCCGAGCAGGTGGTGCAGCTGTTCCCCCATAACCCTGTCATCGCGGGTGTCACCAGCCACGGCGCCATGCAAAGCGGCCACTTCGCGTTCCGCCATACCGGCAAGGGCGAGACCTGGCTCGGCCCGGTCAATGAGGCAGCCAAGGCTCATGCCGCCCTGGCGGACGATCTCGGTGCTGCCCTCGGTCAGGCCGGTTGGGATGAGCAGATCCTGGCTCGCCAGTGGCAAAAACTCGCCATCAACTGCGCCATCAATCCGCTGACCGCGCTCTATAAACTCAAGAATGGTGAACTGGCCGGTCCTCGCTTTGCCGATGTACTGCAGCAAATCTGCGTGGAAGTGGCAGACGTGATGCAGGCCGAAGGCCAGCCCACCAGCGGCGATGAGCTGTTGCGCCGCGCCATGACGGTGGTGGAGCTGACCGCCGACAATTACTCTTCCATGTACCAGGACATGGAGCAGAGCCGGGAGACCGAGATCGAGGCCATCACCGGCTTCCTGCTGGCCTGCGCCGCCAAACACGGCATAGCGGTGCCGGTCAATCAGGGCCTCTATCAGGCCATCAAAGAGAAGAGCTGAGCCCGCCGCGATGGCGGGTAACCAAGGAGTGCAGTATGAGCGTATTGGTATTGGTAGCACCGGGCTCGGAAGAGATCGAAACCGTCGCCATCGTCGACACCCTGGTGCGCGCCCGCATCGAGGTGCAGCTAGCCTCCTGCTGTCCGGCGGGTCTGCGCCAGATCCGCGCCTCCCGCGGGGTGCAGCTCATCGCAGATTGCCATATCGACGAGCTGACCAGCCGTGACTTCGAGGCCATCGTCGTGCCGGGCGGTTTGCCCGGTAGCGAGGCGATCCGCGATACGCCGCTCGCCATCAACCTGCTCAGGGAGCAGGCGGCACTCGGCCGCTGGCGGGCGGCCATTTGCGCCGCCCCCGCGGTGGTGCTGCAACATCATGAGCTGCTGAGGGATGCCAGCGTCACCTGTCATCCGGGCTTTCAAGCCAGCCTGCCCGCCGTACAGTTGAGTACTGCGCGGGTCGTGACGGATGAGGCTCATCGCCTGATCACCAGCCAGGGGCCTGGCACCGCCATCGAATTTGCCCTCGAAATCGTGCGGGTGCTGCGCGGGGACGACACCGCCCTCGCGGTCGCCGGCCCCATGGTGATGCCCCCTTCTGTCATGCCATGACCCCTGTTGCCATCGCGGATGCCCTCTCGTCATGACAGAGCGCCCCTTGCCAGCCGGCAAGGGGCGCTCTGCTATTGGCCGGGCGCAACTCGGGCTGCCCCCTTGATTGCTAGCTCAGCAACTCGGGCCTGAGCTGCTCCATCAGCAGGTGGTTGTCACTGTAATCCACCGGTATGGCCACCACGGCAGGCCCAACGACCGCCATGGCAGCGCGCAGGGTAGGCCGCAGATCCTCGGCACTGGTGACCGCAAACCCGGCCGCCCCGAAGGACTCGGCATAGGCCTTGAAGTTGATGGGCCCGAAGCTCACCCCCGAGCTGCGGCGGTACTTTTTCTCCTCCTGCATCGCCACCATGTTGTAGCCATTATCGACCCAGATGATGTGCACTATGTTGGATTTGAGCCGCACCGCCGTCTCCAGCTCCATGCTCGATTGCATGAAGCTGCCATCGCCGGAGACGGAGATGATCTTCTCCCCCGGCCTTACCATGGCCGCACCTATGGCCCAGGGCAGCGCCACCCCCATGGTCTGCTGACCGTTGGAGATGAGTACCTGGCGAGCCCGGAAGCTGTAGAGGTAGCGGGCAATCCAGATGTGGAAGCTGCCCATGTCCACGCACAGCGTCATGTCCTGCCCTATGATGTCCTGCAGCTCCTTGACGATACGCAGCGGATGGATGGGCATGCCCCCCAGATGCTGGGCATGCTGGGTCAGCTGATAGCGCTGGGTGCGGATCTCCTCGAGCAGGGTGGCGATGGCGGGATCCCGTGCCAGCGGCTTGTGCAACATCTTGGTCAAGCAATACAGATTGGCGCTGATGGAGCCCACCAGCTCAACCGCCGGGCAATAGCTGCTGTCGATCTCCGCCGGCAGGGCATCGATGTGCAGCAGTTGCCGCTCACCCGTGCCGTTCCACAGCACAGGGTCATATTCGATGGGGCTGTAACCTATGCAGATCACCAGATCCGCATCCTGCAGCAACCTGTCCCCCGGCTGGTTGTTGAACAACCCGACCCGACCGGCGAAGTCATCGAAATGGTGGGTATCCACCACACCGGCCGCCTGATAGGTGCCCGTCACCGGTAACCGGCTCTTGTCCAAAAAGGCGCGCACCGCGAGAGAGTTCTCGGGCCGGCTGGCCAACAGGCCGAGCAGCACCACCGGCTTGCGGGCCTGCGCCAGCAGGCTCAGCGCCCTGTCTATGCCTGCCTCATCGGCGGCGCCCGGTTCTGGTATGGCTCTGGGCACCAGGATGGCGCCATCGGTCGGCTCGTTGATGATGTCCATGGGCAGGCTGACGAAGGCGGCGCCGGGGCGACCCAGTTCGGCAGACCGAAAGGCATTGGCCATCACCTCTGAAAGGGCGGATCCGGTTCCCACCTGGGCGCTGAACTTGGTGACAGGGCGGCACAGGCTGACGGTGTCCAGGCTCTGGTGAGTGAGCTTGAGGCCATCGGCACGTCGCACCGCGCCACCCAGCGCCACCATGGCATCCCCTTCCGAGGTGGCGGTCGCGAGGCCTGTGATCAGGTTGGCGCAACCTGGGCCCGAGGTCACCAGCGCCACCCCGGCCTTGCCGGTCAGACGGCCCACGGCGGCGGCCATGAAGGCGGCGTTCGCCTCGTGGCGTACCACTATGGTGTCGATGGGGGAATCTTCCAGGGCATCGAATACCCGGTCGATCTTGGCCCCCGGAATACCGAATACCTGCTTGACGCCCTGCGCCTCCAGATGGCGTACGACCAGCTCGGCCCCACAGCTCCAGTGTTGATTTTCCATGAGAATAACTCCTTGTAAGCGAAGGGATTAGCCTTCGGCAGCGCGGATGGCGCGGTCCAGATCGGCGGGATTGAGGTCAGCCTGTTGAAAAGCAGGGTTGCGCGGCAGCTCTATGTTGAGATGCTGAACCACAGACAACTGCAACTGGCCGTGGCCCATGGCGTAATCGAGGATGTGACCACCGCCCTTGCGATCTTCGGTGATGAAATGTTCGTGATAGCCGGCCACATTGATCCCCTGCACGAAGGGCGGGCAGCGAAAGCCCACCAGGGTGCCGCGCCGCTGGCTGAACGAGAACAACGGCTGTGCCTCTATGGCCTCCAGCATGGGCTTGTAGGGAGGAGTCTGGCAGGGCACTGTGCGCACCTGGGCCTGCTCAAACAGACCATCGAGGCGAAAAGCGACGAAGACGTTGTCGGTGCCCACCAGCTGATCGATCCACTGGTGGATCTCGTCGCGGCTGAGGGGGTGATCGAAGCGACGCTCCAGACAGGGTCGAAAGTGAGTCATCACCGCAAACGGGGTTTTCTGCCCGGCCTGGGCCGGACGGGCCGAGCCATCGGCCTTGAGTTGATGGATCTGGCGCTCGAACGCAATCAGCTCGCCGTCGAGCCGGTTGAAGGTGCCAAGACCAAAGTCGCCGTGGCGCAGCAGATCGGCCATGGTGGTCTCGCCCTCATAGACGCCGGCCAGCAGGGCGCTCATCAAGGAGCTCTGATAGACCTCGCCACCACCCTGACGGGCTTGCCAGCGAGCAAACTGCTGGCTGATCTCGATGGCACAGTCACACTGTGTATGGGTTTCCATTTGGATTTAACCTCCAATCCTGTTAGGTTGGCAAATCAGGATTCAATAGTGACCAAGATCACACTTTGATACCAATATCCAAACCCATCAGCTTCGAGACGTACCAGATATGGAATTTCGTTACCTGCGCTACCTGGTAGCCGTGGCAGAGAAGCAGAGCTTTACCAAGGCGGCCGAGGCGCTGGGCATGGCCCAGCCGCCCCTCAGCCAGCAGATCCGCAAATTTGAACAAGAGGTGGGCACGCCGCTGTTTCACCGGCTGACCCGCAGTGTGGAGCTGACCGAGGCGGGGCTGAGCCTCTATCAGGATGCCAAGGGCATACTGTCGCAAACCGAGCAGGCCATGCAGAAGGCCCAGCGCATCGCCCGAGGTCAGCTCGGCTCCCTGCGCCTGGGCTTTGCCGGCTCCACTGTGCTGCACCCGAGTGTGCTGCGCCTGATCCACGACTTTCGCCAGGCCTGGCCAGAGGTGAGCCTGCATCCCATCGAGAACAGCATGCCCAATCTGGTGCGCGACCTGATGAGCGAGGAGCTGGATGCCGCCATCCTGCGCCTGCCGTGCAGCAGCAGCTCGGCGCTGACTCACCATCTCATCGATGAGGAGGAGATGCTGATCGCCCTCCCCCCGCACCACCCGCTGGCAAGCACGAGCGCCATCGCCATCGAGGCTCTGGCGGCAGACCCTTTCATCCTGTTCCCGCGCGAACTGGGGCCGGGCCTGCACGATGCCATCACCCAACGCTGCCAGCGGGCCGGTTTCAGCCCTCGGCTCGGCAGCCAGAGCCCGCAGGTGATCTCCACCGTCGGCATGGTGCAGGCCGGTTTCGGGGTTGCCATCATCCCGCGATCGGTGAGCGAGCTGCACCCCCACGGCGTCAGCTATCACCCCATCGCCGATGAACCGCTCACCACCCGCATCAGCCTCGCCACCCGCCGCCATCCCCGCCAGAAGAGCCTGCAGCACCTGATAGGGTTGATCCCGCGCCAATTATCACCAGAAGAAGGCAGAGTGAGTCTTGTAGATAAGGGGGATATCGCTAAAAGCGGAAAAGATTGAACTGAGTGACACGATGAAACGCCGAGTATTCGGCCAACGCTGAGAGCAGATCGCACCACAGTCAAGCTGGTATCCGATTTATTGATCCGCATCTCGAAGCAAGTACGTTCATCTTCCACTGACTAATTTATAGATAGCTTGTCCCAGATTGATTGCTATAGCGGTCATATGCAAGTAGTTAGCGACTTACGTTACGCGGCCGGATGACCTTTTATATTTTTTATCTCGACGCATCTAATCTGATCTTTAATCATTTCAACAACCTGTTCAAAATCCTCAGGTTTACAATATAAATTGTCGCTATATGATATTTTAAAGGGGTTTGATTCAAATCTAAGCGCCTTTTTTCCATTAGAAATAGAAAGCGTGTAGGTCAAGTCTTTTTTAAACATTGTTTCATGCTCTGATACTTCACTTTTAAAGCCAGTGAAAAATACCGCAAAGAGCGCCATGCCACCTGCACCAGCTAGCACCAATGGCCCCAATACGGCAACAGCTATCACACATACAACCACGCCAAGCCAAACAACGAACTATGGTATAGGCTATTTCAGGAATAGCATCATAATATGTGACGACTACCCCCTGCGTGGTTAGCCGATAATGGTAGTTTTTATCCGCCATCACCAAATAACGAAGATAAGGTGTCATTAGAATAGTGATGCCCAACATAAAATAAAAAGCACTCCAATCTTCACCAGCTGTTAATAACAAATACCCTCCCCCAATAAACAGTATCGAGAAGAGGCTAACCAACATGATGATAATCCAAGCCAATGGTGTGGGAACCCTGACATCCCATTCATGAAGCATCGGAGCTTCACGCACTTTTTTTGATTAGCATCGATAATGCGTTGTTGTTCTTCCTGCGATAATAGACGAAAAGGAATCTCCTGCTCGCTCACCTCTATAACCTCGTTCGCCTTGTCCATTATTTGTTTCCCTGCTTGCCGACCATCTGCACAGGCATGGCACCCAACCCTCCTGAGCTTGTCTCTGATGTGATGGGGCCTCTACTGTTGCTGCTGCCCTTGAAATTAAATTTTCGCTGTATCACGCCCCTCAGATACCCAGCTCCAGCTTGATGGCCGAACTGGTATCGAACTCAAGGGCAGGGCGGCTTTCCCCTGATGAATTAAAATAGCGTTTTCATTACAAAAAGATTGATGACCTGCACTATTAAGCAGTGCAGATCAATTAGATCATGAGGCTTTTGGTTAGATGCCGGGATGACCTTTTATAGGTTTCACATCCTCAACAAATATTTGTGATTTTATTAAAGTAGTAATCTGATCCATATCCTCAACTCTACAAAAAAGGGTACGACTGAATGCAGACTTAAACGGTACAGATTCAAATCGCAAGGCTCTATGCCTTGTCGAGATGATAAGGATATGTGGCCACTCCTTGTTAAATAAAGTGAATTCCTCACAAACCTCATGCTTAAAACCAGTACAAAACGCAGCAAATAGCGCCATAGCACCGGCACCAACCAGTGCTAGCGGCCCTAATATGGCAACAGCTATCACACATACCATGACAGCCAACCAAGCCAAGCCACGCCAAGCCACGCCAAGCCACGCCAAGCCAAGCCAAGCCAAGCCAAGCCAAGCCAAGCCAAGCCACGAACTATGGTATAGGCCACCTCAGAAATAGTATCCTGATACGTCGCGATAATGCCTTCTGTAGTTAGTCGATAATGGTAGTTTTTATCTGCCATTACTAAATAGTGAAAGTAAGGAGCCATGGCTGTACACACGCCAAATACAATATAAACGCCATTCCAATCATTATCTCCAGCTAATAGCCCCCCCACTCCGAAAAATAGCGTCATAAACAAAATCATCATTAATATCATTGGCCAAGCAAATACTGTTGGCACTCGGATATTCCACTCATGGAGCGTAGAGGCTTCACGCACCATTTTTCGATTGGCAGCGATTATACGTTGCTGCTCTTCTTGTGGTAACAAATGAAAAGGGGGTCTCCTGCTCGCTTGCTTCAGCTATTTCATTCACCTTGTTCATTTTTATTCCATTTATTGCCAACTACCAGAGCAAGCATATTGTTCAGCTCACCACTGCTGGTATCCAATGTGATGGGGCCGTTACTATTGCCGCTGCCCTTGAAGACAAATTGCCGCTGCACCATACCGCCCAGATAACCCAGTTCTAGTTTGATGGCCGAATTGGTATCGACCCCCAGCGGCAGGGTATAGACCAATTAATCCCAGCGTCCTCGTTGTGTTTCCAGCGTCTTGGGCTGCATAGCGGCCTGATAGCGAGCCAGCTCATGTTCCGGAGCAGTTAGCTGGCTGTTTACGACATGTTGGTTGCCATAATAGTAATTTGTACAAGTAGTTAGCGAATTACGTTATGCTCTCGGGTGACCCTTTATATACTTTATCTCGACACATCTAATTTGTGACTTTATTAATTCGATAACCTTTTTAAAATCTGTATGATTGCAATATACATTGTCGCTATATGATATTTTAAAAGGTGTCGATTCGAATCTCAGCGCATTTTTTTTAGTGGAAATAAGCAACATATAATCCCAATCTTTTTTAAACATGGTCTCATGTTCTGACACTTCGCGTTTAAAGTTAGTAAAAAATATCGCAAAAATGGCCATCCCACCGGCACCGACCAAGGCTAATGGCCCCAACACGGAAACGGCCATCACACATATTGCCATTGCCAACCAAGCAAGACCACGCACTATGGTGTAGGCCATTTCCGGAATAGCCTCCTGATATGTAACAATTAAACCTTCTGTTGTTAGTCGGTAATGGTAATTTTTATCCGCCATAACTAAATAACGTAAATAAAATATCATTACGATGGAAACACCAAGCGCTATATAAAAAAAACTCCAGTCATTACCACCTGTTGAATATACACTCCCGCCACCAAAGAGAAGCATCATAGAACCGACTACTATTGATATCATTACCCAAGCATACGCCTCTGGCACTCGGGTATCCCATTCGTGGAGTGTCGGTGCCTCACGCACCCTTTTTTGATTGGCATCGATAATGCGTTGTTGCTCTTCCTGCGGTAGCTGATGGAAAGGCGTCTCCTGCTCGCTCACCTCTATTACCTCGTTCGCCTTGTCCATTATTTACTCCCTTGCTTGCCGACCACCAGCGCAGGCATAGTACTCAACCCGCCTGAGCTTGTCTCCAATGTGACAGGGCCACCACTATTGCTGCTGCCCTTGAAAAGAAATTCTCGCTGTATCATGCCACCCAGATAACCCAGCTCCAGTTTGATGGCCGAATTGGTATCGACACCCAGCGGCAGGGTATAGACCAGCTCATCCCAGCGCCCGCATTGTGTTTCTATCACCTTGGGTTTCATCGCAGCCAGATAGGTGGCAAGTGCCTCTGGGGGTTGCGCAGGCACCATCTGCCCAGCCTTGGCCAAAGGTTGACTGATAACGCTCAGTCCTATGGTCTGCTCTCGTAAGTGGGCTGGCAACGAGAGTTGCAACTGCCACTGGGGGCGACCAGTGTCCATCCAGCCCTGAGGCCTAGAGCGAACCACAGTCAAGCTGGCCCCTGGCTTATTGACCAGCATTTCAAAGCGAGCCAGTTCGTCGTCCTCAGACCAGTTGGCAGGCTGCTTGCCCCAGGTGGATTGCAGCAACCACTTTTCCAAATCCGAACGCTTAAAAAGATTGAGCAACACGGTCAACACCAGATAGGCAGCACCCAGCACAAAGAACCCCACACCCATCCAGGTTGCACAGATGGCAGCAATGGATGAACTTCCGAACAACGCATTACCACTTAAGTACACAAACTGGGTGAAAAAGATTCCCCACTGTCCTGCCAACACGCCCATTTTCATCTGTAAGAGCGTCTTTTCTATGTCACTTATCAGTGGATCTTGGCTTGCTTGCAAAGTGTCCCAAAACTCTGCTCCTGCCGCCGCCATACCTAGGCTAGACAAGGCCAGCATACGCAGTGAGAAGGTTTTTACCAACGCGGCATGATCACCTTCTTTAATCGCTTCTTTGATCGAGATTGATGTCAGGGCCCTCTTACCTCCATCGGCAGTGAGTGGCTTTAACTGCCCCCACGCAGCCCCCTGATAGAGAGCAGCTATAGCATTGCCCGTCCAAGCGAAGGCCGAGCCCAGCTGCATATTTGCCCGTCCCCGACCGATGGACTGGGCGTTTTGCGCCGTCCCTGCAATGACTACAGTCAAATTCCAGAGGTTGAGCAGTGCTACCAGCCCACCAAAAGACGCTAGGTTGGGTACTCTCTCATTCATGGCAGTGATCCCCTTGCTCACCCCAGTACGCACGCTCGCAAGATAGTCACCGATATATTGCCTGGCCTGCTGCTGGTAGAGATCACCCTTGAGTTTGACCAGCATAGGCATCTCACTGGCTATCAAGGCATCCAACTTTTGCTGCAGGGTTTTGAGCTGGCTATTGATGGCCTTCACCGTGGTGTTGCGCCCAGGAGGGGGTGAACTGATAGCCGACATCTCTTTGGCAATGGACCAGACCCTCTGCTGGAAACTTTTTTCGAGCATCCGGTAACCACTGTTGACCTGCAGCGGTTTATCGCTGAGCAGTGACTCCAGCAGTACCAACCTCAGGTTGCCTGCCAGGCTGTTCTTCCAGGCATGGGGCAAGATGGCAGCCATGATTTGGGCGTGGGCCCCCTTGGCCAGGGATTTTCCCGCCGCCTTCATGGCGTCAATCACAGCTTCGACAGTCTGGAACCAGGGTTTCTGCTTGAGCTTCTCATCCCCCAGTAGCGCTTCCAGTTCACCAATGCGGCTAAAGAAGGCCGTCATGTCGCCGGACGAGGTGCTGAGCCAGGCATTGTCTACCGTCTGTTCGCTCAGCCCCTTGTACAGCGCAATATCAAAACCATAAGGGGCCAGCGCCAGCAAGTTGTCACGGCTCTTTTCGCCAAGCCGTTTTTCCAGCGCTTTCTTCCTGGCTTCAGTGCTGCAACTGAGCGAGAGTGCCTGCCCAGCCTCGGCAAACAGGAGCTGCAGATAGGCCTGCCCCTTGGCAGTTCTGTTGTCCAGACCAAAGGGCAGCGGATCGGCCTTGAGGCGGGTCACGCCATTGAACAAGTCCTCATGGGCCCGACTCAGCGCCAGTTCGAGCTCATTGAGTGGCACCTGATACTGCTTGATAAAGGCATTGAGCCCAGTCCAATTGACCTCATCCTGGAAGGCGGCGCGCTCTTTCCACTGACTTACCTGCTTATGGGATGGGTTGAAACCATATTGTTCCCGCAAGATTTTCAGCTTGGCATCGGCTCTTTTCGCCATGGGGGAGTCGAACCTCACCATGCCTGGCTCTGCCGTCATCTTCTCCGTGTCGGCGAGATAGCGATCCCCCAGGTAATCATCCAGCGCCTCTTCAAACGCCTGGGTCCTAGCCACATTGCCCCTGACGGAGGCAGGCAAGTCTTTCTCATCGAGTCGCACCCTGGCCAGATTGCGCGTCACCTCGGCCATCATCAGCTTGTGCGTGTTTGCCTTGCGCAGTTTCTCATCCTTGCCCATCAAGGCTTCCCGTTTGGCCAGCAGTTGATTGACCTTCATGGTAAGGTCGGCAAGCGAGGCTAGCGGATCCTCCAGAGCGACCACCATGGCACTTTGGGGATCTGGCATTCCCGCCTTGTAGGCGGCTGGTGAACCCGCAGCCTTGTGTGCCAACAGTTTGATCCCTTGCTTATCCTCTTCGGCTGGCTTGGCAAGGGGGGTACAAGATAGAACGAACCCCTGATTCGGCAGACCCAAATCTGCAACCTTGTCGAGCGAATCGGGCAGGCCGCAATGGGGGGCCTTCATGGTGCTGGCGAAGCTGCCCAGCTTGACTTGTCGCATCCAGGCACTGCGCAAACCACTGCTCTTTTGCATCTCTTTTTTGATGCGTCCGGTCCAACGCTGTGGAGAATAAATGAGGGAGAGTGTGTGGCTCGCCGGATAAAGCAGATGACCCTTGCTCCCCTTGCTCTGACTGATGAAGGTCGCGCCCTTTATTTCATATTCATCGAACGTCTTGGCCTTTTCGTCATAAACATAGAGCCAACCATCACGCAGCTGCCGCAAGGCATAGCCGCTCTCTTTGAACTTGAGCGGTGCCACAAAGCCAGCACCTGCTGGTAATGGATGAGGCTGCTTCTGCGGTGGAGCAAAAGGCTCATCGAGGGCGTAGCGGACCGGTACTATGGCAATGTTCTTGTTCTTGAGTGGACACACGCCAGCCGGGTTCTTGCTGTTGTTGGGACTTGCACACTGGGCGGCTTTATTGGGCGTATTCATGCGTCTTGATCCTTTTTGCTCAATGCTTCCGCCAGCTCAGCGGCTTGCTCAATACGTTGCGAGGGAGTTTGTGCCGAAGGCTGAGTGATCAACGCCTTGATGCGGGGATATTCATCCTGCTCACACCAGCCACTGCCGAGGTAGCCAAGCACATTGAAAAACAGCAGCAAATCCCGTTCACTCTCGAATCCCTTGCCATAAGCCCATTCGGCCCAATAGGTAATCCATGCAACAGGCTCAATTTGTTCCTGCAAACGAACCGGGAACCAATTGCCCATGTGTTGCCGGATCACATCAAGGGTGTGCAGCCAGCTGACTTCCCCCAAGCGAGCCCACTGCGCATCCGAGAGTCTGAACCGTTTGCCAACCGGCTTCCCCAGCTCAGGTGACGCTCTCTTGTGCCACCACACTTGCTGGTTGGCTTGTCGCACCGGGATCCAGACCTGACTCATCCCCAACCAGAGCCAGGGTTCATCATCTATGAACAACCGCCACATGCTTTCCGGCATGGCCAGCTTGAACAGGATCCGGCTGCCATAGGGGCTTTCAACTTCGATCAACGCCCTTAATCGTTCGGCCAGAGACAACAAGGCAAGCCGGGACGATAGCAGGTAACCCCATGATGGTTCACGGTTTTGTATGAACCAGTCCAGCAGCTTTGGCGTCGCGCACACCAGACAGGGGCTCACCTCTCGCAGGCTGTCCCAAGGTGCATAAAGATAAATGGGCTGATAAGCGGGAGCATCATCCTGTTCGAACAAGACCCGCTCCAATTCAGCAATACGAGCACCATCAAGCAACAGATAGAGTTGTTCACCACTGACCAGCTCAATATCGGGAACGGATGCGATGGAGGTAGCAGGCATCAACTGCCCCCTTCATGCCAGGCCAACTGCTCACAAATTTCACACACAGGCTCGGCTGATTTTAGCGTCGCAATCTGACGCGCCGGCTCCATGGGAGGCGGTGGAGCAACCACTTCAACCTCGCTGGGCTGGACGGGCATCTGCCCACCCCAGCCGGCACCTGATCCTGGGCCGCCACCCGAGTTCATCTTGATGGAGCCGCCGCTGAGGGTGACACCGCTCGGGTCTATCTTGACGAAGCTGCCACCCACTTTCAGGGTCAGCTCGGAGCCCGCTTCCATCACGATTTTCATGCCCGCCTTGTGATGCACTTCGCTACCCGCCTCAACCAAGAGGGACTGGCCCAGCTTCTGGTGCAGGCTGGCATCAACGGTGAGGGAATAATCTGCCTTGACCTGGTCGCGCTTCTCCCCCTCCACCGTTAGGTGGTCGTTGGCCTTGATGCGAGTCACCCGCTCGTTGTCGATGTCGGTGTGCTGGTCGTGCTTGATATGCCAGGCCGCATCGTTTTCGATGAGCACGTTTAGGTCTTTCTGACCGTGGATATAAATCTCTTCCTGACCGGCCTGGTCTTCAAAGCGCAGCTCGTTGAAGCCTTCACCCTGGTGGGTTTCGGTGCGCAGCACGGTACGGGTCTTGTTGGCCGGCAACTCATAGGGTGGTCGGTTGGTGGCATGGAAGGTACGACCGGTGACAATCGGTTGGTCCGGGTCCCCTTCCAGAAATGAGACGATAACTTCATGGCCGATGCGCGGGATGGCCATCATGCCGTATTGGCCGCCGGCCCAGCCTTGAGATACGCGTACCCAGCAGGAGCTCTGGTCGTTGGAGCTGCCGTAGCGGTCCCACGGGAATTGCAGTTTTACCCGGCCATGCTCGTCGCAGTAAATCTCTTCCCCCTCGGGGCCCACCACTATCGCGATTTGCGGGCCATCCACCATGGGCTTGTAAGGTGCCTGTGGGCTGCCGATGCGCGCCCGCCAGCTGGTGCTGGCTTTGACCACATCAAACTCGTTGTGGTAGACGGTGGGGCCACTGCCCCCCTCCTCTTCCAGCGCCTGCGGCTGCAAGCCGGTGTGGCTGATACGCACGATTTGCCAGTCGGTGTTGAGGCTGCCGTTCGGGTGCTCGGTCAGCGAGAAATACTGGCCCGGCAGCAGGGCCGCGCTGTTGGACTTGCCGCTGCCTGCCACAGCATCGTTGCGCAGCGCATCGAGTCTGTGCTGGGCAAATGCCTTGCCGCTGCCGTCCTGCTTGTAGCGACCCGGGAAATCGAAGTGCTGATAGGTATCGCGCTGGTGCTCCAGCTCGCTCCCCTGCTTCTTGTGGGAGAGGCCGTAGGCCGGGGTCTTGAAGCTGTAGTCTTTGAGCTCCACATCCGAGGGACGTACCGCCTCGCGGTAGTGGAACTGGCGCACATAGGGGCCCTGCTCCAGCGAACGGTTGCCGAGGTTGAAGAACAGCTCAGGGCCAGCGGTCAGGGCCGCCGCGTCGTCGGCAAACACGATGCGGTGTTTGCCCGCGTCGAATTCATGGAAGTAGAACAGCCCCTCTTCGGCGGCAAGCCGGTTGACGAACGCAAGGTCGGTTTCGCGATACTGGACGCAGTATTCCCGCTGGGCATGCTCATTCTTGAGCGCGAAGGCGTAGTCGGTGATGCCGTGCTCTTGCAGCAGGATGGAGAGGATTTCGTCAGGCTTTTGCGCCTGGAAGATGCGGGAATTGTGACGAAGCGAAAGCCGCCACAGCGCCGGCTGCACCTGCAGCTGATAACGAGTACGGCGAAAACCGCTGTCCCCTTGCGCAAAATCACTCACAACCCCGCACACCCGGCGCTGCAACTCGCCGTTGTACCACACCAGCAGTTCGCACGGCTGGTCCAGCACGGCGCCGAAGTCGACGTCGGGCTCTGGGCTCGCCAATTCCAAGCGCAGCTGGAAAGGTCCGTTCAGCGCCTCTTCCAACGCAAACTCGGCCACCACGAAGGTGCTCTCGGGCAGCGCCCCCACCTTGACGGTAAATTGTAATCCTGTGCTGTCTGCCATAACGCTGTTCCTTATCCTGCCTGTCCGTTGCCCGAGCCAATCGCAACACCACCGCAACCGGTGCCGGTCATGGCGATGGGTTTGCCACAGCGCCGTAAAGAGCACAACACGGAGCCAATGCCCTCCGAGATGCTGCGCGGATGGGGAGGATTGTTGGGTTTGACGTGAGGGGCCAGCGGATCACCCTGCCGGGCCACCGGTTTGCCATCGAGAAAGACGTCCGGGCTCTCGGCAATCACGGGGGATGGGTGAAGCCCATGGCGCTCGGTGCCGATCTCACCGGGCAACGCAATAGTGGGACACATCACGACTGACCTCTGTTGTGCTTTGCAATAAGGTCGATGCCTTCAGCCATATGGCAAAACACAAAAGCTCCGACCACGTCCAGACGAACAGGCCGGAGAAAGCTTGCACGGGCCTGGCGACCACTGACACTGTGAACGCCAGAACCCTGGGGTACATTACAAGGAATAACGTCAATAAGGACTCGAGGCTTAGGCCTCGATAGGTGCACGCCAGTCGTCAGAGCCGGAGGTACCTGCCACTGTGTGTTCCCAGTCAATCTTGCGATACGCCAGAGAGACCTGGATCAGCTGGGTGAAGTCAGACTTCGCCGGATCCTGGCAATGGGGCATCTGGCAGTCGATGTCGACTATGGTGGAGTCAGTCAGCACTGTGGAAAAGAAGTGCTCCTGTTTGCCTTCGACCGAGGTGCGATACCACTTCAGGGTCACTTTGGGCAGCATCTCGCCGGAGGCCAAGGAGTTGTACATCAGCGGCACGGCCTTGTTCAGGGCGACGGTGAACTTGAACGGCTTGTGGACGCGCTGGCCGGCAGGCTGACCGGATTGCGGATCGGTCGGCACTGTGACGACGTGTTGGAACTCTTGCACCAGCATCTCGTCTTCGTGGCCCTGCACGAAGATGTTGCCGACGGAGTCGGAGGTGAAGGCACCGGCGGTGATATTGCCCTGGGTTTTACCTTCGATGCTGATATAACATGGAGTTGGCATGTGTATGCTCCTGATGGGTTGGTTAAATGAGATAGCACTCGACCAAACCATTAGCAGTGACCATGCCACTCTTTTTAACCCTTATATTTCAGCACCTTAAATAAAACGCCCAACCAAACCTCACTCATGCAGCGCAATAAGTTGTGCATTATCGCTCTTTACACCATAAATAGTTGCCCACTCAGTCGAATATTTTGCAGATCGCGCAACTACTTGCTCAATACCAATGAAATCACTGCTTCTCATCCACATTGGCAACCAGCGCCATCTCCACATTCAACCTGACCATCCCCTGCTTCAGAGCCCATGAGATGGCCTGACTCTTGCTGCTGGCCCCCAGCTTGCTCACCACATTGTTCAGGTGAAATGTCACGGTACGAGGGGTGATCCCCAATATCTGGGCAATATCGCTCACCTGCTTTCCCTCCGCAGCCCAGCGGCACACCTCCAGCTCCCGCAGACTCAGTGCATCGTGGGGCGACAGACCGGCTAGGCAGACCCGGGCCACCGCCTCGAAAATGTGCATGGAGAGCCAGCTGAGAAAAGGCACAGCAGAGAGCCACTGCGCCCTGGTGCGAGGTTCACTGGTAATAAAGGAGAGCAGGCCCACATGACCGTTGGCTCCGTGCCAGGGAAACGTCACGCCATCGCGAATGCCGTATTCGCTGGCCAGTTGCATCACCTCCCGGCCCTGCTCATCGCAATCCTCGTCATCGCGCAGCACATCGGCCCACAGAATGGGGGTGCTCTGAGTCATGCCGCGTTTGACGATGGGATCGATGGCAAAGAAGCGGCTGCTGGTATAGGTATCCACCCAGGCTTGCGGGCAACCGTTGAAGATTATGACGTCGGGACGTTGAATGGTGCTGGGGAAAATCAGACCGAGCCTGAAATGATCGAATCCCATGCGCTCGGTCAGTTCACGCAACAGGGTCACTATGGTGCACTCATCTGCCGCCGTCTCAAACTGGGCTATGAGATCCAGCGCATGCAGGGTGTTCATCTCTAGGGTATGGGTATTGTGCACAAGGTCGGCTAGCCAAACATGGAAACATGCCGCATGTTAACAAGCGTCAATAGATGACACACCCCAGCACATTACAAAATCAGAGCTATCCCACAGTTTATGCTACCATTTCGCCATTTTTCTGCATAAAAACGCAATTGAAAACCGAGCAAGGAGTAGAAATAGCACATAGTAAAAAGGCCATCCTTTCGGATGGCCTTTTTGGCTGAATAAATGGCGGAGGAGGTGCCCGCCGTAATTAAGTCCAATCAACTCCACACCAATCCAGCAAGCCCTTTACTATCAGCACATTAGAAACAAACACCGTCCAATCCATCCCAATCACATATTACCACTGCGCATGCTTGGTGGCATACTGAGTGGCATATTCAATTCTCAAGGAGGTTACCTGATGGCAATCCTCACCGATACCAAAGCCCGCAACATCAAGCCTGAAGATAAGCCCCTTGCTCATGGTGGCGTCACCGGGTTGACGCTACACCCCTCTACCATCAAGGGCAGAGGAAAGTGGGTGTTCCGCTATGTCAGCCCACTGACGAAGAAACGACGTAACGCTGGCCTCGGGACTTATCCTGAGATCTCTATCGCTGACGCTGCTCGAGACGCCCAGGTAATGCGGGAACAGCTGGCAAATAATCTGGACCCACTAGAGATCCGGCTGCAGGAGCAGAACAAGCCGAAGATCCCGACCTTGGAAGCATCTGCCAGACTGGTTTACGAAAGCTTGTTACCAGGCTGGAAGAACCCCAAACACGGTAAACAGTGGATTACCACATTGGAGCAATATGCCTTTCCTGCAATTGGCGCTATCTCCATTGATACCATCACCCCAGCCCATATCGCTTCCGTTTTGCAACCGATATGGCTGACGATCCCGGAAACAGCAAGCCGTGTTAAGCAGCGCCTACACGCAGTGATGGCTTGGGCATGGGCTCATGGCTATACCTCTGCAAACCCTGTGGATGTGGTGAACCACTTACTACCGGCTCAGCCAAGCAAGTCAGTGCGAGTAGAGCATCAGCCTGCGATGCCCTGGCGTGATATCCCTGCATTTGTGCAAAAACACCTGAGAACAACGCAACAGTACGATGTAACCCGCTCAATGCTGGAGTTCTTGATCCTGACTGCTTGCCGTTCAGGTGAAGTCAGAGCCATGAAGTGGTCAGAAGTAGACTTGGAAGCAAGGATCTGGACCTTGCCTGCTGAGCGTATGAAGGCCAAACAACAACATCGTGTTCCGTTATCTCTTCGCGCCGTCGAGATTCTGATGGGATTGCAGGGATTACACGATGAACTGGTATTCCCTTCGCCCCGAGACCAAGTTCCGCTCTCGGACACTGTGCTGACTATGTTTCTGAGAAGAGCTAAAGCGGAGAGTTGTACTCTTGGTAGAATGGCAACTGCTCATGGCTTTCGTTCGAGCTTTCGGGACTGGTGCAGCGAGCAAGGCTATGCGCGGGATCTCGCTGAACGAGCGTTAGCCCATACAGTTCAAAACAAGGTAGAAGCTGCATACCACCGTACTGATTTGCTCGATCAGCGGCGCCCTATGATGGATGCGTGGGCTGAGTTTGTGGCTGGTGATCTACCAAGCAAATAAGAAGGAAGCGGCCCTGATGGGCACAAAGGGGCGAGAGCCTGTATCCCGCCTCGCAAGAATACAGGGCTATGAAAGCCCCCATGCTGGTGATGCGCAAGGAAGGGCTGGTGCACTGGAAGAGAAGATATCGGGATATCACCGCCGCTCGCTGGCGGAAACAGCGATGTCCCGGTTCAAACAGTTGATGGCAGGGAAAATCACGCTACGAGAATACAACGGCCAGGTAGGAGAAGTGATGGCGTATGTAAGTACGATAAACAAACTGAATACCCTGGGTCTACCTGTCAGAAAGCCCCGAGTGTAGTCACCTGGGGCTGGGTAAGTCATGACTTGCTGGCTGATTTAGGCAACAACGCCCCCTACAACATGTTCAAGAAGGGTCTGAAATTGATACCGAAGGAAGTGCGCATTAAAGTAGCGTAAACAAGACACCAGTTTGAGGCCGGTGTCAGGTGATAACTAGATCTGCACAGGTTGGGTATATCCAGCAAACGCATAGCCTATTCAGCTTGTTCACTTTTTGCATTATCATGTGAAGGGACTCGACGCGTAAGCTCGAGGATTGAAATGCCATCTTTGTTATAAAACACAAGCTCATTTTGGAAAAGATGATAGCTACGTGTGGCTATGAGTGCTTGTCGTACCTTATACTCAGCGTCAGCTAACTCATCACAAAGAACCGCCGTTGTAGCTCCAGGCGTGAAAGAGATATCTTGTGCATTGGTTTTATAGATTCCACTACTGCTATTGCATCCGAAAGAAACTCTAAACACAGATTTTTTTTCATTTTGACTTGGCATGTCGAGGAATAAAACATTATTAGCAGTCCGATCAATATTTTCAATTTTATCACCGTAGATCGTGGTAATACTCCAGTGAGAGCCGGATAAATATCCCTCACCATAATTTCTTATGCGCTCTTTGACTGATATTGGATGGGGCTGGCTGCATGCTGTAAGCAGTAGTATCACGAGGCCAATGAATTTTTTCACTAAGAACTCCATTTTGTGTATATTTTTGGTGAATTTTGCGACTATACATTATCTCTACTGTTATGATGACATCAACTTTCGTGATGTTTGAATCACCCCTGCTTCCATACGACAGTGACACTGAGCAAGATGTCATGCGGAGGTCTGTCGAACGTCGCTTCGGGGATTCGTTGCCGGCCTCACTGGTGGAATGGCTGACAGATAATAGTTCGGCGTATCGAGCCCATGAGACTCGCGCGTTTGCACGAGAAATCGGGTTGGGGCCCAGAACGACTGCGGTGAGAAGCCCACAGAGCAACGGTATAGCGGAGAGCTTCGTGAAGATAATGAGGCGAGGCTATATCGAGATGATGCCGAAACCAGATAGCCGAACAGCGGTAGGTAATTTGGCCATAGCGTTTAAGCATTATAACGAGCACCACCCGTACAGCGCTTAGGGATGAACCCTAAGCGGGAAAAAGTGTCTGGTACTATGGGGTCAAATCCATACACAAGCTGCAAGATAGAACATCACTCCAGTAGGAAGACTATTTTAATATCGTCTGTTACCTTGACCTGCTGTTGTTGATAGCTATTATCCTCCACCATCAACGTATTGACTATATATCCACTCTTGAGAACACTACTGTAAGCAGTAATGGGCGATCTATTTAGATACTCCACACTGTATATTTTTCCAAGCTTCATCCAAAAAGCCTTTGCAAGAGAGTCAGCCTTGGTTTTGGCATCTTCAACAGCCCACTGTCTAACCTGCTCTCTGATTGTCTGGGGAGATTTCAATCCATACTCAATCTGTGATACAGACTCCAATCCGGAGTTAAGCGCGCTATCCATCAAGGGGCTCAACTTGTCGAGTTGATAGAGTTTGACTATCAAGTGCCGTTAAGCACGGTAGTCCAGCAGTACCGGTTTTTTGTTATTGGCATATTGATACTCCGAAGAGACGATCAGATTCCCAGCTTCAACATCGCTACTCTTGATGCCAAACTTTTTCAATTGACTGAGGAACGCTCCAACCGTTCTATCGGCCTGTTGTTTGGCTTTCAGACCCTGTTTATCCAACACATTCACTTCGATGTTGAGCGTCAGCATATCGGGTTCGACTTTCTGTTCAGCGTAGCCGCTGACCAGCAGGTCGGGGGAGGGGCAGAACTTCAATCGCTAACAGCAGAGCGCTGACGACGAGAGAAAAAAAGCAAAAAGTGGATAACACAGAGGTAAAAACCTCAATAATAAAGATTGAACTAACTATGCCAGCGTATATAAGGGTTTGATATATCGCGCAATATAAAGATGAATCTTTCATTTAATAGGATTAGTTGAGGCTAATAGCGCTCATAATGTCGGAAATCTAGCTCTTGCCTACCATAGCCAGCTTGGCATAACGATAATTACCAACACCTTGCCATCAAAGTGAAATGAGCAACGCGACAAGACTTGTCATAACCATGCTGGCCCAGCAATCAGCCCCCTACTATTTTCCATTATAGACTGGCAATGATACAAAGATTCACGTCTATTAAGGGCAAGTAGGGACATATCTTCTCTACAGTGCTAACCGATGCGACCATCGTTGACATCGATTACCAAATGTAGCATAGCCAAGAACCAGAAAATACTGACGTCGTGTACCAAAATTGGCGAAAACTCTCCACCCTGTGCTATAGGAATGCCCCATAGCGAGCTCTTTGTAATTAATTTATCAACCCCCGGCCCCGATGGAACATATAAATGTACCCTACCAGAAAAAGACCTATTACACCTTGGATTTAGAACTTGGCAAATTGAAGCGCTCTCTATAAATCCTACACCTAGGAAATAAATTATTTAGAGTGACACTGCTTGCTTATGAATTAAATAGCTTATATCCATCAATGATAACAATAGTTAGGTTTGAAATAAAACTAGAGTGAGCATCTCTATGAGCAATGATATCTACATTGTGTATCATGATACCAGAGAAAGCCAGAAAGCGTGCCCCCTTGTTCCGGTTCCATCCAATGTATCGTATTAGGTGGAATGGTGATTATATCTCCTACGGAGACGGGTATAGATTGCTCTCCTGAGTAAACAATACCGGAACCTTCTAAAACAACAAAAGTTTCAAACACGTCATGCTTGTGTTCCCTCCCCTCCCTTAAAAAGGTGATGATTTCAATTGTCGGATTTTCATTTAAATGAAAAAGCTCTTTTTTATAACCAAAAGAAGTTTCTTTTGAAATGTCCTTCACTTTAGCATACCCCATCCATTTAGAATTGATGGCAAGATTATAACTGGCGAATGTAAAGTCACAACAAAAAACAGGTATGACCAGAAGGGGGGTATATGCAGCGCACAAAGTATATTATATTTAGACACTTTATGCAGGAAAAGCAAGATTGGAAACGCGATGCCTCATTCTACTTGTTATTATGTGCTAGCTCTTGTTCTTTTTTTTAGTCTAAGCAACCTATTTTAAGCGCTCCATTGCCAAAATCACACATTGTGAACAGGATTAAGGATATTACTAACATGATTATTGCTCATTCTACTTTGTTAAGTTTGCTAACTCGATTTCTGCATTGGTCAGTCTCCTAATGGGATGATCTGTTCTATCAACACGGCCTTGTTGATCAAATCAGAAGCTGGATAGCCGTTCCCCACCCCATTGGGACCATTCAACTCACTGGTTGGCGCGCAGGCATACCAAGTCCTATGAGCTTGTTCATGACTTTCACGCCAGTCAGGGTCTCGCCCATCTGGGCGTTGTAGTTCATCAGACTCAGTTTCGGCCCAATGAGTTGCTTGAACCGGTACATGGCCGTCTCGGCTATCGAGCGTTGTGATAGCCGGAGTATTTCTTCCATTGCTTCAGTTCACCGGCCTTGAGTGCGGCCACCGCTTCGTTGCAGGGATGGCCATCCTCCCACATCTCCACATTCTTTTTCGGCGGCATGAGGTCGTTGGCTCCCTTCTTTTGCTGTAGTGCATGGCAGGCCTTGGTGTAATACGCTCCATCGGCACAGACCTGTTTTATCTTGCGTCACAAGGGGTTGAGCAGCATCGGCAACACCTCGTTATCTGCCACCGTCTCCAGGCTGACTTCGGCTGCGACGACAGTATGGGTAGCGGCATCCACGGCCAGATGGAGCTTGCGCCAAACACGGCGCGTCTCCTTGTCGTGCTTGCGAATTTTCCATTCGCCTTCGCCGTAGACCTTGAAGTCAGTGGCATCAATGACCAGGTGAGCAATGGGACCTTGGTTGGGTAAGCGGTACTTTATATCAAGTGTCTTGGCGCGCTTGCTGATGCAGCTATAATCCGGCGACTGCAAAGGCACCGCCATCAGTTGGAACAACGAATCGATGAAACCCTCTAGGGCTCGCAACGGCAGCTTGAACAACCCTTTGAGCATCAAGGCTTGGTTGTATTGTTGCCAGTTGCTGGTCTTGTGCTTGGACTTGCCCATCTGATGCTCTCGGTGGTTGCTCTTCAGGACCAGGTCACTGAGGTTGCAGATAGTTTAGTTCACCGATTTGAGCAACAAGGCCGCCGCAACCCCTAGTCTGGACAGATTCGACAAGAGTTGGTTGTTCTGATTAAATCGGACTTTGATACTTATTTTTTCAGGCTGACAAGGAGTCCGCTCTGGATTATCGCAAACCTGTGTTCAAGGCGATGGACTACATCAGCCACCATCTGGATGACAACCCGAGTCTGGATGAAGTCGCAACGGCGGCCGCCATCTCCACCTTTCACTTCCACCGCATTTTCAAGACGATGGTCGGCGAGACTATCGCTGGCTTTACCCGGCGCCTGCGCATGGAACGCGCCGCCCGTCGCCTGCTGGCCTCCCCCCAGAGCGACATCACCACCCTCGCGCTGGCTGCCGGGTTCTCCAGCTCCCAGAATTTCGCCAAGGCCTTTCGCCTGCACTTCGCCATGAGCCCCTCGGAATACCGCCAGCAGCAAGGGGGAAACTGGAAAAGCAAGATTGGAAACGATCCCCTTCCCTTTGAAACCTATGATGACCTGGTCATGCACCCGGTCACCGAACACCCGGGTCTGTTGCAGGGGGCAAGCGTCAAGCAGATGCCCGCCCGGCGCGTGGCGTACATGCGCCGCCTGGGCCCCTATGGCAAGGAGACCTGCGAGCAAGCCCATCGGGATCTGCTCGCGCTGTTCGCCTCAGACGAGGCGCTGACACCGGCGGGCACCCTGAGTCTCTATTGGGATATCCCCGATATCACAGATGAGACGCACTGCCGTACTGACGTCTGCATCGAGCTAGGGCCAAAGATCCCCGCTGGGCGCCAGTTAACCACCCAGACCATCGCCGCGGGCCCCTATGCGGTATGCCAGTTTATCGCTCGCGGCGATCAACTGGTCGCCAGCTGGGAAACAGCGTTTCGCTGGTTAGTGAGCAAAGGGCTGATCTGCGACGACCGTCCGTATTACGAGCAATACCACGCGGGCACTGACCCTGACCGGGATCATTACGTGTTTGATATCTGTATCCCGCTTATCAACCGATAAGCCGATACCCCATTTCCATTCACCCACTTCGGTGCCTTCGGGCGCCGAAGCGACGGAGTCATGCCCATGAATATCAAAACGCTGCTTCTCACCAGCCTGCTGGCGAGCCTTCCTGCTGCCGCCAATGTCCAGTCACAGAGCCAGACTCTGATCTTTGGCGGCACCATCTACAGCGGCGATCCGGCGAACCCTCACCCGGAGGCGGTCGGCATTGAAGGTAAAAAGATCGTGGCGGTCGGCAGTTACCAGGAGGTCAGCGCCCACCTCGGCAGCCATGCCAACCGGATTGATCTGAAAGGGAAGTACCTGATGCCGGGGCTTATCGACAGCCATGTTCATGCGGCATTTGCCGGCTTTCAGGGGATGACGGTTAACTTTCCAGATGCCATGAATCAGGTTGAGCAGGTGCAGCAATTTCTGACCCGCAGCAAGGATGACCCCCGCCTGACACTGGGTGATGTGCAGCTATACAGCAATGTCTCCCTCGACTACTGGCATCAACTTCCCCTGCTCGACCAGGTGTTCAATGGCCCGCAATACCAGCAAATCCCCGTAGTGCTGGCCGGTTCGGATGCCCACACCGGTTGGGCCAATCAGGCCATGCTGCGCAAGGCAGGCATTGATGCCGACTCCCTTGCCGGTCGTTATGCCCCATTGAAAGGCAATTTTGGCCTCACCCCATCCGGCAAGCTGAGTGGCTTTGCCTCGGAAGGCGGCTGGGATGCCATCCTCAAGGCGCTGCCCCCCGTCAGCGACGAGACGATTGCCAATGCCATAATGACCGCCGCCAAGCAGCTTAATCAGGTTGGCATTACCGCCTGGATGGACCCTATCAGCAACATTCGCCCCCTTGCGCCCATCTTCAACGCCGAGCCGGATCGCCGCGACACCGGCCTGCTGCCGGCGTACAGCATGCTCTCTCGGGAAGGCAAGCTGACCGGGCATGTGTCCACGCTGGCACTGGTGGGGATCCACGCATCGCCCGCCATCATTGATGACGTATTGGCGCTGCAACAGCAGTTTCAAGACGCACCGGACGTCAAACTGGTAGGGATCAAGATCCTGCAAGATGGTGTCATCGAGTTTCCATCCCAGACCGCCAAGTTGAGCGAACCCTACCTCAACCGCCCCGGTTACAGCGGTAAAGACGATCTGGACAAACAGCGTTTCAACGAGCTAATCCGCACCGCGGATGCCCACCAACTGATCGCCCACTTCCATGCCATCGGCGATCGGGCCGTCCGTGAATCCCTCGATGCAATCGCTTATACCCGGGCCCACAATCAGGATCACCGCCTGCTGCACAGCATCACCCATCTGGAGGTGGTGAGCCCGGCCAGCATTGCCCGTTTCAAACCACTCAATGTGGCAGCCTCGATGCAACTGCTGTGGGCCGGGAAAAACGTGGCGACCACCATGCTGCTGGAGGGGAAAGTGCCCCCAGCCCTGCTGGCCCGCCTCTATCCGGCAGGCAGCCTGCTGCAAAGCGGCGCCATTATCGCCGGTGCCAGTGACTGGCCGGTCTCGAGCCCCAACCCTTTCCTCGCCATGTATACCGCGATCACCCGCCAGGGGGAGCTTGGCTTACTGCCCCCCGCCAGCGAGCAGATCAGCCGTCAGGCTATCTTGCAGGCGTATACCCTCAACGCCGCCAAGGTGATTGGGCAGGAGAAACAGATAGGGTCGATCAGCGTAGGCAAGAGTGCTGACCTGGTATTGCTGGATCGCAATCTGGAGCAGGTGGCGAGCGAGCAGATCAAGGAGACCAAGGTGCTCTGGACCATGTTTAAGGGAAAACTGGTCTATAAATCCCTCTAGTACAAGTTTGCCAAGCTGAGTGATGCCCTTATCGAAGAAGAAATAGACAAGAAAGGGCGGCCTTATGGCCGCCCAGTGCAGGACTATGACTTACTAACCAAGCTGGAAAGCGCCAAGATGGAGGAGGACATAGGCAACGTCTTAAGTTGTTCCATGACTGAAGCCAACTCGATACACTGCGTGTTAAGCACTAGTGTAGGGCCAAGGCCATCTTCATGCAGTTTGACCAGTAGAACACTTGGATGATTACGGTCATATATTACCAGCTGGGCCCCCAGCCTCTGTACTAATAGACTAGTAAGCTCAGTGTCCTGCAGGTTGATTTGGGAAAGATTGCTCTGATCATCGATACTGATTCGACGATAGTGCGCTCTGTCTTGCTTCCCGATCATAAACACAGGGCGTTTGCCATGCGCAGCGACCTGCACGCTGGTAGCCTTAGCTAGGCGCGGCAACGTGATGTGATCATCAGCACCTTTAGCTGCAATGAGTGACAGCATGTTCCCCTCCAATCTGCTCCAGCTAAAGGCTCCTAAGGTGCGGGCAGGTATGTGCCCTAACGCATCCAGAACAAGCAGTTTACTGGTACTACGATCCACGACATAGTGCATCTCACCATCAGACTCTTGGCCAAGGTACTCATATACATGTCTCGAAGACAGCCCCTTTCCACTGAGTTCATGCCGTTGATTACTCAGATACCAGTTAACTGACGCCTCACCGAGACGAATAGCTGGGGCCAGTTCCACATCCTGCCTCCAACTACCAAAAGCGTGCTCCAAGTCTTTGGACTGGCTAGCCAGCCAAGTATCACTCACTGCGACCAGGGTGGCAGGAGTGCCTAATGACGCGTTCATAGGAAGCTCCAGCACACATCCACCGCTCACAATACGCAGCGTATTACCAATCCTACGAGCTGATTGCACGCCATCACGCAAGGTTAGAAACGCTTCGGGATGCGTTTCGACAGAAGCAACCTCTAACGAAGCCGGTACTAGAAAATCGCTAACATGTTGTGGGATGGGTTGGCGATAGAGGATCCCTGCATCGTTATCGATAAGCCAGGCATATTGTTCATCTGGACTTACACCCAAGTAGCTCAACCGACGACCATCTAGCGCTTTGTTCGCCTGTATTACACGCTGTAATGCTACATCGTACCAAGCGCTAACTACCTGCTTGTCCGAATTGGTAAGGCCAAGTAGGGCAACCCCATCAAGAGATGGATTATTGCCCGCTGCTTTGGCTAGTGCATCAGATAACTTGTTACGGTTGACCTCAAGCCACTGGCGATTCAGTGCGGCCAGTACCGAACTACCCTCACGATCCTGCAAGTACACTACGCCCTCCTTGGTAAGGGCAAAAACTTGTCCTCCGTCCGAGAGTACAGAAGATAGTCCCGGCACAATCAGGTCACTGGCTATACCCGATTGACCGCGCTGTAGATAGAGTTTATTCGCTTTATGGCTGTAGAAATAGAAGACTTCACGCTCAGGGCTGTCGGTAGGTAAACGTCCTGCAAACAGCAGATCCTCTGGCAGCGGTTGAGCCAAGTTAGGGCGAATCACCCCTTCAGGCAGTGGTGCATTAGGATTAACCCAAACGCGTTGGTTCGCCCCACTGAGCTTACCCGATACAGTGACAAGGTGTCCGAACTCTGCCTGCACCTGTTCGTGAGCATCTAGGTCTTGCGAAGGGGCCTGCCAGCTGGGTTGCCCAAGTAAAGCAGCTGCTTTGTCCTTGCGGTCGAGGGAAGCGCCTTTAACCAGGGCCTCTAGCAGCGTTTCGTCGCCATTAATATTCACCAGACTCAAGCGTGAGGGTTCCACCAGATAAGTACGCAGCACGATCTCGCCACTACCTTGCTCTTCCACTTGCTCCCAATAGAGATGAGCACCCTCTTGCCAGAACCTAGCATGGGTGATGCGACCATCACCAAACGGCCTATACTGGCTCAGTACCTCTCCCGTCGCTATTTCGATACGCCACAGGCTATTTGCAGCGCTAAACCAAGCGTCCTCCCCTTGAACTGCAACCAACTCTGCTTGTGCCAACCACGCGGCGGCATCAGGGCGTCGTGTGTAGATAAAACGGCGTGTTTTAGTCTCATAGAAAGCCCGCCCCACTGGACCGTTCAATCCATTGGGATGATAGTTATCCACCACCACATAGTGGCTCCCCAAATGCGGCTCCCGGCTCAGATCATCAAGATGGGCGCGCAGCGCATCCGTGTCCTGCCACTTGTTTCCATCTTCACGCACCAAGGTCACTTCATTCGTGGCCAGGTCCACCCGGTATGCTTCCTCAGGAAGGATGACTAGCACCTCTCCCATATCAACCCCATCAAGGGAAATGGTGATATCACCGACAGTAAGATTACGCTCTTTAAGAGTAATGTAGGCTTTATCAAGTTGGCGGGCATCGAGCTGCCAGCGGCCGCCAGTACCATGCAACGCAAGAGTTGCCCCTGAACGCAGTACTACCTGATATTGGCCCCCGTCACCGTGTAAGGCGTAGTGCAACACCCCCTTTAACTCGTCGGCTAACTCGCGCATCAGGACTAGGCGATCGTGACTGTCCAAACGAACAGTAACGTCAGTTGGCTCGTACTGTTGGGTGATTCGACGCACCGTGAATTCGCTGGGAAAAACATAGAAGTCGTAATCGAAGGTCCCTTTACCCTCGAGCCTTCTCAGCACATTGAAACCTGGGTCGTGACGAGTCGTTGCCCCCGGCAAAGCCAAGTATTCGTAACTGATGTAAGAGCGCGGGGTAGCTGGGAGTAGCAATGGTTGTTCACCAACAGGCAGAGAAGCCGTTTTTGCGTACTTAAGTTCATCCCGAATATCAAGCGCTTGGGCTTTATCACGCACAATACGTGGCATATCCCCCACCCAAAAGAAGTAATTTATATTTCCTGAACCTGTAGGACCATGATGGGTACGATAGAGGTATTGGCTGCCAAAGGTGAGTTCATGACTCACCAAATCCAACTGGTTAATAACCGCGCCATCCAAAGGCGCCAATATGGATTGCTCCCCAGCCAAGGTCCGGATCTCATACCCCCCGCGCTGGTAGGCTTTGTCGATTTGCTCGAAATAGCGTCCAACCGCCTTGGCGTCTTCGGCCACGGCACCAAACCCCTGTGCCAATGCTGAGAAGCCCACGCCTAGCCCCGCGACGATAACACCAGCGCCCCCCAGAAAGGCCCCTGCGGTGGAGGCGCCCATAACACCAGCACCAGCTCCAGCCGCGCTCATCGCCAAGCTAGCAGAGTCAAACGCTAGCTGCGTACCGAAAGTAGCCTTTTCTACTTCGTTACTCGCTTGCGAAAGCTCAAAAGCATCTAGCCCCACATTGGCTATGCCAAACAATAATCCTGCGCCTTCGTTGGCCGCATGACCGATAGCCGTCACAGAACCGTTAACCAACGGTTTGGCCTCATTCATCGCGACTTTGTACAGAGCAACCACCTTGGCCGTGTCCATGACAGCACCATGAGCCAACTGTGCCAAGTTCACATAAGTGTGCACCGCCAGTGCTTGGCTCAACTGTGGAGTCATGGCTGGACGAGCAGCATCGTGCGCACGCAGCAACCCCATGATACTTTGTGCGGCAAAAGCAGCGTTCAGACCATCAACGTGCTCTACCTGTTCGATACCACTGCGCAGAAGCAGGCGCCCCTTCTCAAAAGTGTAAGTCCCCTTGATATGCGAGAGAATCTCCTGATAACGGTTACGGAAGCGCCAGACCCGCACATCTTGAGTGTCTATTAGCTTGAGCGACCCATCAGGCTTCATGAACGGCAGGGTGTAGCTACCAGTGTCTTCTTCGGTCATGCTCTCGAGCAACGGCACCCAGTCAGGCTGAACCGTATTGCGGCTGTAAAGGTCTCCTATCGCGTTATGATACCCCTCAGCCAAGTTCAGGCTCTCGAATGTATAGAGGTTGCTCTTGAGGAGAGTATCCCGTGCAAGGGCATCATTTATCTCAGCAGCAGTGCCTGCTACTTGCTGTGCTACGTACTGCTCGCTACGTCCAGCCGGTAAGGCAAGTTCAGCCACAGAGGTCAACCCACCTGTCAGAGGAACCGCCGCCATTGCTTGCGTATCAACAAGGCGCACCGCGAAAGAGTTTTTACCGTAAGCCTGGTAATACTTGCCAAAACCATTTTTCACAAAGTGGCTTTCAAGCCCTTTGCGAAATGCCTTTATGTTCTCAAACTTTACCACTGCGAAATTCGGGTCATAGAAGTAATAAGTGGGGAGGCTCCCCTTCTCCATGCTCTTCCCTACCAACATGCTATGGATCTTAGTGTCGATAACAAAAAAGGTGCCTTCCGAGGCCTTGTCCAGTGTGTTAACCAAGGTATCCAGCGTCTGCTGACCCAACGCAGTTTCAGCGCTAATAGCGGTCGAATTGGAGTGCAAGGACGCTAGCGCACTAAAAACCCGAACCCCGAATTCCCCGCCCGGCATGGCGGCCGCTTCATAAATTTCTTTTGCCAGTGCAGTTACCCCGGCCTCCCCATTGACGGCCAAAGCCACTGACATGGCGCGAGATAGCGGCAGGCAACGGCCGGAGGAGCCATTCAGCAAGAGGTCCTGAGGCATGAGTTGTACAACACGGCCTCCTGAGTCCTCAAAGGAGTGCTTTACTTTTAGCGTCGTATCAAGCACTTGTTGGCGATACTTCTGTTGCCAACGGGCCTCAATACGTGCGGTCAACGCTCCTTTTTGCGTCAGAGTCAGGGGGTGCTGCTCATCGAAAAACCGTCTCAACATCACTTGTAATCCAGCCCCCTCCACAAGCCCAGTGATGATAATTTGTTCTGAATGATCCAGCCCCTGCCTGTACTGCTCTCGGCGCGAACCTGTGAAGTTATCCAGCACCCGCTTCATGCTCACAAAGCGATCATAAAAACGGCTATCTTGTCCACTGGCAAGATTTCCGTCGATCGCTACTGCGGCATCAGTGCCAAGCGCATGCTTGCGTTGCAGCCATAACCAGAGACTTTCTTCGTTTTTCCAACGATCAAGCACTTGCAAGTTAAGGCTGCTAAGGAAGTCCTTGGTTATCTTGAGTGCAACCAACTTTTGCTGATTCAAAAATGAATGCGGTTCGGCACGCAACGCCAAGATCTGCCGGTTAAGTTCTGCTACACCACCGGTTTCACGCAATGCCTGTTCGACTTTTTGGCGAAAGTTGTTCCAGTCACTCAGTGATGGATGTGCTGTGGAGTTACCCTTCGGCATGGGATCCGCCGCATTGAATGGATGATCCTTTGGGAACTCCACCAAGTTTAACGATTTCCCCAGTTCTATCAGAGCATTGC
Source organism: Aeromonas piscicola (assembly GCF_000820005.1). GTDB lineage: Bacteria > Pseudomonadota > Gammaproteobacteria > Enterobacterales > Aeromonadaceae > Aeromonas > Aeromonas piscicola. Next base: position 123,703 of record NZ_CDBL01000034.1, on the reverse strand, counting down.
GTGCCGCTTGACGGTTGTGTTCAAACTGCGCCAGTTTGGTGGTCACCACCTCAGAAGATTCAGGCCTCCCCGCTTGCATAACTAGAGGGGCGCCTTCATCTCCTTCTCTTTTAGCGTACCATGCATCAGCCACTCCATCCCCTTGGCGCACATGCTGCTGCTTCTGTATCAGCAACTGCCAACGCCCTTCTTTAAAGATCATGAAAGCTGCACCATAGCGGTGCTCTTCGTTGGGGCTTGCGTAGTCGTGGTAGTCTGCCTTCATCACAACCTTGTCGTAGAGCAGTGAGCTACCGACACGCCCATCGTGGAAGACCCGAAATCCTCCGTCCCTCTCAGTGACGATCACCGAGCAGCCGCTAAGGGTGCCGGTCATCAATAAGGTACCCTCGGGGACCTTGGCAGGAATATCTACGTAAGCAGGTGCCGGGTTGCTCGCACCATTAAAACCGAGGAAATAGGACGGCACGGTTCCGGGTTCATTACTGGCTACATAACGAACTCGGTACCCATCACGCGCAGGTTCAAGGCGAGCCCACGCTAATCCCCCAAGGGACTCCTGAGAACTGATTATCATTGTGTCGAGGGTATAACGTTCAATAAACGCTTGGGGGTCTTGTATCAGGGCACTTGCCGCTTGCTCACTACTGGGGAATGTGCGGATTGCTTGTACGGGAGCAGCTAGGACTGATGGAGTGAAAGTGCCGGTAGAGCCCAGTAATAAGGAGGAAATAAGCAGCGCCAAGCGGTGTTGCTTCATCTTCATGGGTAAACTCCATTATATTGGTGATGTGGCGTTTCCAAAGGGAGAAACGAACAAATGACCGAGTCTGGGGGGCGAGGCTAGTGGGTTCGTTAACAAGCAAAGAAAAAATTAACCGATTGAGTAAACTGAAATTTTATACGTGAAGCGCCCACCGAGACCCGGATGAACCACTATAACGAATGCCGCCCCCCCCTACTTATGCTAGGGGTCGTATTTTTGTAGATGAGAGCCGTATGAGGTTGCAGCAATACATCATTTGCTAGTAATGAGGGCTATGGGTTGTAGTAATTCATCAGGTAGTAACTAATATCCTGCTTTGCTTCCCGCACGCTCATATATCCCGTTGCCGGAAGCAACTCTGACTTCAGGCTCCTGAACAACCGCTCCATCGGCGCGTTATCCCAGCAGTTGCCACGTCGACTCATGCTCTGGGTCATACGATAGCGCCACAGCCGTTGCCGAAACTCACAGCTGCCCGCTGAGTTACGGCTTTCTTTGAACAAACGGCGCAACTCGCTGCGTTGCTGCATCCGCTCACGGTTAATCGTCCGCTTGCGAGCCAGATAGTCGTAAAAACAGGATGTTGGAACATCGAAAGCGCAGCAGACCAGAGTGATGGGGGCTTGCTCTCTTAATCGGTCTATCAGCGCGTACGAGTGAACTCGTCCGTCATCAAGAGAGCCGTAGCCTTCCTAAGAAACACCCTCGATTGCCTGTAGGGTGAAACCAAACTCGGCGGCCCGACGATGCAATCCCTTGACCACCCGATCTCGGTACTGCTGCTCGTAATGATCGGCACCGGGATCCTGATAGTTCATACCAAAACGCATGGCGTTGTAGAACAAGACCGCGATCTTGCGCGCCGTGGCGGTGACCGCCTTCGCTTTGCCGATGCGCGCTGACAACCGTCGGTAGAATGCCCCCAGCGCCGTATTTGTTCTGCCGATGGTCACCGCTGCCAGTCGTAAGTGGGCGGTCACTCGATTCTTGGTCTTGCGAGTATGAGCTGACAACACCTTGCCGCCACTGATCCGGCAGCCCGGAGCCAGTGTCAGCCAGGAGGTGAAGTGTTGGGCTGTTCGCCAGCGACTCAGATCCGTTCCACACTCGGCCACCAAACGCAGTGCCAGGTAAGGGCCAATGCCATGGATCTGGATCAGATCGATACCGACCAGTTGATAGAGCAAGGTGCGCACATCAAAGTTGAGTGCGTTCGGCTGCCGGGTACGGTAGCTGGCTTGGGCGTTGCCAAGGCGAGCTGAACGCTGCCACCACTGGGTAGCGAGCGCCGGATTTTTGGGCTCACCGAGCCCAGCCTGATACCAGTCACCTACTTGCCATGCTGCGTTAGCACGGATCTGCTGATCGGCGGCCAAGGGGCCCGACTGCTCTGCTGCTTGCTGCATCCAGTGCATGGCATTGGGGTAATCGGGCTGACTAGCCAGCTGTTTGGCTAGCTCATATTGAGCTCGGCCATCCCCCTGTTTTGCGGCTTGGGATAACTCGGCGTCAGTGAGTGACGCAGTGGAAGTACAGGCTGCAAGCATACTGGCTGCCAGTACCAGCCATAAGGCTCGGTGTGTTATGGGAAAATCTTCGCAGAGTGAAAAAGTGACGGGTGAGGCACTGCTGTCTTGCTGGCTGATCCATTATGCTACGCAGCCACCTGATGGGCATAAAGCTGATGCACCGCCTCCCATGGCAATGCTCAGGCGCTGTCAGGCAGATAGAAGAAGTGCAGCCTTCCCATTTTCCTCTTACTCACACTAGGCCGTTTCAGCGTTTTCCCTGCGGTAAAGGCATAGTCTTGGAAAGCTGGGCCAGCTTTGAATGCAGAACGTCGACTTTGGCCGGAGGGGCTTTGCTGGGTGGCTCTGGATGGATAGCGACCACCTTGATGAAGATTCGGCGCAAGCTTTTGCCAGCTTCTTTTTTACAGCTCCGCGTTTCTGCCACTGTCTCCACATAGCGGAGACAACGTAGGTAGTGCATAACATCGCTGGCAACATCGCTCGGCACCTGCAGCAGGTCAACTACCGTGTACAGGTCGAAGAACTCCCCATGCAGTAACTAGATTGGCCCCTTGAAGATCCAGACACTTCGCCCCTCTTAACTTAAGAGGTAGTCTTGGAACTATGTTCAGTACTAGTCACAACGAGAAGATGGTCGAAGTGTTAACAGGGGTCGAGCGCCGTCGACGCCGGACTCCACAAGAAAAGATCGCCATCGTGCAGCAGACCTTTGAGCCCGGGATGACCGTCTCTCATGTTGCTCGCTTGCACGACGTCAACGCCAACCAGCTTTTCAAATGGCGCAAACAATTCCAGGAGGGCTCTCTCACAGCGATCACCGCAGGTGAGGATGTTGTCCCTGCTTCCGAGTTGGCTGCGGCTATCAAGCAGATCCGAGAGCTCCAGCGTCTGCTCGAGAAGAAGACCATGGAGAACGAGATCCTCAAAGAAGCCGTGGAGTATGGCCGAGCAAAAAAATGGATTGCGCATGCGCCCTTGTTGCCGGGGAACGGCGATTAAGTGCTGTGAGCCAGGCTCTTAATGTATCGCGTGCGCAACTATCCGTTCGTGTTCATCGAAAACCGGGTTGGCAAGATGGTCGTCATCATCGCCAGCGTGATGATACAGCCTTACTTGGCCGTATCATGGAGGCGATGGCAGAGCTTCCCTCCTATGGCTATCGCCGGGTCTGGGCGCTGTTACGGCGTCAGTCAGAGGCAACACGACTGCCTGTAGTAAACGCTAAGCGGGTACATCGCGTTATGCGCGATCATGGCCTGCTGCTGGAAAGAAAACCGGCGGCACCATTGGCCCAGCAGGCACATAAGGGGCGTGTTGCCGTCAAAGAGAGCAATCGACGTTGGTGCTCGGATGGCTTTGAATTTCGCTGTGATAACGGTGAAAAACTACGTGTCACGTTCGCCATGGACTGCTGCGATAGGGAGGCGTTGGACTGGGCGGCCAGTACCGGGGGTTACGACAGTGACACAGTGCAAGATGTCATGCTGAGATCTGTCGAACGTCGCTTCGGGGATGCGTTGCCGGCATCACCGGTAGAATGGCTGACAGATAATGGTTCGGCGTATCGAGCCCATGAGACCCGCGCGTTTGCACGAGAAATCGGGTTGGAGCCCAGAACGACGGCGGTGAGAAGCCCACAGAGCAACGGTATAGCGGAGAGCTTCGTGAAGACGATGAAGCGAGACTATATCGAGATGATGCCGAAACCAGATAGCCGAACAGCGGTAGGCAATTTGGCCATCGCGTTTGAGCATTATAACGAGCACCACCCGCACAACGCCTTGGGATACCGTTCACCCCGGGAATTTCTGCGCAGTCGGGTATCACAACCCTAAGCGGGAAAAAGTGTCTGGACCTATGGGGTCAAATCCAGTAACCCCCAACTAGCCACCTTCAGAGCGGGCGCTTTCAGTTTGCTTTCCATATCTTAAGGCCGTTTTTCCTCTATTAGTCCTAAATTGCAGTGCTGCAATTTCCCCTCATAAATGGCCTAGGCTAGCGAACTGGTGCTTTGCTTCTCGTAGGTTTTTGAAAACGAGCATGAAGTTGATAACCGGCCCCTCTAAACTGGTTCACCGTTGTAGGCTTGGGAGGCTCTGGCCAGCTTCACTGCTTTATCCACCCTGATCTGTAGGGCTATGACTGCTTCTTTTGTCAAACGCACGCGGGGTTGGCCGCTTACCCAATCGCCTTCAGCGTTGTAAGTAACAGTTTCAGTTTGTCCATCGCCTACGCTAACCGTGCAAACATTGGACAGGCTCTTGGGAATCAATGAACCCGCCACCTGTACCGGACCGAACCATAGCTGAAACTCATTGCGCGGTGTCATCGCTGCTAGGCCTTTGTTCATACCACCTGAACAATTCACCCAGAGCTTAAGGCCCTTAGAGTCCAGCAACATCTCGCTGGGGTTGCCTTGAAGTTGATTGTCTATTGAAACATCGCCTGGCGCGCCATCGTTCTCTGCTGCACTGAATACACCATACTGATTCAGCTTCGTTACTTGCCCCACAGCGATGGGCAAACTCTTTCCGCCTGAAGCAAAGCTGACATCCCCCTCTTGTACTGGTGCATTTGTATAATTAACCATGTAAGAGGCGTCCTGTATGCTGAAGATATTCTGGTACTGATAGGTCGATTGATTGACTGTTGCCAGTGGTGGCTTTGCAACCCAGATAACCGTAAAGGTTTCATTCACCTTTCTGGCCAGGTAGAGGCTGTGGTTATTTACCTTTTGCGCAACAAGCTGCTTTTCATCGATGTAAACGATTATGGTTTTCTGGCTCATGGTCACTCTCGTACTCATTCGATAATGTGCGCCGCCGCACAAGGTCGTTCGAACGTGGCTCTGTCGTCACTAACAAAAACCCTGTACGTCTCAGACGTACAGGGTTTTTATTTAGCGCTGCGTGCACTCATACCATGAGGATTATGCGGGGTCTTTGATCCCGACCCTTGCGTGCAGCGCCTTGACTTCGGCGGCACTCAAGCGATCGGCAGGTTCACCGGTTACCCATTTTCCCTCGTTGTTATATGTGAGGACAATACTGCCGCCATCTTGCAGGGTCACGACATAGGGGTTGGACAAGTTGGTAGCGATCAAGGTGCCGGTTTCTTGAATATTGCCGAACCACAGTTGATATTCATTCTTCGGGGTCAGTGTTGCAGTGCCAATGTTCATGCCGCTCTGACGGTTCACCCAGAGGAATTTTCCATTGGAGTCCAGCAGAACCTGATGGGGATTGCCTTGCAACTGGTTGACGACAAGAATATCCGAGGGTTTCCCTCCGTTTTTGGCGGGAGTGAAAATGCCCGTATCTTGGAGGGTCGTAATTTGGCCAGTGCTGATTGCCAAATTTTTCCCCCCGGAGGTGAAGGTCAGATCACCCGCATGGACCGAGTCATTGGTAAAGTTGACCATAAACGACGGGGTCGTGATATCAAAAGTGTTTTTATATTGATAGCTAGGACTGCCGACTTTGGCAACAGGACCTTTTGATTGCCAAACCACAGTAAAATCGTCGTTTACTTTCTTGGCCAAATAGAAGCTGTAATTGTTTTTTTTCTGTGCGTCAAGTTGAATTTCCTCAATGAACACTGTGATTGTTTGGCTGCTCATATCGATGAATTCCTTTTAAATAAAGTGAAACATGATGGATGTGACTACGTAATGGCTTTTTACCTTGCTCACGCAGTACGAAGTAACCTTAGCAGGTAAAAAAATTTAGCTGAAATTATTTATAGCGATTAATGGCGACCATGTACCTTTGATTCTTTTAGAGGCCTCCGACATACGCGCATGTACTTGAACAGGCCGAATACCTTATTTCTGCCGAAGGTAAGCGCTTGCTGAGTTTACGTTCCCCTTTCCAGATTGGCTTTATCGCCAGCGATGACTGGGGTAGCTACACTAGGGGGTTTCCTCGCGAGATACATCTGACCGGGAAAATTTTCACGCAGCGTATCGAGCGTAACAACCTGACGCTCAGAACGCGCATCAAACGATTAGGGAAGGTGCGAACAAGTCATATGGCACAAAAGCGCAGTCTCCTAACCAATTGATTTTAAATGAATGGAATGTCCATTTTTGTTCATGATGTACTTATTCGCACCTTCCATAAAATCTTCTTCTATTTATGAGGTATGAACTGATTTTTTGTAACGGCAGTGTGTGTCAACGCGATTTTTTCATTTCTTGTGCCACCATAAAATACTGATACACAATGACATTTTTATTTTTAAACCTGGTAGCTGAATTCTTTCAGATGTCATACTGATACATTTGTCAGTATATGCATTGAAGTTAGCTGTGTAGATTTGTCTGCACGGCAATGAACGCAATCCATCTTAAACAAACGCACAAGATGTAACTGTTTATTTCCGTGTTCTAGTTATTTCAACGTAACCTTAAAGGTGTGCTTAAATGGGTAAAAAAATTCTGAAGCTAGAATTCAATGGTAACGATTTTGGCTATGTCAAAATGATCAAAAATCATGATGCTTTCTATGGTGATGGTTCTGAAGCTGAAGCTGTTGAGTTTGAATTGGTGAACTACCATGGGAGCGAGACACAGTTCTATTTTAAGGTCGCTGGCACGAATAGTTACCTAGATTTCTCATTCAGCTCATCTGTAATCAAAGTTACCACGCCATGGTTTAGCGTAGATGCATCTAGTGTCTGCGCATGGGAGCTTATCGATAAAGAGTTGCATGCCATTCTTTCTGATACGGATACGACAAAGGCGATTAGCCGTAGCAAAGCAGATCCACTTTCTAAGGCGTTATATGCAAACAGCCCCATTGATGGTAATCATTGCAAAGTGGAAATTGTAGATGCCACTGCAAAATCTAAAAATGAGGTAAAGGCAGAGCTACAGCATGCTTTGGTATAGCACCTAATTGTCAAGTGACGGACCATTATTTAATGGCCCGTCAGTTTTGAGGATAAAATATGACTACTAATGCATTAATTGATTTGGGTGATGTACCGTCTTCATTGTTAAAAGCGGCTAAACAGGCAAAGGAATATTTTGAGTCTGGGGTAACATTAACTATTCGAATCAGTAATCTCACGCAGAGCTCGACATTAAAAACATATAAATTTAAAAATGGTGATAAGGACAACACGACCGTAGGTGTTATGCCGCCAATTTTTATAGGGCCAGGCGAAACTGCAGATGCATCATTCAATGCGTCAAAATTTTTTGCCAGCTCAATTAGCCTGGAATGGTTTATTCAGCAAGGTAAAACAACGAGAGAGCCCCTGTATTATCTGGATTTTCAATATATATGGAGCGGAGCGAATAAAGGCAAGGTGTCAGTCAAGCTAGATGATTTATCGCTTACCCCAGAGGCACAAAGTAAAATCCCAAGAACTGAAACTGATTTTTATATGGTTGGATATATTAACTATAGTGATTATCAATACCAAGTGGCTTTTGTCGGTTCGGGAAGTACTGCTGAAATAATCATACTAGATGGGCCAAAATAACAGCTATTTAGCGCCAGCCATAAGGCTCGGTGTATCATGGAGAAAATCTACGCTGAGTGAATAAAGTGATGGATTAGGCTCTGCTGTCGTGCTAGTTAATCCGTTATGCTACGCAGCCACCTGATGGGCATAAAGCTAATGCAGCGCCTTCCCTGGCCATTAGCCTTGCCTGTCAGGTGGTCTGTTGCAGGTGATCCTGATAGACCTTCTGCCACTTGGTATGCTTAACCTTATCTCCTCTGGCCTGCCAGAAAGCCCAGATGCTCTCGGCCAATTCTGCGGCCATGGCATGATCGTTATCACGACGACAAAGCAGATACTGGGCTAGCCAGTTTTGGTACTGCTTCATTGATACCTCTTATACCACTATCCAAATCAATTGACCGGATCGGTATCCGTCTTGGGCTGTGTGGCGCGGTAGGCTTCCATGATAGGAGCCCATGCTTCACCGGTAGGGATAGGATTTTTCTGGTAGAGAGCACCAAATCGCTCTGTGAACTCATCAATCCCATACTGCCGATTGAGTGGGACTTTCTTGTCATACCAATCGTCGGTCACTTCATGGGCCATACCACTCGCAATCAGCACATCTGGCAGCGGATCAGGGCTCTCCAAGAACACCTCCACATACCCGCCGGGGGCGAGCCCTAACGCGATGTAGTTACGTTGGGCAATTCGATCACCTTTGAGGCGGTAACGCTGCGCCATCTGCTTGCCCAAATCCTGGGGGAGCTCTAGCGTAATACCGTACCGCTTTTTGTCGTGATACGACACCCATTCGATCTCCACCTTGTCAGGCACCGGCTGGCCGTAAAAACTCCTGCCTTTTCCAACAAACCAGCGATAGCTCTTGTCTTTTAAAAGCCGCTCGCTCACGGCAGACACGGTACCATTACTCGACTCATGGGTTCTCACTCCTTCCCGAGAAAACAGGGCTTGGGTATGCCAGATCTCATCCGCATTAGAGCCAACGCTGTAGCTCCAATCCATCTTGGTCGGGCCGTTGTCTTGGCAGGCCATCAGCCCGAGCAACAGTAACGGTAGTAATAACCAGCGTCTCATTTACCCCCCTCCAAGTTACTGATCATGCGGCGAGCTTCTTGCCCTTTGATACGATTTGTCCCGTTAACAATCCCATCATCCGCACTGTGGTGCAGGTACTCAAAGCGCAAGTATCGATAGACATCATCCGGGAGCTGTTGACTCAAATCTTTGGCCACCCCAGCCTCGCTACCTGCATTAACCCAATGCTCATCCAGCTTGCTCAAATCAACCCGTGGCCGCATCGGGGCGCCGCTCTCCAGCATCAAGTCTCTGTTGTCTGCTTTCCACTCCTGAACCGGCACCCCAGCCGCCCGTGCGGCTTCCACCATGATGTGTAGGGGGATACGGGAATACTCACCTTCAACAACCCGATTGATCAGCACCGTAACACTCACTTCCAACGGTCTTTTCCAGCCAAACTCTGGACGGTTTAACGTGCGAACTCGCAAATTGAGTTTCCCTTTCACTGGATCGCTAGCTGGAGAAGGTAACACAGTCACCCCGTTGCCCCAGCCTTGGCTCAGTTTTGCTTGGGCATAATCCATGGCTCGTTGGTAAGCCACGCTTTGTTCTGGGCGAGAACCTGCTGGTTCCATACTCTGAAACAGCTTGATAGCCTTTTGCTCTGTCAGCGCCGGATCACTGTTGGGGTTGCGCAAACTCCAGCGGCTGTAATAACCGCCACCAATATCCGAATGGCAACCTGGCAGCGCCAGTTCGGTGAAGTTGGACGCAATCTTTTTGCCCTCCACGTCATTAGTGATCCGGGTCAGGGCAAAGAAGTAACGCCACTCATCCTTGGCCGTCAGGTGCACAACGCGCTCCGCACAATCCGGGGCTAGCGTGACGCTACGCGCCTCCAGCAACGACGAGCACACCGTATCGAACAGTCCGACAAACTTGATCCGGCAATCCTCCCGGCTGGCCCAGTCAAAACCCGCTTTCAGCCGAATGCTGGTCTCTTTGGCAACGGCTTCAACCAACGGGTGATCGGCCTGCTGGTCGAGGGTGTTCACAAACTGCCGCGCCGCCGATGCACCCCGGCTAAACCCGAACACGTCAAATTCGAGCTTGTGGATACAACCCAGCGTTGGTAGAACATTTTTCAACACCCCCTTGATTTCATTAACAATTTTCTCACAACAGGCAAGTATCACCTTGCCGTAACTGGATGTAGCCCCCCCATCCATGCCTTGCCCGATAAGCGTGGAATCCCCCTGTCCCGACTCCGTACCGATCCCGTCGATATACACAGGAACGGTTAATCTTCCTTGTTGCGGCAACTGGTACAAGTCATAAGCCTTGCCGATATTAGTAACGTCATTCGCCTGACTGGTATCGCTGAACGAGACCTCCCCAGCCATGCACTGCTGACGCATCCGCTCTTGCTCCAGCGGATCGCTACATTGAGCCAGAAAGGCCTCAAGCGCCGCTTTACCCTCTTCATGCTTGGTGGTGTTGTTGGCGGTGCCATCAAAGAACACCCCGATACGCAGGATATTCAGCTGATAGCCTTTCACCTCAATCACGTAGGAGTGCTTGGTGATAAAGCGTGGCGGCTGGGCCTGTCCAGCTTTATGTCCTTCCGGTAGCGGCTGCTCGGGGTCAGTGAGGCAAAGGTCGCCGAAAGTCACCTTGATGTGTTCGCGCTTTACATCGTCGTGTCCGAAGAGTTTGTCGGTATAAGCGGGAACCTGGCTGGTTTCACCCTCTTTCAGGGCTTCACGGGACTGAGCAGCTTTGAGCCAGGGTTGGGTCTCCAGCTTGACGGTGACCGGCCCCACAGCAAAGCCTTGTACCAGGGTCGGGCCATCTTTCAGGGTCACGGTTTTGCTGGTGCCCGTGGCATCGGTCAAGGTGGTCTTTTGCCCCTTGAACGAGCGGTTTTGTTCGTCGCGAACGTCTATCTCAATCCAGCAGTTGTTCTTCTCACAGGGGATGCAGTGGGCACTGATAGCCATTACACGGCTCCTATCAAATCAGGGTGTTTGTTCAGCCAGTTATTCACCTGAGCCATTTCGTCGTCGGTCAGCATCAACGGCGCTCTGATGGCATCCAGCGCCATGCTTGCCTGCAGCGTGAGAGCGCCTGCCACCACGCCATCAAGGACGTCACCTGTCAGCCCAGCTTGATTGGCCTGCTTGAGGACGGTGGTAATGGCAGATTCCGGATTGGGATGACGCGCCATCATATCCTCCATCCGTTGCCAGAAGTGGCGAGAGAGGATGTAGGCGTGACGGCTTTCGTCATACAGCGGTGTCAGGTGGTGAGGCTGAATGCGAAACCAGGGGGCTTGGCGGGGAGTAAATTCAGTATCAAGTGTACGCGGCCACGCACTGTCGTTGGCCCACAGGCTTGAGCAGGGCCCCAGTACATCATCGAGTTCCTGCTGGCTCATGGTGGCCAGCATCTTGGGAAAGACCCGATTATCGGCATAGCGCAGCCACATCACTTCCCCTTCGAAGGCCACCTCTATCAGGCTTTGCCAGTGCTGCTGGACGACATCAATAGCGGCATCGCTCGCGACATATACGCAACCCAACTGTGGGTGGGCCGCGATAAACTCGGGAGCAGGGTTGGGCAGTAGCCAGGGACCTTGTTCGGCTTGGTCCGCAAACGCCGTACCGGCAAACAAGGGGATGGCATTCGTACCGCCCTGGTTGCAGTAGTCCGCCACGGCGGTGGTATCGAGCGCAGCATCGACGATGGCATACAACTGGCCGGGGTGTTGGCTACGCCACTCTTGAAACGTCATGCCTTACCTCCTTGGGCAAAGGGGCAGGGCTTCACCAACGGTGCCATGGACTCCATGCTCTTTTGAATCGCGCTCGCAGGAATAGTGGCAGGTGGTGCGGGTGGCACCTTGACCACCCCCGGCAAGCCGGGCATTTGACCCGCCCAACCGGAGCCTGAACTGGGACTACCACCAGAGTTCATCTTGATGGTGGGACCGACCAGGGTGACACCACTGGGGTCAACCTTCACAAAGCTACCGCCGACCTTGAGGGTCAGCTCGGAGCCTGCTTCCAGCACAATCTTGTTACCGGCCTTGATGTGGACCTCTTGGCCTGCCTCAACCAACAGCGACTGAGCCAGCTTCTGGTGCAGGGACGCATCGACCGTGAGCGAGTAGTCCGTCTTGATGTGGTCGCGCTTCTCGCCTTCTACCGTCAGGTGGTCGTTGGCCTTGATACGGGTGACTCGCTCGTTGTCGATGTCGCGATGCTCGTCGTGCTTGATATGCCAAGCGGCATCGTTCTCTATCAGCACGTTCAGGTCTTTCTGACCGTGGATGTAAATCTCTTCCTGACCCGCCTGGTCTTCAAAACGCAGCTCGTTGAAACCCTCGCCCTGATGAGTTTCGGTGCGCAGCACGGTGCGGGTCTTGTGAGCTGGCAACTCGTAAGGCGGTCGATTGGTGGCGTGGAAGGTGCGACCCGTCACGATGGGCTGGTCGGGATCCCCTTCCAGAAACGAGACGATAACTTCGTGGCCGATACGTGGAATAGCCATCATGCCATATTGGCCACCGGCCCAGCCTTGACTCACCCGTACCCAGCAGGAGCTCTGGTCGTTGCTTGAGCCGTAGCGGTCCCACGGGAACTGCAACTTCACCCGGCCATGCTCGTCGCAGTAAATCTCCTCCCCTTCTGGGCCGACTACGATGGCGATTTGCGGGCCATCCACCATCGGCTTGTGGGGTGCCTCGGGGCTGCCGATGCGAGCTCGCCAGGTGGTGCTCGCCTTCACCACGCCAAATTCGTTGTGGTAGACGGTCGGGCCGCTGCCACCCTCCTCCTCCAGCGCTTGTGGCTGCTCACCGGTGTGGCGGATATGAACGACTTGCCAGTCGGTGTTGAGGCTGTCGTTGGGGTGTTCGGTCAGCGAGAAGCTCTGCCCTGGCAGCAAGGCCGCGCAGTTGGACTTGCCGCTGCCCGCCACAGCGTCATTGCGCAGGGCATCGAGCCGATGCTGGGCAAATGCCTTGCCGCTCGGGTCCTGCTTGTAGCGGCCCGGATAGTCAAAATGCTGGTAGGTATCCCGTTGGTGCTCGAGCTCTGCCCCCATTTTCTTCTGGGAGAGGCCATAAGCCGGGGTCTTGAAGCTGTAGTCCTTGAGCTCTACGTCAGAGGGGCGCACCGATTCGCGGTAGTGGAACTGGCGCACATAGGCACCCTGTTCCAGCGAACGATTACCGAGATTGAAGAACAGCTCGGGACCTTGGGTCAGCGCAGCCGCATCGTCGGCAAACACGATGCGGTGTTTGCCTTGCTCGAATTCGTGGAAATAGAACAAGCCTTCTTCTGCGGCAAGGCGGTTAAGAAAATCGAGGTCGGTCTCCCGATACTGAACGCAGTATTCCCGCTGGGCGTGCTCGTTCTTGAGCGCAAAAGCGTAATCGGTGATGCCGTGCTCTTGCAGCAGGATGGAGAGGATTTCGTCAGGCTTTTGCGCCTGAAAGATGCGGGAGTTTTGCCGAAGGCCCAATCGCCATAGGGCAGGTTTGATCTCCAGGCTGTAACGGGTACGACGAAAGCCGCTGTCCCCTTGAGCAAACTCGCTCACCACCCCGCACACCCGCCGCTGCAACTCGCCGTTGTACCACACCAGCAGCTCGCAGGGCTGGTCCAGCACAGCACCAAAGTCGATGTCTGGTTGATGGCTGGCGACGTCCAGCTTGAGGCTAAACGGGCTGTTCAAACCCTCTTCAAGTTTGAAGCTCGCCACCGCAAAGGTATTGTCAGCCAGTGCGCCAACCTTGACGGTGAATTGTAATCCCATGCTCTGTGCCATGACCTTGTTCCTTATCCTGCTTGCCCGCTGCCCGAACCGATTACCACGCCACCACAATCCACGGCTGTGCCGGTGACGGCGATAGGCTTGCCGTTAACCAACACCGAGCTCACGCCTCCGGCAATGCTGCGTGGGTGAGGTGGATTGTTGGGCTTGTCGTGCGGCGCTAGCGGGTCACCCTGACGGGCCACGGGTTTGCCATCGAGGAATACATCAGGGCTGGCGGCTATCACCGGGGTCGGTGGGAAGCCATCGTGGTCGGTGCCAATGTCACCGAGCAATGCAATGGAGGGACACATAACGTAAAACCTCTTGTGTGCTTTGCCATCCCCCCGCACTCGCTACCACGGTAATCCCCATTACATCAGCGGCCAGACAGGGGGATGGCAAAACATAAAAGCTCCGGCAGCCAAAGACTGACCGGAGAAACACGGGATAAAGGCCGGAGCACACCGGCCACAAGATACGAAACGTAATACAAGGAATAGCGAAATCAGAAAGTGAGGCTTACGCCTCGATAGGAGCGCGCCAGTCGTCAGAACCAGAGGTACCGGCAACGGTGTGCTCCCAGTCAATCTTGCGGTAAGCAAGGGAGACTTGGATCAGCTGGGTGAAATCGGATTTCGCAGGGTCTTGGCAGTGCGGCATCTGGCAGTCGATATCGACGATGGTCGCATCGGTCAGCACGGTAGAGAAGAAGTGCTCTTGCTTGCCTTCCACAGAAGTGCGGTACCACTTCAGGGTCACTTTCGGCAGCATTTCACCGGAAGCCAGGGAGTTGTACATCAGCGGCACGGCTTTGTTCAGGGCCACGGTGAACTTGAACGGCTTGTGGACACGCTGACCAGCGGGCTGACCGGATTGCGGGTCAGTCGGTACGGTGACTTGGTGATTGAACTCTTGTACCAGCATCTCGTCTTCATGACCCTGCACGAAGATGTTGCCGACGGAGTCGGAAGTGAAGGCACTCGCGGTGATGTTGCCCTGGGTTTTACCTTCGATGCTGATATAACATGGAGTTGGCATGGGGTTGCTCCTAGATAGATTGGTTAAATGAGATAGCACTCGACCAAAACTCTTAGCAGTGACCATGCCACTTTATTCAGCTGTTTATTATCAATAACTTACAAACACCCTCCACGACACTGCCCCAACCAGCAGCAAGATGTTGCACCAGACAGAGTATCAAGCCTGCAATAATCGCATTGTCAGCGTTAAATTCCACGCATTGCGCAATGAATTGCGTCAGGTAGAACTATTGGTCACCCTCGTCAACATTTCCCACTAACGCCGTATCGATGTTGAGCCGCACCAGCCCCTGCTTTACCGCCCAGGATATCGTCGGTTTTTTACTGCTAACCCCGAGTTTCTCGACTAAATGATTGAGGTGAAAGGCCATGGTCCGTGGGCCCACTATCTTTGCTATATCACTGGGCTACTTAGCTACTCGATATCTGCCACCAAAGTGCCCAGTCTTGCCAAACGGCTCACAGATCAGCCCCTGCAAAGGGGGACGAGATAGATTGCAGCTGAAGATACCGCTATAAGAAAGGCCCTTGCTATCCAACGAAGTAAAGACCGTGACATGGCTACGATTAAACAGGTTGCCACGCTAGCAGGCGTATCTACCGCGACCGTCTCCAGGGTGATCAATGATACTGCGTATGTTGAACCCGTTACCCGTGAGCGGGTGGAAAACGCCATGCGCACCCTCAACTACCGACGGGACATGACAGCTGTGGCCCTGGCCAAACGCAGTGGCAACCTGCTGGGTTTGTTGACCGGCAATCTGGCTGATCCCTTCTTTGGCAGGCTGGCGCGTGGCGTAGAGTCCGTCACCCGCCAACAAGGTTTCCGTTTGATGGTATGCAGCGGATCCCACCAGAGCGAACAGGAGCAGCATGGTCTCGACTTCCTGATCAATCAGGGTTGTGAAGCCATTGTCGCGCATACCACCCGCCTGCCTGATGAAACATTGCTACGCTACGCCGCGCACATGCCTGCGCTCATTCCCATCAATCGTTATCTGCCCGAGTTGGCTCACCGCAGTGTCTGGCTTGATAACCGGTCAGGCGCTAGAGCTGCCGTTGATCACCTGGTGGCCCATGGTCACCAGCATATCGCCTGCATCACGTGTGACCTGCCAATTGCCGATAGGCAGCTGCGACTAGAGGGATACCTGCAGGGGATGGAATATCACCACCTTCCAATCAAACCGCACTGGATTATCAGCCAACCTTTCACGGAACTTGGGGGGGAGCAAGCCGCTGCACAGCTGCTTGCACAGAGTCCAGAAGTCACTGCGGTACTGACTTTCAATGATGTGATGGCGGCAGGCATGATGGCCCACCTGCGTCAATGCGCAAGAGAGCTGCCTCAAGCGCTCTCCATCGTCGGGTTTGACGACATCCTGCTAGCTCGCTATCTCTATCCTCCGCTGACAACACTCCACTACCCCATCGAAACCATGGCGCGTCGGGCAACCGAACTGGCAATCTCCCGCTTACAACAACTTGAACAGCGGCCAGAACTCCAGGAATTCACACCCACACTGGTGGTGCGCAGCTCGGTCCATTCCTTGGTCAAGCTGGAACATTGAGATGTAAGTCACGTTTAATGACGCCATGTAAGCGGTTACATGAGAGGTGCTCCTGGCTCACATTTCTTGATATGGAGACCGGCACAATAAGGCATCTTTAAGCGATGGGTTCATGATAATGAAAAACAATATAAAGGAACTCACCCTGGGCATGGCCACCCTGCCCATTCTGGTGATGTTGACGCTACTGGTCGTGGGGTACGCCCTGATGGGGCTCAGGATTGAGCCACTGTTGCTGCTGTCCGCCGTGTTTACCGCACTGTTGGCCCTTTGGCAGGGCTACAGCTGGGATGAGATTATGCATTCCATCGTCCAGAAGCTGGCCAAGGCGATGCCGGTCATATTGATCTTGGTCTGCGTGGGGGGGCTAATAGGTAGCTGGATGTTCAGCGGAACCATCCCCTACATGGTTTATTGGGGACTAAAACTCATCAGCCCGCAGTACATATTGATTGCCGCTTTCTTCATTACCAGCTTGGTCTCTGTCTGCACCGGCACGTCCTGGGGCTCAGCGGGTACCGTTGGTGTGGCGTTGATGGGCGTGGCACATGGCCTGGATATCTCTCTGGCTGCTGCAGCCGGCGCTGTGGTCTCCGGTGCCTATTTTGGTGACAAGATCTCCCCGCTCTCCGACTCCACCAACTTTGCCGCCATCGTGGCAGATACGACTCTGTACGCCCACATCCAGCATCTGCTCTGGACGACGTTGCCCAGCTTCCTGCTGGCTGCCGGAGTCTTCTTTGCGGCAGGTCTGTCCACGATGGGTGAACAAGTTGCAACGCCCGAAAAGGTCGTCACCATACTGACCAGCCTAGAGGGGCTCTACCACTTCAGCCCGTTACTGCTACTTCCACCGGTTATCGTACTGTGGGGAGCCGTTGCCAAGAAACCGACCATCCCGTTGATGCTGCTGGCCAGTACCATCGCCATTGTCTTGGGGATGGTCATGCAAGATCTGCCATTACAGGCTGGCTTCAATGCGCTCATTGATGGCTTCAACCTGACCATGTTTACGGCCCAGGGACATGACGTTAGCAGCCTCATCCCCGACATCCCCCGCTTGCTCAACCGTGGCGGCATGTTTTCCATGATGAGCACCATACTGCTGGTGTTCTGTGCCTTTTCCTTCGCCGGGGTACTGACCTTGACCGGCGCACTCAATCTCATCATCAACCGGTTGCTGCAACTGATCCACTCTACCGGGCAGCTCATCGCCTCCACCATCGCGACCACACTGCTGGTCACCGGTGCGACCAGTGATGGCAAACTGGCCCTGTTGATCCCCGGTGAATTGTTTCAGAATGCCTACCGCCGTATGGGGCTGGATACCAAAAACCTATCTCGCACCATCGAAGATGCAGGCACCGTCATTGAGCCATTGATCCCGTGGACGGCAGCGGGGGTCTACATGGCTGGCACACTCGGCGTCAGTACGCTGGATTACCTGCCTTGGGCTATCCAGTGCTATTCGGCCCTCTTCTTTGCGCTTTTCTACGGTTTCACCGGCATTGGTATTGCCCGTAATACCGAACTGGCAGACTTGCCAGAACCCCTCCAACAGTCAGCAGTAGAAGGTCACCGTCATGCATAACGCCCACTTTGATCTCGTCATCGATCGCCGTAATACCAACTCTATCAAATGGGATTGCATGAACCAGTATCTGGGGCTGGACGGTACAGAACTGCTGCCCATGTGGGTGTCTGACTTTGATTTCTCTTGCCCGGACGTAGTGAAAGCCGCTCTGCAGCGTCGGGTTGAGCATGGCGTATTCGGCTACAGCGAGCGTCGTGACGACTACTTTGAGGCGGTACAACAGTGGTTTGCCCGTCGCCACCGGATCACTCTCCAACGGGAGTGGATCCAGTCCATCGAAGGGGTTATTCCGGGTATCTCGCTGCTGCTGCAGATGCTCACTCTCCCAGGTGACGGCGTGGTAATACAAGGTCCCTGTTATGGCTCCTTTGCCAAAATCATCGGCTTGAATGAGCGTCGCTTGCTCGACAACCCGCTACGTCGTGAAGGAACACGCTACGAGATGGACTTGCGCCATCTTGAGCAGTTGTTCATCCGAGAGCAGCCGACCGTCATGATCCTCTGCAACCCACACAATCCAACTGGTAGAGCCTGGGAGCAAGCGGAACTTCATGCCCTTGCAGTACTCTGCCAGCAGCACAAGGTTACCCTCATCTCCGATGAGATATGGGCGGATTTGCAGCTAAATGGTCATCAACATTGTTCAGTGCTCACGTTGCCTGACCATCTGCTATCGCATCTGGTCGTGGCGACATCAGCCAGCAAGAGCTTTGGTCTCTCCTCACTGCGGATCTCCAACTTCATCTTGCCTGACGCTAATTTACGCCAACGCTTCAAACAAAGGCTTGATGCACACGGCCTGGACGTATTCAACGCCCTCTCCATGGAAGCAGCCACGGCAGCATACAGAGAAGGAGATGTCTGGCTGGATGACTTACTCGTCTATCTCAGTGACAACCGCCGCTGGTTCGCAGCTCAGCTGGCACATCGCATCCCGGCGCTGACGCTGATGGACGCCGACGCAACCTACCTGGTCTGGATTGATTGCAGTGCATTGGGTTTGAGCAACGATGAGCTGAAGTGCCACATGATCGAACACGCCAGCATAGTGCCCTCTATGGGAATTGGCTTCGGGGAGGCGGGCAGTGGTTTTATCCGACTAAATCTGGGTTGTCCGCGTCAATACCTGGAACAAGCGATCAGCGGTCTGGCACACCTCATGATAGAGCACGCGGTTTGAGCGGGTAATACCAACACGAGGCACATAGATACCGCCGAGTGTCTTAATCTCTCACCAGCTCAATAGGAAAGGCCACACCCTATCGGCATGGCCTTGTCTATTTAGATGAGGAACTCGTCCAGCTGACGGCCTTGCTCAAGCTGCTCAGCCAGGAATTTGGGCGTGCGGCCCTGACCGGTCCAGGTGCGCTCTTGCCCATTCTCGACATAACGGTACTTCGGCGGACGAGGAGCTCGCTTCGCTTTAACCGCACTGGTAGATGTGGAAGGAGCACTACCGACCAACTCAGCAGGATCAATCCCCGCATCAGCCAACATCGCTTGGAATTCGGCCAGCTTATTCAGATGTTCAGCTTGGGCTGCCTGTTCTTTTTCGGCCTGCTCCAGACGCTCCAGATAAATCAGTTCGATTTTCTCGTGAGCTTCTTTGACTTGCTCCACGGACAACTCACGCAGTGCAGCCCGCAAACTACGCACATTTAGCAATACGTTCAAAAAATCGTTCATTACATGTCTCAATTTCAGAAGGGCAACTAATCATGACAAAAAAGCGCATAACAGGGTCATGGGCCTCTTGGCATCACAGCGAGAAAATGGGGTTATACACCACTCTCATCCCTGCTTTCCATCTACGCTGTTGCGCATACGTCTCTTCTGCTCCCTCTTGGTCATGTCGCATCCAGAGAAACCCAAAACCCACAGCTCGGCGTTAAGCCGAGCTGTGGGGTGTCATTGATGTGAGAGCTCAAGGTCATGAGCGTCATCAGCTCGTAGGTGTGAACGTCCATGCACCTTGGTCAGTCTCTACGACGATTTCAACCACATCACAGTGATAGCGCTTGCCACTCATGCTGTTATACAACATGTAGCGGTAGGACTGGGTTGCACCAAATTTCAGCGTGTATGCCTTATTCGGATTACTCAGGCTTGGGTTGCACTGATTTCGATTGACCATCACCTTGTTGACCGTTAGCTCATCCGCTAACCCGGTGACATTGACAATCCGATAGTTTCCCTCCTGACCAACACTTATTTTGACAGACCCGTTTTTTGCCATCACGCCACTGCTGACGCACAGGCATGCGAGTAATAAATACTGTTTCAATCCCATGCAAACCTCTGGTAAAGGAAATTGGTTGTATTGAACACATCAGGGGAGAATGGGTGACTCGGCTTGCTCCTGGGCCTTCCCCCTAAGCAGAGAGATGGCGACGGGATGCACATCAAGGCCGATTGGGGCCAGGAGCATTGCTGCCCACAACCCCGTTCCGTTGGCAAAGCCTGCCGCCTCTCCCCTTATGCATTGCGCCAGGATGACCTAGCTTTTCCACCACTTGTACAACCCGTAGGCAGCAGCCCCAATTGCAATGGGCGCTGCGGCGGTGACCGCCAGTCCAGCGGCCATGCCGCCACCCACCACACTCCCAACAGTGGCCAAGCCCGATGTAATACCGGCAGCACCCAATCCGCCGACGGAGCCCACCGCAGCGACAGTGCTAACAGACCCGGCTGCACCCGCTGCAGCGCCAACAGCTCCCGCCTTTGCGGCGTCTTTTTCGATGTCACTCATGTCATACCTCTCCATACCGATAGGTTGTTTGCTTGCCAATAAACGTGTGTAAATCGCCAAAATGAACACACTAATTTCACATCAAGCCAATTTACAACTCAACGTTCATTTCATCAACCCTTTAGCTCAACAAAACTATTTCTACAACTTTTGAGTTCATAGCGGTCGTGTAATGAGCAAGTTCACATCAACAGAGATGGATGTCCTGTTAGGGAGGCGGGTCAAACTCCGGCGCAAAGAGTTGCGGGTGTCAGCGGCGCAACTGGCAGAGGCGCTAGACCTGTCTCAGCAGCAACTGTCCCGATATGAGCGGGGTGGAAATCGAATTAGTGCAGCGTTGTTGGTTGATATCGCAGCACTGCTGGATACCCCAGTTGAATGGTTCTTCCTGGAGTGCACCTCTAGCTTCGGAGCGCTCATTACTGCGCCAGCCCCCTTGGCTTATCGCCCAACAGAGGGGCTTAAGCGTCGGCTAGAGCAGCAGTGGGCAGGCCTGACCCCGGAGAAACAGCAAGCCCTCATCCAGTTTCTCGATTTTTATTAAAAAGAGCTTGGCGGCATCACTGACGCTCTTGTTGTACCTGTACGAGCTGACTCCATTGACGGCATACAAGGTCATGCCATGTGAGTGTGGGGCCGAGCCCCTCGCACTCACCCTCTTTTCGGTGTGGACATTGGCGATCATCCAGCATGTAGGGATAAATATTCAATACATGGAGCAGGTACTGCTGCACGCCTTTGTCGCGAACCTTCTGCTCATGGACATCCATAATATCGGAACGTCTGCGTATCTTGGCAAAGTCATCACTGATGGCCTTGGGGGAGGCATTAAACACGTCAGCCACCTCTCGAGAGCTAATTGGACGCTGCTGCTCATGTAGCCAA
Source organism: Aeromonas piscicola (assembly GCF_000820005.1). Lineage (GTDB taxonomy): Bacteria > Pseudomonadota > Gammaproteobacteria > Enterobacterales > Aeromonadaceae > Aeromonas > Aeromonas piscicola. The sequence continues at coordinate 102,250 of NZ_CDBL01000034.1, read as the reverse complement.
TGAGCCACCCGTAAATACCGTGGCAAGGGTTTGTACCTCATGCTAAATGCTCCATCAGCAGGCTCAAGACATCAAACATCCGATTGATGGGTATTGTCATCAGCTCAGGTTACTCAAGGTGGAAGGCGTGCGACGCCAGACCGTTTGCACTCTCGACCCGAGGTCGAACCAATAGACGCTCTGCTTCACGTCGTAGTACGCGATATCGCTCTGCAAGCGGGCCACGCCCTTCGGCAGGCCAACTACCTTATTTTGCCAACCAGCGCCGAGGACGATCCGGACGCCAGTGTTTGATGGCTTCATGCAGTTGCTTGTCGCTCTCGAGGCGAGCCTGTTCAGTGTCTTTTATGGTTGGCATCAGAATATGGCTGGAGGGCTGTAGTGATCCGTGTGGCAATCGCTGCTTGAGGTAGGCGTTGATACAGCGAGCGGTAAATGAATGATGTTGGCTACCGGGATAGAACTGATGACCTACTGAGCTAAGCCAGCATCAGTTGGCGCATGTTAAATCATACTGAGTATAAAGTCATCAGCGATGGCTATGTGCTGCGACAGACCTTTTTCGAGCAGTCATGGTTGGATTGGACGCATGCTTGGCTTCCTTTATCAGCCGTGGATCACTCGGTCAATTACGTTGACCTATACGCGTCAATAATGCGATCCCCATAGGACAGGCATATCGCAGTCCGACTACCTAGCCCACATCATCTGGTATTCACCACCATGCAGGGTGACATGACAGGTACAGGGCCAAGCGTCGTTGTTACATAACATGGGATTGTCTAAGTACTGGCTGCATCAGCCTGATTGAACCGGGCCAATATCCACTGGTCCACATCGCTTTCCAGCCACCCCACACTTTTCAGACCAAGACGCACTCGCTTGGGGAAGGATGGGTCATAGCGGGGTGAACTCTCGCTCATCCAGTCATACAGCGTGCTACGAGCAATGCTCAGCTTGAACATCATGTCTTTGAGGCGCAGAACTCGAACGGGTTTGTGTTGGCTCATGGTGAAATTTCCTGAATAAAAAATGCCATGGCAACAAGTGCAACCATGGCATGGGGATAAGGGTAATGACGCTCAGTGGCGCTGTCGGTGATGAGGTCAGACAGTAGTGACGATGTGAGTGCTATGCCTGCTCATCAGATAACAAGTGGCGTAGAGAAATACCGATGGGGCTCATTAGGCCGTGGCAATGTCTCGGTAACGGGGGCTTGAGGCGCTGGCGTTCCAAGCGCCCTCGTTGCAACCCCCTTCGCATCACGGACTACCTCTTGCCACCGGCCGAGCACCCAAGCGACCGATTGGCTTTGCTGTACACCTTGGTCCGGTCTTTGGCCATGTAACTGACCCGCTTAAGAAGTCTTTTGTAGTCGGCAGAGTGTCGCTTATCCGCGTACAGCCAGTACCAGGGGTTTTGGGGGAAATGAACCAAAGAGGCATGTTTTTCCATGTCGTCCAGTTTCAAGGCACTACACCACGCTTGGCGTACCATCACTGACAGGCTGGGTCTCGGATTGCCCGTCAGACTTGCCTGGTAGTTACCTAGCGAATAGAACGCATCCTTGTTGAGCATCAGCACCAGGTGGTAATGAGCCTGCTCACTTTCCTCCCCGTGCTCTCTGACCCAGATATAGAACAAGGAGGTGTCATGCACGCGCTTGCCTTGGGCCTCTTTTTTCTTGCGCTTGCGGTTTGCCTTGAGTTTGGCTTTGAGCGAGCCAATGAAGCGGGAAATGGCCATGGTATCTGCTGCCAGTTCCTTGTTGGGGAAGTGCAGGTCGATACGCACCGCCATGAGCCTGGGGTGAGTCGCAAGCGCCAGGTCGATAGTGTCCTTACAGCGCTGCAGGTAGTAGGAGTTATGCCATTTGCTTGACAGTGACGACATGATGAAATCCTCTTAGGTGTGTTTGGGTGTCACCAGATGGATTTCGTCGTAAAAAGTTATGTCGATTGCACCGGACTGCGTACCACAGGGCGTGACGATTTGAACCGGATGCCTGCTCAGGTGATGGGCTGATTGATGCGTTGGGATGTGCTGATGGTGCTGATGGCGGAGTACTGCGCGTTATGTTGAACGGCAAGGCCTCGCATAGCGCCTCATTCGCTCTCTGACGCATTACTCAAGAAAGGGTGGCTCGTTGGCACCATCAGTCTCAAAAGCGCTGTACGGCGTTCACAGAAGCGATAATGAACCCGCCAGACTGCACAGCTCATTCAGGGGTCACTTCAGATAGCTCAATCACCTACAACGACCATGAACCAGACACGCGATACTGATGACCGATAACATCCCTTCTCTCCTCCTGCCTCTTCTCCTGCATCCAGGCATTCATACCCTCCAGGAAATCCATTAACGGTTATGTCGCTTAACATCCAGCCATAGGGGTCTCATCAACGTCGGTTATAACGTCGGTAACAGCATCAGTCACAATGTCCGCCATATAGGCCCTATCTACCCTGATACGGAGGTTAGATGTCAACGCACTGGCTCACGTCTCTATTTCAGATAAAACCGTTCATGATGCGACACAGGCCTCTGAGTCGATGATTGGGCTCTTGCTGGATTAAGATGCCATACCATCCACCTACACCTCACACATCCCCTTACCACTCCCATCGACACCTCTATAGGTCTATATCCAGACATCCTCACCGATAAGCCATGGCAAGCCTATCAACGAGGTACTGCCGATACTCCACCCCTTGTGAAAGGCCATATCAGCAACACCATCTCTCAATGTAATCGACTAGCACCTATGATTTATGTATTCCATATCTCTGTAGGTACATACCCCATATTCATGGTTTATATAATTCATATCTATCAGATATATTGACCATATTCCTTTTCACATACATCATGTTATTGTCATGTATCGTTTATGAGTTATATACTCTATATTATTATATTAACAAACCGACATGTTTTACCTCGTATTCGGCTAACCTAATATATATGTATACCCAGGAGCCGAGAGGGTTCCGACTTGTATATTAAGTCGCTCACAGTGGTAAAAATCACTCTGGAGTTATCATTCTGCCACTATGCCTTTTTCACCCTCAGAAAGCACCGTCTCCTTACCTATCACCCTCCTTGTTAGAAACCCGGAACGGCAGGGGCACAAACCCTATCTGAATCGCCCCTTCTTTCCTAGACACATCACCGCCGCCGGGCTGTCGTGCCGTCCATGCATTACCTCATCGCTGCCTGGGTGTGAAACGACGATGACAGGTAACCACCCTATCGAACCTCCAGTATTTTTTTACTCTGCACGGCTAACGGAGCCTGAGCATTGCAGTTCTACTCAGGCAGGTTACAGCGATGAAGCCATCACTGAGCAAAAACACCGCCACGCGGATGGTACCGGACACCCCTATCTGATATGAGTTGCAAGAAAATCCCGAAAATGCATTAATCAATAGCTTACAAAAAGGTGCAGCACCTTTGATTTTTATATTTCATCTTTACGATATTCAATTTGTTTTATGGTTGACGCGTTAATGGAGTGAGCATGGTCAGTAAAAACAGAATGTCAGTTAACTTTTCATCTGAAACTATGTACAAGCAAATCCAGCGCCTTGCGATTGAGCACAATATCAGCCAATCCAGAATTATTGAGTCCATCCTGGAAAAACACTTCTACAACGACCCGACCAATGCCACTTACGCCGACCTGGATTGGCTGTACAGTGACGCTGCGCTCTACGTAAGAAATCGCAATAAAACCCCCGGCAACATCTACATAAAGGATTTGCTGTCTAACACGGTAAAACTCAACAATGGCCAACGCTGCATCATCAATGCCACACCATTAGCCAGAATACCTTTTCGGTTTGAATGTAAGCATTCGGATGTTTTAGAGTGGCGTTTCGAGTTCAATAAATTCATTCCAAAACGCTCAAAACTAAACGAAATGTTGTTTGGTGAAATGAAACAACTCGATGAAAAACTTCTTGCAATGTTGCCAGCGGAACCCGACTTGTTGCATGTAATGCTAAGTGAAATAAATGTGAACATAACTATGAACACAGATGTCTCTGTCGAAATAGAACCCCATGAGCGCGTCAACGCAGTAACAATAAACGTTGTTGCCAGCCTATTCTTGCTCCCTGTTTTTAGGCATAGCGAACATACTCCAAACAAGAGCAACTTTGATTTTATTAACCTACGCTACCGTTCATTTCGAGCGGTAGCCCAAGAAGGGTGGAACAGAGCAAAGTACTCCCATCTGATTTGCGTGAAAGAGCAACCCGAACCAACAGTGAAATCAGGTGGTTTTTTTGTTGGCTTGTGTTACGAAAATCCTGACTGGCCTCTGGAACCGCCAAAAGGCATGCATCAGATAAGGAGTTGCTTTATCAAGCATCATATTCCTAGTATCAGGATGAAGGTGACAACGACCGTTTTAAATAGACGCATTTCATCTCCATAATTTTTCAGACCGACATTACCCATGTGACACACCACACTGGATGTCTTCATATCGAACAAGCCCTGGCATTTGCCGGGGCTTGTTCGTTTTGGTCTTCGCACACTTATGGGAGTACGTTATGCAACGAGGTGACCACCTGGTCGTTTCACGGGGATTGTTTACCCATCATGGCCTGTACCTTGGCGGGCAGCAGGTCATTCATTATGGCGGTGGGCTGTCGAGCCGAGAGCAGGCTGACGGGGTGGAAATCATCTCACTGGAGGCCTTTGCTAATGACCGCAATGTCACGGTGCGGCCCCATCCCTCAGCCACCTATGACGCCGATACTCGCCTTGCAAGGGCGCTCTCTCGTCTGGGGGAGCGCCAATACCATCCGCTCACCAACAACTGCGAACACTTCGTCAACTGGTGTATCGACGCACAAGCACGCAGTCCACAGGTCACCACTGCCATCACCACCGGCTCACTGCTGATGACCCCCTATGGCCGGGCAGCCCTGTTTGGACTTGGCTATCACGTCTGTCGCTCACTGGGTGGCCCCGTCGTTATCGGGGGACTGATTGGCTATGGCCTGGTTCGGCTGGTTAAAAACCTGCGTTCTTCTGGGTAAGGAGCATCCACATCATGATGAATGCTCTTTCCATCAACCCGACTGTGGTGGCTCGCATTGATAGCTTTATCCAGGCAGCCGGGATATCCCCTGCCAGCGTGCGCTGGTTATTGCATCTCACACCAACCAAAGGGGAGATGGCCCATACCACGACCACCCTGCTGCTGCAGTTGTCTGGCACGACAGCCCCTGGGGATACGCGATGGCAATTGCTCAGTGTCACGGATGCCAGCGGCTGGCCTGACATGCAGCGGCCCTTTCAGGAACTCTACGTCGATATCGAGCAGCACCAGTATTGGTACTGCCAAGGGGGCCCCTTAACCCCAGCGCAATTCACACCGGTCTTCGAACAATGGCAGGACCGCTTCATTGCGCATCACCTCATCGCGTTCACCCGAGCAGAAGCTGAGGCGCAGGAGCCTGCAGCTATAGCGGGTACCAATGCCGCTGACTGACTCCGGGCAATAACCCGACAGAACCTTTATCCAGGAGCCTTGATATGACCATTCCTATTGACCGGGAAGGCATCGCCTTGCCGGTCTCCCATACCTTGCTTGATATCCTCAGCCAAGAAATCGCACATGCCGGCCATGACTTGGCCTGTTGCACTGCGCTCACCTTCCACTTTCGTAATCCCACCTACAACCAAGCAACCGGTGGGGTTCATCCGGTCGAGATGCGTCTGATACGCAAGTCCACGCGCTGGCGGTTCGATTACATCACCGATTTCAGTTACCAGGGCCTTGGCCAGTATGCAGCGCTCTGCAGGGAACTCGATTTTAACTTCCACAGTGGCAAGCATGCCCTGCAAGGCTGGGGACCATTACCCATGACTGACGCCAGTGAGCTATTCACCCTGTGGCAGAGCAATTTCATCACCTACGCCCAGTTGGGATTTTTTAACGTCATTGTCAGCAAGGAATAGGAGGTCCAGATGCCCAAACAGCCGATAGCCGTTGAGCTTGAAGCGATTAATCGGGATGGCGAGACACAAGTGGTGCAGGGCAGCTCCCTACCCGTACACGGCTACAGCGTCTACCTGCGTGCAGTGGAAACCAGTGGACTGGCCCTGGCTACCTGGGTGGCAGACTACGGCACCATCGGCCCCGCCTACCAGCTGGCAGAGCGCCTGAGCCTGGCGCTGGCCATCCCGCTCACCGTGCTGGTACCCGAGCCGTTAAACACGGTGACGGTAAATAGTGAGATGCCTGTCGTCACAGCATGAATCACCACACAAACCAACTGCACGACCCTCAAGTGAATCAACAACCTATCTGCATTTAGCCCCGGTATGCCTCGCGCTGTCGGGGTCTTTCTTTTTCTGGAGAATCCCACATGCGTTACCACAAACTCAAAGCCGGGGAATGCCCCGGCACCTATGTCGTCACCGAACCCGTGACCGAGCAAGACCTGCTGCGTATCGCCAACCAGATTGCTCGCAAGCGCCTGGCCAAAGGCACTGCCATCACCAGTACCACAGAGGCCGCCGAGCGACTGCAAACCTTGCTACAGGACCGGGAGCACGAAGTGTTTGGTGCACTGTTCCTCGATTCACAACACCGGCTGCTGGCGTTTGAGGAGCTGTTTCGCGGCACCTTGGACAGCGCCAGTATCTACCCACGGGAAGTGGTCAAGCGGGCATTGCTACTCAACAGTGGTGCGCTTATCGCGGTTCATAATCACCCAAGCGGTGACCCAGAACCCAGCCACTCCGACCGAGTCTTTACTAAGGCCCTCAAGGAGGCCTTGGCACTGGTCGATGTCCGGGTGCTTGACCATCTGGTAGTCGGCGCCGAAGGCGTAGTCTCGCTGGCCGAGCGAGGCCTGCTATGAACCTTATCCCAGGTAAAGCACATCTCACCGCCCTCGATATCCTGCTCGAACTGCGTGGCTGGCTTGCAGACAACGTCGAGATGCAGGCTGCGCCCGCTATCGTGGCTCACCTGCCCAACGGTTACCAACTCACTCAAGCCGACTGTGTCGAGGCCATTGATGCATTGCTGCATCAGCTACGCCACTAATCAGGCCAAGTAGAGACAAACACCATGCGATTACCCAATCCATATTCCCTTGAGGAAACCCTGGGCAAGCTGCGCTATGGCCTGGCAGCCGCCAGCAACCAAAGGGCGCTGACACTGTTGGAGAAGGCAGTCACCAAAGCTCGTGATGACGAGGTTTATGCCAAGCAGCTTGAAGAGACCTTGCTGCTGGGCTCTACCCTCGAGATACGCGAGTGTCTCAGCTGCTTTGGCGACTACTTCGAGCGCTCCCGAGACACACCGCCCTATTACCCGCATCACGATGCCGTCAACGGCATTGATTCCACGCTCTACGCCATCCTGTTCGATGTCAGCTATCCCGGTACGCTTGAAGGAATGCACAACGCAGCACCCGGATCATAGGCAGTCACTGGCATCACTGGCATCACTGGCATCACTGGCATCACTGGCATCACTGGCGATCATGATCTCCATGTCACACGCCGGGATCACGAATAACGAGCCGACCGATCACCCAATCACATCACAAGTCCATCACCTTTCTCATTGGAGAAACCGGAGCGCCTGAACCAACACTATGATCTCGACACCTCAATCCCACCGACAAGGCCACCTCACGGCAGGTGGTCTTGTTCATTTCAAGGAGTCATCCCCATGTCAGCCTTCATGATCGATCGCCAGGACTACCTGGCCTTTGCCGTGCAGTTGCACCGCTTTTGCAATGCCCCCATGCCACCGCATTACACCCTTGAGCTGCTGCGCTCCCTCTGGTGGATACCGCCAACGAATGTAACCAGCACCTGGGCGTGGCGGGTTGACCGGCTGGTACGGCTGATGATGCTCGCCAACCAGCGGGCAGTCTGGCATCGCTATCAACGGGGACGTCTGCGGGGCAACAAAGAGCCACGTCAGCACCGCTCGAACAAGCTGAGTCCGCTTAAACCTGCCCATCGTTACCATCAAGCACCACTCACCGATGCCGAACTGGTAGCCCTGTACAAATTCACCTGCTGCGCCCGGTACCAGTCGAGCGAATGGACCGGCAGCCCTGAACAGGCCCCCCGGCTGGTGAAGGTGATTCAGCAGTTGCAGCAGGCGCTGGCGCAAGACGTGTTGACCCGGCTGTCACTGTGGGACCAAGCCCCTTGGGGAGAGATGTGATGGCCAGAACCGTCACTCACTCCCTTCTTCATCAGGAGCAATACCATGATCGAATTCAACGATAGCTTCAGTCAGGCTGCTGTGGCCGAGGCCATGTGTGCCCATTCAGGGCTTGCCAAGCTCATCAGCCAGCAGTTGATGCTACCGAGCTTTGCCTATGCCCACGATGTGGAAGGGAGGCGTATCGGCGGCCCGCTGGTTGCGCCTAACCCAGTGCTGCACAAGACGACGCTCTTTGTCAGTCCCCGTGACATGCGTGAACACCTACCGCGTGAGATTAACTTCGCCCGCTTTCGCTGCGCCTGTAATGCGGCGGGTCAGCCGGTGGGGGTATGGCAACGGGTAATCGTCGGGGCGTACGTCAACCATGGCAGCAATGACGCGCCCAATTGGAGCAGCCACACGTGACCACCCCAGGCAATGGCTGTAGAGCGTCAGCCTCTCCCCGCTCGACTTGCTATGAGGAAGCGACGATTACCTTCCCGCTGTCATTGACGTAGAGCCCCCAGCGCTCTGGCGCTCACTCTTGCCACCACCCCCTAACACAAACAACCACAGCCCCTCACATCCAAGGGGCTGTTTGCATTTGAAGGAACCACACCATGCACGACCTGCGTGATTACAAGACCCTGACGCCTAAGCAGATTACTGCTGCCATCAGTCAGCTCAACCACAACACCGCGCCGAAGATAATGACCCACCTCGCATTGCGGGCCAGGCAGCCCCATCCGCTCGGTAATGGCCGTAGCAGAGCCAAAGCGCTCAAGTTGCTGCGTCGGGTCAAGAAGGCTCACAAGACTGGGTGTATCCCGTTTGAACTCACGGCCACCGGCTGCCGGCTCGACCGAGGTAGCCATCATGCTGACCGCTACTATTACGACCGGACACTGCTGGCCCAGGGCTGGCAGCAATACGACACCGAGGAGGATGCCTGGTATTTCGGTATCTGGATTAACACGGAGAAGCTAGAGACCTTCACCTACGCCGAAGGGGATACCAGCCATGTGATTGCGCCCAACCTCGAAGCGTTTCGCTCAGAATTGGCACGGCTCTACCTGTACCACCCGCAAGCCCCAGCCTTTATCAGCATCGACCCGGAGGCTGGCGTTGTGACCCACCATTTTGAAGCCACGCCGGAGGTGTGAGATGGCTAAGAACATCACCATCAAGGTACCTGGCAAACATCCACAAACCGGTGAACTCACCACCTTCGAGCTCAAGGGCCAGCGCATGGATATCGACATCGGTGGGCACACGGTGTCCTTTCTGATTCACGGGCGGGGAATCAGTACGTCGCTGACTCACATCCCAAGTGGCTACCGCATCGCGTTGCTCGGTGGCTGGCTCACTGCACGTTACGCAGTCCCTGAGAATAAGCCCAGCAGAACGGCTTGTGCCCAGATGGCCATAGACCGGCTGGTGGCTCAATACGGCTCGCTGCACCTGCTGGACCGGCTCAACTGCAAGCCTGTTATCAATCAGATGTAACGCACAGCTCATACAACAAGGAACGATGCAATGAACAACCCCCTACCTGTAACAACGAATCCACTGACAGGCCATTCGGTGATGCAGATGCTGGATGTCGCCATGAGTTCCATCATCGGCGATTACGAAGACGCAGACCTAGTACCAGAATGGCAATGGGTCAAGCAAATGGCCTCCCATGAACATGTCGGTGTGAAGGATGACTCCGCCTATGAGTACACCCTGAACCTGGCCATGGAACTCGATGCCATCCCGCCAGCACTGCAACCCTTGCTCACTGCCGCCCAGCAAGCTGGCGTGAACTACATCCTGTTTTACAACGGCTAGCCACCGCGACCATCTCATCGCTCATCAACAAACAACATAAAGGGCCAGCCCTTCCAGGCTGGCCGTGTGCATCATTGGAGTCACCGAACATGACCCGCCTTATCACCGGGCTCGAGGTGCATCGCTATGCCCCCGCGCTCAACAAACTGCATCTGCGAAACCGGCAAATGCTACCCGCCCCCGGCATCACCACCATCAAGGAAGCCAAAGCACGCCTGTTTGGCCGCTGGCAGCCAAGGCATCAGGTGACCATCACCGTGAGCCATCCCGACTACATCAATCTCTCCCGGCTCTACCGGGGGCGACTGGCAAGCCTGACCGACCTCCCAGCGCATCTGACCAGATTGCGCCAGCGTCACAACGTGCCCGGCACCCGCATCGATATTCAACTGAGGTATCGCTAATTATGACCATGAGCCATTCCACATACTCTGACCCTGCTGCCCACAATTCAGAGTTACAAGTTCCCGCACAAGCCCCCAGCATTAGCTGGGGTCTGCCGCGTGATATTTCCCCACGCTTTGGCGCTCGTCTGATACAGAGTCGCTACCGGCTCGATTTTCTATCCGATCGAGCCAGTCTGATAGGTGACTGGAGTGAGGTGCTGATAGCCAAGCTCGACCAGGCTTTCCCGGAGATCATCAAGGCGCTGGAAGCAAAATTACTGACCGGAGAACTGGATGCTCAACGTCAGCACTGCATCACCGTCCAGCACGGCTGTTTCACCTGTGAGGCGGATAGCCTTGGTAGTCACGGCTATATCTATATCTGTATTCACCCTGCGACGAACACTGATGTCAACGCTGGCACGACATGACCCCACATCCACGTTTGTTCATGGCGCTCGGGGCATGCGGTAGGGAACAGAACGCAATGAGTCTTTCGCGGTAAGCTGGCTGGGTGATGGCAAAGGATTCCAAAACATCCTGATGCAACTACATCTGATTAGCTAGACAAAACACCATCATTGAGCAAATGATGGTCTGATGGGGCGAAGCATTATCGTCCAGACTTACATAAGTACATCTTTTGGTCAGCCAAGCGTAAAATAGTATCCAGGTCAGGCGGTATCACTGCATCGTAGTCAATGATTCCGCCTCGCAAGAACGCAGGGCTATGGAAAAAGAGGCACCCAAGAAATTAAGCGGTGCTGGTGATGCGAAAGGATGGGCTGGCGCACAGGAAGAAGATATCTGGGTACCACCGTCGCTCGCTGGCAGAAACGGCAATGTGGCGGTTCAAGCAGTTGTTGGCGGGGAAAATCAGTCTGCGAAAATACAACGGTCAGGTAGGGGAAGTGATGGCGTATCTAAGCGCCATAAACAAACTGAACCCCCTTGGTCTGCCTGTGAGAAAGTCCCTAAAGTAGCTGTCACTGGGGCTGGGGGCGTTGTAACCTAATTGCTGATTTAGGAAACAACGCTGGCTTGAATATCAAAGCGTGTTTGCATGAGGCGCTGGGGCACCCCATGCAACACGTAATCGGGACATAGCAATTTAAAAGGGATGTTCACATTCAGAGTAAATTAATACGTAAAGCTGACAGCAATACCTCTTGCATCCCTATCCATTATCGTCGGATAGAATGCTAATTGCGTGCCGTTCTTCGGGGACGTAAACAGATAGCTGAACCCTGTTGCAATAGCGGCGCCAGCAATTACATCACGCCAGTAATGGTTATCAGATTCGACTCGAGACCAGCCCACTGCACCGGCCGCAACATAGGCAGGTAAACCGTAACTCCAGCCATAACGTATTTGCAGATAGCTGGCACCACTAAACGCCCATGCTGTGTGTCCAGAGGGAAAACTCATATCGCCGCCATTCGGGCGAGTGGCATCAACTGTATGCTTCAAAACCTGAACGGTAGCCGTTGTTGAAAGGAGTGAATATCCAAACTCCTTCAATCCATCATAGTCGTCCTGATACCAGGAGATACCTGCAGCGATCGCCGGGATCGCAAATTGCCCGATATCACCGTAGGTTTCAAAAGCACTGGAGGCTTGTACTTGGTTACTCATGCCACAGACAACCGCTGCACATAGAAGGTATTTCTTCATATAAAATCCATTTTATTATATCCACAAATAATAATACTATTAATAGCATCTATGACAACAATAAATTGTGATTATTATGAAATGACGCATATATAGAGCTAAAGCTCCTACCAATGCAGGTTTACAAATGACCAATTAACACCCTTTAGTGTTCAACGCCTGCTTGATAGCACAAAAAACAACCACATCAAACGACAGTACGACGGTGCAGACCAAGATCGATTTCATTTTGTCGAAGTTTGTTCCCCCGAATAGCCTCTCCTTTTTCAGCAACAGACGCCAATTTGTTCAACATGTATCCAGCATAAAATCTAACGTTTCGTGAGTCTTCGCCCGCCTAAACCAGATCAGCTAATCTAGCTTGGTCATTTATTGCCCACCATTTATCTAAAGATAGTATTGAGGGAGAGTCATCTCCCTCACTTTTCGTTTTATTTTGCATTAATTTGTACAAAGTAAATTTATCTACACGCGCCTTATTCACCACTCACTGACACCATTCGACGTGTTTTTGATTGATAAATGACCAACGTTATGATGCAAGCGAAGAAGACCAAACTGGTATTAGTTACACCAAATCCCAAACCGCCATGCTTCTCTGACTGCGATAGCAAGTCACCCACAGAGGCCCCGAGAGGTCTTGTAAGCACATAGACAATCCAGAACGTCAGAACCGTATTCAGCTTGAACCTGTAATGAGCAATAGCAGTGACAACGATCAATGCGCCGAACAGCAGCATAGCATTCAGATAACCGATATCTATTCCCTCGGATACCCAGTCCCCGGCCGCAGTGCCCAGTGCGAAGGTCACCAGAATGGCGGCCCAATAAAAAAGCTCCCGCTTACGGGTATCGATAGACCGAATAGATAGCGTTTTTTCTTGGGCATACCAGATCCAGAACGTAACCAGCAGCGTGACAGTAAATACAGCTGTCGATACTGCCAAAGGAACCCCAACTTGGTCGGTAAGATTATCAGTCACCAGCGTCCCAAATATGCTCACCAGTACGACCGCAGACCAATACTTCCAAGGGACATAATGAGTCGATAAAACCTGTACCAAAAGGGTTGCGATTAGGATCATCCCCATCAGCATAGAGGTCACCGTCAATCCCAAATGCATGTTAAAAATCAAAAAATCAGCAGCAGTCTCACCGACAGTAGTCGACATCATTTTGATTAACCAGAAGATCAGGGTTACCTCTGGAACCTTGTTCAATAAGGCTGGTATCGATGATGAGTGATTGTTCATAACAATTCCTTATGGATTTAAAGTAAACACATGAGGATTATCCCTTATTAGCATACCCTACTTGTGTCTCTATACCTCCCTGCATATAGAAAGTGCTGAAACAGGAGCAAGCCACAAATATAGTGGTTTGCTCCAGAACTAATTTTGATAAATTACCCCTCGGAATCCAGATCTAATTCAACTGGGTCATTTCGCTTACTCTTCAAAGTTGATATGTAAACAAGGGCAGCTATCGCGACTAGCAATGCGACTGAAGCGGAATAGCGGCTCAACTCCAGACCTCCCTTGCTGATGGGTTTATCCAGGAAGTCCCCCACTACCGCACCGAGAGGACGAGTGATAATGAAGGCTGCCCAGAATAAAAAGGTCCGAGAGATGTTGGTCAAAAAATAAGTCGCGACGATGGCCAGCAAGATGCCCCCGAACACCACAGAGCTACCGGCATAACCAAACCCGGCATTATCTGCAGTCCAGTCACCAAGCGCAGTACCAAGGGTTTGCGAAAACATGATGGTGATCCAGTAGAACATTTCCGTTCTGGGTGAGGAAATCACGCTGGATGATATTTCCCCTTGAGCGCGATACCACACGGCAAATGAACCGAGCAACAAGAGAGCCAATATAGTCGAACCGCCTGCATAACCAATCCCCAAAGAGCGGTCGGCGAAGTCAGCTAGTGTCGTGCCAACAGTCGTGGTTGCAATGATGGTAGCCCAGTACAGCGCCGGTTTATAGGTCTTGGCTGATATCTGGGCACTGACAGCCACAAAGAAAATGACAGCAAAGATGCCCGTACTCACTAGATAGCCTAGATCCATAGACATGGAAACCGCATCGCCACCAGTTTCACCCAGTGTCGTCGCAAGAATTTTAATGACCCAAAATGCCAACGTGAGTTCGGGTACTTTGCTTACTGCACTACTGGTGTTGTTATGCATGGTTCACCCTATCCTGTGGTTCGACGAATTGCCGTCCATCACAGAATGTAGATGATTTATTAAGAAAGACTTAAGCAAGATGGCGTTATGAGAAAAATGTTTTTAACATGGGGACATAGCAATTGGAGGGGAGTGACATGGTGACATCAACGGAGTGGTTGTATTGGGCTTTGTTGTCTGCAGTCTTTGCTGCCCTGACAGCCATTTTCGCCAAGTTAGGCGTTCAAGAGGTTGACTCAGACCTGGCGACATTAATCCGTACAGGAATCATCATCGTTGTTTTGTCTGCGTTTGTTGCTTACACGGGCAAGTGGGTGAGCCCTTTGGCGTTATCACCTAACACTTGGTTTTTCCTTGGCTTGTCAGGTCTGGCAACAGGTGCATTATGGGTGTGCTACTTCCGGGCACTCAAAATCGGCGATGCTTCTCAGGTCGCACCAGTAGATAAACTCAGCCTTGTCTTAGTTGCATTTTTTGCTTTCACATTTCTAGGGGAACGTCCATCTCTTCGTGAATGGTTTGGGATTGGGATGGTCGCGACTGGTGTTCTCTTGCTGGCGTTCAAGCGCTGACAAACTGACTCGCCCTCGTCTTGGGCTCTGCCCGATAGATGAATTGCTTCCTTAACACTTGATTAATTTTTGCTATTCATTCCTTTTAGACTTCATTTTGTGAATCAAATCACATTTTTCTCGTCAATTAAGTTTTTGTAATTAATCGACTGTACAGCTTTGTTACTATCCTGCAGCGACAAAGCGAGATGGAGCTCTCGCCTAGACATTTTAGCTATTTAGGGAACAGCTATGCCTTTCATTATTAAAATAAAAATTGTGCCGCTCATCCTGTTATTGGCGCTTGCCTTCACCTTTATACTGAACTGGCGATTTTTGCTCCACTTCTATGAAGTCATCTACCAACTGGTGTACTTCAAACCAGGATTTGCGCTCTCACTTCCCTTTTTTCTAATCGCTGCACTCAACTTTGTATTTATCCCGTTCTCCATCCGTTATCTGGTCAAGCCCTTCTTCGCCTTCCTCTTTGTGACCAGTTCCATTGTCAGCTACACCATGATGAAGTATCGCGTGCTGTTCGATCAGAACATGATCCAGAACATCTTCGAGACCAATCAGAGCGAAGCGTACGCCTATCTCAACCTGCCCATCGTGCTGTGGGTATTGCTGACGGGGGTGGGACCGGCAATAGTCCTGTTTTTCGTGAAAATTGAGTATGAACGCAAGTGGTACAAGGGCCTTTTCCTGCGAGGGATCTCTATGCTGGCTTCCCTAGCCATCGTCGCCGGGATAGCTGCCATGTACTATCAGGATTACGTCTCCGTGGGGCGTAATAATCCAAACCTCCAGCGTGAAATTGTACCAGCCAACTTTATTAGCAGTACGACCAAGTATCTCTACAAACGTTACTTGGTAGAACCCATCCCCTTTACCACGCTGGGAGATGATGCAACCCGCGTCGTGAAAAACGAAAAACCGACCCTGATGTTCCTGGTTTTAGGTGAAACCGCCCGCGGCAAAAACTTCTCCATGAACGGTTATGAGAAAGAGACCAACCCCTTTACCAGCAAGGCCGGTGGCGTCATCTCCTTTAACGACGTGCGCTCCTGCGGTACCGCCACGGCGGTTTCAGTCCCCTGCATGTTCTCCAACATGGGCCGTAAGGAGTTTGACGACAACCTGGCCCGCAACAGTGAAGGGTTGCTGGATGTACTGCAGAAAACGGGAATCTCTATCTTCTGGAAGGAAAATGATGGCGGCTGCAAGGGAGTGTGCGATCGGGTACCCAATATCGAGATAAAACCCAAGGAATTCCCGCTGTTCTGCGATAAAATCACCTGCCATGACGAGGTGATGCTGCAAAATCTGGATAATGAAATCGCTCAGATGAAAGGCGACAAGCTGGTTGGTTTCCACCTGATTGGCAGCCATGGTCCAACCTACTACAAGCGCTACCCTGACGAGCATCGCTACTTCCTGCCCGATTGCCCACGCAGCGACATCGAGAACTGTACCACTGAAGAGTTGGTGAACACCTATGACAACACCATCCGCTACACCGATTATGTCATTGCACAGATGATTGCCAAATTGAAAACCTATGAGGACAAGTACAACACGGTACTGCTTTACATATCCGATCACGGTGAATCATTGGGCGCATTGGGGCTCTACCTGCACGGTACCCCATACAAATTTGCCCACGATGACCAGACCCGAGTACCGATGCAGCTCTGGATGTCCTCTGGTTTCACCCAAGAGAAAAGACTGGACATGAGCTGTTTGCAGAAAAATGCAGCCAACGTCCGTTACTCGCACGATAACTTGTTTTCATCCGTACTGGGGCTCTGGGATGTCAACACAACTGTCTACGATCAAGAGCGAGACCTGTTCAGTCAATGCAGAAACAACAAATAAATATCTCAGGGGCACTCAGGTGCCCCTTTGTTATTACCTCAGACGAGACTTTTTAATCAAAGCCAACACCTAGCAGGTTAATTTTTCAGTAAGCCAGCTTTTGTTAAGAGGGATATTGTTGCGATCAGTGACTACCAAATTGAGATGTTGTGGACCAAGGCAACCATAACGTTCAGGATCAGTCTGGGTGAATAATCCGATGCAAGGCACACCACTAGCTGCAGCAATATGGAGAGGCCCAGTATCACAGCTAATAAACAAATCCAATTCTGCAGTGAAGTGAGCGAAATCCTTTAAATTATTGAAAGATTTTGTAGTCTCTCCGAGAAGAGACTGGTCACACTCAGGGTCATTAATCTGAATCAATAGGGCATTGTGACAGTGGTGGCGCACTTCCTGTAACAGCAATTGCCACTGAGACGTGGTGAGTCCTTTACCTTTACGAGCATCAGTGAAAAAGCCAATAAAGGGACGATGGGGGTGAGATTGTCTCAGCATTCTACAATGCAAGTTATCTGAAGATAATGATAGCCCCAGTGTAATTTTATCGCTGTGGCTGGCATTTATACCCAACAGTTGTAGCGGTTGATGGGCATAGTGACCATGATGATTAGGTCGCTGTGGGGCTTCAAAAACTTCATCTCCTTTGGCATCGTCAAAACCAAATTTTTCCCTGGCTTTAACCCATGCTGCAATGAAGTGGTCTGTGCTTGAGGGGAATGGTACATAAACCCTATCGTAGTATTTATTACGAAGGTGCCACAGTATGGGAATAGAGTTAATTAAATGCTTACCTTTCAGCCTGACCTTATAAATGTTTTGTAGATTTATGCTTTCAAAAAATGGTTGCATCGGCCCACCGGCACATACCAGATCAATCTCTGCGTCAGGATAGATAGCACGCACTTTATGTAAAAATGGTAATAAAAATAGATTATTACCAAGACGACTAGTGCTCCTAACAATAATAATTCGCTTAGGTGACTCTTTAGAAGGCGGTAACTTACCGTGTTTTGCAAGCCAAGCAAGTGTCGCTCGTTCTAAACCTAATGTCCAACAACGACGTTGTCCATCAAAACGCCGAAGAAAATCCTTTATTGCTTTCATTAAGCGGGGCTCCGTTGGGGGGGATACTGCTATAGTACACATTAATTCTTAAGGCTTTATTAATGAAAAAAAAGAGGGTAATGATGGTGATCTGCGGATTGACTGTTGTGACAGATGCTCGGCAAATTTCTATTGAAGCAGTTGTCAACAAGTATGACGGAATCCGAAATCTACTATACAACAGCTGGGTTCAACTCTGGCGCTTCGGTCAAGAAGGTGGATTACAGCGCTATATGCATGTTGTGTGGCTACCACTTGGTTAGGAGATGCTGTGATGTCAGGGTTGAGACGTTATGAACGTCGAAAAGTTGCTCTATTAACCAAGCATGGTAAAGAGAAAGTGATTGTGCCTCTACTGGATACTAGGCTGGGTTGCTCGATAGAGCTGGTTAAAGGTTTTGATACTGACCTACTGGGTACATTCACTCGCGAGATTCCACGTGTAGGAACACAACTTGAGGCAGCTAGACAAAAAGCACGAAAAGGAATGGAATTGTCGGGGTCCTCACTTGGTATTGCCAGCGAAGGGAGCTTTGGTCTTGATCCTTTCATCGGTATGCTGCCTTGGAATATGGAATTATTGATCTGGATTGATGATGAACTCGGAATTGAAGTTGTTGGTATAGCTCAAGGTGCCGCTCGTGGTCCACGGATAACGAGTGGTGATTGGCAAGCTATCGCCAACTTTGCAACCATGGAAGGGTTTCCTGAGTATCAACTGGTAATGCGCCCTGATGAGAAAGATGATAGGAGAGTTTGCAAGGATATTGCGAGTTGGGAACGCTTGAAAACCAGCTTCGATGATTGCATCGCTTTATCTGCAAGTAAGCAGGTATTTTTGGAACTGGATATGCGAGCGTTTGCAAATCCGCAGAGAATGGAGCGGATTGAGCAAGCTGCAACCGATTTACTGAAGCGCCTACAATCTCCATGCCCTATTTGTAATACTCCTGGTTTTTGGATAAGAGAGCGGCAACCTGGACTACCCTGTGGATCTTGCGGCCTACATATGAGCGAAGTATGGGCATGCCTGTGCTGTGAGCATAAAGACATTGTTATGAGGACAGACCGGTCAACTGCAGATCCAGTACATTGTTCATTCTGTAATCCATGAATGGCTTATCTCCACATCAGCTGTAGTGTTGAGCTATAGCACTCAACTAAAATCGGATACTTGGTTAGGCTTTAGGCCAGAGTTAGCCTATTTACTCGTATAGAATCTACAAAAAAAATGATGGTTGTTAAACAGGGCGTAGTCCAAAGAAAGACGATAAAGAATAAAGACAGCCGACATCGAATGGCATACTCACTGGCATACCAAAAAACGCAGGCACAAAAAAGCCCAACCGAATCAATCAGTTGGGCTATATATATGGCGGAGGAGGTGGGATTTGAACCCACGGATGGTCGCCCATCGCCGGTTTTCAAGACCGGTGCATTCAGCCGCTCTGCCACCCCTCCGCGACAGTGCGGCGAATATTACCCATGGCGATCCGGCTTGTAAATCCCCTTTTGGTTCGTTTGCCGATTTATTGGGCTAAATGACGCATAAAGTCGATAAAACGGGCAGAAACAGCGCTTTTTCAACCAGATAACTTGACTTGAAAACAGACTCACCCACTATAGTGGCCATCACGAAATTTCCAGCAAGATGGACTTATGAGAATCAAACATGCCCTGCTTTGCGCCCTGACTGGCGCCACCCTGCTTGCGGCGCCGGTTCAGGCAAGCGAGCTGACCAAAAGCGATGTCGAGCAAATCGTGCGCGACTATCTGGTCAAGAATCCGGAGATCCTGGTCGAGATGTCCAATGCCCTGCGCGCCAAACAGGAGAGTCAGCAGGCGGCCAACGACAAGAGCCTGATCGAGGCGCACGCCAAGCAGCTCTATTCCAATAAAGACCCTGAAAGCGGCAACCCCAAGGGCAGCATGACCGTGGTCGAGTTCTTCGATTACAACTGCGGTTACTGCAAGCGCGCCCATCCGCTGATCAAGCAGTTGCTGGGTGAAGACAAGGATATCCGCTACATCTACAAGCAGTTCCCCATCCTGAGCGAGACCTCCTACTTCGCGGCCCGGGCGGCGCTGGCGGTGCAACTGGGTCAGCCTGACAAATACCAGGCCTTCCACGAGAAGCTGTACGCCCATCAGGGCCCGCTGTCCGATGAAGCTCAGGTAAAGCAGCTGGCGGAAGCGGCCGGGGTAAACTGGAGCAAGGTTGAGGCCAAGATCAAGGACGGTAGCATAGATCAGAACCTCGGTACCAACCGGGCGCTGGCCGAAGCCATGAGCATCTCAGGCACACCGGCCTTCATCATAGGTGACCAGATACTGCGTGGCGCACCCCGTGATCTGGCGAGCCTGAAAGGCTTCATCAAGGATGTGCGCGCGGGCAAGAGCATTCAGTAACCCAGCCCGTCACACATAAAAAACGCCCCGGCATTGCGATGCCGGGGCGTTTTGCCATTCAGGCTTGGGCCCCTCAGGACTGTTGGGCCGTAGCGAGGAGCTGTCAGCAAGGCGAAGAGCTGCGCAGGGACCGGAGTTGATATGAATAAATGAGGCTCCCGAGCAGCACATGATCCTTGATCACGGCTTCGCAGTAGGACCATAGCCGTTCGGGTTCTGGCTTTGCCAGCGCCAGGTGTCGGCCATCATCTGCTCGAGCCCGCGCTCCGCCTGCCAACCCAGCTCG
Organism: Aeromonas piscicola; assembly: GCF_000820005.1. Classification (GTDB taxonomy): domain Bacteria; phylum Pseudomonadota; class Gammaproteobacteria; order Enterobacterales; family Aeromonadaceae; genus Aeromonas; species Aeromonas piscicola. The sequence continues at coordinate 81,741 of NZ_CDBL01000034.1, read as the reverse complement.
TCACGGGCCTTGTGCGGCTCGGCCCAGCATTCGGCTATGTCACCGGGGCGGCGCGGTTTGATCTGGTGCGCTATGGTGCGACCGCTGGCCGCCTCGAACGCACTGATCATCTGCAGCACGGAATAGCCCTGACCGGTACCCAGGTTGTAGGTGAAGACACCGGTATCGGCAGCGATGCGGGCCAGCGCCTTGAGATGACCGAGAGCGAGATCCACCACGTGGATGTAGTCGCGCACGCCTGTGCCATCCGGGGTCGGATAGTCGTTGCCAAACACCCCCAGCTCCTTGAGCTTGCCGACACCCACCTGGCTGATATAGGGCAGCAGGTTGTTGGGGATACCGTTGGGATCTTCACCGATGAGGCCGCTCTCGTGGGCGCCGACCGGGTTGAAGTAGCGCAGCAGCACTATGGCCCAACGCGGATCGGATTTGGACAAGTCACGCAGTATCTCTTCCACCATCAGCTTGGAGCGACCATAGGGGTTGGTCGCGCTGGTGGGGAAATCTTCCCGCAGCGGCACAGAGGCAGGATCGCCATACACGGTGGCCGACGAGCTGAATACCAGCCGGAACACGCCCGCCTTTGCCATCTCCTCGCACAGCACCAGGGTACCTGTGATGTTGTTCTGGTAATAGGTGAGCGGGATCTGGCTCGACTCTCCCACCGCCTTGAGGCCGGCGAAGTGGATCACGGATTCAATCTTGTGGGCGGCAAACAGCTGCTGCAGGCAGGCTCTGTCCAGCACATCTCCTTCAACAAAGGTAACCGGCTTGCCGGTGATCCGCTCGACCCGTTTGAGAGACTCGGGGGAGGAGTTGGATAGGTTATCCAGCACCACCACTTGCTGCCCCGCGCCGAGCAGCTCAACCAGGGTATGGGAACCGATGTAACCGGCACCGCCCGTGACCAATATTGTCATTTTTTATCCCGTGTTCTGGTGAAACTGGGCAGAGTCTACCTGCCCTGCGTCATCGGGAAAAGCTTGAGATGCCAATGAAGCCATCAATAGTCGAGGCTGACATCCCCCCTGGCGGTACAGGAGCAGGCCAGTGCGACTCCGATCTCCAGATCCTGCGCACTCAGCGTCATCACGCTCTGCCGTTCGATCTCGCCAATCGTGGTACAGCGGCAGGCGCCACATACTCCGGCGCGGCAAGCGGCCATCATGGTTTCGCCAGCCCCTTCCAGGGCGGCAAGCAGGGTCTGGCCCGGCAGTATCTTCACCTTCTTGCCGCTTTTCTTGAGGGTCAGCCAGAAATGGTCGCTACCGGCCGCAACCGGCGCCGCGCCCGATGTAACAGCAGGCAAGCCGAACGACTCCTGATGCAACTGTTCCGCTGGCAACCCCAGCTCCGCCAGCATGGCGCAGACGGCGGTCATGTAGGGCGCAGGGCCGCACAGATAGACGTGGCGATCGAGCAGGTCCGGTGCCAATTCCCTCAGCATGTCCGGGCTGAGTCGGCCAACCCAGGGATGAGCGGCCGGCGCCTGCTCCAGCACCAACCCATGGCGCACGCCGGGATGAGCCTCGGCCAGCGCAGCCAGTTCGTCCGCGAAGATCAGATCCTGGGGCGAACGGGCGCTGTGAATGAAGCGGATGTCCGCCTCGGGCCGTTTGGCCAGCTCGTCGCGCAGCATGGCCCACATGGGGGTAATGCCGGAACCGGCGCTGAGCAGCAGCGGTCGCTCGCAGGGCAGCGCCGTCAGGTTGAAGTCGCCGAAGGGGCCGTCGACCCGGATCTCGTCCCCCAACTGCAGGCTCTGGTGCAGATGGTGGGAGACCCGCCCCACATCCTTGATGGTGACTTGCCAGCACGCATCCTGCGGGCTGGAGGAGAGGGTATAGGCGCGGCACATGGGCTGGCCGTCGATCTCTGTGTGCAGGGTCACGCACTGGCCGGCCAGCACGGGGGGCAGGCTTCCTGCAACCGGCGCGAACTGCCAGCTCACCACATCATGGGTGTCGGCGCGACGACCGATGCAACGCAGGGTGAGAGAGGTGGAGGTCATCACAAGGCTCCTCATTTTGAAAACATGTTTTTGAAACACGACGCGTTGAAAAAAAGGCGAGCCATCAGGCTCGCCAAAGGCTTACAACATGCTGAGATGATCAGGCCGGCACGGCCTGCGCGATCACCGGATTCAGGCAGCCAGGATCTCGGCGAGATCTGCTTCGGCCGTGGTGGTTCCTTTCAGGCCGAACTGCTCCTCCAGCACCTTGAGCAGGGCCGGGGTCAGGAAGGCCGGTGCGGTCGGACCGGTGCGAATGTCTTTCACACCGAGCGCCAGCAGGGTGAGCAGGATGACGATGGCCTTCTGTTCGAACCAGGAGAGCACCAGGGTCAACGGCAGGTCATTGACGCCACACTCGAACGCCTCGGAGAGCGCCAGTGCCAGCTGGATGGCGGAGTAGGCATCGTTGCACTGCCCCACGTCCAGCAGGCGGGGAATGCCACCTATGTTGCCAAAATCGAGCTTGTTGAACTTGTACTTGCCGCAGCCCAGGGTGAGCAGCAGGCTGTCTCGGGGGGCGGCCTTGGCAAACTCGGTGAAGTAGGCGCGCTCGGCCTTGTCGCCGTCACAACCGCCCACCAGGAAGAAGTGGCTGATTTCACCGGCTTTCACCTTCTCAATCACTGCCGGGGCGGCCTGCATCAGGGCATTGCGGGCAAAGCCGATGGTGATGAAGTGATCGAGCTCTGTGTGTTTGAAACCGTCCAGCGCCAGTGCCTTCGCCACCACAGCGGAGAAATCGTCCCCTTCGAGGTGAGTGACGCCCGGCCAGCCGACGATGGAGCGGGTGAAGATGCGGTCGCTGTAGTCGCCCACGTTCGGATCTATGATGCAGTTGGAGGTCATCACCACGGCACCGGGGAAGTTGGCAAACTCCTTCTGCTGGTTCTGCCAGGCGGAGCCGTAGTTGCCCACCAGGTGCGGGTACTGCTTGAAGAAGGGGTAGGCCAGCGCCGGCAGCATCTCGCCGTGGGTGTAGACATGGATGCCAGTGCCTGCGGTCTGCTCCAGGATCAGCTTGAGATCCATCATGTCGTGGCCGGAGACCAGGATGCACTTGCCCGGCACCGGTGTGACGCGCACTTGGGTCGGCTCGGGGTGGCCAAACGCCGTGGTTTCACCGAGATCCAGCATCTCCATGACTTTGAAGTTGAGCAGGCCGATCTCCATGGCACATTTGAACAGGGGATCCAGCTCGCTCGGGTCCGTGCTGAGCCAGCTCATGATGCGATGGAACTCGGTGGCCACGGCGCTATCCTGCTGGCCCAGCACCCGGGCATGTTCCATGTAGGCGGCGGCGCCCTTGAGGCCGTATAGGCAGAGCAGACGCAGCCCCATGATGTCTTCATGCACCTCGCTCTTGCCGCGATTGACCGCGGTTTGCGGTGCATGGGCCAGCTGGGCGAGCAGCTCGTCACCCGGCTCGAAGCTGGCGGCCTCGGGCAAGCCGGTGACTTGCACCGCCAGTGCCGCCAGACGGTCGGCCAGCTGCTGACGATGAGCCAGCGCCTGGTTGACATAGGCAACGATGCGGGCGGAATCGAAGTTGACGTTGGTGAGGGTGGCGAAGAAGGCCTTGGGCACGAAGGCATCGACCTCGTTGTCGATGACACCGTGCTCGCGGGCGGCCAGCGCCCAGGCACTGAGGCCCTGCAGCGCATAGATCAGCACATCCTGCAGATCCGAGGTTTCGGCCGTCTTGCCGCACATGCCTTGTGCATAAGCACAGCCATTGCCTGCCGGGGTACGAATTGTCTGTTCACATTGCACACAAAACATCATGCCTCTCCCAATTGGACATTTCAGTTACTTGTTTTGTGGCGATTCTATGCCCCTCGCCAAAAACTTAATAGGTATTCAATTTGCCAATTAAGTTTTCATTGATGCAGATCAAAAACAAAAAAGCCGCCCAAACAGGGCGGCAAGCGGGTGGATAAAAGGAGAGACAACTCAGGTTTACAACAAAGGTTTACAACAAAACTCACATCTACAAAGGGTCAGGCCAGATAGGCGCGCAGCATCCAGACCAGTTTTTCCTGCTGCTGTACATAGTCGGAGAGGATGGATGCCGTCCCCTCGTCACCGGCCTCGGCGGCTTGTCCCAGGATCCGGCGCTGGGCGACCAGCAGCTCGCGGAAGCTCTCAAGCAGGGATTCGACACAGGCACGACCGTCATGCAGCCCCTTCTGCTCCGGGATGGCAGAGACTTTCAGGTAATCGCTGAAGCTGTGCATGGGCACGCCATCCAGGGTGAGGATACGCTCGGCCAAGGCGTCGACCTTCAGCAGCAGATCGTTATAGATCTCTTCAAATTTCAGGTGCAGTTCGAAGAACTGGTTGCCGCGGATATTCCAGTGGAAGCCACGGACGTTCATGTAGAGGATCTGGTAGCTGGCCAGCAACTTGTTCAGCTCGGCGGCCAGGGCTTGTGATTGAACGGTATCAAGACCAATCGGACTTTTCATGTTTCACCTCCAGATTTGACGACGGAGCCAGATTAGCTCCCTTCAGACTCAAAAGGTAATAGTTACTACCTAACTGATTGATAGCGAGCGGCTATCGCCAAGTGCACCCATCAGATGATCTGGCATGACTCACCCCGGGCGCCGCTCGATATAGAGGATCACCTCGCCCAGATGAATGCCGAACTTGCTGATCTCGGCCCGATTGATCAGGCGATCTTCATCCAGCAGGTACATCCAGTCATCGAAGCTCACCCGCACCACCTCCCCGTCCGGCAGGGCCAGATCGAGCTGATAGCGCCAGTTGAGAGCAAAGCCTTCCGTCTTGCCTATCGCCTCCCCCACTACATCGGATGCGGTACCGCGCCAGTGACCATCGGCCCCCTTGCTCAAAAACCAGGTACGGGTCTGCCGGCGGCCGTCATCGAAATAGAACTGCTCAAACAGCTCGCCCTTGCCATCCTGCCAGCGCCCCACCATCTCGACCCGAAAGCGACTGGTCACTTCGCCGTTGCGGTCGGTCACCAGGCCATGGGCCACCAGCTTGCCGCTGAAGAAGCGGGCGAGATCCCAGTTCGGCCCCTGACCACGATATTCATCCAGGCTGGCGCCACAGCCAGTGAGCAACAGGAGTGGCAACAAGAGCAGAAAACGACAGTAACGATAGAAAGACATTGAGTACTCCAGCATCAGAGTTGACCGCGCAGGCGGCGGGTAAGGGCAGGATCGCGACTATTGTCGGCAAGCCAGATGGCCAGAAAGGCCGCGGAGAATTGGGGATCGGCGAGGCTGCCGAGCGGCTGATCGTGCCACCAGAAATGGCCAAATCCGGCCTCATCCACATAGAAGGTAAGACTGTCTCCCGCCCCCACATCGGGCCAGAGCGCCGCCAGCTGATCGAGCCAACGCAGGCGATCGGCATCGCTGCCGAGCCCGAGTCGCTGCCACTCCTCGGCGGTGGCGGTGAGCAAATCACTACGTTCGATATCTCTGGCGTAGGTGAGGGTCAGCGCCTGTGGATAATGGCCCGGCTCATAACGACCACTCTGGCTGTAGAGGGTAGCGTCATAGAGTTTGAACCAGAGCCAGTTCATCTCCCCCTGCCCCACGGTTCGCAGCAGCTGCCAGGGGGCTGAAGGGGTTTCCTTGGCCAGTGAATGCGGGCTGCTCAAGGCCACGATCAGCAGGCTAATTCCACCCCATGTGCCAGCTCGCGGGATCTTCCAGTTCATGCCAATCCATCTCCTGTTCCAGCAGGGTGTTGATATCCTGCATCACCACGCGGGCCAGTTTCCCCTGCGCATCCCGTTGGCATGACACCACCAGATAGAAGCGCTCGGTCAGCTCGTGCTGGCTCTCTTTGGTCCACTTGGAAAACAACAAGGTGTCGGTCGAAAAGGTGTTCATCTCGCTTCACCCTCCAGCTTGACCGTTACCCACAGGAGTACGGGTAACCACCACATCCAGATCACCGCCAGCAGTGCCGTGCTGATCCAGATGCCCCAAGGTAAGTGTACTGCCCCCATGGCTGCTCCCGCCACATAGGAGGAGGCGCCACCCGCCATGCCAAACAGCCCCTGCTGCCAGCGGGGCAAGGGGCGCAACCAGCGCAATCCGTGACTGAGGCTCAAGGCAAATCCCAACCACAGCAGTGCCAGCCAGAGGGGGAAACCGGCTGAAAATTGAAACAATCCGAGCTGCCAGAGCGAGCCATCGAGCAGACAGCCGGCCAGGGCCACCGGCCATAACCGCAGATCGCGCCTGCGGCTGGGGGAGAAGAGAAAGTGGAGCAACAGCATCAGCAGCAGCGGGCCCGGCTGCTGCCACTTCACCGCCAGCAACCAGTAAAGGTTGAACCCCAGCAGCTGGGCCCACTGCCACATGGTCAGTGACCGCTTACTGGCAGATCCCCAGACCAGCCGAGGGGGCCCGGTTTGGCCGCTTCCAGCTGGACCAGACTGATGGCCCGCTCCCAGAAGCCTCCTTCGCAATAGGCAAAGTAGAAGTGCCATAGCCGGATGAAATCCTGGTTGTAGCCGAGCCTCGGCAGCTCTGGGGCCAGCGCCAGAAAGCGCTCGCACCAGTGCGCCAGGGTGCGGGCGTAATGGTGACCGTGATCGTGCAGCCGCACCAGCTGCATGTCGGTCTCGCGGGCCAGCAAGCCCGCCATCTGGGAGACGCTCGGCAGGCAGCCGCCGGGGAAGATGTAACGCTGGATGAAGTCGACGCCGCGCAGATACTGGGCGTGGCGCTGATCGGCGATGGTGATGGCCTGAATGAGCAGGCGACCACCGGGTTTGAGTAGCCGCGACAACTGGCGGAAATAGTCCGGCAGGAAGGCGTGACCCACCGCCTCTATCATCTCGATGGAGACCAGCTTGTCGAAGGTTCCCTCCAGCTTGCGGTAATCCTCCAGCAGCAAGGTGATGCGATCTCCGAGCCCCTCCCGCTCGATCCACTCGCGAGCATAGTCATGCTGGGCCTGAGAGATGGTCGTCGTGGTCACTCGGCAGCCATAGTGACGGGCCGCATAAATGGCCAGCCCGCCCCAGCCTGTGCCTATCTCCAGCAGGTGATCGTCCGGCCTCAGCTCAAGCCGCTCGCAGATGGTACGCAGCTTGGCCTGTTGTGCCTCCTCCAGGCTTGCTTCCGCACTCGGATAAATCGCGCTCGAGTACTGCATATGGCCATCGAGAAAACCCTGATAGAGGGTATTGCCCAGATCGTAGTGGGCGGCGATGTTGGATCTCGATCCTGTCAGGGTATTGCGATTTATCCAGTGACGCGCCTTGTTGAAGGGGAAACTCAGCCAACTGAGCCGCCGCTCCAGGCTGTCGAGCAGTGTCATATTGCGGGCCAGCAACCGCACCAGCGCCACCGGATCCGGGCTGGTCCAAAGCCCCTCCACCCAGGTTTCACCGGCGGCAATGCTGCCCCCCAGCAGCAGGCGGCGATAGAAGGCCGGATCCTTTACCACCACTTCGGCGTGCAGGTCAGTACCCGCCACCCCGAAACTATGACGATCGCTGCCGTCCCGCAGCAGCAGTTGACCGTGCTCGAGACGCCCCAGCAGCTTGAGCAGCAGTTGCCTTGCGCCTTTGTCGATGAAAGAGGCTGAACTTGTTGATTGCACCAGTTCCATTAGCGAGTCTCCGGATGGCTGAAGATAGGTGTTCGTTTGATAAAAAGACGCAAGGCCTGCCAGTAGATCCCGAGCAGCACCTTCAGGGTCATCCAGGGCCAGCGAGCGAGCAGCGCCATCAGTCCCTTGCGGGACAGGGGCTCGCGGCTCAGCGCCAGGGTGGCGTCAAACAGCTTGGCCTCACCGGACTGGGGATGACTCTCTATGTGGATCAATGTCTCCTGCTCCGGTGGGCGAATACGCCAGTGGTAGCGCATGGCCAGCCCCATAAACGGGGAGACGTGAAAATCTTTGTCGTGGGGCGCCAGCGCCGCCAGATCCAGCAGGTAGTAGTGACGCTCGTTCCAGGGGGTGTTCGACACCTCGGCCAGCAGGTAACGCGCCTCACCCTGCCGGTAGCAGAAGTAGAAGTTGACCGGGCTGAAGTAAAAGCCCATGCAGCGTACATTGCCGAGCAGCAACACCCGCCCCTCGGGGTCGGCATCGCCACCCAGTTCACTCACCTTGTGCCACACCGCCTGCTTGAGGCTCCCTTCGCTGCCTTTGAGATAGTCATTGCGATGAAAGGAGAGCAACCCGGCCCGCTCCACGCCGAACCAGTGCCCCTGGCTGAGGCTCGGCAGCTCGTCCAGATCCAGCCCCAGCATGAAGAGGCTGTAGGAGAAAGCGTGGGCCCTGGGTGCAAAGCGGCGATGGCGCACCGAGCCCTGCCAGATGGCGCTGACAGTCTGAGCCATGGCGACAGCACTCATAGCTCGGCTCCGAAGCGTCTGGCAACGTCCAGTGCGCTGCGTACCCCGTCCTCGTGAAAGCCGTTGTACCAGTAGGCGCCGCAGAAATGGGTGTGGTGCTGGCCGCAGATCTCCAGGCGCGCCTGCTGCGCCTGGATGGATGCCTGATTGAACACAGGGTGGTGATAAACGAAGCGGCGCAGCACCTTGCTCTCGTCCACCTTTCCTTTGGGATTGAGACTGACGCAGAAGGGCACTGGCGAGTTCACCCCCTGCAGAATGTTCATGTTGTAGCTCACCAGCGGCCGCGCCTCGTCGTCCCCGTCCAGCTGATAGTTCCAGCTGGCCCAGGCTTTGCGGCGAGTGGGCAAACAGCTGACATCGGTATGCAGCCAGACGTCATTGGCCTGATAAGCCATGTCCCCGAGAATGGCCTGCTCCCGCTCGCTCGCATCGGCAAGCAGGGCCAGCGCCTGATCGCTGTGGCAGGCGAGGATCACCTCGTCAAACTGTTCCTCGCCATAACGGCTCTGGATCAGCACACCCTCGGCCAGCCGCCGGATCCCCTGCACCGGGCAGGCGAGCCGGATCTGCGGCTGCCAGCCTGCGGTGAGCGGGCCTATGTATTCCCGCGAACCGCCCGGTATCACGTACCACTGGGGACGGTTGGCCACATCGAGCAGGCCATGGTTGGCAAAGAAGCGCAGGAAGAAGGCCAGCGGGAAGGCACGCATGTCCGCCAGGGTGGAGGACCAGATGGCCGCCCCCATCGGCAGAATGTAGTGGCGGGCGAAGTAGTCGCTAAAATCACCCACCTGCAAGAAGTCCCCCAGGGTCAGCGCGGGACACTCGCCATGTCGTTGGCCGTCGGCCAGCCAGGCGCGGGCCTCCCGGTTGAAACGCAGTATCTCGGCGACGAAGCGGTAAAAACCAGGGCTCAACAGATTGCTGCGCTGGGCAAACAGGGTATCCAGGTTGTGGCCGTTGTACTCGAGCCCCTGCGGGCTTTTCACCGAAAAGCTCATCTCGGCGTCCTGGCGCGCCACGCCGATCCGCTCCAGCAATTTGAGGAAATTGGGATAGGTGCGATCGTTGAATACGATGAAGCCGGTATCGATGGCATAGCTGCGGCCACCCTGGCTCACATCGACGGTCGCTGTGTGGCCACCCAGAGTGGGCGCGGCCTCAAACAGGGTAACGTCGTGGCGCTTGTGGAGCAGAAAACCAGCGGTAAGCCCGGAGATCCCAGAGCCGACGATGGCGATTTTTTTCTTCATGAAGGGCGTCCTTTCGAAACAAGCGTGCTGCCAAGCCGCAGCCAGAGTCCCACCGGCAGTGCGCCAAGCAGGCGCAACAACCAGATGAAGCGGCGAGGAAAATGGATCTGGTGACGACCGGCGGCCAGTCCGGTCAGGATGGCGCGAGAGGCCTGCTCTACCGTCACCAGGCAGGGCATGGGAAAATCATTTTTCGCGGTGAGCGGCGTCTGCACAAAGCCGGGGCGGATCAGGGTCACAGCTATGCCCCTGGCCTTGAGATCGAGACGCAGGGTATCGGCCAAATAGTCGAGGGCCGCCTTGGAAGCGCCATAGGCTTCGGCCCGTGGCAGCGGCAACCAGCTCACCGAGGAGCCGACGATGGCAAGCCTGGCACCGCGCTCCAGCAGCGGCAGGAAGGCGGCCAGCGCGTGGCCGGTGGCGATGAGATTGGTCTCGATCACCCGGGCAAACAGCTCGCCATCGAACCCCTCTGCCAGATCCATGTATTCGCAGCTGCCGGCATTGAGGATCAGCAGATCCAGCGGCGGCAGGCTGGCCGCCACCTCTGCCATGGCAGCCGCATCCCGGCCATCAAACTGCAATGGGGTGATGCCGTGGCGACCCAGTGCCAGCAGCCGATCGCCATCGCGACCGCAGCCCCACACCTGCCAGCCCGCCTGCCGGTAATCGAGCGCCAGCTGGCAGCCCAGCCCGGAGCTGGCCCCCGTGATCAGCACACGTCCGCTCATGATCCCAGCCTCCCCTTGATGGTGCGCACCAGGGATCCGAGCAGCGGCAACTGCTCGTAGAGCATGGCGCCGAGATCGAAGTAGTCGCGATGCAGACACACCTTGTCTGCGGCGTCGAACTCAAGCCGGGTCGCCCCCTCCACAGTGACGGGCCGCCCCCCGCCGAGCCTTGGGTGGGAGAAGGTCATGACCCAGCTGATCCAGGCCTCACGACCCTGTTGCTGCTGGCTGACGATCTCGAAGCGGCAGTCTGCGAGACGCTCATAGAGGGCGGCAAAATAGTCGGTGAGCGCCGTCAGCCCCTCGATACGGTGGGCCGGATCGATGAAGATCACCTGCTCGGCGTAGACGTCCGGCAAGCGATGCAACTGCTGCTTGTCCAGTTGCTGGTAAAGGGCAATAAAGCGGGCCAGCGGCGCATTCATTCTATTTCTCCAGGTGTCGAAACATCTCGATGGCTCTCACCCGGGCGACGGCGTGATCCACCATGGGCGCCGGATATCCCCTTCCCCCTTTGAGTCGCAACCAGTCATGGGGCTGGTGCACATAGGCGACAGGGACATCGGCCAGTTCAGTTACCCATGTACGGATAAAGTCTCCTTGTGGATCAAATCGTTGCCCCTGAGTGGTGGGATTGAACACCCGAAAGTAGGGGGCCGCATCGGCGCCCGTACCCGCCGCCCACTGCCAGCCGCCATTGTTGGCCGCCAGATCCCCGTCAATCAGCTGGCTCATGAAGTAATCCTCCCCGAGCCGCCAGTGGATGTGCAGATCCTTGGTCAGGAAGCTCGCCACTATCATCCGCAGCCGGTTGTGCATCCAGCCGGTGGCGTTGAGGCAGCGCATGGCCGCATCGACGATGGGATAGCCGGTCCGCCCCTCACACCAGGCGGCCAAGGCATCCGGATCCCAGCCCCAGGGCAGAGCCGCAGTCTCGGGTTTGAACGGCAGGTTCATGGAGAGGGTCGGCACCAGCACCAGCAGGTGACGATAAAATTCGCGCCAGACAAGCTCGTTGAGCCAGACGAAACCGGGCTGCGCCTTGGATTGGGGCCGATAACCGAGCCGCTGCTGCAGCGCTCCTACGCACTGACGCGGGCTTATAATGCCAGCAGCCAGATAAGGCGAGAGGATGGAGGTGCCCGCCTGAGCCGGAAAGTCCCGGGTCTCGCCGTAGTCGAGCACGGCCTGTTCCAGAAAGGCGTGTAAACGGCGCAGTGCCTCGGCCTCCCCCACCGGCCAGCGTGGATCCGGCGTCACTTCACCGAGATCTGCATCGACAAATGCCCTGTCGGCCAGCGGCTGCCACGGCAGCGGCTCGCCCCGTGGCGCGGGGGCTCTGTGAATAACGAAGCCATCCTCCTCCAACGCCTTGAGCCAGGCGCGGCTGAAGGGGGTGAACACCTTGAACATCTCCCCAGCACCTGTCAGCACCCGCCCCGGCGGCAACACACAGCAGCCGTTGAGCCAATGGCAACTCACCTCCTGCTCTGCCAGCGCTGCGGTGACGGCATGGTCACGGCGCTGCTCGTCGAGTTCGATGGCCTGATTGGCGTAGAGATGGGTGACACCGAGCTCCCGGGTCAGAGTCGCCAGCGCTGCCGGCAGCTCGGCAAAGGTCTCCACCCGCAACAGATGGAGCTTGATGCCGAGGGCCGCCAGTTCGCGGCCCAGCGCATCGACCTGCGCCAGCATAAAGCGTTGACGGATAGGGGCCATCTTGTGTTGCCGCCACTGGGTCGGGGAGATGACAAACAGGGCGGATACCTCCCCCGTCTCGGCACACGCGTGTCGCAAGGCCGGATTGTCGGCGAGGCGCAAGTCATTGCGAAACCAGACCAGCTTCATGGGTTCTTGCTCCCGCGTACGGCGCCGCCACGGGCTGCCGGTTTGTCCAAACCAACCTCGGCAAGGGTGGGCTGCCAGCCGTGGGCCCTCAGCCAACCCGCGTCATAGAGACTCCCCAGCTCGCCAAACAATCGGGTGCCCGCCGGCCAGCCGGTGGCCAGATCAGGCTTGCCAAGCCCGGCCCCCAGCAGCACCAGCCAGGGAGTGGTCGCCCGCCCCTCCAGCAGGGCAAGGTGGCGCGGCTCGACCGCCCCCAGCAGCTGCACCTCGTAACCCTGGCCGATCAGCTCGTAGGCAGACCAGACCAGATCGAGGGGGCCGACCTGGCCCCAGCTCGCCAACGTGATCGGCGTGCCCTTCTCCTGCTCGATCAGGTGGCGGGCGAAGCGGGTATGAAGCCAGCCCAGCCACACCTGTTGCAGCAGCTCGCCATCGGGCCGCTCGCGCCACAGACCAAGCAGCTGCTCCACCAGGGGTTGCAGCACCCGGCTGCGTACCAGCTCGAACGGGTAGCTCGCCAGCAGGTCATTCAGTTGCGCCTCCACCTTGCGCTGGTTGAGGGCGAGCACAGACTGGCATAGCTGCTCAAGGGTCTGCTGCCAGTGATCGCTCACCAGCTGGGATTGGGGCTCGCTCAGCAATCCTTTGACCTGGCCTATGCTCACTCCCCGCTCCAGCCAGCTCAGGATCTCGCCTATCTGGCGGATGTCCTGCTCGCTATAGAGGCGGTGACCCTTCTCGGTGCGGGCCGGCTGCACCAGCCCGTAGCGGCGCTGCCAGGCGCGCAGGGTAACGGCATTGACACCGGTGAGGCGGGAGACATCGCGAATGGGGTAAATCCCCTCATCCAGCCTGGTGGCATCATCTTGTGGTAAATCTGACATGGCTAATTCCGTTCAGCAGGGTATGGGCGCCCCGGCCAAAGGGGCCGGGGTCGCAAAACAGGGATCAGAGCCCGTAGCGCAGCTTGAGCGTATCGGGATGAGGATTGAGATAAACCTGCCCGGACAGATAGGGATTGGGGTATTCCCGCAGGTAGTGGCGGATCAGGGTCAGCGGCACCAGCAAGGGGAAGATGCCGGTGCGGTACTTGTCGATGGTCTCGGCCAGCTCCTGCTTCTGGGAGGGGGTCAGTACCCGTTTGAAGTAACCCTGCAGGTGCATCAGCACATTGGTGTGGCTGCGGCGATTGGCACGCAGGGTCAGGGCAGCCATCAATCCCTTGATGTAGCTGTCGGCCACCTGCTGCAGGTTGGCCTTGCCAAGGTTGCCCAGCAGCTTGCCGAGCGCCCGATAGTGGGTAGTGGCATGGGAGAGCACCAGATACTTGTAACGGGAGTGAAAGCGGATGAGCGCCGCGGCACTGAGCCCCTGGGCGCAGAGCTGCTGCCAGTCGTGGTAGGCAAAGACCCGCAGCACGAAGTTCTCCCGCAGTATGGGGTCGCACAGGCGGCCATCTTCTTCCACCGGCAGCAGGGGGTTGGCTTCCATCAACGCCTTGGCGAACAGGCCAATCCCCTCCTTGGCACTCCCCTCATTGTTGGCGCCATAGATGCGCACCCGCTCCATGCCGCAACTGGGTGACTTGGCGCAGAGGATATAGCCGGAGATGAAGTCGAGCTGGCGAGCCTTCTGCTCGCTGAAGGCGATCAGTTGCTCGGTGACATCGAAACTGCCGTTGCTCGCCTCGGCGCGGATCTCGCCATGGCGTTTGACCAGCCGGATGGCGGCGCGCGGCGCCCCCAGGCCGATGGCCATCTCGGGACAGACTGGGTGGTAATCGAAGTGAGCGCCAAGATCCCGTTCGCAGAAGCTGGAGCGCTTGTGGCCCCCGTCGAACCGCACTTCCTGTCCCAGCAGGCAGGCACTGATACCGACTTTAATCTTGTACATGTTGACGCTCCTTGTATAAGCCTGAGTTCAGTTATAGCAGTTATACAAAGAAAAGAAAGTTGTATAACTATTGCGGACTGATACGGCACAAGAGCAAAAACAGGATCACCAGAAAATGAAAAAGCCCATGACAGACGTCATGGGCAAAAATGAAGACACTACAGGAAACAGGATTAGAAGCTGTACTTCACACCCAGGCTGGAGATGGAGCCCTGTTGCAGGTCCCACTTGCGGTAGGTGTAATCGGCGGTGAGGGCCAGGTTCTGGCTCACCTTGTAGGCGGCGCCCACTTTGAAATCGTGCATGTCGTCGGTCATGTTGGCGTAGCGGTAGCCGGTGGAAAGCTCGACGGCGCCGATGTCGTAACGCAGGCCCACTTCACCGTACATGCTGCCGCTGTTCTTGCGGGTGATGTTGTCCCAACCAGTGTTGTTCACGTTGGATTGAAGCTGGCGCTCCATGGTGTAACCCATCAGACCCGCTTCACCATAGAGGTTCAGGCCGGTGCTGAGCGGGGTGTAGACACCCAGACCCAGGCTGGAGAGGCCCATGCTGTCGTTGCCATCGTTGCGGGAGGTGTATTCACTGCCCAGACGGCCGTAGAAGTTGGAACCGAAGCTCTTGGAGAGATCCAGATTCAGACCACCGAAATCGCGGTTGTTGCCGTCTTTGCCGCCGATGTAGTCGGACTTGGTGTGTGCCCAGGTCAGGCCGCCTTTGGCGTAACTGAAGGCATCCTGTGCCAGAGCGGAAGTAGAAGCGAAACCGGCCAGAACCAGAACAGAAAGTGCAACTTTTTTCATTTTGATGACTCCACTTGTTGAGCTAGTTGAGACCTAGCTGGAATGGAGCCATTGTGCCGAGCAGGAGGGGGAATGCCGAGCGGCAAGCTGTTGCCAAATCATGTCAGATGTAAGCAACTGTTGCTGGCGGTTACCAGGTTAACAATTGACCCCAAACAGGCTCGGTGATGGAGCCTGTTTGGCAACTGGTGTCTGCGTGGCGAGTGTTTAGCGGAACTCCACTTCCTCAATCTCGACCCGCACTAGGGGTTTGCCAGTCAGACCGGCCGGGCGCGGCATCTCGAGCACCAGGGAGGGACGCTGCTGACCCTTGCGCAGGTAGGACTCCGGCAGGCGGTTCTCGCCCACCCAGAAACGGGCCTCCTGCTTGACCAGCTGGGCACCCTGCTCGCTGAACAGGGTGACGCTGCCGCGCACCCGCACCACGCTGCGGCTGCCCGTGTTGCTCACCAAAAATTGCAGCGACAGGGGATCCGAGCCCTCAATCTTGTCGAGCTTGACGCTTATCCCGTCCTTGACCGCCTGGGCCAGCAGATCCGGATTGGTCATCGCCTGCTCGGTCAGCACGGGGACGGCCACCCCGCCCGTGACCACCTCACCGCTCGCCGTCGGCTTGATCAACAGGTATTCCCAAGTGAAATCATCGTTGAGCTGCACCTGGCGGCCATCCGGCAATGTGACCTGGGTCAGGGGCGCAGCCTGTGCCAGCAAGGGTGACAGACAGAGGGCAACCAGCAGGCGGGACAAGGGTTTCATAGGGCTATGGCTCGGCATCGATGGAAAAGGGCGTCAGTATAAAGAGTCGGCTCCGACTTGCCTATGATCCGACTCACGTTCTTGCCCTCTGCCGCCAGCGTCAGCCGGCCAGCTCCTGCCGCTCCTCCTCCTGCACCATGTCCAGCGTCACCAGATCGAACTCTGTGCTCTTGAGGGCATTGAGGATGTCCGGTTGCAGGTCAAATGCCCGGGCACGCAGCCGCAGCGGTACGCGCACCCGTGCCAGGGTGGTCGCCTGATCCGAGAGGGTATGGAAGAACACCTGCGCCTCCTCCAGCCCCATATCGGCCAGCATCTGCTCCGCCATGTCCACCATGCGCAGATGGTGCTTGTCCACCAGCTCGGGATCGGAGAAGCGACGGCTCAGGCAGCCATGGGCACTCTTGCCCCAGCGCCCCAGCTGCCGTTTGTTGAAGCCGTAACGAAAGTCCCTGTGGGTCATGCCCTGCTTGGCAAACAGCCAGAGGGTGTTGACCGGCAGGCTGCCGAAGCGGCGCAAATACTCCTGCAACTCCTCGACCGGGGCGGGCAGCAGCATGGGCAGATGGCTCCAGTCGGTTTCCAGCGCGGTGAGATGACAGATGTAGCGTACCGGGTCTATCACCTCATAGAGGTGACGCAGGTGATCGCAGAAAATCATCTCGTCGGTCTTGATGACTTTCTGCTCTATGTCATAGCGCTGGCAGTAACGTTTGGCCCGCGCCACCTCCTTGCGGCTGCGGGTCGGGCTGTCCAGGGTGACGGCCCTGATCCGGACCCCGCTGGCGCGGCACAAATCCATGCTGTAGCAGGATTCCAGTCGGCCGGAGAAGGAGACCACCAGTTCGCCGTAGCTGGCCAGGGTCTCGACAAGCAGCTGCTCCCTGGCCTGAAAGGTCTGATCGTATCCTCGATTCAGCACAACTATATTGGCATCCATAACGACAACACCGGATGATGAATTGGTCACCATTGTGCCGTAACAATCCTGAATAAACCCTTAAAGGAGAGGGGTAAATCAGAATTTAATGATCATCTCCTGCCAATCTCCCTCGTTTTCATCCTGTTGCGCATCATAAATCCGCAGTTTCGCCTGATGCACTTGGTGGGCCCGCAAAAAGCCCTCCGCCTGTTCGAGGGAGCCGAACGTCAGCCTCCCCTCCTCGCTGTCGGTGAGACACTGCATCTCGCCGTCGACCTCGACACAGAGCTGGTAACCGCTGCCATCCAGGCAGGCGATCAGCAGGCCGGCATCCGGATAGTGACTCAACCAATTACGAAACCGGCCATGCTCCATAACGTCTCCTTGAGCATTCCTGACTGTCGGCTCAACCGGGCAGATAGCCCAGCGACAGCAGCTGCTGACGACAGCTGGGCACATCGGTAAACACCAGCCCCCCGATCCCCAGTGCCTGCGCGGCCGCCACGTTGGCGGGGCTGTCATCGATGAACAGGCACTCCTCGGCCTTCAGGTCGAACGACACCAGCAGATAGCGGTAAATATCCGGCTCCGGCTTCATCATTCGTACCCGCGCCGACACCACCTTGCCGCTGAAGAAGCGCCAGAATGCATGCTGCTCCAGCCAGTCGATGCTGGCATGCCCCATGTTGGAGAGCGCATAGAGGGTGTGGCCCGCTCCATGCAGCGTCTCTATCAGGGTCAGCATAGCGGGATCCGGCAGGAGCGATGCGGGCACAGCCTGCAAAATGGCGAGATTCTGTGCCGCAGGCAAGCCGGTACGCCCCTGCGCCTGGCGGGCCATGGTGTGCAGCGACAGGGTGCCGCGGTCCACCTCCAACCAGTCCGGGTGGTTGAACAGCCGCTCCGCCAGCGCCTCAGCGTCGTCTGGCCCTCGCACCGAGCGCACTATGGCAACCGGATCCCAGCTCACCACCACTCGTCCCAGATCAAAAATAATCGCCATTGTTACCTCCTCCTGATGCCTCTGCCTCTGAGCCAACCGCCGCAATCTGGTGCTTGAATGGCCCCGTCGGCACACGCAAACACCCTGCCCCGTTCGCCTCCCCTGGGCAAGTTTTACTTGCATCACAGGCCCAAATCCCTTAATGGTTATGACGATATTTTCAGGACAAGACCCATGCACGCACCATTCCTCTTTGCTTTCTCGTTTATCCAGCCCACATGAGGGAAGGCCCTGTCGTCGCATGAACAGAAAGCAAAGACGAATCGAGCCTCCCCTAGCGGAGGCTTTTTTTTTTGCAGCTACAACAATCGATTACTTGGATAGGGAACAATCATGGCTACGCTCGACGAGATCAGACAAGACATCACCCGGTTGGATCAGGAGCTGCTTGCCCTGCTGGCCAAGCGCAAGACTCTCAGCATAGAGGTCGCCCGTGCCAAGCAGGCCAATCCCCGTCCCATCCGCGATACCCAGCGCGAGCAGGACTTGCTGGTCGCCCTGATCCAGCAGGGCCGGCTGCTGGGGCTGGATGCCCAGTACATCACCCGCATCTACCACACCATCATCGAAGATTCGGTGCTCTCCCAGCAGGCCTATCTGCAGAGCCTGCTCAACCCGGAGCAGCAGGAGCCCATGACCAGCGTCGCCTATCTGGGCCCGCGCGGTTCTTACTCCAGCCTGGCTGCCCGCAAGTATCTGGCCCGCTACAAGGATCAGGTGATAGAGGTAAATTGCCAGAACTTCCGCGAGGTGCTGGATGCGGTGGAGTCAGGGCGCGCCGCCTTCGGCGTGCTGCCCATAGAGAACACCAGCTCGGGCTCCATCAACGAGGTGTATGACGTGATGCAGCACACCAGCCTCTCCATCGTCGGTGAGCTGACCTACCCCATAGAGCACTGCATCCTCACCGCAGTGCCGACCGAGCTGGGTCGCATCAAGACCTTCTATGCCCACCCCCAGGTGTTCCAGCAGTGCTCCCACTACCTAAGCAAGCTGGAAGGGGCACGCCACGAGATCTGCGATTCTTCTTCCAGCGCCATGATGAAGGTCAAAGAGCTGGCCAGCCCGGAGGCGGCAGCGATTGGTAGCGCGGCTGGCGGTGAGCTGTACGGACTGGACGTGCTGGCCGAGCAGCTCGCCAACCAGAAGGAGAACTACAGCCGCTTCATCGTGGTGGCGCGCAAGCCCATCGACGTGGCACCGCAAATTCCGGCCAAGACCACCCTCATCATGTCCACCTCCCAGAAGCCCGGCTCCCTGGTGGAGGCGCTGCTGGTGCTGCGCAACAACGAGATCAACATGACCAAGCTCGAATCCCGGCCGGTACAGGGCAACCCCTGGGAAGAGATGTTCTATCTGGATGTGTCCGCCAACCTGCAGACGCCGGCCATGCAAGCCGCATTGATCGAGCTGACCAAGCTCACCCGCTACATCAAGGTGCTTGGCTGCTATCCGAGCGAAGACGTCAAGCCGACCACAGTGCCGCCGGTCCTGATGGGCAACTGACCGTTTCTGCCAACAAAAAAGGCGAACATGATGTTCGCCTTTTGTTTTTCTGCCTCGCCGTCAGAACTGACCGGCCATCAACTGGTTGATGTTGTAGAGGGCGCGGGTATCGAGCTCCATCTCGGTGGCATAGGTGTTGCCACGGGGATAGGAGGCCACCACCCGGGCGCCACGCACCATGCCGGCCACGGACACGTCCAGCGAGTTGGAGGTCTGGGTCAAATCCTTGTAGCTGCTCTGGCCTCGCACCTGCTGGCCATTGAGCTGCTCAGCCAGTTCGCGGTAGGCATCCATCTTGGAGGCGCGAATGGCCTGCAACATCTTCTCTGACTGGGACGGCCCCGGCTGGATGTCGATTACCGCGTAGCCCACTGCCTTGAGCACCGGGAAGTCATCAGGCTTGTTGTTGCCGCCGCCGTAGTTGACCACCCGATTGCCACTGCATGCGGTCAGCAGCAGGGCCAGCAGGCATCCAAACAGGATTTTCATTGTGCTCACTCCTATATCAGGGCGTCAGGTTGACCAGATGGCCGCCGGGACGAGCCTGGCTGTCACGCATCAGGTAACCGCGATTGATGGATGCCCGGCCAAACGAGTTGTTGGCGCCAAACAGGTATTTTTGCGGGATCAGGCTCTGGGCCGTGGTCTCCACCATCTTGGTCCGTAGATCTATGATGCGGGCATTGACCAGGATCCCCTTGCCATTGCGGCTGAAGGTGCCGGTCAGGATCCGGGAGATGGGCAGCCGGGGGGAGAGATCCCGGTAGTTGCGGCTCATCACGAAGTCACCCTGCGGGGTCACCTTGATGCTGCCGGTCATCTTGAAATCCACCACCACTTCTCCACGGCGGTTCAGCTCGTAGATAAAGCTCTCCTCGATCTGCTGCCCCATCCAGTTGGTGTCCTGCAGGGTATCGAGATCGACGAAGGAGGAGACGGCGATGGGCTCGGTCAGGGTCGTGAGGGACTTGCGCTCCATCAGCTGATCGGTCATGCGCGCAACCAGCCAGTTTAGCTCCATGCCAGCAGCGGCCTGGCGAGGATCACCCAGATCCCGGTTGATGGGGTCGGAACCACAGCTGGTCAGAGCCAGCGCGAGGGCCAACGCCGTGATGAGTTTGTTCATGGATACCTTTCCTGTATCTGCACCTGATTCGTTATCGGTTCGGCTGGCCAAAGCTTGAGTCGGGAATGAGGCATGGATCTTGCTAATTATTTGCGGTGTGCTGTGCAACTGGCACGGTTCTGTGGTCTGTATCGGCCGGCGCCATCACTTCGACAGGGGTGAGAGGGCCGACCCGCATATTCAAGGTGTTTGTCATGAAATTACCGCTGCTGTTAACCCTGCTGCTGGCCAGCCTGTCGGTCCGGGCAGAGCTTATCGAAGCCCAGGGCAGTGCCGCCATCCTGGGGGGCGACGAGGTCTATGCCCGCGAGCAGGCGACCCGCGACGCCCTGCGCCAGGCCCTGCTGGCGAGCGGTGCCGCCGTCTCCAGCATCCAGCGTCTGGAGAACGGCAGCCTGCGCTCCGAGCAGATCCAGATCCGCTCCGGCGGCGACATCCGCCAGTACCGGCTCAAGCGGGAAGAGGTGCGCAACGGCCGCATGTACATCACGGTACAGGCCGATATCCAGGCCGAACGCCAGATCTGCCAGACCCAACATTACGCCAAGGATTTGACGCTGGTCAGGCTGCGGCTGCGCTACCCGGATCAGGCGAGCTACGGCGCCCTCGACGACATGCCCGCCAACCTGTCCCGTCGCATGTTCGAGACCCTGGCCAACGCGCCGCAAGGGGTAGCCGTACGCCAGTGGCTGGACGAAAACCTGCGCATAGATCCGCTCCACCTGCAACAGGGGGATCGCAGCGCCCTCGAGGAGATCAAGGCCCTCAGCCTGCGCACCGACAGCCAGTATCTGGTGCTCGGCAGCATAGATGACCTCTCCATCGAGCCGCAGGGCAACCAGCTGACCAGCTGGTACGAAGATCCCATCCGCAACTTTCGCATGCAGCTCTACCTGTTCGACGGCATCAATGGCAGCCTGCTAAGCCGCAAGGAGTATCAGGGCCGCGCCAACTGGACCTTCGGCAAGCGGGATCAGATAGGCAGCAGCAGCGGCCAGTTCTGGCAGTCCAGCTATGGCCAGGAGGTGAACTATCAGTTGCAGGAGGCGGTGCAGGATCTGGTGGCCCAGCTCAACTGTGCCCCGGTCACCGCCCGGGTGATAGGCCAGAACGAACGCGGCCCCCACATCAACCTGGGCCGGCGCAACGGCGTCAGACTGGGGGATCAGTTCCGCATCCAGCACAGCGCCGACTTCATCGACCCCTATGGCAAGTCACGCATGATGCGCAACCCGGCCGACGGCCTGTTCGAAGTGGTACAGGTATTCGAGGACGGCGCCATCATCAGCACTCAGAACAAATATTCGCCGTTTAACATCCAGATCGGGGATTTGGCAGTATTGGAATAAGAATCAAGGGTTTAAAAGGGAGCGGCTTCTTGTATAATGCCCGCCACAAGGCTCCCGTAGCTCAGTAGGATAGAGCGGTCCCCTCCTAAGGGACAGGCCACTGGTTCGACTCCAGTCGGGAGCACCATATAAAACAAGGGGTTGGCATCATGACGATGCCAACCCCTTGGTCGTTTTTGGCTTGGGTGTTTCTGCACATCCCAAATTCTCGAATGTGTCATCTTTTGTTACGGTATCTCTGCGTCAGCCTTGAGTACTAGGCAGACCATACAAAAACAGCGCTTACCATTCCTTAAGCGAATGGAAGCCCTGCATTGACCTTTTCGCCATGGAAAGAGTAAATGAGCAATGGATATCTACCGCTCATGTAGCCGCCACTTTACCTTCGAGATGCTGTTTCACTGTGGTGAAACCTGGCAGCGCATCCAATGCCCAAACTTGCCGGAACAAACCGAGAGCTGGTTGGCCTATCGTGAACTGGCGACGCATATTCTCGACCCGCTGGTACACATGTTCGGACCCGTGTCACTCACCTACGGATTTTGCGGGGCTGTGCTGCGTAAAACGATTCTGGCCAATCCCTCCCCCGGCATAGCCCCCACCCTAGACCAACATGCGGCCTGTGAACTCAACCAGCGAGGAAGACTTGTCTGTCCTCGGCAAGGGGCAGCGGTTGATCTGATATACCCAGGGCAAAACAGCTATCAAGTCGCCCTTTGGCTGGCACAACACACCCCATTTGATCGTCTCTATCTCTATGGTCCAGACCGGCCACTGCATATCAGCTATGGACCCGAGCAACAGCGAGCCTTGGTCGAGCTAACCACACACAGTGAAAGACGGATTCCCAAGCGGCTGACACTCACCCAACTCAAAGGAATGTGCTGATGCTGACTCCCGAGCGTTTCGCGCAACTGGTCTCAGCCCTGCCATACAAAAAAGTGCTGCCCGATGCGGTCTATCTGCACAAAGAGACCCTGGCTGCTACCAGCCCGCTGCTTTATCGCTTTGTCTGCGCCGTAGCTCAAGCGCTAAAGCTGCCAGAAAATGAGTGGGACCTGCTCAAATTGGCCAAGAAAGATTTCCGGCTGTCACTGCTGAGCTACCCCAGCTTCTTTGATGAGGCCTATCCCAGCCTCAAGCAGAGCGTCACCATTGATCTGGCCAAACTGAGTCATACCGTTACCCGCTACGACAACCAGGACAATCCCCCCATTCTGCATCGCAAAGAGTGCATGCTGGCCCCGATCACCCACAGGCAGAGAGCTGCCGCCAGATCACCGAAGAGGGGGAGCTAGCGGGACTCTACGATCATCCCCGCATGATTGGCTTTAAAGCCTCGTGGGAGCGGCTTATCGCAAAACATGGCTATCAACTGGTTGATGGACGCCTGTTTCGCACCTCCGCCCTGCCGCCCGAAGAGGGGGGCCCACCGATTGATCGCCATAAAACGGCGCTGGTTCGCCATGAGCTCTCGGCCCCCATGAAGATGCTGGCCCGCCATGGTTACCTCAACGGCGACCATGCGTTGTTTGATTACGGCTGCGGTCGGGGGGATGACCTGCGTGAGCTGGAAGCACACGGTATTGACGCGCTGGGCTGGGACCCGAACTTTCGCCCGGATGGCGAGAAGGTGATCTCCCATCTGGTCAATCTCGGTTTTGTGATTAACGTGATTGAGGATCAAGATGAGCGAATGGAGGCACTGCTCGGCGCCTGGGAGCTGACCCAAACCCTGCTGGTCATCTCGGCCATGCTGGCCAACGACAGCTTTATTGCCCAGTTCACCCCTTATAAAGATGGCGTCATCACCTCTCGCAACACCTTTCAGCGCTACTACAACCAAAGCGAGCTCAAACACTACATAGACAAAACACTGGATGAGAATGCCATCGCCGTCGGCCCCGGCATTTTCTACGTGTTCAAAGACAAGCTCGAAGAGCAGCGCTTTTTGGCACAGCGCCAACGTCGAAGCCACAGCTGGCAGCAGCTGACCTCGCCCACCCCCAACCATCAGGCCACTGCAGCACTGCTGATCGCTCGCCATCAACCACTGTTTGAAGCCTTCTGGCAGCGGGCGCTAACCCTTGGCCGAATTCCGGCCAATGACGAATTTGAACAAAGCGGCGAGTTAAAAGGGATAGCAGGTAGCCATCGCAAAGCCATGACCCTGCTTGGTCAGCATTTTGACCTGGCCCAGCTAAAACAGGCCGAACAAGAGCGACAACAAGATCTGCTGGTCTACCTGGCACTCAACCTGTTTGGAAAACGACAAGCCTATACCCAGTACCCCAGCGAGTTGCAGCGGGATATCAAAGCCTTTTTCGGTGGCAACCCACAGGCACAGCAGGCCGCCAAAGCGCTGCTCTATCAGATTGCCGACATTGCCCTGATCAACCAGGCCTGCGAGCTGGCCCATCAACAGCTCCCCAACAGCCTGCTCTATCCCAGCCATTCACTGCTGCTGCACAAATGCTTTATTGCGCAATTACCGCCGCTGCTGCGTGTCTACCTGGGGGCGGCTTGCCAACTCTATGGTGACGTGACCGATATCGATGTGATCAAACTGCACATTCGCTCCGGCAAGGTGAGCCTGATGGGATATGACGACTTCAACAAACCCATTCCCTATCTGGTGGAGCGGGTGAAGATCAAGATGGCCGAGCAGGAGGTCGATTTTTTTGACTACATCAATGAGCAGACCCGGCCAACCAAACGTTTGGAAAGGGCCACCTCGCAAGAGGTGGCCCTTTTTTATCAAGCTTTAAACCCTCAACGTCTCATAAAAAGCGCAGAGGAATATTCACACTAGGGGCTGTCACGTCCACAAACTCGTCAATACCACACCACAGCCGGGCATGCTCACGGGCGGCTTGCTGATAGGCCCAAGTGGCGATGGCGGTAGAACGCTCGGCATCGACACTCACCAGGGGGGCCAGCTCGCCAGTAAGGTACGCCCCGTGAGTCAGGATATTCTGCTCGTACCAAGCATCCCTGTGCTCGGGAGCGGCGAGAAAATCCCGTTTGCTCCGGTTACAGTTGGCGTGTGCCAGTACGAAGTTGTGGCCCAAATCGATTGGATAACGACGCCAGGGGATGAAATGGTCTACCTCACCACTCCCGTGTATCGCCCTGTTACAGTAAAAACAGGTTCCCCCCTGCAAGTCCCTCAATACATCCCCTACCCGCCCCAGCGCCTGACGGCTTGAACCAAAAAGAAAATTCTCCAGCCCAACACTTGGGCCAATCAGTGGCTGATTCCCCTTGATGTCGCAGATAAGCTGCAGCCAATGCTGTCGGGAGAGGGAAACCACCAGATCGTGAAAGCGGTGAAGACTGTAGAGAATGCCGGGGTTAAGGCAGATATGATCCGCGCCCCTTTGGTGCGGATAAAGGTGGCACTCCTCTCGCCCACCCAGGATCTGCAGACGCCACAAAGGGCCCTCTATGAGGATTCGCCGAACTCGGGCAAGGAGAGGCCGCCAGGCGTCGTGACGACGCAGTGCAGTCACCGAACGGACACCCTCTTCACGCAGCCTGGACAACTCCGTCAGCATGATGGCCTGACGACCGCTGCTCTGTTTGAGCAAGGTAGCCGTTTCTCCCGTCGCCGAGTAGGGCAGACTGTGCTGCCAATAGAGCTCCACAAACTTGGTGGCCAGTTCGTCCAGCGTAATAGTGCGCGCCGCCATCAGATCATGGGTCTCGGTACTGCGCTCAATCGCGATATCTGCAATCCCGTGGAGCAAGGCGCACTTGTAAGTGGCAACAAAATCGCCTTCGTTAAAGATGCGTTGCAAATAAGCAATAAAGGCGAGTTGCTGCTCAGGGGAGGCGTGCATGTTCGCCCCCAAGGATCAGACTCTGCCAACTCAAGCCGGTACGCGCCAAGGCATCCCCCTGTGGTTCTGACACATGGAGAAGTGTCATCCCCTCCTCCAATGCAAGCCGCTCCACTTCATCGGCAGCCACCGGATACATGGCTCGCTCCCGCATCTCCTGCTCCGAGATAACCAGGCGCAGACTCAGTACCAGATAACCATCTGATGAAAGCAGCTCATGAATACGTGCCAGAGCCACGGGGCGAGACTCCGGGGGTAGATGCATCCAGACTGCACTGAGCAAAATCAGATCAAAAGTGCCTGTCACGCGAGAGAGAGCAGGCATAGCGTCACTGACCCACGCCACCGCAGCCTCACGGGTATGACATTGCCCCTGTAGAGCGAGTGCCTGACAGGGCTCGACAGCGACCACACAGTGGCCCTGATGGAGCCCCGCTAAAAACGCGGCATCACGACCACTGCCAGCCCCCACATCGAGCAACCTGCGCGGCGCAGCCAGGAGCCAAGGCTCCAGCAGAGTGAGCCAGTCGCCGTGAACTGCGCGAGCAGATACCTGCTGGTAACGGGTCGCCAATTCGGTGGCGTGGCGCTGGTAGTAATCGAGGGACACAATGCGTTCCGATCGGAGAAGGAAGGGAAATAGTCTCACAAGATCAGTGGGTTGACCATGACAAGGACAACACTTTCCAAACATGAGCCATTAAGGATGCAGGGACATTTACCAAAACGGGATGCCAGCCAAAAGAACTGAGACCAGAGGGCTCTGAATGATGCCACCGTTCAACATTTCGGGTAATATTCGGCCAACTCACTGATCTTTTGGCACTTATTATCGCCATGAGATGTCAACGCCAGATGGAGATGGCTATTGATGAACTCGACTGATGTCGTGGCCCTGTTTGGGGATGACAAGATTCTTTCCTTTGACCTTGAACTGACCCGGGATGAAAAGCTCCGTCATCTGGGTGCACTTTTGGCTGATCGTGAGCTCAATCTCAAGGGCCCGCAGGATCTCTCCCTCAAGGAGTTAAATACGCTGGCACAAGAGGCTGATGTGGTCCTTGGCCACAATATTCTCGATTTTGATCTCCCCTGGTTGGCCAAACAGGCTGTACGCCCCCAGTTGCTTCTCGAAAAACCGGTAATAGATACCCTCTATCTATCTCCCATTGCCTTTCCCAAAAACCCCTATCACCGCTTGGTCAAGGATTACAAACTGGTTCGGGATACCCTCAATGATCCGGTCGCTGATGCAAGGCTCGCCTTGCAGATTTTCTCGGAACAGTTGATAGCCCTGCAAGCCTTACCCCTACCCCAATTGCAGCTTTATCAACACCTGTTCAGCCAGGGAGTCATGGCGCAATTTAACACTCAGGGTCTGTCACTGGTGTTTGCAAGGCTTACGGGCTGTCCTCCAGTAAGGGTCTCCGAGCTACCCACCCTTATCAAGAGCATTGCCCATGAGAAGGCTTGCCCCAATCAGCTCAACCGAGTGATTGGCGATGCCCTGCGTCAACCTATGCTGCTGTTACCGTTGGCTTATGCCTGCGCCTGGTTGCCCGTTTCCGGCGGCAACTCTGTGCTGCCACCCTGGATTTGGCGCCGCTTTCCCCAAACAGCAGAGATCATTCACACTGTCCGCGAGCGCCACTGTGGTCATGCCGACTGCAGTTATTGTCTGGAGAACCACGACGCACGCCGCCATCTGCAACGCATCTTTGAGCTCGACAACTTCCGTAATTTGCCTGATGGGACACCATTGCAGAAGACCTTGATCGAGGAAGCCATGGCTGGCGTCGCACTGCTCGGGATCCTCCCCACCAGCGGCGGCAAGTCGCTCTGCTACCAACTCCCTGCACTGGTTCGCAACCAGCGCAGTGGCGCGCTCACGGTCGTGATCTCCCCCCTGCAGGCACTGATGAAGGATCAGGTGGACAACCTTAAATACAAGGCCGGTATCGAAGGGGTTGCCGCCATCTCGGGGCTGCTGACGCTACCAGAGCGAGGCGCGATTCTTGAGCAGATCCGCATGGGGGATATCGCCCTGCTCTATATCTCCCCCGAGCAGCTTCGTAACCGCACTGTCAAACAAGCAATACGACAACGTCAGATCGGTGGCTGGGTATTTGACGAAGCGCACTGCCTGTCGAAATGGGGACATGATTTTCGCCCTGACTATCTCTACTGCGCCAAGGCCATCGCCACCATTGCCAACGAGCAGCAGGTCCCCATGCCTCCTGTCTTCTGCTATACCGCCACTGCCAAGCCGGATGTGATTGAGGATATCTGCGCACAGTTTCTCGACAAGCAGCCCCGACCGCTTCGCAGACTGGAAGGGGGGGTTGAACGTACCAACCTCGAATATGCCGTCGTTGAGTGCCCA
This sequence comes from Aeromonas piscicola, assembly GCF_000820005.1. Taxonomy (GTDB): domain Bacteria; phylum Pseudomonadota; class Gammaproteobacteria; order Enterobacterales; family Aeromonadaceae; genus Aeromonas; species Aeromonas piscicola. The sequence continues at coordinate 53,953 of NZ_CDBL01000034.1, read as the reverse complement.
GGCCTCAATAAACAGGGCCATATCCTCAACCTGCTCGAGCAGTTCTTTGGCGGGGAGAAGCCCGGCTCCTGTGTTATCTACTGCGCAACCAAGCGTAGCGTGGACGAGCTGGCTGATTTCCTCGGCCAGCAACAATCCCTCACCGTCGCGCGCTTTTACGCCCGAATGGACAGTGCCCAAAAGAAAGCAACCCTCGAACAATTTATCAGTGGCGAGATCCGGGTCATCTGCGCGACTAATGCCTTTGGGATGGGCATCGACAAGGATGATGTGCGTCTGGTCATTCATGCCGATATCCCCGGCTCGCTCGAGAACTATTTGCAAGAAGCGGGGCGAGCGGGCCGCGATACAGAGCAAGCCCACTGCGTGCTGCTGTTTGATGCACAAGACATCGAGAAACAGTTCCAGCTCGAAGCCATGAGTGAGGTCAGCCTGCGCGATATCAAACAGATCCTGCGCGGAATAAGACTCAGGGCCAGCAAAGGAGGCAAGCAGGAGAACAACCCGCCACTGGTCGCAACCAGCGCAGAGCTCATCAACCAGCCAGAGGTGGAAACCAGCTTCGCTGCCGATGACAACAATGCGGATACCAAGGTCAAGACAGCTATCGCCTGGCTCGAGCGAGCTGGCTATCTGGAGCGCAGCGACAACATCACTCAGGTATTTCAGGGACGCCCCCTGTTTGCGTCCACCGAGGAGGCGATGAAAAGGGTAGACAGTCTGAAACTGGCTCCCAAGGCCAACGCCATCTGGCAAGCTGTTATCCAGGCGCTGATGAGTGCTGCCGATGATGATGGTCTCAGTGCCGATACCATTGCCGAAGAGGCAGGCCAATACATGGCGGACCAAGGAAGTGGTGTTCAGGCCAGCGAAGTGATGCGGGTACTCACCCAAATGGCGGATGTAGGTCTGCTCTCTCAGGGGATGTTACTGACTACCTGGCTTCGCCCCAAAGGAAGAGACAACGCCCGGGTGCTCTGCGGGCAAGTGCACAGTATTGAAAAGGCGATGCTGGACACCTTGCGTGAACAAGAACCCGAACCTGATACAGGGCAAGGTCTGATCTTTAACATTCGACTGGTCAATCAGGCCATCAAAGATCTGGGGCATGAACGGAGTAACCCTGGCTTGCTGCGCAATTTGCTGACCAGCTGGTCCCAGGATGGTCGCTCGGGGGGCGAGAAAGGCTCCATTGATGTCAAATATCTCTCTCGGGATCTCTACCAACTCACCTTCAACCGTACCTGGTCCCAGATTGAGCAGACGATTGATCAACGCCATCGCGTCACAGGTGCCACCCTCGATTTTCTCTACACCCTGTTGGCAAGCAGCGAAGAGAGTGTCCAGCGCCAGGTAATGCTGTCGTTTGCCCTGGAACAACTGGTCAAATACCTGCGAGAAGACATGGATGTGGCTCAGCTCATGAACAAGCGGGAGGCAAGCAGCCAGCAGGAGTGGCTGCTCAAAGGGGCCGAGCGGGCACTGCTCTACCTGCATGAGCAACACGCCATCGTGCTGCAAAATGGTCTCGCCGTGTTCCGAAGCGCCATGACCCTCACGCTGACGGCGGAGCGGCAGCAGCAATACAACAAAGCAGACTATCAGCCGCTTGAGCATCACTATCGCCAGAAGGTGATTCAGATCCATGTGATGAATGAATACGCCCGCATCAGTCTGGAACACTTCAAGCAAGCCAAAAAGCTGGTGACAGACTACTTCTCCATGGAAGCTGACAAGTTCCTCGGTCACTACTTCAAAGGGCGCAACAAGATCCTGGAGCTGGCGACCAGCGAACACTCCTGGAAACGCATCGTCGAAGATCTTCACAACCGGGCACAGGAGCAGATCGTCCAGGCACCACCCGAGCAAAACTTGCTGGTACTGGCAGGCCCGGGTTCAGGCAAGAGCAAGGTGATTATCCACCGCTGCGCCTACCTGATGCGGGTCAAGCAAGTCGCCCCATCCAAGATCATGTTGCTTTGTTACAACCATAATGCGGCGATGTCCCTGCGCCGACGCCTGACCGAACTGCTGGGGCGTGACGGAGCTCGGGTTTCGGTATTCACCTTTCACGGTCTTGCAATGAGCCTGACAGGCAATGCGGTGCAAAACCGGACATCAGACGATATCGACTTTACCACCATCATTGATGACGCTATCAAGCTGCTCCGGGGAGAGCAGAGCCAGCTCGGTCTCGAATTGGAAGAGCAGCGGGAAAAGCTGCTCGGAGGGCTGCAATTTCTGCTCGTCGACGAATATCAGGATATTGACGAGCAGCAGTACCAACTTATCGCCGCACTGGTTGGAAAAAGCGAAGAGGATGAAGAAGCGCGCCTGCACCTGATGGCGGTGGGTGATGACGACCAGTCTATCTACGCCTTCCGCGAAGCGAACGTCAGCTTTATCCGTCGCTTCGAGCAAGATTACAACTCCCAGACGCACTACCTGACCTGGAACTACCGCTCAACAAGCCACATCATCGAAACGGCTAACCAGCTGATAGAACACAATCTGGATCGCATGAAGCGTTCGCATCCCATTGTGATCGATGAACGGCGCAAGATGGAGGTACCGGGTGGCGCTTGGGAAGGGCTGGAGACTTCACGCGGCAAAGTCATCGTACAATCCTGTACTGACGCTGCCCAACAGGCCGCTGAAATCGTCAGACACATCACACTGATTCGTGAAAAAGATCCGACATGCCCGCTGGAGTCTATCGCAGTACTGGCTCGCAATGGGTTGGATAAAGAAGAGCTGGCATGGGTACGTTCAGCACTCGCTGATGCTTCTATTCCCTGCAGATTTACCCTGGATCGAGAGCATGGCTTCCCGATACATCGCTGTCGCGAGATCTTGCGTTACCAGAACTGGTTACATCAACAAGGCCACGCACTCCTGACAGCGCAACAACTGGCCGGCCCACTCCCTCCCCTTGATCAGGCAAACCGCTGGGAGGCCTTGTTGTACGATCTGATTGCCCAATGGCAGGAGAGTCAGGGAGAGCAAGCGCTGTCAGCGCACTATTTCCTGCAGTTCCTTTACGAATACTTGAGCGAGCAGCGTCGCCAGATCCGCTTTGGCAAGGGCGTGCTTCTCAGCACGGTGCATGGCGTTAAAGGGGAAGAGTATCGCCATGTTTTGATCCTTGATGGCGGATGGCAACGCTGCGCAGAAAGCACTGCGAACAACATCGAGGAAGAGCGACGCCTCTTCTATGTTGCGATGACCCGAGCAATCCAACGGTTAGTGGTTATGTCCCGCGCTGACCAGCGGCATCCCCACCTCCCTCTCATTGCCGAACGTTGTTACAACGAGTCGATCCAGGCCACCGCCCCTGTAAGGCAACGCCGTTTTGCCATCATGGGTATGCGTCAACTGGATATCGGTTATGCCGGACGTAGTAACGAAAACCACTCGATACACCAGAACCTGCGGCAATTACACGTCGGAGACGCAGTGCGTATCGATATCGACAAGCGTCAGAAACTTCATGTTTTCCATGGTCAAACACCCGTTGCTCGCCTCTCCCAAAGTGCTCATCAGATCTGGCAGCACCAGTTTGCCACTATCCGGCACGCCAACGTCATCGCCATGATTGAACGAAGCAAAGAACAGGAAGACGATGCCTATCAGGAGCAAGTTCGAAGTGAACGTTGGGAGCTGCCCATTATCGAGCTGGAGTTATAACTGTCAGATGGGCGAGTGGTCTACAACTCTCCCATCTGACAAGTAGCCCCAGCGCCATCATGTTGCACATATCGCGCGAACTTGAGTATTAACAAGGTCGGCGGAACACTCATGCTGTCGGGCTGACAAGCACCGGGATTATCCACATCTCCTTGAACTGGCCTCAGTCCGAAGAGAACGCCAAGCGCCTCGTCGGGCAGTGCGACACAAAGGCCTTATCACCTGTTGCAATCCTGGGGAACCCCCGGCTCACACCAGCCCGTCGGTATGTCTGTATGTCGCGGATCAATATTGAGTAAATTGATGTTGGCTGCTGCCTTTTAAATGCACTTACAATACGCGCCCAATTTTCGTTGGATTCCTTTAATGCTCAGCCAATGTAATTGGCTATTCCTATTTCTCCTGCTACTGCTTTGGGGCGTAGCAGCGCAAGCCAATACCAGTCTGAATGAGGACGAGTTCGGCAGCCATTAGATCAGGCAAGGGAGGGCCGGTCTGCTAGACTGGCCCTCTTTTTATTCATCTTGCAAAGGAGTGTTGGATGTCTGCTTCTTCCTGGTGGGACAGGTCCACCGGTTTTGCACTGCTGACCATACTGCTGTGGGCCTCGCTGGCGGCGCTCACCTCCCGGATCACCAGCGTGTCGCCTCTGGTGCTGGTGGGATTGGTGCTCTTCTTCTGTGGCGCCGGTGCCCTGCCGTTCTGGCGCCGGTGGCGGGCTCGCCCCATCACCTGGTTGGTCACGGTGGCCGCGCTGCTGTTCTACCATCTGCTGCTGTTCATGAGCTTTCGCCACGCCCCCGTGCTGGAAGCGAACCTCATCAATTACCTCTGGCCCCTGTGCATCATACTGTTCACCCCCCTGCTGCTGCCGGGTCATCCGCTCCATGCCCGCCACCTGCTGGCCGGCGCGCTCGGGCTGGCGGGTTCCGTGCTGGTGATGGTCAACGGCGAGTTGCAGCTGCAGCAGGCCTATCTGCCCGGCTACCTGCTGGCGCTCGGCGCCGCCATCATCTGGGGCGCCTACTCGGTGCTCTCCCGCCGGCTGCCCCCCGCCCCGGCTGTGGTGACGGCAGCGGCCTGCCTACCCGCCGGATTACTGGCACTGCTGCTGGCACTCTGGCTGGAAGGGCCGCTGCCTCTCGAACAGATCCCCGCCGGCGACTGGTGGCTGATCCTGGGGCTGGCGCTCGGGCCCATGGGGGCGGCCTTCGTCACCTGGTATCTGGCGCTGCGAGACGGAGATCCCCGTCGCATCGGGGCGCTGGCCTATCTGACGCCGCTGCTGAGTACCTTGGCTCTGGTGCTGCTCAATGGCGAACAGCTGACGCCCCGTCACCTGCTGGCCGGGGCCTTCATCATCGGGGGCGCCCTGCTCGGCATGCTGGGCAAGTCGCCGGCCGCCCGCAAGCCGGAGGAGCCCGCCGCGCCTTCGTTGCCATGATCTCGCCGCCATGCAGCGGCTGTCATAAAAACGCCATCTCTCCTGCTTAAGCTCACGCCGACTTCCATTCCCGTGGCTCAAGCAGGAATCCTGACGTGAAAATAGCCCATTACGCCTCCCTCTCCTCCCTGGTACTGCTGCTGGTCGCCGCCGTGCAAGCCGGCGCCTTGTTTCATGGCTGGCAGCAGCTGAACCGGGCCGAACAGGCCCAGCATCAACACGAACGGCTGCAACAACGACTGACCGGCACACTGCAAGGCACCTTGCGCGACTACCTCGCCAGCGGCGATCCCCTGCGCCTGACTGAGGCCGAAGGGGTGCGCAAGCAGGCACTCACCCAGCTGGCGCAGCAGGACGAGCAGCTGACAGCCCCGCTACGCGCCCTGCTCGAGCAGATGGGAACGCGCATCGACAACGACTATCTGGCGGCGGGCAAGCTCTCCGGCAACAGCCAGTGGCTGCTGCAAAACGCCGAAAACGAGCTGACCGCCCAGGCCAGGGCGCTGCTGCGTTATGGCCAGCAGGGGGCGACGGGGGCAGATCCGGCCAGCGCGGATCGATACCGCCAGGGTGCCACCGACATACTGGCGGCCCTGCCCGGGCTCAGTCACCTGCGCCAGAACTACATGGAGCAGGCCAGCCCCAAGTTGCTGGAGGGACTGACGTTCGAGCTGGCTGCCTTGCAAAAGCAGGCGCAGCAACTGGCCGCACTGCCGCTGCTCGGCCTGTTTGCAGCGGCGCCTGCCGACGAGTTCACTCTGGGGGAGCCAGAGCGCAAGGAGCTTGGCGATCAACCGCGCAGCGAACTGCTCTCCCTTCTCACTCGCTACCCGCAGGAGCTGGAGAACAGCCGCAAGGCGCTGCAACAGCAGCAGACTGCCCGCCTCGCGGTGCAGCAGGACATCGGCCAGATGTTGCAGGCCACCAACCAGATGGGGGCCGAGCTTGCAGCCGGGCGGCAGGCGGTCAACCAGGAGCTGGCCCTCATCCTCGGCAGCCTGGCGCTCTGTCTGGTGCTGGTCGCGCTGCTGTTTGCCCTGGTGCAGCGCCGCTGGCTGGTCAAACCGCTGCAGCGGCTGCGCGGTGCTTTTCTGCAACTCAACGAGACGGGTCAGGCCGAGACCCTGCCCCAGGGGCGCGAGCGCAACGAACTCGGCGACATAGTGGCCAGTTACAACCGCCTCATCATGCGCCTGCAACAGGAGCAGCAGCAAAAGGAGGGGCAACTGTCGGCGGTCTCACTGAGCCTGCAGGGCATGGTCAATCAGGTCGAAGAGATCCACCACAGTACGCGCACCACCGAGCAGGCGGTGGACGAGGGCGATCTGATGATGAACGAGCTGAACCAGCTGGCCGGCGAGGTACATCAGGTGGCCGCCGAGATAGCACAGCACGCCCAGCACAACGAGCACTCCATGAGCCAGAGCGAGCAGTTGGTGGGAGGCATGTTGCAGGCCACGGCCCAGACCGGGCTTGCCATCGACGAGAGCAGTGGCGCCCTGACACAGCTCAAACGCTCGGTGGATGATGTCACCGCCATCGTCGACGTGATAGGCCACATCGCCCAGCAGACCAACCTGCTGGCGCTCAATGCGGCCATAGAGGCGGCACGGGCGGGGGAACAGGGGCGCGGGTTTGCAGTGGTGGCCGACGAGGTGCGCCACCTCTCCGCCGATACCCAGCGATCCCTTGGCCAGATCACCGAGATCCTGGTGCGACTCACCCAATCCGGCGATCAACTCGGCACTGTGCTGGCGCGGATCACCACAGAAGCAGCCGCCCAGCGCCAGCAGGCGGAGCAGTTGCGCCAGACCACCCAGGCGGTACGGGAGATGGCGCGCAGCACAGCCGTCATCGCCCTGCAAGGGGCGGACAACGCCAAGAGCCAGGAGCACAAGCTGGCCAGCTTCGCCGACCTCATCGCTCGCATCAGCCAGCACGCCCGCCAGGGCAGCCGGCTCTCGGTGCAGGTGTCGGAGCACATCCATCATCAAGCCAGCCAGATCCCTCGCATCCTCGGCCATCAGGCCTGAATCTCCCGTCCGGTTTCCCTTCCGAGTCCCCTGCCCCCGCCCCCAACGCGGGGGCATATCTTTTTTTGTGCCACAAAATTATCTGTTGCATACAGGTTAACGAAAAAAGTTATGCCCCTTGTGAGAGATCCGCCCGCGTCGCTGAACAATTTCACCTGAAAACGCTATCAGCGCCGATATGAGCGGGCTGGGAGTGTCCACAACAAGATCCATGATTATTTGCACTCGGTCATATTTTTGAAACTTGGTGGGAACTTTTCATTGATATTTCGCACCGCGAACGTACTCTTGGAATTGTCCGATAGCCAAGAATCGGAACACAAAAAATAAAATGATGTGATGAACAGAACTGCCCACCGCAGATGTGCCAAGACATCGCGGCCGCAGACGAACTACCAGGAATTTTTTGCCCTACGGGGTTTTGATTGCAATGCCAATACCGAGCGGCGGGCCCTTGCCTGACTGCCGGACAAAAAGCTAAGTCCATAAAATCAGGAGCAATACAAAATGGAAAAAGTGATCTTCAAGCGTGCCGCATTGAGTGCAGCTGTTGTTGCCGCCTTGGTCGCCCCCGGTATGGCATTTGCTGCCGACGAAGCAGGTCCCGCCTATGCTGCCGCCGCCAGCAAATTCTATGAAGAAGGCAAACTCAACGGTGGCCTCTTCTACTTCCAGCGTGATCGTCAGCGTATCGATGGCGACCCGACTGCCGCCAAGAAAGAAGGCAAATACCAGTCCAACCTGAGCCACGCCACTACCCAGGCCTCCCTTAACTTCAACTCGGGTTATGCCTGGGACATCGTCGGTATCGACGTGGGTGGCTTCGGTGCCTATGACCTGGCCGTGACCGAGAACCATGCGGTCAACCAGGAGAACGAATTCTCCTTCGCCGGCAACAAGTGGGGCGAAAACTACAAGGATGGCTCCCCCGAAGGTGGCTTCAGCCTGGCCAACGCCTCGCTGAAACTGAAAGCACTGGACGGTGCCGTCACCGCCAAGGGCGGCCTGACCCAGCTCTACGTACCGGGCGTGATCGGTGTGAACTGGTCCTATCAGCCGGGTACCTACCGTGGTGGCCAGATCGAGGGTAACTTCGGCGGTCTCTACCTGACCTACGCCATCGCCGACGAGTACAAGTCCCCCTGGTACAAGGAGACCCAGAAGTTCTCCCGCGCCAAGGCATGGATGGATCCGTTCGCCGATGAAAACGTCATCGACTACATCCAGGGTGTAGCCGCACGTTATACCTTCGAAAATGGCACCGCCATCACCGGCTCCTACGGTAACTCCGAAAAATACATGGACAGCTACCACTTCAAGCTGGCCCATAAATTCGACGTGCTGAACGGCCTCTCCACCAGCTATCAGTTCTACGGTTCCGAAACCGACACCTATCAGAAGGGTGGTGCCGACATCGAGACCTATGACGGCATGGCATGGCAACAAGCGCTGACCGCCGCCTGGGGCACAGGCCCGTACGGTTTCCGTCTGGAAGGTCTGTGGACCAAGGCCGAGGGTAACGAAGGCAACTATCTGCCCCGTCTGACCCGTGGCTACGGCAACTCCCAGGGCGCGAACGAAATCTGGTGGGATTCCCGCTCCGACTGGAACGCGAACAACGAAAAAGCGCTGTTCTTCGGCGTGACCCGTTCCCTGGATGATCTGGTGGGTGCACCGGGCTGGTCCGTCGGTGTCTCCGGCGCCTACGGCTGGGATATCCAGAAAGGCGACGGTACCAAGGCCACCAACGGTGAAGATACCGAATGGGCAGCCAACTTCGACGTCATGTACACGGTGCAGGATGGCAAGCTGAAAGGCACCCTGTTCAAACTGCACTACACAGATTACAACAACGACATCAGCCAGGGCGGCGGTTGGACCGAATACCCGAACATCTTCGCCTCCGAGCATGACGTCAAGTTCCACATCATAATGCCGTTCACCATTCTGTAAGCAGGTGGTAGAACCTCAGCAAACCGGGCCACGTGGCCCGGTTTTCTTTTTTGTCGCGCTCGGGCTACCATGCCTGCTTCGGCCAGACTCTGGTCGCCAACAAGGATGACCTTTATGCCCCACCCCTTCGTGCTCATCACCGGCTGCTCCAGCGGCATCGGCCTCGCCGCCGCCAAGGCGCTCGGTGTTCACGGCTTCACCGTGATCGCCTCCGCCCGCAAGGCCGACGATGTGGCACAACTGCAACAGCAGGGTCTGCTGGCAGTTCAACTGGACCTGGCGGACACCGCCAGCATAGAGCGAGGGGCGGCAGAGGCGCTGGCCCTGGCCGGGGGCCGTCTCTATGGCCTGTTCAACAACGGCGCCTATGGCCAGCCTGGCGCGCTGGAAGACTTGCCCACCCAAGCGCTGCGCGAGCAGTTCGACACCAACCTGTTTGGCTGGCACCACCTGATCCGCCAGATACTGCCGACCATGCTGGCCGCAGCAGAGGGACGGATAGTGCAGAACAGCTCGGTGCTGGGGCTGGTGGCCATGAAGTATCGTGGCGCCTACAACGCCAGCAAGTTTGCGCTGGAAGGGTATACAGACACCCTGCGCCTGGAACTCGAAGGCAGCGGCGTGCACATCAGCCTGATCGAACCGGGCCCCATCGATACCCGCTTTCGCGCCAATGCCCACGCCGCCTTCGTGCGCCATATCGATCCAGCCCAGAGTCGTCATCAGGGCGCCTATCGCCAGACGTTGACCCGGTTGGAAAAAGAGGGGGCCACCAGCGGCTTCACGCTGCCAAGCGATGCCTGCATTCCGCCACTGCTGCATGCGCTGCAGAGCAAGCGGCCAAAGCACCGCTACCCGGTCACCTTCCCAACCCAGCTGTTTGCGGTATTGCGCCGCCTGCTGCCAAGCCGCTGGCTCGACAGGATCCTCTCCAAGTCGGCCTGATCCCGTTAGCGGCTATGGGCATCAAGCAACCCAGATTGGGTTAGCGGCGTAACCCGACGCGCCGATCTTGTTTACCCTCTTTTCAATAGTGCTGACCATCGCTGTAGTAGTGGCTTTTGACGATGGGCAGCACCTGCACCACCACATAGGTCTGCTCCCCCAGCACCGCCTTCAGATGACGGGTGATGAGCGCCGCAGCGGCATCTTGCAGCTCCTGTGGTCGTTCGAACCAGACCAGCTCCACAAACGGAAAACCGGCTTCGACCGCCCCGCCGCGTACCCAGCTGCTCTCGACCCGCTCCAGGGTGACAAACTCGGGCTTGCCGCCGGTCAGGGCGCACAGATCCGCCAGCAGGGGCGTGCTTATCTGCTGCAGGGTATCGATGGAGACGGCCCGAAAACGAAGATGGGGCATGGGAAACCTCTTGGCTGTGACGAATGAGGACTTATCATAGGGCTTATTGTTATGAAGAGAAGCCATCCCGCCAACATAAGGTGCCTCATGAAATTTCATCGCACGCTGATTTCCTTCCTGCTCTGCCTGCTGCTGCCGCTGACCGCCTTTGCCGACCCCGCCTTCTATCGGGTGAGCAAGGGTGACCAGCAGCACTGGCTGCTGGGCTCCATTCATGCGGGCAAACCCTCGCTCTATCCGCTGCCTGATCCCATCGAGCGCGCCTGGCAACAGAGCCGCGCCCTGGTGATGGAGGCCGACCTGACCCACATCAGCCAGACGCAGTGGCAGGAGATGGGCGCCATCACCCGGCTGGTGGATGGCAAGACCCTCAAGGATCACGTGCCGCTCGATCTGTATCGGCGCACCATCATAGCCGCCGGCCAGAATGGCCTGACCGAGAACATGCTCTCCCCGCTGCGCCCCTGGTTTGCGGCCATCACTCTGACCCAGGCGGCGCTGGAACGTACCGGTTTCAGCAGCGCGCTCGGGGTGGATCAACACTTCGCCAAGCGCGCCACCGAGAGCGGCAAGCCCATCATCGGCTTCGAGACCCTGCTCGAACAGCTCGGCTACCTCGCCAGCGTCGGTGACAACCAGACCCTGATGCTGGAGAGCACCCTGGATGAGCTGCCCCAGCTCGAAACCGGCTTTCGCGACGTGATGAAGGCGTGGCAGGAGGGGGATCAGGCGGCTCTCGTCAACCTGCTCAAAGCCGAGATGGCGCCACCCAAGCTGCAAGCCTGGCTGGAACAGACTCTGCTGGCAGAGCGCAACCACAACTGGTTGAAGAAGTGGCCGACCCTGCCAAACGAGAGCTTTATCGTGGTAGGCGCTCTGCACCTTTATGGCGACCAGGGGTTGATCGCGCTGCTGGAGCAGCAGGGGTGGCGCATCACACCGCTCACAGCACCTGGCCCAGGCACGGCCGCCAAGTGATGCCCCATCCGTGCGCCTGATCTGCCCGGCGGCTTGGCCGAGTGCGAGGCCGCTCACAGATCCGGTTGCCGGTTAAATAACCACTACGGGACTTGATCGAGATCATCTCATCACTCCCAAAGAGGTATCTATCATGCCTGTCATCAATGGGATGACAGGAGTACATGAGATGGAATTTTGGATGAACCTGATGTTCGGCAACAGCGTGGGGCTCATGTCCATGTTGGTGATTATCGGTACCTTCCTGCTGATCAGTTCCTACGCGGCCTATTTCATCTACAAGGTGATGAACGCCAAGCCGCCGAAAGAGGAGCAGTAACACATCTAGTCAGGCGATCCCCGATCGCCTGTTGACGCCTGCCCGGCAGCAACAGCTTTTCCTTCCCGACCGACGGTGGCCGTCTGGCTGGCTAGCCCCATTTTCTGACCCCGACTCCCCCGCTATAATGCCCGCTCATTCCAATGCGGGGAGCCTGCCGTGTCTCATGACGACGAACTCTCACTGTTTCTGCAGGAAGTGGCCGACGTGCGGCCCATTCACAGCGACAACACCCTCTCCCTCACGGGCACATCCGCCCCGACCGAGGCGCAACTGGCCCGCCGTCAGGCGGCTACCGCCGAGCAACTGACCCTGGATCACCTCAGCATGGAGGCGGTCGAGCTGCTCGATCCCCACGCCATCGTCGGCTTCAAGCGCGATGGGGTTCAGGAGGGGGTATACAAGAAGCTGCGGCTCGGCAAATACGAGTTGCAGGCAAGCCTGGATCTGCACCAGAAGACCCTCAACGAAGCGCGTCAGGCGCTGGTGCAGTTCATTGCGGATTGCGAGGTGCGGGACATCCGCTGCCTGCTGATCCTGCACGGCAAGGGGGAGCGCAACACGCCGCGCGCGGTGCTGAAAAGCCATGTCAGCACCTGGTTGCCGCAACTGCCGGCCGTCATGGCCATGCACAGCGCCGAGCGCCGCCACGGCGGCAGCGGCGCTCTCTATGTGCTGCTGCGAAAAAGCGAGCGCAAGAAGGCGGAGAACCGCGAGCGACACCAGAAGCGGCTCGGCTAGTCAGCCCCCGTCATCTGGTCAGTCATCCTAGGCCAGGGTGGTAAAACGCGCGATGGCAGTGTTAGCATCGATCGGCCCCGATCATGCCAGGTACGGGGTGCATACCATCAGGGACGATAACAAGGACAATCCCATGTCATATCAAAAACTTGAACAACATCAGCAACAGCTGCACCGGCTCTCCCACCTCAGCGCCATCTGCGGCTGGGATCAGGCCGCCATGATGCCGGAGGGCGGCAACGAGGCACGCGCCGAGGCCATGGCCGAACTCGGTGTGCTGATCCATCAAAAGCGTACCGCCCCCGAGCTCGGCGACTGGATAGCCAAAGCCGAGAGCGAACCACTGGATGAGATCCAGCGCGCGAACCTCACCGAGATAAAGCGCCACTGGCAGGATGCGAGTCTGCTGCCCACAGATCTGGTCGAGGCGCTGTCGCTGGCCGGCAGCAAGTGCGAGCACGCCTGGCGCAGCCAGCGCAAAAACAACGACTGGGCAGGCTTCGCTCCCAATCTCAAGGAGGTGGTGACGCTGTCGCGGGAAGTGGCGCGCCTTCGCGCCGAGGCACTTGATGTGCGCCCCTACGACGCCATGCTGGCGTTGTACGAACCCGGCATGACGAGTGCGCGTCTGGATCAGATCTTCGGCGATCTCACCGGCTGGCTGCCCGGCCTGATCCAGCAAGTGAGTGAACAGCAGAAGCATGAATCGATCTTGATCCCGCAGGGGCCCTTCCCCATCGCGAGCCAGCAGGCGCTCGGTCAGGAGGTGATGGGGCTGCTCGGCTTTGATTTCGCCCACGGCCGGCTCGATGTGAGCAGCCACCCGTTCTGTGGCGGCGTGCCGACCGACGTGCGCATCACCACGCGCTACAACGAGCAGGAGTTCGTCTCCAGCCTGATGGGCATAGTGCACGAGACGGGTCACGCGCGTTATGAGCAGGGGCTGCCGCGCCAGCTGCTGGGTCAGCCGGTGGCCGAAGCGCGTTCCATGGGCATTCACGAAAGCCAGAGCCTGTTCTGCGAGATGCAGCTCGGCCACGATGCGGCCTTCCTAGCTCTGCTGGCGCCGCGCATCCGCGCGCACTTTGGCGAGCAGGCGGCGTTTGCGCCGGCGAACCTGGCGAAGCTCTACAACCGGGTCGAGCCCGGATTTATCCGCGTCGATGCGGATGAGGTGACGTACCCGGCGCACGTGATCCTGCGCTACGAGCTGGAACGCGACCTCATCGAAGGGCACATCGAGGTGGCCGATCTGCCCGAGCTGTGGGATGCCAAGATGCAGCAGTGGCTCGGTCTCTCCACCCAGGGCAACTACCAGAATGGCTGCATGCAGGACATTCACTGGACGGACGGCTCGTTCGGCTACTTCCCGAGCTACACGCTCGGCGCCATGTATGCGGCGCAGCTGCGTTTCGCGCTGGAGCGGGAGCTGGGCAACATGAGCAGCGTGATCGAGGCGGGTCGCCTGCCGGAGATACTCGCCTGGCTTGGTCGCCACATCTGGTCACAGGGCAGCCAGCACAGCACGGACGAGCTCATTCGCCGCGCGACCGGCGAGGCGCTGAACCCGCGCTGGCTGCGCCAGCATCTGGAGCAGCGCTACCTGAAATAACGGATGACGCGCCAGCGAGTGAAAAGTGCAACGGGGCAGCTTGGCTGCCCCGTTTTTCATTGGCAAACAACCGGATTCAGAGAGGATCGGGGACGCTCAAAAACTCGCGCAATTGCAGGATATTGCCTTCCGGATCAAACGCATTGCGCAGCACGAAGCCAGGCCCCGGCCACTGCTGCGGCAACAGGCCGCCACCGAGATCGGCCGCCCTGGCCTCGGCCCAGGCGAGGCTTGGCACGGTAAAGAACAATTTGATCGCCCCCTGTTCCCGCAGGATCGGTGGCACCTGGATATTGATATCGCAGGCAATCGACTCGGGGATGGCGTGGATCAACAGCTGGATGTCGTCGTTCTCCATCACGACAAAAGCGGCATCCTGACTGCGAATGTCCATCTGCAGCAAGGTGCGGTAGAAATGGGTCAGCAGGCCGAGATCCCTCGCGTAGATCAGGGCGCCGGCGCGGGCGGGTCCTGGCATGGTGCTATCCTCCTTGGATGTTGTCACCCCAGATTCTCACACTTGCCCGCCCGGTTCGACCGCTTTCAACCTCGCCACAGGGGCTCTCCCGGCGACGTTTTTATTTCAATTGCTGTCCGTTTCTGGCTAGTCACCGCGCCCCCTCCCCCTTACTCTCTCATCCATGCACCCAGTACCGAGCGCCAGGACCATGAACTCGCAACCAGCCAGTGACCACCATCAGGATGAGGGGATCCCGAGCCTCAACCGCGAGCAATGCCACGCCGCCCGGCTCGCCCGCGATGCGCATTTCGATGGCCGCTTCTTTACCGGCGTGCTCTCCACCGGCATCTACTGCCGCCCCGTCTGCCCCGCGCGGCCACCGCACGAGCACAACGTGCGCTACTTCCAAAGCGCAGCCGCGGCCGAGCAACATGGCCTGCGCCCGTGTCTGCGCTGTCGCCCCGAGCTGGCCCCCGCCGCACGCGGCGATCTGCCGCTCGAACTCGCCCGTTTGCTGGCGCGGATCGATCGCGGCGAGCTGGCGGACGGCTCGCTCGCCGAACTGGCGGCAGAGGCAGGAATAAGCGAGCGCACGCTGCGCCGCCAGTTCGAACAGCATCTCGGCGCATCCCCGAAACAGGTGGAGCAGACGCGCCGGCTGCTGCTCGCGAAACGGCTGCTGACCGAAACCGCACTACCCATCACGGACATAGCGTTTGCGGCGGGCTTTGCGAGCATTCGCCGCTTCAACGATGCCTGGAGCCAGGCGTATGGCCTGGCGCCCCGGGCGCTGCGCCAGCGTGAAGGAAGGGCCGACGTCATCGAGAGCGGCGCGGTGCTCACGCTGCAATTGCCGTATCGCCCGCCTTATGACGTGGCAGCCATGCTGGCGTTTTACCGGCTGCGGGCCATCCCCGGGCTGGAGCGGGTCGATGGCGAGGCGTATGAACGGCGCCACAGGGTCAGCGATCAGTCTGGATGGATCCGTATCGAGCAGGGCAAGGGCCATAGCATCAGGCTCACAGTGCATGATCTGCCGCCCGCGGCGCTGCCTGATCTCTTGTATCGCGTGCGACGCATGTGGGATCTCGACGCCGACATGCAGCGCATCGGTGAGCGGCTCGGGCAGGATCCGCTGCTGGCGCGCCTGCAGGCACGCTGGCCCGGTGTGCGACTGCCCGCCGGTTGGGATGAGTACGAGGTGATGCTGCGCGCCATCGTTGGCCAGCAGGTATCGGTCAAGGGCGCCATCACCATTATGGGGCGGCTGGTGACGCGTACCGAGGCGCAGTTCGGCGTGGTGCAGCTGCCCACCCCGGCGCAGCTGTGCACGCTGGATCTCGACGGCATCGGCATGCCCGGTAGCCGCATTCGCACGCTGCAAGGGCTCGCCGCCGCGCTCGCGAGCGGTGCGCTTTCCCTGACCACGGCCAGCGACGAGCAACTGCTGGCCTTGCCGGGCATAGGTCCCTGGACGGTCGCTTACTGGCGGCTGCGCTGCGGGCAGGATCCAGACGCCTTCCCCGCCTCCGATCTGGTGCTGCAAAAGGCGCTGGGGGGCGGCGACAAGCTGCCGGTGAAGAAGGTATTGGCGCAAAGCGAAGCATGGCAACCCTGGCGCGGCTATGCAGCGAGCTGGCTGTGGCACGCTATGAGCGAACAACCGGCGCTGCTGATCAACGAGCCATTGACCACCACTGCGAGCCTGGTTTCAGCCACCACGGGGAGCAAGGCGCCCCAAAGCCATGACGAGGAGATAACCCATGATCCGCTATGACATGCTGCCAACGAGCTGCGGCGAGCTGCTGGTCGCCATCAACGCCCGCGGCCTAGTGCACGTGGACTTTGTGGCTGGCCTGCGGGCACTGCCCGATATGAGCGGCTGGCAACAAGACAGTGAGGCGCTCGCCCCCTATCTTGCCGAATTTGACGCCTATTTCAGCGGACGCCTGCAGCGCTTCACCCTGCCACTCGCCGCCCATGGCACGGCTTTTCAGCAAGCGGTGTGGCAAGCGCTGCGTGACATCCCCTACGGCGAAACACGCAGCTACAGCGATATTGCCCGCGCCATCGGCAAGCCGAGTGCGAGCCGGGCGGTCGGCGCCGCGAACGGCCGCAACCCGCTGTCGATCATAGTGCCGTGCCATCGCGTGATAGGCCAGAACGGCAGTCTGACCGGTTATGCGGGAGGATTGCCCATCAAGCAGCAGTTGCTGGCACTGGAATGTGATCAGTCACGTTCAGCCAACCAGCCATGAAAACCGCTCGCCTGAAAATAGCGCCAGCCAGTGCCCAACCCGGCAGCCCCCAGCGGTTGCCAGGTTTGCTCCTCATTCAAGGGGAAAAAGTCCCGATCCAGACGCTGTATCATCTGCTCGCAGGTCGAGAGCGGTAAACCGGCCAGATAAGCCTGCAGACCCATAACCGGGTACCAACCGCAAGATGCGCGGATCATCATCCTGTGCCCCGTCACCTTTGAATCGCCCCGTCATCTTCTGCTCCTAGGTGTGAGCCCCCTTGATAGGGGCGACTACCGGGAGAAGGTCAAGAACCATCAGGGTTGAGGTACTTGTTAGCAGACGTTGCCCCAGAGGGAGCGCAGCGGCTCTAGCGCCCCCTTGCTAGGGGCCGCTTTCAGGGCTGGATTGAAGACGCGCTTGATGGAGGCGGGATTGGCCGCCAGCTTGGCTGTAGGGCGGCGGGAACGCCTGAGCAATTCACCGCCGCAGTTGGGGCAAATCAGTTGCAGATAGTGCTCGCTGCAATCGGCGCAGAAGGTGCACTCGAATGAGCAGATATACGCAAGACCCGTGTCGGCGGGCAGATCCTGCTCACAGCATTCACAGTTGGGTCTGAGTTCAAGCATGGTGGTTGGCCTCAGTGGCAGCGGAAGAAGGTGAGCGGCTCAATCGACGATAAAGAGCCGGGCGCCCTGCTCGGTGAAGGATCTATGGGGCTCTGCATTGTCGGCCACCTGATAGCTCATGCCCGGTGTCAGGGTGAAGACGCGGCCATCCTGCAACTCTGTGTGCAGCTCTCCCTCAATGCAGAGCAGGACGTGCCCCTTGCTGCACCAATGATCCGCCAGATAGCCGGCAGAATATTCCACCATCCGCACCCGCAGCGTACCAAAGGTTTGGGTATGCCAACGGGCGACGCCGGTTTCACCCTTGTGCTCGGTCGGTTCGATATCGGCCCAACGGGTCGTGCAAAACGGCAGGTCTTTGATTTCCATCACAACTCCATTTGTCGAAAAAACGGGGATCCCAAGGACGACTCACTTGCCCCCACAGAAGGCATCTCGGGCAAGCCAGCCCTCTCTCGAGCGTCTTATACTGCCATCAAACCCACTCCTGTGGCATGCCCCGTCTGGTACCTTGATGGGCAATTAACGCTTAAGGCTACCCATCACCTGCATTTCGCAGCGGTTGCAGTCAAAACGCAGGCGGAAGGTGTCTTTACCCATCTTGAGCTCCAGCGGCTCAGCCTTGAGACCGGGCACCTCTTTCGGGCAGAGGTTCTGGCTGTAGCGGATGCAGTGCTTGGTGATCATCAGCACCACTTCCCCCTCCTCCTTATTCGCCTCATAGGCGGGAGCAATGCGCTCGACCCCATGCTCGCGGAAGAACTGCTCAGCGGCGCTGTTCAGCACATTGCCAAGATAGGAGAGACGGTGCTGCGGATAGTTGATATCCCGCAAGGCGATGCGTCGCTCGGGGCGCTGGTAGCTGGCCACACGCGCCGCCTCCAGCGCGGCGATGCCATCCCTGCGCAAGCCGTTGAGCTGTGATGCGGCGATGAATAGCGGCCTCGTTACTACCAACTCAATCTTGCGCGCCACAAACAGGGTATTGCCGAGTTTGCCAAGTTGGTCGCGCGCCTGTTGCAGCGCCCGCTCCGGATTGTCGGCTGGCAGCTTGTCACAGGGAAGCATGACGGTAGCGCTGATGCCCTGCTCGTCGGTGAGCGTAAGGCTCAAACCCTCATCACACTCTGCAAGCATCATATCGACCCGGATACGGCGATCCGCGCTCGCCTTCTCCAGCATCTTGCTAAACACCTGATCGTGGTTGCGGTAGATCTCGGTGCCTACCTTCAGCCCCGGCATACGTTCTGACAGGAGTAACTGCTTACCTTCCACTTTATTGAGGCGCATCCCCACCAGCTCGTTGTTCGGCTTGAAGAAGCCCAGACCGTCGCCGTTGTTGAGGGTGACCTGCTTGCCGTCAATCTCGATGCCATCCTTGGTCACCTTGGTAACGCGACCCAGCGGCTCGCCCACATATTTCGGGCTCTTGGTGGAGTCGATACCTTGCTGACGACCATTGAGGAAGTAGTCGGTAGCACCACGGTTGAAGCTCTTTTTCGGATCCGGCTCGAAGCTGTAGCTGCAACGACCCGCCGAGGCGGCCACCAGATCGGAGCGGCTGTCGAGAATGGCGTCGAGCTTTTTACGATACCAGGCGGTGACGTTTTTGACATAATCCAGCCCCTTGAGGCGCCCCTCAATCTTGAAGGAGCGAATGCCCGCAGCGATCAGCGCCTCCAGATTGTCGGTCTGATCCATGTCCTTCAAGGAGAGCAGGTGACTGTCGGCCACCAGCACTTCGCCGTCCGGCTTTTGCAGTGAGCAGGGCAGGCGGCAGAGCTGGGCACACTCGCCGCGGTTGGCGCTGCGGCCGGTGCGGGCATGACTGATATTGCACTGACCGCTGTAGGAGACGCAGAGCGCGCCGTGGATAAAGAACTCCAGCTGCACATTGGTCGCCGCGCTGATCTCGCGGATCTGCGCAAGGGACAGTTCGCGCGCCAGCACTACCTGAGAGAAGCCCACATCCTGCAGAAACTTCACCTTCTCTGGCGTGCGGTTGTCGGTCTGGGTACTGGCATGGAGTGCGATGGGCGGCAGATCGAGCGCCAGCAGTCCCATGTCCTGCACTATCAGCGCATCGGCCCCTGCTTCGTAAATCTGGTGGGTCAGCCGCCGAGCCTGCTCCAGCTCGTGATCGTGCAACAAGGTATTGAAGGCAACGAAGACCTGGGCGCCGAAACGGTGGGCGTGACGCGCCAGCGCTTCGATATCGTCGAGGGAGTTGCCCGCCGCACTGCGGGCGCCAAAGGCAGGGCCACCCATGTAGACGGCATCGGCGCCATGGTTGATGGCTTCGATGCCGTAGGCGAGGTTCTTGGCCGGAGCCAACAGTTCGAGGCGGTTCAGTGCGTGGCTATGGGTCTGTGGGTGCATGGTCTGTGGGTGCATGGTCTCTGAGTCTATCGGCAGACAGAAAATGCCCGTCACTCTAGGTCAGTCGCCCTTTGCTTGCCTTGATCCCGCTTAAGATCACCGCAAGATACAGGATTAAAAGTCCGGAGTTCGCAGTCCCGCCTGTGGAGCCGGATATTCGTTCAGCGGCCCTGCTCTCATAGCGCGAGCCGCTGACAAGCGAACCTCAGAGCACCACCTTGAGCGCCAACCCCAGCAGCACCAAGCCGCTGACCTTGTCGATCACGAAGGATTTGGCTTTGAGCCACGCCAGTACGGGGCCACGAGAGAGCACCAGCGCCACCAGCACGTACCAGACGGCATCGATCCCGCCAGCGGTGAGCATCATGATGCCCCCTTCGCTCCAGCCGGTATCGGCCCGCACAAACTGGCTGAACAGGGCGATAAAGAACACCGCCAGCTGGGGATTGAGGAAGGCAACCATAAAGCCTTCAAAGGCCCCCTGCCGACCGCGCAACTGGTGTACCTCTTCACTCGCTTCGCCACCGGCAGGCCTCGCCAACAGGGCTTTCACCCCGAGCCAGGCAAGAAATGCGGCGCCGCCGTAGCGGATCAGATCAAACAGCAGCGGGGTCTGGGTGATCAGCACGGAGAGCCCCAGCGCGGTAATCAGTGCATAGATGCCAACGCCAAGGCCGTGACCCAAGGCCGTCACAACCCCGTGGCCCTGCCCGCCCTGCACCGTGTTGCGGATGATCAGTGCCAGACTCGGCCCCGGGCTGATGGCCCCCATCACGCAGATTGCAGCCAGTGCCAGCCAACTCGTCAGTTCCATACTTTTCCTCTTTTGTGCTCGATATGATGACCTGCACTCAGGGTACTGGCTGAGCCATTATGCCAGTATTGAAAGTTATGAATAGAACCCATAACCCATGGCTATAGTGCAACACAACTGACTGGGGCTAACCGCCGAGATCGAACTGCTTGCGACTCTCGCCGACGGTGCGTTGCAGGTGATCCCGCAGAAAGGGGTAGGCCAGCTCTCGAAACCAGCGGTGGGCCGGATCCTGATGGTGACGCTGGTGCCACAGCAGATGATACTGCTGATCGCGGGTAGCAAAGGGCAAGTCGACAAAGGTGAGCCCATGGCCGCAGGAGAGCTGCCAGGCGATATGGGCCGGGGTGGTCATCAGGCAATCGGTGCGCAGCAACACCTCCACCGCCGCCTGAAAGAAGGGAACCCTGGCAAACCAGCGCCGACTCAGCCCCTGCGGCGCCAGCACCTGTTCCACCGGACTGTCCTTGTCACCACCGCCACTCACCTGCAGGTGAGGCCAGGCGAGATAGTCATCGAGACTCAGCGCCTTGCCTGCCAACGGATGGTGGCTTCCCATCAGCACCGCCAACCGATCTTCCCCCTGATGCAGACCGCGGATCTGATCCGGTACCAGCTCGGTGATGGTGGAGACCAGATCCAGCTCTGACTGCCACAGCTGCGGCAACTGACGCTTGTCCCACAGGCTGTACTCCAGCGCTGCCAACGGCGCCTCTTTGGCGAGCGCAGCACAGATATCGGGCAGGATATGCTGGGCCACATAATCAGAAGAAGCGAGCCGAAATACCCGCTCGCAGCGGCTCGGGTCAAATCCGGGTGCTGCGTAGAGCCGCTCCAGCGCCCCAAGAGAATCCGCCAGCTGAGCGGCCAGCAGTTCGGCCCGTGGCGTCAGCAGCCAGCGTTGTCCCTCCCGTACCAGCAAGTCGTCGCCAAACTCGCTGCGCAGCTGGCTTAGCTGCTTGCTGATAGAGGGCTGGCTCAGGTGCAACAGCTCGGCGGCACGGCTGATATTGCGGGTCTCCAGCAGCACCTTGAGGGTGGGCAACAAGTTGAGATTGGCTCTGTGCAAGGAATACCCTCATCGGTGGGGAAACGCCTATCTTAGGGCAGACGAGTCCCGCGTTTTAAGCAAAATTTCCAGCCATGTTCAGCACCTTGCAGCCCTTTGTGGCCAGATGGCGCAGCCGCTCGCCCCGCACATAACCATGACCACAAGATGACAGTGGTTGTCTCGTACGGCATAATTGCACGATTTTCCGCCCGCGGGCGATCCACTTTGAGAAGCGGTAACAAGATGAAATACGCCAATATCACCGGCTGGGGCAAATGTCTGCCTCCCTCAGTGCTGACCAACGATGACCTCAGCACCATCATGGATACGTCGGATGAATGGATCTATCCGCGAACCGGTATCAAGGCCCGCCGGATCTCCCACGTCAGTACCTCGGATCTCGCCACCCTGGCCGGTCGCCGCGCCCTCGCCTGTGCGGGCCTGGAAGCGAGCGATCTCGATGGCATCATACTGGCGACCGCGACTCCGGATAACCTGCTACCCAATGCCGCCTCTGCGGTGCAGAAGAAGCTCGGTGCCGTCAACGCCGCCGTGTTCGACCTAAACGCTGCCTGCACCGGTTTCGTCTATTCCCTTTCCGTCGCCACCTCACTGGTGCAGACCGGCATGATGAAGAAGGTGCTGGTGATCGGTGCCGAGCGCCTGACCTATCTGCTGGACTGGGCGCGTCGCGATACTGCGGTGCTGTTTGGCGATGGCGCAGGTGCCGTGGTGATCGAAGCAAGCGAGCAAGAGTGCGGCCTTATCGCCAACAAGCTCGGCTGTGACAGCGAAGCGCGGGAGATACTGCACGTCCCGAACTTTGGTACCGATCGAGTGCGTTTTGCCGATGTCGATGGCCTCTTCACCTTCAACTTCGAAGGCCCGGAGATCTTCAAACGCGCCGTGCGCGGCATGGGAGAAGCCACCAGCTCAGTGCTCGCTCAGGCTGGCATAGACCCTGAACAGGTCGATCTCATAGTGCCGCACCAGGCCAACATCCGCATCATCGAAACCCTGGCCAAGCGCATGAACGCCCCCATGGAGAAGGTGATGGTCAACATCGAAAACTACGGCAATACCTCCGCCGCTACCGTGCCCATCGCCCTGTGCGAAGCGCTGGAGCAAGGCCGCGTCAAGCCGAACTCCTATCTGCTCACCGCAGCCTTCGGTGCCGGTCTGACCTGGGGCGCCGCCATCATCAAATGGGGCGATCGCGTCACCCCCATCAACTCATGCGATGCCGAACTGCCCCCGTGCGACAAGAGCGCGCTTGAGCTGATTGCCCATGCGGTCGAAGGGTGCCAGAAGGCCCACGCCAACCAGGCCTAATCCTCATCAGGAGCCTGGGTCATCAGGCTCCTTTTTTATCTCTGTGCTTACTTCCGCGCTATCCCCACGCTTCGTTATCCGCCACTTCACTGCGCTCTCGTTTAGCCAGAGCCCCTTCTGCTGCCTTCATATTCCAGTTTTATCAGTAGCCCCCCCCGAATAGGACCGATTTGTAACCAAGTTATTTTTTTGCGCTAACCTTACTGAGCCATTTGTAACTAATGGGTTCGGGCGTGGATCATCCTCTCTGTCACCAGTGGGATAACCGCTTGTTCCCACCCCGACTCACGTGCAGGGATGAGTTTGCGTATGACAGATCACAAAACGGCAGAAACCATTGCATTCTGGGACCCGGTGAGTTGGGCATGCTGCCTGGGCATAGGCCTGCTCAGCACCCTGCTGCTGATTCTCGCTGGTAGCCCCCTGCCTTATCTGCTGGCCAACGGCGTGCTGGCTCTCGGTGCCGCCCTCTGGTGTTCCCATCACTATCACGGCAGGCCGGAGACGAGTCATCACGATGATGAGGCTGCCCATACCTGGTCTGCCGCACAGCTCAGCCACTCCATCATTGGGCTCGAGCAAGTGTGCGAGAAAGCCGTCCCCATCTGGTCACAGCAGATTGAGAACTCCCGTCAGCAGACCGAAGGGGCAATGATCGATCTGACCCAGCGCTTCGCCGGGCTCACCACCAAGCTGGAAGAGGCGGTGGCCGCCTCTCACAATGCAGCCGGCGATCTTGGGGGAACAAAATCGGCGGGCATGGCTGCCGTACTGGCCGAGAGCCAGGCCCAACTCAACCAGGTGCTCGCCATCATGCATTCCGCACAAGCCAATCGTGATGCCATGCTGGCAGAGATCAAGACGCTCACCGCCTACACCATAGAACTCAATACCATGGCGCTCGACGTGGCCAAGATTGCCTCCCAGACCAACTTGCTGGCACTCAATGCCGCCATAGAGGCGGCTCGCGCTGGTGAAGCCGGTCGCGGCTTCGCAGTGGTGGCCGATGAGGTACGCACCCTGTCGCGTCTCTCCAGCGAAACGGCCCAGAAGATGACGGACAAGGTCGACACCATCAATAGCGGCATTGGACGTGCCTTCCAGATAGCAGAAAGTGCTGCCGCACGGGATCAAGCCGCCGTCAGTGACTCGGAGCACGCCATCGAGCAGGTGCTGGAGCGCTTTCGTATGGCCACCACCAGCCTGGCGGAGTCGGCCGCCCTGCTGCAGAGCGAAAGCTCGGGGATCCACCGCGAGATCTCCGATGTCATTGTTTCGTTACAGTTCCAGGATAGAGTCAGTCAAATCCTCAACCATGTACGCCAGAACATGGACAGCCTCAATGACCACCTGATTTCCTCACGCAACAGAACACACCAGTCCGGCCCCATCCAGATAGATGCGGAGAGCTGGCTGGCAGACATGGAACTCTCCTATGCCACTGATGAACAACGCAACATTCATCATGGCCGCCGCCAGCAACCCATGGTGAATTCCTCCAGCAGTGCAGACGTTACTTTTTTCTAGGAGACAGATATGGCCAAAACAGTCCTGATCGTGGATGACTCGGCAACTATTCGCCAAGTCGTCGGCATGACACTCAAGGGAGCCGGTTACGAGGTGATGGAAGCCTGCGATGGCAAGGATGCCCTCAGGAAACTCGACGGCAAGAAGATCAATCTCATCATCAGCGACGTCAACATGCCGAACATGGATGGCATCAGCTTCGTCAAGGAGGCCAAGAAACTGGCCAGCTACAAGTTCACCCCCGTCATCATGCTGACCACGGAATCTCAGGACAGCAAGAAGCAGGAAGGACAGGCGGCAGGGGCCAAAGCCTGGGTGGTCAAGCCATTTCAGCCCGATCAGATGCTGGCGGCCGTCGCCAAGCTCATCATGCCCTGAGTCTGGAGCTACCCATGCCGCTACACATAGAGACGGGTGAACACAAGACGCTGGTCAAAGTATCGGGGGAGATGACCATCTACACAGCCGCCGAGCTCAAGCTGGCACTCACCCCCCTGCTTTATCGCCAGCAAACGCTGGAGCTGGACCTGTCTCAGGTATCCGAGATAGACAGTGCCGGTTTGCAGCTGTTGCTGGCGGCCAAGAAAACGGCGCAACAAGGCGGTTATCCGCTGCACCTGATCATGCACAGCCATGCGGTGCTCGACGCGCTGGAGCTGTGCCAACTGACAGCCTTCTTTGGCGATCCAACCCTCATGCCCCACGCTGATCACGGCTAGGCAGTCCCAGCGACAAGGAGTCATTCGTGAGCATCAATCTTGATCAGGCCCTACAAACCTACATCGCCGAAGCACGCGAACTGCTGGAAGAAATGGAGTCCGCCCTGCTGACGCTGGAAAACGATCCGGAGAACAGCGAGCTGATCGGTGCCATCTTCCGGGCGGCACATACCATCAAGGGCTCCGCCGGCCTGTTTGGCTTGCAACCCATCGTCAGCTTTACCCACATAGTCGAAGACTTGCTCGATCAGGTGCGCAATCAGCAACTGACGATCACCACAACGCTCATCAAGGATCTGCTGGAGAGCCGGGATCATATCGAGCGACTGGTCCGCCTGGTCGCAGAGCAGGGCGTGTCCCTAGGGGATGACGAACAGGCACTGGACTCTCAATTGCGGCTCAATCTGGCGCGCCATCAGGTGGCAAGCCAGACCAGATTGCCGGAATGCCCCCCATCAACAGAACCTGAGCCGGTCAGCAAGGAGGAGGGTCATGTCAGCGTCACCTCACTGTGGCACATCTCCCTGCGCTTTGGCCCGGATGTATTGCGTAATGGCATGGATCCAACCTCATTCATGCGCTATCTCGGCACCATGGGCACCCTCTGCGCCATCGAAACCCTCCACGACGCCCTGCCCGACTGGGAACACTTCGATCCCGAGAGCTGCTACCTAGGTTATGAGCTCGATGTCGACACCCTGGCCGACAAGGGGGCCCTGAGCGATGTGTTCGAATTCGTACGCGATGACTGTCGCATCACCATACTGCCTCCTCACAGCAAGATTGCCGAGTACATAGCACTCATCCATGACCTGCCAGAAGACAACGACATGCTGGGGCAACTGCTGGTCAAAACGGGGGCGCTGACCGCCAGCGAGCTGGCGATCGGCCTGCAAACCCAGCATGACAGTTCGCAGGCTGGCAGCAGCAAGCTTGGGGAGATCCTGATTGCTCAGGGAGCCGTCAACGAGGTAGTGGTTGACGCCGCGCTCAAGAAACAGAGCCAGAGCAAGGAGAACAAGAATAAGGAAGGTCGCTACGTTCGGGTGCATGCCGACAAACTGGATGATCTGATCAATCTGGTCGGCGAGCTGGTTGTCGCCAGTTCGGGCGCCAGCCTGTTGGCTCAGCGCTCACGAGACAGTCAGCAGCAGGAGGCCAACTCCACCATCGCCATGCTGGTCGAGGAGATCCGGGATGGTGCCCTACGCCTGCGCATGGTGCCCATTGGGGACACCTTCAACCGCTTCCAGCGCGTTGTACGCGATGTCAGCCACGAGCTGAACAAGGACATTGCACTGGTCA
Organism: Aeromonas piscicola; assembly: GCF_000820005.1. Classification (GTDB taxonomy): domain Bacteria; phylum Pseudomonadota; class Gammaproteobacteria; order Enterobacterales; family Aeromonadaceae; genus Aeromonas; species Aeromonas piscicola. Next base: position 27,373 of record NZ_CDBL01000034.1, on the reverse strand, counting down.
TCACAGGCGGTGACACCGAACTCGACAAATCCGTAGTGGAAAAAATAGGCGATCCCCTTATGCATCTGGTTCGCAACTCCATGGATCACGGCATCGAATCGGCGGGGCAGCGCCTCGCCGCTGGCAAACCGGCGAGGGGCACCTTGACCCTCAATGCCTATCACGACTCCGGCAGTATCGTCATCGAGATCAAGGATGATGGCGCCGGACTCAACAAGGCAAGAATTCTGCAAAAGGCGCAAGAGCGGGGCCTGATCGCCACCAATGCAGTGTTGACGGACCAGGAGATCTACCAGCTCATCTTCGAGCCCGGCTTCTCCACCGCAGAGGCCATCACCAATCTCTCGGGTCGAGGGGTCGGCATGGACGTGGTCAAACGCAACATCACGGCCCTGCGCGGTAGCGTCGAGCTGGACAGCAAACCAGGACAAGGCACCCGGGTGCAGATCCGGCTGCCATTGACCCTGGCCATCATCGACGGTTTTCTGGTTCGGGTCAGTACCACCCATTACGTCATCCCCCTTGACATGGTAATCGAGTGCGTGGAGCTGACCCAGGGTGCGCTGGCCGATACCCAGGGACGCAACTACCTCAACCTGCGCGGCGAGGTGCTGCCATTTGTCCGGCTCCAGCATTACTTCGATGTCGAAGGGGCGAGAGGGCGCAGGGAAAACATCGTAGTCGTCAGTCACGGCGGCAGGAAATCCGGGCTGGTGGTCGATGAACTGCTGGGGGAATTTCAGACCGTGATCAAGCCGCTCGGCAAGCTGTTTCAACGCCTGCAAGGGATCAGCGGATCCACCATTCTGGGCGGCGGCGAGGTTGCCCTCATCCTGGATATTCCCTCCCTCATTCAACATGCCATCGATCAGGAACTGAGCCAGCTGAGCCAGTACGCCCTTCCTCGCCAGCAAACTCAACCAAGAGTCAATTAACGCCAGGAGCCCGTCATGTTCAGAAACTCCACCATTAAAATGCGACTCACCATACTGCTCTGCCTGTTATGCACGCTGCTGCTGGGCGTCGGCGGGCTGGGACTTTACAACATGCAGAACAGCAATCAGGGCCTGCAGCGGGTTTATAACGACCGGGTGGTGCCACTCAAACAGCTGAAAACCATCTCCGACAACTACGCCGTCGCCGTCATCGACAACGTCAACAAGGCCAATGCGGGCCTCATCAGCGCCGAAGAGGCGCTGCAACAGATCCAGCGGGCCCAGCAGCAGATCAAGCAGGAGTGGCAGCGTTATCAGTCCACCAAGCTGACCGCAGCCGAGCAGAAACTGTCGGCAGAGGCAGGCACCCTGTTCAGCGCGGCGGATCGCGACATCAACCGACTGGAGCAGTTTCTCGCCGCCCAGCACGGCGTCATCGCCGGCAACCTCAATGATTTTGACGGCAAGCTTTACGGCTCCATCGATCCCATCGGCAACAAGATAACCGAACTGGTCAGTCTGCAACTCGATGTGGCCAAAGCCGAATACGAGCAGGCTCAATCCTGGTACGACGCTATGCTGCTCACCATGATGGTGGTGGTCACGATGGGCATAGTGGCAGCAGCCTGGTTTGGCATAGTGCTCATCCGCAGCATCATAGCCCCCATCAATCAGGCGCTGCAGGTGGCCAATCATCTGGCGGAGGGCAACCTCGACGTCACCATCACCATAGGGGCCAACGATGAAGCGGGCCAACTCTTGATGGCCATGCAGAACATGGTCAACAAGCTGACGGCCCTCATCAACGACATAGAAACCCTGGTCACGGCCGCCGTCGAACAGGGGGATTTCAGCTACAAGATAGCGCTGGACAATCGGCAGGGCTATATCAAGCGCCTGTCCGAGCTGCTGAACCGCCTGTCCAACGTTACAGATACCAGCCTCAAGGATGTCATGCGCATCGCCACCGCCCTGTCGCGGGGGGATCTCACTCAGAAGATAGATCAGCCCTACCCAGGGATTTTTGGTCAGACCAAGGATGGTCTCAACAGCACCATAGACGCCTTGACGGCCATAATTGAAGAAGTGCGCAACGCCGCCGACAACCTCACCAATGCCTCCAGCCAGGTCAGCACCACGGCCCAGTCCCTGAGTCAGGCCACCAGTGAACAGGCCGCAAGCGTGGAAGAGACCAGCGCCTCCATCGAGCAGATGAGTGCCAGCATCAACCAGAACACGGACAACGCCAAGGTGACCGACAACATGGCAAGCAGCGCCGTCCTCGAAGCGACCGAAGGGGGCCGCTCGGTACAGCAAACCGTGGCGGCGATGCAACAGATAGCCCGCAAAGTCAGCATCATCGATGACATCGCCTACCAGACCAACCTGCTGGCGCTCAATGCCGCCATAGAGGCGGCCCGCGCCGGTGAACACGGCAAGGGCTTTGCGGTGGTGGCCGCAGAGGTGCGCAAACTGGCCGAGCGCAGCCAGATTGCGGCTCAAGAGATAGGTGAACTCTCCTCCAGCAGCGTCGATACTGCAGAGAAAGCGGGCAGCCTGCTCGACAAAATAGTGCCTTCCATCCGCAAGACATCCGATCTGGTCCAGGAGATCAACGCGGCGTCCGGCGAGCAGGCCAGCGCGGCGAACCAGATCAGCATCGCCATGAACCAGCTCAATCAGGTGACCCAGCAGAACGCGGCCAGCAGCGAGGAGCTGGCAGCCACCGCCGAGGAGATGAGCTCCCAGGCCAACGAGCTGCAGCAGACCATGGACTTCTTCTCGCTGGAGAACCTGGTCAGGCCCTCAAAACTCAGCGAGGGCACGCACAGGGGCGCGCCCCCCAGAGGCAAGTTTGTCATGCCTGCCCAACACCCGCTGCACGGCAACACGGCACCGCAACCCCAGGTTGATGAAGCCGATTTTGTCCGCTTTTAACCGGAGAGACTCATGAGCATGTCAACCGAAGTGGTCCCACAGCCAGTCACGCTGGCTCATGACAATCAGGGCGATGCCCAGTATCTGACCTTCCTGATCAAGGGTGAGATGTTTGCCATCAACATTCTCGGGGTCAAGGAGATCATCGAATACGGCAACATCACCCCCATCCCCATGATGCCGAACTTCATCCGTGGCGTGATCAACCTCAGGGGGGCAGTGGTCTCGGTGGTGGATCTCAACGCCCGCTTTGGCAACGCCCCCTCCAGCATCACCCGCCGCAGTTGTATCGTCATTATTGAAGGGGTGCACCCGGATGATCCCGAGCACGGCAATCAGGACATTGGTGTCGTGGTGGATTCGGTCTCGGAAGTGCTGACCATCCCCAGCAACGAAATAGAGCCGCCGCCCAGTTTTGGCGCCCGCATCCGGGCCGATTTCATCAGCGGCATGGGCAAGGTGAACGGCAAGTTCGTCATCCTCATCAATACCGAGAAGGTGCTCTCCATCGACGAGATGACACAACTCAGTGAACTCACCCAGCAGCAGGAACGGCTGCTTGAACAGAGACAGCCAACGCCATAACCCTGGCGTCAACAACAACGAGAGTGTCGCTCACACCACACAGCAATGACATGTCGCACAAGGATAAGGCCCATGACTCAATCATTCTTTGGCAATCTCTTCGGCAACGGTAGCGCTCATACCTTGCAACAAGCACAGCTGACCCAGTTGATCGGCGCCACTCGCACCATTTCGCAGGGGATCGCGCAGGGTGAACAGCCGAGTTTGCTCGAACTGGGCATGCTGGATGGCCCGCTGCGGGAACTCTGTCAGGAGTTCAACCAGGTAATTACACTGCTGGGCCAGCGCCTCAGCAGCGGGCTGGCGGCCATCAGCGCGAACCAGGCCCTGTATGACGAGAACCTGCGGGTACGCAAGGCACTGGATGGCGCCTCGACCAATGTGATGATCGCCGATACCAACCTCGACATCGTCTACATGAATGAAGCCGTCCTCGCCATGCTGGGGCAGGCGGAATCCGACATCCGCAAGGATCTGCCCAACTTTGACACCAGGCAGCTGATGGGCAAAAACATCGACACCTTTCACAAGGATCCATCCCACCAGCGCAGCATGCTGGCCAAGCTGGACAAGACCTACCGCGCGCAGATCTCGGTCGGTGGCCGCATCTTCTCCCTGATCGCCAACCCTGTCTTCAATGACAGCGGGGAACGGCTCGGTTCAGTGGTTGAATGGGCAGATCGCACCAAGGAGATCGCCATCGAAAATGAAGTGAAAGCGGCCAACGCGGCTGCCAAGCTCGCCGCCGCCGAAAGCCTGCGAGTCAAGAGGGCGCTGGATGGCGCCAGTACCAACGTGATGATTGCCGACACAGATTTGAACATCATCTACATGAACGAGTCGGTCAAGGAGATGCTGAGCCTGGCCGAGTCCGACATCAGGAAGGAGCTATTCAGCTTCAACTCATCCACCCTGATGGGCGCCAACATAGACAGCTTCCACAAAAATCCCGGCCATCAGCGCAGCATGCTGGCCAAACTGAACAACACCTACAAGACCCAGATCCTGCTCGGTGGTCGCACCTTCTCGCTCATTGCCAACCCGGTATTCAGCGACGATGGCGAGCGGTTGGGCTCGGTGGTCGAATGGTCTGATCGCACCAAGGAGGTCGCGATCGAGCGGGAGATGTCGGAGATAGTGCAGGCGGTGATCAATGGGGAGCTACACAAACGCATGGATCTGGTGGGCAAGAGTGGCTTCTTCCAGACTCTGGGGGAAGGCATCAATCGCATCGCAGAGGTGATAGACACCAATCTCAACGATGTGATCCGGGTGGTGCAATGCCTGGCACGGGGGGACCTGACCCAGACGATCGTGGCCGACTACCCTGGGGTATTTGGCACCACCAAGGACTCTCTCAATCAAACCATCATCTCGCTGACCAACATAGTGACCGAGGTGCGAAGCGCGTCCGACAACCTCTCCAGCGCTTCGGAACAAGTCAGCGCCACCGCCCAATCCATCAGTCAGTCGAGCAGTGAGCAGGCATCCAGCATGGAGGAGACCAGCGCCTCCATTGAGCAGATGAGTGCCAGCATCAACCAGAACACAGACAACGCTCAGGTCACGGACGGCATGGCCAGCAAGGCGGCCAAGGAAGCGGTGGAAGGCGGTGAGGCGGTCAAGCTCACGGTCGATGCCATGAAGCAGATCGCCAAACGGATCGGCATCATAGATGACATCGCCTACCAGACCAATCTGCTAGCCCTCAACGCCGCCATCGAAGCCGCCCGCGCGGGGGATCACGGCAAGGGCTTCGCGGTGGTCGCCGCCGAGGTCCGCAAACTTGCAGAGCGCAGCCAGGTGGCGGCTCAGGAGATAGGCGAGCTGGCCTCCAGCAGCGTCGACATGGCGGAAAAAGCGGGCCGCCTGCTCGATCAAATGGTGCCCTCCATCAACAAGACTTCGGATCTGGTGCAGGAGATCAGCGCCGCCTCCGCCGAGCAGTCCACCGGCGTCAGCCAGATCAACATCGCCATGAATCAGCTGAGCCAGGTGACCCAGCAGAATGCTTCCTGCAGCGAGGAGCTGGCAGCGACAGCAGAGGAGATGAGCAGCCAGGCCGAGCAACTGCAACTGGCCATGGAGTTCTTTACCCTGGAGCAACACAAGGGTGGCACGGGTCAGAAAGCCACAGTCCCCCGGGCTGGGACCCGAGGGCGTTTCATCACCGACAATAATGGGCAAGATGGCTTCAATGGCTCACCTCGCCCCCACAATGACACTGATTTTGTCCGGTTCTAAGCAAGGTAGCGGGTGAGTATGGCTCACCCGCTACGCCCCTATCACCACAGGGAGTCCGTCCGTGTATCAGACCCAGTTGCATGATGATGAATTTGCGCAGTTCCAACGCTGGATCCACCAAACGGCAGGCATAGATCTGTCACCGGCGAAGAAGGCGCTGGTCGCCAGCCGGTTGTCAAAACGGCTCTGTCACTACGAACTGGAGAGCTATGGCGACTATTTCAGTCTGATAATGAATAACCGGGGAACAGAGCTGCAGATCGCGCTCGACTTGCTCACCACCAACGAGACCTACTTTTTCCGGGAGCCAAAACACTTCGAATTTCTCAGCGAGAAGGTGCTGGCACGACAACCAAAAGAGCGGGCGGTGCGCATCTGGAGCGCAGCCAGCTCGTCCGGTGAAGAGCCTTACAGCCTGGCCATGACGCTGGCCGACACGCTGAGCCAGGGCAATTGGGAGGTAATCGCCTCGGATATTTCGACCAGGGTGCTGGAGCAGGCCAGGTCTGGACAATATCCCATAGAGCGGGCCCACAATATTCCGCTCTCCTTCCTGATGAAGTACTGCCTGAAGGGCGTAGGCTTTCAGGAAGGCACCTTCATCATCGACCGCAAACTCAGGGAAAAAGTGCAATTTCATCACATCAACTTGAATCAGGAGATCCCCGACATCGGCATGTTCGACATCATTCTGATCCGCAATGTGATGATCTATTTCAATCGGGAAACCAAGGGACAGGTGCTGCAGCGCCTGGTGCCACGCTTGAAGAAGGGAGGCTACCTCATCGTCAGCCATGCGGAGAGTCTGAACGGTCTGCCCCACGGTTTGCAACTGGTGTCGCCCTCCATCTATCTGAAACCCTGAGGGTTTCAAGATGAAAGAGATAATGCTGCAACCGGGAGAGTTCTTTTTTGGTCAGGACGACACCATCATCCGCACCCATCTGGGCTCCTGCGTAGCCATTACCATGTGGCACCCGGAGCAGAAACGGGGTGGCATGTGCCACTACATGCTGCCCAGCCGTGGCCACAACGATGACGAACTGGATGGCCGCTATGCGGATGAGGCAATCCAGTTGTTTATCAATGAAATAAGCAAGTACCCCGCCCCCATTCACGAATACGAGGTCAAATTGTTCGGTGGCGGCAACATGTTTATCGAACAACAGACACTCAACACCATGAATGTGGCCATTAAAAACATCAAGGCGGCCTGGCAACTGACGCAGCACCTGGGGCTGTCGATCAAGGCTCATCATCTTGGACATGCAGGCCACAGAAGCCTGATTTTTGAACTGGCCAACGGCAATGTCTGGGTACGCCACCACCGGCTGCCGCATCGTTAAGGGAACTGGGCTATGAAACAGATCAAGGTCATGCTGGTGGATGACTCCGCCGTAGTCAGGCAGGTATTGCAGGCCATTCTGGAACAGGAGCCTGATATCAAGGTGATTGCCACCGCGTCGGACCCGCTGTTTGCACTGGAGAAGCTGAAAAAAGAGTGGCCCGATGTGATAGTGCTGGATGTGGAGATGCCACGCATGGATGGCATCACCTTCCTCACCAAGATCATGGCCGAGCACCCCACCCCCGTGGTGATCTGCTCTTCCCTGACCGAGAAGGGGGCGGAAACCACACTCCAGGCCATGGCTGCCGGCGCAGTGGACATCATCACCAAGCCCACGGTCGGGCTCAAAAGCTTTCTGCAGGAGTCGGCACAAGCGCTGGCCATGGCGGTGCGTGCTGCAGCTCAGGCCAATGTCAAACGACTGGGCAAGGCGCCGGCGGCCACAGTCGCCGCCAAACTCAACGCCGACGCCATCATGCCTGCGGCCAGCCAGCATGCCATGGCCCAGACCACGGAGCGGATCGTGGCGATCGGCACCTCTACCGGCGGCACCCAGGCGCTGGAAGCCGTGCTGACGACTCTGCCTCGCGTCTGTCCCGGCATCGTCATCGTGCAGCACATGCCGGAGAAGTTCACCGCCTCCTTCGCCGAGCGGCTCAACAATATATGCCAGATCGAGGTCCGGGAGGCGAAGAGCAATGACAGGGTCATTCCGGGTCTGGCGCTCATAGCGCCGGGGGGCAAGCACATGCTGCTCAAGCGCAGCGGCGCCTACTATCACGTCGATGTGATGGACGGCCCCCTCATCAACCGTCACCGCCCTTCGGTGGACGTACTGTTTCGATCTGTGGCCAAATTTGCCGGTGGTAATGCCACCGGCATCATAATGACGGGGATGGGGGATGATGGTGCGCGTGGGCTAAGAGAGATGCTGGAGGCAGGCGCCAACACCTTCGCTCAGGATGAAGCCTCCTGCGTGGTGTTCGGCATGCCCAAGGAGGCCATCAAGCTCGGGGCCGCCCGCCACATACTGCCGCTGCAGGATATTCACCACGCCATAGTGGGTCGCTAGCAGGCAAGACGACACGGCCCGGCATCACCGGGCTGTGCTGTTTTAATACGGCATGTCGTCGAGCAGCGCGAACAGCCGATCGATCTCGGCCTGCGTGTTGTAATGCATGCAACCCACCCGCAACACTCCCTCACTCACCCCCAACTGTTCCACCAGCGCCAGCGCATAGAAGTGGCCGGCCCAGCTGCATACCTGGTGATGGCCGAGATACTCGGCCATCTCGGTCGGCGTATGGCGGTTCGAGGTGATGGCGAAGGTCGGGGTGCGCCCCTTGCTATCGTTGATGCCGTGCAGAGTGAACCAGGGCCGTTCGGCCAGCCTGGCCAGCAGATGGGCGCCGAGCTGCTGCTCATGGGCCCGGCTGCGAGCAAATGCCAGATCGATACGCGCCTCCAGATCATGTTCGGCGGCGTCCAGCCCGGACAGCGAAGCCAGATATTCGACCGTCGCCTCCACCCCGGCTAGGGCTTCCCAGTTCTGGGTACCGGTCTCCCACTTGTAGGGTGCCACATTCTTCGCCGGTTCGACTTTGTAGGGCGTGAACCGCTCCAGATGACGGTGCTTGCCATACAGGATGCCGAGGTGCGGGCCGAAGAACTTGTAGGCGGAGCAGCCGAGGAAATCACAATCCCAGGCCTGCACGTCGATGCGCTCGTGGGGCGCAAAGTGAACCGCATCCACATACAGCAAGGCCCCGACGCTGTGCACCGCATCGGCGATGCGGGGGATATCGACCAGGGTGCCCGTGGTATTGGATGCCGCAGTGACCGCCACCAGCCGGGTCTTGGGGCCCAGCAGCGTCAGCAACTGCGCATAGTCGAGCCCGCCGCTCGCCACATCCACCCGCACCTGATGCACCACAACGCCACGATCGGCCGCGGCCTGCTGCCAGCTCGACACGTTGGAGTAGTGATCCAGCGCGCTGACGATAATCTCGTCCCCCGCCTGCCACTCCCTAGACAGGGCACGGCTGACTGCAAACGTCAGAGTAGTGAAGTTGGCGCCAAAGACGATCTCTTCGGCCCGATCCGCCCCCAGTAGGGTCGCCACGGCCTGCCTTGCTCGCTGTGCCTGCTGCTCAGTGGCGCGGGCCGAGAAGAAGGGACCACCCAGGTTGGCATTGAAGTGGCCGAGATAGTCGGTCATGGCCGTGAGCACGGGGCGAGGCACCTGAGCGCCGCCCGGGCCGTCGAAGAATATAGGGGTCTTGCCATCAACCAGTTGATTGAGGGCGGGAAACTGGCCGCGCAACACGGCGATATCGAGAGCCTGCATAGAAGAGTTCACAGTCCATGTTAACAGTTGAATAACATGATGAGAGTAAAATGGTGCAGCAGCAATGTCCATCCGTGAACCGGTCAACCATCACAGTTACAAAATGAGGCCATATTTTCAGTATAAAATGCTGGGGAGCCACGCATGGCCCGCCCTCTCCATCAGTGCCTGCCGGCACGGGGTTCTCGCCGTATTCATGCCGGGAATCGACATAGAAGTCGTTGATAAGGATGAAAAATGAGCGAAAGATATCAAAAAATGACCGACTCGCACTTTTTTGTCGCCAGATATCATCGGAAGGGGTTCACAAAGCTGCCGGATCTGATAGTATGCGCCTCGCACTTGGGGAGGGGTTCCCGAGCGGCC
>NZ_CDBL01000034.1:17129-17331 GCF_000820005.1 Aeromonas piscicola | reverse complement strand
TCCTTCTCCCTCCACCATTCAAGTGCAATAGTAGTGACAATCAGGAAATACCCCGTGGAGGGGTTCCCGAGCGGCCAAAGGGATCAGACTGTAAATCTGACGGCTCTGCCTTCGAAGGTTCGAATCCTTCTCCCTCCACCATTTTCCCGATTGCAATGGCTGAATAAAATATGCTTTGCCCCTGTGGAGGGGTTCCCGAGCG
>NZ_CDBL01000034.1:0-16832 GCF_000820005.1 Aeromonas piscicola | reverse complement strand
TCCTTCTCCCTCCACCATTCTTTAGAAGACCCGGCCTGGCGCCGGGTTTTTGCTTTGTAAAAATGACTCCATTTGACACTGTCAGATCTGACAATTGCATCAGCCACTCTTTTTGGAAACAGTAGTGCTCACACAGTTCGGAGTCATGGATCGCCATGTTTGAGATTTGGGATGAGACGGGACAAGCAAGCGGCTTGACGCTGCCACAGTTGCGGCAGCGGCTGGCCAGCTATCGAGGCGAGGTCATGGTGCGCTACACCAATCGCATCGGCTTGCCGACGACGCTGTTCCTGACCATCGATCAGGGGCTGGCCTACCAGCGTTTCAAGGCGCATAACCCCCTGCTCGACTGGGCCTGGCTGGCACAAGCCGTGCATGCGATCGACCCAGGCAGGGAACCAGTATTCTCCTATCTGGGCGCCGTCTCCCGCTGATATCCCCTCTCAAGATCGGGCAAGCAAGACGGTCAGCTCATCGACAATCTGCTGCAACAGGGCCCTGAAGTCGGCCAGCTCGGCTTCACACTGCCCGGCCCCCTCCCTGCGGATTTTCTCCTCCAGATGCCAGGCTCGCTGCGCCAGATCGCTCACCATCATCATGGAGATGGTGCCACCCTGCCGATGTACCCAGTTGGCCAGCTCATCGTCGTCGTCATGCACCAGCGCCAGGGATTGCTCCAGCTCCTGGCGAAACAGGGTCAACATCTGCTCAAGCGGCGCCCCTACCCCGAAAAAGCTTTGCAGTGACGCGAGATCGAGCAGCCTGGGAGCTGGCAACATATGCCACTTCGTCAGCATCTGGCGAAGTCCGTCCAGCAGCACTGGCTTGCCCAGCACATCGTTCATGCCCGCAGTCAGGCAGCGCAATGCCTGTTCCGGCATCACATTGGCCGTCATGGCGATGATGGGGAGCCGCGCCAGCCCCTTGGTAGCACGCACCTGGCGGGTAAAATCATAGCCATCCATCACCGGCATCTGGCAATCACACAGGATCAGGTCATAGCTATGCTCTGCCAGCATGGCAAGCGCCTGCTGACCATTCTCGGCCAGATCGCACACCAGATTCAGCTGCCTGAGCTGACGCTGCACCAGCACCTGGTTGATGCGATGATCCTCGACCACCAGCAAGCGACCAGGCAATGGGGCAATGGCTGGCTCGACCGCGAGATGATCGGGTAGCAGTTGCTCGCCCCAGCCAAGCTGGCGATAGCAGACCTCCCGCACCGCCTGCCAGGTCAGGGGATTGCTGTTGAGCCAGAACTGCCCTTCCCGCCACTGATACCCCAGGGCATTTCCCAGCGGCGCGATACAGATGCGGTTATCCGGTTGACTCGCGACATCACCAAAGACCAGATCGGCCGTCTGCGGGTCATCGCTTATCTGTACGCCCAACGACAGCAGGTGCAATCGCAAGGTATGACGCAACTTGCCATCGGCCAGCGCCATGAAGGCGTTCAAGCCGGCGAGCATGGGATCATGTTCACGCCGCTGTTCCAGCGGCAGCGTGACCGACAGCCCGATACAGGTTCCAAGCCCGAGGGCGCTTTCCAGCCTGAGCTCGCCCCCCATCAGCTCGGCCAGGGTATGGCTGATACTGAGACCCAGCCCGGTTCCGCCATAACTACGGGTAGTAGCGCCATCGGCCTGCTCAAAGGCGTTGAAGACACGGGCCTGCACCTCGGCGCTCATGCCGATGCCGGTATCCTGCACCCCGAGCAACAGCCGCTGCTCTTCGTCCGTTTGCCCCTCCACCCTGATCGACAGTTCGATGAAACCGCGCTCGGTGAACTTGATGGCATTGCTGGCCAGGTTGAACAGCACCTGCTTGAGCCGCAGCACATCGCCATGAAAGCGGGCGCCTACCTCATCATCGACACGCAGATAGATCTGCAAGCCCTTGCGCTGTACCTCGCTGCTGGTCATGGTCAGCACGCTGTCGATAAGCTCGCGCAGCAGAAAGCTGGTGGGTGCCAACCCCATCTTGCCCGCATCCAGCTTGGAGTAATCCAGCACGTTGCCGATCAGTTGCAGCAGCCCGTCGGCCCCCTGGTTGATGATGGCGACCATCTGCCGTTGCTCCGGATCGAGCGGCGTAAAACTTAGCTGCTCCGCCATGCCGACTATGCCATTCATGGGGGTACGGATTTCGTGGCTCATGGTGGCCAGAAATTCAGCCTTCTTGCTGGCCGCAAGCTCGGCGAGCTCCTTGGCCCGCGCCAGGGCGGCCTCCACCTGACGGCGGCGCAAAATCTCCTGGCGCAAGCGCCAATAAGCGATGGAGAGCGCGAGGATAAACAAGGTGATACCGGCACCGACGGGGATCAGGGTACGGATCAGCTTTTGCCACGGAATGCCTTCGCTGTAGTTCACTGCCAGCCAGGTATTGCGGATCTGCTGCCGCTCCTTGTCGCTCATGCTGGCCAGCACCCGATTGATCAGCGGCAACAAGGGGGTATAGGGTTCGCGCACCGCCACCGCCAGCTCATCCTTGAACGGAGTGGGCGCCACTATATGCAGGCAGTCATCGAAACGCTCATTGATAAGCCGTGATATCACGGCAAGATTGCCCATATAGGCATCCCCAGCCCCTGCGGCTACCATTGCCAGCCCCTCCTCCGGACCGGACACCACTGTGATCCGGATATGCGGGATACGCGCCTTCAGTCCTGCGGTCAGCATGCTGTCGGTCATGATCAGATGTTTGCCAGCCAGTTCGGCAAAGCCACCGATAGTGTTGCTGCCACGGGCCATGGCAATCACCACGGGAAAGGAGGTAATGGGCTGACTCAGCTGCCAACCCACCATCTGCTGACTGATGCGGGTAGGAATGATGGTCAGGTCCACCTCTTGATGCAGCAGCGCCTGCAGCAGCTCGGACCAGCTTTGATCAGCACGGTAGAGATAGGCCAGTCCCAGCTTGTCCTTGAACAGCGCAAGATAGTCACCGATAAGACCGGTCAGCTTGCCACTGCTGTCGGCGTAGGAAAAAGGTACCCAGCCAGGGATCAAACCCAGTGTCAGCGGCGGTAACCGGGAGAGCCATTCCCGCTCATCGGGCCGCAGCAAAAAAGCACTGTGGCCCAGAAAACTCAGGCTGTTGTCACCCAGCCAGCGCTGCTCCAGGGTGCTGCGCTGCTCCACCGTCAGCGCCTGAATGGCCGTATCAAAGCGGACCCCCAACCTGGACTTATGGTTGCTGATGCCCAGATAGAGGCTCTCCATCAGCAAAGGGGACTGGGCTACCACCGCCAGTTCGGGGTGCCGGGCAATAAATTCATTGGTGACATGCAGGTTGCCGATATAGGCGTCGGCCTGTTTGTCGAGCACCGCCTGCAAGGCCGCGCTGGAGTCCTGAAACAGAATGCGGGAGACATCGGGATAATGGATCCTGACCAGTTTTTCGGTCAGAAAACCGGCTTCGATGGCGATGCGAGATTGATTCAAGCCACTGACATCACGAAAGAAAGGGGAATCATGGCGCACCACGACCACGGTCGGTGACGAATAATAAGGGCGCGTGTATGAAATACATTCCCGCTCTTCAGAGCGGAAGGCATCCAGCAAAATATCGACCTCACCACGACAACTGGCAGCATATAGGCGAGTCCAGTCCGGGTAGACTTTCCACTCAATCTGGTAGTCAAGGTTTTTAGCCAAGATGCTTATCAGCTCGACACTGAAGCCGCTACCATTATGGCCATCCCACTGCTGAAATGGCCCCCAGCCACCCACCAATAACCCGACTCTAACTGTTGGTAATAAAACGGATTTTTTAGCAAAGAGTGGTTGACTGAATATGCTGATATTAAATACCAGCATAGCGATTATGTATCGGGATATAGTCACACGAGGACACCTCATCGTGCCAATCCTGAAAGAAATGACATCATATAAACGCTCGAAAAAATGCGGTGCGCAAAGTAGTATAGAAATGAGATGTTTGGTAGTTTAAATATTATTCGCTGTTTTATATGGGGCTCACCTATGTCTTTCAAGATCATTCTTGCCGACGACCATCCGCTCATACTGACCGGGATCCGCAGCCTTATTGCACACAATCAACCTGGTTGCGAGGTTGTTGCCGAGGCGCATCAAGTTTCCGAACTATTAAACACATTGCAGCAACATAGCTGCGATCTGTTGATCACCGATTTCAGCATGCCAGGAGATGAGCGCAGCGATGGACTGACCATGATCCAGCAATTGAAACGGGATTATCCCACCCTGCCTATTCTGGTGCTGACCCAGATCCACAATGCCGGTATCTTGCAGTCACTGCTCCAATTGGGGGTGAGCGGTGTCCTGCTCAAAAAAGCGGTGATCAGCGAATTGTCCGATGCCATTCGTCAGATATTATCCGGGCACAGCTATATCGGCAGTTCGGTGAAAACCCTGCTGGCTGAAGCGGGCCTGGACCACCAGACCGGCCTGGTGCAGCTCACCCCCAAGGAGAGTGAAGTGGTACGGCTCTTGGCCGGTGGCATGTCCGTCACTCAGGTGGCCGAGTACCTGCACCGCAGCGTCAAGACCATCAGCACCCAGAAAAAGAGCGCTATGCTGCGGCTCGGCCTGCAAAGCGATAGCGCCTTGTTTCACTATGCCAAAGAGCAAGGGCTTGCCTAAACCTTGACTAGGATGAACCGCCGGGCTTTAAATCGCTGCATCATAAATAAGGGTCACATTGCCTTTATAAGTGCTCCCCGGATGTTCCATCATCAAGGTCAAGGCTGGTTTCTGCACTTTAAAGATGATGCTGCGCTCTTCATTTATGTAATATGGGCCTCGTACACTTGCTGTAAATAGCTTCTTGACGCCATGTTTCAAAGGATGTTCTTCTTTGGATTTATTCACATAAATCACCTCAAGTCTGACTTGCATCCCGAGTCTTTCATTATTCAGCATACAGACTTCACCATAGGCATACTGGCAGTTCAGCCAGACATTATAATCCGAACTTACCGATAACCGATACGGCAATTCTGCAATCAAATAGGGAGGCTGATTTGATTTACCACGATAAATCCAGTCATGCCATCCACCAGGTGGTTGTAATACAACTTTATCGCTGCCAGGGGGAAACTCCATTTTTATTTGATGCTGAACTTTAAGAGAAAAATTGACTATCAATGTAGAGTCAGAATAAGTACCATTACCAAAATCAAGATCCTGATTAGCGCCCACGGTTAATGTCAGCGACCCTTTGTAGGTGCCATTTTGCATTTTCAATGGATCGGGCGGAACCAGTCTGTAACCAATATAAAATCTTCGCATATAAGTTTCCGCCGAAACGAAACCTTTCTTAAAGTCGTTGTTGTAACATATGCCACCCGTCATTTGGCTGGCTTTATTTATATCAAAGAAATACTCCAACCAATAAGATGAAGCCCATGACTGCAATCTGAATTTGCAATCACCACTTACAGTGTATAGCCATTGATTACCCGTCGAACTAGCAGCCTCAAGAATATTGTTGTTATGGCTTCCACCAATATTGGTCAATATAAATGACAATGTTTTTCTGTCACCATGCTCATTGACAAGCTCAACCGTTTTCTTTCCAGTGAATTTCTGATAGGTAATGGCATCACGTAAATTATTATTATTCTTAACTGTTCTGTGTATCGTGGTTTTGATGACAACAGCCTGCTCCTTATCCAAGGATGCAGTTCCCTTGCACCAGAAATCCCCTGTCATATCGGTATCAATAGAACATGGTGTTGTATTGATAAACTTACCGTATTCAACCTCATAAGTCGCGGGCTTATATTCTCCGGTCACATCAATAGATGCGGCCTGCACGGGCAACCCAAACAGCACGACCAGCCACAAACCATAATGCATCACACCGGTTCTCATTATCTCTTCCTGCTTTAAGAACTTATTGACTGGCCCAGGCCTGGGCACTGCAGACCAGATCGCCCAGTAACAACACGGCCTGCTGGCGCTCGGCTCGGGCCGTGTCCAGCGCCAGATCGCACTGCTGCGCCCCCTGATACTCAACCTGCAAGCTGGGATTACGCTCGCTCATCTCCACCGCAAAGAAGCCATCGGCCTCGCTGACGGTGCGGCCCGCGTGGTTGACCACCATGGCCCCCTTCAATGGCGCCCCCTGTCCATCCAGCAGGCGGCCTATCACTGTCACCGTCTTCATCACCCGAACCTGGTGATAGGCCACCCCACCCTTGTTGAGGTGATAAGGCAGCATGTTGGGGCGAATGCTCACCGAAGGCGCATCGTGCTCTGCCAGATCCAGCTGCACGGCGCCACTGCGATAGGCGGTGACGGGTATCAGGTTGCGACCAGGCCGCAGCCTGATATTACCGCCCTGATCGTCATCGGCGCGCAGAGTCAGCTCGGGCATGTCGGACTCCAGGTCCACTATCATGCCCGCCTCGTACCCTTGGGATTGACCTGTCATGGTCAGGCTGCCCTCATCACCAAACGCCAGGGTACTGTCGAGGTTGAGCCCCCCGCTCAGGGCACGGTTATAGGAAGACGACTGCAGGTGAGCATCGCCGCTGACCAACTCCCCCTGAAACCTGGCGTAGCCTGCCGTGCCGACACCGTAACTGTCGGTGGTCAGGTTGGCTCCCACGCTCTGCAGGGCGCCCCACTCCAGCTGTTGCTGGTACCCGAGGGAGGCGTTGCGCTCCTGCCCGCCGGAGCGGGAGGTTCGGCTGCCGATACCGATGGCCAGCAGGCTGCGCTCTCCCCCCAGGTTCATGCTCAGGGAGAGCATGCCGCCCCGGTCCCTCGCATGATCGGTACTGATGCTGCCCGGGCGGTCGAACACCGTCAGGTTCCAGCTCACCGTCTGACCGAGCAGATCGCCGTTGTAACGCCAGCCCAGATCGGCCCCCAGCCCCCGCCCCACTTGGTGTGCCAGATAGAGGTTGGCGGAGTGGCGCTCATCGAGCCGCTGCTGCAACGACAGGTTGCTCTGCTTGAGGTCGCGGCTCTCCTCCCCGACTTGCCCCTGCTGGCGCTGCTGCTGATGGCTCAGCACCAGGCTGCCTTCGCCATAGTGGTACAAAGCCTGCAGATCGAAGCCACTGCCCAGCGCCTGTGTCGCCATCAGGTTGCCAAACAACCGCCACTGGTTATCCAAGCCCCAGTCGGCCGAGAGACCGTGCTGCCAGCGCTGGTCGATATACTGGCTGGAGGCCCCGACGATCACCGAAGGGGTGAGCAGATGGTTGAGCATGACGCCGCTGCTCAGAGGCCGGGCTGTGTCCTCTTCCCAGTTGCTGAACAAGCGAGTCTGCTGACCCACAAACAGATTGAAGCGCCAGTTTTCATCCGGGTTTTGCCAGTTCATCGGCTTGTAGATCATCTCTCTGCGCCGCTCGGTCACCTGACCATCTTCCAGCACACGCAGCTCCACCTCGTAGATACCGGCAGGCAGTACTTTGGTATCCAGCGCCTGCAAACCCGAGATCACCTGCTGCGAGTTGATGAGCTGCCCATCCCGATAGATCTCGACCATGCCGGGTCGGCTCGGGGTGACATAGACAGGCGTGGTACTGGCCTGGCCCTGCTCTATCAGCAGGGTGTCAGAGTCACCCAGCATGACCCCCAGCACAGTCGGGGTTCCACCGCCAAACAGGGTGGGTTGACGCACCAGCCCCTGGGCATAGGGCGAGAAGTAGCCCAACCGGTAGAAGTGCCCCGTTCCTTCGTGCTCGGCATAAAGTTGCTGCACATGGTGCTGCGCCGCCTGCCCGCTGCCGGACTGGCTCACTTCCCCCTCCAGCAGCGGGGTCCACTGGCCTATACTGCCCTGCGCCATCAAGTTGTAACGGCCACTGCGCTGATCCCCTTCCCCCTGGGTCAGGTTCAACTGGTGACGCAACAGGGCGCCATAGCTGCCCCCGCTGGGCAGGCTGTGATAACGGGTCAGCGGCTGCCCCTTCTCGGCACCGGCCGTCAGCACCGACAACTGGGAGTTCTCCAGGCTGTACTCCAGCGCCAACACCTCGTCGGCGCACAGATTCTGACATGGGCCCAGTCGATGGGATACTGCCAGCACCTTGCTCCAGCGCTGGCGCGTGCGCTCGTCCAGCTCACTCTCGTGGCTGCTGGTCAGGGCCAGCAGTTGTACGCTGGTATCTTTGCCCAGCACTATCTCGCCTTCCCCCAACAGCTGCCCATCCACCAGGATACGCACCGCCAACGGGACGCCGAAGAAGTGATCGGCAAAGCCATCAGGCAAATCTTCTGCTTGTTGCAGCAGATCAAGGGGTTGTGCAGTGCGCCCTCCCGTGGCCCAGGCAGGTACGCACAACACAACCAGGAGCAACAGGAAAGAGAAATATGGCACGACCTATCCCTCTCTTATAAGCGCAGACAAAAAGGCTCCCCCGATACAGGGAGCCGATTGTGACAGCTGTCATTTATTTACTAAGGTTTGGTTGGTGCTTCCGATTCAAATATCATGTTCACCACCCCCTGGTAGTTGCCTGGCTTGTAGCCGGCGACCGGGGCATCCGCCGGGATCACTTCCAGCCCCAGCAGCTTGCCGGTCTTGGCATCATCGGTCTTCATTACTTCAGCCGAGGTGGTACCCAAGGTAACGCCACCAATCTTGACGGTCAGAGCGATGTTGTCATTGCCACTGGCCATCACGGCCGGGTTGGTCAGGTAACCTTTAATAGCGCCTATGGTGCTCTTGGCGTCCAGCTGCTTGCTGAGCGTGTCCAGCTTCTTGGTATAAGGGTTGTAAGCCAGCTTCTGCGGCGTACTCATCCAGTTGTCCCCGCCGGTCGGCTGCACATAGAAAGCCTCGGTCGGGATCTGGGCGGTCACAGTGACCTGATGCTCAATACGTTCGGCAGCCATCAGATTGGCCGACACCAGCATTGCCAGAGGCGCAGCTATCCATACTTTCATCACTCTCTCCTCTCTCGGATATAAGAAACATCAGTGACCAATCACCATGTTTCTGCTCTTGTCACCCTCAATCAGTTCAAACCGATAGAGGTGATCGCTCCTTTTCATCAGTTGCTTCTGCATGTTTGGCAACAGATGGATTTTGCTTGGGGTGGAACAGTTTTTCTTCCGCCCATCACACTCTTCAAAAAAATCCAGCACTATGGTTGCATTGCCTTTATTCACGACAGTCGTCATGGTGTCTGTCTTTATCAATCGGGTATCAAAGCGACTCTCTTTTGGCATCACGAAAATAATGGCACCAAAACCGGTCAATATATTCACCCCGGCCGAGACTTGCTGTTGATTCTCCGGAACCGTATTGGCATCCAGATCGAACCCATCCTCCTGTTTTGGCAACACAGGAATAAAACGGACCCTGAAATAGCGCTCCTTGTCCCGCTCTCCCATAAACAGCAGCCGGGTCGCCTGCACCCCGTTGGCCGGAATAATCATGCGGGACGGGCTGGCAATCAGCGCCCGGCGCCCCTCGGTCAGCTCCGCCGACTCCTGCGGCTGGCCCGCCACGTCGTAGGTGATCTCGTGAATGGCAACCTTGACGAAGGCGGTCGCATCACCCTGATTACGAATGCGTTTCAAATAAGTGCTCTGCTGGCCAGACATATAGTCATAAAGCGTGCCTATGCTGATTTCAGCCGATGCCACCGCGTTGCCGCTGAATATCAGCGACAAGATAAAATATATTTTCTTCATGACGATTCCAGACTGGTTTTTACATGCAGTGGTTTGTCTTATCAAGATGGTTGATTAGCAAAAGACGAACTGGCTGCATATCACTGGAGCCAGTCTATTTAGAACCAGGGGGAAAGTTAATCAGAATAGTCCTATATTGACTTGGCAAATTCAGCCGTATTATCAGAGCATTCCTACAGAGCATTCCCCCACCCCTCCTGTATTATGCGCAGCCATATCCGTCTATCAGGTGAGTGCCATGTTTGCGTTCAAAGAAGAGTATCCGATGAGTGACATGGCAACCGTGGCGGTGGCCGAGGTGGCCGTGCCCTTTTACCAGCCGATCATAGGCCGCGACCGTCAGGTCAAAGGCTATGAGGTACTGGCACGGCGCTGGGATCCGGCGCAGCAGAGTTATCAGGGCATCGACTTTCTCTCCCTCAGCCAGGATGAATCCCTGCATGTGGATATCGTCATGCTCAGGGCCATCATGCGCGATCTGCCTACCCTGGCGAAGGGCGGACCCTATGCCCTCTCCATCAACCTCAACCCCATGCTGTGCAGCAAGACCTATCAGAATCTCTTGCTGCTGGTGCTACTCCAGGCTAGCAAGGCAGGGATCGAGATCTGGTTCGAGGTGCTGGAGCACGCCCCGCTGCACAGCAAGCACAGGGCGCTGATCGAGGTGCTGCGCGCTCATGGCGCCCACATCGCCTGCGATGACTTCGGCACCCAGGAGTGCAACTTCCAGCGGATGATGGCGCTGCCCTACGAGATCATCAAGCTGGATCGCTCCCTGCTGCTGCAGGCGGCACGCACGCCCCACGCCTTCAAGATGCTGACCGGTCTGGTGGAATACCTGCAGCGGCTCGGCATGAAGGTGGTGTGTGAAGGGGTCGAGACCCTGCAACATATCGAGATAGCCAACCGGCTCGGTTGCGACTACCAGCAGGGCTACGCCTACGCCATGCCCTCCCCCCTCTCCCGCTGGGCCTGATCGGACCGGACATTCATCGCGGCTCGCGCCGGCAACCATTGCCTGCCAAATTGCATGATGGCGTGGGGGCGAGTACAATCTCGCACCCCGTATATCAGGTGCATCCCCTGTGATCCTGCATAATGATGTACGCCATCGGGTAGTTGTGGCGCGAGCGCCGTCTCGCACCACGGCTCAACCAATCCGGCGCCATCAGGTGGCGCCGTCCTGATTTGCAATCAGATACTAAGAGTCCAACATGTTCAGACCAGAATTGCTCTCCCCCGCCGGGACCCTCAAGAATATGCGTTACGCCTATGCCTATGGCGCCGACGCTGTCTATGCGGGCCAGCCGCGTTACAGCCTGCGGGTACGCAACAACGAATTCGATCACGAAAATCTGCAGCTCGGCATCAACGAGGCCCACGCGCTGGGCAAGCAGTTCTATGTGGTAGCCAACATCCAGCCCCACAACTCCAAGCTCAAGACCTTCATCCGCGACATGCGCCCCGTGGTCGAGATGAAGCCGGATGCGCTGATCATGTCAGACCCGGGTCTCATCATGATGATGCGCGAAGCCTTCCCGGACATGCCCATTCACCTCTCGGTACAGGCCAACGCGGTCAACTGGGCGACGGTGAAGTTCTGGCATCAGATGGGCCTGACCCGCGCCATCCTCTCCCGCGAACTGTCGCTCGACGAGATCGAAGAGATCCGCATGCAGGTGCCGGAGATGGAGCTGGAAGTCTTCGTCCACGGTGCCCTCTGCATGGCCTACTCAGGCCGCTGTCTGCTGTCCGGTTACATCAACAAACGCGACCCCAACCAGGGCACCTGCACCAACTCCTGCCGCTGGGAGTACAAGGTGCACGAGGGCAAGGAAGATGACGTGGGCCAGATAGTCCACCGCCAGGAGCCCATCGCAGTGCGCCCGGACAACACCCTGGGGCTCGGCAAGCCAAGCGATGCGCTGGTGCTGCTGGAAGAGTCCAACCGTCCCGGTGAATACATGACGGCGTTCGAGGACGAGCACGGCACCTACATCATGAATTCCAAGGATCTGCGCGCCGTCGAGCACGTCGAGCGCCTGACCAAGATGGGCGTGCATTCGCTGAAAATTGAAGGCCGCACCAAATCCTTCTACTACTGCGCCCGCACCGCCCAGGTCTATCGCAAGGCCATTGACGACGCAGTCGCCGGTCGTCCGTTCGATCCGACCCTGATGGGCACCCTCGAAAATCTGGCGCACCGTGGCTACACCGAGGGTTTCCTGCGCCGTCACAACCACAGCGAGTACCAGAACTACGACTACGGCTACTCGGTCTCCGACACCCAGCAGTTCGTCGGCGAGATCACTGGTCGCCAGGGCGACATGGTGGAAGTGGAAGTGAAGAACAAGTTCCTGGTGGGCAACAGCCTGGAGCTGATGACGCCGCAGGGCAACGTCAGCTTCAATCTGGAGCAGATGCAGAACCGCAAGGGCGAGCTTATCGACACGGCGCCGGGCAACGGCCACGTGGTCTATGTGCCTGTTCCCAAAGAGATCGACATCAACTACGGCATACTGCTGCGCAACCTCGGCGATCGCCAGGACACCCGTCAGCCGCACTCGGCGGCCTGATATGTCCCTGCTCATCACCGACAAGTGCATCAACTGCGACATGTGTGATCCCGAGTGTCCGAACCAGGCCATCAGCCTGGGTGAGGAGATCTACGAGATAGATCCCAGTCGCTGCACCGAGTGCGTCGGTCACTATGAGAAGCCGACCTGCATCAGCGTCTGCCCCATCGATTGCATCATCTGGGATCCCGCCCATGTGGAGACCGAGGAGCAGCTGCTGGAGAAGTTTGTGCGGATGCACCGGCAGTAGCATCAGCGTCTGCGGCTCATAGACTGCATCATCCGGGATCCCGCCCACGTGGAAACCGAAGATCAGTTGCTGGAGAAGTTTGTCAGGATGCACCGACAATAAACGGTCGGCAGGTCGCAACAACGTCATAGAAAAAGCCCCGCATGCGGGGCTTTTTGACGTTTGGTGCTGGCCGTGCCTAGACGTATTCCATAAAGACCCGGGAGGTAAGCTTGGTGATGAGCTCGTAGGGGATTGTGCCAATCTCGTCGGCGACCCGCTCCACCGGCAGCCCCTCACCCCAGAGCACGGCTTCGTCGCCGGCCTTGTCGGTGGCGCCCGGCCCCAGATCCACAGTGGTCATGTCCATGGAGACACGACCCACCAAGGGCACTATGCGGCCATTGACCAGCACGGACGTGCCGTTGGGCGCCATGCGTGGGTAGCCATCACCGTAACCTATGGCGATGACGCCGAGCCGGGTATCCCGGTCCGACACCCAGTTGGCGCCATAGCCCACAGGTTCACCCGCCTTGTGATCCCGCACCGCGATCAGCTGGGTCTTGAGGGTCATCACGGGTTGCAGGTCGTAATCCGCCGCCACCGTATTGGGGAAGGGGGATACTCCGTACAGGATGACGCCGGGGCGCACCCAGTCGCAGTGGGAATCGGGCCAGGCCAGGATCCCCGCCGAGTTCGCCATGGCCCGCTCGCCCAGGAGCGGCGCCGTGAGGCGACTGAACAAGTCGATCTGCTCGCGGGTGGTAGATTGTTCGAGTTCATCGGAGCGACTGAAGTGGGTCATGATGTTGAACGGTTGCACCACGTTCTTGCACCTGGCCAGACGCGCGATAAAGGCGGGCATCTCGTCGCTGCGCACCCCGAGCCGGTGCATGCCGGTGTCGAGCTTGAGCCAGGCCACCACGGGAGCCGGCAGTTCGGCCTGCTCCAGCGCTTCGAGCTGCTCCCAGGTGTGCACCGCAGTTTGCAAATTATTGGCCGCCAGCACCGGCAGATCAGCGCTCGAGAAGAAACCCTCCAGCAGCACGATCGGTTTGACCACGGCGCAGGAGCGCAACATCAGCGCCTCTTCGATGCGGGCCACTGCATAGGCGTCGGCATCCACCAGGGTGCGGGCGACCGGCAGCAGGCCATGGCCATAGGCGTTGGCCTTGACCACGGCGATGATCTTGCAATCGGGGGCGTGCCGTTTGACCACGGCGAGGTTGTGGCGCAGGGCCGCTGTATTGATTTGGGCAATTGCCGCTTTCATCTGTTTTCCCTTACGAGGGCATGATGGCGCGTGAATGCGCCAGGCACCGTGTGGTGTCAGCCCTTAATTGTCATCGTCTAAGGCCGGACCGGCATAATTGTCGAACCGGGAAAACTGTGTCTTGGATCTGGGGGGACCTAGGCACCGATATGGGTGCGCAGACCGACCCCTACTTAGTAATCATCATCAAACGCCGGGCCGGCATAGTTGTCGAACCGCGAGAACTGCCCCTGGAAGGTAAGGCGCACGCGGCCCTATTGGCACCGTTACGCGGTTGACCGATGAGAACTCGGCTACCTTTCAGGGCTTTCGTGGTGGTATCTAATCCGCCATCACCACGGGTTTTCATCAATAGTCGTCATCAAACGCCGGGCCGGCATAGTTGTCGAACCGGGAGAACTGCCCCTGGAAGGTGAGGCGCACGCGGCCTATAGGGCCGTTACGCTGCTTGCCGATGATGATCTCGGCAATCCCCTTGTCGGGACTGTCATCGTGATACACCTCATCACGGTAGATAAACATGATCAAATCCGCGTCCTGCTCGATGGAGCCGGATTCCCGCAGATCCGAGTTGACCGGGCGCTTGTCCGCACGCTGTTCCAGGCTCCGGTTGAGCTGGGACAGCGCGACCACGGGGCACTGCAACTCTTTTGCCAGCGCCTTGAGGGAGCGGGAGATTTCACCTATCTCCAGGGTCCGGTTGTCGGAGAGCGCGGGCACCCGCATCAGCTGCAGGTAGTCGATCATGATCATGGAGAGGCCGCCGTGCTCACGGGCGATGCGGCGCGCGCGGGAACGCACGTCGGTCGGGGTGAGGCCGGAGGCGTCATCTATGTACATTTTGCCCTTCTCGAGCAGCAGCCCCATGGTGGAGGAGAGGCGCGCCCAATCTTCGTCGTCGAGCTGACCGGTCCGCACCTTGGTCTGGTCGATGCGCCCGACCGAGGCGAGCATACGCATGATGATCTGCTCGGAGGGCATCTCCAGCGAGAAGATGAGTACCGGTTTCTCGGCGGTGAGCGCCGCGTGCTCACACAGGTTCATGGCAAAGGTGGTCTTGCCCATGGAGGGGCGGGCCGCCACGATAATCAGATCCGAGCGCTGCAGACCGGCGGTCATCTTGTCGAGATCCCCATAACCACTGGAAACCCCGGTGACCCCGTTGTGGGGGGTCTTGAACAGCTCTTCAATCTTGTCGACCGTCTGCTCGAGGATCAGCTTGAGGGGCTGCGGCCCCTCGTTGGCGCTGGTGCGCTGCTCGGCGATCTGGAACACCTTGCTCTCGGCCAGATCGAGCAGATCGCCCGAGGTGCGTCCCTGCGGCTCGTAGCCTGCTTCGACTATCTCGTTGGCGACCGAGATCATCTCCCGCACCACCGCCCGCTCACGCACGATCTCGGCGTAGGCATTGATGTTGGCGGCACTCGGGGTGTTCTTGGCGATCTCCACCAGATAGGCGAAGCCACCGGACTCTTCCAGTTGCTCGGAACGTTCCAGCTCCTCCTGCAGCGTGATGAGATCGATGGGGTTGCCCACATTGGAGAGGCGGGTCATGGCCTGGAAGATAAGCCGGTGAGGACGGCTGTAGAAATCCTTGTCGATCACCCGTTCGGCGACCCGATCCCAGGCGTCGTTATCCAGCATCAGGCCGCCCAGTACGGACTGTTCGGCCTCAAAAGAGTGGGGAGGGACTTTCAGCTGTTGTGTCTTGGCGTCTTTTTTCGCCGTCACTTGCTCTGCCATACACATAAAAACCGCAGCGGGAAGGGGACGGGAATTTTACAAAAGAAACCCCGCCATCGCGAGTGCTAATGCACGCTATTCACTTCTGTCTGGTGCAACCCTCCTCCTGATGGTGGCTGGCACCGCTTGCCGATGAACTGTGCCAGGGGATCACCCCGGCTTCATACCATGAGGAAGGGCCAGACCAGGGTCTGGTCATGGGGCTTGGCTCTCGCCTTGTTGCGCAGCTTGCGCTCCTTGCGGCTCGGTCGTCGACTTTTCATTGCGCTGCTCCTCTGATGCCCCCGATCGGGACAATCTGTTCATGAATAATTCATGCCAACCATGTTAATCATAGTCGCAAGCTGCAATACAACGAGGGACAGGCAGCCTGCCATGCGCCTCGCTGAGCTTGCCAAAGCAGAGCATGCCCCACCCACTGATGAGAGTGAAAAGAGTCAAAATGAAAAAGATGCTGACCCTGTTTGCCGTGATCCTGGCCATTGGCCTGGGGGCACCCATTGCCGAGGCCAAGAAGTTTGGCGGCGGTAAATCCTTTGGCAAGAGCTACAAGACGGCTCCGGCCCAACCGGCGGCCAAGCCCGTCGACACCAAGAACCCGGCGGTCGGGGCTCAGGCCGCACCGAAGAAGGGTGGCATGATGGGCGGTCTGCTCGGCGGCCTGCTGGCCGGTGGCCTGTTCGCCTACCTGCTGGGTAGCGGTGCCTTCGAAGGCCTGCAAGGCATGGACATGCTGCTGATCGCCGCTCTGGCGCTGGGCGCCGTCTTCCTGTTCCGCGCCATGCGCAGGAGCAAGGCGGCCTCGCCCCAGCCACAGGCAGCCTACGCCGGCTATCAGCCGCCATCGGCCGCCCCCCAGCAGTTCGAGCAGAGCAACAGTGCGCCGCAAGCGACCGGCTTTGCCGACAGCGACGTGCCCTTCCGTCTGCCGCCAGGTTTTGACATGAACGGTTTCCTGTCAGGTGCCCGTGATCACTACCGCACCCTGCAAGAATCCTGGAATAAAAACGATCTGGAAAAGGTACGCGAGTACGTGAGCCCTGAGCTGTTCGAGCAGCTCAAAGCCGAACGTGCCGAGCTGACCGGTGAGCAGCATACCGAAGTGATGTATGTGGATACCCAGCTGGTGCGTGCCGACTACGGCAGCGACTGGGCCCAGGTCAGCGTGCGCTTCAGCGGCCGCTACATGGATCGCCAGGAGCAGGTCGAGGAGGACATCAAGGAGGTGTGGCACCTCGAACGTAACCTGGCCAAGGACAATGCGCCCTGGCACATAGTCGGCATCGAGCAGCTGTAAGCACTCCCTTGTCTGCGATGACAACAGAGGCGGCCCTGGGCCGCCTCTGTTATTTTTGAGTCCCCCTTTCCCC